>JANOSH010000053.1:0-23111 GCA_031415695.1 Actinomycetes bacterium
TCAGTCTCAGAGACAGGCTCAACCGCACCAGAGTGGAACGAGCTCAACCAGACCCACGACCATTCTCCACCATCATGGCGGCCCTTGGCCATGACAGTCTCAGAGTCGAAACCGTGCGCGGTCCTGTACACATTTTCGACTTTGAGGCGTGAAAGTGGGGTCTCGCCTGGCGTGAAAGTGAGGGTCGCGACTGGGTTGAAAGTGAGGGTTGCGACTGGAGAGCGCCGCACGGTCGCGTCGGAGGTCGCGCCGGAGGGGCCTTTCGGGTCGTTAGACGACGGTGAAGGTCGACGTGTACGTCTGGGTCGTACCGTTCGCTCGGGTGAGCACTGCCCGTATCGTGTGAGTACCGACAGACAGATTGTTCAGGTACGAGTTGGCCGTAATTGCACTTCCCCCGGCAAAGTCCCACGGTGCCGAACCCTCTGTTCTGAACGGCGTGCCCGTGACGGGTACATCGAGGTAGAACCGCACGCTCACCGCGGCCTGTGGCGTGTCGAGAACCACGTACACCTGCTGACCTCGGACCCACACGTTGTCCTGGAGAGCCACCGCGGGCAAGCGGGTAGCGGAACGGGACACTTTCAGAATGTCGGTGGTCGCGGGTGGCGGCGCTGTGGCAGTCGTGAATGTGGTCGACGATGCTGTGGCGAGGGTATTGCCGGCAGTATCTCGAACAATCGTGCTGACGGACATGCGGTAGGTGGTGTTGGCTGCCAAAGGAGCAGCAGGAGTGAGGCTGACCGTGTTGCCCAACGTTGCGACGGCCGCTGCGATGGTTGCTCCACCGTCAACGGCGAGGGTGACCCCGGCACCAGGTATGACTGGTTCGGAGAATGTCACAACCGGTATGACGCTGGCAGCAACGCCGGTCGTGGCATTGGCCGGTGCGACCGAAACGACCGTCGGCCGGGTGGTGTCAACTGGTGGAGCAGCAGCGGTTGTGAACGTTGTAGATGACGCAGCGACGAGGGTGTTGCCCGCTGCATCACGGACTGCTGTCCCGACCGAGATTCGATACGTTGTGGCTGCCGCGAGGTCCACATTCGGTGTGACGATTACCGTGTTGCCAGCCGAACTCACGGTTGCGAAAACGGCTGGCCCGCCGTCGACAGCGAGGGTCACGCCTCCGGTTGGCATGACCGGCTCGGAGAATGTCACCGAGGGAATCGTGCTCGTCGCAACGCCCGTTGCGGTATTCGCGGGCACAACCGACACAACGGTTGGTGGTGTCGTGTCGACTGGTGGCGCAGTACCCACAAGGAACGTCGACGCGTAGCTCTGCGTCGTGCCATTCGCTCGCGTCAGCACCGCCCGAGCGATGTGGGGGCCAACCCCCAGCGTGACTCGATACGGGTTCGCAGCTGTTCCGCCACCAGCGAAGTCCCACGGCGCGGTGCCTTCGGTACGCAACGGCGTACCCGTCACCGGAGTATCGAGGTAGAACCGAACACTCGAGCCGGCTTGCGCAGTGTCGAGGAAGATGTACACATTCTCGTTCGGGGCCAGCGTGTTGCCGTCGAGAGCTAACGCTGGTGCCCGCGATGCCGAACGCGAAACTTTCAAGATGTCCGTGGTTGTAGGCGGAGCGGCTGCCGTGGTGAAGGTGGTGGACGACGCGGTCGCGATGGCGTTCCCTGCGTTGTCGACAACGCCGGCGCCGACGAAAACGCGGTAGGTGGTGCTCGGTCCAAGTGGGGCGGCAGGGGTGAGGGTGACGGTGTTGCCGACCGTGGTCACAGCGGTTGGCACAGGTGCCCCGCCATCCACTGCGAGCGTGATGCCTGACCCAGCGATAACCGGTTCAGAAAACGTGACGGCGGGCGCGACGCTCAAGGCGACATTGGCTCCCAAGTTGGCAGGTGCCACTGAGACAACCGTTGGCGGCGTCGTATCGACCGGGGGAGTCACGTTCGCGGGGCGAATCGAGATTCCAACGGCGTTGATGAAGCTGCCGCCTCGCCCTCGCAAACCCGAGATTTCGAATCCGGCTGGCGCACTGAAATCAAACTGCCGTCCCCCGACGGTGCCGAAGGGTCCGAATGTACGGTTGGCTGACGTCCGTAATGTCATCGACGTGACAGAGGTTGAGTTCACGCCGGTAGTACCCGACATACCGACGAGCTTCTCGCCAGGCTGTAGGGCAATAGTCGACAACGTGTCGCCGGCACCGCCGCGGGCGGGGAGAGAACCGATCGAGGTTTGGACCTGCAGGCCGGTTATGCCTGCGCCGCTGCGGATGTCGACGCCTGTGACGGTTGCTGCGCTAGCGGCTTCGTCGGCGAACAGTGTTCCAAGTGGGCCACCAGTGAGGCCGCCGTAGGGACCGGCGGTCGGCGTTGGCAACACGCGAAATATGCGGGCGACCGACGGAACACCGTTGGCATCGAAGACGTAGACCATGTAGGCGCCGGGTGTTAGCACCGCCGAATTTGACGGCAGGGCAGCCGACACTGATGTGCCTGATTGCGTAAAGGTCAGCGGCATGTACCGCTGATCGACATCGAGCGAGTGCGTCACCGAACCGGTCTTCACCAACGTCACTCGTGACGCAGTGGCGCTACTGCCGAGACTCAGGTCGAGCGTTGTTCCAGGGCTGGCAATCGTGGGTGCCGACACAATGGTTGGTCGAGCCGCGGGGGTACCGGCGGCGTTGAACAGATAGGGAGGCGAGTAGATCTCGGCATTGATTTCGTTGGTCGGGCCTGGTGCCCCGCCACCGGCAATCAGCACTCGACCGTCGGGTAACAAGAGTGACGTCGCATGGTACAGCCGAGGGCGTTGCGCAGAGGCCAGCACACTGAATTGGCGTGTGGCTGGGTCCCAAATCTCCGCAGAGTTATTGACGTTGACGGCTGTGTTGTAGCCATCGCTTCCTCCCGTTACGAGCACCTTGCCATCGGGAAGAACCGTTCCATTGGCCCAAATGCGCAGCGATGATTTGTTGCCGGCCGGTTCGATAACCGGCTGTGCGCCGGTGAGGTCGATGGTGACCGCGGCCGTGGTGTTATAACCGCCGAGAGCAAGCAGTTTCCCTGGGGCGTAGTGAACGATGCCGTCGGTGTAGCCCGGCGTAAGGGGAATGTACCCGGCCCCGGCTTGAGACTTTGTCGTTAGGTCCTGCGAGATGTAGTACATCTCGTTGTTGATGGTGTATCCGAATATTCGACCATCGGGAATCACGAAGTTTCGTGGGTAGTACCACGACGACGTAGTGGTATCTATTGACGAAATGTTCGACGTGCCGTTGGGCATACGCACTTCGGGCCGGTCGGCTCCGCCGTCGCCGCCTTGGATATACAACCCACCCGATGGCAGCGTCGCCACCGACGCGTACCAACGGTCACGGTTCAGGGACCCGGCGGGGGACAAGGAGTTGCCCGCAGTATTCAACGACACAATGTCGTCGTTGCCGATGTTGATTGACCCTCCGTTAGGTCCGGTGATGTCGCCACCTAGCGTCAGGATGTTTCCTGTCTCAGGCGCAAGGATTTGTATCGAGCAGAACAGGTCCGTCGGTGTGGTGTTTGGCAACGTCGAGTGGCCCTGGGTGATGGCGCCCGCAGTCGGGTCCCAGATGTCGTAGATGAACGCGCCCGTTTGCTTGCCGTCGCCGTTCGTGCCGAACGTGAATACCTTCCCTTCCGGGGTGAGCGCAGCGTGGATTGCGATGAGAGGCCAATTGCCGACCGCCGACCACGAGCCGAGCATCTCGGGCCCAGCCGCGCCGGCGTTCGCGGTCCAGATTGGGCTGATCAGTGCCACAGCGACTGCGGCTGCGGCTGACCGAACGCGCCAAGAGACACCACTACCTGACCGCCAGAATCCGCCCACTTTTTGCTCCCGCCACGAGATTGTGTCCGCAGGCTAAGCGAGTGGTTAGAGGCTAGTAAACACCGGATATGGGTTCTAAACCGTTCGCGCTCGAATGTGCACACACCGTGGGGAATGCAGTGCTCTAAGCGGAGTACGGGTTGGCCGTTAGGCCTTTTTGCGGGGAGCGGCTTTCTTGGCCGGGGCTCTCTTTGTTGCGGCCTTCTTGGCTGCCGGGGCCTTGCGGGCACCGGCCTTTTTGGTGGACGGCCCAGCTTCGCGGCGTATTGCCAAAAGTTCGTGGGCTCGCTCGGGCGTCATGGCTTCAATGCGGTCGCCCTTGCCGATCGACGCGTTGGTCTCGCCATCGGTGATATAGATGCCGAACCGGCCTTCTTTCGCCACGACGGGACGTCCCGAAACTGGGTCGCTGTCGAAGGTCGCCAGCGGCGGCTTGGGTGCACCACCGCCACCACGACCCTTGTACTGCTTGGGCTGAGCCAGCACAGCCGCGGCCTGTTCGAGCGTGATGGTGAGCAGTTCTTCTTCGGTACCCAGGCTTCGGTATTCCTTGCCCTGCTGCACAAACGGGCCGTATCGCCCATTTGCCGCGATGATGTCCTCGCCATCGACGCCCTTGCCAACTACCCGTGGCAACGACAAGAGTTCGGCGGCAATGTCGACGGTCATGCGTTCGAGGGTCATAGTCTTGAACAGGCTGGCCATGCGAGGCTTGCTTTCGCCGGGGGGCAGCTGGTCGGAGTTACCTTGCTGAACGTAGGGGCCGAACCGGCCGTTCTTGGCATACACCGGCAGGCCGTCGAGTTCGCCGATGGGTTCGTCGCTCTTTGGTGCGGCTAAAAGTTCGAGTGCTTTGGCGACGGTGAGCTCGTCGGGTGCCATGTCGTCGGGCACGCTGGCGGTATCGTCGCCCCGCTTCACATAGGGCCCGTACTTGCCTGGCTTTACGACTACTTCGTTGCCTTCGTTGTCGTAGCCGATGGGGAACGTGTTGATTTCGGCGGCGTCGATTTCGTCGAGGTTTTCTTCGACCAGCCGCTTCAATCCGGGCAGAGCGCCTTCGCCTTCCGAGCCGAAGTAGAAGCTGTTGAGCCACACGGCCTTCTTGGTTTCGTTACGCGCAATGGAGTCGAGGTCGTCCTCCAATCGAGCGGTGAACGCGTAGTCAACAAGCTCGTCGAAATGGCGTTCCATAAGGTTCACGACGGCGAACGCTGTCCAGGTGGGTACGAGTGCTTGGCCCTTCTTCCACACGTACCCGCGGTCGAGAACGGTGGTGATGATAGACGCCCACGTTGAGGGTCGGCCGATGCCGAGCTCTTCGAGCTTCTTGATGATGCTGGCCTCGGTAAACCTGGCCGGGGGAGACGTTGCATGACTGTTAGCCGTGTAGGCGGAAACGGGCACCGATTGTCCGACGGTCAGGGTGGGGAGCAGCGCTTCTTTTTCGGCGCTGTCGTCGCCATCGTCGGTGGATTCGACGTACACCTGGCGGTATCCGGGGAACGTGATGGTGGTTCCAGAAGCGGCGAAATCGCACACAGTTCCGGTGGCGGTAGCGGCGAGGCGCACCGACACGGTGGTTCCAACGGCGTCGGCCATCTGAGATGCGAGCGTGCGTTGCCACACCATGCGGTAGAGCGACAGTTCTTGACCATTGAGCTCGCTGGCCACCTGCTCGGGTGAGCGAAACGGCGTTACCGGGCGGATGGCCTCGTGCGCTTCTTGGGCGTTCTTGATCTTGGTGGCAAATACCCGCGGTGACGGGGACACAAATTTCTCGCCATAGGTCGCCTTTACCCGGTCGCGGGTCTCGGCCAGCGCCTCGGCACTGAGCACCACATTGTCGGTACGCATGTAGGTGATGTAGCCACGCTCGTACAAACCTTGAGCAACACGCATGACCTGAGCTGCGGAAAGCCGCAGCTTGCGGCCGCCCTCTTGCTGCAACGTTGAGGTCATGAACGGCGGCTTGGGGGATGAGCGATATGGCTTGTCCTCGACGCTTCGCACGTTGAGCGGGTTGCCGCCAAGACCCTCGACCAAACTGTCGGCGCGTGCTTGATCAACCACGACAACGTTGGGCTTGGGTTTACCGTGAGAATCGAACTCCTTACCAGTGGCTACCTTGACTCCGTCGAGCGCGACGAGCGTTGCCGAGAATGCTGGGGTGGAGCTGCACGCCGCGTCGATATCCCAGTACCCGGCCGTGACGAAGGTCATCCGATCGCGTTCGCGGGAAACTACGAGACGGATTGTTGGGCTCTGTACCCGGCCCGCTGATAAGCCGCGATTGACTCGACGCCACAGGACGGGGGACACCTCGTAGCCGTAGAGGCGATCAAGGATTCGTCGTGTTTCGGCGGCGTCGACCAAGCCGTAGTCGAGCGAACGAGGGTTGTTGACGGCGTGCTGGATTGCGTCTTTGGTGATTTCGTGGAACACCATGCGCTTGACCGGAATTTTGGGCTTGAGTTGCTCGAGCAGATGCCAGCTGATTGCCTCGCCTTCGCGATCCTCGTCAGTGGCGAGGTACAACTCGCTGGCGTCCTTCAGCAGTGCCTTGAGTTCTCTAACCACTTGACCGCCGCGTTCGGTCAACTCGTAGGTTGGCTTGAAGCCATTGTTCACGTCGACGGCCAACCCCTTGGAGGGAAGATCGGCGACATGGCCCACCGAGGCGCGCACATCGAAGTCGTTCCCGAGGAACTTTGCGATGGTTTTCGCCTTGGCCGGCGATTCGACGATTACGAGTGGCTTAGACATATTTGTAAGACAGGCAATCGGTCACGGACAGCATTTGTCAAGCCGCTCGACACATTTAGTCATTGGCGGACAGCCAAATCGACCACGAAACCCAGATGATCACTACCCGGCATCACCACATTTACTACCCGTGCGGCCACAGCATCATTCTTCGTCAGCACATGATCTAGGCGGGTAAATGTGAACCAAGAGTCGAGTGGCCATGACATGGTGAGGCCCTTGCCGCGGTCGCGGTGGCCGCTGGCAAAACCGGTGCCGAGAAGCTGGCGCATGGGTGGATGCCAATAGGTGGCGTTGAAGTCACCCACCATGGCAATTGGCCCCGTCCAGCGAGTCGAAGCGTCGCTCAGTGTGCGCAACCCCGTGTTCCACTCGTCGAGCGCGGCGGCGTTTGATGGCGCTCGTGCGTGTACCACCACGATGGTCAATTTGGCCTTCCCAACCTGGACCTGGCCGACAATGTCGGCTGCTCCTGCGGACGTGGCGGCTTGGTCCGTGAGGGGAAACTTTGATCGGAGAACAGAGCTGAACACGCGTTGATCGGGAACGCTTGCTAGGGCATGGGGGTACCGGGTGTCCAAACCGGCCTGTTTCAAAGCGTCGAGGAAACTTGGGGTCACCTCGGTAAGTGCCACAACCTCGGGATCGGTGCGAGTAATTACATCGATCATCTCGGTATACCGGTCATTGAGGTACAGCACGTTTGCTGACAGTACGCGGATGTCGCCTTGGCCCGCAGCCCACGACGGCACGGGCCGTGCCCGCAGTACGGGAACGACGAGTGCTGCCGAGATGACGGTAACGACGGCCGAGGTGGTGGCCAGCCCGAGTCGGCGGGTTGCGGCCCCAACGATCAGCACCACTAGCACCGGGCCCACGAGGTAGGGCAGGGCTGATTGCAGTACGACGGTGGGCCATGGCCAGATGATGCCAATGAGCACACTGGCGACCACCCAGCCTGCGCCACCGGTGACCAACCAGCCGACGCCGTGAAGGCAGCGCGCAGCCGTTGATTGCAGGGTGCGTCCGCCATTGGTCATTTCTCTAGTGTGCCTTGTCCTCTAGCCGGAATAGCATCAGCGGGCTCAAGGTTGACACGTGCACACTCAACATTGGCCTCTCGTACCGTAAGGATTCCATTGGCAACGCTCGACCCCAACAAGTGGACACAAAAAACCCAAGAGGCGGTGGCGGCCGCTCAGGAGTTGGCGCGTTCGAATTCGAATCCCGAACTAACGCCTGACCATCTGCTGGCGACCTTGCTGCGCCAGGATGGTTCGATTGTTCTACCGGTAGTGCAGAAGTTGGGCCTTGCTCCCTTGATGTTACGCAACCGGGCCGACGAGGCGGTGTCGAAGTTGCCGCGAAGTTACGGTAGCGAGCTGCGATTCGGTCGTGATGCCACTCAGGTCTTCGATCAGGCCGAAGGTGTTCGCAAAGATTTCGGCGACAAGTACCTGTCGGTTGAACATCTCCTAGTGGTCATGCACGAACGGCTCGGAATCGGTAAAGACGAGCTGCTGGCTGCGTTGCAAGCCGTTCGCGGCTCACATACCGTGAATACCCAGACCCCCGAGGAGCAGTTCCAGGCCCTAGAACGCTATGGGCAAGATCTCACCGAACGGGCCCGGGCCGGCAAGATCGATCCGGTTATCGGTCGTGACGAAGAAATCCGTCGCGTTATCCAAGTGCTTAGCCGCCGGACGAAAAACAACCCGGTACTCATTGGCGAACCCGGAGTCGGCAAGACTGCCATCGTCGAAGGGCTGGCTCGACGCATAGCCGATGGCGACGTACCTGAAGGGCTGAAGAACAAGCGGCTTATCTCGCTCGATATCGCGTCGATGCTGGCCGGTGCAAAGTATCGGGGCGAGTTCGAGGAACGTCTCAAGGCTGTCCTCAAGGAAATCACTGACGCCGATGGTGAAGTCATTTCCTTCGTTGACGAGCTGCACACCATTGTCGGTGCCGGTGGTTCGGAAGGCGCAATGGACGCCGGCAACATGATTAAGCCGATGCTGGCCCGCGGCGAACTACGAATGATTGGCGCCACCACGCTCGACGAGTACCGCAAGTATGTCGAGAAGGACCCCGCGCTGGAACGTCGCTTCCAGCAGGTATATGTGGGCGAGCCATCGGTCGAAGACACCATTGGAATCTTGCGCGGCCTGAAAGAACGTTACGAAGTACACCACGGCGTTCGGATCCAAGACGCCGCCCTCGTGTCGGCGGCCGTGCTGTCGAACCGGTACATCACGTCCCGATTTCTGCCGGATAAGGCAATCGATCTCGTCGACGAAGCGGCAAGCAAGTTACGTATCGAGATCGATTCGTTGCCTACGGAAATCGATGTGATCGAGCGTCGAATCCTGCAACTTGAAATCGAAAAGGTGGCACTCGAAAAAGAGACCGACAACGCGTCGAAAGATCGACTCGGTGCCATCGACGACGAACTCGTGCTGCTCAAGGGTGAATCGTCGGAGATGAAGGTCCGGTGGAACGCCGAAAAGGACGCCATCGGCGCTATCCGCTCCCTCAAAGAGGAACTTGAGCACCTCCGCACGCAGGTCGAGCGTGAGACTGACCTTGCGAAAGCCGCCGAGCTTCGCTACGGACGCATACCGGAATTAGAGCGGCGAATCGACGACGCCACCGCGCATCTCGACGAGTTGCAAAGCGTCGGCCGGATGCTGAAAGAAGAGGTCGATGCCGAAGACATTGCCGATGTTGTCTCGAAGGCTACCGGGGTGCCTGTAAACCGGTTGCTTGAAGGTGAGATGTCGAAGTTGGTGCATCTGGAGGAGCTTCTGCACCAACGCGTAGTTGGCCAAGACGAGGCGGTTCACGCCGTTGCGAATGCAATTCGGCGCAGCCGTGCCGGTTTGTCGGACCCCAACCGCCCGATTGGTTCATTCCTGTTCCTCGGGCCCACCGGTGTCGGCAAAACCGAACTGGCGCGGGCGCTGGCCGAGTTCATGTTTGACGACGAAAAAGCCATGGTCCGCATTGACATGAGCGAGTACATGGAAAAGCACTCGGTCTCGCGACTTATCGGCGCACCGCCGGGCTATGTCGGATACGACGAGGGAGGTCAGCTCACCGAAGCGGTTCGGCGACGTCCGTACTCGGTGGTGCTACTCGACGAACTCGAAAAGGCGCACGGCGACGTGTTCAACGTGCTGCTACAGGTCCTCGACGATGGTCGTCTCACCGACGGACAGGGTCGTACCGTCGATCTCACGAACACGGTGTTGATCATGACGTCGAACCTGCCGGGCGACCCGCGTGACTACTTCCGGCCCGAGTTCGTGAACCGCATCGACGAGATTCTTCGTTTCGTTGAACTAACCAAGAACGACCTCACCCGCATCGTCGAAATTCAGCTTGGGTCGTTGCGAAAACGTTTGGCCAATCGGCGTATCACCCTCGATGTGTCGGCCGAAGCCATGGCCAAAATCGCCAGCGACGGATACGACCCTGCGTTTGGTGCTCGGCCGGTCAAGCGTGTGATTCAACGTGAACTGGGCGATCGCCTCGCCAGCGCAATCCTTGAAGGCAAGGTGGGCGAGGGCGATACGGTCACTATCGACGTCGTTGGCGACGACTATTTGATCTCGGTCTGACCGGTCTCGTGCACGGCGCGTGCGGCCGACACAATGTCGTCTTCGCTGACCAGCACGGCGTTGGCGGCCGCGCCGAGCGGAATGAACGAGTCGTGGGCAGCGACGCGGCGCGCCAGGCCCGTGAAGCCGTTCTCTAACAGCCCTGCTAGTACTGCTTCGCCGACACCTCCGCTGCGTCGGGTTTCATCTACGACCAGCACCTTGCCCACACGACGGGCGTGGGCCACAACACTGTCGATGGGCAGAGGCGCTAACCACCGCAGGTCGAACACCCGACAATCGATGCCCTCGGCGGCAAGACGCGACGCAGCACGTAACGACAGGTACAAACCGTTGGCCCAGGTAACAATCACGACATCGTCGCCAGCTCGTACCAGGCGACCTTGACCAATGGCGGCGTGGTCTCGTTCCCAGTGCTCGGGGGCGCTGTACCGTGCGGTCCACTCGGCATCGCCGGGCTCGTACAGATCCTTGGTGTGGTAGAGCGCAATTGGCTCCAGAAATACCGACACCGTGCCGTGACGCTGGGCTGCTGCCACACAGGTACGTAGCATCGGCGCGGCGTCGCGAGGGTGACCAGGTGACGCGATGACGAGGCCGGGTATATCGCGCAGCGCACCAACGGCGTTGTCGTTGTGGAAATGCCCGCCGAACCCTTTTTGGTAAGCCAAGCCAGCAACTCGAACCACAAGCGGGTTCCGGAATTGGCCTTGCGAGAAGAACGACAGGCTGGCGGCTTCGCCACGGAGTTGATCTTCGGCGTTGTGCAGATAGGCCAGATATTGGATTTCGGGAATCGGTAGTAAGCCCGACACGCCCGCGCCAAGGGCTAAGCCCAGGATTGACTGCTCGTCGAGGAGCGAGTCGAACACGCGAGCGGCACCTGCCTTCTTTTGAAGCCCCCGGGTAACGCCGTACACCCCACCTTTTACCCCGACGTCTTCCCCAAAAACTATGGCACCCGGATGCGCAACCAGAATGTCGCCAAGGGTTCGGTTGATGGTTTCGGCCAAAGTAAGAGGAGCCTCGGCTTCTGGCAGTACGTCGCCAAAGAAGCTTGACCGTTGGCCTGAAGTGCCAGCTGTGATGGCTGCCTGTTGTGTTGCCTTGCGGTCACGAGGTGACAGCGGCATCATGATCTCACCGGCCGATGTGAGCGTCGGTAGGCCGATAAGCGACGTTGCCAATTCACGCACTTCGGTTTGCGTGGCGAGGTACATATCGTGGATCTGGGCCGGTGTCTGCAGTCCGGTGTTGACGAGCAGTTGGGCAGTTCGCAGCAACGGGTCTCGTTGATAGTCGGCCCGAATAGCGGCTGGCGTGCGGTACCCGATTTCAACGTCGCTTCCGGCATGCCCTAGGAACCGAACCATGCGCAAGTGCAGGAATGCTGGTTTGTGTTCGCGGCGAATCCAGTCGGCAAGTTCGGTCGTGGCTTCGTGCACGGCCGCGATGTCGGTGCCGTCGACCTGCACGTACCGTAAACCCGGACGTGACGAGAACGCGGCTTCGATCCAACCCGATGGCGTGGGCACGCTGATGCCTATGCCGTTGTCCTCGCACACGAACAACAACGGCAGCGCAAGGCCGTTGTGAGCGGTGTAACACGCAGCGTTAATGGCGCCCTGGGCCGTGGAATGATTCGCGCTGGCGTCGCCAAACGAGCACACGGCGAGCGCGTCGTCGGGCCAGAGGCTTGGCACGCCAAGGCGTTTAGCCCGGCCGATGGCAAACGCTACGCCGAGCGCACGCGGAAGGTGGGATGCGACGGTTGATGTTTGCGGAATGATCGACAGGTCGGCGTGGCCGAAGACCTTGTGGCGCCCACCCGAGATCGGCTCGTCGGCGAGCGCCAGCATGCCGGCAAGAATGTCGCGCACCCCGTTGTGACCGGGGTGCTGAGCGGCTCGGGCTAAGTAGAAGCCGCCGGACCGGTAATGCAAGAGCGCCGGGTCGGTTATGCGTAGAGCGGCTGCAACAGCGGCGTTGCCCTCATGGCCCGCCGATCCGATGGTGTAGTACCCGTTGCCGTTGGCCCGGAGCCAACGAGCGGTGTGATCAATGTGGCGGCTATGCACCTGGCACTCGAACAATCGGAGCGCACGTTCGCTGTCGATGGACGATGTGGACTCGGCGTTTGAGTTGAGAGCGTCGATGTTGGCGAGGAGGGCAACTTCGAGCGGATCAAGGTCGAGTTCTCCATCCATTGCCTGTCATCATCTCATCGAATCTGAGGCCAGTGGTCTGTTCGTTCTGGGGGCGGGTCCTAAGGCGGCCGAGCGGCATCCAAGCCCGCAGCTCAGAAGCGGCATTGGCTGATGCACACATAGGCATTGAGTTGTGTCGATTCAGCGTGCGCGTCGTTCCATGAAGGCTCCTGCGTCGCTGTCAGAGATAATGCGGTCCGAGTACGTGAACGTACCGCGGTCTCGTCCTCGCGGGCGGCGGCGATGAAGCCAGTCATCGCTGCCCGGACGAAAGACCCTCCCACGCTGGTGCGTTTCACACCGGCCTTCTCCAAGTCGGCAACGGTGGTCGATAGCCCGGTAAGCCCCATCACCACGTTCACTGGACGGTCGACGGATAGACACACGTGCTCGATGTCGGCCAGCGTCCGTAGCCCCGGTGCATAAACGACATCAGCACCCGCCTCAGCGAAGGCGCGCAGCCTCGCGACCGTTTCGTCGAGGTCTGGTCGGCCCCAAAGGAAGTTCTCGGCCCGAGCCGTCAGCATGAATGGCAGATCTCGAGCGGCTTGTGCCGCCGCGGCGATTCGTTCGACGGCGCGATCGAAGTCGAAGATGGGAGCGTCGGCGTCTCCGGTTGCGTCTTCGATGCTTCCTCCAACGAGCCCCATATCCGCGGCGAGCCGGATCGTGTCTGCGCAATGTTCCGGATCGTGTCCGAACCCGTCCTCAAGATCTGCAGAGACGGGTAGATCGGTCGCTGCGACAATGGAGCGCGCGTTGTCGAGCACCTCGGCACGACTCAAGCTTTGCAACGAATCACGTTTGCCCGCTGAGAACGCGTACCCCGCGCTTGTCGTTGCCAGCGCCTCGAACCCGAGCGTCGTCAGGATACGCGCTGTTCCAGCGTCCCAAGCGTTCGGAATGACGAACGATCCACGGCGCTGATGAAGCTGCCGAAAGGCAGCAAATTTCCCTTCAACGTCCACTTGGCTGGTTTAGCACGCTCGTACCCCTCAAACTAGCGAACTGCCGCGTACCGTCCGCTCGATGACACGCGCCACTGGCACCGCCCTCGTTGAGGAGCGGAAGCCAACTCGGGGTCGAGCGGGGTGGCGGCGAACCCTTGTCCGGCAGGTGCATCTTGACTCGTTGAGCCTACGGATCAGCAGACGTCGATACTCTCGACGAGCCAGGTGTCGTCTGAAGCGAGAGTTACCCAGTACGAGACCCGGCCAATCCCTCCTCAGGCTTCAGCAGGCAAGCCCGGCGGCGGAACGCATCGGGCGTCCGTTGAGCGAGGTGCCATGACGAGCCGCGGTCGCCCATCCGTGGACCCTGCGTTTTGCTGAAACCATCAAGACCGAAGTCCGGGTGCGACGCGAGCGCGGGGTTCGTTCAGCGGCCGACCTCACGCCCGACGAACTGGCGCGGCTTCGTCAACCCCGCATCGACTAGTTCCGGCCCCATCTCGTTCGACCGACTCGCCCCCCAGACCGGTACCCTGGCTCCATGACGTTGCACGAGCTACATGACCGGCCGCTCCTGCGTGGTTGGCTCCACGCTGCCATCTTCCTAGTGGCGATTCCGGCCGGCATCACGCTGGTAGCTCGGGCTAACGGCGCAGCTGCCACGGCCGGTGCGTCGATTTACGCGGCGAGCTTGCTTCTGCTATTCGGCACCTCGGCCAGCTATCACCGATTGGCTCGGTCGCCCCAGGCCCGGCGAGTTATGCGTCGCCTCGATCACTCGATGATCTTTGTGCTCATCGCCGGCACGTATACGCCGGTTTGTCTCCTTGTTCTTCCACGGGTGTGGTGTGTCACGCTCCTAGCTGTGGTCTGGACCGTGGCACTAGTCGGCATTGCCCTCAAGACCGTTGCGTTCGACCGGTTCAAAGTGCTGCAATATGCCCTGTACCCGCTCCTCGGCTGGGCGGCGGTCGGTGCCCTCCCGGCCATGTATCACCGGCTCTCGGCGGGCCAACTGTTTTTCCTCGTGGCGGGCGGCTTGCTGTATTCGGTGGGATTACCGGTACTTTTGACGAAGCGTCCAAACCCGTGGCCCCGTGTATTTGGCTACCACGAGATCTGGCATGTGTTTACCGTCGTCGCTGCCGCTGCACACTTTGTGCTCATAGGAATGCTGGTATCCCAGCCGTCATGAGTTCAGCCCCCGAAGGTTTCCGTCAACACCGATTTGTGCCACCGGCATCGGCGACCACCGTGCTGCTTGTGCGTCACGGCGAATCGGCCGCTGCCATTCCTGGTCAGCCGTTTCCGCTTATCGACGGCCACGGCGACCCGGCGTTGCACGACGAGGGTCATCGCCAGGCCATCAAGGTCGCCGATCGGCTTCGTCACAGCGTTATCGACGCTATCTACGTCACCACCCTTACTCGCACGCACCAGACGGCTGCCCCTCTAGCCGAAGCCCTCGGGCTCAAACCTGTGGTTGTTGCCGACTTGCGTGAGGTGTTCTTGGGTGATTGGGAAGGTGGTCTTCTTCGACAAAAGGCGGCCGAGAACGACCCGGTGTATCTACGGGTGCAGGCCGAGCGCCGATGGGATGTCATCCCCAATGCCGAACCGCTCGAGGAGTTCCAACGTCGCACGCAACGCGGCTTGCAACGGATTGTGGCTGCCCACCCGGGCCAGCGAGTTGTAGCCGTCGTCCATGGCGGGGTCATCGGTCAGTTACTGCACCATGCCGCCGGATCCGGCCTCGGTGCATTTAACTCAAGCGACAACGCGTCCATCAGCGAACTTGTAGTTGACGGTACCTACCAAACCGTCCGGCGCTACAACGACACCGCCCACCTCTACGGGTAGTTGGGGCCGGGACTGAAGCCGGTTGCTTGGGAGGATATAGAGTGACGCAACGTGCCAGCAACAGTTGTCGTAGGAACTCAGTGGGGCGACGAGGGCAAGGGGAAGATCACCGATCAGCTGGCCAAAGAGGTGCACATGGTCGTGCGCTATCAAGGCGGCCACAACGCGGGCCACACTCTCGTGGTCAACGGTGAGAAGTTCGCCCTGCAGCTCATTCCATCTGGGGTCCTGTACGACCATGTAACGCCGATTATCGGGAACGGCGTCGTCGTCGACCCATCCCATCTCATCGGTGAAATCGACGCTCTAACCGCCCGAGGAATCGACTGTTCCCGTTTGCGGGTTTCGAGTCATGCCCACATGATCTTGCCGTGGCACGTCAATCACGACGCCGCCGCCGAGATTGCTCGGGGCGACAACAAGTTGGGAACAACCTTGAAGGGCATTGGTCCTGCTTATGCCGACAAGGCCCGACGCGTGGGGCTGCGCGTCGGCGATGTGCTCAATCCTGTTGCGTTCCGGGCAGCGCTTCGGGAGCGGGGCGAAGCCGAAAATGTGGTGCTGAACGCCATTGGTGGCGAGCCTGTCGATGTCGACGCGGTCGTAGAGCGGTACGGAGGGGTGATTGCCGAGCGATTGGCACCCTTTGTCGCCGACACCGTCTCGTTGATCCACGAAGCTCTCGATGCTGGCCATCACGTCATGTTCGAAGGGGCGCAGGCTACCTTCCTTGATCTCGACCAGGGAACCTATCCATTCGTGACATCGTCGAACCCGGTTGCTGGCGGAGCCTGCGCCGGGGCGGGCATCGGCCCCGGCGAAATCGGTCGGGTGATCGGTATTGCCAAGGCGTATACCACTCGGGTTGGATCGGGTCCGTTCCCAACCGAAGATTTCGGCGACGCGGGCGAGAAACTGTTTACCATCGGTCGCGAGTTCGGCACGGTTACCGGCCGACGCCGACGCTGCGGTTGGTTCGATGCGCCCATGTTGCGTCACGCCGCTCGTCTTAATGGGCTGACGGAATTGGCGATCACGAAACTCGATGTGTTCGACACCTTCGACACCATCAAGTTGTGCGTCGGCTACGAACTCGACGGGCGTCGCCTGCGCAATTATCCCGACCAGGTCAGCGACCTCGGCCGCGTCGCACCCATCTACGAGACCTTCGATGGTTGGCTGGTCGACTTGAGCGAGGTGCGCGAAGGTCACGGACTTCCCGAGGCTGCGAAACGGTATCTCGCCGCCCTCGAGGCTGCGGTTGGTGTTCCGGTCCGGTATGTCGGTACTGGACCAGGCCGCGAGCAATACGTTCAGATCCTGCCATGATCGACCGGTACATCCACCCCGACATGGCTGGGTTGTTTACCGACGCCAATCGTTTTGCCCGATACCTAGAAATCGAGTTATTGGTAGTTGCTGCGTGGGAGGAACTTGGCGTTGCGCCGGTTGGTTCCACGGCGATTTGTCGAAGTCGATCACCAAAGATCGACACCGCATTCGTCGAGGCAGTGAGCGAGCGAGAACTGATTACGAATCATGACGTAGCTGCATTCGTCGATGTGGTTCAGGCGGCAATTGGTGGGCCCGAAGCGTCGTGGATCCATTACGGAATGACCAGCTCTGACGTCGTCGACACGTCGTGGTGTTCGCTTCTTACAGAGGCCGCCGATCTGCTCATTTCGGCGGCGGACGAACTAATCGATGTTCTTGTTTCCTTGGCCCGCCGGCACCGCAACACGGTGACCATTGGGCGAACACATGGTATGCACGCCGAACCGACCACCTTCGGGGCGAAGTGCGCGCTCTGGGCGCTACAAGTCGACCGAGATCGCCATCGGCTCCGATCCGCCCGGTCGGCAATTGCCGTGGGGAAACTGTCTGGGGCTGTCGGAACCTATTCGAATGTCGATCCGCGCGTCGAAGAGATTGTCTGTCGAGCGTTGAGGTTACGACCGGTTCCGGCGACCCAGGTCGTTTCTCGTGACCGTCACGCCCAATATCTCTATGCGTGTGCTGCCGTTGGTTCGACATTGGAGATGATCGCTGTCGAATTGCGGCACTTGCAGCGCACCGAGGTCAGCGAGGTTCAGGAAGGCTTTAGACCGGGGCAAAAGGGCAGTTCGGCCATGCCGCATAAGCGGAACCCAATTTCGTCGGAAACGCTTACTGGGCTGTCTCGGCTGCTTCGGGGCAACCTAGTTGCTGGCTTTGAGAACGTTGCCCTATGGCATGAGCGAGACATTTCGCACAGTTCGGCTGAGCGTGTCGTGCTTCCCGATTCGTCGCAGCTTGCCCACTATGGCCTCAAGCGTGCGGCCCGATTACTCGCCGGACTCGTTGTGAATGTCGAGCGAATGGAGCGCAACGTGTCGCTCACGAACGGCCTCGTGTTTAGTCAACCGGCGCTTCTCGCCCTAATCAAGTCGGGAATGTCACGCGACGATGCCTATCGAGTCGTTCAAGAGGCCGCCTCCAACTCGTGGGAGAATGGTCGGCCGTTCCGAGAATCACTAGCGCAACATCTTTCAGATGAACGGCTCGACCAGGTGTTTGATCTCACCAAAATGGTTGAAGGCGCCCACCGTACGGTGGACGCCCTCGACAACGCCTTCTAGGTTTGTTTTCGAGCTACTTGGTGATGCTGGCTCGTTTGAGGAGTGCGGCATCGATTCCGATAGCCCGCCACGCTGCGTAGCTAATGCCTTTACGGTCGCTATAGGCCTTGGCCGCTTCGACGAAGCCGGCTTCGAGCGCCGACATGTCGACAGTGCTGCCCATACCTTCTAATTCCTCACCCAGATCGATTCGCTCCTGAATGAGATTTACGCGGCTGAGCGGGTCGGTGTTAGCGAGTTCAGCTTCGATAACCGCGAGTCTCTTCGCAATGCTGTCTGGCGTGCGCTTTCGTCCGCGCTTTGGCCGGTTCACTTCCAGCGCTTCGAGATAAACCCGAACGGATCGACCTTCTGAACGCCCAACAGCCATGGCTGCCTTATGTTCCTCGGTGACCATCTTTGGACCGCGCTTCTTGCCTTCAGCCATTGTGCGTTTGACCTCTCTGATTATTCTGGATTCCCGTCGCTGCGGGGTAGATCGCCAGTCTAGGTGGTCGTAACGATAGCCCGCACGGGAGGTGTTAGGCCGTCCAGCCCCCGTCGACAACAAACTCGCTCCCCGTGCAATAGCTGCTTTCCTGTGAAGCAAGAAATAGGACCATATTGCCAACCTCATTAGGGTGCGCCTCGCGACCTAGTGGAATTCTTGTCCGGAGGTTCTCACGTATGCCGATTGAGTCGAATTCGCCCAACATTGCGGTGTCGATGATGCCTGGATGGACTGAATTGCAGCGCACGCCGTGCCGGGCGAGTTCCACAGCGGCCGCTTTTGTCATGCCTCGTACCGCCCATTTGCTCGTCGAATAGGCAAACGAGATACCCGAGCCTTGTAATCCAGCAATTGACGAAATATTGACAATTGATCCGGACCCTTGGGCGATCATTGCAGCAGAAACGGACCGCATTCCTAAGAAAACGCCCACACAGTTGATGTCCATCATCATTGTGAAGTCGCTCAGACTGGTGGTCGTCATAGGGGCGATCCGAAAGATCCCTGCATTGTTGACGAGTACATCAATTCGTTCCTCAACTCGTAACACGTCGGCCACGAGGGCGGCCCAACCGTCCTCGCTAGTGACGTCAAGATGTGCGTAGCGGGCCTGAGGCCCGATGGCCCCGGCTGTCTGTTCACCCTCGAGATCGAGCACGTCAGTAAGGATTACTCGCGCTCCCTCTCGTACGAACAGGGCTGCTTCGGCCGCCCCTTGACCCCGAGCTGCGCCCGTGATGATTGCTACCGAACCGTCGAGTCGTCCCATGCACCGAAGTGTGGCATGCCCCCGCAGCGCAGGCGGCGTCGAACCGCTTGATGGTCACGCCACGTGACTTACGCGACGAGCGGAGCCACCTCGGCGGCGATTACACGAAGGTGATCGAGATCTTTCACGTCGAAGACCTGCAGATAGACTCGTTCAACGCCGATATCACGCCAACGTCGCAATGTCTCAGCTACCTGACGAGGCAACCCAGCTGCCCCGTTGGCCCGAAGATCTTCGGGGTCACGGCCGATCTGTTTGGCCCGTCGGTGAAAGTCGACAACGGTGGCGCCACAACACACGACAAGTGCTGCGGAATACCGCATGCTGGCTGGGTCGCGACCGATTACTTCGCATGCGCGGCGAACGCGTGCTGCTTGGCTGGTAAACGTTGGAATATCGACGAACGGCATATTGAACTCGCTAGCGAACAACGCTGCGAGGCGAGGAGTTCGCTGGAGCCCCTTTCCACCAATGATGATGGGCAGAGGACGTTGCATTGGTTTGGGCAGCCCCGGTGACTTGGAGATCTGGTAATACCTGCCATCGAAGTTGAACTCATCGCCGGGCAAGGTGGCCCACATGCCGGTCAGAATCTGGAGCTGCTCTTTGAGCCGGTCGAACCGTTCACCCAGAACCGGAAAGGCGATGCCATTGCTTCGATGCTCGGCTTCATACCAGCCGGCACCCAGCCCCAACTCGATACGCCCGCCGCTCATGTGGTCTACCTGCGCGACGCTTACAGCTAACGGCCCGGGAAACCGGAACGTGGCCGACGTGACCAAAGTTCCGAGCCGGATGCGGCTGGTTTCACGCGCCAACCCGCCCAGTGTCACCCACGCGTCGGTTGGCCCCGGCATGCCAGTGACATTCCCCACATGCAAGAAGTGATCGGACCGGAAGAACCCGTTGAAGTTAAGACGTTCGGCCTCCTGAGCGCACTCGAGCAGATCAAAGTATGTCGCACCCTGCTGGGGCTCGGTGAATACGCGCAGTTCCACGGTGCACAACCTAGATCCCAGTGTGGCAAACCCGACATTTCTTGAGGCCGGGTTGAGGGAAATGGCTGCATGCCAAATGTGGTGGTCGCGACCGGCGTCGATCCGGTGACCTTCCGCTTTTCAGGCGGACGCTCTGCCGACTGAGCTACGCGACCGAGAGTGACTCGGAATTCGGACTTATCTCGATTTTTCGTGCCAATGTAGCGGTCCCGACGGGACTTGAACCCGCGGCCTCCGGCTTGACAGGCCGGCGTGCACTCCAACTGCACCACGGGACCTTATGTTATGTACTTCGCACCCCCAACGGGATTCGAACCCGTGCCGCCACCTTGAAAGGGTGGTGTCCTAGGCCGCTAGACGATGGGGGCCAGGTAACGATTCTCGCTGAGAGCAGGCAACTCTAGCAGTGCCTGACCACTGTCGCGCCAACCGATTCACAGCAGGGTCCGAAAACGACATACCGTGACACGATGCAGCCTCCGGTGCGGATCGGGATTTGTACCGATTCCACCGCTCAACTCCCGCGTGAAGGTTCAATCCCCGATCTGCGCCGTGACAATGTCGTCGAGCAAACCTGACAGGTAGTCGTACAACAGGTGACCGTCGATGTCGGGATCGTCATTGTCGACGAGTCGTGAATCTTCCGACACGTCTAGCAGCGTACCGAGCACTAGTCGGACGCTGTTGATCGATTGCATCCACCCGGTCAGTTCGGCGTCGGTCAGTTCGGTCTGTTCAAGCGAAGCTTCAAGCGCCTCGAGTCCGGACAGTTTCGACTGCACGAGTTCGTCCCGCATGAACCTGTGGTATTCCGCGTCGGCTTCGGCATCGTTCAGGTATGCCGTTGGAAACAGTCGTCGTAACCGTGGATCGGCGGCATCGGCCCCAGTGAGAAGGTCTCGGAGTTGGGGGAGAAGGTGGCCGAGCGTCGCACGTTCGCCTTCGGCAAGCTGGATGGACCAGCGATTCGGGCCGAGCGCAGTAACCCGGCGTTTTCGTCGAAAGATCCCCACTTAATCGTCCTGCTGCAACGTGGCCCACAAGCCGTGCTCGTGTAACCGGAAAACGTCAAGTTCAGCCTTCTCGCGTGCACCCGACGACACCACGGCCCGGCCTTTGTTGTGTACGTCGAGCATGAGCGATTCGGCCTTTTCTTTCGAATATCCGAAGAGTTTCTGGAAAACAAAGCTCACGTAGCTCATCAGATTGATCGGATCGTTCCAAACGAGCACGACCCACGGACGGTCCGGCCGTATGTCGACATCGGATTCGATGATCCGTTCAGTGGTCGGCGCGGTTGCCATTCCATGATTGTGCCGCATGCCGCGGTCGTTTGCACTGGCCGTTGACGCCGCCAGCGTCCTAACCTGTCAATTGCCATGTCTGTCGGCTCACGCCCCCTCGTCCCGTCTCGCCTAACGGCGGGCACTTCGACGTTGGGGCATTCCGACCGCGGCCGAGCGCCACGAACCAAAGTCGGGGCCTACATCGCCCTCACCAAGCCCCGAATCATCGAACTCTTGCTGGTGACAACCACACCAACCCAGATCGTGGCGAAACGAGGTTGGCCCGGATGGTGGTTGGTGTTAGCCACCCTCGTTGGTGGAACGTTGGCTGCCGGCGGTGCCAATGCAGTCAACATGTACGTCGATCGCGATATCGACGCTGTCATGCCACGCACCCAAAACCGTCCGCTGGTAACGGGTGCGATGACACCGCGAGCGGCTCTGACGTTCGCCATCATCCTCGAGATTGTGGCGTTCGGGTTCTTGTGGGCCACGGTCAACCTGCTGTCGGCTGTACTCGCACTCGGTGCAGCTCTGTTTTACATCTTCGTCTACACCCTATGGCTCAAGCGTACGAGTACCCGAAACATCGTGGTCGGCGGCGCGGCCGGAGCCGTGCCGGTGCTCATTGGATGGTCATCGGTCACGAACTCGTTGGGCCTCGCACCCGTCGTACTGTTTGTCGCCATGTTCTTATGGACGCCGCCGCATTTTTGGGCGCTGGCCATCCGCTACGCCGACGATTACGCATCGGCTGACGTGCCCATGCTGCCCTCTGTCGAGGGAGCTACCGTCACGGCACGCCGAATGCTGGCGTACACGATTGCGCTATGGGTCACCACGCTCGTGTTCTGGCCGGTTGCTCACCTGGGTTGGATCTACGGCGTTGCCGCTCTTGTTCTCGGGCTGGGATTTGTGTGGGTCACTGCCGCCCTCGTCAAGGATCCGACTCCCGGCCGTTCGATGCGGGTATTTGGCCTCAGCATCACGTATGTGACGTTACTTTTCGCCGCAATGGCAATTGACGTCTGGCTCATCAGCTCAACGTCATAGCAGCACCGCTGGCTACGACACAGGGTCAGAACCTTCATCCTGTGCAAGGCCATACCCTCAAGTCTGTGACGCAGATGCCGCCCATCAATGATCCGAGGTTCCCGGCCGGGTTCTACCCGGACGGCACACCCGTGCCTCCCCAGGGGTACTCCCAGCAGCCCGGCTACGACGCCTATGGTCAGCCCCCGGTAGCCCCACCGCAGCAGCAGTTTGACGCGTATGGTCAGCCGGTCGCGCCGTACGGTCAGCCGCAGTACTCCCAGCAATATGTGCCCGTGCCGCCGCCTCCGGTGATGCCATATGGTCAGCAGCCGCAAGGTTATGACGCGTATGGTCAGCCGCAGCAGCACCCGCAGCCGATGATGCCGTATGGTCATCAACCGGTTCCGCAGCCGCAGGGTTACGACGCGTATGGTCAGCCGGTCGCGTCTTACGGTCAGCCACGGCCGCCGATGATGCCGTACGGTCAGCAGCCGCAGCCGCAGCAGGGTTATGACCCCTACCAGCCCCAGCCACAGCCCCAGCAGGGTTATGACGCCTATGGTCAGCAGCCGCAGCCGCAGCAGGGTTATGACGCCTATGGTCATCAGCCGCAGCCCCAGCAGGTTTATGACGCCTATGTAAAGCAGCCCCAGCCCCAGAAGCTTAATGAAGCCT
>JANOSH010000054.1:0-84156 GCA_031415695.1 Actinomycetes bacterium
GTCGGTGAAGGTGTAGCTGCCGTCAGACGCTGTGGTGGTGGTGATGGTGGTGTTGTCGGGTTTGGTGAGGGTGATGGTGACGTCTTGGATGCCGGGTTCGCCGGTGCCGGTGACGCCGTTGTTGTTGAGGTCGTTGTAGACGCGTCCTGACAGGGTCGACAGGGTGTCGCCGAAGTTGACGTTGGTAGCACCGCTCAGGCCAAGCGTGACGGGGTGGCTGTCGGGTGTGGTGGGCGAGGTGCTGTAGCCCGTGGGTTGAGTTTCGACCACGGTGTAGTCACCGGCCGGCAGATCGTTGAACGAATATCCACCCGTTGTCGGATCGCTGGTGGTGGTGGCGATGACGGTTATACCGTCGGAGGCCAACAAAATGATCGTGGTTGAGAGTCGTCCGGTTTCGGTGGTATCGATGATGCCGTCGCGGTTGGTGTCGTAGAACACGGTTCCGGTGATGGTGGTGCCGAGCTCACCGAAGTTGTATGTCGTTCCGTCCTGCCCGGCCGGTACAGCGATCGCGGTGACCGTGTCGGAGCCAAGCGTTCCAGCGAACGTGCCGACCGTGTCACCGCCGTCGTTGTACGCGCTCGGCTGCGTCTCGGTTACTACATATGTCCCGGCAGGAAGGTCCGTGAACGAATAGGTTCCATCCGACGCCGTTGTCGTCGCAACAGTAGAGCTGTCCGGCTTGGTCAACGTCACGGTCGCACCGGCGAGGCCAGGCTCACCGGTATCGAAGCTGCCGTCGCCGTCGAGATCGTTGTAGACCCGGCCTGACACCGTCGAAAGCGTGTCGCCGAAGTTGATATCGGTAGCACCAGTCAGACCAAGGGTGACCGGGTGGCTATTCGGTGTTGCCACCGAGGAGCCATAACCAACCGGCTGCGTCTCAACAACGGTGTACGCACCGCTACCGAGTCCGGTGAACGAGTAAGCACCCGTCGTCGGATCAGACGTGGTGGCTGCAACTTCCGTCACACCGTCAGCCGCAAGGAGTGTGACGGTAGTTCCGAGACGCCCCGTCTCGGTAGCGTTGATCACACCGTCACGATTCACGTCGAACCAGACGGTGCCCGAGATGGTAACGCCGACTTCGCCGAAGTTGTAGCCGCTCTCGGCCGAGTCGATATCGAGCGTGATGGCAGAGACCTTGTCGTTCGCCAAGGTGCCGCCAGCGGAACCGACAGTATCGGCACCATCGAGGTACGCGCCCGGCTGGGTTTCGACGATCGTGTACAGGCCAGCGGGAAGATCTACGAAGACGTACGAGCCGTCGGCGAGCGTCGTGGTGACAAGATGCACCACTGTGTTGTCGAGAGCCACGCCGTCGAGTGTCACCGTCGCACCCGCAATGCCCGGTTCCGTCGACGCTTGCAGGCCGTTGTTGTCACGGTCGACGTACACGACACCGGCCAGGATGCTCGGCGAGTCGCCGAAGTCGGCAATCGCAGTGCCGTTTACAGGAACGGTCACCGAAACCACGTCGGGCGTGGTCGAGCCATACACGATCGGTGTTGTTTCCTCGACCGTGTATCCGCCATTCGGCAGGCCGGTGAAGGAGTAGTGACCGTTAGAATCGGTCGTTGTCGTTGCAACGACCACACCCGCGCTATTACGCAGCGTGATCGTGACTCCGTTGAGCTTGCCCTCGGTGGCACTGATTGCATGATCGCGGTCGGCGTCGAGGTACACCGTTCCAGTGATCGAGGCACCGAGTTCGCCGAACAGATAGGCGACACCGTCGGTGGCTACCGGTACGACGATCGATGCGATGACGTCGTTGCCGGTCGTGCCGTTCAACGAACCTTCTTTGTCGGTGCCGTCGCCATATGCCAAGGGCTGTGCCTCGGTAAGGGTGTAGGTGCCGGAGAGAAGGTCGGCGAACGAGAACGTGCCGTCCGCCGCAGAGGTCAAGGTGACCACCGTGCCGGAAGCGGCGCCGCTCGTGCCGGTCAAAGTGACCGTGACACCGGAGATGCCGAGTTCGGTCGCAGCCTTTGTGCCACTGTTGTCGGCGTCGGAGTACACCGCGCCGGCGAGAGTGGAGAGCGTGTCACCGAAGTTGATGCCGGTAACGCCGGCGGCAGAAACGGTGATGTTCACGCTGTTCGGTGTGGAGGAGCCATAACCTGCCGGTTGGGTTTCGCGCACTTCGTACGAGCCAACGGGCACGTTGACAAACACATATGAACCATCCGGGTTCGTGGTGGTAGTGGCGAAGAGCGTCGCGCCGTTCCACAGTTCCACGGTAGCGCCGCCAAGGCCCTTGTCGGTCGGGTCGATGGTGCTGTTCCGATCACGGTCGAGATACACGGTGCCGGTCACGATGATGGAGTGTTCACCGAAGTTGTAGCCGGTCGAGTTCGTGCCACCGGTCAGCGCGACAGCGCTGACGGTATCGTTGGTGACGGTGCCGCCCGAGGTGCCCGCATCGTCACCGGCGTCCGCGAATCCGACGGGCTGGTTCTCGGCGACGGCGTAGGTGCCGGCCTTCAGCTCGGGGAATGTGTAGGTGCCATTGGCACCGGTGAGCGTGGTGAGTGAGACCGAGGCGCCGGCGGCGTCCGTCCCGGTAAGCGTTACGGTGACGCCGGGAACACCGAGTTCACCTGTGGTGAAGTCGTCGTTGTTGTTCTGGTCGATGTAGACCCGGCCGGCGAGCGCGCCGAGCGTGTCGCCGAAGTCGACGCCGGTGACGCCCGAGGGCGGCACGGTGATGGCGCGGGAGTTGGGTGTCGAGGACCCGTAGCCGGTCGGCTGCGTCTCGACAATGCTGTAGTCGCCGTACGGAATTCCCTCGAACAGGTACCGGCCGGTGCCGTCGGTTGTCGTCGTGGCCACGACCGCGCCGGCGCTGTTGAGCAGGGTGATCGTCTTGCCGGCCAAGCCGGGTTCACCGGTCTGGATGGTGCCGTTCTGGTCTTTGTCATACCAGACCGTGCCACGAATCGTCGTGCCGATCTCACCGAACAGATAACCGGTCGCCGCGGTGTCAGCCGGCAGTACCAGATCGCTGACGATGTCCTTCGGGTCGTCGCGCAACGCTGCGGCACCGATCGAGCCCATGGTGTCTTCGCCATCGCTGTAGCCGGTAGGCTGCAGTTCTTCGATGCGGTACGTTCCGCCCAACAAGCTGTCGAACGAGTAGGAGCCGTCGGCCGCCGTCGTGAGCGTACGAACGACCGGCGTGCCACCGGCATCGTTACCGGTGAGGGTGACCGATGCTCCAGCGATGCCGGGTTCACCGGCATCGCGGATTCCGTTCTTGTTCACGTCGACGAACACTGCGCCGGCAACGGACGATGACGTCTCGCCGAAGTTGACCCCGGCGAGGCCGGAGGTGGGAACGGTGACCGGTTGCGAGTTCGGCGTCGATGATCCGTAGCCGGCCGGTTGTGCTTCTTCGACGGTGTAGTTGCCCGCGGTGATGTTGGCGAACATGTACGAGCCGTCGGGCAGTGTGGTGGTGGTCGCGACCGTGGCGCCACCCGAGTCTTTGAGCGTGACCGTGATGCCGCCGAGCGTTGACTCGCCCGGGTCCTTTACGCCGTCACGATCGGCATCAACGAACACGGTTCCTGACACGAAGGCTGGGATCTCGCCGAAGTTGTAGGCGGTCGCAGCCTGACCGGCGCCAAGGGCCACCGAGCTGATCACATCGTTGGCCACCGTTCCACCGGCGCTGCCGGCGGCGTCGAGGCCATCGCCGAATGCCGTGGGCTGGGTCTCGGTGACGGTGTACGAACCGGCGAGCAGATCGGGGAATGTGTAGGTGCCGTCGGTAGCCGTTGTGATGACCACCGGAGTGATTGGTGACCCACCGGTTGGCGTACCTGTGAGTGTGACAGTAACGCTGCCGATGCCCGATTCGCCCGGGTCGGGGACGCCATTCTGGTTGAGATCGCGGTAGACCTTGCCCGAGAGTGAGCCGAACGTTTCGCCGAAATCGACGCCGGTCAGACCAGTGGTCGAAAGCGTGACGGCCCGAACGTTCGGGGTGGAGCTGCCGTAGAGCGACGGCTGGGTTTCGGTGACCGTGTAGTTGCCGGCCAGCAGGTTGCCGAACGTGTAGGCACCAGTCGTGGGATCTGACGTGGTGGTGGCGATGACCGCACCAGTCGAATCGGTGAGCGTGAGAGTCACCCCGCCGATGCCGGCGTCGCCCGCACCGTCTTTGGTGCCGTTGGCGTTATGGTCGCCGAATACCGTGCCCGAGATTGCGGTACGACGCTCGCCAAACAGATTGCCGCTGGAGGTGCTGCCGGCGGTCAGCGTGACCCCAAACGTGTCGGCGGCCGGGGCGGTGGCTCCGCCCGTGCCCGGAAGTTCCTGGCCATCGGCGTAGGCCGTCGGCTGGGTCTCCACGACGGTGTACGCGCCTGCGGCCAGGCCGCCGAACGACCAGTTGCCGGTGGCGTCGGTGAGCGTGGTGGCGATGATGGCTCCGCCAGAGTTCTTCAGGCTGATCGTCACACCGGCGATGCCGGGTTCGCCACTGGCGGCCTGGGAGTTGCTGTTGTCGAGGTCTTCGTACACCTTGCCCGACACCGAGGCACCGAGTTCACCGAAGTTGTACCCGGCCAGGCCGTTGGCCGGCATGGCGAAGATTTCGAAGGTCTCGTTGACCGGAGCGGTTCCGCCACCGGGCCCAACCTGTTCGGTGCCGTCACCGTACGCAACGGGTTGCGTCTCAACGACCCGGTACCTCGCATAGCTCTGGTCGGGCGTGACGCCCGACGCAGCGCCGATGACCGTCGTGACCAGGCCGGAGAACGACCACGCACCGCTGGCGTTGGTGGTCGTTGTTGTTGAGTTCACCCAGTTCACCGAAGTCACCGACGTCGGGAAAAGCCATTGAACGCCAGGCCAGAGGCACAGGTTGCCGTAAGCCGCGCTATAGTAGGAGCTGACATAGCCCGCCGGGCAGACGATGACGTTGTTCTCGGCGTGCTGAAGGGTGAGGGTCACACCGGCGATTCCGGGCTCGCCGGAGTCACGCGTGCCACTGGCGTTAGCGTCCACATACACGGTGCCTGACCAGATGGTGCCACCCTCGCCGAAGTTGTTGCCGGTCGCGTCGGTTCCGGCGGCCAGCACAATCGCCGAGATGGTGTCGTTGGTTGCGATGTTGCCGCCGGAGGTGCCAGCGGTCTCGGCCTTGTCGGTGTAGCCCGCAGGCTGCGTTTCCACAACGCTGTACGTGCCCGCGGCGAGCCCGAAGAACGAGTAGGTCCCGTCGCTCGCAGTCGTCGTGGTTGCGACCGTGGCACCGGCGGCGTTCTTCAACGTGATGGTGACGTTACCCACGCCGCCTTCACCGGCCGTGTAGGCGTTGTTCGCGTCGGTGTCCATGTAGACACGGCCAGCGATGGAGCTCGCCTTCTCACCGAAGTTCTGATCGGTCACGTTCGCACCAGCCGGAACGTTCAACGACGCGATCGTGTTGGCGGTCGTGCTGCCATATGCCGCAGGTTGCGTCTCGACGATGTCGTACAAGCCGGCCGGCACGTTCGGGAATGAGTACGAGCCGTCGGCCGCGGTGGTCGTGGTAGCGATCGTTGCGCCAGTGGCGTGATCTTTCAGCGTGACAGTTACCGTCGTTGCCGGAAGGGCTGCTTCGGTACCGTTCTTGAAGCCGTCAGCATTGGTGTCGAGGTAGACCGCGCCCGAAACTATCGCGCCGCGTTCGCCGAAGTTGTACGCCGTCGCTGAAGAGGCACCGAGTGTGAGGGTAATGGCGTCATTGGTTGCCGTTCCGCCGGCCGAGCCCACCGTGTCGAGCCCGTCGCCGTAGGCCGCCGGCTGCGCTTCGGTCACCGTGTAGGTTCCGGGAAGCAAGCCGAGGAACGAGTACGAGCCATCGGCCGCCGTGGTGGTGGTAACCGACACCGGTGCGCCGTTCGTGGTCGTACCGGACAGCGCTACGGTCACGCCGCCGATGCCCACTTCTGCTGCACCCGACTTGATGCCGTCATGGTTCGCGTCGAGGTACACCGTTCCGCTGAGACTGGTCTGGCTCTCACCGAAGTTGTATCCCGTGGCCGCAGTTCCGTTCGTGAGCGTAATGGCTGATATCACGTCGGTGCCGGCCGCACCGGCCGTGCCGCCTGATGTGCCAACGGTTTCGTTGCTGTCGGCGAATGCGCCAGGCTGAACTTCAGAAACCGAGTATGTTCCGCCGGGCAGACCGGCGAATGAGTAGGTGCCGTTCGCGGCAGTGACTGCGGTCGCGCTGACCGGACGGCCCGAAGCGTCGGTACCGGTTAGGTAGACGGTCACGCCACCAATGCCGGTGTCGCCGGTGTTGAGCGAGCCACCACGGTCGACGTCATTATAGACGGTGCCGCTGACGGAGCCGAGGGTGTCGCCGAAGTTCTGGTTGTTCAGACCCGTGGCCGGAACCGCTACCGAGCTGATGACGTTCGCCGTCGACGAGCCGTAGCCAGTCGGCTGTGTCTCAGTGATGGTGTAGTTGCCTGCCGCCAACCCGTCGAAACGGTAGGTGCCGTCGGAACCGGTGGTCGTGGTGACTGTGGAGCCGTCGGGCTTCGTGAGGGTGACGGTTACACCGGGCAGACCAATTTCGCCGGCGTCGATGACGCCATCGCGGTCGGTATCGGCCCACACAGTGCCGGTGATGAAGGTGGTAACGATGGGCGCCGACATGGTGAACATGTACGGGAAGTACTGATCGCCCGCGGTCGTGAACTTGAGCAGCACCTGGGTGTCACCCGGATTCACGAGACCCGGCGGGATGTCGATGCTCTTGGTATCGATACCAAAGGTGTTCGGGAAGTTCGGATTGAGGGCGCCCTGAACAGTCGACTGGTAGAAGTTGTTGGTAATCACCGGCGTGGTGCGGGGGTCGGACATAGCGGTGTTGTTCACCAACAACTGGTCACCTTGAATGGCCTGGTCGCCTTCCAGCACCGCAACACCGATTCGAGTCACGCCGGCGGCAATGGTGAAGCCGCTGAGCGTCGTGATGGTCGCAGCATCCTTGGCACCCTGGCCAACAAAGCCGTCGAACATCAGGACTTGGCGGATCTTTGGCGCGTATGTCGCGTTGGCCGAGGGGTACGACCACACGACACCGAGCGTGAACCCGGCGGCGCAGTTGTAGCCCGTCGGCGACCAAACGTTTGCGACCGTGAGGTCGAGGTTGGTGCCCGTCGCCTGCGAGCCGAGAAGCGTGGTCACGTCACGCGACGCGACGTAATGGCGGCCGCCGTTGGTCGGGCTGAGGTCTTGCGAGTAGCGCTCAGGAGTAAAGGTGCCGAGCGTGGTTCCGTTGATCGCCGCCTTGATGGCGTTCGTGGCCGGTGTGCCGCCGACGGCTGGGAGCACAGTCGGGAGCACGTTGCCCGAGTTGGGGCGTGAGCCGTTACATGCTGTGATCGGCTGACCGTTCAACTGGATGGCCTGACCGGTGTTGCCGCCCTACCAGAGCCGAGCCTTCAAGACAGTGGCGCCCGGCGGAACCTTGTATCGAATGGTGCCGGAGTTGAACGTCGACGAGTCGCTATCCACGTCGTTGTAGCGCATGGTGAACGAGTCATTGGTATAGGTGGTGGCGAGACCGCTCGCGTTCGACGCCTGACCAGCGAGACACACCGAGTCGCCGACTGGACACGTCATAACGGTGTTGCCGGCCACGATGTAGTCGCCGTAGATCGCCTGGTTGAAATCGGGCGTAAACGGCGTGACCACTGCGGCCGACGCCGGCGATGCACCGACCGCAAGGCTGCCGACCAGTACCGCCAAAATCGCGCCAAACGTGGCCAGGCGAGTCCCGAGGCTCCTTGCGCAACGACCAACCCAACTGTTGCAAAGTACCATGCTCATGTCTGCTCCCGACCACGTTCCGTGAGATGTCTCTCTCGCTGGTCGGCATGGAGTGTTCAAAGACGAGAAAAAGACCCGAATTGTTTGAAATCTTTACAATCCAGCGCCCAGCCGGCTCTGGGAAACGTCTCAAGCACATTGGGGTATGAACTTTACCGCACGTTTCAGCTAATTAGTTCGACACGCATCGTGAACACTCAACCTGTAGTTGAGGTTGAGAAATGGCCCTCTAGTACTGCTTGTCGGGCGCGGCGTACAGATCCATGTGGGCGGGCCAGATGAGATCCTTGGCCGACCCGTCGCCAGTCACATGGCGGGCTCCACGGATCACGACCACCGGCCAACCCTCGGCTGCTTCACCCGTAACCATCCCCGCGGCTGACGCCAACTGATCGGCGAGTGGAATATCGGTAGCCAACAGGACTCGCCCAAACAAGTCTGCTTCGCCCCGCTGGATGACAAGGGGAGTAAGCCCCGACACGCCAATGGCCACCCCGATATTGCCCTTGCGGAAGGGTCGACCGTGGGTATCGCTGAGCACGACGGCCACACGCACACCGCTGTCGATCTCGAGGTGATCGCGAATATCGCGGGCCGATCGGTCGGGGTCCTTTGGAAGCAACAACACAAGATCGTCGTTGTGATGGCCAAGGTTCGAGTGGTCGAGCCCGGCGTTAGCCGACACAAATCCCAACCGATGGCGCACAAGCAAAACATCCTGGCGAGCGCGGCTTACTTCGGTTGATTCGCGAAGCACCATTTCGACAAAGTGACTCTCCTTGCCGGTGAGAGCCGACAGCGCTTCGGCGCGTTCGGACACCGTGAGTTTGGTGACGTCGTAGACCTGACCCTCAGCCTTCGACACGATCTTGCTGGTGACCACCACCACGTCGCCGTCCTGCAACACCACCTCGTTGAGCCCTAAGGCACCGACGATTTGCTCGGCCAAATTGTCGCCCGGCTTCACCATTGGGAAATGGTGAAGCGGCATGAGGGTTACTGATCCGGATGGAGGCACCCCAACAGTCTCGCCCGTGGTGTGCCTGCGTACACTGCTTTCATGGGGGAACTTGAAAGCAAGCGAATCGTTGTAACCGGGTCGTCTCGGGGGCTAGGCCGTGGCTTCGCCCGGGCAGTAGCTGCGGCCGGTGCGAAGGTCGTCATCAACGGAACGAACGCCGAGGTGCTGGCAGATACCGAAGCCGAGATCCGTCACGCCGGCGGTCATGTTGTTGCAGTGTGCGGGTCGGTCGCCGACGATGGCGTTGCCGAGGAACTGGTGTCCACCTGTGTAAGTACGTTCGGGGGCATTGATGTCGTGGTCAACAACGCGGGCATCGTTCGTGATCGAACGCTTATGAAAATGACCCCGACCGAGTTCGACGAGGTGGTGGCGGTGAACCTGCGTGGCACGTGGTCGGTCAGTCGCCACGCCGCGGCCGCCATGAAAGACGCCGGAGGCGGCCTGCTACTACAAATCATCTCGGGTTCGGCGTTCGTTGGCTCGGTTGGCCAGACCAATTACGCTGCGTCAAAAGCCGGTGTGATGGGAATGTTGTACGCATGGGACGGCGAACTTTCCCGCTTCGGCATCCGCACCAACGCTCTGTGGCCGATCGGCGAAACCGACATGACCCAGGTGGTCTTCGATGGCGCTCGGGCCCGGGCTGAAGCTGCTGGAACGTCGCCGCCGACGCCAAGCGAATTGGGATTTGGTACTCCCGCCACTATCGCCCCGGTCGTGGTGTACCTCTGCAGCGAACGCGCCGCGCACCTGCGCAGCCAACTCGTCACCTTCAACGGGTCCAAGCTTGCCTTGTGGCAGCATCCGCGTGAAGTGTGGGAGCAGCGCCAAACGGCGTGGACGGTCGACGAGATCGCCGCTGCATTGTCGGGCGCCGACGAGAAGGTTTTTCGCCCTCGCTTCTAGGTCTATTCGTACGGTTCGGGTAACACCAGATCCCACCGGTCTCGACAGTCCTCGCAGCGGTAGGCAACCACGTCGCCAGGTTCCCACTCGCCGTCTTCACGTGCTGCGCTCAACAAGAACGCCCTCCCACCGCAATCAATACACACGATCTCGGGCTCCGGCACCAGCATTCGTCGAGTCTCGCAGGTGCCGCGGCCGGTATTGTGTACAGGTGCGCGTCATAGCTGGAACAGCCAAGGGTCGCCGGCTTATTGCCCCTGCGGGTCACGAGACACGGCCTACCACCGACATGACCCGCGGGGCAGTTTTCAACTCGCTGGTGAGCTACGGCGTACTCGAGGATGCTCGCGCCATCGACCTGTACGCCGGTTCGGGCGCTGTGGGTATCGAGGCGATTAGTCGCGGGGCCAGTCATGTCACGTTCGTCGACTCGTCGCGTCGTGCCACCGATGCCATCGCAACAAACGTCGAGAACTGTCGCTTTCTCGAACAAGCTCAGATTCTCACCGCCGATGCGTCGCGAATCGATCTAGCGGGGTACGACGTGTTGTTCATCGACCCGCCGTACCAATTCACCGACTGGCCGACGCTGCTCGCTCGCATCCCGGCCGGATTCGTCGTTGCCGAGTCGGGCAGAACGGTTGAGCCGCCCGACGGCTGGCAGGAGCTCCGGCGTCAAAAGTACGGCCGGGCATGGGTGTCATTCCTCGAACGCGAGTAAGCCAGACGTAGACTACTGGCGTGCCAACGTCCTTATTCCCCGGGAGTTTCGACCCCTTTCACAATGGACATCTCGATGTGGTCGAGCAGGCTCATGCCCTGTTTGGCCGGGTAATCGTGTGCGCCATGGTGAATCCCCAAAAGCCCAACGCAACCTTTACGGCCGAGGAACGCCAGACCATGATGGAAGAATCCGTCGCCCATTTGGCGGGTGCATCGGTCATCTTTCGCAGTGGCCTCGTCATCAACGTTGCACGAGACGTTGGGGCCGACTTCATCGTGAAAGGTTTACGCACGGTTGCCGACTTCGACAGCGAGACAACTATGGCCCACACCAACCACGCCGTTGGTGGAGTTCGCACCGTTTTCGTCCCCTGCAATCCAGCCCTTGGCTTTGTGAGTTCCTCGTACATTAGGGATATCTCGCGATACGGTGGCGATGTTTCTGGCCTCGTGCCAGCCCCTGTTGCCCGATTCCTTAAGGCTGCGATCCGTTCATGACAATCAACGAAGGCTCCAGCCACGACAGTGAAACGCTCGTTCGGCGTGTCATCGACATCATTGCTACCGCTCGCACCATCCCGCTCACGGCCTCACCGAACATCAACCGTGACGAGATTATCGAACTGTTGGAAGAGGCGCTCAACCGCTTCCCCGACGACCTTCGCCAGGCTCGCTGGATGCTCAAAGAGCGGGACGAGTTCTTGGCCAAGACCGATCGCGAAGCCCACGACCTGTTAGATACGGCGCGGGCCGAGGCACAGCGTATGGTGCAGCGCGAACAGATCGTCCGCGATGCCGAATCTCGCGCCCGTCAGGTCGTCGAAGCCGCCGAAACGGCGAGCAGGCGTATGCGCCACGAAACCGAGGACTTCATCGATCAACGGCTCGGCAGTTTCGAGATTGTGCTCGAACGAGTACAGCGCGCCGTAGAGCAAGGTCGTGAACGTCTCAACGGCACATCGCACACGGGTCAGGTTGCGGCGACGCCCGTCGAAGAACCTGCTACCACCTCCGGCTTTTTCGACCAGGACCGGTCGTGAGCCTACGCCCGCTCGAGGTCAGTGTCGTCGAACTGCTCCGGCGCCCGGGATCCCGACACAACGTCGTGGCGTCCCTCGACCTCGAAGACGACATGGCGTTGCACGATGTGGTGATTCCCGCAGGCACTGCGCTTGGAGTCGACGTTGTCGTCGAATCCATGTCCGACGGCATAACCGTTACCGGCACAGTCACGGCGCAGTGGTCCGGTATTTGTCGACGTTGTCTTGCGGCGGCAGGCGAGCCGATCAACGCCGAGGTCCGAGAGATCTACCAGTTCAAACCAAACAACGACGAAGCCTTCGAGCTCGATAGTAGCGTCCTCGACTTGGAACCAATGGCGCGTCAAGCCGCGCTGCTCGAACTTCCCATCGGTCCATTGTGCCGTGCCGAATGCGCCGGGCTGTGTGCCGAATGTGGCGTGAATCTCAACGACCACACGTGCAGTTGTGACACCACGCCTATCGATGTTCGGTGGGCGGGGCTAGATCTACTCAAAGGGAATCTTCCCGAGAGCTGATTACGTCGGGTAGGCTTGTCGTGGCCGTTGCTGAACCGACCGGTGCCTGAGGGCCCCAGCCGACGAGCTCACAAACCACTCTTTCCGTGAGGTCATCTATGTCTACTGTGTCAACGCGCCGCGACTTTCGCGTCGCCGATCTATCCCTTGCCTCGTTCGGCCGAAAAGAGATCCATCTGGCCGAGCACGAAATGCCAGGTCTCATGGCGTTGCGGCGTGAATTCGGTGCCGCCAAGCCACTGGCCGGTTCTCGAATCTCGGGGTCCCTCCATATGACGGTGCAAACCGCCGTTCTCATCGAGACGCTTGTGGAACTTGGTGCCGAAGTCCGTTGGGCTAGCTGCAACATCTTCTCGACGCAAGACCACGCTGCCGCCGCAGTGGCAGTAGGGCCACATGGCACCGCCGAGGATCTGCAAGGCGTGCCCGTGTTCGCTTGGAAAGGCGAGACGCTCGAAGAATATTGGTGGTGCACCGAGCAGATGATGACCTGGCCGCTCGACGCCTCCGGCTACGACGGCCCCAACATGATCCTCGACGATGGCGGCGACGCCACCATGCTGGTGATCCGAGGCGCAGCATTCGAAGCGTCGGGAGTAGCCCCGGACCCCACGTCGGCCAACAACCCCGAGTTCGCCATTGTTCTCGGGCTCATCAATAAGACAATGCGTAACGATCCTAACAAGTGGACCCGCCAAGCCGCCCACATCAAGGGTGTCACCGAGGAGACCACCACCGGTGTCCATCGCCTCTACCAAATGATGCTCAAGGGCGAACTGCTCTTCCCAGCCATAAATGTCAACGATTCGGTGACCAAGTCCAAGTTCGACAACCTGTACGGCTGTCGTCACAGCCTCATCGACGGCATCAACCGTGCGACCGACATCATGATTGGGGGCAAGACCGCTCTCGTCATGGGATACGGCGACGTTGGTAAGGGATGTGCGCAGAGCCTGCGAGGCCAGGGGGCGCGTGTGCTCGTCACCGAGATCGACCCCATCAACGCCTTGCAGGCAGCCATGGAGGGCTACCAGGTTGTATTGACCGATGAAGTCGTTGGCGACATCGACATCTTCGTCACAGCCACGGGTTGCTACAACCTTCTCACTGTCGACCATATGCGACAGATGAAGCACAACGCCATCGTGTGCAATATCGGCCACTTCGACAACGAGATCGACATGGCCGGCCTTATTGGGTCGGGTGCCACCAAGATGGAGCTCAAGCCCCAGACCGACCTGTGGAGCTTCGCCGATACGGGTCGATCCATCATCGTGTTGGCAGAAGGCCGACTCGTCAACCTCGGATGCGCCACCGGACATCCGAGCTTCGTGATGAGCTGTTCGTTCTCGAATCAGGTGCTAGCCCAGCTCGAAATCTGGACCAACCCGGGCAAGTACGCGGTTGGGGTGTACACCCTTCCGAAGGAACTCGACGAGAAGGTTGCTCGTATCCACGCCGAGGCCTTGGGCGCCAAGATCACCCCGCTCACCGACGAGCAGGCCGAGTATCTCGACGTCGACATGGGCGGCCCGTACAAGCCCGTGCACTACCGCTACTAGCAGCCGCAGCCGCAGTCGGGTCCTGGGTCTGGCTCGGGTCGGGTCAGTCCCCGGCCCGGGTCAGTTCCGAATCCATACATTTTCGACTCAGAGTCGAAAGGTTGTGCGGCACGTGGCACCCTTTCGACTCTGAGTCGAGCGGACGTGGTCGCGTCGCCGGAAACTCTCGCGCACCCCTCGCGTAGAGTCAGCGGTACTTCCTCCAACTGTATTCTCTAGGAGGAAAATCAATGGCTGCTCTGCCCGAATCCGTGTTCGGCCTTGCCGAAGTTCAGTTTGGTGCGATCGAAGTCGCTCAACTCCGCGACGCCGGGGTCAGTGACCACCGGCGACGCCGAATGACGAAACGAGGCGACTTGGTCCGCGTCGGAAGTCAATCGTTGCGGTTTGCGGGAACTCCCCAATCGTTTGAGCAGCGATGCCAATGCGCTCTGTTCGACGCTGGACCAGGTGCGGTCCTGTCGCACCGTACCGCGGCTGCACTGTGGAAGTTCGATGGGTTCAGCCGTTCGATTGTCGAAGTTCTGGTCGCCCGAACCGATTCCCCTGACGTCCAGGGCGCGCTGGTTCATCGAACCCGACTCTTGCCGGCCACGGATCGGTCGGTCGTCGGAACGTTGGAGGTGACGACAGCCACGCGTACCGTTATTGACCTCGCGACATGCTGCGGCAAGTCTGAGCTTGAACAGGCTATCGATTCTTCGATTCGAGACGGCTTGACAACCGAGACGCGCCTCCACGCTCGGTTACAGGAGATGCGTGGTCCCGGGCGAAGTGGAATCAGACTGCTTGACAGCGTGCTCGACGCCCGCCCTGAAGGTCGTGTTGAATCTGTCCTCGAACGAGCATTTCTTGGATTGCTCCGCGATGCTGGCATTTCGACGGCTCGATCGCAGGCAACTGTCCATGTTCAGGCACGTCGATTTCGCGTTGACGTTCTGGTCGCCGATGTAGTTTTTGAGGTGAGCGGTCACCGAACTCATTCGACCCGGACCCAGCGACGTTCGGATGCAAGCAGAACTCGCTTACTGCAACTTGCTGGCCTTCGGGTCTTTGAGTTCACCGCCGATGAGGTGTTCGGAGCACCTGAGAACGTCGTGCTCCAACTTCGCCTTATCGCCTTCGAGCTGGACTTACCTCGCCTCATCTCGGGAGGGTAAGAAGTTGCCGTCCGCGACGTCGATTCGCTAGCGATCCATGAGCAGCCGGTTGAGACTTCGTCGTCCTACGAACTCGAAGTCAAAATGATGCCACGTCTTGTCCATCTTTTCGACTCCGAGTCACCGGGTTACGCCTGTCGCCCTGCCAGACCGCTGGATGCGATCAATAGCGAGTTTGGTAGGCGTCTGACGAGTTGCGGATTGGGTCCTCTAGCGACTCAGAGTCGAAACCGTGGCACCCTTCGAACCTGGTTTCGACAATGAGTCGCGTGGCGGGCGTGGCGGGCGTGGCGGGCGTGGCGGGCGTTGCGGGCGTGGCGGGCGTGGCGGGCGGGGCGGGCGTGGCGGGCGTGGGTAGGGCGGCCATGGGTAGGGGAACGAGGAACTTTGTCGCACCCCCTGTGTAGAACAATCACCATGATCCTCGACCTCGTGTTTCCTGCGAAATGTCCCCTGTGTGGCGCCACCGGGCGCGCTCCGTGCAACTTGTGTTGGCTCGCTCTTGAACCGGCCCCGCCGGGCCAGGTGTTGGCCCTGTTGAGCTATGAGGGTAACGGCGCCCGGCTTATCCGTGACCTCAAATACGGCGATGCCCGTCGGGCGGTTGAACGACTTGCCGACGGCATGGCGTTGCTGGTGAGGCCCGGATCAGCCGATGTGGTCACGTGGGCCCCCACGTTGCCCCAACGGCGCCGCCGACGCGGATACGACCAGGCCGAGTTGTTGAGTCGGGCCGTTGCGAAGCGGCTGGGTCTGCCGTGTCGTCGCTACCTCACCCGACAGCCAGGTCTCGCTCAAACCGGGCGACTCCGCGTCGAGCGGCTCGCTCATGGGCCTGTGTTCACTCCGTGGCCGCTAGCCCGGGTAGGCCCGGCCAGAGCAGTGCTCGTCGACGACGTGGTTACCACCGGGGCCACGTTGCTGAGCGCCGCGCAGTGTCTGCGCAGCATGGGCATCGCAGGCGTTCAGCCGTTGGCCGCGGCGGCCACCCCAGTCAGTTCTCGCACGCGGGCTATGGCGTCGGTCCCATCGTTGTGAACATGAATACCAACCATGCCCACGGCCACAGCGGCGTTGACGTTGTGAATAAGGTCATCGAGAAACAGCGCCTCGCTCGCAGCAACACCCAACCGCCGTAGCGACAAGTGGTAAATGGCCGGGTCTGGCTTTCGGACCCCCACTTCATGGCTGTCCACAATGTCATCGAAGAGCGTTGACCAGTCTGCCAGTGGCCACCATGCCGGACGCAGGGCGGCGACGTTGTTGGTCAACATCCCAAGTCGAATTCCCGCCGCACGCAGATCGCCTAACAAGGCAATCATTGGCTCATTGCGGCCAAACGCTGGGCGGGGGGCCTTCGGTTCACGAATCGCTCCGTCTAGCTTCGGCTGCACTATTCCGGCTGCTTCTAGTGCGGGTCGGGTGGCGGCTTGCATTTCGGTCCAGGTGATCTCGCCACGTTCTACCCGGTGCCAGGGGTGATCAGTGTCGAGGTGGTACGGCCCCATCAGCAGCTCTTTCACCATCTCTGGATCGAGCTCGGGGTGTCGTTTGGCGAAGTCATTTGGGCTTCCACCGGTCATCAGAACGCCGCCGAGGTCGAAGATCACTGCCCTTGTTTGCTGCATCACGACAAAGGAGCTTGGCCGCGTGCAAGCCCGAACGCACTATCGACGGATAGCATGACTGCGTTCTATGGGAATCCTCGACCGCATCCTGCGCTCCGGCGAAGGCAAGAAACTCAAGGCCCTCGCCGGTCTCGTGCCAGACATCAACGCCCTGGCGTCCTCCATGAAAGCGTTGTCCGACGACGCGCTTCGTGCCAAGACGCCCGAGTTCCGCCAACGTCTCGCCAACGGCGAGGATCTCAACGACCTACTCATTGAGGCTTTTGCTGCCCTTCGAGAGGCGGGATCTCGTTCTATTGGGCAGACGCACTACGACGTGCAGCTCATGGGCGGGGCCGCGCTCCATTTTGGCTGGGTAGCAGAAATGAAGACCGGTGAAGGTAAGACGCTGGTTTCGACCCTTCCGGCATACCTGAACGGGTTGACCGGCAAGGGCATGCACCTCATCACTGTGAACGACTATCTGGCTCGTCGCGACGCTGAATGGATGGGTCAGATTCACCGCTGGATGGGTCTTAGCATCGGGCTCGTCGTGCCCGATGTGAACGATTCGGCTATAGAAAAGCGTCGCGCCTACGGCTGCGACATCACCTATGGAACGAACAACGAGTTCGGCTTTGATTACCTGCGCGACAATATGGCCCGAAGCCTGGAAGACAAGGTTCAGCGGGGCCACGTCTACGGCATTGTCGACGAGGTCGACTCCATCCTCATTGACGAAGCGCGCACGCCCTTGATCATCTCGGGTCGCCTGGCCGATGCGGCCAAGCTCTACTACCAGTTTGCGTCCATAGTGCGCAGCCTCGAGCGAGACGTCGACTACGAAGTCGACGAAGAGAAGCGTCAAATCGCTCCAATGGAACACGGCATCGAAAAGGTCGAACGAGCCTTGGGTATCGAGAACCTGTACGACGCGGTACAGCAGAACTACGTGCACCAACTCTCGGCAGCCATTAAGGCCAAGGAACTGTACAAGCGAGACAAGGATTACATCGTGCAAGGCGGTGAGGTGAAGATCGTCGACGAGTTCACCGGCCGCGTGCTCGAGGGCCGCCGTTGGAGTGATGGATTACATCAGGCCGTGGAAGCCAAAGAGGGCGTGAAGATCAAGGAGGAGAATCAGACCCTCGCCACCATTACCCTCCAGAACTACTTCCGCATGTACGACAAGCTCGCCGGCATGACCGGTACAGCCTCGACCGAGGCGGCCGAACTCAAGAACACCTACGGTCTCGACGTCATCCCCATTCCAACGCACCGCACGCTGCAACGGATAGATCAGGCCGACCTCATCTATAAGTCCGAACAGGCGAAGTTCGATGCAGTTGTCGAGGACATCTACGAGCGACACGAAAAGGGCCAACCGGTTCTCGTGGGAACCGTCAGTGTTGAAAAGAGTGAGTTGCTCGGTAAGCAACTCGCGAAGCGCGGGGTGCCGCACGAAGTGCTCAACGCTAAGCAGCACACACGTGAAGCCATTGCAGTTGCTCAGGCTGGGCGCCTTGGCGGCGTCACGGTAGCGACGAACATGGCCGGTCGCGGCGTCGACATTTTGCTCGGCGGATACCCCGAGGGTCTTGCGCGCCAAGAGGTCCTGAAGGAGGGTCACTCGCCCGAAACGCTCATCGACGAGTCGAGCCTGCCAGCCCCGCTTGACCAAATGCCAGATGACTACCGCGAAGCCCGCAAGCTTGCCGATTCCAGCTTCCAGGCCCATGTTGAGCGATTCACGAAAGAATGCGAAGCGGAACGCGAAGAAGTGCGAGCCCTCGGTGGTCTCTATGTGCTCGGCACCGAGCGTCACGAGAGTCGCCGAATTGACAACCAGTTGCGGGGCCGTTCGGGCCGCCAAGGGGATCCGGGCGAGAGCCGATTCTACCTGAGCCTCGACGATGAACTCATGCGCCTGTTTGCCACGAATGCGATGCAGTTCGTCATGGGACGCGCGCTACCCGACGATGTGCCAATTGAGCACAAGATGGTGTCGAAAGCGATCGAGCGGGCTCAGAACACGGTCGAGCAACGTAACGCCGAGATCCGCAAAGATGTGCTCAAGTACGACGAAGTGATGAACGAGCAGCGCAAGGTCATTTACCGTCGTCGTGACCAGATCCTGTCGGGATCAGATCTTCGTGCCGAAGCGTTGGAGTATCTGGCCGATGCGGTCGACACCACCATCGACACTCACTGTGTCTCGGACGCCGAGGACGAGTGGAATCTCGACGGCTTACTCACAGAGCTGCAGGGCTACTACCCGACGCAACTCACCGAGCCTGAACTGCGCGTGTTCTCGTCAACCGACCAGATATACGACAAGGTCATGGCCGAAGCTCAAGCGTTCTACGAACGTCGTGAAGCCGAATTGTCGCCTGAACTCATGCGAGAGATCGAGCGCCAGGTGATGCTACAGATCATCGATCAGCGATGGTTGGAACACCTGGCCGAAATGGACTACCTGCAAGAGGGAATTCACTTGCGGGCCATGGGTCAGAAAGATCCGCTCGTCGAGTGGCAGCGTGAGGGTTACGAGTTTTTCGGTCGTCTAATGCACACCATCGCCCAGGACTTTGTGCGATTCGTTATGCATGTGCAAGTAGTTCCCCAAGAGGTCGAGCCGGTAGCGTTGCAACAACTGGAGTATTCGGCCCCCGACGAAAACCTGCCATCGAGCTTGCCGAGCACGGTCAGCGTGCTTGCCGAGGGAGACGAAAATGTGGTCGCCGAGGTCGAAGACGCAGTGCAAGTGCCCGTAGTTTTGACCGATCGGGAAAAGACCGGACGCAATGATCAATGCTGGTGCGGATCGGGCAAGAAGTTTAAGAACTGTCATAACAAGTAACGTTGACCGCTTCCCGGAATTCCGATCGAACGGCTAACCATGCGCGACTTTTCTGACGACATCAAGGCAGTGCGCCAGCGAGTGGCGGACGCCCACGGGTACTTGAAAGTCGATGCGACTCGTTTTCGCCTCATCGAACTCGAGGTCGAGGTGCAAAAGCCTGATCTGTGGGATGACCAGAACCGAGCAAAACAGGTCAACGCCGACTACGCCTCGGCCCGAGACGACCTTGCGCTCTACGACGGGCTCGTGGCCGAGGTCGACGATCTCGACGTGTTGCACGAGATGGCTCGTGACGAAGACGACGCGAGTCAGGAAGGTGATATCGCCGAAATCTTGGCCAGATTGCAGGCGCAGCTTGGGGAATTGGAGTTGCGGGCGCTGTTCACCGGGGACCACGACGAGATGGATGCAATCTGTCGAATTAGTACCAAGGATGGTGGTGTCGATGCGCAGGACTGGTCTGAAATACTGTTGCGCATGTACTCACGGTGGGCCGAACGCCGAGGGTTTGAGCTCTCCGTCGATTACGTCAGCGAAGGCACCGAAGCGGGCATCATGTCGGCTGAGTTTACGGTCAAAGGCCGGTACGCGTACGGGTTGATGTCGGCCGAACGAGGCACCCATCGTCTGGTGCGAATCAGCCCGTTCGACAACAACGCTCGACGCCAGACCAGCTTTTCGGCTGTTGATGTGTATCCGGCGTTGGAAGATCCGGGCGAACTCGAAATTCCCGATAGCGAGATTCGTATGGAAGTCTTTCGTGCATCTGGCGCGGGTGGTCAGCACATCAACAAGACATCGTCAGCGGTACGGCTGATCCACACACCTACCGGTCTGGTCTCTAGTTCCCAGGAGGAACGCAGCCAGTTGCAGAACCGAGAGCGCGCCATGGGTCGACTGATGGCAATGATTTCGGTCCAACGAGACGAAGAACGAGCGGCCGAACTAGAAAAGATTGCGGGCGGCCGCCAAGCACAGGTCGGTTGGGGCAGCCAGATTCGTTCGTATGTGCTTCAGCCGTATCAAATGGTAAAAGATCTTCGAAGCGATTTCGAAGTGGGCAACGTCACAGCAGTTCTGGATGGTGGAGAGCCCCTCGATGGGCTAATGGAGAGTGTTCTTCGGTGGAAACGTCAAATGAGCGAGGCGGAATAATGAACGCAGGCGGCAGTCGCAAAGTGGCGTGGGCAGTACATGCACTCACGGCATCGGGAATCTTATGTGGGTTAATGGGCGTGCTGTCGGTGATGGATAGCCGACCGCGGGCCGCATTGTTGTGGCTGATGGGCGCGCTCGTCATTGACGGCCTCGATGGTCCAATGGCTCGTGGCTGTGCGGTCAGGGTGCATTTGCCGAACATCGACGGCAACGTCCTGGACCTTGTCATCGACTACGTGACTTGCGTGGTAGCCCCCGTTTTGTTCCTCCACCAATTCAACATGCTGCCGGCCAAGCTCAGCCTTGTCGGTGCGGGAACAGTGCTTCTCACGGCGTTGTACTGCTACTCGCGAACCGACCTGACCACGCCCGACAACTACTTCAACGGATTCCCTGCCATGTGGGGCCTCGTGGTTAATGTGCTCTTCGTCGTGCAATCGTCGGCCAACGTCAACCTTGCCGTACTGCTGGTTTTCTCGTGTCTCACAGTCTCCAACATGCAGTTCCCGCACATCGTACGAGTCGTGTTTGCTCGACGATTGACGCTGTTGGTGGTGTCATTGTGGTTGACCACGATGGTGCTTATGACCATCGATTCGCCTCGAACCTCAACCATCGGGTCCGCGGTGCTGTTCGCGGGAACGGCATACTTGATGGCGTTGGCAGTGCGCCGAACGCTCTGTAGGCGTCGCGACAGCGAGTATGTTGACCCGATCAACGCAATCATCACCACGGCAGCTAGCGCCGCGTAGACCGACAGAGGCAAGTCGTGGCCGTTCGCCACTATGTAGGCCTCAGGGGCCACAAAGGCGATCGTCAGGGCCAGACCCCATCGCCAGACCTGGCTGATCTCCTGGTCAGCCACTGCGTACACGAACCGAGCCGAGGCCAGTCCAAACAGTGCAGAAGCCATGAGTTCGACTACGGCCAGCCTTGGTATATCGATGCCGTATTGGGCGACTGTTGCGTTAGCGACAACGAGGCGAAGTGCCCCGTACGCAACACAACCCACGATGGAGACGCGTTCCCTAGCCCGCCTGGTTTGCCTTGCCGCCATAGCCGAAGGCTAGGGGATGACCCACGAAACCGGCGTCGAACCACTAGGTTTAAGTCGGTCATGATCAAGATCGACAATGTCACGAAGGTGTACAACAGCGACGTTACGGCGCTACGCGATGTCAACTTCGACGTTGCCAAGGGTGAGTTCGTGTTTCTCGTGGGCCAGTCGGGCTCGGGCAAGAGCACCCTTTTGCGACTGGTCAACAAACAAGAGGTCCCCGAGCGAGGTTCGGTGTGGGTGGCAGGGCAGTGCATCAACGAACTGCCCGGTCACAAGGTCCCTCGGCTGCGCCGAAACATCGGCAATATTTTTCAGGATTACAAGTTACTGCTCAACAAAACAGTGGCCGAGAACGTTGCCTTCGCGCTCGAAGTCATTGGCCGGCCCAAGCACGTCATCCGGACCCAGGTGCCAATGATTCTTGATCTTGTCGGCCTGGCCGACAAACAGGATCGGTTTCCGCATCAACTCTCGGGTGGCGAACAACAGCGTGTGTCAATCGCCCGGGCATTTGTGAATCGGCCATTGATCTTGCTCGCCGACGAGCCAACCGGCAACCTCGACCCGGCGACAGGCGAAGGCATCATGCGTTTGCTCGACCGCATCAACAAGACCGGCACCACTGTCATGATGGCAACCCACGACCGAAGCATCGTCAACGCGATGCGTCGTCGTGTTATCGAACTGGACCGAGGCTCGATTATTCGAGACCAGGCCCGCGGCGTCTACGAGTAAGGCAGACCTATGTTTTCGAGAATTGTGTATATCCTTCGCGAGACGTTCGCGAACTTCACCCGCAACTTCACGCTGACACTTGCGGCGCTCATCACGATCTTTATCTCGCTGACCCTGGTTGGGTTCACCCGGCTGGTCAACTATGGCGTCGAGAACCAGTTGCTGATTCTGAAAGACGGCGTCGAGGTTTCGATCTTCATGAACGCCGATGCCACGACCGACCAAATCGATGCCGTGAAGGTCGATCTAGAGAACAACGGTCTGGTGAAATCGGCGCGCTACGTCACCAAGCAGGAGGCCCAAGAAGAAATCAAGCGGCTGTTCCCCAAGTCGCCCGAGATTGCGCTCGAAACACCGATCGAGAGCATTCCTACCTCGTTTCGAATCGTGCCGACGACGACTGAATCTGACGCAATCATCGCGCTAACAAATCAGTACCGGAACCGGCCGGGTGTGTACGTGGTGAGCTCGGCCGACGATGCCATTGATTTCATTCGAAAGGTCTCGAGCTTTGTTCGATGGGGCTCCCGCTTTGGCACGGTCTTTGCAGGAGCGGCCGCTATCTTACTCATTTGGAACACGATCCGAACTGCGATGTTTGCTCGGCGCCGTGAAATCGAAGTGATGAAGTTGGTCGGAGCTACCAACTGGTTCATCCGCTGGCCGTTCATCCTTGAAGGTGTGGCCCAAGGAGCATTGGGTGCTGGTTTGGCGTGCGGATCCTTGTGGTTTGGAAAGAATCTGTGGGCAGGAAAGGTATTGAACTCGTTGAGTTCGTCGCTGTCGTTCGAAAACTTGCAGGCAACGCCGCGCCAGTTCTGGTTCATTTGCATTCTGCTCATGGCAGCAGGCGTCATCGCGGGCGGAATTGTTTCCGCCGTTGCGGCCACCCGGTTCTTGGACGTGTAACCCCTGGGGTTAGGTTCACCTCGTGGACTTTTCCCAGATCATCTATGACATCACCGACGGCGTTGCGGTAATTACGCTCAACCGACCAGCCCAACTGAACGCCTTCACGGGCACCATGATGCACGAACTCGTCGAAGCATTCGACCGAGTCGATGCCGACGACGACGTTCGCGCAGTCATCATCACTGGCTCGGGCCGGGGGTTCTGCGCCGGAGCCGATCTCTCGTCGGGCGGCGAAACGTTTGCATCCGGAGGAGGACCAGCCGACACAGCGGTCAATGGAGTCCCCCGCGATGGGGGAGGTCGCGTCAGCCTGCGGATCTTCGACCTCAAGAAGCCGGTCATCGGGGCAATCAACGGTGCGGCAGTTGGCGTTGGCGTCACGATGACCTTGCCAATGGACATACGCCTGGCGTCAGAGAACGCGCGTTTCGGGTTCGTGTTTGCCCGGCGCGGCATCGTTCCCGAAGCATGCTCGTCGTGGTTCTTGCCTCGCGTGGTGGGCATATCGCGGGCAATGGAGTGGGTGTCGACCGGTCGGGTCTTCCCGGCTTCCGAGGCCCTCGCTGCCGGGTTGGTTCGAAGCGTCCATGCACCCGACGACTTGTTGCCCGCTGCTATCGAGCTGGCCCGTGAAATTGCCGACAATACGGCCCCGGTGAGCGTGGCCTTGTCGCGCCAGATGATGTGGCGGATGCTTGGTGCCGATCATCCAATGGAGGCTCACCGGGTTGACAGCCGGGGTATTTTGGCTAGAGGTCGAAGCGGCGATTCGAAGGAGGGTGTGATGTCGTTTTTGGAAAAGCGGCCTGCGGTGTTCCCAGTACGGGTGAGCGATGGCCTCCCGGACATCTTCCCGGATTGGTCAGACCCCACCTTCAGCTAACAAGCTGGCCGCACCTATGAGTGATGTGACGTTGTACGAGACCGTTGGCGGCATGGCGTTCTTTGAACGCTTGGTCGATGTGTTTTACGACGGTGTCGAGGCCGATGCGGTTCTGTTGGGGTTGTATCCCGATCCGACTGACCTTGGCCCCGCCCGCCGTAGGTTTGCGTTGTTTCTCGCCCAATACTGGGGTGGACCAACGAGGTACAACGACGAACGCGGCCATCCCAGACTCCGCATGCGACATGGCCCATTCGCCATTGATCCTGACGCCCGTGATCGGTGGCTGACGTGCATTCGCCATGCCGTCGACGTCTGTGCACCCCCGGTCGACGCGGCGGTCTTGTTGCTGGACTATTTCGAGATGGCAGCAGAGGCCATGCGCAACCGCGACTAGTTCCGCCTCAAGGGGCGCTAGGCGCGTTAGTGCCCTGCCCGCGGGCTGTCTCAATGGCCAGCGTGGCCACGAAGTCGTAGCCGGCAGTGTTAAAGTGCACCCCGTCGTTTGTTCGGCACGGAAATTCGGTGCCGTCGGGCCAGGTGCAGTGCGCCTGGTACTTGTGTTCGGGGGCAAGGACGGAGCGAAGGTCGATGTACGTAACGTAGGGGTGCACGCTTGCTTCGCTGGCGACGGCCGCCGAGATGACGGAGAGCTTGACGTCTAAGGGAGTGCTTCGTGCGGGTGGAAGCCCAATCCACACGAGTCGAACGCGGGCATAGTCGGCCTGTGCCATAAGCGCAGCCACACGAAGACGGTACTCGGCGATCCATTCATCGGTACCGAACTCGGCTGTTCCGGCGGCATCGGCGAATTGCAAAGGCTGGGCGTCGTTGGCCCCGAGGAGCACGAAAAGGGCATCGTGTTTGCCAGCATCGATTGCCTCGGCGATGTCGTGGGCCCAATCGTACAAATCGGGTCGAGCTAGCCCGGTGGAAATGACGCCTTTGCCGTCGAGCTGCGCAATCTGGTGGGAGGCTCGCTGACGCTCTAACCCGAGGCCAAGCCCCTGGGCTAGCGAGTCGCCACCGAACCAAACTCGTAGGGGACCCTTGATACGGGGAGGAGCGGTGGGTGTGGTGACGGGGGCAGAGGTGATTGGAGGCGGGGCAACTGTGGAAGTCGGTACGACCGAAACCGCGGCTGCTGACGTTGAGACTGAGGTAGACGTTGACGTTGACGTTGACGTTGCGGCTGACGTTGCGGCTGACGTTGCGGCTGACGTTGCGGCTGACGTTGCGGCTGACGTTGAGATCGACGTTCGCGATGTCGCGGAGGGTTGTGACATCGCTGACGTCGGACTGATCGACGCCGAAGGCTTCACCGGCCTGATGTCTCGAATGCCTCGGACGATGCGGCCCGGAACATCGAGACCTGTTCGCTCAGACCAGTCAGTTGCCACCTTGGCCGAGGCCATCCACGTATCGCGATTGTTTCCCAACGGCTGTCGGCTGGCCGAGGCCGCAAGCGTGTTCGCGTTGAGGAGGGCCGCAAGACCGTAGGCAATTGCGCCGACCACGACAACGGACACCACCGAGTGGGTGGGGCGGGCCCGGCGTGGGGTTTGTTGTTCGGTTGGGGAGGTGGGTGAAAGAAGGTCGGTCATAGGCGGTCGAAGGACCGGCCCCAGCGCGGCGATTAACCGCTTCTCCACCCGAGCTAGATGGCATGCTATCCGAACTATGCATGCGATGTCAGGGCCGACGTATGAAGAAAAGCTGCGGTTGCGTGGCCGACAATGGGGATGGTTCGTGGCCATAACCTTCGTCACGGTTCTTGGCGGCGGTGTGGTTCTGGTTCCGTTCGTACTCCTTGCGTGGTTCTACGCCGTCATCCGTTTTTTTGCGTCCACCATCAAGTTGCAAGATGGGCGGCTGCATGTGGGCGCAAAGTCGACTCCACTCGGTGGACTCGATCTCTCCACTGTCGGTCGAGCGAAGAACAATTGGCCGTGGGCTATTTTCAGCGACCAGTGGCTGGGCGCGGTGCCGGTGTGGACCAAGGATTCCATCGGCCTTACCGGTATTGACGACCATGGAAACAAGGTTCGGGTGGCACTGGGAACCAACCGGCGAGATGAGCTGCTGGCCGCGCTCACGGCTGGTGTGACCCAAGCGCGTGGTAGTGTCTCGGGCACTGTATTGCCTCCACCAGTGCAGGTACCCCCGGGGTGGTACGACGATCCGTGGAACCCCGTGGGTCAGTTACGCTGGTTCGACGGCCGAGCCTGGACCGGTTACACCCATCAGCGTGGGTACCGATGATCCCGATTGCAGACGAGCATCCGACGCAACGTCGAGGTTGGGTAACGATGGCCGTTATTGCCGTTTGCATTGTTGTGTTCTTCTTTGTTCAACCGACCGGTCGATCTACCTTCGACGTCGTGGACCCTCGTGTCGAGCAGTCCGAATTGGAGTTCTCTCTCGATTGGGCAGCGGTGCCGTGCGAAGTCGTGAAAGGCCGGCCCCTGAGCGTCGATGAGGTCGATGCCACCTTCAGCGGAGAGAACGGTTCGGCCTGCGGCATTGGCGACCCATCAACGTCGGATCACGCGAACAAGAACGTGTGGTTGGCGTTGCTGGTCAGCGTGTTTCTACATGGATCGATCGCCCACCTCGGCGGCAACATGTTGTTCCTGTGGATCTTTGGCAACAACCTTGAGGACCACAAGGGCCGGTTGTGGTTCATCGTCTTGTACCTGGTGGGTGGGCTGCTTGCCGACTTCACCCACATAGCGGTGGACCCCAACTCGACGGTTCCAGTGGTGGGAGCCTCGGGTGCTATAGCGGCGGTGATGGGTGCCTATCTCGTCTTGTGGCCCAACGTGAACATCAAATGTGTCATGCCATGGGGGGGCTTACGTAAAGTTACGGCCAAGTGGGTACTCGGTCTTTTTGTGTTCAGCCAGTTCCTCATCATGCTGGCGCCGTCGAATGTGTCGTGGGGTGCACACCTTGGCGGGTTCGTGTTCGGTGCGCTCGTCGGTTTGGCGTGGCGGTCGTCAGACAACAAGAAGCGGACAGCGCTTCCGGCACCAACGCTCGTGTAACACACCGGTAGTGTCGGCCTATGGCGCGTCCATTGCAGGCTGATGATTTGTACCTGTTGCGAACGGTAACGGATTGCGCTCTACACCCTGATGGCGAACGAGCGGCTTATGTTGTGTCGTGGTGCGATCGTGACACCGATGCCAATCGGTCGCAGATTTGGATGCACGATCACGACGAGGTCCGGCCGCTGACGCAGTCGCATGTTGCGATGACCCCCCGGTTTTCGCCCGACGGTCGGTGGCTTGCCTACCTGTGCAGCTCCGCCAAAAAGAAACCGTCCCAGCTTCTTGTGCTCTCGCTAGCGGGGGGCGAGCCCATGGCACTGACCGACATGGACGACGGCGTGGGCGAACCGACGTGGCTGCCTGATTCATCGGGTCTGGTGCTGACAGCGCCGGTGCGGCCAGATGAATTGCGTGGAAAAACGACTGAACAGCTCGCAGAGGACCCGCGCGCTCGCCGCATCGACAACTTGTTGTATCGCTTCAATGGCCGCGGCTTTATTCACGAGCGACGCCACCATATTTTTGTGGTGTACCTCCCGATCCCGGGGCAATCGCACGGCGACGCTGTACAGCTCACATCTGGCCCGTGGGACCACGTGTGTCCGGTGCCATCGCCCGACGGCACTCGGGTTGCGTGTATCTCGGGTCGCCACGACGACCGGGAATGGGTTGGCGGTAACGATGTATGGACTGTGCCGATCGATGGAGGAGACCCTCACCCGCTCACGAAGGGTGGTGTGTGGAGCGCCGTGCAATGGCGCCCGGATGGGCGCGACATCATCGCTATCGGACACGACCAACGGGGAACCGTTGCATTGTACGTGCCTCATGTACTCGATGCTGGTGGCGACCGGCCGGTGGTACGCCTCGGCGATGGTGAAATCAACGCTTCGAGTCTCGCGGGCGGAACCGCCACTGTGATGGTGTCTGAGGATTCGGTCATGGTTGCCGGCCTTCGTCGCGGAGCCGTACACATCGACCGTTACGACCTAGACACGGGTGAACGCTCGACAGTGGTTGGCGGCTGGCGTGCCGTTGGCTCGTTTGGTTCGGTCGGCGATCGGATGGTGTTCGTAGCGTCGGGGTCGAATACGCCAGCCGAATTGTTCGAGGTGCGCGCTGGTGCCGAGCGGCAACTCACGACGGTTACCCAGCCCTTCCTTGACGAGGCTTCGCTCGTTCCGGTCGAGGCGTTTACGACGGTATCTGCAGACGGATACCCGGTGCACGGATTCGTGTGTGGGCCCCAGTCACCCGGCCCCCATGCTGGATTGGTATACGTTCACGGTGGTCCGCTTGCTCAGTACACGTGGGGCTTCTTCGACGAATTCCAACTTGCAGCCGCGCAGGGGTACGTTGTGATCGGTGCCAATCCGCGAGGTTCCGACGGCTACGGACAAGCCCACGCCGACGCCATCACCGGAGACTTCGGTGGTTTGGACTGGCTCGATGTTCAAGCCGCCACCGACGTACTTACTGAGCGTCCCGACGTAGATGAAACCCGCATTGGCATTGGCGGCGGAAGCTACGGTGGATTCATGACCGCCTGGGCAACGGCGCATACCGACCGTTACGTGGCCGCGGTAGTTGAGCGGGCGGTGATCAACTGGGAAACCATGGAATCCACCAGCGATATTGGGTGGTTCGTAAAAGCCTCAACCGGCGGCGACACCGTTGATGATTGCCAAACTTTGCGCCGGCAATCACCCATCACTCACGTTGGGTCGGTAACCACCCCGACGTTGGTGATCCATTCCGAAGAGGATTGGCGATGTCCGCCAGAGCAAGGCGAACAATGGTTTGCGGCGCTGCGCCGGCGCGGGGTGGCATGCCAGTTTGTTCGATTTCCCGGCGAAAATCACGAACTGACGCGCTCTGGTCGGCCGAGCCTTCGCATCGAGCGATTTGGCATCGTCCATGATTGGTTCGCCAACTACCTGGCGTAACGTTAGACAGATGCGTATTGGATCAGCGATGAGAATTTTGCTCACCAACGACGATGGCATTGATTCGAACGGTCTTCACGTTCTAGCGCGGGCCATGCGCCCATTCGGCGATGTGGTCGTGGCTGCGCCCAACACTGAGTACTCGGGCGCAGGTGCTGCGCTCGGGGCACTTCACCTCATTAAGCCCGAGGTGCATCGAGCAACTATCGCTGGTCTCGATGACGTGTGGTCGGTTACGGGTCCGCCCGCGTTATGCGTGATGTTCGCTCGACTTGGAGCGTTCGGTCCGCCGTTCGACCTGGTGGTTTCGGGAATCAACCCCGGCGCCAATGTCGGCCGTTCGGTGTATCACTCGGGCACTATTGGGGCATGTCTCACGGCACGCAATGGCGGCGTCAGTGGAGTAGCGGTGAGCCAGAGCGTGGCCAACTTCGGTATCGAAGGTCAAGGCTGGGACGAGATGCTCATTGGGCAAAAGTGGCAGACGGCCGCAACGGTAGCGGCCACGGTTGTCGAGGCCCTCATCGCCAACCTGCCAGCCGATCCGGTCATTGTGAATCTCAATGTTCCTAATGTCGAGCTTGGCGATCTCTCTGGATGGCGTTCCACCGTTGTTGGCCAGTCGCCGCCGCGAGCCATGGCCGCAGCCATTCTCGAACCGAAGGAAGGACACGAGGGAGCATTCCATGTTCGTATGAACTGGGGCGACACACTCGACCTGCCGCCTCATACCGATGGGGGAGCGGTGGAGCGAAATGAGGTGTCGGTCACCTACCTATCGCGGATCGTTGCCGACCATCCGCACAGCGAAACCTTCACCGCTCAGGCATTAGACGCGCTGGTTGGCCGCGCTAGTGGCTAGATGGCGGAGCGTTGAAGCGCGAGGTTCGAGCAAGCGACGCCGAAGGCGGGCTAGACCGTCGGCTGGCAAGCCCTACACGCGCCTTGATCGGGCCACCGAAATTACCCGGCTGTCGATTGAAGCAGCGGCAATAGAGTCATTCGAGGCGAGGGCTGTGAACATCGTGGGGTCGATTCGAATGGCCAGCTCAAATCCCTCTGGCACATAGCCCGCGTCGACAACCTTCACGATAACCCGACTGCGTCGCCGTGATTGGTTGGGCGTGTCGCCGCTCGGTGAGAGCTCCTGTCGGCCACTTGGTTCGGGTTCGATCGAATCGAACGTGAGTCGCTTGCCCATGACTTTCAGTCTAGGGCCGAGCCTGTTTCACCAGGCCAGCGGCCGAGATGCGACCGTTGCCGTAACGGGGATCCCAGCCAGGCCCGGCCGGGGGAGCCTTTCGAGCTTCCGCTATAACCGCAGCTCGAATCTGGTCGATGGTGAGCGAGCGCTTGCGTGCCTTCGCCTCGGCCAACATGAGGGCGATTGCGCCGGTCACTGTCGGAGCCGCCATGCTCGTTCCCGACATGCGTGTTGTGCCGTTACCCGACCGAGATCGTGCGGCGACTACGTTGTGCCCGGGTGCGGAGATCTCGGGCTTTTCACGACCGTCGCGTGTGGGTCCGGCGCTAGAGAACCACGACAGATCCTTGGTGGGTACGTGAGCGTCGTACGAGCCGACAACGATCGAATGCTGACCGCATGAGATGGACCCGATCGTATGACTGTTGTCGGGTGTTCCTGCGAAGGTGGATTGGCCCGAGTCGTCGCGTTCGATCCATGCATGAAACGCTACGGCGGTGTTGTCGGTGGACGACAGCCGGAGCTTCCAACTGCCCGCGGGTGCGGACGGCGACAGGAAGATCCCGATCATATTGTCGCCGTTATTTGGGTCGCCAAGGCGATTGGCGGCGAAGAGCACTACCTGGCCTTGGTTCGACACTGTGCCCGACGTGCCGGGTGCCAATGTGCCGACACTACGGCCATCGGGTGCGATGACCTCGACGGAAAGTCTCTTGGCTCCGGCGTACCAGAGCTCGAATTCGTTCTGGGTTCGATCACCGGGTGCCACCGACCACACGACATCGTGGGGGCCCGAACCGCTGACAGTCCCGGCGGTGTGAATGCCATCGGCAAATGAGTTCGACGCCGCAATCACCACAGCCCTATTCGGTGCTTGGGTCACTAGTCGATCGATTCCTTGTTCCACAAGGGTGGAACCGTCGTGGGGGCCACCGTTTGTTCCCAGGCTCACGTTGATAACGCACGGTTTGGCACCGGCTGTCTCGAAGATCCAGGCGAGTGCTTCGAGCAGCTGCACGGAGTCACCGAAATTCTTTCCGATGACGTCGGTTCCCGACCATGGAACGTCGCTGCTGGCAACCTCGACGAACAGTACGTCGGCAGCCGGGGCCACGCCAGCAGCTCCAGTTCCACGGCCGTTCCCAGCTGCAATATCGGTGACATGCGTGCCGTGCGCGGGACCAGCCGGATCGGGTCCGTAGCCGAGCGCGACGTACGGATCGGATTGAGTGAGCGCGGCGTTTATGCGCGCCGCTGTATACATCTGACCGTAGGCAAAGCTACCTTCACCAGACGCGTTGGTGTTCTGATCCCACAGCTTCAAGACACGGGTTTTTCCGGTGGGCTTTCGTAGGTTCTGATGAGCGACGTCGCACCCGAAGTCTACGACGCCAACTATGACTCCCTTGCCGCTTTTCACTTTGGTTCCTGCCGGCAGGTCGGACGCTCGGCTGAGAATTTCGCCCGGGGTGGCCGTGAGCTGGCGCGACAGTCGCTGGGCGGCTTTCATACTCAGCACAAAGGGAAGCGACCGCACTGCATCGATCCGGGCAACTGGTACGCGGCCGGTAACTAGGATTGATCCGTCAGCGGCGCTTGCGCCGATCACGGGACCAGCGAGAACATCGGACTGCCGTTGCCAGGCGGCGAGATCGGTGACCTTAGCGATCACTGCGATCTCGCCGGCTGACGTGGATGATGAGGCTCTTTTCAGCTCACCGTGTTGACGCATTGCCATGGCATGTTGGAGCCGCGGGTCCATCGACCGAGTGGCCGAACCATCTATGCCGATGAGCGGCGTGAATTCGTAGTCGGTCGTTGCGTTCATGATGCGTCCTCGTCTCCGGTAGTCCTGCTCTACAGAAGCCCGCCATCACCTGTCTGATACATGTGTAGCGCATTTCGCGCCACACGTGCTGCTAACGGCCCACGAACTTGTAGCCGACACCGCGAATTGTTGCGATGCGTGTGGGCTCAGCCGGACTTGTCTCGATCTTGGACCGGAGTCTTCTGATGTGAACGTCGAGTGTCTTGGTATCACCCACGTAGTCCGAACCCCAGACCCGTTCGATCAGGGTCTCGCGGGTTATCACCCGCCCTGCGTTGCTTGCAAGTAGAACGAGTAGCTCGAATTCCTTGAGCGGCAATGTAAGGAACTCACCGTCGAGTGAAATCTCGTGACGATCCACGTCGATGACCAGGCCGTCGCGGACAATTCGGTCGGGCGCTCCGGCGGGAACAATGGTCTCGGCCACCGACCTCCTGGCTACGGCTCGTATGCGGGCCACCAATTCGCGTAGCCGGTACGGCTTCGAGACATAATCGTCGGCACCAACTTCAAGACCGACGACAGCGTCAATTTCGCTTGATCGGGCCGTGACCATAATGATCGGCACCGTGCTCTGGCCACGTATCATTCTGCAGATGTCGAGGCCCGAGATGCCCGGAAGCATGACGTCGAGCAGCACTACGTCGGGATTGACATCCAGGAAACGCGCTACAGCGGCAGCGCCATCACTACAGGTATGAACCTCGAAGCCTTCGCGCTCAAGCCCAATGGTGAGCGCTTCGAGGTAGCTCACTTCGTCCTCGACGACGAGGATTCGTTGTTGAGTCGTCACTCGTTGTTGGCTGCGTCGGTGTTCATCGGATCTAGCGCAGCCTGAGCAAGTCGTTGCTTCTCACGAGCTCGTACGGCACCACGGTGCTCGGGACGATGCCCATCGGCAACAAACTCTGCCCACTCGCCCACATTGACGGCGTGGTCGCCTACCCGCTCATAAAAGCGGCCGATAAGGGCAAGTTGCACGGCAACCTGCAGCCCGAGGTCGGTTGCGGCGTGCGATTCGAAGATGGCGCTGACGAACTCGCGGTGGAGCCGGTCGAGGGTGTCGTCGATGTCACGAACGGCCGCACCCAGTGCGCCGTCTTGGCGGGCGTAGGCGTCGATGCTGAATCGAAGGAGCTTGGCGGCCTCGTCACCCATGAGCCGGATTTGGCCCCGCAGCTTGGGCGGGATGACGGTTCCGTGTAACCGCCGCGTTGCTTTGGCGATGTTGACCATGAGGTCGGCCGCTCGTTCAAGATCACTGTTGATCTTCATGCTAGCTACCACAAGACGCAGGTCTCTGGCGAGTGGCGACTGCAACACGAGCAGTTCGAAGCACAACTCTTCGATCTCGACGGAGAGCAGGTCGGTGTCATCATCGGCGTCGATGATTAACTGCGCTTCGAACAGATCGCTCAGTAGCAAAGCGTTGGTGCTCCGAGTAACGACTTCGCCGGTGGTCCACGCGAGTCGGATTATCTTCGCCTGCAGGTCGTCGAGGCCGTGGTGCAAGGGGGAGCGGTGGTCTTCGATCATCGGGTTTCCTCTTTTCAGCCGAAGCGGCCGGTGACGTAGTTTTCGGTTCGTTCATCCGACGGATTCGAAAAGACCTTTTTTGTGTCGTCGAACTCGACCAGGATGCCTGTGCGTCGATCACTGTCGGGGTTGATTTCGGCGGTGAAGAACGCAGTTCGATCAGATGTACGCGCGGCCTGTTGCATGTTGTGAGTGACAATCACAATTGTGTAGCTGGACTTGATCTCCTGCATCAGTTCCTCGACTCGCGCGGTGGCGATGGGATCAAGTGCAGAGCACGGCTCGTCCATTAAGATCACCTCGGGCTCCACTGCGATCGCCCGAGCGATGCACAAACGCTGTTGCTGGCCACCCGATAGCCCGAGCCCGCTTGTATGCAAGCGATCCTTCACTTCGTCCCACAATGCCGCACCCTGCAACGAGCGTTCGACGATTGCTTCGAGATCAGCCTTTTTCTTTACGCCGTTGACCCGTGGCCCGAAAGCAACATTCTCGAAGATCGACTTCGGAAACGGGTTCGGTTTCTGAAACACCATGCCGATATGTCGTCGGACAACAGTCGGTGACACATCCGGTCCGTAGATGTCGATGCCGTGATACAACACGTCACCGTCAACCCGGGCACCCTCGATCAGATCATTCATTCGGTTCAGGGAGCGCAAAACGGTGGTTTTGCCACATCCCGATGGCCCGATGAACGCAGTGATTTGGTTACGTTCAATCGTGATGTTCACGTCTCGGACAGCTCGAAAGGCTGAGTAGAACACGCTGAGGTCGCGAAGTTCGAATACCGGCGGGCTGACCGCAGCGTGCGAATCTGCGTAGCTCGCGGACTGAGAGGCGGTCTGATTCGTTAGATCCACGAAGGACATGTTGTCACCTTTGCGACGAGAAACGGGCGCTCACCAGTCGAGCGAAAATGGTGAAAGAAAAGGCCAAGGCGACAAGGGTGAGAGCGGCTCCCCAGCCGCGCGCTTGTGCGGCTTCGACGGGTGAACTTGCGTTACCAAATATCTGCGCCGATAAGGCCGTGTTAGCACCGCTAAACGGTTGAAGGTTGAGACCTTTCGCGGCGCCGATAGTGAATAGGAGCGGAGCCGTTTCGCCAGCGGCGCGGGCGACAGCAAGCAGCACGCCCGATACAACGCCGGGCAGTGCGGCGGGCAGCACGATCGAGATGATCGTGCGCGCTTTCGAGGTGCCGAGACCATAGGACGCTTCACGCAACGTGGTGGGGACGAGGCGCAGCATCTCCTCGGTCGACCTAATGATGATGGGCAACATCAAACACGCGAGTGCGAGTGCCCCCCCGAACGCGTTCTGTTTGAACCGCAACGTAAACAACAGGTACACGAACAAGCCCATGACAATTGACGGCACGCCCGTCATCACGCTCGACATGAATCGAACGACGCGTCCGAGCAAACTGGTACCTGCGTACTCGGCCAGATAGATCGCACCGAGCACGCCAAGTGGGGCGGCGATAGCCGTGGCGATGCCGGTGGTGAGGAGCGTCCCGACTATGGCGGGCCCGATTCCTCCTGAGGTACGTCGCTCGGATGCAGCGATGTCGGACGTGAGAAAGCTCCAACTCATGACCTTTCCTCCCCGCATGATGACCGTTGCCAGCACCAGCACCAGTGGAATCATGACGATGACAAAGGCTGTGCCCAGTAGGCCGATCATCAGCCGACTCTTTATGCTGCGCCAACCACCAGTGGCACCGAGGTCTATTGTCGAGTTCCCAGTGGTCATTGTTGACGTCATCAGATTGTTCCTTGGGCTCGACGTCGTGACCGGCTGACTATCGATGTAGCCAAGACGTTGACGATGATGGTGAGAGCGAACAGGGTCACTGCGAGAGCCGTCAGGGCCGAGCGGTGTTGACCAAGGGCTTCGCCCCATTCGCTTGCGATGACTGCGGGCATCGAGTTTCCAGCACCGAAGAGGTTGGCGGTTATCTGTGCAGACGAGCCGATGACCAGTGTGGCAGCAATCGTCTCGCCCATGGCTCGGCCGAGTCCGAGCATCACCGCACCGACGAGGCCGCCCGATGAGTGCGGGATCACAACCGCCCTGATCATTTCCCACCGTGTAGCACCTAACGCCAGCGCCCCTTCGCGATCGCCTTGAGGACACGTACTAATGACCTCGCGAGACAGCGACGACACGATGGGCGTGATCATGATGGCCAGGATGATTCCTGCGGTAAACATTGATCGACCGTTTGGCTGTCCGAACAGCGAGCGAAGCCCGGGAATGCCCGACGTGAGGTCGTGCACACTCTCGTAGAAGCCCATGATCTTGGGTGCCAACACCGAGATACCCCAAAAGCCAAACACCACCGAGGGCACCGTGGCCAGGAGGTCGACGCTATACACGATTGGCTTCTTCAGCCATCCAGGCGAAACCTGGGTAACGAACAGCGCGATACCGATGCTGATTGGTACTGCGAGACAAATGGCGACGGTGGCACTGACAATGGTGCCAAACACAAAGGCCAGCGACCCGAACACCTCGTCGGGAACGCTCCAGCGTTTGGTTGTGAAGAAGTTGCCTGATGTGAGGGCCGGCCATGCCCGAGTGGTCATTACCAAAGCGATGAGGCTGAGCACAATCAACACGAGGATGCCCGCGAAACGGGCGAGGCCGCCAAATGCGGCCTCGCCCCGGTTTCGTCGGCCCGTTAAGTCCAGGACCGGGTGTGCCATATCAGGCGGGTATCTCGATCATTGCAAGCTGCGCCTGTGCTTTGGCAAGCAACGATGGAGACAGCGGTGCGAAGTCAATCTCCTTGGCAAGCTTTTGTCCGTCGCCGTACATATATTCCAAGAAGCCTTTGATGGCCTTACCCTTCGCCTTATCGGTCTGGCTCTTGTACACGAGGATCCATGTTTGAGCAGCGATCGGATACGCGGCATCGCCCTTGGCCCAACCAGCAAAGTAGGTGAGGTCGGCGGCGATCTCGGCCCCGTCGGCGGCGGCAGAGGCACCCTCTAGTGATGGAGCGATGTACTTGCCGGCCTGGTTCTTGATAGATGCGGCTTTGAGTCCCGCAACCTTGGCGTCGGAGAAGTCGACATAGGAGATGGAGCCCACCGTATCTTTCACAAACTTCGACAGGCCTCCGTTTCCTTCCGCGGCCTGCGTGCTGGAGGCCCACTCAACGGTCGAGCCGCTCTTGAGCTTCCAGGTGCCATCGCCTTTGGAACCGACTGCACTATCGAGGAACTTCGTGAAGTTTTCGGTGGTGCCCGAGCCGTCGGAGCGATGAGCCACGACAATCGGGGAGTCTGGAAGTTTGGCGCCTGCGTTCTCGGCCAGAATCGCCGGGTCGTTCCACTTCGTGATTTCTACCTGGAAGATCTTGGCAATGAGCGTTGGCGACAAGTTGAGCTTGTCGACACCAGGAGCATTGAAGACGACGTTGATCGGGGCGACCACGGTCGGGAAGTACAAGAAGGCGCCTCCCTTGTAGCTGGTCTTGTCGGCTTCCTTTACAATGGCGTCCGAACCTGCCCAGTCGACGACCTGGCTGGCCAAGTCGGTGCGACCCTTGCCTGAGCCGCCACCGCCGTAGTTGATGGTGACAGCCTTGTTCTTGGCCTTGAACGCCGCGACAGCCTCCTCGTAGAACGCCTTGGGAAACGTTGCCCCTGAACCATTGAGGGTGGCTGCGGCCAGTTCGGCTGTCTTGGCGGCGGTTGTGGCTGCGCCGCCAACGGTTGTGGCTGCCGAGTTGGAGTCGGTGGAATCTCCACCTCCGCAGCCGACGGTGCTGACACCGAGTATGAGTGCGGTCGTCATGCTGAGGTATCGCCGATATGAACGCAAGATGACTCCTGTGGGGTTGGTTCGTTCCAATAACGAAGATATCGACGTCAGGTGTCCACCAAGAAGCATCAAGATGAACGTGAGGTGAACGACGAAGCAACAGTTGGAACGGCGTAGAATGCAGTGGTGATCTCGACGTACCACCGGCGATGCTTTGCCCTGGTACTGGCGGGGATCCTCACGGCATGTTCCTCGGCTCCGACGGCCACAACCCCTCCGTCAGGCTTACCCGCCAGTACCGGACTCGGTCGACTGGCAAGCACGTCATCGAGTGTTTCGCCCCGCATTTCGAGTGCAAGGCAGGAAACTCCTGGGCGTATTCGATTCGCCAACTTTTTTACCGTGAACGGCGAGACCACGTCGCTCGACATCTGGTGGGGGCTCCCGGCCGATGGCGACAAAGCAGCGTCAGTCGACTTCGGTGCGGTCAGCCGCTATCTGGCGCCGCGTCGCGAGAGCAGCGCAGTCGCCGCGGTCTACTCAGTTACCGAACCCGGTTCCAAAGAGGTGCTGTGGACCTGGGATCGTTTCGTTCCCACCGAATCGAGCCAGCGAACGGTTGCACTGTTCGCTGCCGACGACAGTGCCGTGTTGCAGCACGAAATGGATGAAACCTTTCCACCACATTCGACCGGCAAGATCCGATTGCTTTGGCAGGTCGTTGGCTTCGCGCTCGAAGCCACAGGTAGGCCACTAGCTATTGGAGTAGCAGGCCGCTGCGTGACGAAAGGGACTGCGGTGCTTGCCGACGATGGTTCCATTTCGGTGACCGACAACAGTTTCGAAGTCACGTTCGGGACGACGATTGCGCTGTATGAGGACTGCCCCCGCAATCCGGTGAGCACCCCGATATCAGTCCCGGTCGAGAGTGGGCGGGGTTTGCTCGTGGCGTTCCAGGATCCGGCTGGCCAACCGGCTCTCAAGCTATTCCCGGTGCAAGGCTGACGGCTATGAATGTTTTGTTGATTACGCTCGATCAATTCCGGGGCGACTGCCTCTCGGCGGCCGGTCACGAGGTTGTGCGTACACCCAATCTCGATTATCTCGCCGCCAATGGCGTGCGGTTTGCACGCCATTACAGCCAGGCCGCCCCATGCGGCCCAGGGCGAGCCGCGTTGTACACGGGCATGTATCAGATGAACAACCGTGTGGTCGCCAATGGCACGCCGCTCGACGGACGATTCGACAACCTGGCGTTGGCAGGTCGTCGAGCCGGTTATCTTCCAACGCTGTTTGGATACACTGACCAAGCTGTCGACCCGCGGTCCATCAACAATCCTGACGACCCACGGTTGTCTACGTACGAAGGTGTGCTCCCAGGCTTCGAACACGAGCTTGACCTCACCGGCGACCATGCACCGTTGCGTGCATGGCTCGTTTCGCTTGGGTACGACTCGTTGCCCGAGGGGGTTGGCCCGCTGCTTGCCAGCGAACGAAACCGGCCTGCACACCACAGCGTCTCGGCATTTCTCACCAACGAGGCCGCGGCGTGGATTACCCAACAATCACAGCCTTGGTTCGCGCATCTCAGCTATCTGCGACCTCACCCGCCGTACAGCGCTGCTGGCAACTTTTCGACCATGTACTCGGCCGCGACCAAGCCGGCGCCGATCGTGCCAACGGCCGATGTTCATCCGTTCCACCGAGCAGCACTCGCCAACGCAGCTGCCGCCGCCCCTCAAGATTCGACCAGCATGGCGTGGAAGCAGTCGCAGTACTACGGCATGATCAGCGAGGTCGACGAGCAACTCGGCCGACTGTGGAACGCGTTGCGGGCAGCGGGTTGTTGGGACGACACGCTGATCATCGTCACTGCCGATCACGGTGAGCAGATGGGTGACCACGGCCTGATGGGCAAGCTCGGCTACTGGAACGAGAGCTACCACATTCCCGGCATTGTGCGTGATCCGCGCCGACCGGTAGGGCATGGTCGCGTCGTCAGGGCATTCACTGAAAATGTCGACATTATGCCGACGCTGTGCGAGGCCTTCGGCCTGCCGATACCGGGCCAGTGTGACGGCCGGTCGCTTACCGATTTTCTCGCTGGTGATGAGCCTCGGGCCTGGCGAACTGCTGCGCATTGGGAGTTCGATTGGCGCGACCTGCTCATCGCTTGCGGAGCGTTCGACGATCCCCTTGAACGTCGATTGGAACAACTCAGTCTCGCGGTGCTCCGTACCGACCACGCGGCCTATGTGCAGTTCGGCGACGGTTCGTTTTGCTGCTTTGACCTAGTGCTCGACCCGACGTGGCGTACCGAGATCACGGATCCTGCCCGCGTCTTAGTGCTTGCGCAAGAGATGCTTATCTGGCGATCACAACACACCGACCGAACGCTCACTGGAATGTTGATGCAAGATGGCGGCATCGGCAGGTGGCCGGTTTCGCCCGCTGCACCGCTTCGCCACTCGATGGTGGAGCGATAAAGCGAGCGGTAGCGAAGCAAGCTACGCCGAAGGCTAGGCGAGATGCTTGAGGTGGTACGACTTAGCCCGGGTGAATGCGTTGAAGCCAAGCGCCGACAACGTGATGCCTTTCCCCGTATCCTTTACACCAGTCCAGGCCAAGGCTGGGTCGAGGTAGTCGCAGCGGTTCATAAAGAACGTTCCGGTTTCAACCTTGGCCCCAATGGCAATGGCTGCGTCGGCGTCGTTGGTCCAGATCGATGCTGTTAGGCCGTACGGCGAATCGTTCATCAGTTCGATGGCGTGGGCGTCGCTGGTTACTCGTTGGATACCGACTACCGGCCCGAACGATTCGTCACGCATCACCGACATCGAATGATCGACGTCGACCAGGACCGTCGGCCCAAGGTACGGCGTACCGGGTTTCGACAGCGCGAAGTCGTGTTCGCCGACGAGTACACGCGCACCGGCCGATACCGCCTGAGCAATCTGGGACCTCACGGCCTCGGCGGCTTTGATCGTGACCATCGGCCCGATGCTCACGCTTGGATCGAGCGGGTCGCCGAGTTCATAACTGCGGGTTGTCTCGACGAACCCGGCAACAAACTCGTCGTACACGTCGTCGTGCACATAGATGCGTTCGATTCCGCAACACGATTGGCCCGAGTTGAAGAATGACCCGTCGACATTTTCCCCGATGGCATACGCAAGATCGGCGTCGGGTCGGATGTAGGAAGGATCCTTGCCGCCTAGTTCCAGGCCTGTGTTGATGAATCGGTGACTTGCGGCGGCCTGAATACTGTGACCGGCGTCGACCGAGCCGGTGAAGGCAACGAAGCCGACTCGTTCGTCGCCGATAATGCGGCTCACGTCGTCGTGGGTGAGGTGGAGATGTTGGAACACCCCTGGCGCGAGTCCTGTTGCGTCGAACGCCTGCTGGTATCGCTCGGCGCACAGGAGCGTTTGGGTCGAGTGCTTAAGGAGCACGGTGTTTCCAGCCAATAGGGCGGGGATGATTGAGTTTACCGACGTGAGGTACGGGTAATTCCACGGTGCTACCACCAGTACAACACCTACAGGTTCGTGGCGAATGAACCGGGAAAACCCGTCCTTCGGCTCGACATCGACGTCGGCAAGCGCTCGCTCGGCTATCGACGACATATGCCGCGCCCGCTCCTGTAGCCCGCCTGAGAGTTCCTTCGGGCTGTAACGAATGGGGCGCCCCATCTGCCACGACAGCTCTCGACCAATCTCATCGGCATGAGCGACGAAGAACTCGACCATGCGTTCGCACATCGCTTGACGATCGACGAGCGGAGTATCGCGCCATCCGGCCCTAGCTGCGTCGGCGTTGCCCAGTGCTCGTTCAATCTCGTCGGTCGAGGCAGTGTGACGTTCGGCGACTATCGATCCGTCGACCGGGGAAATGATGCGCTGGAGAGCCATAGATGGGGTTTAGCAGACCCGATGACGGTCGGTCTTCACCCCGACACAGAATGAAGCTAGAAACCATGCGCCGCGCCCGTTCGACAGCGCGGGTCGGCCGCACCGACGAGCACCCCGCGTGGATCGACAACGATGGCATGAGCATGGCCGAATGCCGAACCATGCGGGTTCTCGACAACGCGGTGCCCTGCGGCCACCAGCGCCTCGCGCCACGAGGCCGGCGCTGACACTTCCAATTCGACGATGGCAGGCTGCCCGCTCGTCCACGTATCGAAGCCCGTTGATGGTCCGCGTAGGGTCCAACGCGGGGCACCTATTGCCTGGGCTGGATGCTGCCCGTGGCGGAATAGGCGGGCCGCGAGCTGCAGCAGAATCTGAGGTTGTGCGTCGCCGCCCATAGTTCCAAAGACGGCCGACAAGTCACCGTTGAGGTGGGTGGCGAGGGCAGGAGCAAGGGTGTGCGGCGGCCGTCGGCCTGGCCGGTATTCGGACGGATGGTTCTTGGTCAACGAGAATCCGAGACCTCGGTTGTGAAGGTTGATGCCAGTTGCTGGCTCAAAAAGGTGACTTCCGAATCCCGCCGCGTTGGATTGAATCAGCGACACGCCCATGCCTGCGCCATCGACCACGCACAAATAGGTGGTGTCCCCGTCGGCGCTGTTCGACGGCAGGGCAGCGGCGAAATACGGGTCGACTCGATTGGCTCGTGCGGCCAATTCCGTTGGGTCGAGGAGAAACGACCCCGAGGCGTGTTCGTTCAGTACGTCGGGTCGGTCGTGACCGGCTACCTTGGCGGCCTCGATGGTGAGATGGGCCCATTGCCCGTCGGATGGGTCGGGTAACGCCAGTCGTTCGGCAATCCAGGACCCGGACAGCGTTAGGTAGCCCTGCGAGTTCGGGGGCACCGTCCAGATGAAGCGGTCCCAGACTTCGACTCCCAGGGGCCGAACCCAATCGGCGTTCGAGATGGTGAGATCGAGATCGGTGAAGTACCCGTCGCTCATCGCCACAAGACCGACGCCGAATTCGCCCTGGTAGAAACCTTGCCGACCGTGCTCGATGATCGCCTCCAGAGCGCGAGCGAGGCCGGGTCGTCTGACAAGGTCGCCGGGTTGTCGGGCCTGCTCGAGAAGTTCTTGCGCCCATCGGTCGGTAGTCGGCAGGACCTTGACCGCTGCGCACAACAAGGGCGAGGCAGGAAACCCTCGGTCGGCGTAGTCGATGGCGGGTTTCCACAGGTCGGCGAGGGGAATCGTGCCGAACTTCGTGTGCAGCGCCACCCAGCCGTCTACGCACCCTGGCGTTGTAACTGTCCGGATGTCGCCGTGCAGTGGCATGTGTGTCCACCCCTGCGAACGAAGCCGGTCGGGATCGGCACCGCTGCCAGCGCGTCCGCTGGCATTGAGTACGTCGGGTGGGCCCGGTTTGTGGTGGACAAGAGCGAACAGGTCTCCGCCCATCCCACAAAGATGCGGCGATGTGATCGCAATGACTGCGTTGGCGGCGAGGGCGGCGTCGACTGCGTTCCCTCCGTTGGCGAGAACGCCGAGACCGGCGCGCGTGGCGAGATGATCGGCGCTGGCCACCATGGCAGTCGGCGCATACACGGAGGTGGAAGTCATCCCCTCAGCATGACCGATAGTGCCTGGTTCCGTACACTGTTGGTAATGGCATCTGCACTGTTCCGATCATTGTCGGAACGTAATGCCCGCCGCTTTTTCGCGGGCATGCTGGTATCGAACATTGGTACGTGGGTTCAAATGACCGCGTTGTCGATCGTGGTTTTCCGCTTGACTGGCACCGGCACGAGTCTCGGGATAAACGTTGCCTGTCAGTTTTTGCCGATGTTGCTGTTAGGGGCGTGGGCCGGGGCTTTTGCCGATCGGCATAACAAACGGCACATCACGTTGATCACCCAGAGCGTCATGACAATTCAGGCAGTGTTGATTGGGGTGCTTGAGCTTGCTGGCCAACTCACCTTGCCGCTTGTCTACGGCTTGTCGCTGGCTCTCGGGCTGGCAGGGGCGATGGACAATCCGGCGCGTCGGGGGCTGGTCATTGAACTCGTTGAACCGGCTTCGATGAGCAACGCTATGGCACTGAACACGGCCGTGATGACCGGCTCACGAATTGTTGGGCCAGCGCTGGCCGCGCTGCTCATCGACCTTGTTGGCGCCGGATGGTGTTTTGTGGCCAACGCAATGAGTTTCGTTGCCGTGCTGGTCTCGTTGGCAACCATGGACACGACTGCGCTGAGGGTTTCGCCCCCAGCGGTCCGAGGTGGAACTCCGGTACGCGATGGGCTGCGGTTCGTGTTCAGCGATCCGAGATTGCGCATTCTGTTCATCTCGCTCACTGTCGTTTCCACATTCCAGTTCAACTACTCGGTGTCGCTACCGGTTCTGACCGCACGAGCCTTTGGCGATGGCAAGGCGTTCGGCTGGCTTCTCGGTGTGAGTTCAATCGGTAGTTTCATCGGTTCGTTACTCGTTGCCGGACGCGAACGCGTGACCATGAGGTGGTTCTTCGGTGCCACGGCAGTCATGGGAGTGGCATCGTTGGCGGTTGCGTTCGCGCCTAATCTGGCCACGGCATTTGTGATGTCTATTCCGATGGGGATTGGTGGGGCTGCGTTCATCGCGTCAAGCAGTGCGTTGCTTCAAGAGATGTGCCCGCCCGATATGCGCAGCCGACTTCTGGCGCTTACGGCTGTGGCATTCTTGGGTTCGACACCAATTGGTGGCCCGATAACCGGGTGGATCGCCGATCACGTGGGCCCCCGCTGGTCGCTGGGCTACGGGGGGTTTGTCACACTTGGGGTCGTGGCTATCGGAGCGGCGCGGCTGCCTCGCCACTATTGATGAACGACTGCGGGGTTGCTGAACGCGTGATGGAACGCCTCGTCGTCGCTGGCGTTGACTAGCGTGTCGACCCAGCCGTGGAATCGTTGACCGCCGCCTTCGTTTCGTCCGAACAGGAACTCTTTCTTGGCGCCCGTTTTCACTGCTCGTTGTATCCGCAGCCCGGTGTAGTAGTCCTCGTCACGTACGACCTTGAGCAGGAACGCCATCTGGTCGGCAATGGTCTGGCGGTTTTCGTCGGTCGGTTCGAACGCAGCGAGGAAGTTCTGGACGGTCACTGAGGTTTCTGGCGTGTCGCCTGGGAAGAGTTGCGAGATCATGAAGAGCTTGCCTCCGGCATCGAAGGCGGCAATGGAGACATGGGGGAAGATCGTCCAGATTCCTGTTACCAGCTGGCGATCGGTCCACTCGTCCTCAGGGATGTCGAGCAGTGGCTTCATTCGGTCGTCGGGCGCCGATACGCGCTGATGTGGCCCCCAGGCGTCGTAGATGGCGCGGTTGTTGTAGTCGGGCCCGAAGCTGTTCTTGTGCAGGATGGGCAAGTGGTAGAAGTCGAGGTAACCGTCGTAGGCCAACTTCCAGTTAGGTCCGGCGACCTTCTGGGTGCCGACCAGCTGGCAACTGGCAAGATCGAGATGTTCGAGCATCTCGTCGTAACCACACAGATACTCGTCGAGATCGATGGAGCCGCCAGGAGTGAGGCCACCAAAGATGATGCCAGCGCGTTCGGCTACCGGTAGCGGTGTCAGACCGTGGCACGACATATCGATCTCGCCGAATTCAGCGCGATCGAGAATACCAACGAGATCACCAGAATTGTCGTAGGTCCAGGCGTGATACGGACACGTGAAGCGGCGACTTGACCCACTGCCCTCGGGCATGATGATGGCACCGCGATGGCTGCACATGTTCACAAAGGAACGAACTGCTCCATCGGGATGCCGTGACAACAAGATCGGCACTCCAGCAACATCCATGGCTTTGTATGAGCCCGGTGATGCGAGTTCACAACTGAATCCAAGTACCAGTGGAACGCGTTTGAAAACGCGATCCATTTCAAGCGTCCAACGGGCATTGTCGTAGTAGTTGAGGGCCGGTACCCGTTTGACGGTGGGCTCGCTCGGGACGGTACCCGCCACCGTGTGGGCCAGCGTTCGTTTGGTCATCGCCACAAGCTTGTCTCGGGTCATACCCCAAGTATTACCCCACGAGTCAATTTTCGACGTTACCCGGCTGGGCGGGTGAGCTTTTCCTTCGCCATGCCAACAATGCGACCAGCGGCGATGGATCCACGGCGTAGGAAGCGCTGAGTGCGGGGTTCGTCACTCGGCTGACTGTTCGGTTTGAACATTTTGGCTCCGGCAGTACCGGTCGAGCCTGGCATTGGGTAGCGGCTGAGCACCTCGGACATGCCAATGCCGTACAGGTAATGCTGGTGCATCATGTCTCGAAGGCCGGTGCGGGGCCGATAGTGCATGAGACCTTTGTCGCTGTAGCCGATCGTGTAACCCTTGTTCATCAGCGCCCAGCTGATTGCGATGTCTTCGCAACGGGTCAACGTGGTGTCGAAACCATCGACTGCGTCGAATGCTGCTCGCGACATGATGAGGTTGGCCGACACAATGTACGGGACATCGAGGAACGTTGGTAAGCCGTCGGGCGTTGCCGGTGCCCGAAGGGGTCGCGTACCGACCGGGGTGAAACGGTCGTCGCTCATGGTGCCGCCCACAGCGCCATGCTTGCCGAGAGCCACAAGGAGATGGCGGGCCCATCCGGCATCGGCAGCGTCGTCGGCGTCGCAAAATATCAGCGTTTCGGTCCTGGCGGCTCGGGCTCCGACGTTTCGAGCATGTGATGCGCCGCGCTTGTCAGAGGATGACACGGTGCGAATGCGACTGTCACCAAGCTCGTTCAACATTTTGCTGAGCTGCTGTGTTGCCGCCACCGCTGGCGTATTGACGGACAGCACGACTTCGAACGTGTCGGTGACGTCCTGTTGGAGAAGAGACTCGAGTTGCAGACGAAGGTCATCACCGACGCTGCCAACAGGAACAATGATGGAAAAGGCTGGTGGCATGACGCGACGGACTGTATCTACTTGTTGGCCTGCGTGCCTGAGTCGATCTTCTCAAAAAGCGAACGAGCCGCCGGCAGATGCCGACGGCTCGATCAAGATCTTTGGGATCTACAAGATCAGACCACTCGTACCTTTTGTGCTTCCTCACCCTTACGGCCGGGAGCCACTTCGAACTCAACAGTTTGTCCCTCGGTGAGGGACTTGTAGCCCGAACCTTCGATGTTGGAGAAGTGGACGAACACGTCGTTACCACCCTCGCGGGAGATGAAGCCGAAGCCCTTCTCAGCGTTGAAGAACTTCACAGTACCTCTGGTCACAATTTTTCTCTCTTCATGATCGAGACAGCCCTTGTGACTGCCTCGATGGAGAGTCTAGGTGGATAACGACGCAATACGCACTGCCTTGGCGGGAAGTTGTCCTTCTAGCGTCTAGATTTGCGCCACCGGGGATGTGGCCTGTTCATGGTCGCCGCCGTGTTGGGGGCACAGTGCAACTGCAGGGAGCGACCGTATTGGTGACGGGCGGGTCACGCGGAATTGGCGAGGCCATGGCCAGGGCGTTTGCCGCCTCGGGGTCAAAGGTTGTTGTGGCGGCTCGTTCGCTCGATGACATCAACCGCGTAGCACGCGAGGTCCGTGGTATCGCGGTCCCCGTCGACCTTCTTGACCGATCGCAGGTCGATTCGCTTATTGACCGCGTCGAAGAAGAAGCCGGTCCCATAGATGTGCTGGTCAATAACGCTGGCCTCGACACGGTCGAGCCGTTTGCGTCGGTCAGCGACGAGCGAATTCGCGATGTGCTCAATCTGAACCTCGAAGTGCCGCTGGTACTGACGCGTCATGTGTTACCCGGCATGTTGAAGCGAGACCGTGGCCACATTGTGATGCTGTCGTCGCTGGCGGGCTCTGCGGGCTTTCCCGGGTTGGCGGCGTACTCGGCCACGAAGGCTGGTCTTAATAACTTTCTGGGTGCGTTGCGGCTGGAACTTGGCGATTCGTCGGTCAAGACCACGCTCGTTGCCCCCGGACCCGTCGACACTGCCATGTGGTCGCACCTCGAGGACGGTGACTATTTCACGCCAATGCTCAAACGCCTTCGGTTGATGCAACTCATACCGATGTACAAACCCGAACAGATTGCGGCCATGACCGTGAAGGCTGTGGCCGAGAACCGTCGACATGTCCGTACGCCCAAGCGGCTGTCAGCGACGTTTTGGCTCGGTGAGGCACCTCGTCGTATCACCGAGACCATCCTTACCGGTGTCCATTTCGACAAGCCCCGCAACGGCTAAGAACTGTTTTGCCGTAGTGGCACTCGGGCCGAGGGCAATAGTGCGGGCCCAGGTCGTTGCGGGTACCTCGACACAGCGCCATAACACCCACGCAGCGACCAAGGCCACTATCAGCGCGACAGCGAGATAGACCATCTGTCCCGTCCGATCGGTGCCAATCGTGGCGTCAACAGCGAAGTAGCACACGCTGAAGACCACCGAATGAATGAGATACAGGCTGTACGAAACCTGGCCGACAAATTGGAACCCCCGGCCTCCAAGCCACCGGTCCAGACGCCGGCGGCGGGCAGCTGCACCGATAATCACCAGCGTGGCAACAGCAACCAATTTGAAGTGTGGTTCACTGACCGCTGCGCCAAGTGAATAAACAACTACGAACAACGCCAGGCTTCGCCACCTAAGAGCACCACGGCACGCGTTGTGTAGATGAACGCCGAGTAGGAACGTGCCGAATGTTCTCAGCCACGGCGCGGGCAGAAACTCGCCCTGTACCTGACCGAGCGAGAAGAACAGTGCCAAGGCGCTAGCCACGACCAAGACAAGTCGGTTGCCATCACGATGAGAGCGGGCTGAAATGGAATTGGCCAGGGTCACAAGGCCGACATACACGACATAGAACATCATCTCGAAACACAAGGTCCAGAAAACTGAGCTGATCTCGTCGAGACCCAACGCCTCTTGTGCGTAGAACAGGTGGGCGATCAACCCACCGGCCGAAAACGGGTTGCCTTCAAGTTCGAACCCGTCGCCGGTAAGCGCCGAGCTGGCGGCCGCTACGGCGATGGCGATGACGATGGCTGCATAGTACGGAGGGGTCAACCGCACGATTCGTCTCACGGTAAACCGCACCCAGAATCGAGGGGTGGCGATGTAGCTGGCGACGGAGTGGGCGGTGACAAAGCCGCTGATGACAAAGAACACCGCAACGCCCAGTCCGCCGTATTGGCCGACAACGGTCCGAACCCCGGCTGGAAGCGACCTCGCCACGCTGACGACCCGGCTCTCGGGGTCGTCTGTCAAATTGAGGTGGTACACCACGACCATGGCCGCCGCTATTCCTCGGAGACCATCGATGGTCACCATGCGTGATGCAGACGTGCCAGAAGTGGTATTCGCCGCCATCTACGTATGATCACTCTCCAATTGCCGCCGAGAAGGGGGTATTTTGGCCCCTCTGTGCGAAAGCGGCTCGGCCCGAAAATATGGACCTCAGCTCGCCCCGATGTCGGAGCCAGGCCTACATTGCCGTCATGGAACTGACACTGATCGATACGGCTAACCAAGCCCGTACCGAAACGACTGTCTCTGCCTACCCGGCAGGTGGCAGTGTCTTCATCAGAACGGCCGATCTCGAACGGGCCACAGGTTTCATTCGCAAGCCTGAAGGCCTGTGCATCGACGACCTGTGCTTTCCGGTCCGATCGTCAATCGACGGAACCATCGACGGTCGGCCTGCAATCGATCTCGGTGCCGTCGCAGCTACGCTTGGCCGGCCTCTCGTCGTCGACATGGCTGCAGGCGTTGCGGTTATGGGAGCCGGCGACGTGCAGCGCTCGCAATCCCTGAAATCGGGTATGGCCCCCGATTTTTCGCTGCCCGACCTCGATGGCAACCTCCATACGCTGTCCGATTATCGAGACCGCAAGGTCGCCCTCTACGCCTACGCAAGCTGGTGAGGTTGTCGAACTGATCTGCCCGTGTGGCAGGCGCTTCAGGAAGAACTAGGTTCCAAAGGTCTCACCGTTATAACGGTTGCTCTCGACAAGAACCCCAACGATGCTCGCCCATTCATCGAGGTGGCCAAACCAACGCATCCCAGCCTGATCGACACTGACTATGTGTTGGCCGACTTGTACAACATGGTCAACGTGCCAACTGTGTTGTGGATCGATGAGCAAGGTCGCATCGTGCGGCCCAACGACGTCCACTATCTCGACGAGACCTACACGGCTATTCATGGATACAGCCCCGAAGCCCCAGTCGCCGCGCTGCGTGCGTGGGTCCGTGGTGAGGCCCCCGCGTACCCAGGGGATGCGCTCGCCGACCAACCTGTCGCCGATGCCGAGCACCAAGAAGCCCGTGCCGAGTTCGCGCTAGCGTGGTGGCTCGCCAACCAGGGTCGGTCGTCCGAAGCCGAGCCACACTTCATTCGAGCAGGCAATCTGGCGCCGCACGATTTCACGATTCGGCGAGGGTCAATGCCCATTCGCGGCATCGACCCGGCAGGACCGGACTTTTTCGCCATGGTAGGCGACTGGGTCAAGGCGGGTAACAGCTATTACCTGCCTCAGGCCGACCTCGCCCCCACAAAGGGGATGTAGTACCCGACAGTATCGACGGTTTGACCCGTCCCCGGCTTGTGGTGTTCGCCGACGACCGCACGGGCGCGCTCGAAGTTGCGGGTGAGTGTGCGCAGGCTGGTTTGGGTCCCGCCGTTGTCGAGGTGTTCCCGTCGTCGGCCCTGGAATCGGTTGTCACGGTCATCGACGTTTCCACTCGGCATCTGACTGCGGGCGAGTTGGCGAGACGGGTGCAGATGTTGGGTCATCTTGCTGGGGTGCGGACGGCGTACAAGATTGACTCGATGCTGCGAGGAAATTGGGCCCACGAGTTAGTTGAAAGGTGGCGCACCCGACCGTTCGAGCGAGTGTTGGTGATACCCGCGTTTCCTGGACTCGGTCGCGTGTGTATCGGCGGCGTTGTGTATGTCGACGGCATCCCGGTGGGTGTCGCTGGTGCCGATGCCAGATCATCGAGGCCCTCAAGCCGTCCGGTAGACCATCTCGTAGCTGCGGGTGCCACGGCGGTAGATCACCTTGATTCGGTGGATCTCGTTCAGCGGTGGCTTGCTGCCGATAGGGCGCCCTTTGCCGTTTGCGACGCTGCGACAGACGCCGATCTTGCTGCGCTCGGCCTGGCATGGGCGCGACACGACGGTGTATTGCTAGCCGGGACGGCGGCAAGCATCGGCGCTGCGGCGGGTGCGTTGGCCGCCATGTCCCCAAGTTTTTCATCGCCGCCAGCGCCAGTGGTGGATCTGCCGGCACTGGTTGTCTGTGGAAGCCTGCACCCAATGGCTCGCCGCCAGCTCGCAGAACTGGAACGCAGAGATAGCGAAGGCAAGTGCTGCACGATTGTGACCACCACTGTCCCCGACGCTGTGCCGGTCGATGCCAAGGCGGCCGAGCGTTGTCTTGTGGATCTGTCTCGCCGGGTTCGAGACCTCCTTGAACAGTGTGACTTTGCCAGTGTTGTCATAGTTGGTGGCGATACCGCAGCGGCCATTTTGGGCGACGGCACCCGATGGGTGGGCGGCTGCATCGCTCCGGGCATACCCTGGAGTCATGAGGCACATGGGGGGCAGCTCGTGGTGACCAAGGCAGGCAGCTTTGGAGAGGCTCGTACCCTCGTTGAGCTCTTTGGATGCGATTCCCCTTGACCGGCATAAACGGTCGGCCGATGGCCATAACCATGGGCGACGCATCGGGTGTCGGACCCGAGATAGTGCTGCGCTCCTTCGCCGGTGGCAGTCTGCGCAACGATGTCGTCGTGTACGGCGATGCGGCAATTCTTTGCGCCGGAAATCGACTCCTGGGCCTTGATGTGCCGATTCGAAGCCATACCAGTGGCGAACCGACCGAGCCCGATGTGCTCAACGTCGTTGACGCCGCTTGCCTGCATGCGCCCGATCATCGTCCCGGCGTTCTCGATGCTGCGTCGGGCGCGGCTGCTCGTCACTACGTGGTGCAGGCAACGACTGACGCGTTGGACGGTCGCGTCGCCGGTGTGGTGACGATGCCAATGAACAAGGAAGCAACGCAGCTCTCCGACCCGATGTTTGTTGGGCACACGGAGCTGATTGCAGAACTGTGTGGGGCAACAAGCGTCACCATGATGCTGACGAGCGGCTCGCTCGCTGTAACCCATGTGAGCACCCATTGCTCGTTGCGCGAAGCGATCGACCGGGTACGCGCCGATCGAGTGCTCGATGTCATCGGGCTAACTCACGACACCCTCGCGCGCTTTGTAGAACAGCCACGTATCGCCGTTTGCGGGCTTAACCCACATGCAGGCGAGCATGGCCTGTTCGGTCATGAGGACGAAGAACATGTTGCTCCGGCAATCGCTCACGCCGTTGCCGATGGACTGTGTGTCACAGGACCACACCCGGCCGATACGGTGTTCCATCAGGCGGTGCACCGACACCGATACGACGCCATCGTCTGTATGTACCACGACCAAGGGCATGCCCCGATGAAGCTTCTGGCCTTCGATACCGCTGTGAACGTCACGTTGGGATTACCCATCATTCGCACCTCGGTCGATCATGGAACAGCCTTCGACATTGCGTGGACAGGCCAGGCGTTCACCGATTCACTCGACCACGCCCTGCTGTACGCCTGGAAGCTTGCTGGCGGCCATATCCTATGAGCCATGGCTCTCGATGACAGCAGTATCGAACGCATTCTTGTAGTGACGGCCCACCCCGACGATGTCGATTTCGGAGCGGCGGGCACCATTGCGGGTTGGACTGCGCAGGGCATCGAGGTGACCTATTGCGTTGTTACTGATGGTGATGCCGGAGGGTTCGACCCGTCGGTTCCACGGGATCAGATTGGGCCGATTCGTCAGCGTGAACAGACCGCAGCGGCAAAGGAGGTCGGTGTCGACAAGCTGGTGTTCCTCGGGTTTCCCGACGGCTACCTTGTGGCCAACTTGGAGCTGCGTCAAGAAATCAGCCGTGTCATTCGTCAGGTACGACCGCAACGTTTGTTATGCCAGAGCCCAGTACGCAACCTTGACCGACTGTTTGCGAGTCACCCGGATCATCTTGCTGCCGGCGAGGCGACGGTGTGCGCGGTGTATCCCGATGCCCGCAACGAGTTTGTCTTTCCGGCGCTGCTCGACGCTGGCCTGGCCCCGTGGTCCGTGTCTGAACTGTGGATCATGGCAGGTGCCGACTCCAATCATGCCGTCGACGTTACGGCCGAGGTCGATCGCAAGATGCTGGCTCTGCGCCGCCACGAAAGTCAGCACCAGAATCCCGACGGCATGGAGGAGCGCGTCCGAGGCTGGATGTCGCAAACGGCTCAGCAGTTCGGATTGGGCGAGGGTAGATTCGCCGAGGCGTTCCGTGTGGTCAGTACCCAGTGACACGGCTCGGGTGCGCTCCCGATCGAACCTGGGTCAGTGATGCAATTGCTGCGATCGAAGCCGACGTACAGCGCTCGGCCGATACCCACCTACTACGGTTCCCGTTGCCGCGTCATTGGAACGTCGATCTGTATCTCAAAGACGAGTCCACACATCCAAGCGGCAGCCTCAAGCATCGGTTAGCCCGCTCGCTGTTTCTGTACGGCTTGTGCAACGGTTGGATCGGCGAGGACACCACGGTTGTCGAGGCCTCGTCCGGTTCTACGGCGGTGAGCGAGGCGTACTTCGCGCAGCTTCTCGGAGTGCCGTTCGTGGCGGTAATGCCCGCGACAACATCGCCTGAAAAGATTGCCCTCATCGAACGTCAAGGTGGTGCATGCCATCTGGTGCATGACGGCTCGCAGGTGTACGCCGAAGCGGCTCGGCTTGCAGCCGAATGTGATGGCCACTACCTCGACCAGTTCACCTATGCCGAACGGGCAACGGATTGGCGGGGCAACAACAACATCGCTGAATCGATCTTTGAACAGATGTCGTTGGAACGATTCCCCGTACCCGAATGGGTGGTAACCGGCGCCGGAACCGGTGGAACGAGCGCCACCATCGGGCGGTATGTCCGCTACCGACGCCACGCCACGCAGATGTGCGTGGTCGATCCTGACCACAGCGTTTTCGCCGACTACTACGACACCCGTGACCGTGGCCTTACGCTGCCGAGAGGCTCACGAATTGAAGGAATTGGTCGGCCGCGGGTTGAGCCAAGTTTCGTACCCGACGTTGTCGATCGCGTGCTCCGAGTCCCCGATGCTGCGTCGATTGCCTGCCTGAGAATTTTGGAGGAGTCGACGGGTCGGCGCGCAGGTGGGTCAACGGGAACCAACCTGTGGGGATGTTTCATGTTGGCGGCAGAGATGCGAGCGACGTCATGTGCAGGGTCAATAGTCACGCTGCTTTGCGACTCCGGCGACAGGTATTCCCATACCTATTACGACACGAATTGGCTTGCCGCTGAGCGTCTCGATCCCGCACCGTATCAAGGCTTGGTACGGCTGCTTCTCGCTGGTGAGGACGCCGAAACGTTCCTCGCTGCAGTCATAGATTTGCCGAGTTGACGTCGTACCATCGACGCCATGACGGATCGAGTTGCAATCATCACCGGGGCCGGATCTGGGATCGGGCGTGCAGCTGCCGAGCTGTTTAGCGAGCGGGGTTGCCACGTGGTTGCCACCGATCTTGATCTCGATCTGCTGGCATGGACGAACAGTAACCCGAACATCATCGCGGCAGCGGGCGATGCGTCGACCGAGGAAGCCAACAGGGCTTGGGTGCAACGAGCGCTCGATACCTGGGGCCGCCTCGATGTGTCGTTTCTCAACGCCGGTATCGTCGGCTCGCCCGGGATAGAAGACGATGGCGCTGTCGACCGACTCGACCGGATTCTGGCTGTCAACGTGCGTGGAGTCATGCTCGGTATCCGTTGTGCCGCTCCTGCCCTGCGAGCTGGGGGAGGTGGGGCCATCGTGGCCACGGCCTCGACCTCGGGTCTGCGCGCCGACCCGGGCAGTTGGGCGTACAACGCCTCGAAGGCCGCTGTAATCAACCTTGTGCGTGCCGCGTCGATCGAATATGCAACGCAGGGCATTCGGGTCAACGCAGTTGCTCCTGGCCCGACCGACACGGGCATGACCCAGGGTTTGATTCACGCGCCAGAGCTCTTCGAGGCGATGAAACGGCGCGTGCCCATGCAACGATTCGGCAGCGCCCGCGAGCAGGCCGAAGTCGCTTGGTTTCTTGCGTCGCCTCAGGCCAGCTTTGTCACTGGTGTCACGATCCCGTGCGACGGTGGCATCAGCGCAAACGTCGGCCACTTCCTGCCGCCAGCGGCGCCGGGAGAAGGCCGCGGGTAATTCGCGTCAGCACGCAGTCACGTCGGGGGTCGACCCGTAACCCGCCGGGCCTCATCCGCCAGTCTCAGAGTCGAAAACGTGGCACAGATCGTCAAGAAGTCCGACTCTGAGTCGAAAATGTGACAAGTAGCCCGGACGTTGCCCGGGCCTCAGAGTCGAAACGTGGCACAGACGTCAAGCAGGCCATCCACTGTAAGGAGAAAACGTGGCACAGATCGTCAAGAAGTCCGACTCAGAGTCGAAAACGAGGCACGGATCGTCAAGAAATCCGACTCTGAGTCGAGATGGCACAGGTTGCGAAGAACGCCGACTCTGAGTCAGAAATGTGACAGGTCGCCTGCCGCGGCTAGCGCATCACCACATGCTCGTTGCCCCAGGGGGATACCGCACCGTGGCCTACCTCGGCGTCCTGAAACGCACCGGGTAGCTCTTCCACCATGTGCAGCGTTGCGGCGAACCTGCCGACACCAACGAACAACGACACGTTGAGGCCGAGCTCCACAATCTGAGCGTCGGTGAAGTACTTCTGAAGGTCGGCGTATACCTCGTCGGTGATGGCAAGATGATCGGTGGCGAAGAGCTCGCCGAATCGGATAGCTGCCTTCTCGGCATCGGACAGGTCGCTAGCTTCGTTCGGCTTTTCTAGCGAGCACACGAGGTTCTCGTTGACGCCGTCGGCCAACGCGTCGGCATAGCGAATAGCCATACAGCTGCGGCACTGATTGAAGAACGCGACGCGCAGCCGCACAAGCTCAACGAGGCGAGGGGACAGGGTGCGGTTCATCTTGAGTGAACCGGCGAACTTCATCATGCCGAGTGCCATGTCAGGTTGATGCCCGAAGAAGCGGGTAAGACCAAGTTCGAGCGGTGTTTTGTCGTCGGCCCGAACGATGCTTCGCAGTTCGTCGGGCAACTCGTCGACGTTGAGTTTCTTGATGCGGCTCATGCAGGAAACCTCCAAGATTGTTGTTCCAGCATCGTAGAGGGGTGGACCGAGAATGGCTGAGCTGACGGACTAGATCGGCAGATTGCCAGTAGCCGAGCGGTTTGAACCGAAGTCCTTGTAGGCGGCGATTGTGCGTTGAGCAATTCGCATCTGATGGACCTCGTCGGCACCGTCGGCGAACCTGGCCAACGGGCGTGCTGGTACATCTTGGCCAGCGGCGTATCGGTTGAGTAGCCGAGAGCGCCGTGAACTTGGATAGCCCGGTCGATGATGCGACCAAGAGCGTTGGCTACAAAGTGCTTGGCCATCGACACTTCGGACTTGAAGTCTTCCTTGTTGTCGATCATTCACTGAATGCCTTGCTTCACAGCGAGGATCGAGCCGTGGCTGAACCGATTGAGGGAACGTCGACCATCATGTCGAGTGCCATTTCTGCTTGGGCGATCCACCGCATGCAATGGGCCAACCGGGCAGGGCCGAGCCGGTATTGCCCGAGCAGGTGACCTTGGCCGCGCCCGCCGAGCATCTGTGATTCGTGGACCCGCAGGTCTTTGATAACGCTCTCTTGATGTCCGGTGCCGCCGTGCATGGTTTCGATGGCACGAAGTCGAGCCAGCCGGTGTTGGGCAGATCGACGATGAACGCGGTGTTGGCAGCTTGAGGCATATCGGGGTCATCTTCGGTGCGCGCGACGAGAATGGCGAAGTTGGCGCGCTTCGCGTTTGAGATGAACCACTTGTGGCCGGTGATTACCCATTCCTCGCCGTCTTGGTAACCAACGGCTTTGATCAGCGTCGGGTCGGAGCCGGCCACTTCTGGCTCGGTCATCGCAAAGCACGACCAGACCTTGCCCTCGCACAACGGCCGCAGGCTTCTCGGCTTGCGCCGGTGTTGCCCAGTGCAACAGCGGGTGGATATTTCCTTCGTCAGGCGCCTGGCAATTGAACACCCACGGCCCGAGACGCGTCTTGGCGGCTTCGGCCTGAACCATGGCCAACTCGACGTGTCCGAGCCCGACTCCAGCCGAGCTACTTCGGGGCAATGACATCGATCACGAACGTGCGCACACGTGACCTAATTGCCTCAAGCTCGGGGGTCAAGGAAAAGTCGATAGCCATTGATGCGCACGCTACGACCTTCGCTTCGCTTCCACGCTGTTCGACAGACACGTTTAGCCTGAGTGAATGGCCGGACTCACAGATCCTCTTGTACAAGAATCACCGTTCGAGTACTACGCCCAACGCTTGGCGACATGTCCGGTGTGGCACGAGGAAGACATCGACCTGTACGTCATTGGCGGGCATCCAGAGTTGCGCGAATCGATCATGGATTTCGCCACGTTCTCGAATGCACCGCTGCGGACTAAGGCTGGTCCGATCGAATCGGCGGTGGCGTACCACGAGGCACTGGTGGAGCGAGGTTGGCCTCGCCAAGCCACCCTGCAGCGGACCGATCCACCGGTGCATTCGCGTTATCGAAGGCTGCTCAACCGGGTCTTTACCCCGGCAGCGGTGCGGGCCTACACACCAAAGATCGACCAGATCGCCCTTGAGCTTGTCGACAGCATGGCAGCGGCGGGCGAGTGCGAGTTTGTTGCCGATTTCGCCTTGCCGTTGCCGGGTATCTTCATCGCCGAGGAGATGGGGCTCGACCGTGCCGACTACCGCCGGTTCCGCCGATGGGCCGATGCCATGCTCGCCCAGGCAAACCGACGCCTCACCGTCGACGAGGCTCTCGTTGAGGCCGGACATGAACTCGAAGCCCAGCACTTTCTCGCCGCCGAGTTCGACAAACGGCGCGAATATCCCAACGGCGACCTCATCTCACTACTGGTTCATGCGCACGGTGACGACGAAGAACCACTCACCATGGGCGAGTTGCAAGACCTGATGCACCAGTTGATTACTGGCGGGTTCGAGACCACAACTGCTGCGCTCTCCACCGGGATGTTGCTGCTGACACAGCACCCCGACCAGCTTGAACTGCTGCAGCAACAGCCCGACCTGATCTCGAATTTCATCGAAGAAGTGTTGCGTTTCGATAGCCCGGTGCAGGGCCTGTGGCGCACGTCGAAGTGTCCGGCGACCGTTGCCGGTGTTGAGATTCCCGCCGACAAAGCAGTGATGATGCGTTATGGTGCTGCGAATCGTGATCCCCGGGTGTTCGACGAACCAGATCGTTTCGATATCACTCGATCAAATGCTCGTAACCACACTGCGTTCGGCTTCGGGAACCACTTCTGCGTGGGTGCCGCGCTGGCGCGCCAAGAGATGTTGAGCGCGTTCACCATTCTGCTCGAGCGTCTCGACAGCTTTGCGCTGAGCGAGCCGCTGCCCGAACCAGCCCATGATCCGAGTATCTTCCTGCGTCCTATGAAGCGGCTGCCGATCAGCTTTACGACGCGAAGATAGCGAGCGACGCCGAAGACAAGCTAGTTGAAACGTAGGACCGGTTTAATCACCGCTCCTGATGTGCTGGCGGCTTCGGCGTCGTTGATGTCGTGGATCGAGAACATGGTGGCCAACTCGTCGAAGGGGAACTTGCCGTCGGCATTGAGTTGGGCAAGATACGGGATGAATTCGTGCGTGACCGAGTCGCCCTCCATGACTCCGGTTATGGTCTTGCCTCCGATCATCGAAATGAAGTCGAAGGTGATGTCGCCAAAACCGACACCGGCCATAGCCAGGGTGCCAATGTTGTTGAGCCCGTCGTATGCGGCTCGAACGAGTGCAGCTACGCCGGTGGTATCGAAGGCATAATCCGAACCCGCACCGGTGATCGCCTTGATGGCCGCAGTCAGTTCGGTGGCTGCCAGATTGAGCACCTGGGTGGCACCGTACCGTTCGGCGAGGGCAAGACGGCTGTCGTGGCGATCGACAGCAATAATGGTTGTAGCACCCGCGACCTTGGCGGCCATGACGGCACTGAGACCGAGCGCACCCGCACCGAGAATGACCACTGAGGATCCGGCCTGCACTTTGAGTGTGTTGAGGATTGCACCGGCACCGGTTTGCACACCGCAACCAAGCGGCCCGAGCTTCGCCAGATCATACGAGCGGTCGACTTTGATCGCGCTGTCCTGAGCCACGACTGCATGGCTCGCGAACGACGACTGGCCAAAGAAATGTGATCCAATTCTTCCGCCATCAGCGTCGGTAAGGGTGGAGGTGCCATCGGGGCGGCCGCCACTCATATTGTGCAGACCAAAGTTGAAGCAATACGGCCGACGACCCTTGTCACACGCAGGGCAATGACCGCAAGCCGCAAACGACAACACGACATGATCGCCGGGCGAGACATTGGTAACTGAAGCGCCAACCGCTTCGACGATGCCGGATCCTTCATGGCCACGTACCTCGGGACCGACAAAGAACTCAGGTGGCAGATCGCGGGGGATGAGATCGGTGTGGCACATGCCGGCAGCCACCATTCTCACCAACACCTCGTGCTCGTTGGGAGCCGCTAGCTGTAGCGACTCGACGGTAAATGGCCCATGGCCTGAACGCAGTACGGCAGCTGTTATCTCCATGGCCGAACGCTACCCTGTGGCGATGACAATCCAGATGCGCAGATACGAGATGAACCCAACCCACATCAACGAATGGCTCTCGTTCTTTAATGGCCTTATGCCGTTGCGTTCTGCGTTTGGGTTTCAATTGCTCCATGCCTTCCTCGACCGTGCTGCTAATGAGTTCACCTGGATCGTCGCCAACGACGGCGACTTCGATGCGGCTGAGGTGGCTTGGAACGCGTCACCCGAACGAGCTGCATACTTCACCGATGCGCCCCGTTTTGTTCTGGCGCTTCACGTGTCCAAGGTCGACGACGTCACGCCTCGCTGATCCATGGCCTCGTCTGACGACATCATCATCGCCGGTGGGGGTATTGGTGGACTCGTCACAGCGCTCGCACTACACCGCATCGGCCGGTCGGTTCAAGTGTACGAATCCGTCGAACGTATTCAAGCGCTTGGCGTTGGCATCAACCTGCTACCCCATGCGGTACGTGAACTCGAGGTGCTCGGTGTTGCCGATGCGCTGCTTGCTATCGGCCTAGCGCCGTCGACGCTTTCGTACTTCACCAAGCGAGGCGAGGAGATCTGGTCCGAACCGCGCGGTGTTGCAGCGGGGTATCGGTGGCCCCAGATCTCTGTTCATCGCGGTGAGCTGCATCAGGTGCTATTCGACGCGGCCGTCCGTGCAATCGGGGCCGATCGGATTCATACCGGTTGCCATCTGGCCAGCTTCGATACTACCCATAGCGGCGTCACCGCTTGGTTTGTCGACCGACGTACCGGGGCGTCCACGGCCACGGCGACAGGTGTCGCGCTTATCGCCGCCGACGGTATCCACTCGGTCGCCCGCGCTGCCCACTATCCAGCCGAAGGTTCGCCGAAATGGAGTGGAGCGCTGTTGTGGCGAGGGCTCGCCGAGGCCCCGCGGATGCTTGATGGTCGGACGCTTATCTGGAGCGGCCACCTCCGCCAGAAGTTCATTGCTTACCCGCTACGTGACCTCGCCAACGACAGGCAGCTCATCAACTTCATTGCTGAACTTCGATACGACTCGACCGAGCTCGACGAGCGAGAAGACTGGAACAAACCCGGGGAACTGTCCGCTTTCTTACCGCACTTCGAAGACTGGCGATTCGACTGGCTCGACATCCCACAACTGATCGAGTCGGCAGAGGCAACGTTCGTGTTTCCCATGGTCGACCGAGACCCTGTTGACCAGTGGACGTTTGGTCGCATGACGCTGCTCGGCGATGCTGCGCACCCCATGTACCCGGTGGGCTCCAACGGCGCGTCGCAAGCCATTCTCGATGCACAGGTCTTGGCGGGATGTATTCGGTCGTATCCCGATGACCTTCCTGCGGCATTAGTTCGCTACGACGAGGTGCGTCGACCAGCAACGGCGGGAATTGTTATGGCGAATAGGGGCCTCGGTCCAGAGTTGCCCATGAACCTGGTGGAGGAGCGAGCACCCAACGGATTCACGCGGCTTGACGACATCATCACGCCCGCCGAGATTGCCACCGTCACCGAGGGCTACCGCCGCACGGCCGGTTTCGCTTTGGCCGACCTGGCAACCACCCCATCGCTCGCCGACATCGACTACTGACGCACGCGCGAGTATTGCTCCATGACCTCTCATCGAATTTCATGCAGCCTCCGAGGCGCGGGGCCCGCGCTGGTGCTGGTGCATGGCATTACCGAGTCTCGCCACACGTGGGACCCGCTAATCGCGGACCTTGCTCTCGACCACCTTGTGCTCTCGGTTGACCTTCGAGGCCATGGTGAATCGTCCGAGGGTGAAAACTACGACCCTCTGGCGTTGGCGGGTGACGTTTATCGAGCAGTATCGACCCTGGCAACTCGGTATCCATCGTTGAGATCACCACTGCTTGTTGGCCACTCGCTTGGGGGTGTCGTGGTGAGCGCGTATGCCGCGGCCTTCGAATGCCGTGGTGTTGTCAATATCGACCAACCCCTGCGTCTCGCAGCATTTCAAGACCAGCTTCGTTCGGTGGAACCGCTGCTGAGGGGGGATCAAGCGTCGTTCCAGGGTTTCATATCCGCGATGTTCTCGGCAATGGACGGCCCGCTGCCTGAGGCCGAACGGCAACGGATACTTCGGTTTAGAAACCCGAAGCAACAGGTAGTGCTCAGCATCTGGAGCGCCGTCTTAGAGTCGACCGTCGAGGAACTTGACTCGACGGTCGACGCCCTCGCCAGTGCGATCACTGTTCCGTACCTATCGCTGCACGGTATTGATCCCGGTCCCGAGTACCCGGGTTGGCTCACATCTCGAATACCAACTGCCACCGTTGAGGTGTGGCCCGAACACGGCCATTACCCACACCTCGTTGATGCCGGCCGATTCACGGCGCGGCTGCGTGAGTTCGAGCGAGCACTCCGTGATTGACCACTTTGCCTAGCAGCCCTTGTAATTCAAGACCTGGCGCAACGTATGCACGATCTCGACGAGGTCTTCCTGGGCAGCCATGACTTCGTCAATATCCTTGTACGCCAACGGAATCTCGTCGAGTAGCTCACGCGCCTTGTCTCGTTGCCACGCCCGGTCACCCATGAGTTCCACCAAGTCGTGCGCTCGGTAGGTGTTCTTGGCTTGGGTTCTCGACATACGACGACCGGCCCCATGTGCGCACGACTGCCAGCTCAACGGATTGCCCAGGCCACGCACCACATAGGACCGAGTTCCCATGGAACCGGGCACCAGGCCGAGCTGACCTGAGCGGGCGCTAATGGCACCCTTACGGGTAATCCACAGATCACGCCCCTCATGAGTTTCGAGGGCTGCATAGTTGTGATGGCAGTTGATGCGTTCGACTTCTCGACCGCGTCGCACAATCTTGACGAACGTTTCGAACGCAGCAGCGAGCATGGCCTCGCGGTTAGCAAACGCGTAAGCCTGAGACCAGTTCATATCGCGGATGTAGTCCTCGAATTCGGGTGTTCCCTGAACGAACCACGCCAGGCTCGGGTCGTCGAAGTTGTGGTCCAAATGGACCCGGAGCCGCTTGGCCGTGTTGATGTGTTCGGTAGCCAAACGATTGCCGATACCCCGACTACCCGAATGCAGAAACAGCCACACGCGGTCGAGCTCGTCGAGACAGACTTCGAAGAAGTGATTACCCGAACCGAGCGAACCGAATTGCTCGTGCGCGGCCTTTTCGGCTTTTGGCGACAGCTTCCCGGGGTACGGGTTGGCGGCAAACCACTTGTCGGCCGCCTTCGTTGACCGCTCGTGGCCTCGGCCTACGCCAGCGGGTACGGCGAGTTCCATCGGCCCGAGCAGATGGTCGAGCGTGTCGGGAAGGTCGTCGGCAACGAGGTCGGTTCGTAGCGCGGCCATACCGCACCCGAGGTCGACCCCGACAGCCGAAGGAATGATGCAACCTTCCGTCGGTATCACTGACCCGATTGTTGCCCCGATACCCACGTGGGCGTCAGGCATGAGAGCGATGTGACCAGCAATAACCGGTAGCGCTGCGGCCCGCCGTGCTTGCTGTTCGGTGCCGGAGTCGAGATCGTCGACCCACGACATGAGCTTGTTAGTGATCTTCGTGGGCATGAAATGAGTGTGGCCTACCGAGACCGGTCGGGGCGTCGGAATTTCCCAGCGGCTGACCCGTACTAGCTGAGGACGTCGCAGATGGCGTTGCAGATGTCGACTGTGACACCTTCACCTGGTAAGGGCGCAGTCATCTTGTTGAGGGTTACTCTCGTTTGGCGAACTCATCGACGACAACCTAGTGGCCGGGTCCGCAGTTCTTAGCTCCAGTGGGGCAAGCTGCATGGGTGCGAGATGCGAGAACGATTGTGAGGCGATCAAAGCAGCGTGGACCGATCTTGCAGGTTTTGTCGCTACATGGCTATCGACGGTACTGGTGTAGTCAACTGTTGATTTCTATCGTCACAGGCACTATTCGGTTCGCGTTTGTGTGGCTTATGCTCGACCTCAGTTCATGGTCGCCCACCGTTGCTATCATGGGGTTCTCGCTGGGGTTGCCCATCACATTGCTGTCGCTGCCTGCCGGTGTCATCTCGGACCGCTACGACCGCCGCTCGTTAGTCAGCTTGTCAACGCTCATCGGGGCCGCAGTATTGGTGATTACGGCCGTCGCAGTCGCCACCAACAAAATGTCGGTTATCGGGGCAGTGACCCTCGCAGCTGCAGCCGGTGCAACCATGGCCGTGGTGGCACCAGCACTTCAAGCCATGGTCCCGGCGTTGGTGCCCCGAGAACTGTTAATGACGGGCATTGCCCTGCAGGGGATTGGCCAAAATACCGCCCAACTCACCGGCGTTCTCATCGGCGGCGCGGCCATCGATCTACTGGGCACAGCCCGGGCATTCGGCCTCCTTGCGGCCCTTTTGAGCGCGGCTTCGCTGATGATGCGCAAGGTTCCCGATGTGGCTGCGGGGCCCTGCCAAAACGATGGTGCCGTGATGGCGTCGTTACGCACCAAAGTCTTCGACGGGGTTCGGTTTGCGCGTGAACACGAACCCCTTCGCTCCGTCCTCGCGGTGGCACTGGTCGGGGGAACCTGCGGAGGGATGAACCAGTTGTTGTTGCCAGGCATCGCAAGAGCGGAAATGGGAGCAAGCGCTTTTCGCGCCTCGCTGCTGTTCGGCGGTCTTGGTCTTGGCATGATCTGCACCACGCTCGGGCTTGCACGACGCCCAGGTTTAGAGCACCCAGGTCGGATGTTGGCGTGGTGGTTCATGCTCACCTGTGGCCCGGGTCTGGTCATCATGGGCGCCACTCGGTACTTCGCCGTTGCCATGGCCGGCATGATGATTTGGGGCCTCGGTGGAGGCTTCGTCATGACTACCCAACGCACCTTGCTGCAGCGCCATACTCCTGATGATCTGATGGGTCGGGTCATTAGCGTGCACACCTTGGCGCTTACCGGGTCGTTCCCCCTCGCCGCGCTTTTAGCATTCGCCCTTGGTGCCGTGCTCGAACGGCGTCAGATTCTCATTGGGGCGGGACTCGTGTCGTTCATGCTCTCGGCCGCAATTACGATTAAATCCCCGCTCCGAAGGCATTAGACGATCAGTTAATCTTCGGGCGTACGGCCAACTGCGTGACGAAGCCGCTGTGATCACTCCCCGGAATTGCCATGTCTCGAACGCTCAATACGGCGAGGTCGTTGCTGACGAGGGCATGATCGAGCCGAGTCACACGAGGAATCAAACCGCCGTCGGCCGGAAACGAGGTGGTCCATCCTCGACCGACTGCGGCGTGCGCATCGGTGAGCCCTGTCTGTTTCATCAGCAGGCGATACGGCGGATGAAGGTAACTGGCATTTAGATCACCAACGAGCGCAATGGGACCCGTGCGCCGATCGACGATGGATTCAAGTTCACGGATCTGGAGCCGCCACGAGGAAACGAGCTCGCCCGAACTTGGCGACTGAGGGTGCAATGCCACGATCTGCAGCAGTGTGCCGCCAACGTCGATGTCGATAGAGTGCACGACCCGCCCGTAGGCCTTGTCGGCATGCTCGGCGAAGTACGGCCGGGTAGACAAGATGGCCGACCCGATGCCGGCGTCGTCGTACGGAGTGAGCACCTGATAGCGGTACTGGTCGAGTAGCCCACCGGTGCGAAAAGCGTCGATCCATTGAGTTGTGACGTCAGTGAGAACGAGGACGTCGGCCCCGGAGTGAGCGAGCGTGATGGTTGCCTCGGTCGTCTGCTTGTTGAGATAGAGCAGATTGGCCGCGCCTACCGTGATGGTGTCGGCCGAAGCAGCCCACGCAGGCAAGGGGTCGCGCCGGACCAGCGGAGCCACCAACGCCACGTGAGTAATGCATAACACGCTTGCCACAGCAGCGAGAAGCCACCGCCGGGTAAAGAGCGCGGTACCGAGCACGAACCAGGCGAGCACCAAAACCAACAGACCGACAGCCTGGAGCACCACCGTTGGGAAGGGGCGGTTGATGTCGAGCCACGATGTCAACAAAATCCAGGCGCAGAGCGCGCAGATACCCCAACCAATAAGCGTTATAAACCGACTACTCCGCTGTGCAAACCAGGTCTTGATGATTGTCTCCGCCAGTACGCCCGTACCGAGTATGACAGAACGACGCTGACAGCGTCAGCTAGACCGCTCGACGAAATGGGCCATGAACAATCATGGCAACAGCTACGAGGGTCAAGAGGCCAGCTAAAGCCTGCGCAAACGTCACGGGCTCATTGTTGACTGGCCACGCAACTGCGACCGAAATCACGGTCGACGGCAGCATCTGCAGCGAGGTGATCGACATCGGGATCTCGGTGATGGCCCAGTTGAGCAAGAGGTGCCCAATCCAGCCAGGCCCGATGAGGATGGCACCCATCAACATCCAATCCTTTGCGTCCAACTCGTTGAGGTGAAGGCCTTGAAACACAAGAGGAATGCTGAGAAGAATGGCCGCCCAGAGCATAACCCCGGCCAGATATTCACCGGCGCCAAGCGTTCGTCTTGCCTCTCTCGAGGCCACCAGGTAAGCGGCGAGACCCACCGTGCACGAAATAGCTAGTAGCAAACCAAATGGGGTGGCTCGGACGGCTTTTCCGGCGAGTAGTACCGCAGCGGCGACACCGACGATGGCGACTGATGTCCACGCCACCCACCAACGTGTGATTCGTTCGCCGAACAATCGGGCGGCCACGAGCGTCACGATGATTGGTTGCAGCACGCCGACAAGTGTGATGGTGGCGATGGAAACGTGCCGCAACGCGCTGAAGAACAAGAACATGTTGGCGCCGAAGAAGGCCCCGCCCGGGAGTGAGTACTTCATGGATCGCCGAGTAAAGCTTGCCCCTGCCAGGCGAGCCGCGATCTGTGTGAGTGGAACTGCCATCCACATTCGTACGGCGACAATGGTGCTGGGTGTTGCTAGCACAAGTTTGGACAATGGTGGCCCCATCGCCCACATGACGACGACGCCAGCTAATGCCAGATACGCCAAAAGCCGACGTTGAGTGTTCGACTCCGGTGACCCTTGATCGATGGTTCTAGGACTCAATGTCACTGGGCCCACCGTAACCCCGTTGTGATTACGCTCCACCACCATGGAGATTTTCAGTCTGCAGGGCAAGACAGCGTTGGTCACAGGGTCGAGTCGAGGTATCGGGTTTGCCCTGGCCAAGGCCCTGGCCGAGGCTGGGGCAATAATCGTGCTCAACGGCCGCAACGAGACCGCTCTCGCGGCTGCGAGAGCGACGTTAGAGATCGAGGGTCATGACGTGCGCGTACAGCGGTTCGACGTTTGTGACCAAGAAGCCGTCAACTCAGCTGTCGAATCGATCGAAACCACTGTTGGCCCGATCGATGTGCTGGTCAACAACGCGGGAATGCAAAAGCGGGCTCCGTTTCTTGAGTACCCAGTTGCGGATCTACGTGAACTTCTCGAGGTGAACCTGGTGTCGGCCTTTGTAGTTGGCCAAGCGGTCGCAACTCGCATGGCCACACGTGGGTACGGAAAAATCGTGAACGTCTGCTCTGTCCAGTCTGAACTCGGCCGACCCGGCATAGCCGCGTACACCGCAACCAAGGGTGGCTTGAAGCTTCTGACGCGGGGCATGTGCGCCGATCTCGGGCCGCTCGGCATTCAGGTAAACGCACTTGCTCCTGGCTACTTCGCTACTGATCTCACCCGCGCACTCGTTGACGATCCGGAGTTCTCGGCATGGGTACAGCGTCGTACCCCTGCCGGACGCTGGGGACGCGTCGACGAATTGGCTGGCTCGGTAGTCTTCCTCGCAAGCGCGGCGTCGGACTTTGTCAACGGGCAGATCTTGTACGTCGACGGCGGCATGACGGCCGTTGTGTGACACCCAATGTTTGACGGACCAATCAGTCAGGCGACACGGGCCCTAAACCTCGATAGCGTGCCGCCGACAAATCACTCGAAGGGACGTGGGAACACCGTTGAACATCACGAAGAGCCAGCGCACATTTATCGATCAGGACACCGATCGACCGACTCCGTACCTCGTAGTCGACATCGAGATCGTCGCCCGTAAATTCCGATCGTTAGCCGATGCTCTGCCGGGTGTCACTTTGCACTACGCGGTGAAATCCAACCCGTCCGCAGCGGTGCTGGCAACCGTGCTCGAGCTTGGTGGCTGCTTCGATGTTGCCAGCCCGGGTGAGATTCGATTGTGTGTCGAGGCAGGGGCAAGACCCGATCAAATCTCGTACGGAAACACGATTAAGAAGCGGGCCGACATCGCTGCTGCATACGAGTTGGGCATTCGGCTGTTCAGTTTCGATGCCGATGCCGAACTCGACAAGCTGATCGACTTGGCGCCAGGTGCAACGGTGATGTGCCGAGTGTTGACCAGCGGGGGAGGCGCCGATTGGCCGCTTTCGCGCAAGTTCGGGTGCGAGCCAAAGATGGCCCTCGACTTGCTAACCCGGGCGGCTGCCGCCGGTATGAAAACCGGCTTGGCATTTCATGTTGGAAGCCAACAACGCCGCCCCGAAGCGTTCGATGACGTACTTGCCGAGGTCGGTGAGATCGTGTCGCAGCTCACCGATCGTGGGATAACGCTGGACGTGCTCAACCTTGGTGGTGGCTTTCCAGCTACCTACCTCGATGCCGTGCCTACGCCCGCCGCCTATGGCCGGGCCATCACCGAGGCGCTTGCCCGACACCTTGGTGACAAAAAGCCGTATCTTATTGCCGAGCCGGGTCGCTACCTGGTTGGTGATGCCGGCGTGATCGTGGCCGAGGTGGTCTTGGTGTCGAGCAAGGGCGACGCCGACGATCGCCGATGGGTGTTCCTCGACATCGGCAAGTTCGGTGGTCTCGCCGAGACGTTGGATGAAGCAATTAGGTATCGCATCACGACGGACCGTGACGGTAGCGAGATGGGACCAGTCGTGATCGCGGGACCAACGTGTGATTCGGCCGACGTGCTGTACGACAAGAGCTACTACGAACTTCCGTTGGAACTGACCACCGGTGACCGTGTGCTCATCCACTCGACGGGCGCGTACACCACGACCTATTCAGCGGTATCGTTTAATGGCTTCGCCCCGCTGGCGTCGTTTGATGTCGGAGTCGCGGGAAACTAGACGCCGGAGCAAGGAGTGGTCGGGCGGCCATAGCCTCGCAAGATGTCCGACTTCAGCACCCCGTCAACATCGATTCCGCCGCCACCACCGGCGTCGTTCACGCCCTCAACTGTTGACACACCGGGTGCTGGCGTCCACTCCGCTGGGCTGGTTCGTCCATTCCTCTTCGCACTTGGTGCCGCAGCTGCTGGCGGTGCCGCCTGGTTCGGTGTGGTGGTTGTCACCAATCGCATCTGGTACTACCTGGCGTTCCTGATTGGTGTTGCTGCCGCTCTGGCAGCCGAACGCGGCGGTCGCAAGCCATCCAAAGAGCTTGGTGCCGTAGCCGGAGTTGCGACAGCCATTGCCATGACGGCCTCGCTCTACTTCATCTTTCGACACATGCTCAGTACCGAGCTCGAAGACGCTCAAGTTCCGGTCTGGCTCGGGCTGCGTGGCGCGTTTGAGCTCATCAAGATCGGCGTTAAAGTCGAGCCGTTGACGGGGATTTGCGTCGCGGCTTCAGTTGCCGTAGCGGCTTGGAAAGGCGCATCGCAACGCTGAGCGTAGGTAGATTGGTTTCCTCAGCTTTACGCTAGGAGGACCATTAGTTCGTGACTATCGACAAGCCAGTTTCATTCCTTGCTGATTCGGCGAGCTATCGCCACTGGCGTGTTGGCTACGCGGTAAACGTAGCCACAGTGACGATGCAGGTCACTCCCTCGTCGGGTTTGCGTGACGACTACGAGTTGAAGCTCAACTCGTACGACCTCAGTGTCGACATCGAGTTATACGACATTGTCCAACGGCTCCGGTTCGAGCATCCCGAAATCCACGCTGTGGTCATTACCAGCGACATGGACAAAGTCTTTTGCGCGGGTGCAAACATTCAGATGTTGGCTGGATCTACCCACGGCCACAAGGTGAACTTCTGCAAGTTCACCAACGAGACCCGCAATGGCATCGAGGATGCCTCGGCTCACTCCGGCCAGGTGTACCTCGCAGCTGTAAACGGAACGGCAGCCGGCGGTGGCTACGAGTTGGCCTTGGCCTGCGACGAGATCATTCTCATCGACGATTACTCGTCGGCGGTGTCGCTGCCCGAGGTGCCGCTCCTTGCCGTTCTTCCAGGTACGGGCGGGCTCACTCGCCTTGTCGACAAGCGATTTGTGCGACGCGACCTTGCCGACGCGTTCTCGACCCGAATCGAGGGCATCAAGGGGCACCAAGCTATCGATTGGCGCCTAGTCGACTATGTGGCACCCAAGAGTACGTTCGCCGAGGTTGTGCAGGCACGAGCGAAAGTTCGAGGCGCCGAGACACACCGGCCCGATGCTGGCGACGCCGTTACGCTTCCTCTCTTCGGTTCGAGCACGTCGATCGACGCCGACGGATCACGGTCCGGCAACGTCGACGTGGCGATCGATCGAGACCTCGGCGCCGCCCGCTTCACGATACGCGGACCGATCGGACCTCAACCTCAAACCGGTATCGCACTACTGAAGGCAGGGGTCGAGTCGTGGCTTTTGGCCACCGCACTCGAACTCGACTTCGCCGTTCTGCATCTCCGGTTCAACGAACCAGATATTGGAACGTGGGTCTTTACAACGCAAGGCGACGTCGAATCCGTAACTGACGCAGAGCATGTGTTCGACAACGACGCCGACCACTGGTTTGTGCGAGAGGTCCGCCTGTACCTGAGCCGAACGCTCAAGCGCATCGACGCGTCGGCTCGAACGCTCGTCACGCTCATCGAGCCAAACAGTTGTTTCGCAGGCGTGCTCGCTGAACTCGTGCTCGCCGCCGACCGGTCGCTCATGCTCGACGGCACAATGGCAGACCTCGACGCGTCACCTCCGGTACTTCGGCTCACCACTACCAACAATGGTTTGTTCCCTATGTCGAACGGGCTGTCACGACTACACACCAGGTTCTGGGGTCGCGACGACGCACTGGCGGTCGCCCGCACTGCGATCGGGGCCGCCCTAGTGGCGCTCGATGCCGTCGAGGCCGAACTTGTCACGTTCGCCTTCGACGACATCGACTGGCACGACGAAGTTCGTTTGCTGCTCGAGGAGCGAGGTAGTTACTCGCCCGACGCCCTCTCGGGGATGGAAGCAAACCTGCGTTTTGTTGGTCCCGAGACGTTGGAAACCAAGATCTTTGCCCGGTTGTCAGCGTGGCAAAACTGGATCTTCCAGCGACCCAACGCCGTGGGTTCCGACGGTGCGTTGCGCCGATTCGGAACCGGTTCTCGTCCAACCTTCGACCGAAACCGAGTGTGAGCCATGTCCGCTGTCGATATCGATGCCAAGATTCCGAACAACGTCGACCTGTCCGGTGATAGGCGGCTCCAGCGGGCACTTGAATCGTGGCAGCCCAAGTTTCTTGAGTGGTGGAAAGAACTCGGACCCGTCGCTTTCCAAGACAACCCGGTGTACCTTCGCACAGCAGTATCGGTAGGCCAGGACGGGTGGGCGCATTTCGACCATGTGGCCATGCCCGACTATCGGTGGGGTATTTTCCTCGCCGAACCGACCCCGGATCGGCGCGTCGCATTCGGTGATCACAAAGGCGACGCCGTGTGGCAAGACGTGCCGGGGGAGTACCGAGCCGAGTTGCGTCGTCTTCTGGTCGTGCAGGGCGATACGGAACCGGCGTCGGTTGAGCAGCAGCGGCACCTGTGCCTCACTGCGCCGAGCTTGTACGACCTGCGCAATCTGTTCCAGGTAAACGTCGAGGAAGGCCGCCACCTGTGGGCGATGGTGTATCTGCTGCACCGGTACTTCGGCAAAGACGGTCGCGACGAAGCCGACGAAATGTTGTTGCGGCACTCGGGCGATAGCGATCACCCACGCATCTTGGGCGCATTCAACGAACCGACTACCGACTGGTTGTCGTTCTACCTATTCACCTATTTCACCGACCGCGACGGCAAGTTTCAGCTGGCGTCGCTGCGAGAATCGGCGTTCGATCCGCTGTCGCGCACATGTGACTTCATGCTCAAAGAGGAAGCCCACCACATGTTTGTCGGTGCCACCGGAGTAGCACGGGTGGTCGACCGTATTGTTGAACTCACCAAGCTCCATAACACCGACGACATTCGGCGCTACGGGGGAATCGATGTCGCCACGCTGCAGCGCTACGTGAACTTTCACTACAGCTTGTCGCTCGACTTGTTCGGAGCCGAGACGTCGACGAACGCGGCGAACTATTTTGCAGCCGGATTGAAGGGCCGATTCCAAGAGGAACGACGCGCCGACGACCACCTGTTGCGCCATGCCACCCGACTTGTGCCCCACGCCACCGATCTAGGTATCGGAACCCGCGACGCCAGCGCTTTGTCAGCGCTCAACGAAACGCTGCGCGACGATTACATCATGGATTGCCAAAAAGGTGTTGACCGATGGAACCGGGCGTTGGCCGACATCGGCCAACGCCTCACGCTTCCTCACGTGGGCTTCAATCGTGCTGTGGGCACCTTCAGGGGCCGCCATGTCAGCCCTGATGGTCAGCTCGTTAGCAAGACCGAGTGGCAATCCGCAACGGCATCGTGGTTACCAACACAGAGTGACCGCGCGTTCGTGCACTCGCTGATGGTTGGTGTTCGAGAACCCGGCAAGATGGCTGGGTGGGTGGCGGCACCAACGAAGGGCGTACACGGCAAGGCAGTCGACTACGAGTACGTAAAATTCTAATGGGCAGCTACAACGCGGCACACTGGCTGCTCGACCGGCATGTCGATGGCGGGCTGGCGTCAAAAACGGCCGTTCGTTACCAGGGCGAATCGCAGTCGTATTCCGCGACGCAGCAGCAGGTGTGGCGTGTGCAGCATGCGCTTCGCGACCTCGGCGTGCGCCGCGAGCAACGAGTGGTGTTGGTCATGAACGACGAACCGGCCACGATTGCGTGGCTGCTTGGGTGTCTGCGTAGCGGCGTTGTACCGGTGCCGTTGTCGACAATGTCTACCGCCCTCGACCTCGCAGCGATTGTGGTTGACTGCGAGGCGCAGCTACTGGTTGTTTCCGCTGAACACGGTCTACATATCGACGCCATCATGGCTGCCGTGCCGTCTGTTCGAAACGCGCTCGTCGTCGATGGTGCCGACGGTGCGGCAGAGTCGAGCAGGGTGCGTTTGTGGTCCGAGTTTGCCGACGTTTCGGCCATCCCGGTCGTCGACACCACGGCCGACTCGCCCGCGTTCTGGTTGTACAGCTCTGGCACCACCGGGTTGCCCAAAGGTGTCATGCATCGCCACTCCGGCCCGCAAGCCAGCTACGACACGTATGGCACGCACGTTTTGGGGATCTCTGCCGACGACCGATGCCTCTCGGTCGCAAAGTTGTTTTTCGCCTATGGCCTTGGCAACTCACTGACTTTTCCCTTCGGCGCCGGAGCGACCACGATTCTTGAATCGAGGCGGCCAACACCGGCGGCCATGTGCAGCCTTATACGAGAAGAACAGCCGACGCTGTTCTTTGCGGCACCGGGATTCGTTGCGGCCATCTTGGACACCGATGTAGCCCAAGACACCTTTGCCTCGGTGCGTTCCACGATAACGGCAGGCGAGACCTTGCCTGGTGAACTGCACCGACGTTTCACGACCCGCTTCAGCCATCCGGTGCTCGACGGCATTGGCTCCACCGAAGCGCTCCATATCTTCATTTCGAACACGGTCGATGACCAACGCTCGGGCTGCACCGGCACGGTCGTTCACGGTTACGACGCCGTGCTCCTCGACGACACCGGCGACATTGTCGACGCCCCCGACACACCTGGGTACCTGCATGTGCGGGGACCATCCACGGCCGTGGGCTACTGGAACCGGCCGGAAGCGACGTCGACGGCGTTCCTCGCCGACGGCTGGGTCCGAACCGGCGACGTGTACACCCGGTCGAGCGACAACCATTGGACGTTTCTCGGTCGCAACAACGACATGATCAAAGCCGGCGGAATTTGGGTTTCGCCGGCCGAAGTGGAAGGCGTCCTGGTCACGCATCCCGACGTCTTGGAAGCAGCCGTTGTTGGGTCGCGTAACGACGCTGGCCTGGAAGAAGTCGTCGCTTTTGTCGTCGCCCGTTCTGGCCACGCCATCGACCCGGCATCGATTGACGAGCACTGCCGTTCGGGAATGGCGGCATTCAAACGACCGCGACGGCTTGTTGTCGTTGACTCGCTACCCAAGACCGCCACAGGTAAGACCCAACGGTTCGTGTTGCGAGACCAACTGACCTCATAGCGTTCATCCTAGAGATGGACACGACGACGAGTAGCCCCGAACTGATGTGGTCCTCGGCGTGGACCGCGCATGCGTCGTCCACCGACCCGACCGCCGTTGTGTTGTCGGCCGGAGCCGACCAGCAACTCGCGGTCGACGGACTCGACGCCGCCACGATTTCTACGATCGAGCGATGGTGTCGTGATGGAGTAGCGAACGCGCACACCGAGGCCGAGCGACGTGTCGTCTCGCTCCTGGCCGACGTGGGTGCCGTCGTGCACCCTGTGTCATCGGCCATAGCGGTTGTAGCGTCGCCTGACGATTCTGCCGGCGATATCGGACTCACGCTGCGCGAGGAACTGGGGACAACTACTCAACTCGATGTAGCTGAACTAGTCGTGGTTGTGCGCACCGGCGCGACCTGGCCGCACGTCCCCGACGGCAAGGCGCATCTCGGCGTCGACGTCTCGATGCATCACACCGTCGTGCTCGGTCCATTCGTGATACCGGGTGTTTCGGCATGTCTTGACTGCCTCGACCAACGAATGGCGCACCGCTGGGGCCGGGCGGCTGTTCCTGATCAGCCGTTAGTGAAAGCCTCGCCAGCCATCGTCGCCGAATTGGTTCGCAAGCAACTTGAGGCAGCTCGTCGTGGGCCAAGCCCATTGGTGAACGCAACCATCGTCTGGGACCTGGAGCAAGGCACTACCGACCGACAGAACCTGTACAAGCTGGTTGGATGCAGCCGGTGCGCTTCGGGGCGAGCGACTGGCCGAGTGGAGCTGCCGTGGAAGAGAGGTTTGCCGTGGCCGTAAACAGTTTGGAAGCGAACGTTGGGAACCTGACGGTACGGGGACTGCCCACGCCGTTCGATCCGCTCCATCAGCAGGTCACCGTTGCCACGCCATCGTGCTGTTGCTGTTGCTGTTGCTGTCTGTCGACGATAGCGGCCTCCACAGGTTTCGCGGCCGGTGCAGTTCACCACACCGCTGCCGCGAACGGCAGAAAGATTCCCGGCTTCGTCATACTGGCGGGGGCCGGGCTGGTCCTCGGAATTGCGGGGTTTGTGGCTCTTCAAGTGTTCGGTAACGACCTGCTCTCGTTACGCGGAACTGGACAGGATGTGTGGCAGTGGGTCTGCGTCATCGTGGCCCTCGTGTTGTGGCTGGGGTCCATCGCATTCGGACTGTCGCGGGCCGGTAGGGCCAATAGGTCAACAGCGCTCATCTGCGCCGTTGTTGGAATTGCGACTCTGTCGCTTATCGCAGTCGAAGTCTTCGTGGCCTTTGTCACCGCGTTCCTGATTGAGCTGGCATTCCCGGTCTTTGGTTGGTTGGGCTGGCGGCTGGCGAAATCGAGATTTGGACCCAAGTCTGACCCGCAGCAACCCCCATTTCCGCCGGTGCCACCGTACCCACCTCCATCGGCGGGCTATCTCCCGTACCCGCCAACACCGCCCCCAAGTTATGGAACTCAGCTTCCACCGCCGACGTGATGGCGCTCGTTGATCGAGCCACTGGTGACCGTCACCCCGTGGTCGAACGACCGGTGCTGGTACCTCGCAGTGCCGCCGACGACGTCGCTGTAGTTCATGCCAGCGTTGCCCGGCAGCCTGGCTCAACCCAGAGTGCAGGCGGCGGTGTGCACCGCGACGCTGCCCTGGCATGTACCGCAGCAGTTGCCGAAGCGATCGAGCGATGGGCCGCGACGCAGGCCGACCTTGTACTGAGCAGAGCGTCGGAGACCCGTGTTGCCGCATCCCTTCGGCTGGCAGAGTTCACGCTGCATTCCGACGACCAACGACTCGACTGCCAGTTCCCGCACACGAATGCATACCCCGGCGACGAATGGCTCACCGAGGTCTTTTGGCTAGACACGAATGAGCCGGTTTGGGTCCCCGCAGCGCTCGTGTCGCTTACCGAACGCTTCGGAGCCCTGGCCACATCGTCGGGATTGGCGGCCGATCCGTCTGTCGTCACGGCGCTGTTGCGCGCCACGCAAGAACTGATCGAACGCGATGCATACATGTCCACTTGGTTGCATCAACTCGGCGGGCTAGAAACACCAGTCGACCGCCTGGCGGTGCCCGAGGGTGGCGAGGTGCGAGTGTTTGACCTAACACCCGCGTACAGCTCGCATCCTGTCGCGTGTGTTGCGGGCACCGCATTGTTAGCCGGCCGGCCCCGACATTCCCTCGGCCTCGCGTGCCGCGCAACATGGGACGACGCGGTCGACAAGGCGTACGCCGAGTTCCTGCAAGGCACTATGTTCGTCGGCCATCAATTGGCGATCAACCCTGCCGTGAGCGGACTCGACCCCACCGCAGTACGTGACTTCGACGCCCATGCAGTCTTCTACGGCGCCAACCCGCACTGGTGGCCACACGTGCCGATGTTGCGCGCCGCGCGGCCTGCGCTTGCACCGCCCGACGCACCCACCAGCAACGTCGGGTCCGGTGTCCAACTCGCCGAACTGGTCACCCGACTCGCGGCGGCCGATATTCGCCTGGCTTACCGAGAACTCTCGTCGGTCGAGTGTGATCAGCTGGGGTTGCGGGTGGTACGAGTGCTGTCGCCCGATCTCACGCCACTGCATCACGACCACCTCTGGCCGTACCTTGGCGGAACTACATGCGACGTTGCTCGACGCTATTCGCATTTTGCGGAGCGCCAAGCGGGGCCCTTTCCGTCGCCATATCCCCACCCACTCGGATGAACGTTCCACGGCGCGCCGACGACCTTCAACGGGCCGACGACTTTTGGGAGGCGTCGAGTCTCGATGCCCAAAGCGTTCTTCGCTTTGCGTCACGAATCGACGCCTACCAGCCAAGTGCGGGCGTAGCGGCCCATACGCATACGAGCGAACCCGTGGAACTGAAGTGGGTGTCCGATCGATTGCAGAACGTGTTCGACGCTCGTCGCAGCGGGTGTGACTTCTCGACCAAACCGCTGAAGTTTCGACACGTCGAACGGATACTGGCGGCGACCGGTGCGACCGCCGATGCCCGCCGTGTGATCCCCGAAGCCGGGGGACTTGACGCCGTTCACGTGTACGGGTTGCTACGAAATGTTGACGGTCCGTTCGGCGGGCGAGTCATCTATTACAACCACCGGGCTCACTCGGTCAGTGTTGTTGGCGAGGTGCCAGCCGACGCTGAACTCAGACAGTTGGTGAGCTTTGACGGCGGACAGCTGCCCCAGCTTGTGCTGGTGTTCTTGACCCAGCTCGATGAGCTTGAACGTAAGTACGGGGCACGAGGGTCAAGATTCGGTTTGCAACAGGTTGGTCACGCTGCCCAGAACGTATCGTTGCGCCTGGCCCACGACGACCTGTCGGGCTACGTGCTCGGCGGTGTTATCGATCACGAGATGCTGGCGTTACTACGGGTTGAACATCTTCACGTTCGGTGTGCCAGCGCCATGGCATGCGGCTGGTAACGAGTTTGCCTTCGGCATCGCTGGCTCGCTCCCGCTCGCTTTTATCGCTCCGCCGCTTAGCGACGTCATCCCATCCAACCGGGGCGTTACCTTCGTAGGCTCAAGTATGTGACAGTACGCCGACTAACTCTCGTTGTCCTGTTAGCGCTGGGCGCGTGTAGCAGCGATACAGCGGTACCGGCTGGAACACCCGTAGCGTCGTCTGCAGCTGCTCCGGTGCCGAAAGCACCCGCCGGTCCGACTGGCGTCGAGGTGGCCGAGGTGCTCCGCAACGTTGTGCCGTCGCTTCAATCAACCGGGCTCGACCCCAAGATCGCGTCGGTCATCGGCGCGTCTGGCGACGTGCGAAACGCCTGGATTTTGAGCGACCTGTTGCGCTTCGCCGATAGCGACACGTTCAAGCCATTGGTCGATGCATTTGAGCGACTTGCCCGCGTCGCGTTGGGTGGCGGCTCGAATCCCTGGCAGGAAGTTACCGATCTACTCATCAGCTGGGACACACCGGCACCTCCCGACTACCTGGTGTTCAAGCGTGATCTGTTCACGTCGTTGGAACCGCGATGGAAACCAATCTTTGACGATCCAAACGCCGACATCGATTGGCGATTCTTGAGTTGGGGGGGCGTACTACCCGACGATCGTCTGCTTGGTGACAAGAAGACCTGCGTACTTGGATGCATACCGGCGTTGGACGATCCGTTGCTCACCTCGGCCGGCGAGGGCACCTGGTATCCAGACGAGGCGTACGTCTTCGGCATAAGCATCGGCGGCGAATCGGTGGCATTTCCAAAAAACATCATGGAGGTGCACGAGATGGTCAACATCAGCATCGGCGGCCGTCGAGTTGCGATCCCGTACTGCACCTTGTGCGGTTCGGCTCAGGCCTACTTCACCGACCAGGTATCGGGCGTCGCACGACCGCTGGTGATGCGCACGAGCGGACTCTTGGCGCTATCGAACAAGGTGATGTACGACCTCGACACAGGCTCGGTCTTCGACACATTCACGGGTCGGGCGCTGTCGGGTCCACTGCACGACGCGGGCGTAGGACTTCCGATGCTGACGACAGTGGTATCGCGATGGGACGAGTGGCGTAGTGACCACCCCAACACACGCATCGTGGCCCAAGATGGCGGTCTCGGCAAGCAGTACCCGGCCGATCCATTGCGCGGCCGCGACGACAAGGGGCCTATCTTTCCGATCAGGCGCAGTGATACCCGGCTTGCCGTCCACACCCAGGTCGTCGGGGTCATCGCAGCCGATACATCGCCAGTCGCCTTTCCTGTCGACGCTGCGCAGGCCGAACTACGTGCCGGGCGCAGCGTATCGTCGGCAGGCGTCACGCTTACCCTTGACGGGGGTGGTCTTGTCGCCTCGATCGACGGCAAGGCTGCCGCTGCCCATCAGTCGTTCTGGTTCGCATGGGCACAGTTCCACCCTGGCACAAAGCTCTGGTCTCCATGACCAAACGCCGAAGGCAAACTAGCTTTTCAACACCTCGAAATGGGCGTCGACGGGCTTTTGGCTGTTGATGGTGAGGATGTCTTGGGGACATGCTGACATCACTGCTACACAGTCGAGTTCTGCCCGTAGCACGACATAGTCGCCCGGCGCACTCAATGCCGGTTGAAACGAAACCGACCCGTCGGGCTGCCATGGGATGTTCATGAACAAGTTCAACGATGCCGGGGTGTACGGCACGCTCAGACCAAGTTCGGCGAGCGCAGCGTGCATGTTGTCTCGGCAGTTGTCGTGATACTCGGTGCAACCCAGCAGGCCGTAGCGTTCGTTGTCGCATGGCGCTATGACGGTGTCGTGGAGCCCGGGGCTGGTGTCCTCGTCAAGCCACAACAGCGGGCGTCGCCGATTTGTGTAGAGCGCATCACCCAACCGGGGATACAGGTGCGTCCACGTTGCTCGGCAGTGTTCCATGCCGACGTATTCGGTCGGCATACTCGAGACGAATGCCCAGAAGTCGATTACCTGAGTTCCATGGGTGTTGATGATCTTGAGTTGATCGCCGGCTGCTAGCCGGACGGCCTTACCGCGACGCGCGGGAATGGTGAACATAGCTCACACCGTAGAGCCCTTTCCGCAACTGTTGCGCACATGGCCGGCCCAGGAGCGGCCGTTTCCGCAACTGTTGCGTAGATGGCCGCATAGTTAGGCCAGGTTGACGACGGTACCGAGTCCTGGGAGACGAAACAGATTGGGGTCGTCAATCAGCCGGTCGACAGCCTGTGCTCGGGAGAACCCCATCTGAATAAGCCGGGCGAGTCCTGCTGCCACAACCGGCGCTGCGAATGATGTGCCACTCCAGAGCGCGAGCCCATCGAACTTGTCGATGTCGGTTCCACTGGCATCGACTCCGGCGCGCCCATTGAACTCCTTGTAGAACGAGCTCACGAGATCAACCCCAGGGGCACACGCACGTACCCACGGCCCGTAGTTCGTGAAGGCGGCCGGACCGTATGGGGCGAGCGCAGCTACCCCAATCACTCCGGGAAGCACTGCGGGCCACGTTGGTCGGTCGGTGGCGTCGTTGCCAGCGGCGGCGACAATGATGGTTCCCTCGACTTGCAACTTGGTAATGGCACCGCTGAGAACGGCTGCTTCGTCCATGACGTAGCCACTAAACGCCAGCACGACAACATCGACGCCGGTGCCAGCTAACGCACCGAGCGCTGCAGCAATCGTCAGCTCGTTGCCGTCTCCGAATGTGCTGAGAACATGATGCACGGCCAGATCGCAACCCGGCGCAATTTGTTCAATGATTCCGCCGATGAACAGCCCGTGCCCGGCCGCCGGATCGAGCATGCCGCTGGAATCCTGATCGGGAGTCTCGACGTGGTCACCCTTTGGAAGCGGTCCCGGACGATGTCTCTCCAGCGCCGGTAGGCCGGTATCGAGAACGACAATTTTGCAGGTAGCGGTTCCCGCACGTCGTCCGTGCCTTTTCGGAGCAACGTCGCTCGCTATGGGGCGAGCTGTGCTGGGGCGTCGACCTGTTCGCCGGTAGTAGTCGGCCTCGACCGCTGACAGCGCACCGCCCGATGCGTAGGCCGGTGATGCGTAGGCGGGTGATGCGTAGGCGGGTGAGGCGTAGGCGGGGGACGCGTAGGCCGGTGACGCGTAGGCCGGTGAGGCGTACGCGGGGGATGCGCGGAATCCGCTGTTGGCGAAAAAGACATGGTTCGGCTGTGCCGCAATGCCCTGGGCCCGCAACGCTCCCGCGACAGCAACCATGTTTGCGGTGACTGCGACGCTGAGAACCCCAAAACCGAGCGTGTTGCGTGTGTCGGTTACCGTAAAGCCCAGCGCTCGTTGTGTGTCGGTTACCGTCAAGCCCAGTTCGCCTAGGGTTGCTTCGGCTGAGGCGAGTTGGGTAGTCGGCACCACGATTTGCCCGGGTGTGTACGCAATACCTGATCCGCGATCGACTGTTACACGGCTAGTCCAACGAACGCTGCTGTCCGGGCCATCGGGTGTCGGAGCAGATTGGTTAATCACAGGCTTCCTCTCGGTCGTTCTCTCAACAGATGTACGCCGCCCCGCTGTGATACATATCATCGCTGACATCGTGTGGCGCGCTGCAATTGGGGAGATCCCCCGACAACCGGAGTTTCTGGCTTTGGCCGAGATGCGGTCCAAAGACCCGACGGGTCTTGTGCTCGATGCAACGACCCGGTTGGCGCACGTTGATGCCGAACCAAGCTCGCTGGCATACCTGTACTGGGTTCGGGGTCTTGCCCGCCACGAGCTAGCCCTGCCCGACGAAGCGCTCACCGACTATGGAACTGCAATCGACCTCGCTCGGGTCCTTGGCTTGCGCGACTGCGAGTCGCGAGCGAGGGCGAGTCGAGCAATATCGCTGCTGTCGATTGGCCGGTCGGCGGAGGCTATTAGTGAGATTGGTGAAGCGCTGCGCATGTCGCCAAGCAGCACCCGGCCGGTCATCGAGATGTTGGCCGGATTGTTGCATCAACGCCAGGGTCGGGTCGACCAGGCGCTGGCCGCGTATCGAGGCGCTCTAGTCGGCTTGCGACGAGTCGGCGACCAGCCTGCAATCGCCCGGCTCTTCCTCAACCGAGGCATCCTGCATGCGTACCAGTGGAATCTTGGTGCGGCGGTCGATGATTTTGAGCAAGCCGAGCAGATTGCCCAGGGCGCACAACTCTGGCTACTTGGTGCCCAGGCCTCTCATAACCTTGGCTTTGCAAAGGGTCGCCAAGGCGACGTCCCGGGAGCACTGCAAGCCTTTGACGCTGCGCTCAGCGTCTATACCGAGTTTGCTTACGGGTCGCGTTTCGTCCCGGTGCTGATGTCGGATCGCGCCGAAGTGTTGTTGATGGCCGGTCTGAACGAGGAGGCTGTCGAGGCAGCTGCGGCCGCTCGGCAGGCCCTCGCGCTCACAAGTGATCGAATCGAAATTGCGGAGACCTCGCTGCTGTTGGCCCGAGCCCTTCTGGCTTGCGGACGGTTGCACGAAGCCGCCCTCGAGGCCAACGCCGTCGCCGCCGACTGTCGGGCTGGGCGGCGTCGCGCCTGGGCAGCGTTGGCCGATCACGTGGCTGTGCAAGCCGAGTTGAGACTGGTTGACCGTGACCTGCAAGACGGCTTTAGCGAAGCCGGTTCGGTCGGGTCGCTGCTCAAACGCATGGGTCGAGTGTCGCGAGAGCTAGATCAATTGGGATGGCTCACCGAAGCAGCGCAGGTTCAAACCGAGCTCGGACGCGTGCTGCTCCGTCTCGGTCGGGTCGTGCGTGCGCGGGCGGCGATGGCAGCAGGGCGAGCCGCCCTTCGTTCGGGGCCGGCCTCGCTGCGCTCGCAGGCTTGGTATGCCGAGGCGTTACTGCGCAGGACCGACGGCGACCTTCCAGCGGCCCGTCGAGCGCTCCGGCGCGGTCTTACCATTGTTGAGGAGCATGGCCGTACGTTGGGTGCAACCGAACTGCGAACGCGTTCGGCCGTGCTGGGCGTCGATCTCGCCAAAATGGGGCTGTCGATGGCTTTGGAGTCTCGTCGCGTCGATCACGTCTTTTGGTGGACTGAGCGATGGCGTGCGAATGCCTTGCTACGTCGTCCGGTGCGTCCTCCGGACGACTCGCAGTTGGCGTCGTTGCTCATCGAGTTACGACAACTCAACGACGATCTGCGTCACGCGGATGTTGAACGTGTTGCCGAATCGAGTGCTCGTCTCGCCCGGCTCGAGCGCGAGGTTCGCGACACAACGCTGCAGGCGCACAGTCATGCTGGCCTTATTGTGGCCACCCCGACATTGCGTGCCTTGCGTCAACGTATGGGTGACCGAGTCCTGATCGAGTACATCGACGTCGAGGGGCATCTCTACGCACTGGCGGTGACGGCATCGGCAACACGGCTTGTCGATCTCGGACCAACTGAACCAGTTCGCGTTGAGCTGCAATATGCGCTCAGCGCGCTTCGTGGCCTCGGCATGCGCGGCGGACACCTTGATATCGGCAGCAGTCGTTTGCTGTCGGCGTTCACGACGGTACAACGACTAGCGGAGCTACTGATCGCGCCCATCGGGGCTGGTTCGGCCGAGCTTGTGGTCGTTCCGACGGGCATCCTGCATGCGGTGCCGTGGGGGGCTTTGCCGGAGCTTGCCGGACGCCCCGTTACCGTGTCCCCGTCGGCGACACTGTGGATGCGTACACGACAACCCTCGGCTAGAAGCGGTGTCTTGCTGGTTGCTGGGCCCGACCTCGAGTTTGCCGACAGCGAGGTTGCATCGATCGCCGGGTTCTACCCTGATGCAATAGCGTTGACGGGTGGGGCCGCAACTGCGGCGGCCGTGATGGAACGGCTCAGCGGTTCGAGAATTGTTCACATTGCTGCCCATGGCAAAATTCGTCATGACAGCCCGTTGTTTAGTTCGCTGCAGCTTGCGAACGGGCCACTCACGTTGTTCGACTTGGAATCGGTTGTGGCTCCACCTCACACGGTGCTGTTGCCTGCGTGTGACGGTGCCGTAACAGCCGTGCGCTCGGGCGACGAGTTACTGGGAGCACCCGCAGCGCTCTTGAGTGCTGGGGTTGTGACAGTCATCGCTCCTCTCGTTCCGGTGCCCGACGAGGCGACAGCGGCATTGATGGTTGCTGTTCACCGCAGGTTGGCCGAGGGCCAACCTGCGGCTCAAGCACTGTCCGACGCGGCCCAGGAGCGGCGTTCCACCGGGTCGGTAGCAGACCTGTTGGCCGCGGGTGCGTTCATCTGTGTAGGTTGCGACGAACGCCCTATCTCGTGATCCAGGGTGTGCAGACGGTCGAACAGCCGTCTGTGATGTAGAGCCTGAAAGGCCCGGCACCGATCTGCAGATTGAACCGGCCGAGGTCGTCGGTTTCGTACGCCTGTCGGCTTCGAGGTGTCTCGACGTCTATGCGGGTAACTTGGGATGCTTCGACGTGGCCAACCAGGGTGCGGCCGTCGGCAAGTAGTTCGATGTCGACACCGAAGACGCTGCTCGTAAAGGTCATTGTGCGGTCGGCCACACCGCCGTGCCGCAAAGCAAGCGCCGGTTCATCGTGCAACGAGTCAAAGCACAACTGCGCGAGTTCATCGTCGAGTTGGCCCATGTCGAACGCGGCTAGCGCAGCGTCGAGGGCGTCGGCCGGAATCGCTTCATGCTGGTCGAGCATGTGCCCAATTCCATTGAGTAGTAGGTCGTCAGTTAGAGGTTTCATACCTCACCACCATTCGTGAAGGCTTGAATTTCGGGGGTTGCTCGGAGCTTTTCGAGGCACCGCTGGCGGGTGACGCCGATGCTTCCGATGGGGATGTCGATCAGGGTTGAAATTTCGGCATAGCTGAGGGGCGGGTCAGCCGTCAAGAGACGCAGAAGTTCCTGGCATTTGGGGGAGAGATGCAAGAACGCTGCACGTAAAGCAACAAGCAACTCGCCGGAGAGTAATCGGTCATCGGACTCGGCTGAATTGTGCTGCTCTGGAACGTCGGCTTGAAGCACCATCCGTTTGCGGGACCGCAGCACGGAGAGTGCCTCGTTGCGTGCGGTAGTGGCGATCCAGCCCGGAAGTTTGTCGGGCTCCCGTATGGTTCGTAGCGACTCGAAGAGTTTGTAGAACGTGGCTGCGAAGGCATCCTTGCGGTCCTCTTCCGACATATCGAATCGCAGAACGGCCTTCCATGCAACCCGTTGCAACCGCTCAACGAGTTGGTTCCAGGCGATCCGTTCGCCGAGCAGGGCTGCTCGGGTGAGCTCGCCATATGTCGCCACCCCGGACGGCTCGGTGAAGCTCATTGCGGTGACTCTAGTTGTGTTGCCTGGCGCATGAAGTTGCTCTGTTGTTCTCATGGCTCCTCGTTCTCGTCTTGCGATTGCTCGCACACACCTGTGCAATAGAGCACGCTGCAGCCGTCGTGATACATATTCGTGACGGGCGGTCGTGGGGGGGGGGGGGGGG
>JANOSH010000055.1:0-4427 GCA_031415695.1 Actinomycetes bacterium
CAACCGGGTTCGGCACCGGGATGTCAGCCCATGAAGGGGTTTCATCAGCGGACACTTGACTCACGGCAGCGAAGTCCCACAACGGTGTTGCCGCTGCGTCATCTTCACGTTGTGCGAATGGGTTGCCACCGATCCAATCCACTCGTGGGATTTCTGGTGATTCGGGTGCGTCACCTGATGGCGTCGATGTCTGACCTGATGCCATAGCGGGAGCCTGATTAGTCTGCATGGCGATCAACTTGCCGATCTGCTCCTGCATCATCTTGATCTGCTGAGTGAGCAAACCAACCGTGTCGTTGGACTCGATGTCCATCGGCACATACTCATCGGCGTGCTCGCCATCAGGATCTTCAATGAGCATGTAGATGCGCTGGTTCGTCTCCGTGTCGTACACCTCAAACTTGGGGATACGAGCCATGAAGGCTTCATCGGATTCCATGCCGAGTTCGTAGTTGAACACCGCACGTGCCCGACGAAGTGAATCTTTGCGATCCGGCTTCTTCTCTGCATCAATGGCGAAAGGATCGCCAAAGAGAGTGACAGCAAGCGGCCACGGCATCATGGATTCACGACCGGCAGGGATGGACTTCTTCGCATCCTTGTGGTGATAGAAGAACGGCTTGACATCGGTGTTGACGACACGCACGAAATCGGGCATTGGGACTCCTTGGGTTACGGGCTTACAGCTTTGGACTGGTGGATTGATATGTGGGGGTGATGATAGCAAAGAGGGCCGACACCCGAAAGTGCCGACCCTCTTTGATGACAGAACCGGCGAGGGTCAGTTCTGACGGATGTTGCAACCAACGAGGTTGGTGGTTGCGTTCTTCACACCGAAAGCAACGCCGAGGATGTTGCCGACGATGGTGGTTGCGGTCGGGTCCGTTGCCGAGAACGTCGCTTCACCAGTGTTCGCTGCGGGAGTGAACACTGCGTCGAGCGCAGCGACAGTCTGTGCGTTGGCGAACACCAAGCAATGACCTTCCGTGCAGACACGCACGAACGCACCCGCTGCGGCAGCTTCCAAAGCGACACCAGCGAACAGACGGAAGTCTGCTGCGATGACAAATGGAGTCACCGACACCGGAACCGTTGCGGTCGGTGCGACGAAGGCCAACACCTGACCAACGGTGATCGCTGCGTTGGCACGGTACACACGCTCGGTGCGACCGTACGGAACCTCGATGCCGTTTGCATCCACGCCTGACACGAATGTCGTGACAGTGGTGAATGCTCCTGCTGGGTTGACAAGTCCCTGTTCAGCCATGATCAATCACCCCTTTCAGGCGTTGTAGTTGAAGACCCCACCCTGCTGATCGCAGTTGGTGGAAACGAGGTCACCGGCCCACAAGACGCTGGAAACCATTGCGTCCTGGTTGTAAGGCTCCTGGAACGGCTTGATGTAGAAGTCAGCACGAGGGCTGACAACCCAGTTCAAGAAGTTCTCGTTGAGCATGTAGACACGACTGTTGGATGAGTTGACAACACCCTCACCGACGTGCGAATCAACAACCCAAGGGATGTTGTTGAACAGGAGGTTCGTGAACCCCGCCGATGCCAGGAGAGCATCGTGACCCTGCGGCTGACGAACGTACTGAACACTCGGGTTGGTGCCCGAAGCGTTCAAGGTCCAGTAGCGGTTGTACTGGTCCTGGTTCGACACGATGAGAGTCGGGTGATGACCACCACGCTGAGCCTGCGAGAACGCAGACTGCAAGTTGGTGAGACTCATCGTCTGCGTGGCCGAGATGCCCTGGACTGACGAGTTCCAGTAGGCGTTCGTGGTGCGGTCGAGTGCACCGTAGAACTGGTTGCCGATGGACGAACCAGTGCCGATCATGCCTGCCAGACCATCGAGGTTGATGGTGGAGGTGTTGTTGACACCAGCGCCCGTACCAGTGCCCGATCCAAACAGACCGATCGCCAAGTTCTCTGCCATCTCCATGATCGCTTGCTGCGACTGGAGAGTGAGGAAGTTGGCGATCGCCATTGGCGAATCGACACGGATCATGGTGAGTCCGTCAACCGACCAGGTGACGTACTGCTGCTTCCAGTCGAACGCTGCGTTCTTCACGGTGTCGGACGGTGTGGTGTTGAAGGGCTGGTAACCGCTGTACGGACCGCCAGTGTTGAATCGTGCATACATCAGTGGCACCTCGATCTGAGTACCACCTTGCACGATTCGCTTGTTCCCCTTCATCAGCCGGTACAGAAGTACGTTGGAGGCGTAAATCTGATCCGTGATCTGAGGAAGGATGTACCGGCGGGCGATTGCGGTTACCGTGTTGGTCCCGATGGGGATCGCCATTGATGTATCCTTTCGTGTTGCCGTTGCTTGTGGATGAGAAGATTGCTTAGCTGATTACTAGTTGCTAGTCGCCTAGTTGGCAATTTCGCCAGAAGCGATCAGTTGAGCAATCTCAGCGGCCATCGCACTTTGACGCTCTTGAGGCGTCATCTGTTCGATGCTCTTACCGCTGTTTCCTTGGGCTGATACGGCAGCACTTGGGATGTGTGCGAGAGAACCCGCTGCGGCTTTCTTGGTGTTCACGCCACGGTTCCTCTCTGCGTCTTGTGCGAGACGACGATTGTAAATCGCTTCATCTCTGATGGCTTTGTAGGTGGGATGGATCGCCATGACAGCATCGAATGCTTCACGGAAGATCACTTGTGGATCACCCTCTTGGAGCACGCCTGTGCCGAGAGGATTCATCACAACGTGTCGCTGCGAAATGGCCGGGATGACCTGAGCATCCTTGACGGCAGTTTCAAACTGCACCATCTGCGCCTCATCGAAACCGTACTGCTGCATGTACTCAGCACGGACAGTATCACGTGCGGCAATGAGACGAACTTGACGGTCGATTTCTGCTTGACGAGAGGCGAACGAATCCAACGCCGACTGCTGCGGCTGGACTGGTGCCTGCTGAACTGGAACGGGAGCCTGTTGTGCAGGAGCCTGCTGTTGCTCAAGGCGCTGAATGTACTCAGCCACATCAGGATCAACATCATGTAGGTCAACAGGGCGCTGATTGCGCTGCGGAGCAACCGGCTGACTGAGGCCACCAGTCTGCTTCCACGCTTGGAAGGCTGCGTACTCGGTCGATGGGATGGCCTGATGTGTGCCATTCTCGATACCTCCCCACGCTTGGAGGACTTCCTGAGGCTGATTCCTCACCCACTGGTATTGCTGGATGAGTTGAAGAACTTGATCCTGGTCAAGTTGAACAGGGGCAGCACCAGGGAGATTCACTGTGATCGTGGACGGTGCTTCCTGCTGCGCTGGATCGGTGGCCGGGGCACCAGAGGCAGGGGGTTCGTTGGTGGGCGCTGCACCCGGTTCAGTCGTGGGGTCTGAACCGGGGAGCGCACCACCGGCCGAAGGCTCATCGGTGGATGGGACACCAGAGCCTTGACCAAGGCCATCTTCACGACCACGAGCAATGAACGCTGATGCTGCGTCAGCGTTCTGCTGGTTGGTTTCCTCAACGATCTTTCCAACGGCTGCGATCGCATCATCGTCAATTTCTGCGATAGACGGATCAAGCATCCAATCAGGTCGGGTGTCTCGGGCAGTTGTGTTGTGGTCGCTCATTGTTGGCCTTCTTCGCTACGGGTGCGGACTTGCAGATTTGATGTGTGAATCAGACGCCTGGTGCACCGGCACCAAGGAACCTGTCCATTTCGCCCATTGATGGGGCGCTTGCTCCTGCCATGAATCCGCCGCCGACTGGCTGGCCTGCTGACATTCCTGACATTTCTTGCGAACTGGGAACACCGGGGAAAGCACCTGCCTGCTGCATGGCTTCAACGGGTGCTTTCATCTTCTGGATGATCATGTTCTCAACAGTGATCAGCCAGGGGATGTCCGAGTCGGGAAGCAACTTCATATCAGCGATTTCTCGCATCAACGACTGCAACGCTTCCTGCATTGTGTTGGTGGACCTGCTTGCCATCTTCAATCCCCTGACTGATTACCTGGTAGTTGACTGCGTGAGTGACGTAAGCGTTGGCTTACTTGAACGTCTGCTCAGTGGGCTTCCGACTGACATCACCCTTGGGCTGTGCCATCGGGTCGATGCCGTAGTTGCCGTCATAGGTCTGACCGACCTTGACGATCGGAGCGTTGCCGGTCTTGCTGATGTCCTGCTTCATGTGGCTTCCTTTCAGGTGTTGCGGGCGAGTATACACACGTCCGCATGGGTGGTTGTGATGGGCGTCAGAGGGAGACGCCGAGGACTTTGAGTAAGACAACGGCGACGATGACACCGAGAACGACAAGAGCGATGTTGTTCATGATGTCAGCCGGTGTTGCCGAAACGGGGAGCGCACGTCTCATTCGTCCGAGCGTCGAGCATCTGCCCGTTGTCGATCGAGGTGAGCATGTAGAACTCAGGGTTCACGCCCTCAAGGTTGCCACGAGGTGT
>JANOSH010000056.1:0-243595 GCA_031415695.1 Actinomycetes bacterium
CGCTTTTCCTGTTTCGTACGCGGTTCTGAACTTTGTTCGAAGGTCCATCACATGGATAACAACGAACGTGTCACCTTCCTCAATCCCGCCAACTTCGAATGCTCGTCCGGTTTCATCGTCGCCGAGGTACATCAAGAGGTATCCAGCGCCAGCCGGACGGTCGACGCATACAACCGCATACGCATGCTCTATCGCGAACACGGCTCGAGCCCGGCCTACCTTGTGCAGTCGTGCTGACTTGGTGAACCTCAGCTTCACCCAATGATTGTGCACGACATAAATAGGACTGTCAAGAGAAGCAAACTCGCGTCGACGATCGCCATCGGACATGGTCTGATCGGTCAACTCTTTCTCCGTTGAGCCGGGGGCTGGGGAGTCAGCTGGAAGGGTGGGACGGTGCCGTGGATGCAGAGCGCGGAGCTGGTTGGTTGTTGACGTAATACGTGGCCGGGGATGAGGGTAGAGGTTGTGGTTGATTCGGCCAGCGACCGCCTCGCACCGCTACCACTCGCCGAGCCGAGGTCGCTGGTGAGTTGTCGGTTGACGATTTGTTCGTCGCCGACGAGGCGGTGAACGGTGTCGTAGGTGTCGGGGTCGCTGATACCGGAGTAGAAAATTTTGGTGCGGTGGTTAGCCAGGATCGTCCCGGCGTTCGTTTTGTACGCAGCGTTGATCTGGGCCACGGATTGCCAGATCGTGACGAGTTGCACGCCCATCCCGGCCAGTGTTGATACGAGCTCGGGCAGGTCTCGCAATGGTGTATTTCCAACCTCGTCGAGGACAACGAGGAGCGGCGGATCGAGGGGTTGCCCGGTGCGTGAGACGTGCTCGGCGATTTGGTCGAACAGGTCGCTGAGCAACCCGCCGAGCGCGGGTGCGAGCCGGCGAGCGGCTCGTAAAGGTGCGCTCAGATAGAGCGTGTTGTTACCGCTGGTGAGCCACTCGAGGTTGACGTCGGTGGTGTCCGATGTTCCGACAACGGTTGGCGACGTCCAAGGCCAGATAGCAGTTTGGGCGGTGCCGAAAATCCCGGACCGGGTTCGTTCCTCGAGGTTCCACACACCGCCGAGCGCTTCGGCAACGAGCGTGGCGTCGGCGGCGAGCATCAGGTTGTCGCTGAGCACCATGGGTAGGAGCAGTGTTTGTACTTCGCCCGGGTTGTTGGTTGTGGGGGCGTCTTGGGTGACGACCCAGCGTACGACGTCACGCATTCCGAGCCCTGAGGTGGCGGCGACCCACAGGTAGCCCGACAGGATGATCTCGGCGGTGAGTTGCCAGAACACGGACCTTTCGACACCGTCATGCGGTGCGGAGTCGACCAACGCCCGGGCCGCAGCCTTCGCTCCATCTACTGTGCTGGCAGCGCGTAGCGGTGACCATGACGATCGGGGATGACCGGTGACGTCGGCGGGGTCGAACACTTTGCAATCACCCGCTTGGCGACGGTTGTTGATGGTGGCGTTCAGCATGTCGGTCTTTACCGATGACAGTACGGCTGGGCCGTCCCACACGAGTACCCCACCAATGGCCATTGTGGTTTTGCCGCATTGCGACGGGCCGACGGCCATCAGCGATCCTCGCACCGCCCGCCCAGCCGACCGTCGTGCCGACGGGGCGGGCTGGGTGGGTGATTCGGTTGCGACGAGTTGGCCGTGCGCGGTGCCGATCACGAACCGGCCTCGGGTCGGTCCGGCAACGATCACCGGTTCGATGTCTTTGACGGTGGCCAAACGGGCTTCGGTCTTAACGCCGAGTCGTTCACGGTCGGCGAGCCCGAACCGGACCCGACCCCGTCGTGCCATCACCACCAGGGCGGTAAGCCACGGTAGGAGGCAAAGGATCGTGGCCGGCCACATGATCCACGGGCCTGGCAGCCGCGAACGGGCGGGTTCGGGCCACGCCAACCGCGGGTCCGCCAGATGCCTCGCCATCTCGGTGATCACGCCGATCACTTTGGCCGGGCCGACCCCAAGATCAGCCCCAACTGTTCGGGCTGCGAGCCACCCGCCAAACCACACCGCAGCCAATATCGCGGCGACCGTGAAGATGACGGTAAGCCATAGGGCGTCGTCTGATTCGTTTCTACCAACGTCTCGTTTCATCACTATCGGTCTCGCATCGTCACTGGTCGTGACGGGACACGACGCCGTGCACGACACCAGCGAAAGAAACGCTCAGAAACGGTGTGGTACACGCCGTCGGGTACGCCGGGACGCACGACAACCGAATCGCACGGTCACACCATGCGATTCACCGAGGTACTCGACAACGATTGGAACCATCGTCCACCAACCCGACACCGACTCGGCCAATGGGCGGCGACCAACAACTCACTTGATCAGCCCGTGGCGACGATCTGTATAGCGGTCACGTCGTGGACACGTTCGACGAGCGACGCCGTGGTCCAACCGCTCATGGCTCTCGCCGCGGGTGGCGACGAGGATGCGTGTCGACTACTCGTGATCGCTCTGGCTCGACGACTGCTACCACTTGCGAACCGCCGCCAAAACAGTGGGTGTCAAGAAGCGTTCGACGATCTCGTCGGCTACCTCACCGAGGCAGTCATCAGCCCGCACCCGGCATGGACCCGAGCGTTCGCCGACCAACTGGTACGCACCGCCGAGCGACGCTGGTTAGCTGCCCGCCAGACCCGTGAACTGGTTCACGATCCCGACCAGCTCACCCGTACGTGCGGCATCATCGATCACAGCTTTACGCTCGTCGAGCAACGCCTCGATGTCATCAACAGCCTCAACCAGCTACAGCGATCAGGGGTTCTCAGTCCGGTTGTAGCGGTCACCCTCGCACGAGTCGCGATCAACGACGAACAATTCGCCGCCATCGAACGCGAACGCCCGTGTAGCCCTGCCGCCGCCAAGAAAGCCCGCCAACGAGAACTAGCGACAGTCCGTGGCCGCTAACGTGTCGATGCCTCGGAAGTCAACCTCGAGACTTCGCCTTGTCATGCTGCATCTTCCCGAGCAGTTTTCCAAGTTCGGTCAGAAAGTCGTCGACGCCTACTTCCATGTTGCTCTTCCGGCCCTCAACGTCGTAGAGGATGCCGTCAGTTCCGACTGTGAACGACCACGCTTGGCCCCAATCATGCTGGCCTTGATACTGGGCAATACGCCAACCGTCGACGGTGCCAGTTGCAGTCTTGATCTGAGATGGTAGTGAGCCCGTGCGGATTGCCTCGGTAGCGAACGTGGCGGCCAGCTCCCTCATGCTGGACGTACGTGATTCAGCTTCCGCATCGGTGGTTACCTTGGCCGCGTACTCTCGTGCCGATGTCGCTTCAAGGCTGGCTCTGTGGGAAGCAGCGACCTTGAGGAGTTCTACTGACGTGCGGGCCTGAACCTTCGACGCGGTTTGTTGCTCGGGCAACTTCATTTCGCCCGTAATTTCCGCGCCTGAGAACGCTTTGCCGTTGAAGCCTGTTGCCTTGGACAGGTCGAGCGATTCGAGCGTTGCGTTGTGAAATGTCGTTTGGTACAAGTTGGAACCGTGGAAGGTGCAGTTCTTGAGCTCAGCATTGTAAAACTCTGTCCAAGCGAGGTTCACATTGTCGAAGCGCCACTCGTCAGCAACGAGTCCGCCTAGGAATAGCCGGGACAGGTCGACGTGAAGTTCCTCGGGCCGCTTGGTGCCAAGTAGTTCCTTGAGAGCTGTTTGCACCACCGCTGGGACGGGGCCGGGATCGGCAGCCTCGGTAGGATCACGGTCATGGCCACAATGATCCGCCTGCTCGATTGCGTCACTGCCTAGCCTGGAAGTTGATCTGGGTTCGGCGCCTCACGAACTCGGTAAGGACACCTATGGCTTGCGGTCCACGACTCGGTGACTCCTCGATCGTCCAGCTGAGGAGGTAGATCCCGCCGAGTACCTCGTAGCTACTTGTCGAGTCGAGCATTCTCACGGCTTCACCGAATTTCTCGGTCTCCTGTTTGCTCACCCCGAGAAGGTGCTCACGATTCGATAGCTCCATGCGCGCCCATGCGAAAATTGCACCAAAGATAACGCCGAGGCCGGCAGCCAGCTTCAACCACGTGTCCCTCACGTTATGTTCGGCGGCGGAAACCATTTCCGCCGGCGTTGAAGCGCCGACTCGGGTCGGTCCCACCCGAGGGGCACCGAAAACACCCCACACGGCGACCAAAATTGTAACGACGATACCGACAAAGACCAGTATGTCGACGTGTTCAAACACCCAGGTTTTGGCTTTGGTGTGCCCAGTCTTGTTTCCGTTTGTCACGGCCATCTGGCGAATCGTATCGAGTGCACCCTGCTGATTCGGGCTATGTCGCCAACCTGCCAGTTGATAAGTGCACTGATATCAGTTAGACTTATTTCCGTGTGGGATGTGGAGTACACCGATGAGTTCGGGTCGTGGTACGACGCACTTACCGAGGAAGACCAAGATGCGATTATCAGCCGAGTTACTCTGCTCGAAGACCATGGCCCTGGGCTCGGTCGGCCAAGCGTCGACAACATTCACCAATCCCGTCACGCCAACATGAAGGAACTACGCGCCGAACGTGCCATGCGAGTGCTGTTCGCATTTGATCCGAGGAGAACCGCGATCCTGCTCGTTGGCGGCCACAAAGGCAATGCCGATGCCGCTTCACCGAAATGGAACGCTTGGTACGACCGCTACGTACCGATCGCCGATGACCTCCTCGACGCCCACCTCACCGAACTCCGCACTGAAGGACTGACCTGATGCCATCAACCAAGAAGTTCAGCACCCTCAAAGATCGAGCGATGGCCGACCCCGCTCGGGTCGCCCGAATCGCCGAGGGAACCACCGCAGCCCTGCGTGACCATGTCGAGTATCAGCTCGGTGAACTTCGTCAAGCACTTGGTCTCACCCAGTCCGAACTTGCTGGGCTCATCGGCAAATCGCAATCCGCCGTCTCTCAGATCGAGTCCGGCGAAATCGGCCTGTCCCTCGAACTGCTCCGCTCGATCGTTACCCAACTCGGCGGGCAACTCGAACTGACCGCCATTTTCAACAACCGCAGAGTCCTACTCGACGCGTAGCAGCGCCTTCGGGACCAACTCGAACTCGCGACAGCGCGCGGGGTAATCGTGTGTAGGGGCAAAGCGTAGTTGGATGAAGTTTCGGAGGTCACCGTTGCGCAAGGGCGCGGTAAAGTTGATTCCGTGGAACGGAAGGTTTGGACTGCGTCGGAATTAGCTGCCATGACACCCGCCGAGCAAGACGCGATCTTCCAGGCAAGCATCGTGCGCGACCTCAGCCACATCCGACCCGAATTCCTCGCCCGCGTCAAGCGCCGAGCCATCGAACATGTTGATGCCGTGCACGAGCCCAAGTCTTTGTGAACGACAGTCAGCGCCGCGTTCGAGCGACGCGGGTCGTGACTCGCGCCATTCACGCGGTTCGAGCCTCCGAGTTCGCCGGTTGCGAGTGTGCGATCCGTGGCGGCTTCCCGCCAGCGGAACTGGACGGACCTCGCAGCTTCGGGCATTCTCTTTTCGTGGGTGAGTATCGGCTGCAACATCGTCACCGGCGTCGGCTTGTAAAGCGAGACGACTTCATGACCGAGATGGAGGCAACAAGGGCGCTACGGATCGATGGCATCGTCTGGCGAACGATGCGTGGAATCCTTATTGCCGCGATCCTCGATGACGGCACACTCGGCGTCACCCGCTCGTCGGTCGAGGCGGAGCAACACTGGCAACAGAGCGCGACTCGATGGATGCGCGTTCGCCGAGCGATCGGTGGACTCACCCAATGGATCTGATGCACACACCCCAGCCGGAGTTCACCTCCGACGGCTCGACCCCACTTTCGTCACTGACAGAAAGAACGAACGGGTGTCACCGCCATTGCTACTCGATTTGAGCTCTCCCCAACGCCTAGTCGCGCTGTGAACTGACCGCATCGCGCCCTATATGCCCCAGACGATCGCCGCTGCCGGCCCGCTCGTTAGACGCTCAGCCGTGCCGATAGCCGGTGAAGGCACGCCCGATCGAAGCCGAACCGACTACCGCCTTCTCATAGCCGTGGGAACGGTCGTACCTGCGTTCTCTGTCATAGCGCAGTTGGCTGACGACGGTGTCGTTGAACTCATCCAACTCGACATTGACACCGAGACGTTCACCGACGAGACCTAACCCGCCAGGACAGCCAGCCAAGCGGTCGGTTTGGCTGGCGAGGTCGCTGGGACGGTGGCAGATATCGATGTTGGCTTCGCCGTATTGGCGTCCGAGTTTGCGTCGTTCTTGGGCGAACTCGACCGTCTCGATCCTCTTGTATTGGTAGTAGGCCTCGTCGTTGATGTTGACCCGTTGCCGGCCAGCGGCTTTGGTGCGTTGCTGCCTCGCCCATGTGTTGGCGGCGACCATGACGAGGGGCATGGCGGCGTCGTTGCCGACCCCGCCTGACAGGTCGATGACAACCCCAAGCCCAGCCCAGTCGACGGTCACGGTTGACAGCCCGTCGAACATGCCTCGTAGCGGCGCGGTGCACATCTCGTCGAGCGCGAACCGTACGTGTTCGCCGTCGCGTACTACTTCGGTTTCGGTGCGTTCAGCCGCCGCGCATAACGACACGGTCGCCGCAGCGAGACGCAAGAACACCCCGAAATCTTGATCGGCGAGTTCAAGCGCGAGAACGATGTTGGACGCGTCAGGCAGATGGATCTCAACCCGGTGAACCGTGGGTGGCCGTGCGTCACGAGCGACGTTGTGATGTGCTTACCGAGAGCCGAGCGATACGACTGAGTGGTTCCGGGCGAGCCCTCGTGCTGATCGAAGTAAGCCGTCAACAGCCCGTGAACGTCATCTTGGTCGGCGCCAATTTGCGTCGCCGACCGGTCTGAGGATTGTCCTGCTCGGTCACCAGTCGGGACAGCGCCGTTTCCTGCTCGACCTATCTAGCGCGCTCGGAGAGACTCGAACTCCCAACCGTCTGATCCGAAGTCAGATGCTCTATCCATTGAGCTACGAACGCAATACGTCTACGTTACTCGGCCCGCGAGTTATTCGCACAGGGGTTTCCTGAACCCATCGGTAAGACTGGCACCGTGTCATTTCTGAAATCCCCCGTGCTCAAAGACTCGGGCGTGCGGCGCTATCTGTTCGCTACCTTCACCAGTTCGGTCTGTTGGATGATGTTGGCCACGGCTCTCGGCAAGCATGTATACGACGTCACTGGCCGCGAGCTCGACCTTGGCCTGATTGGATTGGCCGAATTCCTGCCGTCGTTCATCTTGGTGCTGGTCACAGGCTCGGTGGCCGATCGATTCGATCGTCGCAAGGTCATGGCCATTGCCCTGCTGGCCGAAGTATTTACCGCCATCGGCCTTGCCATCTACGCAGCGTCCGACCCGACTGCACTATGGCCCTTCATGTTGCTTGCCGCTGCGTTCGGTACGGCTCGGGCGTTCGTCGCCCCGGCGTCGCGGTCCATGCCTGGCAGCATCGTCGACGAGCACGAGCTTCCACAGCTCATAGCGCTCAGCTCGTTGTCCTGGCAGGCCGCCACCATCTTTGGTCCGGTGCTCGGCGGCTTTCTATACTTGATCTCGCCGGTCGTCCCGTACACCACGGCCGCGGTCTTGATGTTCATCTCGGCGATGCTTGCGCTGACGCTCACGGTTCGCCGCCAACCCGAACGGACCGACAGACCCACGTTGTCTACAGCGCTTGAAGGCCTACACTTCGTGCGACGAACCCCCATCCTTCTCGGTGGCATTGCCCTCGACCTGTTCGCCGTGCTGTTCGGGGGAGCGGTGGCCCTTCTACCGGCTATCACCACCGATCGCCTTGGCCTCAATTCGGGTGGGCTCGGTCTGCTTCGCGCCGCCGGAGGTGCTGGCGCAGTGCTCACCGGCGTCGTCTTGGCGGCTCGTCCGCTCCGTAACACCATCGGGCGCATCCTGCTCATTTCGGTGGCGGTGTTCGGCGTCGCCACCATTGGTCTTGGTCTCACCAAATCGTGGTTGGTCGCGGCTATCTGCCTGTTCATCCTGCAGGGTGCCGACATGGTGAGTGTGTTTATTCGTGGCACGCTCGTCCCTTTGGCCACGCCGGAAAATATGCGAGGCCGTGTTACTGCGGTCGAGCAGGTCTTCATCGGCGCGTCCAACGAACTCGGCGCTTTCGAGTCGGGTGTTGCCGCCAACTCACTAGGGCTGGTCCCGGCTGTGGTCCTCGGCGGTGTCGCCACGGTCGCCATTGTCGGTATCTGGTGGGTGGCATTCCCGGCGTTGCGAGATGTCGACACGTTCGACGAATTACTTCCGGCAACAGCCTCGGGTTGACGAGTCGCTCCAAAACCGTGAGGCTCACATCTATGACTTACGAGAATCTGCTCGTCACCACTGATGGCCCGCATGCAACCATCACACTCAACCGTCCTGAACGACGAAACGCGCTGGCGCTCGATGTCATGCTCGAACTCACTGACGCGTTCCGTCACGTCGGTGCCAGCGATGCCACCGGAATTGTGCTGGCCGCCAACGGCCCAGTGTTCAGTGCCGGGCACGACTTTCGCGACATGGCCGGCAGCGATTTTCTGACTATCCGCAAGCTGTTCCGGGTGTGCACCGAAATGATGGACACCATCCAGGCTGTGCCGCAACCTGTCCTTGCCCGGGTCCATGGCCTGGCCACCGCCGCCGGCTGCCAGTTGGTAGCTACGTGCGATCTGGCCATTGCGTCGGACCAGGCTGGATTCGCTATCCCGGGCGGTAAAGGTGGCCTGTTCTGTCACACGCCGCTCGTGGCTGTTGCTCGAAACGTCGGCCGTAAGCGGGCACTGGAGTTGGCGATGACAGGCGATGTTATCCATCCACATACAGCAGCTGATTGGGGGCTCATCAACAAGGTTGTGCCCGCCGACGAACTCGACGAAGCGGTCGCCGATCTCATGCGACGCGTCACCCGCGGTTCGGCCCAATCCAAAGGTCTCGGCAAGCAGACCTACTACGCCGAGATCGACCTGCCCCAGTCCCAAGCGTACGACTACGCCATCGAAGTCATGTCGGCGTCGGCCACCACCCACGACGCGCAGGAGGGCATCAGTTCGTTCCTCGAAAAGCGCCACGCCAACTTCACCGGGCGGCCCAACTAACTGTGGCGGCACCGGTCGTGTTGTTCGACGGCATGTGCAACCTGTGCTCGGGCATTGTCACGACGCTCCTGCGGCTTGATCGTCGGCGTGTGTTGACGTTCGGTTCGTTGCAGGGCGAGTTCGGCCAGCGCATCATTGCCGAGCATTCATTGCAATCGCTCGATTCGTTCGTCTTGGTCGATGGCGACCGAATCTCGATCGAGTCCGACGCGGTGCTCGATGTCATCGCCAAATTGGGTGGTGGTTGGCGCATTGTGACAGTGCTGCGTGTCGTTCCGCGGCCCATGCGCAACGCTCTGTACCGGTGGATCGCCCGCCATCGCATCGGCTGGTTCGGTCAACCTCACACCTGCATGGTGCCGACCCCTGAACTGCGGGCACGATTCGTCGACTAGGCCGTAGGCTCCATCGGCGATGGCACTTGATCTGTCGGCGATACATTCCGAACTGGTAGACGACACCTGGAAAGGTGTGCCAGGCGGAACGCCGCCTACCCGTATCGATCACTTGGCCACGCTGGGCTGGAATGTCTCGGCGGACATTTTTCCCCTGCCGCTCATGGTGCTACGCCAATCGGCGCTTGAACATAATATCGCTGCACTCTCGCGCTATTGCCGTGCTCACGGAGCGCTGTTTGCACCGCACGGTAAGACGACGATGGCGCCCCAATTGTTTCACCGCCAACTGGCCGCTGGGGCCTGGGCGCTCACCGCGGCAACCGTCCAACACGTACAGGTGTATCGGCGTTTCGGCGTCGACCGGATACTGATCGCTAATCAGGTCATCGGCCCGCCCGAGGTTTCATGGCTCGCTCACGAGCTTCGCCGCCATCCCGATTTCGACGTGTGGACCCTGGTCGACTCGCCCCAGTCGGTCTTGGCCTTAGCTGCACACGACCCCGGTCGCCCCTGGCAAGTATTGGTCGAGGTTGGCTATTCCGGGGGCCGAACCGGCGCCCGTGACGCCGCCAGCCTCGACGCAACGATCAGAGCGATCGCAGCAACGGGTGGACGCGTGCAGCTCGCCGGTACCGAGACGTACGAAGGCCTCATACCGTTCGAACGCAGCCCGCAATGGCCAACGCCCGACGATCCAATCCGTCAGTTGCTCGAGCGAGTGGCGTTCACGGCCGAACAACTTCACCGTGACGGCTTGCTCCCCGACGGCTATCTGCTGACGGCAGGTGGTTCGCAATCGTTCGATGCAGTCGTGGAGGTGTTGGGTCCGGTAGCAGCCAGCACCGGCGCCCGATTGGTGCTACGCAGCGGTGCGTACGTCGGCCACGACCATGGGCGTTGGAACGATACGGCTCCGGCGGGGATGTTTCGCCCGGCGCTCGAATTGTGGGCGAGGGTGCTGTCGACCCCGGAACCAGGGCTGGCGTTGTGCGGGTTCGGCAAGCGCGATGCCCCGTATGACGCCGGGTTCCCTGTTGCTCTGGCGCATCCCGAGTGGCAGGTCGTGGCGCTGAATGATCAACACGCTCACGTGCGGTTCGAGCCCGGCACCGGGCCGAGTGTTGGCGACCGAGTGGTCTTCGGCATTTCACATTCCTGCAGCGCGTTCGATCGATGGCCACTACTCCTGGAAGTCGACGATGACTACAACGTCGTAGACGCCATCCGCACCTTCTTCTGAATCAATGCCCGCGCGGTGCCGGGACTGCCGGGTGGGGTTCGGGTGGGAAGGCCAAGCCCACCCAACTGAACACTTTCTCGCCCGGCTACCGAGTCGGGTTTCGGTGCTGTGGTCGGGCGAGATGGTGTTCAACGGGCGGGTGCGGGGGTCAGGGATGACCGGCTCCGCTCGCGAGTGGCATCATGGGGTTATGAGCGCGACGAATAAGACCGCAGGCACGACAGCGGCCAGCCACGACAGCGATGTCACCCCCGAACTTCGTAGGTACATGACGAAGGGCTGGGAGCCTCGATCCGCGTCCGCCGCGACAACTGCGGCCGTTGCCCCGTATGCAGCCAAGCGCCGTCAACAGCTCTCCGAACTGTTTCCAGGTGAAACGATTGTCGTCTCCGCCGGCCGCCCGAAGGTGCGTTCGAACGACTCGTACTACCCGTTTCGCGCGCACTCTGCATACGTCTGGTTGACGGGCCACCAAGGCGAGTCTGGCGTGCTAGTGATGGCGCCGCGCGGCAAGGTTGGCCACGACGCCACGCTGTTCGTGTGGCCGCCATCCGATCGGTCCACCGATGCGTTCTATCGCGACCGCAACCGGGGCGAACTGTGGGTGGGGCCTCGCCCAAGTCTCGCCGAAATCTCCACCACATTCGACCTGCCAACTCGTTCGCTTAGCGAGCTACCAAAGCGGCTCGATGCGTTGATGACCAAGGGGGGCGTGCGGCGTTTGCGTGGAGTCGACCCAACAGTCGATGATCGCATTCGCAGCGGTCGGGCCAAGGCCGACGCCGAGTTGAATCAGGCACTGAGTGAGCTACGTCTTGTCAAAGACGACTGGGAAATTGGTGAGCTCGAAAAGGCTGTCGCTGGTACCAAGCGCGGCTTCGAAGATGTGATCTCCGAGATACCGCGGGCCGGCAGCGAGCGGTGGCTGGAAGGCACCTTTCTTCGCCGTGCCCGATTGGAAGGTAACGACGTTGGCTACGGCTCCATCGTGGCGTGCGGGCACCACGCCTGCACGTTGCACTGGACCGATAACGACGGCCCGGTGAAGCGCGGCGAACTGGGCTTACTCGACATGGGCGTCGAAACGCACTCGCTGTACACCGCAGATGTCACTCGTACATTGCCGCTGAGCGGACGGTTCACTCCGGTGCAACGTCGTGTCTACAATGCGGTTCTCGCCGCGCAAAAGGCTGGCATCGCCGCCGTCCAACCGGGTGCCGCGTTCATGGACCCCAACGTCGCCGCCATGTCGGTGCTGCTCGATGCTCTCATTGAATGGGGTGTGCTGTCGGGGGATCGAGGCAGGTTGTTGAAGGCCGAGACGTATCGCCGATACACACTGCATAACGTCAGCCACATGCTTGGTCTTGACGTGCACGACTGTGCCGAGGCCCGCAACGAGGTCTACAAGGGTGGGCCACTCGTTGCCGGCATGGTGCTCACTGTTGAACCCGGCTTGTACTTTCAACGCGACGACCTCACGGTTCCCGCCGAGCTTCGTGGCATCGGCGTCCGAATCGAAGACGACGTACTTGTAACCGCTGACGGGTGCCGGGTGCTGTCGGCCGATATTCCCAAAGTGGCCAAAGAGGTCGAGCAATGGATGGCGGCCACCCAAAAATGACAATCTCGAATATCTCCTTGCGCGCCGCCAAAAGATGCGGCAAAGTGATGCGCATGACGTCCTTCCCCCTCAACTCGCGCCTCAGTGCTGGCATTATGCCGTCACGACCGCGCGTCGCTGCGTTCGCGCAGCGGTGCGAGGGAAATGGCGACACATACCAGGTGGTGGTTCTCACGAGTTAGCCGTCAATTCGACGAGCTTTCCGAGCCGCCACCCGGTCCCCCGGGCAGGCGGCTTCTTCGCTTTTCCGGATCTTGATTCCTTACAAAACGGAGGTGAACCCACGATGACTATGACCCTGACCAACGGAGCACTCGCGTTGCCAGTGTTCGAACTGCCCAAGATCACCGACGCGCCGTGCGCCGGTCTTCTCGATGTCTTCTACCCGACTCCTGCACTGAAAGCTGTCGAGCGAAACGCGCTGGTCGGACGCGCCCAGACCATCTGCAACGGATGCCGCCACCAGGCCGAATGCCTGGCCAGCGCTATCGATCGTGGGGAAATCGACGGAGTGTGGGGCGGGCAGTTGTTCCGTGACGGCGAAATGATCGACGGGTTCATCGGTCCTGGCCGGCCACGAAAGGCTGTAGCTGCCTAGGCGCAACCGGATGAGGCCCGTGTACCCAGTCAACGGACTGGTGTACACGGGCCTCTTGTGTACGGGCGTACACCGTGTACCAATCGAGCGGAGGATCGTCGTACAGAAATAGATCCCGCCTAGCCGTTGAGCAGATGCACGGCGATGTCGGCCCACAGAGTTTCCATGAGGGCCATCGAGTGCACGTCGACTCGCTCGTTGGCGGCGTGGAACATGGCGACGTAGTCGTCAAAGGTGAGCTCGCGAGAGAACAAACCGTAGCCGTAGGACGTGGAGCCCTCGCGCCGGAAGAACCGGGCGTCGGTGCCGCCGGGAGTTATCGCCGGTACGCACTGCGCCTCGGGGTACACCCGAGCCGAGACCCGCTCGACCGCATCCCACAGCGGCGAGGCGACGGGCGACGCAGTCGCGTCCCAAGCATCGGCCATAAACTCGATATCGACGCTGTCGGCGAGGTCGCCGATGAGGTCCACGAGGATCTCCCGAACAAGTCCGTGCGTCTGGCCTGGCAGGGTGCGGATGTCGACCTCGAGTTCGACCCGGCCGGGGATGGTGTTCGTCTTGCCATCGGCCCGCAGCACATTGGGTGACATCGTCAAGTGGGTACAGGCGTGGCAGTCGGCGGCGAACCCGCGGTCGTGATGGTTGGCCGCCCAGTCCGCTATTGCCGCAGCGTCTAGCAGTACCGCTCGCAGGTCGGGCTCGAAACCCATCGCAGCGACATAGTTCCGCCAGGTGTCGTGGATGACACCGAGGGGCCGGTAGGCCGCGATGCGACGCACAACCTCGGCCGCTTTGACGAGGGCGTTGTCGCCGATGATCGGGGTCGAGCCGTGACCCGCTGTGCCGTGCACCGTGAGCTTGCACCAGGCCGCGCCCTTCTCGGCGACCAGCACCGGCAGTCGCATGCCGGCCGGCGTGTGCAAGGGCGTGCCCCCGCACTCGGTGAGCACATAGTCGGCCATCACGGCGTCGCGGTGGTGACGCAACAGCCAATCGGCGCCGAGTTTGCCTCCCGCTTCCTCGTCGGCGACGGCGACGAACACGACCGAACCCGGCAGTGCTATGCGGCGACGGGCGAGGTCGGCGAACGCGACCGCCATCGATGCCGTCACGCACAGCATGTCGATCGCTCCCCGACCCCACACCCAGCCATCGATAAGTTCCCCGCCGAATGGGTCATGCCGCCAGTCAGCGGATTCGGCAGGCACCACATCGGTATGTCCGAGCAGGAGCAGCGTCGCCGCGGTGGGGTCGGTGCCGGGAAGGCGAGCAACGAGTGACTGGCGATCGGGCGTAGGCCCGAACTGTTCCACCTCGACCCCCGGCAGGTCCACCACCGGGCGAAGCAGGTCGGCCGCCCTGGTCTCGAACCCCGAATCAGCATGGCCGGTATTGACGCATCCGAGTCGGATCAGCTGCTGCAGCAGTTCGGTGGAACGGTTGGGGGCGATCTCAGCAACGGCGGGCATGGTCCATGATGCCACCTCGCCCGTCTTGCGAAGTCGTGACTGGTCAGCCGGGTGCGTGGGGGAGTGAGGTGACGAACTTCCAGGCTGCGTCGACTTGGCGTGGGGACATGTCGACGAGGTCGACCACCGAGGCATCGAGCCCGTTGGCGCGTCCGTAGTCGCGAAGACCGAGCAGGCAACTGTGGAACGACGACTCGGTCACGCCGAGGTCGTCGGGGTGGGCACGCACCTTTGATCGTTCGACGATGCGTCGGACGCGCTCGGGGTCGTTGCCCTGCACATGCGCCATGGCGCACACGGCGAACGAGATGATCTCGCCATGCACCGGGTGCGCGCCCGTGGCATGTTCGTTGGCGTACGCCCAGAAGTGCTCGGACCCTTCCTCGAACCGGCTGTGGCCTGCCCACGCGCACGCGGCGCCGATCCGCCGGTACGCATCGGCCAGGAAACGGACCCCGTCGTTCGATACCGCGCCGATATCGTCGGCAGCTGCTTCCAACTCGTCAAGCAGGGTGGCACCGAGCGTCGCCAACCCGTCGTGCCAGGGATGGCCGAGCTCATGGCTGCTGGCGAGCCGCCAGTCGAACAGGCCCGTGTGGCACGAGAGCACATCACCGACGCCGGCGCGGTTCAGCCGGGCCGGGGCCGACGTGATGAGCGGCAGGTCGATCACCACCACCTCGGGAATAACCTTGCCGATGTACCGGACGCTTCCTTGGTCGCGCACCCCGATCGCATCGGTGAAACCGGCGTCGACCGAGGTGATGGTCGGTACTTGGACGAGCGGTCGTCCCGTGCGCCACGCGATATACTTCGCAGTGTCGAGCGCGGTGCCACCGCCGAGACCGACGATCGTCGCCGCCCTGAGTTTCACCGAAGCGACGGTGGCAATCAGGCGCTCGACCGTGGTCGACAGGTGGGCAAGAACCATGTCCCACGCCTCGATGGTAGCGAGCAGTTCCGTGCCGCCGAGCGTGGCCCGCACTGTCGACCAGGGTGGTTCGTTGGCGCAGACCACCAGTGGTGTGCCCCGTGCCGTCAGGAGTTCCGCAGCGTCGGCCTCGATGCATGCGAACGGGATGCCGAGAACGGATGGTTCGGACATGTCGGGCTCTACTTTCTCCAGGACGGGCGGTGACGGCGGAAGGGAATACTGTCGCGCAGATGGAACTCCCCGATGTGATCACTGCCGCCGAACTCGTGCGCTCTGGACAGGTCTCGGCTCGTGAACTGGTCCAGACCTGCCTCGATCGTGTTGCCGCCCTCGATCCGGTGATCAACGCCTTCTGCCACGTCGACGCCGAGGGCGCGTTGCGGGCAGCCGACCGCGTGGACGCGGCCCGCCGGGACGGTGACGAGTTGAGGCCCCTCGCCGGCGTGCCGTTCGGCGTGAAAGATCTCGAGGACTGTGCCGGAATGCCGACCACGCGTGGTTCGCGCTGGTACGCGTCCAATCCCCCGGCAGAACGTGACGACTTGCACGTGGCTCGCTTGCGGGCGGCAGGAGCGATCCCGATCGGCAAGACGACCACCCCCGAGTTCGGCGCCTGGGGCTACACCGCCAGCCCACTGCTCGGGGTCACCCGCAACCCTTGGGGACTTGACTGCACCCCTGGTGGGTCAAGCGGCGGGACCGCAGCTGCGGTCGCGGCCGGGATGATCCCGTTCGGCACGGCGAGCGACGGTGGCGGCTCGATCCGAGGGCCGGCTAGCTCATGCGGGCTCCCCGGCTTGAAACCCACCTACGGGCGCGTCCCCACCTTCGGCGTCACTCGCCATGCGCAGAACGCCGTCAACTTCGCCCTCGCCACCACCGTCGCCGACACCGCGCTGTTGTTCGACGTCGCCGTTGGCCCCGACTCGCGTGACCGCACGTCGCTGCCCCACCCGGGCTTCCGCTACAGCGACGCCATCGAACAGCTCGACGTCGGTGGCATTCGGGCGACCTGGTCGACCGACCTCGGCTTCGTGGTGGTCGACCCTGAAGTTACAGCGATCACCTCGCGTGCCAGCGCATCTCTGATCCAAGCCGCCCGCATGCGACCGACGAGCGTCGATGTCCAGTTCGATGACTTCATCCGCATCTACGCGTTCATGGAAGGCGCCGACCAGTTCGTCGATGTCCCCGACAACTGGGAAGGTCGGCTTGACGAACTCGACCCCCGGATCGTCGGCGGCTGGCGTCGGGGTCGAACGGTCACGCTGCCCTCCTTTGCCCGTGTCGAGCGGGAACGGCGCAAGCTCGAACTTCGCGTCGCCGAACTGTTCGAACACACCGACGTGCTGCTCACCCCAACGAACGCGTGCCCGCCGTTCAACGCCGAGGGCCCAATGCCCACCGAGATCGGTGGCCGGCGGTGTCACGCCGGGAACGCCGCGCTGCTCACCATGCTGGCCAACGTGGTGAACCTGCCATCGATTACCCTGCCAGCCGGTGTCAACGCCGAGGGGCTGCCGATTGGGTTGATGGTCACGGCTCCACGACATCGCGAGGACGTGTGTCTGCGACTGGCGCGCATCTGGGAACAACACGCGCCCTGGCCCCGTCATGCTCCGGCGCGCTGATGACCGAGATCTGCACGATTGAGCCGGGGCAACAACGGGTGATCCTTGTGGTCGTGGCCCACGCCGACGACGTTGCCTTGTTCCTTGGCGGAACAGTGGCGGTATGGAGCGACCGCGGCTGGCGCGTGGTCGTGGTGCGTGTTACCGACGACCGATGGGATTCGATTGGTCTGTCGGAGATCGCAACCATCGAGGCCAATGCGGCCGAATTTCGGCGCGCCGTCGAGGTGCTCGGTGTCGCTGAAATCGTCGAACTCGGCCTGCCCACCGATACCCTCGCCGACACCAGCGAGGTGGCGTTACGCGAGAAACTCATCCGCCAGATCCGGCGTTACCGCCCGTACGCCGTGGTCACTTTCGATCCCGATGCCATGCACGGCGAAGACAACCAGGATCACCACATGGTCGCGCAGGCTACCGACGAGGCATTCTGGACCAGCCAGTTCGACAAACACCATCCCGAACACATCGCCGATGGGCTTGGCCCGCACGGCTGCTTCGAGCGTTGGTACTTCGGGCGCCACGTTGTCGACCCGACCCACGTGGTCGATATCTCGACCACACTCGACCGCAAGGTCGAAGCCGCGTGCGCCCACGTGACGATGATGACCAACTTCGCCAACCAACTTGTGCTGCAGGCCCACACCGGAGGGTGGGACCTCCCGCTCGCCGCGACGGTCGTGGCGACCGGCGACGTGCGCCCGCTGGTCGAGAAACTCGTCCGGGCCGGAGCGGCAAACACCGGCACTAAACACAAAGTCGCCGCCGGCGAGGAGTTCCGGATTGTTACCTTCGGCGGCATGGGCCGACTGCTGGAACTGTTCGGGACGAGGCGCGCATGAACGCACACGTGGGATCGGACCTACCCGCCATACTTGGGGGCGCGCCGACCTGTTCGACCAGCTACCCATCGTGGCCCGTCTGGGACCGCAACGAGCGCACGCGGTTGCTCGACACGCTGGACACCGGCGGTTGGTGGCAGGGTGACGGTAACGTCGCCGCGGCCTTCGCGCAGAACTTCGCCACCTACCACAGCGCTCGTTTCGGCTTGGCCATGACGAACGGCACGCACACGATCGAGGCTGCGCTGATCGCGTGCGATATTGGTGAAGGTGACGAAGTGTTGGTGCCGGGTATTACCTTCGTCGCCTCGGCCTCAGCCGTGCTCGCCGTCAACGCCGTGCCTGTGCTTGTCGACATCGATCCTGAGACGTTGTGCATCGACCCGGTCGCTGCCGAGGCCGCCATCACCGAACGCACGCGGGCGATCATCGCCGTGCACGTGGCCGGCGCCGCGGCCGACCTCGATGCCCTCGTCGACCTCTGCGCGCGACGCGGGCTGCGCCTAATCGAGGACTGCGCCCATGCTCATGGCACGTTCTGGCGTGGCCGAGGCGTTGGTTCGTGGGGTGACTTCGGCTCGTTCTCGATGCAGCGTTCGAAGCTGATGACCGCCGGCGAGGGCGGTGTGCTGATCTGCAACGACGAAGAGCTTCGCGACAAAGCCTGGGCGTATGCCGACTGCGGACGCGTACAGGGCGAATGGTTCTATCACCACGCCACCGCGGGCACGAACCTGCGGATGACCGAGTGGCAGGGTGCGATTCTCCAGGCGCAACTCGATCGGTTCCCCGAGCAGAACCGCGTTCGCAACGCTAACGCGGTCGCGCTGATCGAGGCGCTTGAACAGATCCCCGGTATCCGAGGGCAGCGACGCGATCCGCGAATGGATACCCAGGGCAACTACTGCTTCGTTTTCCACTACGACAAGGCCGAGTTCGCAGACTTACCTCTTCGGGCGTTTGAGTCGGCACTCGCGGCCGAAGGGGTACCGATGGGCGTGTCGTATCCGTCCCTCAACGAATTGGCGGTGTTCCGGCATCACAACTTCAGCCCGCGGCTGCGAGCGAATGCGCCGACGATTGTCTACCGGGACCTACAACTGCCGAACGCCGAGGCTGCCGTGGCGTCGACTGTCTGGCTGCAACACCGGCTGTTGCTCGCCGAACGTAACGACGTCCTGGACGTCGCCTGCGCCATCGCGAAGCTCCACCGCCACGCGGCCGGGTTGCGAGCATCCCCGTCTGGTTGACGGCAAGGACTGAGCGGCGCTGATCACGACCGAGATCTCGTGTGGCACACCGGACGCCGCTCACGATCAGCTGTCTTTGGCTGTGCGCTCGATCCGGGGTAGCACGAGTTCAACTCGTGGTTGGGGTGTGTGTCGTGAGATGACCAGACGGCCGTTCATGGCGCGCGCGAGTCGTGACGCCAGTTCCAGGCCGTGACCGTGGGCGGGACTGACGGGTTGGCCGGGTTCGGCGAATCCGTCGCCCTCGTCGGTGATCGCGAGGGTGACAGTCGTGTCGGTATGGACGATACTGAGGCTCACTGTACCGTTGCCGTGGATGAGGGCGTTGTCGAGCACTATGTCGACTATGTGGCGAACCATCGTGGGGTTGGCGGCAGGTTTGGGCCGGTACTGCGTCGAGGGAACATGAAGCACACGTCCCGCCTTGATGAGGCGGGGTGACCAATCGGCCGTGACTTGGGCGAGGAGGCGGTCGAGATCGATCTCCGTTGCAGCTTGGTTGGTGGTGCGGGCAATAGTGAGCAGTTCGGTGATGGTGCGTTCTAATCGGTCGACATCGCCGAGCGCTTCATTGAGGGCGAGCGCTGGGTCATCGCGAGGAAAGGCGAGTTCGGTCTCGATGGCCGCACGAAGGCCGGTGAGCGGGGTGCGGAGTTGGTGCGTGACGTCGGCAGTCAGACTGCGTTCACGGGTGACGAGATTGTCGAGGCGCCGTGCAGCTTCGTCGAGGGCGATAGAGGTGTCACGTAACTCGGGAATCGTGGAAGATGGTGGGGTGATGGCGAAATCTCCGGTGCCGAGTTGGATGGTGGCATCGCGCAGGTCGGCAACGGGTTTGGTGATCCGTCCGGCGAGGAGGTAACCAAGCGCCGTGGCTGCTGCGATGATGGCCAGCGCGCTGGCGGCGATGATTGCCGCATTGCGACGGTTCTCGGCGTCGATGGTACCGGTGGGTTGCTCGGCGCGTAAAGCACCGATCACAGTCTCGTCGTACGCGATCGGAACGGCCACGACGATCGCTTCGCCCGACTCGATGTCGACGACCTGGTTGCCGAGCGCTAGGCGGGTGGCGGGGTCGGCGGTCTTGGGCCCGGGGCCGGAAATGCGGGTGCCGTCTCGGTCGTAGAGGGTGTAGGCGATGTCGGGTTCGACTGGGAGTTCGACCGGGTCGGTACCGTCAGCGAAGTCGGTTGGGACCTCTCGCATGGCGAGCATAGTGTTGCGTTGCAGCCGCAGCACGGCCTGGTCGTTTACGAACTGTGCTGCCACGAGCACTAGGGGTATCGCGAACGCTGCGATAGCTGTCGCGGTAACAGCGAGGATAGTGGCGAGGATGCGACGTCTCACGAGGTCTCGTATCGGAAGCCGACGCCTCGAACGGTGGTGATACGGCTTGGGTGGCCGGGGGTGTCGAGGTGGCGGCGCAGAGCGGCGATGTGGAAGTCGAGGGTTTTGGTGGAGCCGTGCCAATGGCTATCCCACACGTCGGCCATGAGCGTGTCTCGGGTGACGGAGTGGCCGGCATCGGTTACTAGACGAGCGAGCAGGTCGAACTCTTTGGGCCGTAGCTCAAGCTCGCAACCGTCGACGAACACGCGTCGGGCCGCAGGGTCGACGGTGAGCTTGTTGATGGTGATCAGTTCGGTCAGCGTGGATGCGACGCGGCGAGACTGGGCGCGAACGCGGGCGAGCAGTTCGGCGAGACGGAACGGTTTGGTGATGTAGTCGACGGCACCGGCGTCGAGTCCGACGACGATGTCGATTTCTTCGTCGCGTGCCGTCAGCATGATCACCTCGACCGCTGGGTGTGTGCGGTGGATGTGGCGACACACGTCGAGACCATCGATGTCTGGGAGACCGAGGTCGAGGATCACAAGTGTTGGGTCGTGTTCGGCAACGGCAGTGAGCCCGCGTTGGCCATCGGGTTCCCACCGGACCCGGTAGCCGCTGCTCGCGAGGGCGCGTTGCAGGCTGGCACCGATGCGGTTGTCGTCCTCGATCAGTACGATCCGTTCACCGCTCACCCAGGGAACGGTAGCGACCGCCACGGCGCGCCGTACTGTTTCTGGCCGAATTCTGGCAAACCGCTCGCCGGCTTCTGGGCGGCCGGTTCGTAGTGTGATCGGCAATGAACCAGACCACCGCACCAGCAATCGAACTGATCGGGCTTCGGCATTCCTTCGGCAGCGTCGACGCGCTGCGAGGTGTCGATCTCACGATCGGTACAGGCGAAATTTTCGGTTTTCTCGGCCACAATGGCGCCGGGAAGACCACGGCCATGAACATTCTCACCACTCTGATCGCACCGACAAGCGGTCAGGCCAAGGTGTGCGGGTTCGATACCGTGACTCAGAGGGCATCGGTGACCGGGTTGATCGGCTATCTACCGTCCGATGTCCGGTTGTACGCGCACCTCACCGCGGCCGAGAACCTTGAGTTCTTCGCTCGACTGTCTGGCGTCACCAATCCAGGCAAGGCTGCTCTCGAAACGCTCGCTTATCTCAACTGCAGTGAACTGGCAGATCTACGCCTTGGGACGTTCTCGACGGGGATGCGGCAGCGGGTAGGGATAGCGCAGGCGATTCTGCACCGGCCCGAGGTGCTGTTTCTCGACGAACCGACCAGCGGCCTCGACCCGATGGGCGTGCGCCAACTCCGTGAAACGATCCAGCGACTCAACGGCGATCTCGGGATGACGGTGTTTATGAACACCCATCTGCTGTCGGAGGTCGCCCGGGTGTGCACCACGATTGGAGTGCTCAACCAAGGCGAGCTGATCTACCACGACACGCTCGACGCAACCATGGCCCGGTTCCCCGATGAAGCCACGCTCGAGGACATCTATGTGCGGGTCGGATCGGCGTGATGATCGTCACCTTCACCCGAAACCGGTTGCGCATCATGCACCGTCAGGGCGTCACCGCTGGCACCGTCTGTGTGATGGCCGCGTTGACGATGCTGGCCGGTCTGCTTGGTTGGGCCAGCCAGCGAACCATCGTGGGTGTCTACGACGAGTCGGTTAAGTTGCTGGCTCAGCGCGGCCTACCGGCCCCCCCAAACCCGTTCCTGCTCAAGCCTCAGTTGTCGATGCTGTCGAATATGTCGATTTACGTCACGATGATCGGCGCGCTCGTCGCGGTCATCGCCGGCCACCTTGCTGTCGCCGATGACCATTCCACCGGCACCGGCCGACTCGTGTTCAGCCGCCCGGTCCATCGTCAGGCATACGCCACGGCGGTGATCACCGCGCCAGCGGTACTGCTCGGTCTCGCTATGGCGATCTCGGCCCTGCTGAGCGCAGTGGCGTTCACGGCCGTCAACAAGGCCGTCCCGTCAGCGGGTGACGTAGCGCGACTGGTCGGGTTCGCCCTGCTGTCCTGGGTGTATCTGTGGCTGTTCGCCGTCGTCGGGTCGCTGATGCTGCTCGCCACTCGCCGCCGCTCACTCGGGCTGCTGACCGCCATAGGGGTGTGGCTTGTGGTCACGTTCGCGGTCCCGCAGTTCACGTCCGGTTTGCGCCCGTCGCAGTCGCTCAACCCGATCGTCGACCCAGTCTCTTCCTCGCAGACGTTCTTCAAAGTCACCCAACGGGCGCGCCCGTGGTCCATCGCCGAACAGTTCAAGGAAGCGTCCGGTCGCATCTTGCAAACCGCACCTACTGAAACCGCTGTGCACACCATCGGCCGCGTCGCCCCGATCGTCATGGCGCTCGTCATTGTTGCGGGGCTTTTCTCCCTCGTGATCGCCCGGCACGACTATGCAAGGAGCATGACCGATGACTGACCGTTTCCGACAACTCCGAGCACTTGCGGGCCACGAGTATCGAGCAGCAGTCCGTTCACGCGTCCTTGTCGCGCTAGTAGTCGTGCTGGTTGCCGCAACCGTTGCTTCGGTTTCCATCGCGTCGGTCACTCACGCCGGCCAGGTGGCCGATTATCGGGCTTACAAGGCCGCCGCAACCGCAAGCGGGCTGGAGCGAATCGCACCCTCACCACTGGCAGCGCTGTCGCTTCTGCGCGGCGGGTTCGAGTATCTCCAGATCGTAGGCGCCATTATCGCGATCGCGCTTGGGTACCTCACCGTCAGTCGCGAGCGATCGAGTCGGACCATAATCCTGCTCCGCTCGCGGCCTGTCAGCGCCGGTGATCTCGCCACTGGCACGCTTGTCGGAGCTGTCGCCGTCATCGCCACTATCGTCGCCGCTACCGGCGCTGTTGCAGTCGTGTGTATCGGGATCATCGGGCACGACTGGATCAATCCTGGCGAGTCGGCCCAACTGCTACTCGCCTATCTGGTCACGATTGTGTACATGGCCGGGTTCTACGCTCTCGGAGTCACGTGTACCGCACGCTCATGCAATCCGGCCAACGGGCTCATTGCGGCGCTGTGCGTCTGGCTGGTGTTCGTGCTCGTCACCCCGCAGATCGGCGACACGCTCGATGCCGACAACCAGATTCCCGGTGGCTTGTTCAAAGCCCTGGGGCTAAACCGTGACGACGAAACGACGATCCTCGCCCACTTCAGCCTGTACGAGACGCTACGCACCCGCGTGGAATGGATCTCGTTCTCGCAGCATTACCAGCGGTTCGTGTTCGCCATGGTCGACGTAAAGGAACGGTATCGAGACCTCACACTCGCCGGTCTGATGGCTCGGGTGTGGACCGACGTCGCCTGGACGACCCTTGCGCCATTAGCGCTCATCGCCACGCAACGACGCGCCCTGCGCACCATTCCCCACGAAGGAGACAACACATGAAACCAGTCACCAGCCACCCCCGCATGATTATCGCAACCTGTGTCGTGACGACCGTTGCGCTGCTCGTCGCATGCGGCGGCGCAACCACCAAGCCCACAAACACGGCCTCCGCATCGAAGCCGTCTGACGGGGTGAATGCGCCCAGTGGTGCGGTACTACCCGTCACCAGCAACCCGATCAACAACACGTCGACCACCAACACACTGAGAATCGACAAGGTAAATGCCGAGGACAACGTCGACCCCATGACCGGCAAGGACGTCCCGGATCACCTGGAAATCGCCCTAGCGAACACTGGCACGGCGTCCCTTGGCGGCGTCGAGGTTTTTTACACCATTACCGATACAACGACCGGGAAATCGGAGAGCTACTACGCCAAACTCCCCGCCGACTTCGTTATCACCGCCAGCGGCAAACGCATCGCCCATTTCGATTCCACCGGTGAGCGCGATCACTTTCCGATTAACAAGTTCGATCTCTATCGGACATCCAAGAACCCGCTTGACGTCAAAGTCACTGTCAGCGCCGTTGATGCTGCCGTTCAAACTGTGACCATCAAGAAAGATGCTGGCGGTGCCGAAACTGCCGACTAAACCGTCGGCGTACTGATACGTACTAGATCAGTGGCCGTTGCCATCCTTGTCGCCCGGCAGCATGTCTTCGACCTTGGCCTTCAGCTTGCCGAACGCATCTTCGGCCTTGTCCTTGAGCTCGTCGGCTTTCGCCTTCAAGTCGTCGGGGATACGTTCTTGCACCTTGTTCTTAAACTCGGCGGCCTTGGCCTTCATGTCGTCGGGGATGCGTTCTTGTACCTTGTGGGCAAGGTCTTCAGCTTGCGTCTTGAGGTCGTCGGCTGCGGCTTTTGCTTTGTTCATGAAATCGCTCATGAACTCAGGATAGGCCGTTTGGCTCGGAACCGGACGCAAGCTACCTCAAGGATCTACAGCGTCAGACCAATGGCGCAGGCAACGCCGGTGCCACCAATGCCGCAGTAGCCGTCCGGGTTCTTCGACAGGTACTGCTGGTGATACGGCTCGGCAGAGTAGAACGGCCCGAGCGCGGCGATCTCGGTGGTGATCTCGGGAAAACCCGCCTCCTTCAACCGGGCGTCGTATTCGCGGCGACTGTCGAGCAACGCAGCGTGTTGTGTCTCGTCGACAAAGTAAGCGGCGCTTCGATACACCGTGCCGACGTCGTTGCCCTGGCGCATGCCTTGGGTGGGGTTGTGATTTTCCCAGAAGACCTTGAGCACCTGCTCATAGGAGACTACGGCCGGGTCGAAGACCACAAGAACCACTTCGGTATGACCGGTCATGCCGGTGCACGTTTCCTCGTAGGTGGGGTTCGGTGTCGACCCACCGGCGTAGCCGACAACTGTGGAATGCACGCCGGGAAGCTCCCAAAACGTTCGCTCGGCCCCCCAAAAACATCCCATGCCGAACACCGCAGTTTCGTACCCATCGGGCCATGGCCCGACGAGCGGGTTGCCGTTCACATGGTGCGCAGCCGGTATGGGCATGCTTTGGGTGCGACCTGGAAGTGCTTCGTCGGCCGATGGGATGTGAGCGGGCTTCTGCGAGAACCATGCCATGACAAGAGCCTACGGGTCAGTGAGCAACGAGGTGCAGCAGGATCGCTGATTCGGGTCCGAGAATCGGCAGCTGCACACCATGCGCAGCGAGCTGGCGACCGGTGAGCACGACGCCATCTGTCATCCAGGCGCTGTTGGGTTTGGTGCCGAATCGGTCGCCGGTGATCAGCGGTTTGACCATGTAGCGACGTTCCCGAGGGAGCCCGGTGATTCGTAATGGCGCAGGAGTTGAAGCGAACAGAGCAGTGAGTTGGGCGTACGCAAAAATGGCCTCGTTGGCATCGACCGAGATGACACCGTGCGCCATTCCTGACGGATCTGGATGGTCGAGTCGGTGGACCGTTCCCGAGTGCAACAGCGGCCGAAATCGTTTGTGCAACTCAACCACTTCAGCAATGTCGGCGCGGTCTTGATCGGTTGCGTCGATGAGGTTCCACTCGAGCCCGAGGTGACCAAACATGGCGGTTGCGGCCCGGAACGCCAGCGTGTGCCGTCGGCCAGTGGTGTGCGCCCGAGTTGGCCCGATGTGGGCACCCATCAACTCGGGTGGCAGCAGGTAGCTAAAGCCGCGCTGGATCGTTTGGCGTTCGAGCGCGTCGTTGCAATCCGACGTCCAGACTCGAACGGTGCGACGCAGTATTTCGAAGTCGGCACGGCCACCTCCTGACGAGCAACTTTCGAACTCGACGGTTGGGTGTCGCAGCCGAAGTTCATCGAACAATCGATAGACCGCCAGTGTTTGAGCATGAGTTGCCGCACGACCCAAATGGCTCGCATCGACAAGGTCGCGATTCATGTCCCACTTCACATACTCAATCTGGTTGTTGCGAAGTACGGCATCGACATGGGCCAAGATGTAAGCGAATGCGTCGGGGTTGGCCAGGTCGACGACCAGCTGATTTCTAGCCAGGACCGGGTCGTAGCCGGGGGTTGCAAGAACCCAGCCGGGATGCTGTCGATACAGGTCCGAATCGGGGTTCACCATTTCTGGTTCGAACCACAACCCGAACTCCATGGCGAGGCCGTGCACATGATCGATGAGTGGCGTCAGACCGTCGGGGTATATGGCACGGTCGACCCACCAGTCGCCCAAACCAGCCCGGTCGTTGCGGCGTCCGTGAAACCAGCCGTCGTCCAACACGAACCGCTCGACACCGACAGCCGCTGCGTGGTCGGCCAGGCTACGGAGCCGTTTGAGATCGTGATCGAAGTACACGGCTTCCCACGTGTTGAGTAGGACGGGTCGCGGACCGGTTGGGTGTTGGTCGCGGGCGCGGATGTACCGATGAAACGCGCGACTGACACTGTTCAACCCGTGTGAGCCGTGCACGACAAACAGCGTGGGGGTGCGATAGCGCTCGCCTCGTTGCAATACGATTTCGCCTGGCATAAGCAGTTCGTTTGCCTGCAGGTAGCCGCGGCCATCGGTGAGTCGTTCAAGATAGATGCTGTGATTGCCGCTCCACCCGAGATGGGCGCCAATGATGTTGCCGTGGGTTTCTGAGAAACCGGTTTCGCCGGCGAACACCAACGGCAAATGATCGTGCGATGTGCGACCTCTACGGTTCTCGGTGAGGTGTGTACCGTGCTGCCAGGTAACGCGGCGAGGGCGGAACTCTTGGCACCATCGTCCGCCAAACGTAAGCAGCTCGGTGAGATGAGCCGCAATCGGCACGGTGATGGCTAAGCGGTCGACCTCGTACGTAGTGTCGGCCAGATTCTCGACCTCGGCATGTAGAGCTACCACGGGCCCAGCCTCGATACCGATGTGGATAGTGAGCGCTAGCCCGGCAACCAGGTCGATGCACCGATACGCCGCCGACGTGGAATCGACGGTTTGCGAGTCGACCCGGAAACGTGGCGCCCAGCCTGAACCGTTGTGACGTCGGCCTTCAAGGCCGGGCCGGCCCGGCCATCCCGAACCGTGCTCGGGTACAACCCCAAGCGGCGCCTCGTGATTCAGCGAGTTATGGGGTACCGGGCGTGACAACGCAATGGCGATTGAAGGCAACAAGACGTCGTCACCCAACGACTCGCCCATATATACAATTGCCGGTACCCCGGAGCTGGAATCGACAATGACCGACAAGTCATTGGCGACAAGATGCACAACGTTTGGGTCGCTACTCAACCCTATTCGCTCGCGAACTTGGCATTGGACTCCAGGAAGCGAAGATAGCCATCGCGATCGGATGCACCAGTGAGCACGATAAGGCGATCGACGCCAAGCTGGCCGTAGCCCTCAACGAGCTCGGCGGTCAGTGGGGCCTTCGGTGTGATGGAAATGGTGAGGCGGTCGATAGCGCGCCCGAGCCCATACCGAGCTCGCGCGCTTCGCAGGCCGTCGAGGCAAACGGCGGTGGTGTCGAGATCACACCGGAATCCGTACCACTCGTCGGCGACAGTGACGGCTCGCCGGTAGGCCGCCGCTGTATGGCCACCCATCACAACCGGTGGTCCTTGTGGCCGGGTTGGGCGAGGATATGCGTCGACACCCGAAAACGAGACGAACTCGCCATGATGCTCAGGATGTTCCATGCCCCACAGGGCGCGCATGGCCGCGAGGTAGTCGAGGGTACGTTCGCCGCGCCGTTCCATCGGCACCCCAACAGCGCGCAACTCGGCTTCGAGATATGCAATGCCGATACCGAGGAGCACGCGGCCCCCACTGAGTACGTCGAGGCTGGCAACTTCCTTGGCCAATGCAACCGGGTTGCGTTGGGGCAAAAGAAGCACACCGGTGCCCACCAGCAGTTTCGTGGTGTGGGCAGCCGCAAACGCTAGGGCCGGTATTGGGTCGAGCATTGGGTCGGTCGGCTCGATTGGTGATGGTGCAGCGCGAGGATTCGGCACGCACATGTGCTCGCCAGCCCATACCGAGTCGAACCCAAGCGTCTCGGCCGTTGTAGCAACCTCGACGAGCAGCGCGGGGTTTGTAGCCAGGGCACCGGAGTTGATGCCGAAAAATCCAAGTTTCATGTGGTCCTGCTTAGTCGGCTAAACAAGGTGGCATGGCATCAGACAAGGTAACGATCTACCACAACGGTCATTGAAACTCGTCGGTCAACGCCGTGAGCGTTGCTGAAGAACTTGGCGTCGAAGCCAACATTGTTGTGTATCAAAAGACTCCGCCCGACCGAGCCACCATCATCTGGCTTGCCGAGCATCTCGAAGATCCGGTGGCGGACCTGGTCCGCAAGGACAGTCAGTTCGCAAAGTTGGGCCTCAACGCAGCCGATTACACCACGCCCGAGACGGTCGCCGACATCATCGTCAAACACAAGATGCTTATGCAGCGCCCGATCGTTGTTCGCGGTGACAGAGCCATCATCGGCCGTCCGAAAGAACGTATCCGCCAGCTGTTGAGCGGTGACTAGGCCTTCACGGCGATGGTGTTCAGAATCTTGTCGGTCCAACGTTGCTTCTTGTCATCCCACAAAGGCCACAGATAACCAATGAAGCAGTTGCCTTCAAGCACGCCGGTTAGGAAGTAGCGCCCGAAGGCCTTCCACGCGCCAACAGGTTGCAAGGTGGTCTGATCCACGACCTTGTAGCCCATGATCTTGCGGCCCCACGTTTGTCCTGTGCGCCCGAGTTTGCGACACAGAATGAGGTAGTAGGTAAGGAGGCCAAGTGCGACGACGATACCGCCAACGACAAGCGGCCAAACGTTTGGCTGCCAGCACGTAGTGGGTTCGCCGGTGTTGAAATCGTTGCAGGTTCCAGTGTGACCAGTGGCAAATCCAACACCAAAGAGCAGGAACCCTGGTACCCAGAATACAATCGCGATCGCGCCGTCGATGAGGGTGGCTACAAGCCGGTCGCCCCAACTGGCGTAAACGAAGCCTTGGGATGCTGGGTAGTAGAGACCTGCCGAGCCCGGGCCGGGTACCGGTGGAGGAACCCAAGACCCGGGCGGCGGCGGTACCGACACGTGGTGCTACGCCTTCACCGCAATGGTGTTGAGAAGTTTGTCGGAGAAGGTTTGCTTGTTTTTGTCCCACAATGGCCACAGGTAACCGAGGTAGCACGGGATGCCATCGATGATGCGGGCCACATAGCGACCGAACGCCTTGCCAGCCCCGATGGGTTGGTGGGTATCTTTGTCGACGATCTTGTACCCCATGGCCTTGCGGCCCCAGGTTTGGCCGGTGCTGCCAAGCTTGCGGCAGTACATGACGAGGAAGCCAACTACGCCAGCGAGAATCAGCAGGGTACCGATTCCTGTGAGTGCTCCACTTCCACCCTGGCCATCGGAACCAGCTGCACCGGCGAAGCTGAGGATGTAGCCCGGGAGCACGAATGGGATGGCGACTAGACCGTCGATGATGGTAGCAACGACTCGGCTGCCCCAGCCGGCGTAGTTCGGAGTTGCCATCCCGTACCCCATGTGGGGTGCCGGTGGTGGCGTGGGGTAACCGGAATTACCAGGAAAGCCAGACGGTGGTGGGGGTGGTGGTGGTGGAGGAGGAGTGCTCATTACAGGAGTGTATGCCTGTCACTACGGGCGGTCGCGTCTTAACGCTACCGGCTTGTCCCACCACCGTCCGCTGAACCGCCAGGCCGAGCCGTTCGCTGAGCGAGTACCGGCCGATTCCGCAGCCACCACAGCCCGTGGCCAAAGGTACTCGATGGCCACGGCGATGGCAGCCGCTTCCTCGTCATTTGGAGCAGGCGTGATCTGGTTCACAGCGGGACATTCCCGTGCTTACGCTTGGGGAGTTCCTCACGCTTGGATTTCAACATCGCCAGCCCGGCAACGAGTTTCTGGCGCGTCTCGGCCGGATCAATCACATCATCGACGTAGCCTCGCTCGGCGGCAGCATAGGGGTTGGCGTACTTCTCCGTGTACTCCTCGACGAGTTCAACTCGGCGTGACACCGGGTCGGCCGCCTGCTGCAGTTCCCGCCTGTATACGATCTCGACCGCGCCTTGGGGACCCATGACCGCAAGTTCGGCGGTTGGCCACGCATATGCCAGGTCGGCACCGATCGACTTTGAGTTCATAACGACATACGCGCCGCCATAGGCCTTGCGGGTGATGATCTGGATCCGGGGCACGGTTGCCTCGCAGAATGCATAGAGCAGCTTCGCGCCATGGCGAATGATGCCGCCGTACTCCTGGTCGACACCGGGCAGGAACCCAGGCACATCGACAAACGTGACGATTGGAATGTTGAACGCATCGCAGGTACGCACGAACCGCGCACCCTTCTCCGATGACTCAATATCCAAGACCCCGGCCAACATGGCAGGTTGGTTGCCAATGATGCCCACCGAATCGCCGTTGATTCGAGCGAAACCGCACACGATGTTGCGGGCCCAAGACGGGTGATACTCGAAGAACTCTCCATCGTCGACGATTTCGCGGATGACCTTCTTCATGTCGTACGGCTGATTGGGCGAAGCCGGCATGATGTCGCGCAGTGACTCGCACAGGCGGTTGGGGTCGTCGGTCGGCTCAACCGTTGGTGCGGTCTCCAAGTTGTTTTGAGGCAGGAAGCTCAAGAGGTAACGCACGTCGTCGAGGCATGACTTTTCATCGTCGGCAACAAACGTGGCTACCCCGGACTTGCTGGCGTGGCTGCCTGCACCGCCGAGTTCCTCGAGCGTGACATCTTCGCCGGTGACGGTCTTGACGACGTCGGGGCCGGTGATGAACATGTGGGAGGTTTCTTTGACCATGAAGATGAAGTCGGTCATGGCCGGGCTGTATACGGCGCCGCCTGCGCATGGACCGAGAATCACCGAGATCTGGGGGATGACCCCTGACGACAGAACGTTTCGATGGAAGATGCCGCCATAGCTGGCTAGCGACACCACACCTTCTTGGATGCGGGCACCGGCTCCGTCGTTCAGGCCGATCAGCGGCACACCGACCTTGAGCGCCATGTCCATAACTTTGTGGATTTTCTCGGCGAATACTTCGCCGAGTGCGCCGCCGAAAACCGTGAAGTCCTGGCTGAACACAAAGACCTTGCGACCATCAACAGTTCCCCAACCGGTGACGACACCGTCGGTGTACGGCCGCTCGTCGAGTCCGGCGTTGGGAGCGCGGTGTCGAGCCAGCATGTCGAGTTCGTGGAAGCTGCCAAGGTCGAGAAAGTACTCGATTCGCTCGCGGGCCAACATCTTGCCTTTGGCCTGATGCCGTTCGACTGACCGGGGAGACCCTGCATGGATCGCATCGTTTTTGCGGGCGCTCAGATCATCGAGTCGGGCCTGCATGGGACTGCCGCTGTTACTCACGGTCTAAAAAGTAGTCGCCAGAGCCGGTTGGCACCTAAGGGGGACCGTGTTCGCGCCGATGAATACCCCATGAAACCGTTTGGACGCCGCAAGGAGTATGCACCGGCCGCCCTCCCCGAAGGGTCTTGCGGGCAGAACGCGCCCCTGGCCGTGACTGACTTGTTCGCCGGTCGACGCCGTCCCACCGTTACTGCAGTTCGGCGTGGCCCAATGGCATCGCAGTTAACCGGACCCGACGTTTTTTCCCAGGTCACCGATGATTGGGGTCGTCGTCAGTCGTTGCTCGGGTTCTCCACTCGGCTTCGCTGCGAACAGGGAGATGGTGCCGGGTGGGAGTTTCATCGCGGTGCCAGCATTGCGGCCGATATGAATACCGGTGGTCGTCGACTCGACGAGGACGACACCACGCTACAAATTGTTGGATTGCATCAGCCGTGCGGATCCCCGCTTGACTGGGACTCGGTCCGGACCCATTACGGCGATGTTCAGCACGAGGATTTCTCGCAGCTCGGCGAGGCCAGATTCTCGGCCCTCGATGCGCAAGGTGCACCGGTGTGCGTTTTCAGGATTCGGACGCTTGTAGTTCGCGTGCGGATGACGGGAACCCTGGCCAATCGTCAATACACCCGCGTGTATGCCCTCGACGTAGCCGCCCACATTGATCAGGACGCGCTCAGCCAGTGGGTGACGGCAACGGCCCACGTGCGCTAGATCCACCAGATCCGCAACAGTTGCTTGTGAGCTCGTCGACGAGGCGCTGTACGCGTAGCTCAATGTCGTCTCGGACGCGCCGCACGAAGTCGAGATTGCGGCCTGAAGGGTCATCGAGTTCCCAGTCGACGCGGCGGGTACCGGGGAAAATGGGGCACTCGTCTCCGCATCCCATTGACACGATCACATCGGCCAACCGGGCGAGGCTGTCGGTCCACCGCTGCGGCGTGGCGGCGGTGATGTCGATTCCCTTCTCGGCCATGGCATCGGCGGCGACCGGGTTCACCTGCGCCGCGGGCGCGGATCCCGCCGAGTACACCTCGACGCTGTCGCCCGCGATCGCTCGGAGAAAGCCGGCCGCCATCTGCGAGCGCCCGGCGTTGTGGACACATAGGAAAAGAACGGACGGCTTTCGAACCGGCGTCACCACGGTTCCTTCGCCGAGGGCGGCCCGCAGTTCAGCGAGGCGATCGTGGCGTAGACGGAACCAGGCCCACTTGCCTCGTTGCTCGCGTTCGACGAGGCCTGCCGTCACCAGTTGAGTGAGGTGGTGGCTGACGGTCGGCTGTGCTTTCCCGATCGCATCAGGCAGTTCGCAGGCACACAACTCACCAGTCGGGGCGGTGGCTAGCAGCGACACGATTCGCAGGCGAGCGGGGTCGGCAAGGGCTTTCAAGAGCGCGGCGAGGGCATCGGCAGAAGGCTCGTCTAATGGGGCGGTAACGACACAGCAGGAGTAGTCGCGAAGTTCCATATTGATCATATTGACATATGTCGATTCATCCGGCAACATATTGATATTGGTCGATATCATTCGACCACCAAACGAAGGAACCGACGTCATGCGCTTGCAACTTGCCCTCAATGTCGCCAATCTCGACGAGGCGATCGATTTCTATTCGAAGATGTTCGCCACGCTGCCCTACAAGGTGAAGCCCGGCTATGCGAACTGGGAGATTGCTAATCCGCCGCTCAAGCTCGTGTTGTTCGAGAACGCAGCGGCCGAGCCCGGTTCTATCAACCACCTCGGGGTCGAGACCGAAACGGCCGACGAAGTCGTCGCGGCCGAGGCCCGCATCGCCGCGGTTGGTCTTGCCACGACCGGCATCGACGAGACCGTCTGCTGCTTTGCCGAGAAAGTCGAGACCTGGGTCGACGGTCCTGCTGGCCACCGGTGGGAATGGTATGTGAAGCAAGCCGATCATGAAACGCAGGCGTCCAACGTGGTGTTGCAACACATGAACACGGCTTAACGCTGATGGTCCACCGCCAAAGGTGGTGGACCATCCGGTTTGAGATCGACTCGTGGGACTAGAACGAAGCGGGCTTGAGTTGGACAGTTGCCTCAGCGATCGCGTCGGCTGTCGACGACATGTGGTGGACTGCTTCACGCAGGAGCTTCGCCGCCTTCGGGTCCTTGGCTTTCTGAGCGTCAATGACCGACTTAAGTGTGGTGGCATGCATGACGATCGCGTCCTCGACGGCCTTCGCTGGCAACTTGACGTTCACGGAGTTGAGCGTTGTGCCGAATGTCTTCGCGTACGAGACGAGGTCTGCGACAGCTTTGTCCGCACCGGCTTTGTCGTCCTTGGCAACAGCTTGGGTGTACGCCACGAAGGCCGGGATGTGGGCCTCGCTGCGCCACAGGCCGTCGAAGGCCTTGCCAACGTCGGCGCCGTAGACAGAGGTGATAGCGGCTGAGATGTCGGCAGTGTTGCTTTTTGCTGGTCCGTTCAGCGATGCCGCGACAGCTTCGAACTGGGCCTGACGTCCACCGAGCGCCGCCCCGGTCGCGCTTGACGCGAGTAGCACGTGTTCACGCAGGAGCGCACTGAGGCCCGTTCGAAGGGTTGCCGCTTTCGACGAGGCGTCACCATCGAACTTGGCGGGGAACATCTTTGCGGTCGCAACGGCCAGGACTTCGGCGGTCATTCCCATGTGGTGGTAGGCCGTGCGTAGGTTGGTGTACACCGCAGCTTGGTCGCCGGCCTTTTGGGCGTCGATCACGGCCTTCAGCGAGGTGATGTGCATCTTCACACTTTCTTCTACGGCGGCCGCTGGGAGATTCTTGTTCACCGAGTTCATCGTGGTGCCGAACGTTTTGGCATAGGCAAGCATGTCGGCGACCGCCTTGTCGGCACCGGCCTGGTCACCTTTGGCGACGGCTTGCGTGTAGGCGACGACAGCGGGAATGTGTGCTTCGCTTCGCCACAGTCCATCGAACGCCTTTCCGATATCGGCACCGTAGGCAGAAGTAACGGCGGCCACCAGCTCGGCGGTGTTGCTGTTGGTAGGGCCGTTGAGAGCAGCTGCGAACGACTCGAAGCCTGCCTGGTCACCACGCAGCGCGGAACCGGTCGCCAACGCGGCCAGATACACGTGTTCAGTGAGAAGGTCCGACAGCCCCGCCCGGAGCGTGGCTGCGCCGGTCAGGCTGCTGACGGCTTTGGGGGCTGCGGTTGAGGTCGATGTCGGCGCGGCTGTCGTCGGGGTGACCGTCGTGCCGGGGGCCGTCGTGGCGGTGGTGGCGGACGGCTGTGTAACCGCTGAACCGGCGGTTGTGCTGGTGCTGCGGTCGTTGTCGCTTCCGCATCCGACCGCAACCGTGGCAATGGCAACGGTTAGAGCAAAGAGCTTACGAGTGGTTGGTGATCGCATCGGATTCTCCTGGTAATTGGGGGTTTGGGGTTTGGGGTTTGGGTGTTTTGGTGGGTTGGCTAGGAAACTTCCACCGAGCCGCGCATGGTGGCTGGGTGAATCGCACAGAAATACGGGTATGTGCCGGCTTTGTCGAAGGTGTGTTCGAAGGTGGCATCTGTAGCCACATTTCCGGAGTCGAATAGGGCATCGGGCTTGGCGGTGACACCAGCGGCACCTTGCTCGACAGCGCCCGACGTGACGGTATGGAACCCGGGGTCGCGTTGGATCCATCTCACGGGTTCACCGACCTTCGCGCTGAATCGTTCCGGCTTGAACGACACGAGACGCATCTCGACTGCGACCGTCGGCGACGTTGGCGGTGCTGCTGCAGTCGTCGTGGTCGCAACGGTGGTGAGTGTTGCAGTGTCAGTCGGGGTATTGCTCCCACACGACGACAGGACGGCGATGACGATAACGACTGCCGAGATGGCCGTGAGTCGAGCGGATGAGGTCCTCATGTCGACACGTTCGGACTCAAGTGGAATATGGATTGGATCAGGATTCGATCTCGCCGTCCTGATGGTGGAGAACGGCGGCGGGTGGTGGGTACAGCCCGGTTCGTTAGCCGAGAGTAGCTAGGGCCAGTCGATCAAGGTGGTCAGGGTGGCTGCCTCGACGGCGAGTAACGAACTTGCGCCGATCTCGTCGTACTCGTGGCCGCTCCGAGCAAAGAGCCTAACTCGCCGTTGGAGCGGTTCAGCGATGAGCAGTTCGTCAACACCGTGGCGGGCGTAGAACGCAAACTTCGCGAACGTCTCGTCGTCTGGTGACACGACCTCAACAACCAGCGCTGCCGTCGGGACAAACGTGTCGGGCGGCAGTGATCGGACGTATCCGTAGTCGGGCACGCGGTAGTCGGATGCGGACCCGAGGTTGAACGGCCCGAGCGCTCGTAACCCCGCCCGCTTTGCGGGTTCGCGCAGGGCACCCACGAGTTCGTCGAGGGTGGCACCATGGCGAGGATGAGGGACTGGAGACATGTGATATTCGCCTTCCCACACCTCGTCGTACAGGTCTTGGCCAAGTTCGGATCTCCGAGCCAAAAGCGCTGTTAACTCATGCGGTGGAGGCCCGAGTACAACGGTGCGCATCAGCTGATTGTACCCCGTTGCTCCTTGGGACCGCACCGGTGGGTACCGACCGTTCTCCGGACCGCAAGGGGGCGTGCGGTCCGGAGCTGACGGCGGAGCGGCAAACTGGTTAAGCGGCGAGTGCGAGCGGTGAAAACACCCGGACGTTCACGAGCTCGTCGAGCTGAATGACCAACGGCATCGAGCCGTCGTTCAGGTCGACAATCACGGCGAATTCGCTAGCAAGCAAGACGACCGCAGTCGTATCGAGACCATTGAGCTCAAGCTCGATGACATCACCGGTCTGGATGGCTTCGCTTGCTGTGATCTTTGTCATGTCTCTCTTTCGGTTGTTGGGGGCTGACTCTGGATGAGTCTGTTGGCCCTCTGTTTGTGACACCTTCATGTCACGACTCACAACAACCGATGAGACGTCGTTGTAATTCCCGTGAAATCGGGCACGTAGCACGTAGCAAAGTAGTTAGGGCTTGGGGGCGAGCCCGGCGGCACGGGCTGGAAGTGATCTTGATCCGAGCAGCTCGGCAACCTCGGCGAACTGATCTGTCGGCCCCGTCCAGCGCCAATCATCGACAACACCGACCGGCACGTCTCGTTCGACTGTGGCGATACGCCGGAACAGCAGTGCTTCGGCCATGTGAGCTTGGAGCGTGGCCGACAGCTTGGCGGCGCCTCGCAGACCGGGGACATCCCATTGGCCTGCCGCCGGAGGGATCGCTTCGAGATGGCCGTAGCGAGCGAGTACAGCGGCGGCGCTTTTGGCCCCCCAGCCGGCTATTCCGGGGAACCCGTCGGCGGTGTCGCCCACAAGTCCGAGATAGTCGGGGATGGAGGCCGGCGGCACACCAAATTTGGCCTCGACACCGGCCGCGTCGTAGATCTCGTTTTTGCGACGATCGAACTGCACAACCTTGCCGCCGACGCATTGTCCGAGATCTTTATCGGGTGTGCAAATGAGCACTCGGGTGACTCGTGGATCTTGCGCAGCTACCTCAGCCCCAGCGGCCAACGCATCGTCGGCTTCCCACTCCACCATTGGCCAAACCGTTACCCCCATGGCTTCCAACGATGACTCCAAAACCGGGATTTGCAGTGTGATCTCGGGTGCCATACCAGCTGATGTCTTGTATCCAGCCCACAACTCGTTGCGAAAACTTTCGATGACGTGGTCGGACGCCACGGCAATGTGGGTAGCACCATCGGCGATGAGTGCCAGGACGCTGTTGAGCACCCCAATGGTTGCTCCGTACGGGCCAGGCTCGGGCCGACCGTAATGCTGCCGGAAGAGCTCGTACGTGCCATCGATGAGATGAACCTGCATGTTGTGCTCTCCTTTGGGTAGTTCAGCTCGAGCTGAACACAGTGTCGGGGCGACCAAAGAAATACCCCTGGACCGACGGGCACCCGAGGCTGACGAGCACCTCGGCTTGTTCGCGTGATTCGACGCCCTCGGCAACGACTCTGATGTGGAGATCCTTGCCGAGTTGCACAATGGAACGACAAACGAGCAAAGCACGCGGGTCCGTAGTGATATCGCGAACGAAGCTCTGGTCGAGTTTGAGCACATTGAATGGGAGTTGGCGCAGCCGAGCGAGGCTGGAATGGCCTATACCGAAATCGTCGATAGCCAGACTTACCCCGCCCTGGCGCAGCAGTTGGAGCTGTTCAATCTGCGCCGGTCCGAGCGGACCCATCACGGTTTCAGTCAGTTCAAGGCACAGCGACGTGTTCGCTAGTCGGTGGCGGGCGAGCATTGAAAAGACCTCCTCGGCAAGATGAGGAACTGCAAGCGTCGAGACGGACAAGTTCACTGACACGAACCGGCCCGGGTGGCGGGCAATGGTTTCGCACGCCCGATTGAGTATCCAACGATCGAGTGTGGGGGCCATTCCCAACTCCTCGGCTAGGGGGACGAAGTCGCTTGGCATGGCGACGCCGTCGTCACGTGGCCAACGAGCCAACGCCTCGTATCCGACGGTTTGTTTGGTCGAGAGATCGACAATCGGTTGGTAGACCAGGGTGAAACCGCCGGAACGTATTGCTCGCTGCAACTCGGTTCGTTCGGTCAGGCGCGTTGAGGCCGTTGCGCGCAAATTGTCGTCGACTACCACGTGCCGGCTGCGGCCCGATGCCTTAGCTCGGTACATGGCGGTGTCGGCATCGCGGATAACCGATTCGGCCGTCGAGTCCCTGTCGGCAAGAGCAATGCCGACGCTAGCTGTGACGAACACCTCTTGCTTGTCGACCCGGAACGGCTCTCGCAGGGCCAGCCGAACACGTTCGGCAACGATCTCGGCTTGGCTGGGGCTGGTGAGACTGCTGCACAGAACGACGAACTCGTCGCCACCAAAACGGGCGAGCATCTCGGTGGATCGCAACACCTCTTTGAGGCGGATTGTGACACTTTTGAGCAAGTCGTCGCCGGCCGAATGACCAAGCTGGTCATTGACGTCTTTGAATCCGTCAAGATCGCAAAACAACACGGCTACGGTGAACTCGGCCTGCCGCATATCGAGTGCTTGTGTGAGGTGATGATGGAACATGGCCCGGTTCGGCAGGGATGTGAGCTCATCGGTCCATGCCCGTCGTCCAAGCTCGAGTTCAACTGCTTCACGACGCGCCACATCGCGTGCCAAAGCAACAGCCATTCGATCGAATGCTCGCCCCGCCCGGCCGAGTTCGTCGTCGGTCTGGTCGTTGACCTGGGTGTCGTACAAACCTGCCGAAAGCGCGCTCACGGATCTAGTGAGCGCACGGATTCGTCCGGTAAGCGACCGGATCAGGGCAATGTACCCGGCAAGAAACGCTGCGAGCGTGACGAGCGAAACCGCTGTTACCGCCGCCAGCAGGTTGCGTACCGGCTGATATACCTCGCGTTCGTCCTTCTTGACGACCAGCCCCCACGGTGCCGATTGGAGTTTTCTGACATCGGCGACGATGCGAATACCCCGATAATCGGTCGCCCCATTGATGAGAGCTGGTTGGCCCAGTACCGCCCGTACCGCTGGGCGGGCGTCATCGGTGAGTGGAAATGTTTGCGCATACTTTGATCCGGGCTTGAACCGAAGGTCGGTGATGCACTGGACGGAGTTGTTGCTGAGCTGGACAAGGTGAACGTCGAGGGTTGTGTCGCCACGAGCGGTGTCGGCAACTATTACTTCAAGTGGTTCCATAGAGAACTCGGCGAGAAGAAAGGCTCGAACTCCGAGTATCGAGTCTCCAACTGGTGCAACCTGGAGGTAGCGACCGTCACCAGGACTCGCTAAGAACGCGCCGCCGACTTGGGGCCGGCGGTCGGTACTAAACGACAGGTCAATGTTGGTGAGCGACCGCTGCGCAGAACCGGGGCCACTCTCGCCGAAGAGCCGACCAGTGGCGTCGACGATGGTCAGTACTTTTGGCCCACCGATCATTGTGGCCTCCCCGCGCAGGAGGCTGTCCAGAGAAAGAGAATCTCCCGTGGTGATGGCCGCTCGTATCCGGCTATCGGCCGTGATGCGGGCTAGCAGGTCGCCGTCCATGGACACCTGACGGTCGATTCGTGCCGCCTCGACGTCGGCGAGCGCTCGGAGCTCCGATTCGTTCGCTTGTCGCAACTTTGCCCGCACGACAGCGGCGCTCGACAGACTTGCGCCGACGATGAGCGCAATACCAAGTAGACAATATGTGCTGAGTCGCTGCTGCACAGAGCGATAGCGGGTGCGGGACGGGTCAGGCAATGGGATCCTCAGGTAGATGCATGTGGCGCGGAACCGTTGTCTTGCACCAGTTCAATGAGGGTGCCGTAGCTGCCCTTCGGATGAATAAATGCAACGGTGGTACCGCGCGAGCCCGGCCGTGGTTGATGGTCGATGGGGGTTGCACCTGCAGCAATCATACTGGCGAGCGCTTCGCCGCAATCGGCAACGCGGTATCCAATGTGATGCAGCCCTTCACCCCGTTTGTCGATCGCTTTTGCTACAGGTGAATCGGGCCGCGTGGGGGTAAGCAGTTGAATGTAACTCTCGGCAACGTTGAGGAGTGCCTCTTCGACGCCGTCGGACTCGACAATCTCACGGTGCTCAACCGTGGCACCAAACGCACGGTAGTAGTAATCGATGGCGGCTTCGAGGTCTCGAACGGCGATGGCAACGTGGTCGATTTCGGTCAGCAACATGGTTCCATCGTGACGTTTTGTGACGCCCGTGACAAGTCGTCACGAATCTTGAGACCGCCCAATATTCCTGCACTCACGAACCTGTGTGGATTCCCTCAGGTTCCTTCACCCGGAGTGGTTTGCTTCCGAACGAATCTCCCGTAAAACCACACCACTATGTAGGAGATTCACGTTTCATGGCTCGCAGGAACCGCACCATCACAGCAATCATCACCGGACTCGCGCTAAGCGGCGTCGTTGCCGCCAGCGCGGCTTCCCTTAACGGCATCGAGACGGTCAATCTCGCCGCTGACGATACCGTCGTTCTCAGCTGCGACAGCGACGGCGTTGTCGTCAACTACAAGAACTCGTACGACTCGGCGCTACCCGGTTTTCGCACGCCGGTCGCCATCGTTGGAAAGATCGACAAGGCCTGTTTCGGACAGAACATGTCCATCGTGCTACGCGCCGCTGACGGCACGGCCCTCGCCGAGCAGACCCGCAACATCGATTCCGATGAGATGGTGTTCGAGTGGAAGCTCGACGTTTCCCCGTCGACCGAACGTGTCGAAGGCGTTTCCCTTCTCGTCACGATCTGATCGAGATGAAACTCCGTAGCCGTTCGCGTCGGATCATGGTTGCTGCCCTTGCGGTAGCTGCGATCAGCGGTCCCATGCGGGCGGCGGCTGCCAATTTTGGACCGGGTTCGATATCGGCCGATCTCACGACCTTCTCGATTCCCCGTCCGCCGGGGTTTCGTGCCTTCGCCACCTTTACCGGTCCACTCAACGAACGTATCAACACCGGAACGCCGCTCGCCGGCGGTGGCACATGGATGGCGGTACGCGGGAACTGGCTAATCACCGCCAATAGCGCCCGTAACGCTTGTCAATCCAACGAGGCTCGCCTCACGGTCGATACCGGCCGTGTGGATGTGGACGTTACCGACGTGTTGACGCTGAACCCTGAGGTTGCCGGTAAGGCCGCTGGGGTTCTGGTTCGAGGCCTACCCGACGGTTCGGCGCTGGCGGTCATGTACCGCGACACCGGCGGCGGATCGCTGAACCTCGAACGCCTTGGCGTCGGCGGAACGATGGCCAGTATTGATTCGCTCGGTCCGATCGCGTCGGCAACGATCCGCGTTATAGCTGCTGGTGATTCCATTCGCGTCTGGCTGAATGGGACGGAGGTGATCTCGTACACGTTGTCCGGAGCCGACCGGACAACCTTCACTTCGCCATCGACAACAACAGTTGGCCTCATTTCCGACCACGACCGGTCGACAAGACATGATGACTTCCGAGTGGAGGCATTGTGAATCCTGATGTGACCCAAACCTCCCCCGACCCTGAAGCCAACCCCCGCCGCGGGCAGCGCGTTCTTCGGGGTGTGCTCTATGCGCTCACCGGCCTTTTCGTCCTAGCCATCGCCGTGGTTTTTTGGCCGCGGGCCCTGGGCGGACGGGTGCAGCTCATCTCCGTTAGCGGCACGTCCATGCTGCCAACGTACAAGTCCGGCGACTTGATTGTTGCGGTTCGCGACAAGGCGGTAGAAACCGGCGAGATCGCCATTTACTCCGTACCGTCGCCACATTGTGCCGCAGGGAAACTTGTGATCCACCGGCTTGTCGATTCCACCGACAAGGGCTTGTTATTCAAGGGTGACAACCGACCGAGTCGCGATCCGTTTTATGTTCCGGCGGGTAACGTTCAGTCTCGCCCCTGGTTACACATTGGTGGTCTTGGACGCGTGGTGTCCTTGTTTCTCAAACCGTGGGTATTGATGCTGGTCGTTGGTCTGCTCGTCACCTGGGTGCTCTGGCCCGACGATGATGACGACGATGATGATGCGCCCGCTGGCTTCGGGACGTTACGCGTGTCGACGGAACAGGGTGATTTTGTCCTCCCCAATTCGGTCCCGCTTCTCCGCGTCGTCGATACCGAGTCCTTCGACGGGAGCGAGGCACAAGATGCCGATCTTGCCTTCATGCTCGTTGCGGTGTACCGAAAGGGAGGCAGTGCCGGTTTCCTCGAGCGTGTGAACTCGGGACAGGAGCGGTTGGATTCGGCCCTGATCGATAAGGCGATTCGCCTGCCATGATTCTTGATAGTTGGCGAAATGGCTCGATAACAGCCGCTTGAGCTTCATCCAGAAATGCCGGTTGTCGAACTCGACCATGTAACCCGATGTAGCAGCGCAGGTGATAACGGTGCCGCCCCGCTTGCACGCAAACACCGACGCTCCCATGGTTTGACGACCGGGGTGCTCAAAGACGATGTCGGGATCTTCGCCTGACAGGCTGCGGATCTTCTTGCCGAATCGCCGCCATTCGGTCTCGTCTTGGGTGTGCTCGTCCTTCCAAAACCGGTAATTCTCGGCCTTGCGGTCGATGACGTACTCGACGCCAAGTTCATTGAGCAAGGTGGCCTTTTCTGGTGATGACACCACACACACCGGGATGCCGCCGCCGTTCAGTACGTACTGTGTCGCGTATCCGCCGATGCCGCCCGACGCACCCCAAATCAGGACGCTGTCGCCTTGCTTCATGCGCGAACCATTGTCGCCAACCAACATGCGGTAGCTGGTCGAGTTGCACAACCCGTTTACCGCCGCTTCTTCCCATGTGAGGTGCGATGGTTTGGGCATGAGCTGGTTGGCCTTGACGATAGCGAGATCGGCTAAGCCACCAAAGTTGGTCTCGAAGCCCCAGATGCGCTGGTTGATGGCCAGCATCGAGTCGTTGTGCGCTTCTGGATCCTGGTCGTCGACATAGTTGCAGTGAACCGTGACCTTGTCGCCGACCTTCCAATTACGAACCGCTGAACCGACTCGCAGCACCACGCCAGAAGCGTCGGACCCGATGATGTGGTGAGGCAGAGCGTGACGAGCGCCCCACTTGCCTTCCTTGCCGAGCCGATCGAGGAATCCGAACGTTGGTAGCGGCTCGAAGATCGACGTCCAGACCGTGTTGAAGTTGATGGAACTAGCCATCACCCCGATGAAACACTCGTCGGGCGCCAGGTCGGGGGTGGGCACATGGCCGACCTGCACACTGAGGCGGGGGTCCTTGTCGGCCGAGGCCACACCCTCGAACATCGCTATGTCGCTACGTTGTACATACGCCGCCCGGAATGACTCGGGGAGTGGGATGCTGGCGAGTTCATCACCGGAGGCACCAGCCTGGATTGCTTCGAGGATCTTGTCCATCGACCGAAGTTACTGGTTGGTAAGCCACAACTCAACGTCGAGGCGTACGATGTTTGTACCAAGTCACCTCGGAGGTCGCCATGCCAGGTTCATACATCGTCGCCGGAGCCCGTACCCCGATCGGAAAAATGAGCGGTGCTCTCTCGGGTTTCACGGCCATGGACCTCGGCGGCTTCGCCATCAAGGCAGCTTTGGAACGGGCAGAGGTCTCGCCCGACCAGGTCGATTATGTCTTTATGGGTCAGGTTCTTTTGGCCAACCAGGGCCAAATCCCAGCGCGGCAGGCGGCATCGAAGGGTGGAATTCCGCTCAACGTGCCGGCTACCACCGTCAACAAGGTGTGCCTGTCGGGCCTCAACTCGATCTACCTTGCCGACCTCATGATCCAAGCAGGCGAGGCCGACATCGTTGTCGCCGGAGGCATGGAGAGCATGACCCAGGCACCGTATTTGCTACCAAGTGGCCGGGCGGGCGCTCGGTATGGCAACACCGAAATGCTCGACGCCATTGTGCGAGACGGCCTGTGGTGCGCATTCGATGCGTGTCTCATGGGTCTTGGGACCGAGCGATATAGCGCCGGCAGCATGACTCGGCTCGAGCAGGACGAGTTTTCGGCGCTGAGCCACGAACGGGCGGCCGCGGCGATCAAGGATGGTCGTTTTGCCGACGAGATCGTTGCCGTTGCTGTGCCTCAACGCAAAGGCGAACCCATTCTCATTGAAACCGACGAAGGGGTGCGTCCGGGTACAACCGCCGAAAGCCTTGGTGGACTGCGGGCGGCATTCGACCCAACCGGCACCATTACGGCTGGTAACGCGTCGCAGATTTCCGACGGCGGATCAGCTGTGGTTGTGATGTCCAAAGCCGCGGCCGAGCGATGCGGTGTGGAACCGCTTGGACAGGTTGTGAGCTACGGACAGGTGGCAGGGCCCGACAACGTCAGCCTGTTGCACCAGCCGAGCCGAGCCATCAATGCCGCGTTGGCCAAGGCCGGTTTGTCGGTCAGTGATGTCGATCTGTTCGAATTGAACGAGGCGTTTGCAGCAGTTGGTATCGCGTCGATGAAGGATCTAGGGATCTCGGCCGACATCACCAATGTGAACGGCGGGGCCATTGCGCTCGGTCACCCGATTGGCATGAGTGGCAACCGACTCGCCCTCACCGTGCTGCACGAGCTGCGCCGCAGGGGTGGCGGCGTTGGGGCCGTAGCGCTATGTGGCGGCGGAGGTCAGGGCGACGCGCTGGTAGTTCGAACCGTCTGATACTTGGGTCTGGCCTTGGAGTGACAATCGACGTTCGGTAGTAGGCTGGCTGTATGGAGAAGCCCCTCGCAATCGAGGACCGGCGCGGCGTCGACGTGTCACAGATTCGTCGGCAGCTTCGCATGTCGGCCCCGGATCGCGTGCAATCCATGGTTCTTGCTGCAAATACGTTGGCGTCGATTAAGGAGCACGCTCGCAAATCGCCTGCACCAGCCGACTGATGTTTGACCCACTTCGGATTTGTGAGATCCTAAATGACGAGGGTGTCGAGTACGTCATAGTCGGCGGTTTCGCGTCGGTGGTACATGGCTCCTCGTTACCGACCGTCGATATCGACATTGTGCCATCTCGGCAAGCTGAAAACCTCGACCGACTCGGCCGAGCGCTCCGTCGCATGCACGCAATGATCCGCACTATAGATGAGCCGGTGGCCGCACTGCTCGACGGGCCCTTCTTAGCGAACATGCCCTTGATGCTCAACTTGGTCTCAGATTTCGGAGATGTTGATTTGACATTCAATCCGTCTGGGGGCCTTGATGGTTTCGATGGTTGGAATGTGCGCGCCACGTTCGTGGAGATCGCCGATCAAATCACGGTTCGGATCGCTGCACTCGACGACATCATCGCGTCGAAACGAGCAGCGAATCGCCCTAAGGACCGGATGGCGCTCCCGTACCTCGAGTCGCTACGAGACGAGATAGATCGCCGAGCCTGAGTCGTGCTGGCGGCCTTTCGCGCAGCAGCGCGCCAACGGCGCGCTACTGCGCGAAAGCTTCGGGCGTTGCCCCATTAGATAGTGGCGATGCTTCGCATGATGAGGCCGGCACCCACGACCAAGACGAGGAGCCCCGTTGCATAGGGGGTGAGCGCGGTCCATCGTTGCCCGAACGTCCAGGTGCGTTGCAACCGGTCGCGAACACCAACCAGTAACAGCCCTGCCACCATCAGGGTTGCTGCCATACCGATGCCGTATCCGATCACCAGGATCACACCGAACGCGGTGCGCCCGAGTGCAACGGCTGACAGCAGCACGATGAGCGCCGATGGGCTTGGAACCAGCCCACCAGCTACCCCCATGCCCACAAGTCCTCGCCTCGAGACATGAGGCGTGAGGTCGTGCCCGTGGTGGTCGTGCCCGTGGTGGTCATGCCCGTGGTGGTCATGCCCGTGGTGGTCGTGCCCGTGATGCGAATGGCCGTGACTCGGCGTGCGGTGACGCACGGCGTTCACCAATAGCGCGGCACCAAGCCCTGCGATCAACACGCCGCTGGCCACACCGAGCCAGCCAAGCACGGTGTCGCCCGCCAACGATGTCGACAGCGTCAACGCCAATCCAACCAGCAATACCCCGCCCGTGTGGGTGGCGGTGACCGTTGCCGCCACGAGTGAAGCGTCGCGCAAGGAACCCTGCCTGCCAGCAATGTAGGCGGCCATCACGGTTTTGCCGTGGCCGGGCAAGAGGGCGTGCGAGGCTCCGAGGACCATGGCGAGTAGTACGGCCAGCAGGCCAACCTGTGGTGTGAGATCACGCCGTCCAACCAGTTGATTGAACCGTTGCGTCAGCCCATCAGTGGCTCGAGATATCGGGCCACCCGTAACAAAGGGTGCCCGACCGCCCGGCTCAACGAGTTGTGCCGTAGCGTCCCCGGGCAGGACTGACAAGCTCACGCTTCGCACGTTGACGGGCGACTCCAACAAGCTGGTGGGATACACGCGAAGCGAGCCGGTGGGGCTCGATTCGGGCACGGGGGAGTCGACCAACGTGACACCGTCGCCTGCAATGCTGATTTCTCGCCAGCCGACCCGCCCGGTATCGGACCCATCGCTGAAGTCCAATCGGCGAGGACTTGTGAAGTCGACAGCGGCTTCAAGGCGGCATTCCAGCCGACTGGTCGACAAACCGGCTTGCCCCGCCTCGTACACAAACGATGTCTCGGCCGTTGTCAGTGGAACGGCAACGCCGTCGATCACCAGAGCGGCCCCGCTGCGCACGGAAGCACACAGTGCCTCACCGTGGCGCGCGAGTTCGGCCGGAGAGACTTGGTCGTCGTTGTCGGCGTCGACGATCGACCGGGCCTGGGCGGTAGGAATCTCGGCGAAGTCCACGACGGCGCGGTTCACAAATCGGCCCGTCGTCAGCGAGAGTTGATGGGACCTGTTCACGCTGAAGTTGCCGAGCGGATGCGCATGAGCGGTATTGGAGTCAAGGACAACTCCGCCAGCAACGACGAAAAGGCCGAAAAGGTAACGCCCCAGCCGCACTGTCATGCCGCCAGCTCCAGTGACGCCAACGTGTCACGGGCTACCTTGGCTGACAAAGGATCAAACGCAGGGTCGATGGCTACTGCCGACCGCAACCGTGTGCGAGCTTCGACCGTGTCGCCGAGCGACAACGAGATCATGCCGGCATGGAACTCGAACAGCGCCTTACGAGTTCCAAACGCTCTGGCCCGGTTGATGGCATCAAGCGCTTCTTGATGACGACCGGTGGCGTGTAACGCCCATGCGTGGGCATCGTGCATATCCATAAACGGGCGTCGGGCCACCGCCCGTTCGGCATCGCCAAGTGCCTTGGCAACGTCGCCGCGATCGATATCGACGAGCGTGGTAGTGGCGTCGGGCTCGACACCGTTCTGCGCAAACAACCGCTGCGTTGCGGCCAGTACTTTGTATTGCTCGCTGGCCTGTTCGGTCTGGCCAACTGATTCCAGGAGGCGGGCGTACTCAACGATGTAGCCGGGCTCGGGTGCTCGGGTAACAGCGGAGCCGTAATCGCTGAGAGCAGTTTGGGTTTGGCCGAGAGCTGCTTCGGAACGGGCCTTGCCAATGAGCGCCGAAACGTCGCTTGGAGAGGCGGCCAACGCTGCAACGTAGTGACTAAGTGCGGTGTTCGGGTCGCCCTGATCGCCTGCGAGCCCACCGAGTTGTACGAGCGCAAACGCACGGTCGGCGGCTGTTGGCGCGTCGTCGAGTGCGCGTTGCATCAACCGACGTGCCTCGTTTATGTTGCCGCGAAGTTCCCAGGTGTACGACGCCCGAGAGAGTGAGGCGGTATCGGGAGAAAGGTCGACCATCCGTTGGACTGCTTGCAGTGCAGCATCGTAATTGCCGAGCTGTAATTCAGCGTCGCTGAGGGCGCCGTAGAGCAGCGCGTTGAACGCATTGATCGCGATGCCACGCTGTGCAAAGGTGCGAGCCTCGGTGAAGTCGTGTCGGGCCGATGAAAGGGCGGAGAGTCCGGCGTATGCCAGGTAGTTGTCGGCCTGGTTGATCTCGAGTGACCGGGCCAGTGCACCGTCGGCTCGGGGGTACAGCGTTGGGTCGACGGTTGTCTTGGCCTGTTGCACGTATGCGATACCTAGGGTGGCCCATCCGACATGGTCGCCGGGAACGGTTTGCAACCGCGTCTGGAGCGACGCGATGAGTTCGGCAAGGGTTGCGCCGCTGCGAGCCGCTGGTGTGGCGACAAAAGAGTCGACACCGGGTTGGGTGGTCGGCAGCGCTCGGGTCGTCCCGAAGGATCCAGCCGCGAAAAGCGTAAGCCCGATACCTATGCCGGTCGTAAGGATGGCCCATGATCGTTTGCCCCTCATGTGAAACTGCTTTCGTTCGAAAGTTGGGTAGACGACGGTGGTGTGATGGCCGGGAGAGCCACCACACCACCGCCTGAATGTGCCTGTTACCCGGCGATCACCGTTCCGGGGAAGTACCCGGCGATGTCGGCGAGAAGGTGCGTGCTATTCGACGTATAGATGCATACCCGGCCACCGTCGCCAACCTTGGCGGCGACGAGGTTCGGGGTGGTTGCACCGCTCAGGTTCAGGTTGGATGCCAACGGGCGGGGCGACCCGCAGGCATACACCGTCACGAAGCCGTCGCCAACTGAACCGGTGGCGGTGAGGTTCAAGAGAACCGTGCCGGCATCGGTCGGTACGTTGGTTGTACCGAACCCAATCACGTCGAGTTCGATGGTCTGACCCGCAATGGGCTTGGCGCCCGAATAGTTGATCAGGCCGACGGTCGACCGGGTTTCGAGAACCCGCTCAGGAACCGTTGCGACGAATGACGACGCTGCCGGTGCATACCCCTGAAGGTCGGCAATGACATCGGTGCCGCTGCTCACGAAGAGGCACACGTTTCCGTCGGTTCCGATCGCAGCGGCAACCAGGTTGGCTCGGGTGAGCCCCGGGATGAGGTTGACGTTCGACGCATTGGGTGGCGTGGTGCCACACGGGTACGCCGTGATCCAACCTTCGTTGTCACTGTTGGTTCCGGTGACGTTCAGCAATACTGCCTTGGCGTTGGCGGGGACCATTGTCGTGCCGACAGCAGTGACATCCAACGTGATGACCTGTCCTGCTGCGGGCTTGGCGCCTGTGTAGCCGCGTTGGGCCTGATCGCTCCGTGTTTCCAGGAGGCGTTCGGGCTGAGTTGGGACGTATGCGGCAGTCGACGGGTGGAACCCAGCGGCGTCGGCGAACAGGTCAGTAGTGGTGCTGGTGTAGATACACACCTTGCCACCAACTCCTACGCGTGCGGCCACCAGTGCGTTGGTGATCATGCCACCGATCGGGTTGAAGTTCGATGCTTCGGGGCGAGGCGTCCCGCATGCATAGACCGTCACAAATCCGCTAGACCCCGTGTTCACAGCCGTGAGGTTGAGGAACACCGTCTGAGCGTCATTCGGAATAAGCGAACCAGCGACGCCGGTGACCTGAAGCTCAATGGTTTGTCCAGCCGTTGGCATCGCACCGGTGTAGCCCTTTTGCATCTGATCGCTTCGGGTTTCGAGCAAACGAGCAGGTGTGATGGATACGAACTCGGGAGCCCGAGGTGTTCGTTCGACGCCAAGGTTCACACCATCGGTGTGCGGCAGGGCAACGTATGGGAATGTGGCGGTGAAGTCCCGGTCGTTACGGTCGACTGAGTCGATCGTGGCCAACGCAGCAACAAGTTGTCCACTTTGTGCTGCACCTTCCACGGCCTGAATCGCGATGTCGACAACGTCGTCGGTGAGTCGCCGTCCGTTCGGGAACCCGGCAACGTCGCCGGCAAGAACGCCCAAGCGGCTCGGGGATGCGGACGGAGCCACCGCCATGTTGAGCCGCAGCATTTCCGATGGACGCAAAGCTATGCCCATGCCACGGGCTGCCTGCGCATCTGCGTTCAAATCCTGCGAGTTGAGGTCCACGTTCAGCACCACTGCCGGGTCGCCGTCGGCACCAGCGTTGGCCCTACTGATGCCGGTCAGGAAGATCTCGAATAGGTCGTTACGGTTGACCGGCGGCGCAGGCACTCCGTAGATCCCTTGGATCAACTTGGGCAGAATCGGGTCGAGTACCTTTTCGACAACTGCGGGGATCCCTGCATCCTGATCAGGACGCACTGAGTTGAAAGCGTCCTTCAGAGCTAGCGGGATAACCACTTCGTTGACGAGCGGGTTGCCCAGCCGCGACACCTGCACAAACGTGGCGTCGGGTGTACCGGGCGCGTCGGCTACGACGGCGCTGCGACGATCAGTCGTGCTCCAAATCCCGACAACGGGGTTGCGGGTCGCGTCGCCACTAATGGCTAAGGCCGACTTCGGCACCTGCAACGCAATGGTGTTCACGTTGTATCCGGCTAGCGTGTCTTCACCGACTTCAGTGGCGTTCGCTCCGTACAGCAGATCGAACACTCGAAGGTCGAGGAAGAACGAATCATCGGCTTGACCCGAGAATGTCTTTCCGCCGGCCGGGATGTTGTAGGTGGCTTGGGTGCGTAATGCGTTGTAGTCGGGTGTTCCCGCCGGGCCAGCGAATGACGGTGCGGCGATCGGGTCTCCAGCCGTGTGCACGCCATCGCCGTTGCCCAGTAGCGGCGTTGTTACTCCAGCACCATTGGTGACGGTGAGGTCGTAGGTCTGGTAGACGTTCAGGTCAGGATCGTCAATTGTGGTGACTGGACCGGTGTTGTTGAGGAACTGGTTCGGGTCACGAATCACCGTGTCGAAAATCCAGGTATAGGTGAGATCAGGCAAGGCGTCGCCGTCGTTGTCGATCTTGATGTTGTACCGAGTGTCGTCGGCCCATGTGTAGAAGTTTGGTCCGCCGTTTGGTTCTTCGAACGGGATCCAGTTGGCAATGAGCGTGACTGTGTCGGGGGCGTCAGGGCTGACGAACGCGTACACGTCGGTGTTGTCGGCGCGTGGATCTCCTGCGATCAGCGGCGCTTCGCGATGGCTTGACGCCGCGACCTGGAACGGTCCCATCTGGGTGGCGAAGGTGCCGACCAAAAGCAGGGCACCAACCCCTCCAGCGGTTCGCCGCTTCCATTTCCTGTGGGATGGCACAACGTGGGGTTTCATGCGAATTCCTCCTGTGTTTGGTAGAGAGCAGTGGATGTTGGCAAGGCTGCCGACAACCGACATGAGTTCGTCACCGTTGGTTGATTCGTTCACTTTTTGTTGAACACGACCCGCACTGTCCTACCAGAGCGACACCATGCGGATCGAGCGTGAACCCGGTTGCTTGCTGGGTCGTTCGAGCGAGCGACTGTAGGTGGTCGTTCATCGCCGGAAGGTCCGTCAGTAGACCGCATCGATTGCAGATGAGATGCGCGTGGCCTTGCTCACCAAGGTGGTACACCGCGGCACCTAACCCGGCTCGAACTTGCTCTACGACACCGAGTTCGTCGAGTCGTTGCAACACCCGGTACACCGTCGAGGGGGCGACACCTGGCAGGCGACGTTCCAGCTCAGCCATCAGATCCTCGGCGGTCAGGTGGTCGGTTGTTTCGCTGAGGATATTCACAACTAGTCGTGTTGACACGGTCGATCTGCCGCCGGTCTCGCGAATCTTTGACAGGACCCGCTCGGCCGGTGTCTCGGTCATTGCTTCACCGCGATCAACCGCCGCCGGCTGACTCCGGTGGTCGCGAATACGACCGTGAACAGGGCGGCACCAACCAGCACAATGCTTGGGCCGGACTGGATGTCGAGGTGGTAGCTCACGTTCATCCCGACAAACCCGCACAGGGCCCCGATTGCGGTAGCGAGCATGAGCATCCGAGAGAACGAGTTCGTCAGCATCCGAGCGACCGTTGCCGGGATGACGAGGTTGGCGGCAATCAGGGTGACGCCAAGAATCTGCATCGTGGCCAGGATTGACGTGGCGAGAACCAGCGTGAGACCCGCATCGACCCATGCCGTAGGTACGCCCGAGGCTTGGGCTACGTCGGGGTCGAACGTGGTGAACAAGAGCGACCGATACCCGACAAAAAGCGCTACGGACACTGCGATGGTAAGTGCAATGATTGCAAGTACGTCGGCACGATCGATACCCAAGATGCTGCCGAACAATGCGGCGTCGAAGCTGCGGCCCTGTCGTCCGAATACGGCAAAGAGGGCCAACCCCAGTGCGAAAGACGCCGTGGTGATGACACCGATTGCCGCGTCCGCACCTATCACTCGGCGGCGTGTGACACCGTTGATCAAGAGCCCCGATGCCACGCCCCAAACGCCGGCGCCGAGCACGAAGTTGATGCCGAGCAACGCGCTCGCGGCGAACCCACCAAAGATGGCGTGTGACAAGCCGTGACCGATGTAGCTCATCCCCTTCAACACCACATACACGCCCACAAGGGCACACAACGCGCCCGCGAACGTGGCTGCGATGAGTCCGTTCCGGAAGAACTCAAACTCGAATGGGCGTAGCAGTTGGTCAATCACATTGCGCTCCGGCGAAATGGCACGACGTTGCCGTGCGCTTGCGAATACCGGTCAAGGACGACAGGCATTCCTGCGTGTTCCAGCACCTCCATACCGGCACCAAACGTCTGTTCAAGCACGTCGGAGGTGAGCACGTGGCGGGGGGAACCTTGGGCGATGATTCCCACGTTCAGGCAGATGAGATGAGGAAGATGCGACGCCATTCCGTTCAGGTCGTGAGTGGTGAGCACGATGCTCATACCGACCTGATTGAGATCTTCGAGCAGGTGCAGCACCTCGTGACGGGTACGGGCGTCGACCCCCGACGTCGGTTCGTCCATGAGTAGCAACTGCGGATCGCCCAGCAACGCCCGCGCAATGAAAACACGTTGCTGCTGACCGCCCGAGAGTTCGCGAATATGTCGGTCGACCAGATCGCCGATGCCAAGGCGAGCGAGCACATCGTTCATGGCATCACGTTCGCAACGGCTCGGCCACGGCAACAGCCGACCGCGAGTTCGGGCCATGAGCACGCACTCGCCCACCGTGACCGGAAAGTTCCAGTCGACTGTCTCGACCTGGGGGACATACCCAATCCGCAACCCCTGCGAGCGGTGGACCGAGCCATGACGGGGATGGATGCTTCCGAGGAGGACCTTGAGCAGCGTGGTCTTGCCTGACCCTGATGGCCCAACAATGCCTGTGAACTGCGCTGGTTGAATCGAGAGATCGATTTTGCTGAGAACCTCATCGGTTGCATATGCGCAGGTCACGGCTTGCAACCGGATCAGAGGGTCGGGCCGACTCATTGTGGGTAGCTCGCTTGATCAGGAACCGTGTTTCGAATGGTGAGATTGCGAAGGGCAGTTGCGTCGCCGCCGAGCGCTTCAGTCATGGTGATGAAGTCGAACCGCATTAGGCCCAGCCACGAATGTTGGGGTTCACCCGGACGGCCAGGTAGATCATCGTCGCGGAGTTCGTCCACGTACCTAACGCCGGCTTCCTTTCCGATTTGTTTGAGGACAGGGCTGGGAAACACCTCCGATCCGAAGATGGCCGGCACGTCGCTGGCCCGAACCTGGTCGATGAGGTTGGCGACCTCGGCGGGCGTCGGGTCCTCGAAGTCCGATATTTGGATTGCCCCGATCACAGTCCAGCCGTACGTCCTGGCGAAGTAGGCGTAGGCGTCGTGGTAGGTCAGAAGCTTGCGGACCTGGACCGTCGCGAAGGCCGTGCGCATGGCGGCATCGAACTCGTCAATGACGGTAGAGAACGCTGCGTAGTTACTGCGATAGTACGCAGCGTTACGCGGGTCTCGCCGCGACATATCGTCGCTAACGATCTCCGCATACCTGCGCGCCAGGGTGGGGTCGGTCCACAGGTGAGGGTTGGGTTTGCCATCTTCGAGCGGGAATGAGAAATCGAAAATATGCTCGGCTTCGGGGATCGCAAGTGCACCGAGTTCGACTATCGCTGCACCTTCGCCCATGTTGGCAACCGCCAGTGCCCGAGTTGGCGTTTCGAGATCTAGGCCGTTCAAATAGATCACGTCGGCCGTAGAGAGTTTCTCGGCAACGCTGGGTTGTGGTTCGAAGGTGTGGGAGTTGGTTCCTTCGGGCACGATGCCCGTTACTACGGCCCGGTCCCTGACAATGCTCGACACGATGCTCGTGATCGGGGCGACCGTCGTGACAATGCGCAACCGGGAATCGTCGACTCTTTTGAAACTGTCAGCGTTCGACCTGTCAGCATTCCCGCACCCAACCCCCACCAGCGCCGCCATGACTACTAGAGCCACTCGTTTGCTACAGCGATGCTCTCGCATTAGTTGGCGTTTTTTTTTGACTCCGTCACCCAAATCGGTGAGAGCCGGGCGAAGGCGAACGAGACCGAGTCGTACTCGCGACTTGACGGTTCCTTCCGGAATGCCGCTGAGCCGAGCGACTTCGCAAAAGGTGCGCTCCGCACAGATGGAGCTGGTGATTGCGTCTCGCTGGCGAGGGTCCAGTAGGCCGAGCGCTTCATGTACCCGGGTCGCTTTTTCTTGACGAAGGATCGGTTCCAGAACCAGCACGTCATCGGGTGCTCCACTCGTGGAACGCTGGCGTGACAGCGCGTCTCGTCGTCGTCGTCTTGACTCGCTTCGCACGGTGTCGATGGCGACGCCGCGAGCCAACACCATGAGGTATGTGTGCATTGTTCCTTTGGTCGGGTCGAACGCGCCCGGGTTGCGCCACAACCGTAGGAACACCTCTTGGGTCACGTCGGCCGCCATCTCGGCACCGCACACCATCCGGGCTCGATGTTGCACCGCAGCGGCGTGCATTCGGAATACCTCGGTCATCGCATGATGGCGATTGGCGTTCCATGCCTCACTCCAGTGCAGATCATTGGACATGGCCGAATCGGGCGCAACAAGCGGCATCATGGCGGCCGTTCGGCGCGTCGACTGTTTTGGATTGGTCAGGTCGGTGCAAATCGACGACGACGACGGGATTTACTCGGCTCGTCTGGACGCGGCCCGGTTAGCTTTGACAATGGCCGCGACTAGTCCAGCCTTGGTCATCCGGGAGCGGCCCCTGATCTCGAGCCGTCGGGCCACACCCAAGAGGTGCTGTTTGGTCGCGTATGCATTGACGCCCTCGGCGGTGGGCGTGTCGCCCCTGAGGGCCTCATTCCCTCGCTTGGCGTCCTGATCGTCGCTGGGGCCCCGTTCATCCTTGGGCTCCCAGTGATCACCGACTTTTTCGAAGGAGTGTTTGAGGGAGCCGAACGCAATCCGATGTGCGGCCTCGCCGTTTCCGTGGGCTTCCTCGGCCGCCTCCAACGTGTGGATGTACGTCTCCTGCGCCTTCTTCGGTGACCGCTTCAACGTGGATGGAAGTCGGTCCCGCTCCTGGCTGTTCAGCACCATACTCCTGAACCTACCCAGAGTGCCGCACGCCCAAACGTGACGAAGGGTCCTCGGGCATCACTAAAATCGCTGGACGCTATGATGCCTGCGACTGGGAGGTCTGGTGCGGTACTGCCCAACTGAACCTGAAGTGAGATGGGTGTAATCGTGTGGGGTGACGAACCGTCTCCGGTCGTCGGTACTCGTCGATTGCAACACGAAGTGCTGCGTGCGATTGGGGTGCTCGCGGTAGTGGGCTTGTGCTACGTCGCTGGGGCGGAGTTGGCGTGGCGCATCTTTGGCGCGGCCGACATTGGGCTGGTCTTCTTTCCGCCGGCGGGAGTGACCTTGGCGGCGCTCGTGTTGTTGCCGCGCCGGCAATGGTGGGCGGTAGTGGTTGCGATCGTTGTCGCAGAGTTGAGTGTCGACCTCGAGCACGGGCTGTCGCTGGGCGTGGCGGCCGGGTATGCGCTGGCTAACACCGTGGAACCGTTTGTCGGGGCGATGTTGCTCTTGAGGCTAACGGGTGGGAGGGTGGAGTTCGGCCGTCGTGTCGGCATGCTGCGGTTCCTCGTGGCGGCCGTTGGAGCGGGTGGCGCGGCGGGCGCAGTGATCGGCGGCTGGGTCAAGTCGGTTGACTCGGCTGTTCCGTGGTGGAACGCGGCGTTGCACTGGTGGGCTGGCGATGGATTGGGCATTCTCGCCATCGCTGTTCCGATTCTTGTGTGGCGGGAACTGGCTCTCCTACGGGGTCGCCGGCTGGTCGAGGGGATCGTGCTGCTCATCACGCTCGTTGTAGCGAGCGTGATGAGCTACTGGGCGCTCGAGGTTCCGCCAGCATTCATGGTTCTTCCCCTGATGGTGTGGGTGGCGGTACGGTTCGAAACCCCCGGCGTGGCTGTCGGCAGCGCTGTCATGGCAGTGATTGCCAACGTGGCCACTGCCTCCGGTCGCGGTCCGTTCGCTTCGATCGACGTGTCCCCACAGAGTCAACTCGCGGTAGCGCAGCTGTCTCTGGGGGCAGTGATTCTCACTGTCTGGCTTCTCGCCACCGAGTCGCGTGAACGCAAGGAGATCGCAACACAGCAAGCGAATGAGCGGGCTTCCCAGGCTGAAGCTGCCACGGCAGCCGCAATGGGCGAGCTGAGCGAGGTTCTCTCCAGGCAAACCACCGTCGACGAGATCGTTGACGTTGTCGCCTCGCATATTCGCGCCCGTTTCGACGGAGCGAACGTCGCGATCGGAACGCACGATCCCGACGCTGATCGGGTCCAACCGGTCTCGCCGAGATTGCCCGACAGCGACCAACTCGGCGTTATGGCGGCGATGCCGCTCACGGTCGGAGGAGTCGGGCACGGGGCGCTTATTGTGACGAGAAAATCTGCCGTACCTTTCGACGTCGCGGAACGCGACATCCTCGAAGCGATCGCAGGATCAGTCAGTCGGGCTCTCGAGAGGATACGACTCTTCGAAGCAGAACGCGTAGCCCGGCTCGAGGCGCAACTGGCGCACGGTGAGGTAGCCAAGCTCCTCAAGCGCGCCGAATTCGAAGCGGAGCGGTTGCGGGAAAGTGAGAACGGATTCAAGCTGCTCGCCGATCAGTCACCGCTGATTGTGTGGGTGCAAGACACCGCCGGTCGCCAAGAGTGGGCGAATCAGCGGTACTGCGAGTTTTTCGGTGTCTCTCGCGACCAGTTGAACCTGGACCGCTGGCAGTCGCGTACCCACCCGCAAGACATGGAGGCGCATGTCGCCACCCTTCAGGGTGCAGTCGCCGATCGAAAACCGTTTCACTCGCAGTCCCGCACTCGACGCGCCGACGGTGAGTGGCGCTGGATGGAAACCTGGGCGCGCCCGCGCTTTGATCCGGCCGGTGTCTACATGGGTCACGTTGGTACCGCAGTCGACATTACCGATCGGCGCGAGGCCGAGACCGAACTGCAGGAACGCGCATCTCTCGACGCGTTTCAGGTCCGTCTTGCTGACGCTCTGCGCGACCTTGACGATGAACAGTCGATCAAATGGGAGGTTATACAGCTCCTCGCCCAACATCTTGAATGCGCCAGCGCCCGTTTCGTATCCATCGGCGACAACCGCGATGGCTCGGTCGACGAGGCAGTGCCAGCCAGCATGTCGTCGATAGATGCGATGGAATTCCAGCTCGCAGATGTCGGGACCAAGATCCTTCTGGCGGTGCGACCAGACGAGACGATCGTCGTCCACGACGTGGCGGCTGACGAACGGCTCGGTGATGTCGAGCGTCGGGCTGCGGCCAAATCGAGCGTGGTGTCGATCGTGGTGCAGCCCATGGCCGGTGACGCAGACACCACGCACGTTTTGGTAGTCGCCCGGAGCGAGCCGCACCGATGGAGCATGTACGAGGTCGCCGCGATCAAACAGGCCGCTGAACGCACTGCTCAGGCGGTCAGGCGAGGTAGCGACGAACGCCTGGAACAGGCCCAACGGGCTCGCGCTGAATTGGTCGGGAATTTGCTCGATAGTCTTCAGTCGCAGCCGGGGCTGACTGAAGCTGCGCAGCTTCTGGTCGAAACTCTTGTGCCTGCTGTGGCGGACTACGCGACCGTTGAGCAATTCATCCCAGGTTTCGAGCTCATCGGGATCACCCACCGCGATCCGAATCTCCTTCCTGTGCTGCGCGCGCTGCGTGAGCACCACCGGCTCGAACCCAGCGACACGCACGCCGCCGCTCATGCGGCGCGACACCGTCAACCGCAGTTGCTCTCCGTCATCACGCCAGCGATGCGAGCAGAGTTCGCCACCGACAATCAGACAGCGGCACTGCTGAATGAACTCGGGCCTCGGTCGAACATAATGGTTCCACTCGATTTCGGGGGCGGGACGCGTGGAACACTGCTCGTTGGTCACTCTGACCCAACACGCAAGCCGTACAACGAAGACGACCTCGCGTTTGTGACCGATCTGGCACGACGGGTCGAAGTATCGCTCGCCGCCAAACGTGTTCGAAACGCTGAGCATCAGATCGCTGTGACCCTTCAGAACGCTTTGCTGCCCGACACCATCCGGTGGGATCCATCGGTAACGATCGAGGCCCGCTATGCGGCGGCCGGCGACCAGTTGCAAGTTGGCGGGGATTGGTACGATACCTTCGCCTGGCCCGATGGTCGCATTGGGATGATGGTCGGTGACGTCGTGGGTCACAGCATTGAGTCGGCAGCTGCGATGGGACGGCTGCGGGCCGCGGCGTCAGCACTCGCCGCCACCATCGAGTCCAGCCCGGCCAAACTCCTCGAAGCACTCGATCGCTTTGCACAATCGCCCGACGGGGTCGACTTCGCCACGGTGGCATGCGTCGTGATCGACCCGGCCACCGGTTTGTTGACCTATGCGTCCGCTGGCCACCCGCCGACCCTGGTGGTGACAGCAGGGAACTCGGTCCACCACCTGAGTAACGCCCAATCCCCACCTCTGTGCGCATCCGTTCAAAGCAGCCGACCCGAGGCGACAATGACTTTGGAAGCCGGCTCGCTCGTTGTGCTCTACTCCGACGGGCTTATCGAACGGCGGCGCGAGTCGCTCGCGACTGGAATGTTGCGGCTTGAGACTGCGATCATCGACCGCTTCGAACAGTCAACAGCCGACATTCTGGATGGCCTGATTAGTGACCTCACGAACGAGTCGCCGGCGCAGGACGACATTGTCGTCGTCGCCTGTCGTTACATGCCTGCGCTCGCCGTACTGCATCTCGAAACGCCGGCACACGCCAGTGAACTCGCTGGGATCCGTCGACAACTCAGGCAATGGCTTCGCAGTCGCGACGCCGACACGGCAACTGAGCAGACAGTGTTGCTTGTCGTTGGCGAAGCGATTACGAATGTAGTCGACCACGCCTACCGACGACGGCCGCCATCGACCCGGACAGCCTTGAATGTGAACTCCGATCTCATCGTGCTCGACCTCGCGGATCACGGTCATCAGATCGTGGCTCACATCACTGACTTTGGAAGTTGGCGACAACCTGGTTCACACAGTCTTGATAGAGGTCGGGGAACCACTATCATTGATCACTTGACCAGTCGACACACTCGTCAGAGTACGGTCCTTGGAACCACGGTGACCGTCGCTGTACCAACCGCTACTCTTCAGGTTGAGACACCATGAGCGACCCTCTCGCCGAAATCCACACCACTTGCGAGACGCCTGGAGCCTTTACCGTCCGGATCGTCGGCGAGATCGACCTGTCCAACTTCGACCTGGTCCATGGTCAACTCAACGAGGTCGCCGATTCCGCCCAACAGCTGATCCTTGATCTTTGCGCGGTTACCTACCTAGACAGCCATGGCCTGCGCATTCTGCAAAGCCTCGCTGACCGACACGCCCGCGGCGAGTTCGACCTCACGCTGGTGGCCCAGCCAAGCGACATCGTTCACCGGCTCCTAGCCATCACCCGTCTCGACCTGAACGTTCCCATCGTTGCGCCCGGCACCCCGGGCACGGGCAACGTTTCCCTGCACTGACCGCTTCGGTGCGACAAGAATCGTGTCTTGCCGACGAGTTTACGGGGTACTAATGCCCATAGCTGCTCCACAGCAAAGCGCCGAGATCCCCATCTCGTGTGCAACGTACGTGCCCAGTCCCTGCCGCAAGTGGACTGGGTACGTTCGCGTGGCGGTCAAGTTCACTGAGGTGCGCCGGAGCCGCGAATATGGTCCTTCTCCACTCAACGGTGCCGCTGAAGTCGTTGGAGACGTGCCGTCAATGCACCAAAGGTGGTTAACTCATGGTGATGAGGCTCCGACGGCGACTTGGATTAGTTGCGGTCGCCTACATCGCGCTGATGGTCGCAGGGGGCGTGGCGGCGCTCATAGCTGCTCGCAGCCGCGCAGAACACGCGGCAGGCGGTCGATCACTGACCGTTGGGTTGGAACAGGTGGGTGCAATGAGAACTGCCTACTTGGATATGGAGACGGGACAACGAGGATTCGACCTCACGGGCGACGAAGCGTTCCTGGAGCCATTCGATTTGGGTCGTCGCTCGGCACAGACACTTGAGCCCGCGATTCGATCAGTCGTTAGCGGCGACCGAGCATTGGAAAGCTCGCTCGAGGCGATCGCAACGGTCGGATCACGTTGGCTGAGCGAATCGGCCGAACCAACGATTGCCGCCCGGCGCGCGAGGAGCGTCGACGAGGCATCGGTCCAGCGGCTTGAGGGAGGTAAAGCGCTTTTCGACGAGTTACGAGTGGACCTCGACCAACTCGCAGCTGGTCTTGAAGTTCGACGCGATCGGGCCGACGCACAACGTGAGCGCGCCGCACGATGGCTGACCATCTTGGTGATGTCGGCACCTGCGTTAGCCATAGCCGTCACATTCCTCGCTTCGCAACTGCTGAATCGCTGGATCTTGCACCCCATCGATGCGATGGGTATAGCAGTCGAACGAATCCGGTCGGGCGACCTGGCAGGTACCGTGCCCGCGCTGGGCCCGCCTGATGTTGCTGAGCTTGGGCAACGCGTGGACGACATGCGCCGCACACTCAGCGCGCAGCGAGATCACGAATTGCGCGGTCGTGAAAGTGTCGAGCAGAACGCATTGCTCGCCATTCGGGTTCGAAACGAGTTAGCCGCCGATGTTGGTGAAATGCCGCCCGGATGGACGGGTGCGGCATCGATGCTTCCGGCCGAAGGCATCGTCGCCGGCGATTGTTACGATGTGACGCTTTTGTCGCCCACCGTCCTTGCTGCCGTCGTCATCGACATTGCCGGGCATGGTGGTGGGCCCGCTGTGGCAGCACTGCGCTGCAAAGAAATTTTGCGGGCGGCGCTCCGTGCGCGCATGAGCCCAGGTCGGGCGATAGCGCACCTGGCCGGTCAGGTCGGCGACCTCAACGAATCTTTTCTCACGGCGTTCGTCGCGACGATCAATACGGTGAATGGCGAGTGCCACTACGCCAGCGCTGGTCACCCCCCAGCGCTTCTTCAGACCGACGGTGTCCTCGAAGAACTGATGCCGACCGGGCCGCTCATCGGGCCTTTTCCTGGTGATTGGACAACCGAAACCCGTAGTATTGGGCCTGGCGGCCAATTGGCTATGTATACCGACGGCCTTACCGAGGCCCGCAATGCAACCCGGGCGTTTTATGGCATGGAGCGCCTGACCGCCAAGGTGATGTCGATACCCTGCGTCGATGCACAACACGTTATCGATGCGTGCTTCGCCGACCTGAAAGCCTTTCGCTCCGAGCGCTTGGTGGACGACGTCACCATGGTGATCGTGTGTCGAGACTGCCCCGATCCCGACGGCGAGGTTTGATGGCCATCGAAGCGGGGTACCCAACAAACGGTGCCGACTCGGCTACTGGTCACATTGGCTATGCGCGCCACAGGAATCGAAAACCAGAGGCAGGCCGATGAGCAGACGATATCTAGCGGAACTGGCCTACCCGCTGAGCGCGCCTGTGCAGGCGGCATGACTCGACTTCACCAACCCCTGAGTTTGAGTCTGGAGGCCGATTCGCGTTCGCTGAGACCGATGCGCCAGTCGTTGAACGAATGGCTTGGCGAAATCGGGGCCAACCGGGTCTCCGATGTTGTGCTCGCCGTCGACGAAGCCGTTGCGAATGCCATTGAGCACGCTGGCCTGAGTCGGTCAGGCATTGTCACCGTGCAAGGCCACGTTGCCGACAACGTAATTCACCTCGAGATCTGCGATCACGGTACCTGGCAGGAACCCGTGGCAAACGCAGCTCGCGGACGAGGTCTGCTGATAATGAATGCGGTGATGGATAGCGTGGCGATTGTACATCGTCGCGACAACACGCGAATCGTCATGTCACGGCACCTTCATCTGGGCTAAGCCGAGAAATAGTCGTCAAGCAGGCGGGCAGGTTGCCCTGTCTGGTTGCAGATGGTGAGCGAATTCCCGCGTGCTTCTAGAAACCGTCGGGCCGCCTCAATTGCGCCGTAACCCCCGCAGTCCATGAACGTAATGGCACTGAGGTCCACTACGACCGCGACGTCCTCGCCGCCGATGCAGGCTTGGTAGAGGCAACATCGGGTCGCATAGTCGAGTTCCCCTGACGCGAGTACGAAGTGTTGAGTGGCCGTGGTTGACACGCGAACTGCAAACGACCGAGCGGGGTCGTCGTTGACTAGGTATTCGGTGCTCGGATTGGATTCTGGCGCGTGCACGATGTGCAACCTCCGTTGAGAGGCGCTACCGAGGGCTGGAGCAACGCGGTCAAGACAAACGTCGTCTCGGTTGCAAGGATCCTACAGTGCGCGCTGGCGCTAATTACACTGCGGTTCAGTTGGGGAGAGAATCGATATCGAGGGTTCCAGCAACGAGTGATTCGGCGACCGCCGTGAGTCGGCGATTGTTATTCCTTGCGTAGGTTCGCAGTCTGGAGAATGCCGCGTCCATATCGACGCTGCCGCGTTCGGCAATCATGCCTTTTGCCTGCTCGATCGCAATGCGACTGTCGAGGGCGCGTTGAAGTTGTTCTTCACGGACGGCGGCTTTTTTCGTTGCTTGATCTTGGACAATGGCGATGCTCGCAACATCGCCGAGCGCTTGAGCAAGTGCAATGTCTTGCGCTGATAACAGGACTGGATCGCTAAGAAAGAGGTTTAAACATCCGAGAATCATGTCGTTCAATCGAAGCGGAACGGCACACACCGAGGGAAAGCCGGCACGAACACTTTCGGCCGCGAACGCGGGCCACGGAGATGGCGTACGCATGTCACCGTTGATAACGACCGTGCCCGTACGAAAGCATTCCAAACATGGGCCTGCATCGTTTTGAATTTGGAACAGTTCGAGCAGCTCGATCTGCTCGCTCGACGCTCCGATTACTCGTAGAAGCCCCGAACTGTCGGCCAACAGAATGCCTGCAGCGGAGGCGTCGAGCAGCTCGACGCACCGAGAGGTCAGCAGCGTGAGAACTTCTATGACGTCGAAGTCTCCGACAAGGGTGTCGACGATCTCGACGAAGGTTGTGGCTGTAAGGGCTTGTCGACTCAGTCCTTGTGCCTTTGCATCGTTGGCCACGCTCAGGCCTCCTTCCCAGAAGGTGAGCCGTCGTCGACGAGCCTCAGCCGCCGAGATACAATGTCGGCCGCGACGGCGCTCACACTTCGATCCTCACTATAGGCGTGGGCTCGAATGCGCAACAACGCGTCGGACACAGAAATGTGCAACTGCACAGCAACCATGCCCGAGGCCTGGTAGATCTGCGCTCGGTACGTGACGGCGTTCTCGAGATCGGCGGCCAGGGTGCCAGAGGGAGCAGCATCTTGCAGGCTTAGAACCGTCTCGGTAAGAACCTCGACCAATGCAATGCTGTCGTCGTTCTGCGCAAACGTCAGGTCGCCCTCAAGGTCCTGGTACAGCGTGAGCACCCCCACCCTGGCACCGTTGTTCGTGAGCGGATATGCGAAGACGGCACCCACGCCCGATGCGTGGGCGAGCGCTGCGAAGGTCGGCCACCGTGTAACAGCCGCAGCATCGAAGCGGGGCGTATGGACGGGCTTGCGAGACCGATATGCGTCTTGGCATGGGCCGACCCCGCTTGCGAACTGGAGGTCTTCGAGGGCTGCCATGCGGTTGTTCGACACGCACACGGGCCCAGCCTGGCGACCACCCATGATGGTTATACCAGCACCAGCGACGACCAGAACCTCGACACAGACCTCGCACAGGCTCGATGACCGTGCCGCTTCGCGCCCAAGTGCCACGGCTATGCGCGTCGACTGTTCAAGATTCACGACGGCAACCTAGTGGCTGAGCGATAGTCGACATGCCTTTGGTTCATACCCGGTTTTGCTGCCCGCCAAACGTCACACGACCGTTTGACCACAAGGTTCTGTGGGTAGTCCTGAGGTATGCATGTCGCCATCGTTGGAACGTACCCACCTACCCGCTGTGGCATCGCCACTTTTACGGCCGATGTTGAGCAGGCCTTGAGCGCTGCCGGTACCGACGTCACCGTCATTGCCGTGGCGCTCGGTGGAGAAGACACCGACGGAGTCGATCCTGAGTATGTGCTGCCTCGCGACGATCGCGCGTCGTATGTCACCATGGCAGAGCGGATCAACGGACTTGGCTGCGACGTGGTGTTAATTCAGCATGAATTCGGTATCTTTGGCGGTGTCGCCGGCAGTCATCTTTCGGCGTTCACCCATGCCCTCAGCGTGCCCTACGCCCTCACACTTCATACGGTGCTCCCAAACTTTGCACGGGCCGAAGCGGCAAGTCTCACGTCGTTGTGTGCGGGTGCCGCGGTCATCACCGTCTTCACTGCTACTGCGCGCCGATTGTTGCTCGAACAAGGCATTGCTGTGGCGCGAAAGCTGCAGATTATTGCCCATGGCGCCCCGGCTGAGTTATACACAACCGTCGACGTGCCTACGGTGCGGCGACGGCTGTCGTTGCCGGCTTCGGGGCCTATATTGTCGACTTTTGGCTTACTGTCCGAAGGCAAGGGAATTGAGCTGGCCATCCGTGCGTTGGCCGACCTTGTCATCGATCATCCATCGGTTCGCTACATAGTCGGAGGACGAACTCATCCCGGGGTGCTTCGTTCGCAGGGCGAGCAATACCGCGAGCGGCTGACGACTCTCGTTGATGAGCTTGGTTTGAACAGCCACGTGCTGTTCCTGAACGAGTTTCTCGGTATTCAAGAACTTGCCGATCTGCTCGCGATAACCGACGTGTTTGTTACACCGTATCGAGGTGAAGACCAGATTGTTTCGGGGGCACTTACGTTTGCGCTTGCCGCTCAATGCCCGGTTGTTTCTACGCCGTATCGCTACGCCCAAGACATGCTGGCCGACGGCGCTGGCATCCTAGTAAGTCCGCACGATGTCACCGGGTTTGCCGACGCTATACGGCGGCTTTTGACCGCCGGCCCCGAGCGCGACGCCGCAAAACGCGCTGCGACTCACGCTTCGAAGTCGTTGCGGTGGAGCACGGTTGGTGAAACGACAGCAACCGTGCTTGCTAACGCTTTGAAGTCGGCTGCACCGGTTCAACAACGAGTAATCGTTCCCGAACTCATCGACCTAGATCAGCATGTCGCATCAAATCACCTACGTGTGCTGTGTGACGATACGGCTGTGCTGCAACACGCTGCCCTCAAGGTGCCCCGAGCCGAGGATGGCTACTGCGTCGATGATGCCGCCCGGATGTTGCCAATCCTCGCCGACTTGGCCGCCCAACCCGATGGCGATCGGTGGAACAGTACCGTGGCGCGACTGCTGACATTTCTGCGTGCGGCCACTAGCGCTACTGGAGAAATGCGCAACTTCTTGGCGTGGGACCGTCGATGGCTCGACGAGCCGCATCATGGCGACCACGTCGGTCGAGCGGTGTGGGGGCTGGGCGAACTGGTAGCCCGTGAGGGCCCGTATACCGACGAAGCCAGAGATCTGCTCGTCTGTGTCTCGGGATCACTCCATCGCGGCTTGCCTCCCCGCACGCTCGCGTACGCTGCGCTCGGTCTGTGCGCCGCCGATGCTGTGAACGACAGGGAACTTGGTGCTGCTCTCGAGCAGGTTGTTGCCGAAGTACAGACGTGGCAGCCTGCGAGTGTCGGGTGGGCGTGGCCAGAGCCACGACTTACCTATGACAACGCCCGTCTCTCCGAAACGCTCATTCGCCTCGGCACCGCACTCGACCGACCCGCCATGGTTGATACGGGGTCGGTGATGTTGGATTGGCTGACACAACGTTGTCTGCGTGGCGATCATTACCGGTTTCCCGGTCATTTGGGTGCCGCACCCGGACAGGACTTTGCCTGGTCAGGTGACGAGCAGCCCTTAGAAGCATCGGCCATGGCCGATGCTCATGCGGCGCTCTGGGATGCACGCGCAAACCCAGCCGATCTAGAAGCCGTCGAACTGGCGTGGTCGTGGTTCCTGGGCGGAAACAGGCTGGCGATCAAGGTGGGGAACACTCGCGACGGAACGTGCTTCGACGGCCTCGGCGCGCAGGGAGCCAACCTCAACTGCGGAGCCGAGTCGACGATAGCGTTTCATCGGTGCGCATCTGTCCGACACGATGTACTCATTCGGTCAGCGTCCGAATCGTTGCTGACAACGACCGGTCGGTGAAGATGCTGCTACGTGATGGTTTAGGTTCGACGTAGGCTGGGTAACCGTCACAAGGCCAATCACAACAGGTGAGAACAAGCGAAGGGAAGATCAGTCGTGGATACAGGAGACAATGAGCCGCTCAGGGTCGAAATTCATGGCGATGGCACCATCGTTGTCCATGGCGACATCGATATAGCAGGAGGTCCAGTTCTGGACGACGCCATCCGCTCCCAAGAATCCAGCGGGCACATTGCGATTGATTTGCGCAACGTTTCGTTCATCGACTCGTCGGGGCTTCGTAGCCTTCTCAATGCCAGTCGACGGGCCCATGACCGATCCTCGCAGGTGGTGCTACGCGGCGTGGGCCCCGAAGTTATTCGCCTGTTGGAAATTACCGGAACAACGCAACGGTTCTCTATCGAGCAAGCGTCGTGACCGACGTCGATGTGATCGGCCCGATCGAAATTAGGCTTCCGCCAGATCCATCGTTGTCGCGCGTCCTACGGTTGGCGGCTAGCGGTATTGCGTCACTTGCAGGGTTCACGGTTGACGAGATCGAAGACATCAAGATTGCGGTGAGCGAGGTCTTGATAGCGCTTGTCGAGCACGGCGGTGGCGAGCCCATCGACGTCGAGTTCGCTGTCAGTTCCACATCATTTGACGTGCGCGGGCGAACCGCTGTCGAAACCTTCGACATCAACCATCCCGATCTCATGATCTGTCGCACGGTGCTAACGGATGTGTGCGAGGACCACCGAATCGATCGAGTAAATGGCGAGGTTCACATTTGGGCGGCGGTACAGCACGAAGCCATTTCATGAGTCAAGCCACCGCAACGCCCGACGACGATGAGTTCCTCAGGGGTTTGCTCGAGCGCTACGCCTCGACTCGTGACGCCACGCTCCGAGACGAGATCGTGGCGTCAACCTTATGGATCGCAACCCGAAGTGCACGCCGATTTGTCGACCGGGGTGAGCCGTTCGACGACCTTGTCCAGGTAGCCCGGTTGGGCCTGCTCAAGGCAATAGATCGATTCGATCCGTCTCACGGCGTTCACTTTGGTGCATACGCCACGCCCACCATCGTCGGTGAGCTCCGGCGCCATTTTCGCGATCATACGTGGAGCGTGCACGTTCCACGTCGAGCCAAAGACCTGCGCCCCGCGGTCAACGCCGCCAACGAGGATCTCGGCAAAGAACTCGGTCGGTCCCCTCGGGTTACCGAGATTGCCGAGCGGCTGCGCATACCAACTGACGTAGTCATCGAGGCGCTGGAGGCGAACAACGCGTATCGCGCCCACACGCTCGATGCGGCGGGAACTGGGCAGTCAACCGCGGTCGATGGCGGCTTTGAGGAGTCGCTTGATCGCGAGGTCGTTGCCGGTCTGCTCGATCGACTGCAGCCGCGCGAGCGAAAGATTTTGCAATTGCGTTTCTTCGACGAACTGAGCCAGGAGCAGATTGCCAGTCAAATCGGTACGAGCCAGGTGCACGTGGGGCGTCTCATTGCGGCAAGCCTCGCCGAACTTCGCCGACACCTCCAGGCCGAGTCGACGGCGCAGAACCACACGACATCGAGCCGATGATCAAGCGACTTCAGGCGCACCGCCCCATCGCCATTTGCTGACCGCTCTGACGCCCAGTCCCGAGTACATCACTCGATGTTTCATTCCGAGCGACACGGGGTACACAGGGGCGGCGGTTAGCCCACAAGGTGAGGAACCCAATCGACGATGACGCCTACTTTTATTCGTTCGCCTTTAAATCCGCTTCTCACCGCTGCCGACATGCCTTTCGAATCGAACTCGGTCTTCAACCCGGGTGCGACGACATTGCGCGACGGTCGCATTGCTTTGCTACTTCGAGTCGAAGATAGGCGAGGTTTGTCATCGCTCCACGTCGCTCGGTCGAGTGACGGGCGCACCGGCTGGGAAATCGAGCCCAAGCCGCTATTACAGCCGGATCCCAACCAAGAACTCTGGGAGTGGGGTTTCGAAGACGCGCGAGTGGTGTTCGTGGAGGAACTCGACCGCTATGTGATCACCTGTACCGCGTACGGCCGACAAGGCGCCTGCGTATATCTCGCCACTAGTGAGGATCTCGCGACGATTGAGCACGGTGCCATCGTGATGACGCCAGAGGATAAAAATGCTGCGCTATTTCCGCGTCGAATCGAGACTCACTGGCTGTTGCTGCATCGACCTGTTGCATTGACTGGTGCGGATATCTGGCTCTCGCGCTCTGACGACCTACAAAGTTGGCGATTGCCCGAACGACTCATGCTGTGTCGTGAACGTGGCTGGTGGGACTCGGCACGTATCGGCATCGGTCCACCGCCGATCGAGACCGACGAGGGTTGGATACAGCTCTATCACGGCGTACGCCAGACGATGTCAGGTGCAATCTATCGGGTGGGTGCCGCACTTCTCGACCTGCATGAACCATGGGTTGTTCGACACCAGATGTCGCGTTGGTTGCTCTCGCCAACAGCACCATATGAGCGAACTGGAGACGTAGGAAATGTTGTTTTTCCGTGTGGAGCGATTCAGCGTCGCGACGAGCGGGAGATCGACATCTATTACGGCGCGGCCGATACGACCGTGTGCATGGCCACCATCTCGGAGCCCGACCTGCTCCTTGCACTTCTGGCCAGCTGAATCGGCTATGCCGTCAGTGTGCGCGCCGATTCGGCGATGCTGAACCGCTCACCTATGGCGGACCAGTCGAGGTGCTCGACGACAGCCTTTACCCAAGTAGCGCGATCATTGCGGTAGCCGAGGTAGTAAGCGTGTTCCCACACATCGATGACGGCGAGAAGTGCGGAGTTGGGAATGAGGCTGTGCTCATGATCATGCAACTTTCCCACCTGCAAGCGCTGCGTCGTGGGATCAAATACGAGGGCTCCCCAGCCGGAACCTTGCACACCTTTGCACTCAGCGCGCAGCAGGTCCTGGAGGCGATCGACCGACCCGAAGTCGGTGTCGATCTGAGCTAGCAGTCCAGTCTTGGGCATATCAACGTCGGGCGACAGACTCTCCCAGAACAGCGAGTGCAGTGCATTGCCTGCCACGTTGAAGGTAAGAGCGGCCTGGATACCGGCAAGCTGGTAGGTGTCGCCGGGGTCTACGGTATCGAGGGCATCAGCGGCTTCGTTAGCACCCTTCACATATGCAGCATGGTGTTTTCCGTGGTGGAGTTCCAGCGTTTCAGCCGAGCACCACGGTTCCAGCGCGTCGTAAGCAAATGGGAGGTCGTGCAGGAAGTATCGGTCGGTCATCTTTCACCACTACCCGTTGTAGGCGGTCGCCAAACACCTGAGGTTTAGCACGACGGCTGGAGGGGCATGTACATACTCGTGGAGTCGAGCTGGTGTGGCATAGGGATGCAGGAGCAACTCCGGATCGCTGTGCTCTCACCGATTGCGTGGCGCACGCCCCCTCGCCACTATGGCCCATGGGAGCTGTTCGCGTCGTTGCTTGCCGACGGCTTGGTGAGTCTCGGCCACGATGTCACCTTGTTTGCCACGGCGGACTCAATCAGCTCGGCTCGGTTGCGTTCGACAGTCGCTCGCGGGTGGTCCGAGTGTGAAGATGTTGAGCCGAAGGTGGCCGAGTGCATCCACATTGCCGATGTGTTCGAACATGCCGACGACTTTGATGTCATCCATAATGGCTTCGACTTCTTGCCGCTCACATACAGCAAGTTGGTTGAAACCCCAGTCGTAACGACCATCCACGGCTTTTCGTCGGAGAAGATCGTCTCGGTCTATGAGCGATATGACGACACCACTACTTATGTTGCCATTAGCGACAGCAACCGTCACCCACGGCTGTCCTATGCCGCAACGATCCACCATGGGATTGACACCGACTCGTTCAGGTTGCACACGAGCCCGAGTAGTGATCTGTTGTTCTTCGGTCGGATTCATCCTGACAAGGGAACTGCGCACGCCATCGAGGTGGCGCGTCGGGCTGATCGCCGTCTGATTATTGCCGGCATTGTTCAGGATGAGCACTATTTCCGTGAGGAGGTGCAACCCCATGTCGACGGTGACCGCGTCCGCTTCATTGGTCCCGTGGGAGCGCAGCAGCGTGCCGAGGTACTCGGTGGGGCGCACGCGCTCTTGCATCTCATCGATTTCGACGAACCGTTTGGGTTTAGCGTGGTGGAAGCGATGGCCTGCGGTACACCGGTCATAGCATTCGATCGGGGCTCGATGGCCGAACTGATCGACCACGGTGTTAGTGGTTATCTCGTCGACGATGCGAACGGGGCGGTCAGGGCGGTTGAAGCAGTCTCCGTTATGGATAGAGAAGCGATTAGGTCAGCAACCGTGAGGCGGTTCGACCGGGCCGCGATGGTGCGGAACTATGCCAATCTCTACAGCCAAATCGTGCGCGTGTGAACTTCGTGCGAGCCGGGTACTCGACAACACATGAATAGCGAGACAACTTTTCCACCCGACGATCCGGATGGGCTGCTTGTTCGTGTCGGTCGCGGAGATTGCGAGGCGTTTGAAACGCTATACGACACTGTTGCGCCACTCGTATACCTCGTTGCCCGACGCGTGGTTCGTAACGAGCAAATGGCGCAAGACGTGGCTCAGGTGGCGTTAGTCGATGTCTGGCGTCGAGCGCCCCGATTTGACCCTGCAAAGCTTCGAGCTACGAGTTGGATCGTGACGATCGCCCACGAGCGAGCGTTGGAACGAGTGCGGTCCGAACAGGCGCTTGTTTGGCTTTGACGGTCGACGGGTACGTAGCTTGTGCCGCTATTTTCCGTGCGAACAAAGGAGCCTGAAGTTGAAGACATCTGCCGAAAAGACAAACCAGAAATCGAATGGCACAAATAAGGCCCGGGTTAGCTCTACGCGACAGGCTTCCTTTACCGTCCCAACGCTGGGCGACAAAGCCGGTGCAAGGATTGCCGCACTTTTGCAGGAGCGACTCGTTGCCATCTTGGACCTCTCCCTGACGCTCAAACACATCCACTGGAACGTGGTGGGCCCGAACTTCATGAGTGTCCACAAGATGCTCGATCCGCAGTACCAGGGTGTGCAGGCCATGGTGGACGATCTGGCTGAGCGCATCGCGACGCTCGGCGGTGTGCCCAATGGGCTGCCTGGCCAGATGGTGACAACGCGAACGTGGGACGACTACGACCTGGGTCGAGCTGATTCGATATCTCACCTCGGTGCCCTCGATCTCGTGTATCAAGGCGTTATCGCAGGTCATCGCAACGGATTCGAAAAGACAGCCGAGAGTGACCCGGTTACGCAGGATCTGTTGATTGGTCAGGCCGGGATTCTCGAGCGGTATCACTGGTTCGTTCGTTCGCATCTGGCGGACTGGGCCGGGGGAATGGCAAACGCTGGGGCCAAGTCGGAGGTGGGGGCCGCTCAGGCCGTCGCCGCAAAATCCAGTCGCGCGTCGCGCAACACACGACTGTCGAAAGTTCGGCAGGAAACTCCATGACTGAGAGCGAGCGGGGCAGCGCAGCTGCCACAATTGAGCCGAGCGGTTCTCCAATTTCTCGGGTTCTAGTTCCAGTCGGCAGTTCCGACAGCCACCTGCGGGCAGTAAGTGTGTGTGCCAGATTGGCCGAGCACATCCGATCAGGACTCGACGTGATCACCGTCAGGGTGCCAGGTTCATCCACGTTGCCACCCCAGCATCCGGTTGCACCCACTCGCATAGTCGAACGTGTTGGTTCCATCGTGAGCGCCGTTGCCCGTGAGGCCGATGATTCGTTGACACTGGTGTGTATGGCCTCGTCGGGCCGCGGTGCCCTCGGCCACGAGTTTCGTAGCTCCGTCAGCGAAGATCTTCTACTCGAACATCCAGGACCCCTGCTGCTCATCGGTCCTCATGTAATCGACTGGCGCCCGCAGGGTGTTCTTGCCGTTGCTCTAGACGGTACGACCGCCGCAGAAGCTGTTTTGCCGGTCGCAATCAATCTGGCCAACCAGGCCGGTCTTACATTGTTCCTAGTGGAGGTTCTGTCGCCCGATGCAAATCGGCTTGTCGGCGATTCGTCCGAGTCCGGCTACCTGCACCAGGTGGCACAACGCATCGTCGGTGCTGATCGGCCAGTCGGTTGGGATGTGCTTCATGACACCTCGGCCGAGCATGCTCTCATCGGACTATCGCACCGTGCCGACGTTGCCGCCATCGCCATAGTTACGCCCGCCTCAGCATCTAATCGCCACCCGCTGGGATCAACCGTCTATCGGCTCATTCATCACGGTTCGTGTCCGGTTCTTGCGTGGCATCACGCCCGAGTCGATGAAGCGCCACGTCTCGTGGCTACGGATTCGGGCGCTCCTGTAGTGTCGACGGTTGCCTCGGGGCACAACACCACGGCTTTCAAGGTTTGCCTTGAGCCAGGCCAGGAGCTTGCCACGCACTCAGTTCCCATCGAAGTCACGCTGGTAGTCCTCGAAGGTGAACCGATTATCGCCGTCGGTCCTGTAGAGGGAGTTGGTAAGGTCGGAGACGTTCTGATTGTTCCGGCTGGTGTTGACCACGGGCTGCGGGCTGGTCCTGGTCGAGCGGTTGTGGTGGGCGTGCGCACTGTCGCGCAGTGACGCAGACTCACCATTGGTGGCACTAGACTGATCGGAGGGTCGGTCAAGGCGGAATTGCCGCGGATTGGTGACACATGGCGAACCAAGTGGTTACACGGGAGCGGTTGGCCTACGAGCCAACGCGATTGAGCGACCACCCCGTCGTCGCTGCCGGTTCCGTTCAGGGTTATGGCGCCATCTTCAACGCGGGTGTTGTGTTCCATGACGGTCGGTACCACCTGTTTGCCAGAGGCGTGCGTGACGGCTACCAACGCAATCCCGGAGACGGCCCCCGCTTCCTTGGGTACGTGTCTGATGTGCTGGTGTTCACCTCCGTCGACGGCTTGACGTTTCATTTCGAACACGTTCTTGCCTACAGCTCTCCCGACGATGTGTACTGCTTTGAAGATCCCCGGGTGCAATGTGTTACCAGCGATAATCAATCGCATTGGATCATGACCTATACGAATCTGCCGGCGCCCGATAGTGGGCGACCGTGGCGAATTGGGGCCCACAAGCTTCACTACGACGGGTTGCGGTTCCATCTCGACGGGGCAACCAGCGTCTTGCTTGGCCCGGATGGAATCGCCAACAAGGATGCCGTGATTTTCAATCTCAGCGATGGCCGTGTCGCCATGATTCACCGAATTCATCCAGATATGCAGGTTGCCGTCTTTGATTCTCTTGACCACCTGTGGATGGCTGGTTCCGACTATTGGGACGAGCATGTCCGCGAACTCGACCAACATGTGATTATTTCTCCGGTGCCGGGTGCGCTCGGAGTCGGTGCGGGCGCTCCGCCCGTCGTCACGGCAAGAGGCCTTCTCCTGTTCTTCCACGAACGTAATAGCGAAGGCACCTACACCATGAATGTGGCGCTGCTAGAAGCCAGCAGCGGACGCGTACGGTCGATGCTTGCCACTGCCATCTTTCGACCAGAACTGGAATGGGAACGCATTGGCGACGTCGACGATGTGGTGTTCGTCCAAGGTGCCCACCGCCACGACGACGGCAATATCTACCTGACCTATGGCGCCGCCGACAGATCGGTTGGTGCGGCTCGGGTTTCAGAATCGGCACTACTCGATGAACTGCTTCGCCATGAACTCGCGTCCTGACGATTTCTAAACATTCACGTTTAGAAACCTGTCCCTTGGGTCCTCCAGGGACCGTTAGCGTGCAACGTCTTTTGGCAGGTAGGTAGCTCGACGACGACGGTCGGGGTTGTGGTCATTTCGGCCGGAGCCGAGGCAAGCCCGAATCTGAGTGCCCGATTGCCGGTTAGAGGTTCAAATAGGTCGACATTTGGGTACAGGGCATCTGGCGTCTTCGGGAGTAGATGCCGCCAACGTAGCTGGAGGTGCCCGATGATCCCTGTGCAGGAAGCTGAAGTCGATCGGCACCGCTTCGGCGGCCGCTGGTCGCTGAGGGCGGCGCAAATTTGGGGCGGTCTTGCCCTGTTCCTAGCGGTTGCCCCCATGAGCATCCTCTGGTTGGTTGTGTCGGAACAGATCGACACCGATGGCTGGATCATCGTGGTTCCCATTCTGGTGATGGTGCTGATCGCTTCGGCACCGCTTGTGTTGAGGGTCGAGGTAGCTGAGCGAATGCGCATCAAGTCCGCCGCGTTGTTCAGCGGTGGGCTTGTGTACTTGATCATGTCCGGCGGGCTGTATTACCTCGTGTACCTACCGGCATTGGTTTGTCTTGTCATGGCTGCGGTAGCAGGGCTTTCGCGCATTACCGCGCCGACAGCGCGGTAATGCGCGAAAGCTTGGGGTGAGAGCCGGCCGCCGTGGATCGAGAAGCGCGGTAGTTACGTTTGAAACCGGCCGTGAGCGGGCAGTGATTCGATCATGACGAAAGTACTCATTGCTGTAGACGACTCCGAGTCGTCGGTTCGGGCTGCTAAAGCAGCACACAGGCTCTTCGGCGACGGTGCCGAGTATACGGTCGTAAGCGTCGCACCCACGCTGCCGTTGTACTGGGGAGATTCCATGATGACTTGGGGCGTGGCGTACCCGCTAGCGATGCCCCAGCCCGCCTACCAGGATAGTTGGCCATTGGCGATGTCACAGGTCGAGGAAGCGGCCCAAATCGCGCACGATGTGGCGGATGAGGCGGATGTTCCCGTCGCTCATGCGGTTGGCGAGACAGGTGACGCAGCTCACGCAATCTTGGCCGCAGCGCACGCCTATGAAGCCGATGTGATTGTGGTGGGCTCGCACGACCGGGGCTGGTTCAGTACCTTGCTCGATCCGTCGACAGCCAAAGCAGTCCTGCGTGAGTCAGACGTGCCCGTACTCATTGCGCCATGACGACGTCAACCAGCGTTGCAACGGGGGAGGCACAAGTGCCTGATGGGTTTGTCACCAACGTGACCAGCAGGCGACTCTCGATCCGGGTACATCAGGGCGAAGTCCTTGACCAGTGGCGAACGGCGATGAGCAACGGCGACGATCTGCAGATCGAAGGTCTCGTCAATCTCGCCCACGCACTACGCGACGCCGACGCATTGCTCGGCTCTGAAGTCGTCTAGGCATCAGCCAAAATCAGTCGGATATCGAGCCCGATCAGAAGGCGGCTGGACAATCGAGCGCGATCACAGCCGATTCTTCGAACGACGGCGGTCTCGGTACGGGTAATGTGTTGGTTTGAGCAACGATAAGGATTTGTTTGATGAGGAGACGCTCAGACTGAAGGCTGTTGCGCTGACGGGGCTCTCGAATCAGGCCGATGAGACGATGGATCGTCTTGCGGGGTTGGTGGCGCGGGTCTTGGGGTCTGCAGTTGGTTTGGTGTCGTTGGTCGATGATCTACGTCAGTTCTTCCCCGGCCAGATCGGCCTGATGCCGCCGTGGTCTGAAGTTCGCGAGACGCCGCTGTCGCAGTCGTTGTGCTCGATGGTAATAGAGGCCGGCGTCGTCGTGCAGATCGACAATGTCGAGACTGACGAACGGACGCTGTCGCATGAGGCCCGAACGGTATTGGGTGTTGGAAGCTATCTCGGGGCCCCGCTGGAAGATGTCGATGGTCGCTTGTTGGGTACTTTGTGTGCGATCGAGAGAACAGCGCGGGCCTGGACCATCGACGAGCGCCAGACTTTGACCGATCTGGCCTTCGGCGCGGCTTCGGCGCTGCGCGCCCGGATTGCGGTCAGCGAGGCGGCCGCTGCCAAGGAAGTCGCTGACTTCGCTAAGTCTGAGGCGGCCGCTGCCAAGGAAGTCGCTGATGTTGCCCACAAGCGCGTGCAGCTAATGGCGGATGTGAGCAGTGCCTTGATCTCGACGATGGATCCTGAGTGGTCGGTTCGGCGGATGCTCGACACGCTGGTCGCCGACTATGCCGCTTGGGCGATGGTGTTCATTCGCTCCGACAGTGAGTCCGAGGAGCGGTTGTTCGTTTGCCACCACAGTTCCGAAATGAACGATGCGCTGATGGCGTGGTCTGCTGACGGCACGCGCAAACTACGTGACATGGGCTGGATCCAAAAGGTGATCGACGGCGATGTTGCGCACGTGCTACTCACCGCGGATGCGGCATGCGGCACAGTGATGCTCGAATCTGGCTCGAACGCCGAACTGATGTTGAAGCTCGGGATCGGATCTGCGATCGCAGTTCCGATGACCCGAGCCGGCGGAACGATTGGTGCGTTGGTGCTGGTGGGCGACTCAGGCCAGCCGGATTTTGACGACGTCGATCTGTTGTTGGCTGGTGATTTGGCGCGGCGTGCGGCGATGGTCTTCGACCATGCCCGGCTGTTCATCCGCGAGAAGCGGGTCGCGTCGGAGTTGCAGCACAGCCTTCTGCCCGATCTTCCCGACGTCGACCACCTCGATGTCGGTGCGGTGTACACGGCCGCGGCTGATGGCATCGATGTGGGCGGCGACTGGTACGACCTGGTCGCCGTCGGCGACGGCTCGTTCGTGGCCAGCGTCGGCGATGTCACCGGGCATAGCATCCGCGCTGCCGCTGCGATGGGCCGACTTCAAGTCGTGTTGCGCATCTTCGCCGCGTCCACCTCGGGCCCAGGTGAAATGCTCGACCGGGCCACCGACGAGGCTCCAGCATTGTTGGCCGACCTTCTTGCGTCGTGCGCCATTGTCCGACTTGACCCTCAGCCGGGCTTGGCTTGGACAGCCACATTCGCGAACGCTGGGCACCTCCCACCGTTACTCATCGACGCCCACGGGAACGCGTCGCTGATTCCACTGATGAACGATCCGTTGCTCGGCCTCACCCCACATGGGCACCGTCGCAAACACACGGAGACAACGATCACTATGACTGTCGGCAGCACACTGGTGCTGTACACAGACGGCCTCGTCGAGCGACGCGACGAGCACCTCGACAATTCGTTGGAGCGACTACGCTCTGCGGCGTCGATGTCAACGAACGGTGTCACGATGAAACGGTTCTGCCATGACCTTGTGCAGCGTGTCGGCCCCAGCGGAATGGACGATGTCGCCGTCCTCGCGATCCGGGTCTGAAATGGACTGTCGCCTCTTGGCCCTTCACCACTTGAGCATGAGCGCCAAGCCGACGAACATTCAGGGGCTTTCCACACCATGCATCTCGCACCTTGCCCCATGTGAGTAGTGGGCGAGCCGCTGGGTCAGTCGGGCGTTGTCTTCGTCGTGACGACTTGACTGTGGATCTCGGTAGCCAGAGCGTGCACCGCTCGGGTCAGCTCGGTGTTTGCTTTCAGTTCCTGTTCCTGTTCGATGAAGTCGTGATTTGCCTTCGCTTGTTGAAACGCCGCTTGCCGGTTCTGGCCGATCATCACGAACGCCGAGAGGAAGATCGCTTCTAGTGAGACGACCAATGTCAACTTCGGCCAGGGATCAGGTTCGACTAGCACCATCCACGCTGCGAACCCGATGGCATGAAGGTATACGAAGCGCATCGAGCCGGCGAAGCTAGTGATGGCGTCAGCAAATTGCAGATGTCGGTTTGCGCTTTGCTTGTGCGCTAAGACGACCGGATGAACGGGTGGTTGGTCACTTGGGACTTGTTCAACCATGGTTGTGCTTTGCTCGAACGGAGCCTCTCAAGGGTTTAGCCGGTAGGTCGAAGCGAACCGTAACTTGTTCCTCGGGTCGCCGTTCCTCCTGTTTAGCCATGGTTGACAGTAGTTCGATGTCCGGCCCGGTCAGGGGCGGCTGGATAATCGAACGTGGCCAAAGGCGATCCTTTCGGACCGCGGTGATCTCTAACGCATACAGGAGGATGTGTGTGCTCAGCAACAAAAACCAGACTAGGCCGAGTGCGGCACCGATTGCGCCGTACAAGTCGGAACTCCGGCGGAGTTGATGGCTGACAAGCCGAACGCCGATGGTCTGCAACCCTTGCCACCCGAGTCCTGCCAAAATCGCGCCTGGAAGCAGTTCGCGCAGGCTGAGACGGCGCGGACTCAGTAACCAGAAGACTGCTAGAACCAAGCCGCTGCTCGCTACGCACGCGCCAAATAGGCCAACGGCCCCAACGACAAGCGAGCCACGAACAAGTGAGCCAAGAAGCCCCAAGATCATGCTTGCCACGAGTGCAAGCCCAAGTAGGCAAAGTACGCCAAACCCGCGCTTGGTACGGTTCACTAACGACGGACGATCTTTGTGCGGAACATGCCAGACCTCGTGGAACGCATATTGAATTGCCTGCGTGAAGCCGAAGCCGCCCCACATCAAGGCTGCCAGGCCAACACCAAGGCCCAGGCCAGTGCCGGTAAGTGCTTGTTGATCGCCGGTCAACTCGCTGCCCACGACGGGAAACTCGGCAACTGCGGAGGTGCGAATTCGCTCGGCTAGATCTGGCGACCTTTGCGCAACAAAAGCAGTGATGGTCACGATCACGAGCATGAGCGGAAAGAACGACAGAAATGCCGAGAAGGTCACGAGGGCGGCGAGTTGGTTGCCACGATCATCTCCATACTTCTTCACTACGCCGACAACGAATCCGGCCGTCTTGGATTGTTGCTGCCATCGATCAAATCGTCGGACGATGCGACCAATCATCACGCGCGGTTGGGCTATCCGCCCAGGCGACTGGTGGTGAACGCAATGGCGTCGCCGACTTTGCCGACAAAGTCGCCATCGAGCGACACGACAGAGGCTCCCGGAAGTTCGTTGGTTGTGCCGGTGAGCGTAGCGGCGGCACCGGTCCTTGTTTTGCCGGTGCAGGTGATGTCGATCTTGGCTGCGTTGGTTTGAACCTTGGCGTCACACGCAAGCGGGCCAGAAAGTTCGTGCTTGGCGTTTTTGAACTGTTCCTCTCCCTGTTGCGTCGCAACGTTCCTGGCAGCGGTCTCCGCAGCGGCATTGGTCACGTTCTCTACGTCGGACTTCACCGCCGAACGGGTTTGTGAGCTGCAGGCGGCAACGGCCAGCGCTGTAGCAAAGAATAGGGAGAAGGGGAATCGAGTCATGGCTAGGACGTGCGGATGGTTGTGGAATCCTTGGCGAACCGCGGCATCATCAATGCAGCCAGTACCACAATTGCGCCAGCAAGTACGGCGAGCCAAGCCATCGACGATTCGAGCGCCAAAGACTTCTCGAATGAGGAAGTTTGCACGGCACCAACGAATCCAACAATACCCAGCACGGTGCCGAAAAAGGCAGCACCCGGTCGTGACCGTGCAGCTCCAGCCAGGAGAAGGCATATGCCAATTCCGACCTCGAGGATGCCGAGTGTTGTCGTGTGGGTAAAGCCTCCGACGCTAACGACCGGATCAGACATGTCACCGGCGAACCCGCCGCGGGTCATGGCAATGAGCCCGACGACGACAAGCACAAGGCCAACGGCCCCGGCAATGAGCACGTCGGGTGAGAACCGGGTGGAGTACGCCGTTCGGACGTCGGCGCGGCTAGCGGCTGGCGGGCTCCACGCGGGAGCGACTGGAACAATTACGCCGGAAACGGGTTCATCTCGCTGTGGACTGCCTGTTGAAATAGTCATACTGTTTCTGTTCCCGTTTCCGTCAGATCTGAAACCTTAGAACGGGCGTTTTCAACTGTTCGCTCGACCAACTTTTTAGCCTCGTCGGCCCAAAGGACGATGCTGGCGAGGCCGATGCAGATCATCCAGTCGCGTGCAGCCAGAGGCGTTGTGTCAAACGCGCTATTCAGGAACGAGACGTGAACCACGGCGATCTGGAACACGATCGACAGCGTGATTGCTGCCCAGAGCAGCCGGTTGGTAAAGAGATGGTGAAACGCACTTACCCGGTCGGAACGAGCGTTGAACGCGTTGAAAAGCTGAGCGAACACAAGCGTGGTCACGGCCATCGTACGGGCCTCAACGATCGTTCCCGAGCCGCCTAGTAGCCCCCCAGGAAGACGTAGGTCGAGCGCGGCAAGTGTCACAGCCGCCATGACCATGCCGACCCACGCGATTCCGATCCACATCCGTCGATCAATGACCCGATCAGTGAAACGTCGAGGTGGCCGCTGCATCACGTCGGCGGATGGTGGTTCAAAGCCGATTGCCAACGCTGGGGCCGTGTCGGTCATGAGGTTGATCCACAAGATTTGTGTAGCAAGCAACGGCACCGCTACTGCCTCGCCAGTCGACTTGAGACCGAGGGCTCCAGCGAACATGACACCAAAGAACATGGTGCACACTTCGCCGATGTTCGATGACAGTAGGAAGCGCATGAACTTTCTGATGTTGTCGAAGATGGCGCGGCCCTCGCGCACGGCGGTGACGATGGTGGCAAAGTTGTCGTCGGCGAGCACCATGTCTGCGGCCTGTTTCGTCACGTCCGTACCGCTCACTCCCATTGCCACACCAATGTCAGCCGACTTCAAAGCGGGAGCGTCGTTCACGCCGTCGCCGGTCATGGCAACAATGTTGTCGTCGGCTCGAAGTGCCTTGACGATACGCAGCTTGTGTTCCGGTGCAACGCGTGCGCACACCGAGATGTCTCGCAGTTGCGATGTGAGGGCCTCGTCATCTAGGGCCTCAATGTCGGCACCCGTCAAAACGCGAGTGCTGCCCTCAACGATGCCGAGATCGCCAGCTATCCGAGCTGCCGTGCGCGGGTGGTCACCGGTGATCATCATGACGCGCAGGCCTGCTGTATGGGCCTCTGTGATCGCGGCTTTCGCTTCAGGTCGCGGCGGGTCGATGATGCCGACCATCCCGAGGTAAATGAGGCTGTTTTCAGTCGACTCGCCGGTCGGCGGTGGCGCAGTGTCGGGTAAGGCTCGATAGGCAACGCCCAAGGTGCGCAGCGCCAAGTCAGCTAACCGATCGACCGTTTCGAGTACATCGCTTCGACGCTCGTCGCTGAGAATTCGAACTTCGCCAGCTACCCGTTCATGGGTGCAACGCAGCAGCAGCACATCGGGAGCGCCTTTCGTGACGATCGAGATCCGTCCTTCGCGCTCGACATCGGCTTCTAGGGAGGTCATCAATTTGCGTTCGGAGGTGAAGGGAATCTCGCCGACACGCTCAAAACGCGTCTCTCTGGTTTGGGTGTATCCGATCTTTGCCTCGGCTACGAGGAATGCGGCATCTGTCGGGTCGCCTTGAATTGTCCAGGCGTCGCCCTCGTCGCGCAACGACGCGTTGTTGGCCAAGCTTCCCCCGCCGAGCACCATCCGTACCTCGTCGAGCAACGTTTCGTCGTTGAGGTGCTCACCGTCGACGAGCAGTTCCCCGACGGGGCGGTACCCGCTGCCAGTCACACTGACCTGGCCCGAACCGGTGACCACCGTTTCGATGGTCATCTCGTTCTTGGTCAGTGTGCCGGTCTTGTCGGTACAAACTATTGATGCCGACCCCAGTGTTTCTACTGACGACAATTTTTTCACGATGGCCTGCTGTCGAGCCATCCGTTGAACCCCTCTGGCCAACACCACTGACAAGATTGCCGGAAGTCCTTCGGGTACTGCGGCGATAGCCAGCGATACGCCAATGAGCAGCACATCCACGAGCGTGCTTGCTGTGTTGATGTCGGTAGTGAGCAACATGGCCCCCACGACAACAATCGCAACGGCAATGATCCCGATACCAAGTTGCCGGCCGATGCGATGCACTTCGACCTGTAACGGCGTGCGTTCATCGTCGCTGTCGCCGAGCAGACGCGCAATGTTGCCCATCTCCGTGTTCATGCCGGTCGCTGTCACGACGGCTCGGCCCCGACCACTGGTGATGGCGGTACCGTTGAAGACCATGTTTATCCGGTCGCCGAAGCCGACCGGTTCAGTGAGTGTGGTGACATCCTTTTCTACCGGTTCACTTTCCCCCGTCAGCGAGGCTTCCGCCACCATCAGCGATGCACCCTCGACGAGACGGGCGTCGGCACTGACGGCGTCACCCTCGGTCAAAATCAGTAGGTCGCCGGGCACGACCTCGGCAGACGAGATCCGGTCTTCGCGTCCATCGCGTACAACGGCGGCCGTTCCCGCGGTCATCCGTTGCAAGGCAGCAACGGCGTGCTCGGCTCGGGCCTCCTGCACATATCCCAGCACGGCGTTCACAAAGATGATCGACAGGATCACGATCACTTCGAAGGGCACTCCATCGCGTCCCTCGACCCACCAAGCGACGAACGACACCACAACGCCTGCGAGCAACAGATAGATCAGCGGGTCGGCGAGCTGCGAAAGCAACTTGCGCCACACCGGCACTGGTAGGGCTGCGGTTAGTTCGTTCGGACCGAAGCGCTCAAGGCGCGCCGAGGCCTCGGCACTCGTCAGTCCGTTGCGAAGATCGCTATTTAACGAGGCAGCAACATCGATCGCATCCTCGGCCCAGGGCGTCGGCCTCGTGACCGTGGCCGGGATCACGACATTGACTGCGCTGGCTTTATACCGTCGGGCTGCAGCGCCGAGGTGAGCATCTCGGTAGCCGTTGGGGTGAGTGTGGTGTGCACCAGTTTGGCACCGGCGAACCGTTCGACCTCTTTGGAGAGGGCACCCAAATCAATATCGGCCGCTAGCGCGACGACTGTGGCTGTCCCTGGCCCAACCTCTTGTTTAAACCAATCGACCCACTCGTCAGGAATACCGAGGTCGACGAGTTTAGCGGTCAGGGCACCAACGCCAGCGCCAAGCCCAATTCCCGCTAGCCAGCCGACAGGCCCTCCAAACATGAGCCCGAGCAGACCGATCCACACTGCTCCAGACAGTGCGGACTGACCCGGCTGTGGATCGATCGTCTCGGCCACACGAACCTTTCCGTGCGCGTCTTTGACGACGATAACTGCGTCGCGCACGACGAGGTGCCCGACCTGGGAAAGACCCCTGACCGCGAGCAGAAACTCTTGTGCTCGCAACAGGCTGGCGAACGAAATTCCAAAGAGCCCCTCCGATCCGCTCGACGGGGTTGGCACCTGAGTCGGGGGGGCAAAAGTCATGCCGGTCCTCTACCCGCCTCGGGGCCGACCTAAACAGCCTGGCTAGCTCCGCATGGAACGGGCGACAGTGGCGGCCCGATCACTAACGACCTCGCCCATGTTTCCCGCCAACTCGACTGCGCGTTCGACAAGGGGTCCCGTGGCTTTGACGACCCGTTCGCCGAGAGCGCCAGCGCGGTCAGCGAGCGTGGAGTCATGAGAGAAATGATCACTTGCCGATGACCGAATCGAATCAATCGACGCCGACGTTCTTCTGGCGGCTCGATGCGCCCTCCACGACAACGAGGGTGCACCGTTTCTGTCGGTGGCCGCCAAGAGTAATCCTCCTAGCACGGCCAAGTTCTTCATGAATTGGACTCGTTGTTGCGCCTTGGCCGTGGAGTCCGTTTCCTCCCAGAATCGGTGACCCGCCAGCGTCGTGGGCACCATGCTTGCGGCGAGCGCTGCTGAAGCCAGCCGAGGTAGTCGACCGAGAACAAGCAGCGTTCCAGCCACGAGTTGCACAGCTCCGTTCAGTCGGACGAGCCGAGTTGGATCGCTCGGCAGCCCGAACTCGGCGAGCTGATCGGTGACCTTTTGCGCCGCAACCGCTTTCGTCTCAGGGTGCGCAACCGCGTCGACGCCACCTCCAACAAAAATCGGCGCGATGAACGAGCGGGCAAGAGCGTGGGTAATGGTCATGGCCACCTACTACCCCGCGAGACACTGGGCCAACCCCACAAACTTTCACAATCGTGTCGCCCGTTCGTCGAGACGTTCGCCGTTTTCGACAAGAAACTGCGAAAGGCGGCTATCGCCGGGGGCTGTACGTCTTGGGTGCCGGATGAGGCGATCGCGGGTCAGCGCCGTATCGGCGATTCCCCGTCCCGCCAGCGTCGGGTGATTACGGATACGGGTGAGCACGGCGGGGTCCCAACCGTTTGCGGTGACCAACAGGTCGCCGAGACCGAGCCCCTGCAGGTAGCTGACGGCGCGGGCCCGAACGACAACACCTTCGCGTTCGAAGGATGACGCCATCGAACGCCCGCCCGGCAAGCGCAAGGCCTCGCGGGCCGATGATGCCGAACAAGACCCATAGACACCCCCGAACCCGGCAGCTTCGGCAGCAGCGGCCTCACGTAGCGCGACCCGCGGGTCAGGCGCTCGCCCCGCAACGACATAGATGCTCAGGTTGTCGGCACGGATCTGCGAGGGCATGAGCGGCTCCTGAAAAACTGTCGCGAGGGGCGAGAAGGCGACCCTTGACAGGTCGACTCACCTCTCCCATACTTACCTAGACGCATCCGTCGAACAAATTGCCTGGGGAGTCTTTTATGGCTACAGCGACAGTAGAACCGCTTGGGAGAGTCTGGGCAGAGGGCGACCCCGACCTGCCCGAAGAGTTCCGCCAACTCCTTGTGCGAATGCTCAGCTACCACATCGAAAACAGCACCAACCCGCATTTCAACGAGCTGATGGCGATGTTGTGGGATCGTTGCACGAACCTTCCAACCGACGACGGAACTCGCGCTGCGTTGAAGAAGCTCATGGATCAAGAGGTCGAGCACGGCGAAATCACCGCACGGCTACTCAAGGGCCTCGGTGTCGACAGTGTTAACCGTCCTATTGAGCAGTACGCATTTCGGTTGCCGATCGACACCTTCTGCGATCTCGCGTACTTCCACGGTCTTATCGATCGGGTTGGTTGTTACATCGGCGAGACCTGGGAGGGTGTGCCGTACGAGCCGTTGATGGCCGTCGCACCGCAGCTGCACAAAGACGAGACGTTCCACGCAACGCTCGGCCTACGCAACCTTCGCCTCACGTGCTCGACGCCAGAGGGTCTCGCCGAAGCGAACACGCTTATCAACAAGTGGTGGCCCGCTGCGCTCGACATGTTCGGTCGGTCCGACTCTGCGTTCTCAGAGTCCTACGTCCAGTGGGGCCTACGTCAGTTCAACAACGCTGATCTTCGCCGACAGTACACCAACGACACGCGGCCGTTACTCGAGGACTTGGGCATCGACGTGCCGTCGAACCGGCTGAACCGCCGGTTCTTGTGACGCTATGAATCTGAACACGCTTGGACAGGTCATCGTTGACATTAACCTTGTGGTCGACGAGGCGAAGGTGCGACAGCTGGCGGCGGCAATCGGCACGCCGACGGCGATGGAAACAGCGCTGCGGGTACCTTTTTTCGGCCCGACAGCCGCCGGTCAGGACTCAGTGGTTGCCGCGCTCGACATGGATCTTCGCCGAGCGCTTCAGGGCGGCCAGTCCTACGAATGGCACCGCCCGTTCCGGCTCGGCGAGACCGTACGATGCCGCGTTGTCATCGAGGACATTCTCGATAAGACGACGCTGCACCTCGCCACCGTTCTTGCCGAGTTCTACAGTACCGACGGCGAGCTGATCCAGCGTCAACGCACCACGTTTATCGAGCGTGCACTCGCGTCGCAGGCAGTGGTATGAGCCGTCCGGTGTTGGCTGCCACTACGGCAGCGCCCATAAGCCGCAAGCGAATCGCCGATTATGGCGATGCTGTCGGCGACCACAATCCAGTGCACTTCGACGTTGACTTTGCCCGCGCCGCTGGCCTTCCTGACACCGTCGTCCATGGGCCATTTACGACGGCAATCGTGATCGACCAGATCATTGCCCAGCTTGGCTCCGAGGCGATCCTTAATCTGGACCTACGGCTGCGGGGGCCAGTATTTCCTGGTGATGCGCTCACCATCAGTGCCGCCGACTACGGGGTCGATGTCCACAACCAGTCGGGGTTACTCGTGGCCACCGGCGTCACTATTGTCTCCGGAGACGAAGATTCATGACTACCGAAGCATCCGTCGATCACGACATGTACGAACACATCCAGGTCGAGGACCACGACGGTGAGGTGCGCGTTATCACGCTCAACCGCCCCGAGAAGTTCAACTCGTGGAACTCGAAAATGCGCGGTGAAATGCGAGATGCCGTTGAGGCAGTGTCGATGGACCCTGCCATTCGGGTGCTCGTCTTTACCGGTGCTGGTCGGGCGTTCTCGGCCGGGGAGGACGTGTCGGAGATGGGAGACCTAACGCAACTCGGTACGCGTGGATTTCGAGCTGTCGCCCGCAGTATCCACTCGGTGTTCGATCTCATCGAGTCGATTGAGGTACCGGTCATCGCAGCAGTAAACGGTGTCGCCGCCGGCGGCGGGTTCGAACTGGCTCTGTCATGTGACTTTCGGGTGGTTGCGCCCGAGGGGCGATTCGTTATGCCCGAGGGCAAGGTCGGTCTTATCCCGGGTTCGGGTGGCTGTTCACGGCTCGTGAGTTACGTCGGGCTCGGACGCGCAAAGGAGCTTGTGATGCTCGGCCGCCCAATCGCGGCAGCCGACGCCGTATCGATGGGACTCGCCACATCGCTTGCCGAACCGGGCGGCGCGGTCGATGCTGCGCTAGCGCTCGCCCATGAAATGACCGCTCTTGCGCCGCTTGCACTTGGCATGGCCAAGCTTGTTCTCAACACCTGCACCGACGTCGACCACGAGACCGGACGGCGGCTCGAACGCCTCGGCCAAAGCGTGCTGAAAACGACGGCCGACCATGCCGAAGGTGCGGCGGCGTTTCTTCAGCGTCGTCCACCGCAGTGGCAGGCCCGGTGATGGCGAGAGAGTTGCACCGTCCGTCGTCCGTCGACCGATACTGGAATCGCCCAACCCAGACAGCGCCGCGTGAAGTGCTCGATCGGTGGCATCTCGAACGGATACAACATCTCATTGGTTGGGCGTACGATAACTCGCCGCTCTATCGGCGCCTGTACGACAACGCAGGCGTTAAGCCGAGCGACATTCGCACGTGGGACGACTTCCATCATCGCCTCCCGTTCACGGACAAGCCTCATTTCCTCGCCGACCAAGACCGTGAACCGTCGGGCTTCGGCGGCCTCGCAATGGCGCCGGAGCAGATGCAGATGTACTTCCACACCACCGGCACCACGGGACGTTTCCTCAACGAAGGCTTCACCCAGTTCGAGATGCAAAAGAGCGCAACCCAGTACTGCTACTCGTTGTGGGACTATGGAATTCGGCCCGGCGACGCCATGTACTTCTGCTTCAACTTCGGTATGTGGATCGGGTTGTGGAGCATCTATTGGGGCGCTCGAAATCTCAACTTGCGCATTCTGGCCGGCGGGGGCGCAAGCAGCCTCGAACGAGTGCGACACATCCTGCAGCACAAGCCCGAACTCGTCGTCGGCACACCGACCTATCTGTTGCATCTGGTGGAGGTTGCCCGTCATGAGGGCCTCGACCTTCGCGATGCCGGGGTCCGTATTTTGATGGGTGGTGGCGAGCCGGGCCTATCGGTTCCCGTAACCCGCCAGAGCCTCATCGACGGGTGGGGAGCAACCGACGTGCTCGACGCCTACGGCATCGGCGAGGCGATGCACGTCGCACAAAGCTGTGCCGATTGGGGTGGCGGAGTCCACACGATCGAGGACGTAACCCACAGCTACACGGCCGACCCCGAGTCGGGTGAACCGATGCTCGAGTCCGGCCAGATAGGCGAAAACATCGTTACGAGTTACACGCACTTCTCGCAACCGTTCATTAAATACCGCACGCACGATCTTGTGCAGCGTGATCTGCATCCCGACCACGGGTGCGGATGGACGTGGGCGCACCTGCCCGGCGTGGTACTCGGGCGGAGCGACTTCATGGTCACGATCCGCGGGACGAATGTGTACCCGACAGCGGTCGAGAACCTCATCGGGGGAGTAACCGGGCTCAGTAACCACTACGAGCTGCATATCTCACGTCCCAGCACCTTCGACGAGATGCTCGTGAAGGTCGAGGCCTCGTCAGCCGACACGGACCATGACCGAATTGCCGCCGCACTCGACGAACATTTCCGTCGCAGCCTTGGTGTGCGTCTCGGCGTCGAAGTGCTCAAACCCGAAACGCTGCCACGATACGAGTTGAAAACGAAGCGCATCTTCGACACACGCACGGCGGTGACATGAACCATTTCCCTGAACTCGAAACGACTCGCCAAGACCTGCTGACTCTGCGGGCTGAACTACTGCGGCAACGCTCGGCGGCCCCGACGCCCGGCGTGGCTCATGCGCTTCGCTTAGCCGACGCTTACCTCTTCATGGCCCTCGGCTGCTGCGGTCACAACGACACACTTTTCCCGGAGGAAGGTGACTCTCCTACCAGTGAAACGCCGTTCCCGAACCTGTGTTAAGCAAGCCGGAATCGGTGGATACCCCACGAAAACGAGGTCGTCCTCGCCAAGAACAGCCGTCGAAAACATATCTCGCGAAGCAAGCCGAGATCATCGATCTTGCCATCGAGGTCTTTAAGGCCCGCGGTTTCGACCAAGGCACGCTCGATGATGTCGCCGCTTGTCTAGGAACGGGTCGCGCCAGCCTGTATCACTACGTGCCATCGAAGGCGCACCTGCTGTATCTGATCTTTGATCGAGCGATCAGCACGACCCTGGCCACGATGGACCACCTGTCCGAGATCACCGATCCGGGGGACCGCCTGCGGGCATTGATCCGCCAGCAGGTGCACACGATTGCTGCGAACCCGGCGATGTTCACGGTCTTTTTCGGTGATCGTCCTGCGCTCGACGAACGGTACGAGGCCGACATACGCCCGAAGGAACGCCGACTACTCCGACATCTTATCGAAGCTGTTCGCGCCGCGTCCGCGGCGGGAGAACTTGGCGATATCGAGCCGCGACTTGCGGCGCAGGCGCTACTGGGAATGACCAGTTGGTTCTATAAGTGGTACGACCCCGCACGTGACAATCCCGACCACTTCGCCGACGTATGTGTCCAACTCGTTTTCGGTGATGGCCGTTCGAAATGAGACCTCTACTTCTGCCCGATGGCGCGGACTTCGACTTGGCGATGGGGCTCTAGCCAGCGGTGGCTTCGGGCGCCGCCGTCTGGCTCACCCCACACGAGGTTGACCTCGGTTCCGGGCTGGGGATTCTGCGGATCCAGGATGCCAAGTGACACCATCGAACGCTCGGTCCACAGGAACGTGGGATAGGTCGAGATACCAACGGGGTTACCGTGGCCGACGTGGACCTGCCCGATCTTCCCGACGTGGACCAACTCGATGTCGGTGCGGTGTACACGGCTGCGGCTGATGGCATGAAAGGTTCCCGACGCGACCGTACCCCAGCCTATGGCCGGGGTACGATCGGAACTCAACAAAGGATGGGGGGCATTAATCCTTTGTGAGCTTCTTCTTCAACTTGTCCACTGCGTCCTTGGCCTTGCCGGCCATCTCGTCGACCTTGCCCTCTCGGCGCAGGTCGTTGTTGTCAGTTAGATCGCCTGCAGCCTGTTTCAGTTTGCCAACGGTCTTATCGGTATTTCCACTCATATGTTCTCCCTTGGTTAGTTGCTTCGGTTGCGAAAGATGCTGTAACCGCCGGGCCCGACGACGCATCCACCCACGATGAGTGCAATCCCGAACAGGATTTGTCCTTGCACAAGCTGGACGATGCCAGCCAGCACGAGAATCGCAGCGATAACCCACAGCACTGTGCCGTTCATATATTGGCTCCTTCTTGACGAATCGGATAGTCAGTAGCTACCCACCTCGCGGCACCGTCAAACACGTACAAAACTCTGGTACTCGGCGCGGTTTCGTGTTGGCTGCGGCGCTCTAGAAGACCGCCCGCTACCCGGCCGGGTCCCCGGTTGCCCGCCGATGCTGCCAGCGATCTCGAAGTGTGGTTGCAAGATGCGTAACGTGAGATCGATGCTGAGGTGTAGTGCGACGCCAAGTGCCAGCACCAGTGGTCGCGCCGATGGCACCCACACGAGCACGCCGAGCATCAGTTCGATCGCAAGAGTGAGGAACGCAGCGAGCCCGGTGGGAATGTGCGCGGCGACCTGCCGGTTGACACGTACGCTTCTGGCAAAGCTACGAAACTGGAGTTTGAGTGAACGAGATTCTGTCGGTGGGCGGTCTGCTCACCGCCTTTGGCCTATCAAGTGCCACTGGGCTCAACGCCTACCTGCCGCTATTGGTCGTTGGCATCCTTGGCCGTACTGACCACCTGACACTCGACGGTTCCTATGTCACCTTGGCTACCTGGCCCGTCATCGGCGTGCTCGCAGTACTGTTCCTGGTCGATTTGGTGGGGGACAAGATCCCTGCGCTCGACTCGGTTTTTCATGCGGTGGGTACGGTCATTCACCCGGTGGCGGGCGCGCTTGCGTTTGCTTCGCAAGCCGGTGTTGTTTCGAATGTGAACCCCACACTGGCGCTAGTACTTGGCGGTGTGACGGGCGGAGGGTTTCACCTGGCCCGGTCGGCGGTGAGGCCGGTGTCAACCGTTACGACGGCTGGCATCGGCAATCCAATTCTTTCCCTTCTTGAAGACATCACGTCGGCCGTGCTGACGTTCGTTGCGCTCGTGTTGCCGATATTGGTTGTGGTTGCGTTGATCATTGTGGTGTTCGGGCTGTTCAGACTGTGGCGCCGGTTTGGGCGCTCGAGACGGCTAAGCCAGAGTCGTTCTTGAGTTGTTACAGAACCGTTACAAACCGACTATTGAACGCGCACAGTGTGGAATGTAATCTATCCGTAATACGAGAAACGCCCATTGAAATCCCCCTAGTGAGCGTTCCAAATTCTGGGATGACGTCCCTGGCGCTGGCCTGACCGCCCGCTTCCAGCAACAGGTACGTCATCCCAGTGCTATTTTTCAGGGTGCTAGCGCAGGTGGGCAGCAACCGTTGCTTGGAAGCGGTCGATAGTTTCGACTCGCTGGGCCACGGCACCCATTGTGAAATCGGGAACAACGAACTCGTCGACTCCCACCTCGCGATACCGCTTGAGCGCGTCGACCATCTCGTTCGCCATACCAATGACTGTTGGACGTCCAAAGTCACGTTCGCGAAGTTTGTTGGCGTGGGCATCGGATTCAACCAGCATCACCAGGGCAACCGCCGACACGCCAATCTCGGATGGATCACGACCAACATCGTCGCAATGAGCGTGAAGAATCGCCAACTTGTCGCGTATGAGTTCGGGCGTACCCCACACATTCCACTCATCCGCGTAACGAGCCGCAGTGCGGAGCGTGCGTCGCTCTCCGCCGCCACCAATAAGCAGCGGCAGCCGCGGCTGCACCGGAGCCGGTGAGAGAGGTGCATCGACGAGTGAATACCTGGTGCCCGAGAAGTTGGCGCCACCAGGACTGTCATTTAACGCCTTGATCACCTCGCACGCCTCCTCGAGCCAGCGCGATCTGTCGCCGACCGTGCCGTAGTCAAAGCCAAACGCCCGGTGTTCGTTCTCCTGCCAGCCGGCTCCTAACCCAATGAGGCATCGGCCGTTCGAAATGTCGTCGACGGTTGCTGCCGTCTTGGCCAGATGCGCCGGGTTTCGATAGGTGTTGCCCGACACCAACGTGCCGAGCCTGGCTTGGCTGGTGACAGCGGCAATGGCCGCGAGCATGGCCCATCCCTCGTGGATTGGCCCCGTTCGATCTCCCTGAAACGGCATGAAATGATCCGCTATGAAGATGCCGTCCCACCCGGTGGAATCGGCGTGCATGCACGCGGTACGGATCTCGGACCACGGGTGACCGTTACCGGTCCAATAGCTGAAGCGCATGGCCGCCAAACTACTGCTAGACCGTGACGATGCCCCGCAGCAGCGACGCACCGGAGTGCTTCGGGTTCCCATCGAGCGGCTCGGCCGAGACATCGACAACGGGATAGTCGGCCAAGTTGATTCCTGCGGGAATGCTGTATCGACCATCGGGCCGGGCAGCACCGAGCGACACCATCTTGTCGACGTTTGTATCGATCAGCCACAGTTCGAGGTATTCACCACGTGGGACCGGAACGTCTGAGGTATCGAGGATGAGCGTGCGCGCACTGTTCTTCTCGGTAAACCTAGCAACCGATGCAAGGCCAACCGGCGCTCCCGGTAGTCCGTCGCTTGACACTCGCACGCTGGCAACCTCGATTGGGCCCGAACTGGGACGGGTGGCGAACACACCAGCGCCCAAGCCAAGAACTACAGCTGCGGCGACTCCAACCGTCGCAAACCACCGGCGCGTACGTCGATGGATATCGATCGTGTCGACGCGCTTTGTATCGATTGCGGCTTCGATTGCCGACCACAGTGCAGAAGGTGGTTCAACACGGGCATGGTCGGCTTGGGTGAGTTGGGGGAGCACGTCTCGCAGGTGTTGTTCGAAGCTATCCATCTTGTCGCTCCAAATGGTGTCGCAGCCGCTCGAGTCCACGACGGATGTCGCTCTTCACCGTGCCGAGCGGTGTCGACGTCTGTTCGGCAATCTGTTCGTGCGTGAGGTCGTGCAAGAACGCGAGTTGCACCATGTTGCGCGCCCGGTCCGGCAGCGTCGCCAATGCGTCGTCGAGCAGCATTCGATCGGCGAGGTTTGTGACCGAAATCGATCTCGCATGGACGGCCTCGACGGGCTCGGCGGTGACATGGCGCGACTCTCGCCGCAGCATGTCGATGAGCTTGTGGCGACAGATCCCAACAAGCCAACCCGCGAGCGCTCCTTTGGTCGGGTCGTAGCGGTCCCGGTTTTTCCAGGCCGCGATGAACACTTCCTGGGTGATGTCCTTGGCCAGATGTTCGTTCACGGTCCGTCGACACAGCGAATGCACCAACGAACCATGCAGCTCGAACGCTGCCCGCATCGCGTCGGGATGTCCCGACGCGAAGTGATGATCGAGGGCTTGGCGCGACTCCATAAGTGGCAGATTCAACTCCGACGGGGAACGAGCGAACATGGCTGCTCCCTTGTTTAGTTGACGAGTGGGGAGCGCTGCCATTGGTAGTCAATTCGTACCGAACGTGACGTCTGGATGCATGCATCCAAACGTACCCGTCGGTACCGAAGCACCCTCGACGCCGACATTCCACGATCACGCGTCAGGAGCCTTCAGAATGAGTAAGTCATTACGAGTTGCGGCAGTAGCAGTTGGTCTCGGTCTTGCTGCGGCCGTCGCAGGTCAAGGCGCATCCGCTCAAAGCGCAGCGCGCATCCATCTACTTCACGGCATTCCCAATACCCCAGTAGACGTAGAAGTGGGCGGAAAGAATGTCTTCACAAACTTTGCCTTCGGCAAGACGCAGGATCTTTCGGCTCTGGCGGGCCAAACCCTGACCGGTCTGAAAGTGAAGGCTGCAGGCACGACCACAGTCGCCATCGATGCTGGCGACGTCAAGCTGCCAGCATCAGGCAACTACACCGTCGTGGCCCACCTCGACGCCACTGGCAAGCCCGCTCTGGCCGTGTTCCAAAATGACACTGCACGACTTGCAGCCGGGAAGGGACGCCTTGTTGTTCGCCATGCTGCCGCAGCGCCAGCGGTCGACATCAAGGCCAACGGAGCCGTTGCATTTGCGGCCGTCGTCAATGGTAAGGAAGGCAAAGCCGACCTTGCTTCCGGCACCGTGAAGGCTGAAGTCGTGCCCGCGGGAGCTGCTTCGCCTGTTGTGATTGGGCCAGCGGACCTTAAAGTGACCGACGGCGAGTCCTTGACTGTGTACGCAGTTGGGTCGCTCGACGCCAAGACCCTGGCTGTCCTCACCGAAACCATCGCCGGTCTCGGAACCGCTCCGGCACGCGTGAACACCGGTAACAGCCCAATTGACGACGGCTCCAGCAGTGGCGGACTACTAGCGATTCTGCTGGTGGTGGCCGGCGTCGGGGTCGGAACTGGCGGACTCGTAGCGATCCGGGCACGTCGGGCTGCCTGACGCCAGTGAAAGGGTTTCGCGTTGTTCTTCTGGTGGCAGTGGTGGTCGGCGCATCGTGCGGTGCACGACGCGCCGATGCCCCCGCTGTCGAGCTCGACGCGACCACGGTCGTGTCGGTGCTGTCCCCGCCCTTGGCAGCACCGACACTTGTCGCACAAGCCCCGCCGACCAGCGTGGCGGCGATGTCCGAACTGGCTGCGCTCGTGCGGTTTCTTGGGTCAGCCGAGTACGACGCAGCCGAGCATGCCGCTGCCCCCCAGCCAGTGGCTGTAACGATCGAAGCGTTGGCAGTGATCGAAGCGCCGGTTCTACCGGTCGGCGTCACTGCCAGCGGAGAGCTCGATGTGCCCGGACCCGACATCGTTGGCTGGTATGAGTTCGGTCCTTCACCTCGCGAGACCGGCACGACGGTGTTGGCTGCTCACGTGAATTTCAACGGGATCGATGGTGTGTTCCGAAACCTGCGCAAACTGGAGGCCGGTTCATTCATCGATGTTCGTCTGGCCGACCGGTCCACGCAACGGTATCTCGCAACCGATGTTGGCCTGTTCGACAAGGACGAATTGCCAACAAGCCGGGTGTGGAATCGCACCGGACGACCCGGGCTGGTGCTGTTCACCTGCGGTGGGAGGTTCAACGCATCGCTGCGAAGCTTCGAGGACAACGTGCTGGCTTTTGCCATACCCATCTGACGTTGTAGAGAATTCTGGGCTTTCCGGGAACCAACGGTGGTGTGCGCTTCGTCACAGGTGTGACCTACAACCACCAAGGGGAACACCATGAAGCGCACCACCGCTCTCGTGCTAGCTCTGTCGATCATCGTGCTCGCCGCATGTGGATCGAGCTCATCGAAGTCCGCAGTCGAACGCGAATTTCCCGACACCGGGGGTGCCGTTCGCACGACGGTATCACCCGCCACCACTGCCGCCGCTGCCGCCGCTACGACTGCCGCTGCTGGCACAAACGCAACCGCGGCCGCAGCCTCCGACGGTTCGAGGGCTGCCCCGTCGCAGTCAGCAACGACTACCGTCGTCGCCTCGCCCCCGGGAACGTTCGTCGACTACGGGGTGAATCGAACCACCCGTACATCGAGCGATGCCGTGTCCACGTTTGCGCTCGATGTCGACACCGCCAGCTACTCAGTGGTTCGAGCCATGCTGAATCAAGGCACGCTGCCTCCCTTCGGTGCCGTGCGCACCGAGGAGTTCGTCAACTCGTTCCAGCAGGGATACGACCCCGACACGGAGCCCGGCTTGAGGTTCGCAGCGGCGAACGCAAGATTCTGGCCGAGCTCGACAGTTTGGAGCCCGAGAACTCCACCAATGCCGAAGCTGGTCTCAGTCTTGGTTACCGACTCGCTCGTGACAACTTCTCGGCCGGACGAATCAATCGAGTGATCCTGGCATCGGACGGTGTTGCTAACGTCGGCGACACGTCGGCTGATGGCATCCTCGCCAATATCAGCGAGGAGGCGGGCAAAGGCATCCAGCTCGTTGCTGTTGGCGTTGGTCTTGGGAACCTGAACGACACGCTGTTGGAGCAGCTCGCCGATAGGGGAGACGGCTTCTACGTGTATATCGACACCACCGACGAGGCCGAGAAGGTCTTCGTGGAAAAGCTGTCCAGCACCATCCAAACCGTTGCCCTCGATGGCAAAGTCGAAGTTGTTTTCAACCGCGACAACGTTGTGAACTACCGGCTCCTCGGCTACGAGGATCGGGCCATCGCCGATGGTTCAATTCGCACCAACTCTGTCGACGGTGGCGAACTTGGTTCGGGGCACACGTCAACGGCACTGTACGAAGTGACCCTTGCCAGCCGGTCGTTGCCACGTGACGCCAACATCGCAACGGTCACCGTTGCCTGGCGTGATCCGGCTACCAAGGCCAACAAGGAACGAACGGCCAAACTCACCGCAGGGTCGATCTCGCCCCAATTTTCCGAGGCGCCCACGTATCTGCAACTCGGCGTACTGGTTGCGGCCTTCGCCGAGCAGCTCCGTGATGCTCCTTGGGGTGACGAGACATCATTCGGGCGGCTCGCGGACCGTGCCGATGCGTTGTCGGGTCGGCTCGACGGCGACGACGCTGCTCGCGAGTTTGTCGGCCTTGTAGATCGGGCTGCCACGCTCAGCCGCCGCTAGATGGGTTCGGGTGGGGCTAGTCGGTGACGTCTCGGCGGCCCTCGATAGCCCGACCCAACGTGAGCTCGTCGGCGTACTCCAAATCGCCGCCTACTGGCAGCCCGCTGGCGAGCCGGGTTACCTTCAATCCGATTGGTCGCAACAGTCTGCCGAGATAGAGCGCCGTGACTTCGCCCTCGTGATTCGGGTTCGTGGCCAAGATCACTTCTTCGATGTTCTCGGGTTCGATACGCAACAGCAACTCGCGGATCTTGAGGTGCTCGGGCGAGATGCCGTCGATCGGGCTGATAGCGCCCAGTAGCACGTGATAGCGGCCCTTGAACTCGCCGGTCTTTTCGATGGCTACGACGTCACGGGCATCTTCAACAACGCAGATGGTGCGGCTATCGCGACGGTCGTCAGTACAGATGCCGCATTGGGGTCCCTCGGCAACGTTGAAGCATCGTTGACAGAACACAACACGAGCCTTTGCCTCGGTGATGGCATGTGCGAGCCGATGAGCGTCTTCGGCCGGAAGTTTCAGCAGATGAAACGCAATGCGCTGTGCCGACTTAGGTCCGATACCGGGCAACCGACCAAACTCGTCGATAAGCGTCTGCACCGCGAGGGCGTAGTTGCCAGCCACGCTTACCCCTTATCGTCGATCAGTTCAGCGCCGGGAAATGCCTGCACCAAACGATCGACTGGAGTAACGGCACCCTCGGCGGGAGCGTCGGTGAGTTCACTCGGATCGTAGTTTTCGTCGTCGGGTTCGGGCTCGGCGAGTCGAGACACAGCATGGTCGGTGGCGTTGCCCTCGATGATGAGTCGCACGGGTACGGGCCGACCGAAATGTTTGGCCAGCGCAGCTTCAACAGTGGGGCGATGTTCCTCCAACCGCGTTAGTGGCGTGTTGGGCGGCACCGAGAAACGGGTGGAGTTACCCTCGTTGTCGGTGAATCGCCCGATGGCGTACAACGCTTTGGCAAGCCCTTTCATACTCGGGAGGATGGAGTCGCTCCACGCCAAGGTGAGTTCGTCACGGCGAGGCAAGTCGACTGGTCTGGTGACGTCAGCGGACGGCGCAATGGCGACTGGCGGGGCCGCGGGCGCGGCGACGAGTGGTGCGACAGCCGCCGCCGGGCCTGGGCGTTGTGCCCGCTGCCCGAGTTGTGCGCGGTTCGCAACGGGTGCACTAGGTGTGTCATCGCCAGCCCGATTCGCGGCCATGGCGGCGCGCACGGCGGCCGCCGAACCCTGCCCTGCCGGTTGTGCGACATTGGTTGGCGTTGCTGCGACCGTGGCGCGAGACATGGGCTCGGCACCCTGGCCTTTCTCCAACCGTTCGATGCGGGCAAGGAGAGCCGACAGGGAAGTATCGGCTTCGGGTCGCGTTAGGCGCACCATGGCAACATCGAGCAGCAGTCTTGGGTCGGGGGCCTGTCGCATTTCCACCAGAGCCTCGCCGAGCACTTCCATTGCCCGGGTGATGCTGGCGAGACCAAGCTGGCGGGACTGTTCGGTGACTTGCTGTCGCGCCCGTTCGGGTAACTGGACAAGATCTGGGGCAAGCGAACCCAGCAGGCAGTCCCGCAACCGGACAACCAGTCGCTCGGTTGTGTTACGAGCATCACGACCCGCTGCCGATGCCTTGGCTATGGCAGCGATACCGGCCGCGCTATCGCTGTCGATTAGTGCTTGGATGAGGTTGTCAATGGGCTCGCCGTCGTCGTCGATACCGCCACCGGCGATGAGTGTTTCCAACGCCGACAACGTGTCCCGGGCCGAACCAGCACCGCGAACTACGGCTGCCTCGATGACCTCGTCGGACAGATCGAGCCCGGCATCGCTGGAGATGAACCGAAGGTGATCGGCTAGTTGACTGGCTGGCAGAAGCTGAAAATTCAGAGACTGGCACCGACTGCGAATGGTGTCGCTGACCTTTTGCGGGTCGGTGGTAGCCAATACGAAAACCACATGCGGTGGCGGTTCCTCAAGCGTCTTGAGCAGAGCCGCTTCGGCTGCTTTGGACAGCATATGGACTTCGTCAAGGATGTACACCTTGTGACGTCCGGGCGTGCCGAGCATGGTCTTCTCGATGAGATCACGCATGGAATCGACGCCGTTGTTGCTGGCGGCGTCGAGTTCGTGAACGTCGTAACTGGTGCCAGCTTCGACAGATTTGCAGCTATCGCACTCGCAGCACGGCTCGCCGCCGACGACATTCGTGCAGTTGAGTACCTTGGCGAGAATGCGTGCAGTGCTGGTTTTTCCCGTGCCTCGGGGGCCGCTGAACAGGTAGGCATGGCCTACACGGTTGGTCTCGACTGCTGTTCGCAACGCCTTGACGATATGTTCCTGGCCTCGTTGCTCGGAGAACCGGCGGGATCGGTAGCGCCGGTAGAGCGACTGGTATTCCATACCGCCAACATACCTGGCGAGCACGTGGACCGAGCGGCCAACAGCGAGTGTGGTAGTGACCAGGCGATCTGCGGCGCACGGCAGGTTCCATTGAAGGCTGCTGCATTCCTGCCCTGACCTGGTTCACGGACTCCCGTCGCACAGGACCCGGTCACCACCTCACCCGCTATTTGCTGCCCGCACAGGAGCAAGAAACATCGGACTCCCGAAAGTGTATCGGGTCGGCTAGCCTTTGTGCTCTGCAGGGCTAAACCCCGGCTCGGAGGGTTGCGAGAGCGGCCGAATCGGCACGACTGGAAATCGTGTGTGGGGAAACTCACCGTGGGTTCAAATCCCACATCCTCCGCCAGATGAACGATGTCGATGCCCTACGGGGCCTCGCCTTCTTTCGGCATCAGCAACCTCACCACCCTGATGCCCTCGACTGTCTCCGAACTACGAGCGTCGGACTCCAGATCGATACCGGGCGATTCCTGCAGCACCGAGCCGACCAGCGTGTGCGTGTCTATGGCACCGGCCGGCGGAGGCTCCCGACCCTCAACCTCTGCGAGGCGAAGCGCTGACAGGTGTGCGATGCGGATGGCTTGGATTACGAGGACTCGCCGCAGCCCATCTGAGACCTCGCCGCGCTCGTGTGCGACAGCAGCCAACCGCGCAATCGTTTCGGCTCGACGAGCGATCCTCGTATCGGGATGACCGCGAATCGCCCGGAGTTCGTCCGAGATAAGCGATCGTCTGAGGCCCGGGGGTAACTTGATGGGCTCACCCCGTGGTGGAATTACCTCATTGAGGATTGCCTTGTACTTCGATTTGTCGATGGCATCGAGGTACGCCGAGTACTCCAATCGATTTAGATGCTTCTTGGCGTCTGCATCGTTTCCCGTGGTGTCTTCGTACTCCCAAAGCGGGTAGACCGTGACCTCAGCAACTTCAAAGACATCGAGAACACGCATGGCGACGGCATCCGTACGTTGGTTGGTGAGATGCCTCCGGATACGAACACGCAGCTGTTCATTCGTCTGCCCGACATAGATTGGTTCGCCCTCGTAGTCGTAGAACGCGTAGACCCCCCATTTCGCGTCTGCCCAACGACGGCCCTGATCGTCCAGTTCGTTTAGGGCGTTTGAAAGCATCTGGCGGAAGTCGCGTACCTCTGGTGCTGGTAGCGAGGTGCGCGGCGGCTTAGCCATCGCCAACCGCCATGTAGCTCCGTGGAGCTAGGTCTCCGACGAGTAGAGGTCGGAGGTAGTTGGTAGCCAACCACTCGACAACGGGCACAACCACCGCATCACCGCACCCGAACATCACCTGCAGCGGTCGAATGCCGTCAATGCGGTAGTCCGGAGCGCCCATTAGCACCAGGTACTCGTGCGGGGTCATCCATCGAACGCGTACTGTGCCGTTGCCAGTGCGCACCACGGCCTGCTTCGACGAGCCACCGCGTGCAGTTCGAAGGCAGCCGGCGATGTCGTCAGCCCGCACCTCCCATACAGCTACGCCCTTACGTGTTCGCCGATAGGCCGTGCGATACGAAACCCGTTTGCCCTTGATGAGCCCATCGAGTCGTTTACGTTGCATGTCCGACAGAGACCCGAGGAATAAGGCTGTTCGCCTCTCGTCCCACCACCGGTCGTCGCCAGGTGGCAGCCTGTCAGCGAGAGCAGAGAACCCCGTCGACGTAGCTTTGGGGGGATCAGGCAACGGCGCTTGGTGTGTGGTCAGTGTCTCGTCTTGGAACACGAAGTCCAGCCACTCAGGTCGCAACCACGCATTGGGCTGGCTGGACGTAGCGACCGGATCGAGGGAGCCAATAAGGAACAACCTCGGTCTTGACTGCGGCACGAAGCGACGTGCATCGAGGGTAAGCACGTCCACCGAGTAGCCGAGCTTATTCAGTTCTGTGACGGCAGTGCGAAGGTCGTCGCCGCCATGAGAAGTTGCGAGACCGATGACGTTTTCGGCGGCGACAACCCTTGGTCGATTGTCGCCCAGTTCCTCCAGGATTCGAGTCCAGGCAAAGAACGTACCCGATTCGTCACCCGCAAGGCCCTTGCGCCAGCCAGCGAGTGAAAGGTCCGTGCACGGGAATGAGGCCCAAGCGAAGTCCACACTCGGTAGGTTCGAGCTGCTGACGAGTGCGATGTCGCCTACTACGTATGTGTGGTCTTCGGGTGCGAAGTGGCCGGAGTACAGCTCGTGCTTTGCAGGCTCCCAGTCGTTGGACCACACCACTGTGAAGCCAGCCGACTCCAACCCAAGACGAACCAGCCCGATACCTGCGAAGAACTCGGCGGCTCGCAGCGAAGGCGAGCCGGGGGATGCCCCAGGGGCGATGCACGGCATAAGCACGAAGCCTACAGAAAACACCTGTTCGATACACGGACGATTGCCAGTTCAGACCCCAGCCCAAAGTCGGATGGCAAGCCGTTCAAGGACAGCTGTAAGACTTCCGCCAGATGAACGATGTCGACGCCATGGACGTTGCGCTCGAAGAGGCTTGCGCCGCGCTCGCGCACGACGATGTTCCCGTCGGTGCCGTTGTGCTGTTCGAGGGTCGGGTTATCGCTCGGCGCCACAACGAACGCGAACGCACCGGCGACCCAACCGCTCATGCCGAAACGTTGGCCTTACGCGACGCAGCTGTTGTCATCGGACACTGGCGGCTGAACGACTGCACGCTGGTTGTCACGCTCGAACCGTGCGTCATGTGTGCTGGCGCGTTAGTAAATGCCCGTATCGGCCGGGTTGTCTTTGCCGCGGCCGACCCGAAGGCCGGTGCGCTGGGTTCGTTGTACGACATCTGCGCCGATACCCGGCTCAACCATCGGCCACCGGTTTCGTCGGGTGTTCGGGCGGTAGAGGCAGCCCAACTCCTGAAGGACTTCTTTGCCGCTAAGCGACGCCGCGCAACCACAGAGCCAAACGAACCGGCCTCCTGCTAGCCTTACGAGCGGAAGGGTGCCAGAGCGGCCGAATGGGACGGTCTCGAAAACCGTTGTCCTGCAAGGGACCGCGGGTTCAAATCCCGCTCCTTCCGCCAATCGGCCGGGAAGTCCCGCAGTGGGCTTCCTGGCCGAATGTTTCATCGGCCTGCATGTCGCCGGTGAATACTTGTGGACATGGCTGGCACAATGACGTCGCTCGGCCTGGGTTACCGCAAGCTCTATGTATCGACGGTTGTTTCTAACCTCGGTGACGGCATGGCGTCGGTGGCGTATCCGTGGCTGGCGTCGGCCGTCACTCGCAACCCGCTTCTGGTGTCGCTTGTGGTGGTTGCGCAGAAGTTGCCTTGGCTGGTTTTTGCCCTGCCGGCCGGGGTGATTACCGACCGGGTTGACCGTCGGCGAGCGATGGCCCTCATGGATGTGCTGCGGTTCGCACTCACGCTGCTCGTCGCGTTGGCGGTCCTCGGTTGGAGCGGTGATCTTCCCGGACCGCGCCAGCTCGATAGAGTCGTGGGAACCCGAACCGGCCTGTATGTCGTGGTGCTGCTCGCCACGTTGCTGTTGGGCATGGCCGAGGTGCTGCGTGACAACTGCGGTCAGACCATCATGCCGAACCTGGTCGCTGACGAACATCTTGAAACTGCGAACGGCCGGCTCTGGGCCGCCGAAGGCATCGCCAACACCTTCATTGGCCCTCCAATCGGATCATTGCTGCTCGTGGCCTCGTTTGCGCTTCCGTTCTTCCTCGACGCCGCATCCTTCTTTGCCGCCGCCGCGTTGGTTGCGTCCATCTCCGGGTCGTTCCGGGTCGTCCGTGACGACACCGTTCCACCGGCGAGTTGGCGCGTGGATTTGGCCGAAGGGGTGAGGTGGCTGTGGCGTCACGAGCTGCTACGACCAATGGCGATCATCCTCGGAATCATGAATCTGGCGAGCATGCTGGGTGCGGCCACGTTGGTGTTGTTCGCGCAGGAGGTGCTCGACATTGGCCCAGTGCTCTTCGCGGTACTCGGGTTCGGTTACGCACTCGGGGGGATTGTGGCCGGATCGTTTGCCTCCGCAGTCTCCAAACGTCTCGGGAGCGGCACCTGCCTGGCCTTCACCCTTGCCGGGTCGGCGGTCGTAGCGCTGACCATCGGGCTGTTTCCCTCGTGGCCAGTCGTCGTGGTGATGTACACGGTGCTGGCGCTGCTTGGGACCCTGTGGAATGTCATTACGGTGAGTTTGCGCCAGTCGATTATCCCGCCTCATCTCTTGGGCCGGGTCAATAGTGTGTACCGATTCTTCGCTTGGGGAATGATGCCCATTGGTGCGGCTCTGAGTGGGTTGATCGTCTGGGCAGTCGATCGGTTCGCCAGTCGAGACTGGGGTTTGCGATCGGTCTATTTCATCGACGCAGCCATCCACGTTGCCTTGTTTTTGGTCGGCTCCTCGAAGCTGACAACCGCCAAAATCGCTCTTGCTCGCACGGCGGCCGGCGGTTCGGCCGGCGCTTAGCCAGGCTTGCGGAATGCGCACAGTCGGCCATCGGTGGCCGTCGACGACTTGTAGTACGCCGATTCGATCACCGCCAACTCGACAAGTTCGCCCATGTCGACCAGCCGTTCGAAACCGTGAGCGAAGCCGAGTGTGTTCCATACGGCGTGGTGCACGGCGCACACAAGATACCCACCCGGCTCGATGATGCGCACTACCTCGCTAAGACAGGTTGCGTCTACATGGCCGCTCGTGAAGGTTCCATTGCAAATAGCAGCACCGTAGGTTGCGTCGGCGATCGGCAGCGGTTTTGTGAGGTCGGCCACGACGAACTCTTGATAGATGTTGCGGCGTTCAGCTTCGCCCATCATGTCGGTCGACAAGTCGAGACCGTCGAACGAGCCGAAACCATGGCGTACCAGTTCTGACCCGACAAGGCCCGTGCCACACCCAAGGTCGATGACCCGTTGATTTCGCCACGGGACATGACGCGCAAACAGGTCGGTAAGTAGCCTGGGGGACACGTACCCGAGACCATCGACCATGGTGGTGTCGTAGGTGGCTGCCCATTCGCGGTATAACTCTGCGCCCTCGGTCTGGGTAGCGAGCGCGTAGGCACGCCGAAGGAATTCAGCGTCTCGTTGGCCGACGTTCGGTGGGATCAGATCGTCATGCGACATCGCCAAACCGTAGACCTTGGGAAGTCCAGATGCGTCCCGTCGCGCGCGCGATCAGCTGCAAAGTCGCGGCCTGTTGACCAGCGAGGAAGACCACGGGTCAGGCAAGGTCCTTGGTGCGGCGGCGTGGACCTATGTGGCTGGAACGCTGGCATCGGTCGGAACAACTTGCCATGTACGCATTGCCTCTGTGCGTGTTGGGCGGCCGCACCGCCTGGGGCTGGCTCCGCTCACCCTTTTCGCAACTGTTGCGGATACGGCCGGCTCTACCCTGCCCTTTTCCGCAACTGTTGCGCAGATGGCCGACCGGCCCTACCGGTTAGCAGGTCAAGCCCGCAGCGGGGCGGGTTTGGTTCACGAGGAAGTTGTCGACTGCCTTGGTCACACAGGTGTTTGCCCGGTACCCGGTGTGTTGCTGAGCATTGACCGTGATGAGCACGCCATCTTCTAGCGCCTTGGCCATGTTCTGCGTGGCGACTAGTGGTGTGGCGGCATCGCCAGTTGTGCCGACCACCACAATGGGCCCGGCGCCCGCGCCTGTGACCTTCACCTTTGGCCTGCCCCGAGGTAAGTCGTTGCAACCATTTTCGGCGTTGACCGACATGGCCCCAAGCAACGGAGCTTGGGCCGCGAGTTGTTGGGCGAACTGCAGCAGTTCGGTGTGGCTCGACGGTCCCGGCTCGTCGAGACAGTTGATGGCGATGAGCGCGTCGAACAGGTTTTCGGTGTCGGTTGAACCTCGCTCGGTGTAGCCGTCGTACAGGCGCAACAACGGGGCGCCGTCACCCTTTTCGGCCGCGGCTAAGGCGGTGATCAACGCCGGCCAGAGCGACTCGCTGTACAGAGCGCTGGCTACTGCGTAGTAGGCGATTCCCTGGCCGACAGCCGGGCGGCCCGGCTTGACGACAAGCGGCTTGGTATCGAGGCTCTGCATGAGCGCACTGAAGGCAGCGACGGGGTCCTCGCCACCGTGGAACACGCACCCATTGCGGGCCTTGCAGTACGCCAGCATGGCGTTCAGCGATGCTTCGAAACCCAGGGTTTGTTGTTGGATGCCGGTTTTCCAGTCGGCAGTAGGGTCCGACGCTCCGTCGATGACCATGGCGCGAACACCGGTCGGAAACAGGGTTGCGTACACGGCCCCAAGCGCACTCCCGTAGCTGAAACCGAAGTAGCTGATTTTGTCGACGGCCAGGGCACGGCGTAGCTGGTCCATATCGCGGGCGCTGTCCTCGGTGGACACGAACGCCAACTGGCGACCCGATCGTGCTCGGCACCCAGCGGCAAAGTCGGCGTTGGCTTTCTGCAGCGCCAACTCCTCGTCGGGAGAATCGGGTGACGGGTCGACTGATAGCAGCGTGTCGACATCGTCGATGCAGTCGATTGGCGCCGACTGGCCGGTGCCACGCGGGTCCCACGCCACAAGGTCGAAGCGTGCCAAGAGTTCCGACGTGAAGTAGCCGGCTGCGGAATCGACCATGACCGATCCCGGTACGCCGGGGCCACCAGGGTTCACCAGCAACGGCCCGACAGATTTGCCAGTTGCAGCTCGGCGTTTGACGAACAACTCGATGGTTTCGCCATTGTCGGGCTTGGTGTAGTCGAGGGGAACAACAAGTTCGGCGCACTGAACCTTGGTTCCGCAGGTCTTCCACACAAGCGGAGCGGGGGCGGGCGGCGTGGGAAGCTGACCTGTCGAAACGGTGGTCGCCGGCGCCGACGACACGCCTGGCGTTGGGGCGATTGTGGTGTCCGGCGCCGTTGCCGGCCGACTGGTACTGGTTGTTGCGGCCGGATCGGGGGCCGCGACACCAACGTCAGGCAGGGGCGCAGTTCCGCACGCACACAGAGCCAAGAGTAGAAGTGAGACCATCGTCCGACGCACGACTCAACAGCCTATGACCGTAACGACCCGTACACTCATCACCATGATGTGGCATGGAATGGGCGACGCAGCGGCCGTCAAGGGAAAGCGATTGGATCGAAACCTGTTGCGCCGGGCGTGGGCCATGGCGCACCCGTATCGACGGCTGATCTTTACGGTGCTCGGACTCATCGTGATCGATGCATTGTTGTCGCTGGTGCCACCGTTCCTGTTTCGTTCCATCATCGACACGGCTATCCCTCAAGCCCGACGCAGCATGGTCACCTGGCTTGCGGTCTTTATCGTTCTGGCCGCGCTCGCCGACGGCGGTGTGACGTTGTTGCGGCGATGGTGTTCATCGCGGGTGGGCGAAGGCCTCATCTACACACTGCGTACGACGCTCTTCGACAAGGTGCAACGGATGCCGGTTGCGTTCTTCACTCGCACCCAGACCGGGGCGCTTATCAGCAGGCTCAACAACGACGTAGTGGGGGCGCAACGCGCCGTGACCGGCACGCTCGAACAGGTCGTTTCGAACTCCATCACGCTGGTTGTTGGGCTCACGGCGATGTTCATTTTGGAATGGCGTCTGAGTTTGTTGGCGCTGGTGATTCTGCCGGTGTTCGTTATCCCTGCCAAGCGTGTTGGTCGAAAACTGTCGGTGCTGTTCCGTGAGCAGATGAACTTCAACGCTGCGATGAATAGCCAGATGACCGAACGGTTCAACGTGTCGGGCGCTCAGCTCGTGAAGCTCTATGGGCGGTACCCCGACGAGCTCGACGCGTTCGGTCAGCGAGCCGCGTCGGTACGAGACATTGGTGTGCGTTCCGCCATGTTGGGCCGCGTCTTCTTCGTCGGACTGTCGGTCGCAGGCGCGGTTGGGGCAGCGGCGCTGTATGGATGGGGCGGCCACCTCGCTATAGCTGGCGATGTCACGCCTGGCACGTTGGTGGCGTTGGTGGCGTTAGCAGGTCGGGTGTATGAACCGCTAACGCAACTCACCAATGCCCGCATCGACGTCATGACGTCGATGGTCAGTTTCGAGCGGGTGTTCGAGTTGCTCGACGCCCCCGTGTCCATCGCCGATGCAGCCGGCGCGATCGACCTAGTGGCGCCTTTCGGACGTGTGCAATTCGACCATGTCAGCTTCCGCTACCCCGCTGCCGAGCAGGTCTCTGTGGCATCCCTTGAGTTGCCGGGCTCTACCGAACTGCCTGTCGAAGTAGGCCGGGATGTTCTTGTCGACATCGACCTCACGATCGAACCGGGACAGATGGTTGCTCTCGTTGGCCCGTCGGGCGCGGGCAAGACCACCCTCGCCAACCTGGTCACTCGTCTGTACGACGCAACGTCGGGTGCAGTGCGAATTGACGGACACGACGTGCGTAGCCTGACCATGGCGTCGGTATCGGCGGCAATTGGCACGGTTCCTCAAGACCCGCACCTGTTCCACGAATCGGTGGCCAGCAACCTTCGATACGCCAAGCCCGATGCAACGTCGGAGGAACTTGTCGCGGCGTGCCGGGCCGCCCAGATCCACGACGTCATCGCTGCGCTGTCCGACGGGTACGACACGGTTGTTGGCGAGCGTGGCTACCGCATGTCGGGAGGCGAAAAGCAGCGTCTCGCCATCGCGCGAATGTTGCTGAAGAACCCGGCGGTCGTGGTGCTCGACGAAGCTACGAGCCATCTCGACAGCGAGAACGAGTTCCTTGTGCAAGAAGCGCTAGAGACCGCCCTCGCCAACCGAACGTCGATCGTGATTGCGCACCGGCTGTCCACTATTCGCTCGGCCGACTTGATCTGTGTGATCGACGAAGGCCGCATCGTCCAACGGGGCACGCACAACGAGCTACTGGCCTCGGGCGGACTGTACGCCGACCTACACCGCGTGCTCACCGCCGAACCTGCCTAATGCCGGAGAGCCTCGATGACGAACTGGCCAAGGCCGACAGAGCCGCGTACGAGAGGTACCCTGAGCGAATCGACCCGTTTTGGCAGAATGCCGAAGCGTGGGGCGAGGCGTGAACCGAGCTGAAATCTGGATGGCTCGAGTCTGTCGAAAGAGTCGAGCAGTACTTGGCGCTGACGCGTCCGGGGTGATTGATTTTCGCGAGCTAGTCACTGGTGGCAGCGATCACGACCCAGCTGCGCGGCATTGCAACCGGAGTTGCCTTCGACAAGCCTGGGAGGCCATGTGATCGCACGGGGACCGTTTAGGTCGGCACCGTTGAACGTAGGCACAGCGGCCCTGTGGGGCGTTTGCGGTCTCGTGACGGCCAGTGGAGCGGGGGTCGGCATCTCGACTGATGAGCAGGCGCAAGTGCTCATCCTCGCTACTTTCACGGCCCTCTTCGGATGGCTCGTCTTCCGGGCACTGCGCGCAGGAGTCCACGTTCGGGATCGTGACCTCGTTCTGCGGGGATACTTTCGTACCAGGCGGGTTCCGCTATCGGATATTTCCGATGTCACGGTAGATCGGGCGGATTCACTGTTGCCGTGGAACAGCCTTCGAATCGCTCGAACAGACGGTTCCTCGCGCACTGTTTCCGAGGTGTCATCTCTCCGAGATGGGCGTAACTCCACCGTCGCAATTGCGGTCGCCGCCGTGCGAGAACTTTGCGGGCTGCCGGTTACGGACTAGTGACCCGACGTCCACGCCAACGGTTGTCGGGGAGCCCCAGGTTGGGTCGGTGCCAGAGTGCGCTTCCCCAATCGGCTGTGCCAACGTCATCGTTCGATGTGACAGTACGCGACGGGTGTCTGTGGTGGAATTTAGCGATTTGAGGCCCTCGCTTCGGAGGGGTCGTGGAAGGCATGGGCGACGCTGTGTTGCGTGTGGCTTTGCCCGGAGAGTCTTGATTACCGCCCAATCCTCATCGTTCCCACGCGCGGCACCGGCTCGCTACCCAACTGAACACGTTCTCGCCCGGCTGCCGAGTCGGTTTTCGTTCCTGTGGTCGGGCGAGATGGTGTTCAGTTGGGTAGCCTGGCTGACTTGGCTGGAGTCTCTCTCGACCGAGCCGTGAGTTGGCTCGCTACAATCGTGAGCGATGATTCACTACAGCCCGCTGCCCGACGTCACCATCCCCGACCTCGCTCTCACCGACTTCGTTCTGCAGGGCGCTTCGTCTCGTGCCGACAAGCCTGCGCTTATCGACGGGCCTACCGGACGCACCATCACCTACGGCCAACTCGACGCCGCCGTTCGTTCCCTAGCCGGTGGCCTCGTGGCTCGCGGGTTCGCCAAGGGCGACGTGCTGGCACTGATGGCGCCCAACATCCCCGAGTACGCCGTTGTCTTCCATGGTGTTGCCTTTGCCGGTGGTGTGATCACGACCGTAAACCCGACGTACACCGAACGCGAAGTGCACCATCAACTGGTCGACGCCGGTGCAATAATCCTGGTGACAATTCCGATGTTCCTCGACACCGCTCGCGCTGCGGCCGTTGGCACCGCGGTTACCGAGATTTTCGTGATGGGCGACGTCGAGGGAACCGAGCCGCTCACGGCCCTGTTCGGCCCCGCGCTGGCCACACAGATACCCGTGTCACCCGACGACTTGGTTGCGCTGCCGTATTCGTCGGGCACAACGGGGCTTTCCAAAGGGGTGATGCTTACCCACCGAAACCTAGTTGCCAACATTCTGCAAACGAGCGTGCCGGCCGGGCTCGAGGAGAACGAGGTAATCATTGCGGTCTTGCCGTTCTTTCATATCTACGGCATGCAGGTCTTGATGAACTGCGGCTTGGCTGTCGGAGCCACCGTGGTCACCATGCCCAGGTTCGACCTCGAACAGTTCCTCACGCTGCACCAGACCTATGGCATTACCCGGTCATTCGTTGCTCCGCCGATAGTTGTCGCGCTCGCCAAACACCCCATAGTCGACTCGTTCGATCTGTCGACCCTGCGTCAGGTTTTCTCGGGTGCGGCACCTTTGTCGGCCGAACTGGCCCTCGAAGCCGGTGCTCGCATCGGATGCGAGGTCGTGCAGGGCTTCGGCATGACCGAACTGTCGCCCGTGTCACACCTCACGCCGCTCGGCTGGTTCAAACCGGGGTCAGTGGGTGTCACAGCCCCTAATACCGAAACGATGATTGTCGACCCGGCAACGGGTGAGTCGCTAGGGCTCGATGCCGACGGAGAATTGTGGGTGCGCGGTCCGCAGGTGATGGCGGGGTATTTGAACAACCCGGCGGCCACTAAGGCAACTGTTGATGCCGATGGCTGGCTTCACTCGGGCGACATCGGCCATATCGACAGCGACGGTCACCTGTATGTCGTCGACCGGCTCAAAGAACTCATCAAGTTCAAGGGCTTCCAGGTGCCACCGGCCGAGCTTGAGGCGTTGCTGCTCACGCATCCATCGGTCGCCGATGCCGCGGTAATCGGTGTTGCCGACGACGAGGCCGGAGAAATTCCGGTTGGTTACGTTGTGGTTCGCCCCGATCACTCGGTCACCGCCGAAGAAATCATGGCGTTCGTAGCCGGGCAGGTCGCGAGTTACAAGCAGGTGCGACGCGTCATCTTCATCGACTCGGTACCCAAGTCGGCGTCGGGCAAGATTCTGCGGCGTCTGCTTCGCGATCAGGCGAGCTAGCAGCGCTACATCAACCGAGGTGGGTGCGCACCTCACAGAAGACGCCCGGCGCTCGGGCAAGTCGCACCCCGTCCGACCGCCGTCAAACCGGATTGCGTAGTATTGCGTTCCGTGGCATCAGCGTTACTTGAGTGGATCAGATCGGTGACGGTGGGCTGGAAACCGTCGATCGTTGTGTGTTCCGACAGGACGCTGACCACGAGTGGCCCTTGACCGCTCAGAACTCCGCCCACCTGCGCGAGACGCTCACGAAGGCCGGGCACCTGCTGCCGCTGCCGAGCGAGCCGCCGCTTCTCTCGCGACGGCTGAGATCGCCGAAGGTACCGAGCGTTCGTTTCCTGATCTTGAGTTCAGCGGTCATCAAATGCGCACGGGTCAAACAACTGAAGATTGGAACGCCGTCGACGAATCTCAACAACCGGATCGCGCTTTACACAGGCAACACTTACTTCCTGGGGCCAGACCTGAAGTTCTCGGGCATCCTGCGCCCGTTCTCGGACTATGCCGAGCAGATCTCGATCGTCGTTCTTTATCGGTTCGACCCCACGATCCCGGAGCGGATCGCCGACGTTCAAGTGGTCGCGCATGAGACATGGCGGATCGGCTCTAAAGCTCGAGCGTCAGCCACACGCGAGTACATCGGCTCGGTGCAGAAACTCGATGATGTCGTGAACGGAAATGGCGAGTTCGCCTCGGCGAAGGAGTTCTACGACTTCTGGCGGCACAGCGGCCGCAAGTGGAAGCAGTCTCCTGAAGCCGAACGCCTCATCCGTTAGGAATTCGAGCGCCGACCCCGATAACTACTTGCCGGCCGACGCGACGCCTTCGGCGACGCGTTGTGCTAGCAGCGGCGGTACCGAGTTGCCGACCTGCGACTGAACCGATGCACGCTTGCCGACAAACTCGAACGCCTCGGGATACGTGAACAGGCGGCGTAGTTCCGGCACGCGGAGCCTTCGATTGTCCCAGTGGAACGGCCCGACGTTCGGGCCGGGCTGAGCTTGAATAGTTGGCGACGGACGCTCCGGCTTCAACTTCAGCAGGAACGACCAGTAGCGCGAGCGCCAGTCAAAGATCGGCTTCGGATAACCTTTTTCGGCCGTGTAGTGAAGGTAGTTGCCGCCGGGTGGGATCTCTGGAAGGAGATGGCCCCATCGGCCGCGAATGACCTCTTCGGATTCTGGCGTCGTGACCAAGCCGGCGAGCGCTTCGCCTGTTGTGACGTGCGGCTTTGGGCCTGAGCCGGATGGCCGACGTTCCCAAGTGCCGGAGTGTGTCGGTTCGGGCAGATCCGGAACGGTCTCGCCTCTCGCGGCTCCGACGATGAACAGTCGCGGACGGGCCTGTGGAACGCCGTAGTCGGCGGCATTGAGCACGGCCCACTTGAACCGGTAACCCGCTGCGGTGATCTCACGTTGGAGTCGCTCGAACGCAGGACGACTCGCCTTGTTGTCGAAGGTGAGGGCGTAAACATTTTCGAGGATGAAGTGGCGTGGCCGTGCCTCGGCTAACACGCGGGTGTACGCCTGGAGCAAGCTCGCCGCAGGGTCTTCGCCGTCGCGTTTCCAATCGAGCCAGAAACCCGACTTCGAGAACGCCACGCACGGCGGGCCTCCGACCAGGAGGTCGGGGCGCTCGCGCCGTTCGAAGCCTCCTGCCTTGAGTACGTCCTTTGTCGATAACCCCGATAGGCCTCCCGTCGCCAACGAGTACAGGTCACCGCGCACAACCTCCTGCAGAGCCGGGAAATGCTCGGAGGCGTTCTTCTCCATGGTGTCGGCTGCGTCGTGATCCCACTCGACAGCTACGCGCGTACTGAAACCGGCCTGTTCAATGCGCACTTCGCTTAGGCCGGTCAAACGAAGCTGTACCCCTGCCGCCGGTGGGCGGCGTGCATTGCTGGTCATCGAGAGAGCATGAACCCCCGGTGTGACAGAGTTTTCTCCGTGCTTGCACACCCGCTCTATGCGGTCCACTCGGCCGGCGGACTCGGCGAGGCCTGCGACGCGAACGCGTCGTTGCGTGCGAACGGACTACGGCGGAGAATGCGGCAGAGTTCGGTGTCGTAGCTACCGGGGTCGAGTTCACGATTCGCCGAGAGTTGCGAAAGTAGGTCGATTCAACCCAGCCCGCGCTCCGGCAAGCCAACGGTATTGAGGTAGTCGCGGATGGCAATGTGGCCGAAGTGGTCGGCCCAGCCGGCGGGGGTTGCGTCGAAGCCGTCGTCGTTGACGCTCGGGTCGGCCCCAAGCGCGACAAGTGCCTCGACCAGTTGAAGGTCGCCGTGCCCCGCCGCTTCGTGCAAGGCCGTGGTGGCGTTCTTGGCATTCACGTCCCAACCAGCGGTGACCAGATGTCGTAGCACTGCGACCGATTTACCCAGTTTCGCCGCGACACGAACGAGGTCCGGCCGATGTGTACGGGCAACTGCGGCTTGGGTCGCATCGACCGGCTCGCCCGCGAGCAGCCGGCCGATTGACTGCTCGACGGGTGTGACCGAACCGGTCCGGGCACCGGCGGCCACGAGCATTGCAGCAAGCTCCGGATAACCGCGCGTCACCGCATCCTGATAGGGCGACCGGCCATCGAAGATGGGGTGATCGCCGCAGCGGTTCGGGTCGGCGCCGTGCTCAAGTAGCAAGCGAGCACGCTCGACGAACCCTCGGCGCGCGGCGTCGTGCAGCAGTTCGGCAACGAGCGCTGAAGGTTCGGCGAGCTGAGAACCCAAGCGCCGGTACCACGGACCCCTCGACGGCCCATTCGATGGCCGGCCGAAACCAGCCGCGAACAGCAACTGGAGCCAGTCGATGTCGTCATGCGGCTGGGCGTTGCCGATGCCTGCGTTGTAGATGGCCTGACCGTCGTTCGGGTCGGCACCAGCCGCAAGCAGTACGCGCATCAACTCAGCCTGCGCGGCGTGTGGCGGCGAACCCTGCTCACCGCGACCGATGGCACCTGTGAGGGCAGTAAACGGCGTTAGCAAACCGCTCCACAGAAACCCTACATTCGGGTCGGCGCCGGCCGCGAGCAGCACATGGGCCGTCTCGCCGAAGTCGTGCGCCGGGTCGCCGGTGACAACACGCGAGTAGCTGGCATAGAGGAGCGGTGGCCAGGCGAACGGCCCACCTTCAGCCGATGCCGCTCGCCGATCAGCAGCCACGAAGCTGCTGACAACAGCGTGGTCGCCGACGGCCGCCGCCGCGAACACCGACGACGCGGCGAGCGTCGGATTGCTGCGCCACAACGCCAGCGCCGCAGCGGGACGCGACGCGCTGTCGTTGCCGTAGTTCATACATGCCAACCGAATCAGCTCGTCACCGTCTCGCGCGGTGCCGTCGCCAAGCTGCTCGTGTGGCGAACGGGCGAACTCACTAACCGCATCGAGAAGGGCGACGAGCTTCGGCCAGCTTGCGAAGCCGTGATGGCGAGCCAGCGTCAACTGCGCATCGGCGAGTTTGAACGACGTCGCTTCGACCGAACCGGCGACGAGAGAGCCGTAACGCGGATGGTGCTCTCGCACGGTGTCGATGGCGCCATCGATGCCAGCTCGAACGAGATCGCGTAGATCCTTGGCGGTGGCTTTCAGTCGGGCGAGGTTTGGATTGTTCGGCAATCCGCAGACGGGCATGGCAGTTCCTTCCTCGTGGCCGATGTCCGCATGCTCGGGCCGGAAAGGAACAGACAACCGAATCGAGGTAGTGCTGCCAGGTGAGCTCGGCTCTATCCGCGGACCGGTGGCGCTCTGGCGCGCCATGAATTTACGATAGCTCATGATCGATGACTTTGCGAAGGCCTATTTGCACGGCGACCTGTGCCACGTGCGCGACACAATGCTCGAGAAGCTGACGGGCCTGTCCGAGTACGACGCCCGCCGTCCGCTCACCTACACCGGGACCAATCTCCTCGGCCTGATCAAACACCTATCGACCACTGAAGCCTGGTACTTCGGCGACGTGTTTAGTCGACCGTTTCCTGGGCATTGGCGCCGCTGGGACAACCCCGCCGGTCACCTCGACGACATGTGGGCCACGGCCGCTGAGTCGAGCGCCGAGATCATCGATCGTTACCGGCAAGCGTGGAGCTATTCGGACGAAACGATCGCCGCTCTTGACATCGACGCTCCCGGTCACGTGCCCTGGTGGCCACGCCCGAATGTGAAGCTGTTCAACATTCTCGTCCACGTGCTCACCGAGACCAACCGGCACGCAGGCCACGCCGACATCATGCGCGAGCAACTCGACAGCGCAGCCGACGGCAAGACTGCGGGCCGAGACCCGGCTTTCTGGGAGAACCATCGCACCACAATCGAGCGCGCAGCCAAAGACAGCTGAGTCGTCGTGCTTATCGTGCGCCGAGCAGGCGGGCGGCGCGGTTGGCGGCTGCGGGGCCGGAGAGTTGACGCAGCAGCAGTAGACCGTCGAGCACGGCGATGGCGGCTTCGGCTTCGGCGCGTCGGCGTTTGGCCGTACCTGTGACGAACTCGGCCGACCATGCAATCCACATCTCGATGAGTTGCGGCACGAGGGAAACAAACGGCTCGCGGCCGGCGGCGGCGAGTCCGTTGGCCTCGAAGAAGAGTGCGAACACAGGGTCGGCATCGGGGTGAGCAAGGATGGGCCATGCGGTTGCCAGCAGTGCCCGGTGGTCGGCGACGGTCGTAGTGAACGCCGGAGCGAGCGTCTGGCGCAACTGCATACCGAGTGCAACCAGCACCTCGCCGACGAGATCGTCCTTCGACGCGAAGTAATAGACGACTATGCGGTCGCTGATGCCCAGCCGCTTCGCGACCTGGCCGTAGGTGAGCCGACTGAGTCCGACATCGAACGCGGTGGCCAATGCTCCGTCGAGGATGTCGGTCTTCGTGTGCTTGTGTCCCACCGGGTTTGATTGTAGTGGTCACTACGACTACCATTTCGCAGTGACCACTACAAACATCTGAGTAGAAGAGATGCGATGAACGAGTCAGCTTCGATAACCCCCACCGGTGCTGCCGATCTGTTTCGCCGTGAACCCGATCGGTTCATCGATGTGGGTGCCGGTGAAGTCGCTTATCGCCGAGTCGGAAGCGGCCCCGACGTGCTGTTCGTCCACGGCTGGCCTGTCAGTTCGGCAACATTTCGCACACTGCTGCCGCACATGGCTGACCATGTGACCTGTCATCTGATCGACTTTCCTGGTGCCGGCTCCAGCCGATTCACCCGTGACACGGTGTTGACGTTCGAGCAGCATTTCCAGACGGTCCGGCGGGTCATCGACGCCCTCGATCTGTACCGGGTCGCCGTCGTCGGGCACGACAGCGGCGGCCTCATTGCTCGTCACGCCCTCGCCGGCGATCCTCGGGTGGTGGCTATGGGCCTGATCGCCACTGAACAACCGAGCGGATTGAGCTGGCGGTTCAAGCAGTTCATCTCGATTCGCCATGCGCCAGGCGTGGGAGCGGCGCTGGGGTGGGTCGCGGGTCAACGGCGGCTGCGACGAAACGGCTTCGTGTTCGGCGACGCGTTCGAGAACCGGTCACTGCTCGACGGCGAGTTCGCCGAGTTTTTCCTCGAGCCCCTCCACACCATTCCCGCCCGCCGCGACGCCGCAGCCCGACTCTTGCGCAGCTTCAACTCGCAGCACGTTCGCGATCTCGCTGCACTGCACCAGCGCATCACCGTCCCTGTCCAGCTTGTATGGGGCGACAAGGACCCCTTCTTCCCCGTCGCCCAGACCAGGGAAATGGTCGGAACCTTCCCCGATGCGCGGCTACATGTCGTGCAAGGCACCAGCCTTTTCGTCCACGAAGAGCAACCGGCCGAAGTCGCCCAGGCACTACTTCCGACCCTGCTCGGCACCCGCTAACGCCGTCAAATCCGGCCCTTCGCCGACCGTGCTAGCGCTGTCGGGCACGGCGTTTGCCTTCGTGCATCGCTTTCACACGCGGCATTGGAATCGCCCTGCCTTCCTCGATCAGGTCGTCCCCGATCGGCTGCGGCGACGGCATCAGCGCATGCCAGGGATCTTGGCCACCGAGGCGGTCGAGTGCAGTGTGGATCGTGAAGTCCGCAGGCGTGACCGTATCGAGTTCGTCCCAGCCGATGGGGAATGAGACCGGCACACCGGGGCGGGCTCGCGGGCTATAGGCCGCAATAACGGTGGCACCACCGGCGCGGGTTGCGTCGACGAACACCTTTGCACCGCGGTCGGCCTTCATGAACGCTGTCGTTGCCACCGACGGGTCGAGCCGCTCGACCCTCACGGCGAGAGCTCGCAGCGCCGCCGAGGAATCGTCGGTGGCAACATCGTCGGTGATGGGCACAAAGATATGTAGCCCCTTGGCACCGCTTGTCTTGACCACACCGTGCAGCCCCGCGTTGTCCAATGCCTGGCGTACCATGTGCGCTATGGCCACAACTTGGCTGAAGTCCGATCCCTCGGGTGGGTCAAGGTCGACCACAAGATGAGTCATGCGATCGGGCCGACCGGCCAGGACGAGCGCCGGGTGGTATTCGACGGCACGCTGGTTGGCGAACCACAAAAGCGACCGTCGATCGTTGCACAGCGCGTACGCCACCGTTCGCTGCGAGGTCTCGGCCCACTCGCTCGTCGTGCGTAACCATGACGGCGCAGATTTCGGGACGTTCTTCTGCATAAACGGTGCCTGACCCGGTCTCGTGCGAATCACGGACAGCGCCCGATCGCTCAAAACAGGAACGATGAGGTCGGACACCGCATCGAGGTAATCGACCAGTTCACGCTTCGTCGCACCGGCACCATCGAATAGCTGCTGGTCGAGATTCGTAAACGCGATCCCCTCGCGAACATCATCGTCCACCCCACAACACTACCGGCTCATTGCCGGTAGTGATTCGGCCAGCGCTACGAAGACGTTGGTGCGAAGGTCTCGAAATCGTTTGCGTCGGTGGGCAGTCCGACGCGCATATAGAAGCGAGCGAAGCCTTGGGCGAGGTGTTCCCTATAGGGCGACCGCAGCCGTAGCCGTGGACCAAGTCGTTCGGCAAGCCGGACTACCTCGTCGAACGGCAACGCATAGGTTCGACGAAAATCGACCAGACTCCACGGCAATGGGGGCTGACCCTCGGCCGGCTGGAGGACGCTGAGTGGCGCAAGCGCTCCATCGAGGGCGGCTCGACGGAAACGACGGCTGGCCACAAAGGTGTTCCCCGCCGCGGTCTGTTCAGCGGCGTATGCCTCGTATGGAACGACGGCCGCAAGAAGGACCTGATCGAGTTTTGCGTTGGCCAGGTCGCATGACTGGGACAGCACGACAGCCGTCACGCGTTCCAGAATCACTTCTGGTCGCTGCGGGTCACCGCTGACGACTACCGGCAGCAGCACGCCCTGCAGGAGATCGCCTTGTTCAAGCGACGAGTCGACGACAGTGGAATACCAAGACTTAGTAGTGGCCATCGGCCGCCTCGACGAATGTCTCCCACTCGGCCGATGTCATGACCGGTGCCGAGGGGGTCGGTGCCTCGCGGATAGTGATGAGAGCGGGGGCGATGAGGAACGCACCGCGTGGCGTTGGTGGCACATCGAACGGATCGGCGAGGTCACCAGGGCCGTCTTCAAGGGCAACTTCAGGATCGATGGCGGCACGCATGGCAAGTCGGGATCGAAGTTCGGCGAGCGCGCGCAGAGCGAGGTCTGGGTCGTATTTCCGGTGGCCGCCGGGCGAGACGACAGCAGGTATTGCGCCGCCGCGGGCGTAGCGACGGATGGTGACCGCCGAGACCCCGGCGAGTTCGGCCAATTGCTCGCCAGACACGAGAAGCGACATGTCACTGATAATAAAGGGCCTGATCTGATCGTGTCAATCGATTTGATCGAAGTGATCGCTCGGGCGCGGTCGCTGACAACTCTGTCGTACCCCTTCGTCATACTGCCAACATGAACGCGGTGGTGGTTGTTGTCCTCATATGTGTCCTGGTCGTTGCCGTCGGCGCCGGCTTCTTTGCTGCCGGCCTGGCCACGTCCAGATCGCGCGCCTCTCCTGTCGACGTTGCGGGGGCTTTGCAGGTAGCGGTTGGGCAACTTCACGCTACGGCGGCGGCCGATCGAGAACATGCCATTCGGGCAGCGGTCGAGCAGGCTGTTGTCATGAATAGTCAAGCGCTGGCGGCCCGCGGCGACCTCATCGACTCACGGCTCAACCAGGTTCGGGTCGAGGTACGTGACGAACTCGGTCGCGTCAGCGAACTGGTGCGCCAGATGGGGGTATCGAGCGCCCGGCAGTTCGGTGCGGTCACCGAAGCACTTACCCACCAGGCCGAGATCACGGCATCGCTTGGGTCCACCACTCAGGGTCTGCGCGAGGCCCTGGGAAGCACAAAATCTCGGGGCCAATGGGGTGAACGTATGGCCGAAGATGTCCTGCGGCTGGCCGGTTTCGTCGAGAACGTCAACTACACAAAGCAGTCGGCCATCGAAGGAGGCCGCGGGCTACCCGATTTCACGTTCCAGCTACCCAAGGGTCATGTGCTCTATATGGATGTGAAGTTTCCGCTCAGCGCGTACCTACGCCATCTCGACGCAACGACCGAGCACGAACGGACTACCCACCGAGACACGTTCTTGCGCGATGTTCGCAGCCGGGTCAAAGAACTCTCGGCCCGCGAATACGCAGGCCTCAGCCACACCGCGTCGGTCGACTACGTGCTCATGTTCTTACCGAACGAATCGATCACCGGTTTCATCCACGAACACTCGCCCCAGTTGGTCGACGATGCTCTGCGGCACAAGGTGGTGTTGTGTTCCCCATTGACCTTGTTCGCCATGCTCGGTGTCATCCGCCAGGCCTTCGACAACTTCATGGTCGAACAGACTTCAGCCGAGATCCTCAAACATCTCGGCTCGTTTAACCTGCAGTGGGAGAAGTTCACCGGCCAAATCGACAAGTTGGGCCGCCAGCTCGAATCGAGCCAAAAGGCGTTCGACGACCTCAGCGGGCCTCGGCTTCGGCAACTCGAAAAGCCCCTCGCTCGGCTTGAGGAGCTGCGTCTCGACCGAGGGATCTCGCTCGACGGTCACATGGATACGGTCGCCGATTTGGTCGATCTTGGACGTCGCCGCGAACTTCCCGCCTAATGTCTGGGGCCATGTCCCAACCCTCGTTAGATCTCGACGACGGATTTGAGAACACGTTCACGGTTCGCGAGTTCTCCGAAGCGGTCAATCAGGTGCTCCGAAAAGGGTTCGGTCCCGAGGGCGCGTGGATACGGGGCGAGATCCAGGGGATGAGCTCACGCTCGGGCCACCTGTACTTCAACCTCGCCGAACGAACCGATGAGGGTCAAGCGAGTCTGGCGGTCGCCTGCTTCGCCAACACCATGATGCGAGTCGTTCGTCCGGCCCTGTCCAAACACCGCATTCGACTCGACAACGGCCTCAGCATTCGCATCCACGGCCAGCCGAATCTGTACGCCCCGTCGGGCAAGTTCAGCCTGGTTATGGACGGCATCGATGTTCGCTTCACGCTCGGTGCCCTCGCCGCCGACCGAGACCGCCTCATGCGCCGGCTGCTGTCCGAGGGTCTACTTGATCGCAACGGGCGACTGCCGATACCCGACCCGCCACTCACCATCGGGGTGGTGACCAGCGTAGGAACAGCGGCGTGGCACGATTTTCATCATGAACTCGAACTGAGCGGATTGCGGTTCGTGCTTCGAGTGTGCGACACCAGGGTGCAAGGTACCGGCGTCGCCGAATACGTAGCCGCAGCTATAGCCACCCTTGGTGCCCTCGGCGTCGACGTCATCGTGGTCATTCGCGGCGGTGGCTCTCGGGGTGATCTGGCCACGTTCGACGATGAGCAGATCGCCCGCGCTATAGCGGGTAGCCCGGTGCCGGTCTTCACGGGGTTGGGCCACGAGATCGACCGTTCCGTGGCTGACGAAGTGGCCCATACCGCATTCAAAACCCCTACAGCGGTCGCAGGGGCCCTGGTCGAACGGGTTCGGTTGCACGCCGGGAACCTCGAAGGTGTTTGGATGTCAATCGCGGCGCGGGCCACACAACTTGTGTCCGGACACGAGCGTCGACTCGCCCAGCTTGCCAGCGGTGTAGCCAGTCGAACCACTGCGGGCCTCAACCTGTCGAGCGTCCGACTCGGCAACGCGACCCAACGCGTCACCCGGCAGGCTACTCAGGCGCTCAACATCGACACGGCCGGATTGCGCACCGCAGCCGACCGTTTGGGGCGGTCGGCGCCGCGCCTGTTGGCAACATTCGACCGCGATCTCGATGCGCTTGCCGGGCGCGTGGCAGCGCTTGACCCGGTCCAGACCCTGGCCCGAGGATGGAGCATTACGCGCACGTCGAACGGGTCGCTCGTTCGTAGTCTTGGCTCGGTATCACCGGGCGACCACCTGCACACCACTGTGCTCGATGGCACGATCGTTAGTGAGGTTCAACCGTAATGGCTCCAGACACACCCTCGGTCACCCCGGCCGACCCCGTTTCGTACCGAGATGCTCTGGCCGAACTCGACGAAATCTTGGCCGAACTCGAAGGCGACGCAGTCGACGTCGACCGGCTCGGGCTCAGGGTCAAGCGCGCCGCCGAGTTGATTGCACTGTGTCGGCAACGGATTGGCGCGGCCCGGGTCGAGGTCGAATCGGTAGTCGCTGATCTCGACCGCCTCCGCGAACCCATGTCGTAGCGGGGCGTAGCTTCAAGGATCTCTCACGTTTCTGAAGTTTCGGTTCCCCCGCCTCGCCTTACGTCGATGTATAGGGCACAGGACCGGAGCGAGAGAGGAATGATCACTGTGGCCACGACAGCCCGATCGACTCGCCAGCTTGACCGTCTTGCCGGCCTTGCCGTTGCCGGCATGGTGGTCGTCCTCATGTCCGCAATTGCCCTAAACGTGATCGGAGCCCAGATCGCGGCCGGTTACATGGCCATACCCATAGCCTTCTTCGGTGCCGCCATGTCGGTCCTGGTGCTGCACGTCAGCCGCGCGAACGGGTCACTCAATACGCGCGTTCACGACGGCGAGCATGTCTCGAACATGTTGGAAGGTCGGCTCGACGCGCTTTTACGTCACGCCGCCGACGTGGTCGTTGTGCTCACTCCGTCCGGCACGTGCGTCTACATCAGTCCATCGGCCGACTGGGTGCTCGGTATTCGGCCGGAATCTGCCGTTGGTCGCCCGCTCGACGTGCTCCTTGGCAGCGGTGCGACCCGTGTCTTAGAACAGTTAACTGCGGTTGCTAGCCATCCCGGCCTCGTGGCGTCGCTTGAGTTCGATTTCGTTCAGCCCGACGGATCCGTGAAGGTTCTCGAGGCTCGACTGTCAAACCTGGTACACGACCTTGCGGTGGGCGGAGTGGTGCTACATGTTGCCGATGTCACGGACCGTCGCAAGTACGAACAACTCTTGACCCGACAGGCCGAGACCGACGCGCTCACCGGGCTCCTGAACCGGAGTCGACTCGACGAGGTTCTCGCCGCGCAGTGGACCGATAGTATTCGGCGAGGAAAGTCCTTCGCCGTGCTCTTCGCCGACCTCGACGGCTTCAAGGTGGTCAACGATCGTTGCGGGCATGAAGCTGGTGACGAGGTGCTTCGTGAGGTCGCCAAGCGGCTCCAAGAAGTCGTTCGAAGTCACGATGTCGTGGTTCGTTTTGGCGGCGACGAGTTTGTGGTGGTGTGCCCGAATACCGATGCCGACGCGGCAGCCATTGTGGCCCGTCGAATCAACGAGGTGGTGTGCCAGCCCGTCCTTGTGAACGCCGGTGTTGCCGAAGTTGGTGTGAGTATCGGCATCGCGGTTGGTCCCGGCCAATTTGGCAATGTGGAAGGCCTCATGCGGTTCGCTGACGAGACGATGTACCGGATCAAGCAGAACAAGCCGTCCAAATCACGCCGCTGAGGGCACGACAATGCTGGACAGGTCGACCTTGGGTGCGACGTCGGTGAGAGGTGGGGTTGCGGGCGCGGTCGCAGCATCGGGCATGTTTGGTTGAGGTGCTGGCGGCGCGACGGCCTTATAGCTGATGCCTTTCGGTGCACTGATCGGCCGGAAAGCCTGGGCGCTCACCGACACTGGAGTCGACGCGCACCCCATTGACTCGTCGATATTCGTAGGTGAAGAACTGGCAAATGTGTTGCCCACAAAGCAGTTCCCGAGCGTCTTGCCATCGGTGGCCGAATAGTAGAGGTCAACACCATTGCTCGTCAGAATGTTGCCGTCGACCCTGTTGTTTTCTGGCCGGTATCCGTCGAGGTCGATGATCAGAATGCCGGCCGCAGGGTTTCCCGAGACACGATTCTTCGTCACGAGGTTCTTCGTGCCGCCACCTACGACGATGCCTTCGCCAAAGGCTCCCTGCGGGTGTGCGGGCGTGAGCGGGTCGTCGTTGTCGACAATAAGGTTGCCGGCCACGACGGTTTCAGATTGGGGCGCGAGCCGTTCCATCTTTTGGGAGTTTGGGGTGATACCGATGCGGTTCCCTCGAAAGACGGAGTTGATGACGTACACGCCACCCGATGCATTGGTACCGAAGTACCCAATGGCGTTTCGTTCGGCTATCAGGTCGGTGAGTACTGCGTTGCACGGCTTGCATTGACCAACGTAGAAGCCTGAATCAGGGTGTCCAGATGCATATGAGTGGTCGATCTGTCCGCCTCGTGCGGCGAAGGCGTAGATGCCGTAGAGCCCGTTGTTGTACGTGGTGACGTACGACGCTCGGTAGCCCTTGAGAACGTCGTTGCCCTGGCCGTAGTTCTTGGTCGGGTCGACACCGTCGGGGCTGTAAGCGCCGTTGAAGAAGATGCCGTTGCCGTTGAAGCCCCTGATGGTGAGATTTTCGATGCTGACGCCGTCGGCTGCGACGGTGAATCCGTTTTGCTTGGTGTACTCGCCATCGATAATGACGGCATTGCGATCGACACCGCGCACCGTGACCTTGTCTCGATCGATGAGGATCGATTCGCGGTACGTGCCGGGCGAGACGAGGACGACGCCCCCGGCACCGACCTTGTTGACGGCAGTCTGGATGGTCGGCGAATCCTGCGGTACTCGGACCGTTTGTGCTAGTGCTGTTGTGCGGGTGCAGGCCATCGAGGCGCTGCTCGTGAGCGCCAGGATCAGCGCTATCGCCGAGAACCTCCTCATTCCTGAACCACCATTCTGCTTTTCGTCAAGAAAAGTGACGCTATGCTTACTATACGTGTTCGACCAAGTACCGTCCTCGCCAGAAGCGGTCGGCAGAGTGACGTTACACAACGTCGCTGAGTCGGGTGGTTCAGGCGGAATTGGCGGAAGTTGTCGTGAGGGTGACTCCACTGCGACGCCGGAAATGGCGGCTAAAACGTGTTAGCTCTTCGATACCTCAAAAGTCGCGCCTTGTGGCGCGCTATCCAGAGTGGCGACATGCTCGTCCACTATCAAACCGTGCACCGACTCGACGATTGCACCTCGACGGGTGCGGAGGCGCTGGTACGCTGGAACCACCCGTCTCGCGGGGTCCTATCTCCGGACTTATTCATCCCTCTTGCCGAGTCCTCCGGAGCGATTGTTGAACTCGGTCAGCTCGTTCTTGCCTTGTCGTTGCAACAACTGGCCGATTGGCAGGCGCTGCCAGCAGCAAAGAATTGGCGCATCAACGTCAACTTGTCAGCTCGACAGCTGACGACACCGGGCCTTGTCGACATGGTCCGTAGCGAGCTTAAGAACGCAAAGGTCGACCCAACGAGCCTGACGTTGGAGCTCACCGAGACATACCGCATGTACGACCTCGAGCAGGCGGCTCAGGTGTTGTCTGAGCTGCGCGAGACGGGTGTTCGCGTTGCACTCGACGATTTCGGAATCGGAAACACCACATTCAGCCACCTGCGCAAGTTCAAGGTTGATGAGCTAAAGATTGATCGATCCCTGGTGTCAACCCTGCATGAAAACAGCCCCGACGGCATCATGGTTCGCGCCATCACCGAAATGGGTGCCAGCCTCGGGATCGACGTAGTAGTGGAAGGTATCGAACACGAGTTTCAACGATTCGCTGCGCTGGAAATGGGCGCCACCCACGGTCAGGGTTGGTACTTCTCGCAAGCTGTACTAGGGCCGAACGTCTCCGTTGATCCGGCTGCGTAACGGCGGTTCGCAAAGCAGTGGGCACTGGCATCGCCTACGATTGTCACTGCCATGGCCCCTGCCCCTCTATCGCTCGTTGCGATTGGCGAGCGCGTTGCCATTAGCCTCACCGAGTTCCTCGATCTAGAGGAAAAGCGTTGGCGCGACGTCGAGCACGAACTGGCGGCCCCGTTCGCATCATTGCAGCACCTGCTCCTCGCCGGCGGAAAACGGTTACGGCCCGCATTTTGCCATTGGGGGTACGTCGGAGCTGGCGGCGACCCCGCTAACCCACAACTTGTCGACGCCGGCGCGGCGTTCGAACTACTCCACGCCTTCGCCCTCTTCCATGACGACGTTATGGACGGTTCGGCCACCCGACGCGGCAATCGAACGGCGCATCTGGTGTACGCCGACCGGCACGCCGAGGGGGAGTGGCTTGGCGAGGCCAGACGCTTCGGCGAGGGGGTAGCCATTCTGATCGGCGACCTGGCGTTTGTGTACTCCGATCAACTCCTGTTCGACGTCAACCCCGAGGTCCGCCGCATTTGGAACGAGATGCGTATCGAACTCAACATTGGTCAGTACCTCGACATTGTTGGAACGGCGCAGTCATTGCGCAATCGAGTGGGGGCCGAACGAATTTCGCGGTACAAGTCCGGTAAGTACACCGTTGAACGCCCGCTGCATCTCGGTGCCGCGCTCGCTGCACCCGAGCGTGTCGACGAGCTGCTTCCCGCGCTCTCGGCCTACGGGTTGCCGTTGGGCGATGCCTTTCAACTCCGTGACGATGTGCTCGGTGCGTTCGGTACCGAGGCATCGACGGGCAAACCGGTTGGCGACGACCTCATCGAAGGCAAACCCACGCCGCTGCTGGCTATTGCCACGGCCAGGGCTACGACGTCACAACTCGCAACACTCGCACTCGTTGGGCGGCCCGGCGTCGGACTCGATGAGGTGGCAGCAATTCAAGCCGTGCTCGTCGATACAGGTGCGTTAGCCGAACTAGAAGCAAGCATCGCACGCATGGCCAACGACGCCTGTGGTGCTATCGAGCAGGCCCCGATTCTCGACCAGGCAAAGCACGAACTTGTCGAACTCGCTCATTACGTAGCCTGGCGCGACAGCTAGCTATGCGTGTTGTAGTCATAGGTGCCGGGCTTGGCGGGTTGTCGGCCGCCGCGTACAGCCGTCAACGCGGTCACGACGTCCTGGTTGTCGATGCCGGTTCGCGGCCAGGCGGCCGAGCCGGACTTGTGGAAGGCCTCGGTTACCGGCTCGACAACGGCCCGTCAGTTCTCACGATGCCCGAATTACTCGACGATGTATTCGGGGCCGTCGGTGCCACGCTCGACGAGTTTTGCCCCATCAAGAAAGTCGACCCGATGTACCGCGCCGTATACGCCGACGGCAGCGAACTTCACATTCGTCACGGTCTCGAAGCAATGACCGCCGAGATCAATGGCTTCTCCGGCCCCAAAGATGCCGAAGCGTTCGGCCGGTTCTGTACCTGGCTCAAAGACCTCAACGACGTTGAAGTCCCGAACTTTATCGACGCCAACTTTGGTCCTGGTCGGCTCAAGGGCCTGGTCGAACTGGCTCGGCCGCTTGGCCCTGCACTGCAGCTCATTCGCCTGGGCGGATTCGGGAAGCTCGGACCCAAAGTCGCCAGCTTCTTCGACGACGAACGACTTCGGCGCATCTTTAGTTTCCAAGCAATGTACGCCGGGTTGGCCCCGTACGACGCGTTGGCGCTCTACGCCGTCATCACCTACATGGATTCGGTTAAAGGGGTATATGTGCCCGAGGGTGGCATGCACATGCTCGCTTCCGGTTTGGCCGAAGCCCTCACCAAAGCCGACGTAGAGCTTCAGTTCGACACCGAAGTTCGCACCATTTTGCGAGCCAACGGATCAATGGGGCGGGTGACTGGTGTCGAGTTGACCACCGGCGAACGCATCGCCGCCGATGTAGTCGTGTGCAATGCCGACCTGCCCGTTGCATACCGAACTCTGCTGGGCGGGGTAGATGCTCCGCGCGTCGCTCGGCGAGGCAAGTATTCGCCGAGCTGCGTGTTGTGGATAGCCGGCGTGAAGGGCACGCCACCAGCCAACGCCGCGCACCACAACATCCATTTCGGCCACGACTGGGACGGTGCTTTCAAAGCGCTTATCAAAGACGGCGCTCTTATGCCCGACCCGTCGGTGCTGGTGTCGTTACATTCACTCAGTTGTCCGTCGCTTGCACCTGAGGGCAAGTCGACTCTGTACGTACTCGAACCGGTGCCGAACCTCGACGGCACGATTGATTGGAGCCGTGAGCGAAACCGTTTCACAGCCGATCTCAAACGGCGAGTCGCCGGATTCGGCTACCCCGTCGACGTAGAAATCGAAGAAGTGATTGATCCGCTCGACTGGGAGCGGCGCGGCATGGAACGCGGAACTCCATTTGCGCTCTCGCACACCTTCTTTCAGACAGGCCCATTCCGTCCCAGCAATATCGATAAACGGGTGCCCGGTTTGGTCTTCACCGGCTCATCCACACTTCCGGGTGTCGGAGTACCAATGGTGCTGATCTCGGGCAAGCTCGCGGCAGAACGTATCGACGAAGGTTGGCGTTGATGGTGTCGCTGGCCGAAAGCTACGAGGAATGCCGTCGGCTCAACAAACGCCACGGCACCACCTATTACTGGTCGACGCTCGTACTACCTAAGGACAAGCAGCCCTTTGTACACGCGCTGTACGGGTTTTGCCGGTACGCCGACGAGATCGTCGACGATCTGGGTTCCAGCCCAACGACCGCGGAGAAGGAGCGGCTGCTCACGGCCTTTGGCGATCAGTTCTTCGCCGATCTGGAGCGCGGCGCGAGCGATCATCTGGTACTCAAAGCGGTAGTCGACACCGTGCTCGCTAACAACATCGACACCGGGTGTTTCCGTCGGTTCCTCAACTCTATGGCTATGGATCTCACCGTTGAAAAGTACGAGACATACGCCGACCTCGATCACTACATGGACGGCTCGGCGGCGGTCATCGGCGAAATGATGCTGCCGGTTCTGGAGCCGATGTCCGCCGCAGCGGTGCCTCACGCACGAGACCTCGGTATTGCATTTCAGCTCACAAATTTCCTACGTGATATCGACGAAGATCTCGACCGTGGCCGTGAGTATGTACCCCAAGAAGACCTTCGACGCTTTGGTATTGACCTGCGCGCCGAGCGACAAGCGGTGCGCGACGGTGGCAGCATCAGTCCGGATTTCGTTCGGTTCATGCAGTTCGAAATCGAACGTTGCCGCGAGTTATACCGGTCGGCCGACATTGGGCTTGCCATGCTGCCTCCCGTGTCGGCTCGTTGCATTGGTTCAGCCCGCTCCTTGTACAGCCGTATTCTCGACAAGGTCGAAGAACAACGCTACGACGTGTTCGCCCGCCGGGCTCGGGTACCACTGTGGCAAAAGTTGGCCTCGGTCGCTCGCATGATCGCGCCGCGCCTCATCGGCCGATAGTCGGTGCGAGCTAGGCCAAGTCTCGCGTCGGTGTCCTTCGGACTACATGCGGCGGCGCTGATCGCAACGCCGTTGAGGCGTCGGGGGCAACGCGCGGGTCTTGCCTCGGTTGTGGTCGTCGGCCTTTGCGGCGTTACGTACGCAGCAGCGGCCCGACGCTGGGGCCACCGACGCTCGGCAGCCACACTGGCATCCCTGGCAGTTGGCACGCTAGCGATTGAAAAGATCGGTGTAAGCACCGGCTTACCGTTTGGGCGATATCACTACACCTCCAAGCTTCGCCCGCGCATCGCAGGCGTCCCGGCCATCGTCCCGCTCGCTTGGTTCGCTATGGCGGTGCCGTCGCGCGAAGTTGCACGGGCAATCACCCCTGCGTGGCGGGTGCCGCTTGGCGCCGCGTTGCTTACTGCGTGGGACCTGTTCCTAGATCCTCAAATGGTTGGCGAAGGGTATTGGAAGTGGAATCGCGTCGGTCGGTACCGCGGAATTCCACTCACCAACTTCCTCGGTTGGGCGGCTACTTCATGCGCGGTGATGGCGTTGCTCGACACCTCGCTTCCCGTCGATGAGCCCGTCGACGCGACACTGGTTGTCGAGTATGGCTGGATGGCGTTCATGCAGACCCTTGGATTCGCAGTGTTTTTTGGCGATCCCGTGGTTGCGGCGGTCGGAGGTTCGGCCATGCTGCCGCCCGCGTTTGCAGCACTTCGTTCACTGACCCGGCCGTGACCGCTGTTTCGGTAGTTGGAGGTGGTGTCGGAGGCTTGTGCGCGGCCATCCGGCTTCGCCGCGCTGGCCATGACGTCACCGTGTTCGAACGCAACGACACGATTGGTGGCAAGTTAGCGACGTACACGCGTGACGGCTTCTCGTTCGATACCGGGCCGTCACTGCTGACCCTGCCCGACGAGTACCGCGAATTGCTCGGACCCGACATGCCTGAACTGCGACGACTCGATCCGGCCATGTCGTACCACTGGCCGGATGGAACCGGTCTGCTCATGCCCGGTACGGGTAACGACGATGCAGTAGCCGACGCATTCGATTCGCTATCGGTCGGTAGCGGCGCAGCGTGGCGTTCGTTCGAGGCGACCGGCGAACGAATCTGGAACGTGAGTCGTCGAACGTTCTTCGCGGGAACGATGGGTGGCCCGGTGAGTTTGCTACGCCGAATGTCGTCACCGTCCGACCTGCTTGCCATTGATCCGTTGCGGTCATTGCATCGTCGTGCGGCCACGACTTTTACCGATACCCGACTGCAGCAGTGGGTAGGTCGTTACGCCACCTATTCGGGAAGTTCGCCGTACCGTGCACCGGCGACGCTTGCCTGTATTGCCCATATCGAGCATCGTTTCGGCTGTTGGTACCCAGTGGGCGGGTTGGGTGCCCTGCGGTCGGGTCTTGTTGCGGCCGCGCATCGCGCCGGCGTGCAGCTTGTTACGGGTGCCGATGTGGCGGCCATCGAGTCGGCAGGCGATCGCGTGACCGGAGTGAGGCTTGCCGATGGTCACCGCCATACCAGTGCCGTAGTGGTGGCCAACGTCGACGCCCGCCATCTCTACGCCGACTTGCTGCCCGACCGTGTCAGCCAACGTCGGGTGTTGCGGGCCGAACCAAGCGGCTCGGGATTTGTGCTGTTGATCGGAGCTGAAGGCATCACGCCAGGGATTCAACATCACAACGTCTGGTTCTCATCATCGTACGAAAGCGAATACCGCCAACTACAGGCCGGGCGGCTGGCCGATGAGCCAACCATCTACGCGTGCGTGTCATCGTCAACCGACGCCAGTCAAGCACCGGCCGGTTCCGAAAATTGGTTCGTGCTCGTGAACACGCCGTCGACTCGAGATTCGCCTGACGCTGCGTTGTGTAACGGCTACGAAACTGTGGTGCTCGATCAACTTAGGAAACGAAGTGGTGTCGACCTTCGCCATCGCGCTCGGTTTATCGAGACGATTCGCCCGGCCGACCTGGAGACCCGGTACCGGGCAGTGCATGGCTCCATCTACGGCACGTCTTCGAATGGACGCCGGGCCGCGTTTCTTCGCCCGGGAAATCGTGGCCCCCGACGTGGTCTCTACCTCGTTGGTGGTTCGAGCCACCCCGGGGGAGGATTACCCCTCGTGGCACTGTCGGGCCGAATTGTTGCTGATCTAATTGCACAGGACCGTTGGTGACCATGCGACGGCTTGTTCAATGGGCAGTGCTCGGTGCCCGGATTGGTTTGTGTGGGCTGGCCGTGGTTCGGATCGCCCGCGCTGGTCGCATCGTTGCGCCGGTGGTGCCCATGACCACATCACGTCATCGGATCAGCGTTGTCATTCCAGCTCGAAACGAGGAAGCTCGTCTTACCGCTGCCGTGCGCAGCGCCCTCGCCGACCCGGCTGTATATGAGGTCATTGTCGTCGATGACGAATCCACCGACGAAACAGCGGCGTTGGCATGTTCGTTGGGGGCGGTGGTAGTGAACGGCGCACCACGTCCGCTCGGATGGGCTGGGAAATGCTGGGCGGTTCAACAGGGTTGTGAAGCAGCTGTGGGCGACTGGGTGGTGACGCTGGACGCCGACACCGAACCCGCCGTCGGTCTCGCAGCCGGTCTGGTCGACCGAGCCGAACGTGATGGGTTCGATTTCCTCACGGCCTCAGCCCAATTCCGATGCCACGGTCCAGCACTAGCTGCATTACATCCCTCGATGCTCACATCGTTGGTGTACCGGTTTGGGCCCGTGGGAGCTCGGCGTTCGTCTCGGCCATCACGCGCGCTCGCCAACGGTCAGTGCATGGTGGTCAACCGAGCCAAGTTCCTCGAGGCGGGAGGGATGGGGGTGGTGGCGGGCAGCCTTGTCGAGGACGTTGCTCTCGCCCGCCACCTGTCGGCGAGTGGCTGGTCGGTCGGCTTTGTCGATGCAAGCAACCTCCTTGCCGTAACGATGCACGAGTCAGCCGGGGATGCGTGGGCGAGTTGGGGGAGGTCGCTTCCGTTACCCGGGCTACAGCGACCCGTGTCGCAGGCGGCCGATCTCGCAACAGTGCTTGTTGCTCAAGCACTGCCGATACCTCGCCTGCTTCTTGGCGTCGGCGACCCGCTCGATGTCGCCATGGCGTTGGTGCGACTCGGCACCCTTATTGGCACGCGGCGGGCCTACGAACAGCCTCGATGGTCGTATTGGTTCTCGCCGGTGTTCGACCTCGGGGTGGCCGCGCGGCTGGTCCAGGCGACGGTGCGACCCGAGCGTACGTGGCGAGGAAGGACCTACGGGGTGACCGAACTGGGAAGCACGAAGCTGTAGCCCAATGCCTTGATGCCTGCCACGGTGTCGGCCAATTCTTGCGGGCCAACGGACTTGTCGTCGGCGAGCCAGCCGTGCCAGAAGAAACTCGCGACACCGTCGCGCACGACCAATAGCCGCCGAGCGTTCTCGACGATGTCAGCGCCGGTACGTGCCGTGTTGTTGTTGAAGGCGCGCGGTATTCGGTTGCCGAGGTTCTCGGGGATGATTCGCCCTCCCACGATGTCGACGACCGGGTAGGCGAGAAACTGCCCTTGAGCCTTCGAATAGTTGTAGGCGGATCCCGACAGTAGGCCAGGCGGGTACAAGGGGCGTTCCAGCCGGCCGACGAAGCGGTCGTCGACCGCTCGCTGTGTGGTGATGCCGGCGGCGTAATGGGCTGTCGTGAACAACGATGGCTTGGGTAGACCGTTTGCAGCTAGCTCGGCCAGGCCAAGTTCGACGCGACACGCCGACCACCATGGCAGCGCTTCTTCGGGTGGCGGTCCGTCGAGGATGACACTGTTGTTGGTGTTGATGTGCGTGAGGTAGAACTCGAAGTCGGCGGCAGATGCGCCAACGTACGGATTGGGTTGCCGACCGTACTGGTGGGTGTAGCCGTGGAGGATAAGCTCGCCGCCGTTGGCAATGGCGTATCGCAGTGCGTCGACCAATTCGGGTCGGTCGGCGAGGCGGATCTCTTGCCCGGCTTTCAGGGCATTCGCCGGATCCTTGTAGACGGGGATTACCTGCATGCCAAAGGCCACGCCCTGTGACTTGAGCGCATCGACGGTAGCGCGGACGGCCCCGGGTTTGGTCGACGGGTTCACGTCCTCGATTCGTACGATGGCTCGTTTTCGCTCGGGAGCATCGGGCCGCAACTGTTCTTGCAACAGCGCGCTGAGGACCACATGGTTTGAACTCTCGGTGGTGTCGGTGAACGGGACTTCGCTGATGTAGGTGAGGTTGCCGGAACGGACTGCCCATGGCCGGGGCGGCGAGCCATCGTCGGGCTTGACGGTTGCGAGCACGGTTGCTGTGGTCGACTCGATTTCCCAGAACGCTGTGAAACGGTCGGACGTCCGGGTGAAATCGGTCTGTCGAAACGTGACCGTTGTGGCCCGTTTGGTCGACTCGTCCTTGACAACAAAGCCGAAGCGGCTGGCGAACACCCCGGGGGCCGCCGCGGCCGCTACCGATGACATTCCGCTACCGAGCCAAACGACGGGTTTGTTGGTGGCGAGTATGTCGGCGGTGAGAGCTGCGGGCGGTTGTTCGCCTACGAGTGTGCCGACGTAGATGATGGTGCGGGCAGCTTGGGCCCACCCGGCTTGGTAGTCGGCAGCGGGTACGGCAACGGCGGCCCCGCCTTGGGTGGCGAGATTGAAGACCATGATGGCGTCGAGTTCGGCCGCGTCGGCGTACTGGGTGGTGTTGTTGTAGATCACCAAAACCCTGTCGACGACGTCGTTGATTGTGGTGGCTCGCGGCGCCGTCGGCAGAGTCGGCGCCTTGATGGCGGGACAGTCAGACTCGGCGATCTCGCGACTTAACGAGCGAGTTTTGCCGCTGGGCTTGGAGGTAGCCAGGGCAAAGAAAGCCACTAGGGGGACGGCAATGATGAGTATTGAACTCAACACGCGATCGATCGGCACGGTACGACGGCGCTTATTCACAACGGGTTTAACCTACCGACTCTCGACCTTGTGCGCATGGGCCGCTTGGGCGAATCGGAGGCCAATTATCGACAGCAATGCACCTGTGGCGGCAACGCTGGCGCGGGGGGTGAAAAAGGCTTGAATAAGTGGCAAGCCAAACATTGCGCTACGTGCCCCCCATGCAAAGCGCCGGGTCACCAGTGAGACAATCACGCACATTCCGACACCGAGCGCAGCGGGCCCGGGGATGGCAACCATAATCCCGCCCACGAACGTGAGGATTGACCGACCACCCCGAAAGCCGGCGAAGACCGGCCAGGCGTGGCCCACCATCGCCGCGGCGACAGCAACGAACACAATCCACCACGGCCCGCCAACCAGCCGCCCAACGATGCCGGCCGCTGCTCCTTTGGCAACATCGCCTACGAACACTGGAAGAGCCGCACGACGTCCAAGGGTCTGTTGCACATTCCAATAGCCCGGGTTTCGATCGCCGACACGGCGAGGGTCAACCTGGTGGCGTTTGGCCACAAGAACTGCGACCGGCAGTGATCCGAGCAGGTAACCAACCGAAACGACCACAACGCATCGTACGATCGTGTCCATGGATGGCGTGGCCTCATTTCATTTGGTGAGTTGCCGCTCGCGGGCGGCGAACGTCATGCATCTTGGCACCGATCGTTGGGAGTTGGCCCGAACCCCAGGCCTGGTGTTCTGGCGACTGCTTGGCACGGGTGCCGGTTCGAATACCACCGTGGGAACAGCTGATCTTCGCCGCCGAGCAGTATTTGCCGTGTGGCGAAACCCGGCTGACCTAGATCATTTCCTCACGCGGTCAACGCTCGCCCGCCAGTGGACGAGCACTGGTGAACACTTTTGTGTTCGTCTTCGGGGATTGAGCGGGTCGGGACACTGGAATGGTTTCGCTGTCCTCGGCCACGTTGCTCAAGGCGTCACTCACCCCGCGGCGCCGGTAGCGGTTCTTACACGAGCAACCGTCGCCATTCGCCATTGGCGTGCATTTGCTCGGGCTGGTCGTCCGGTTGCTAACGAACTCGCTAACGCCGACGGGCTACTCGGCGTAGTTGGTGTCGGGGAGGCCCCGGTGTTGCGTCAAGCGACGTTCAGCTTGTGGGCCAACGCCGCATCGATTAATCGATTTGCATATGACCAGCCGCATCATCGAAAAGTAATAGAACACACCCGACGCGACAAGTGGTATGGCGAGGAACTCTTTATACGATTCGAGCCCTACGCCTGGTCGGGTACTTGGGATGGTGCCGACCCGTTGTCCTGATGGCGCGCTGCTTGTTCGCGAACGCGGCGAGGCACAACGGGCCACAACATTCCGTAGGGCTCGCCGTTGAATCGATGGTGTAGTTCGTGGGCGTCGCCGAGACGCTTGAGGTGAGCCATTTCAGGCAGCGTCACGGGCAGCCTCCGGTGAATGTACACATCGTGTACGAGTGCGTAAGCCAGACCGTAGGCCGTGACACCGAACCCGACGCTGACGAGCGGACGGAGCGTCTCGTGGTTGAAGCCGAAAAACAGTCCAGTGCAAACACTGGCGGCGAACGCCACAGGAAAGCAGTCGTTGGCTTCGAGGCGCCGACGCTTGACCACCCGATGGTGGCTGAGGTGAAGACGCTGGCCAAGACCGTGCATCACGAAGCGGTGCGTGAGGTAGGTGATGGGTTCCATAGCCACGAATGCGACAAACGCGAGGAACATGACCGGAAGGCTATCGGCGTGCGTAGTTCGCGAGTGCCCGATCGAGCGAGGTGTCGACAACGCCGTGCTGATCGAGAGTGGCTTTGAGCCATTCGGGATGCCACCGGGCACAAACGGTGATGGGCTCGTTCACGGCTGAGCTCTCGACAGCGTGGCGGGCGAAGGATGCGGCGTAGTCGCCAGGGCGAACATCGCGACTGAGTTCAACAAGAGCCCAAGGGTCGGGCGGCCCGATGTGCCCCCGGGGAGTATCTACCAGACTGGCCGATGACGGCCCGGTGGGGCCGCCGGTCATTCCTGGCCCATCGCACAATATGGCTCCCAGAACCAGTTCGGGGCGGGCACCGGCGATGAGCAGGGCAATGTACGCCCCGAGGCCACGACCAAGCACCGTTGCCGGGCCAATCTCGGCGAGAGCGGTATCGGCATCGGCCATGAGCACTTCGGCGCTGTACCCGCCACCGACTGGCATGGTCGACTGCCCGTGTCCGGTGAAGTCAAGAGCGAAGACGGGCCCAGGCCACACTTCGTTGACCAATGCAGGAATGCTTGTGGGGCTCTGCTCTCCCAATCCATGAAGGAGCAGCAACGGATGCCCGACACCGCTGCGAAGCTCGTGAAGCGCAAGCGTGGTTCGGTGATGGGTGAGGAAGCGGATCATCGATGCCCGATCAGTTCAATGATCAAACCTGCGACCTCGTCGGGTCGTTCGACATGCACAAAGTGTCCCGTATCTTCGAGTGTTTCGAATCGTGCGCCGAGTGGAAGGAACGGGATAACGTCGGCCGCTTCGGTGCCCCAACTCATCATCTCGACTTCGAGGCCCAACAAGCCAAGGAACGGCATGGTGAGTCCCGCAAGGCGCAGCATCGACCACTCGGGTCGCCACGGCCCAAATCCACCGGGCCTGAATGTCGGGTCGACCTTCCAACGCCACCCGTCTTCGTTCTGCGTCGCGCCGATGCTCGCAAGATAGAAGAGCCAATCAAGCGGGAGCCGTGGGTTCATTACCTGGCGCCGGCGGGCGAGCTCATCGAGGCTGCCTGGTTTGCGTTCGAGCCCGGCCAACGTTCGGCGAAAGTCGAGCCACTTTGCGATGTCGGCTGTGAGGAGCCGGGTTCGGTCATGGTCGGTGACGTCGGGTTGTGGACGCCGAGACGGTAGGCCGTCGAGGTTGACCAGATGGCTGACTCGATGCGGTAGGGCTTCTGCGAGCTGCATCATCATGCTGCCGCCCTTGGAATGTCCGATTACCGGCAGTGGGGTAGGACCAAGGTCATCGAGCACCGCGACGGCGTCGCGGATGTCGGCTTCCCACGAGTACAATGCCGTGCGTTGGCTGTCGCCGTGTCCGCGTTGATCCCAGGCGACGACCCGCCATCCAGCATCGACCAACCGTGGGGCTATGAGGTCCCACGTTGCGGCGAAATCCATGCCTCCGTGGCAGGCCAAGACGGCAGGGCGATGTGGGTCGCCCCATTCGTATACGGCTAGCCGTACGCCGCCACTGTCGACGAACCGCGTTCTTGTTGGTCGTTGTGCTGTCGGGTACGTGACGGTGGCAGACACAGGGTCCTACCGTATCGGAGATGGTGCCCGACTTGAGGCTCCGAGAAGGCTACGCTATCCCTAGGTGGAGCCATCGAGGGGCTTGGCCGCGTGCCAGCCCTGGGAAGGAAGCGCCAGGTGGGAAAACCAGCAGCCCCAAGTCCAAGCCCACCGCCAGCGCCTCCACCGCGACGCCGACCAATCGGGTGGATAGCCGTTTTCGTCTTCTGTGTCGCGTCGGTGGCCGTCGCTGGTTGTAAGGACCGTCGACTGCTCGACAACACGGGAAGCAGTACTACCGGTCAGCCAAAAGCTGCCGCCACCACCGTTAAATCTGTCGTGACTGCCGCCCCGGCGCAAACGCAACCGCCCGTGGCAACTACCTCTGGCGTTGTGCTCGCTGCCTACACCGTCGTGTCGGGCGACACCCTTTTCGACATAGCCCGCAAGCACAAGATGTCGCTCGGCGCGCTTATGGACATGAACAGCTTGACCGACGCCAACCGCATTCAGGTTGGCCAGAAGCTCAAGGTTCAATTGGTAACGGTCGCCACGACCGCGACGGCACCGGTTGCTACCAATGCTCCTGCGCCGGCGAGTACGGTTCCACCCGGCGTGCAAACCAGCATCGTTACCATCACGGTAATCGTTACGGTGCCGCCGGCTACCGCTAACAAATAGTTGGTGCTTGCGGTAGGGGTCGTGGCTAAAGCAGCACTCGTAGCTGATCGATAACTGCTTCGAGTTCAGATACCCGTTGTTCGAGTTGGTCGACACGATTTGTCACATCATTCACGCGATCTAGCCGTGGGCTGGTCGGGGTTGACTCGTCGGCACCGATGGCGTCAAGATCGATGGGTCCGCCCAGGAGGTGGGCGAACCGTTCCTCTTTTTGTCCTGGTCGACGCGGCAGCCGTACAACGAGGGGGTCGGGACGTGTTGCGAGCGCTTCGAGGCAGGCGTCGATCGCTTCAAGTGTGTCGAACGCGTGCATTCGCTCGGTGCGGGTCTTGAGCTCGCCGACGGTCTGAGCGCCGCGCAAGGCCAAAACGGTGAGGACTGCCTGCGCTCCCGAGCTGAGGTCGAGCACTTCATCTGCGATGTGGCGATACTTTGCGGCCCGGTTCGACGGCGAGTACACGACCCGGGTGAGACCTCGATCGCGAAGTGTCGTGGACGCGGAGGAAATGTCGTGTTCGCCGTAGTCGACGACCGGGTGACGGTTGGTCGATTGGTTGCATGCGAGGCGCAAACTGTTTGCCGTCAAGGGGTACTGATCGGGTGTGGTGATCTGCTTTTCCATGAGGCAACCAAGTACTCGCAGCTCAAGTGGTGACAGGTCCATGCCACTACCGTATGTGAACGCCGCATTAACTGTCGGAGCGCTTGCTCGCTGCGACCCCAGCTGACCGAACATACTGTCGTGTATGGATAACCAGATTGATTACGTGATGCGTTCGGTCGAGGAGCGCCATGTGCGGCTGGTGCGCCTGTGGTTCACCGATGTACTCGGTCAACTCAAGAGCTTTGCGATCAGCCCGGCCGAGTTAGAGAACGCGCTTAGCGAAGGCATGACCTTCGACGGCAGTTCCATCGACGGGTATTCGAGAGTGTTCGAAAGTGATGTGCTTGCCCGTCCCGACGCGTCGACATTCGAGCTGTTGCCGTGGGCGGCGCCGGGAGAGGCTGAAGCTCGAGTTATCTGTGATATTGCCAATCTTGATGGCACACCGTTCGAGGGTGACTCAAGGTCGGTGTTACGCCGAAACCTCGAGGTAGCGCGAAAGGCCGGCTTCACATTTTACGTAGCGCCCGAGATGGAGTTCTTCTACTTCTCGGCGAGCGATGCTGGAGGTCCACCCAAGCCGCTCGATCAAGGCAGCTACTTCGATTTGACCACTGCCGACGTGGCTGGTTCGTTGCGCAAGAGGACGATTCACACACTTGAGACGATGGGTATTCCCGTCGAGTACAGCTTCCACGAGGATTCTCCGAGTCAGCACGAGATCGATCTTCGCCACACCGACGCACTCACAATGGCCGACTCGGTCATGACGTTTCGGCTCGTCGTCCGTGAGGCGGCCGCGGCCGAGGGGTTGTACGCCACCTTTATGCCCAAGCCGCTTGAGGGCGTCCAGGGTTCGGGGATGCATACGCATATGAGCCTGTTCCGAGGCGAGCACAACGCGTTTCACGACCCGGCCGATCCGTACCGACTGTCGAAGGAAGCTAAGGGCTTCATCGCCGGACTCTTGCGTCACGCTCCCGAGATAACCGCAATCACGAATCAAACCGTGAATAGTTACAAACGACTGATCCCCGGTTTCGAAGCTCCGGTTGTTGTGAGTTGGGCCCGCAACAACCGGTCGGCGTTGGTGAGGGTACCTGTGGCCAAGAGCAACGAGGGTTCGACTCGGGTCGAGTATCGCTCTCCCGATCCTGCGTGCAATCCGTATCTGGCCTTCAGCGTGATGCTGGCCGCTGGAATGCGGGGCATTACCGAGGGGTACGAACTTCCGGCCGAGGCCTCTGGAAACGTATTGCGGTTGTCCGACGAGGAACGAGCGGCCGAAGGTATGACGGAGCTTCCCGGGTCATTGTCCGAAGCGTTGACGTTGATGGAGGGCAGCGATCTTGTTCGCGAAGCTCTCGGCGAGCACATCTTTGAGTGGTTCCTTCGCAACAAGCGCAAGGAGTGGCGCTCCTACAAGTCTCAAGTGACGCCATTCGAACTCGAACGCTACCTACGGATGATTTGACCAATGGATCCCCTGCTTGTCTACCCCGACCCTCCGCCAACGGAACTTGCGCGGTGTCTCGACCTGGGCGGTGTAGTTTGGAAGGCCGTTGCCTCGATTGATGCGGTGGCTCGTGACGAACCAGCTGATGGTTGGGCGGGGGCCATTGTTGTGTTGGCCGAGGATGATTCGGCCGAGGCCGCATGGGCATTCTGTCGCCATATTCGCAAACGCGATAACCCCGTGGCGCCGTTGATGTTGTTGGTGCCTGGCAGTGGCATCGACACGCTCAACCTGCGAGATGAACTGTTTGAAGACTTCTGTTTGACACCGTTTCACCCTCGCGAGCTTGAAGCTCGTTTGCGACATTTATTGTGGCGTACCGTCCCGGCTCCGACCGCCGACGTGGTAACGACCGGTCCGCTTGCGCTGAATCTCGAGACCTATCAGGCAACGATCGAAGGCAAGTCGCTCGACCTCACGTATATGGAGTACGAGCTGCTGAAGTTCCTGATGCAGCATCCGGGTCGCGTGTTCACTCGCGAGGTGTTGCTGAGCCGGGTGTGGGGGTACGAGTATTACGGTGGTGCCCGAACTGTCGATGTCCATGTTCGCCGTTTGCGGGCCAAGATTGGTGAGGAGCATGCGCAGCTGATCGAGACGGTTCGGTCGGTCGGCTACCGCTGCGGAACCGGGCGACGGACCGGTAGCTAGTTGTTGCTTATGTCACCCTTGAGCCACTGTGAGTGGTTGGCTCGGTTTTGTTCTCAAAATGGGTCACACTGAGCAGTGTGACTCGCAACAACCGCCGCTTCGACGCACCGTCGCTTGGCGCGTTCGTGCCCGTACTGCTGCTGTTTCCCGTGTCGCTCGTCTCATTAATGGTGTTTTGGTGGCCGGTTCGCCTTGTCTTTGGAGGTCCGCCCTATCGACTGGCGGCGGCGGCATACCTTGTGGCTGGGCTGGCCCTACTCTCTCGGCCTATTGCCCAGCGTTTCCTCATTCGTCTGCTCGGTGCTCGTCGCCCAACTGCGGCTGAACAACGCCACATCGAACCGCTGTGGCAAGAGGTACTTTTGCGTACCCGGCTCTCTCGAAAACGGTTTGTCCTGGTGCTTACCGATAGCGATGAACTCAATGCGTTTGCGAGCGGCGGTCGGCTTGTAGTGGTTACTACCGGAGCGTTGCAGACGTTGCCCGGCCGAGAGTTGCAAGGTGTACTGGCCCACGAAATTGGACACCACTTGGGCTTGGAAAACTATGCGCTCACCCTCGGGTACTGGCTGTCGTTGCCCGTGGTGGCCTTGGCGCGAATCGGATTTTACTTGCAGAACGTTGCCACGGCCGCAACGGCGGCCTTCGCCGCGTCGTCACCGGTGCTTACCGCGCTCGGCGGCGCTGTTGCGGGTCTCCTTCGTTTGATGAGTTTGGCGTTCGAGGGTTCGTTGCGTATCTGGCAAGCAGTCGGCGGCCTCGTGAGCCGGCATGCCGAATTCAAAGCCGACGAATGGGCCGTGCGTCTGGGCTTTGGTTACGAGCTGTCGGCGGCGATGCGCCGGTCGTGGTTCGAGGAGCCGTCGGCCAACACGCTCACGCGCACTGATCGGCTGTTCGGAAGTCACCCGCCGCTGCGCACGCGGGTGGCCAAAATCGAAGCGTTAGCGCGTCTCAATCGCACTCCGCTCCCCGACGATTTCTAGCGAGTGGTGCCGGTACCGGCATGTCTGCGTGCGTCGCGCCGGTCAGGCGGCGTTTGTTTGGGGTGGGCCGGTGGTCATGACGCCGTCGGTTGTGGTGACGATGAGCGTGCCGTCGGGGGCGACGCGTGCCCAGCAACGCCAGCGGCAAGAACGAACCAAGCTGCTGGGCGAATTGTTCACGATGAGCTGGTTCGAGCTGAGACAGCGCGCGGCTGACGGCATCAACATGTTCGCCCGACACCGCCCCGGAAGCGAGCGCCGAGGCAAGAACCGGATGCGCTGCTGCGGTAGCAGCACGCTTTGCCGTCTTCATAGCCGCCCGTTGACTCGTGCGCGACGACCGCGCCACATGTTCTTCAGGAACCGGCGACAGTTCACTAATGCGAGACACAATCGCCAAACGACGAGACTCCAACCAACCCGCCAAACGCCGTACCTGCCCAAGCGCAACGTTCGATTCGTCAAGAGACGCGACGGCAGCATCAAAGCCGTACACCTCAGCGACAAGTTGATGCACCTCCCCGAATTCCATAGCTACAGAGTGCCCCGGTGAACGAACGCATGTTCGTACGAAAGATCGAATTTGACCAAACCTTGACCGAGACCCTGACTGCGGGGTCGCTACAGATCGAGCTGGAATCGATTGGCGATCTGGCGGTGCCAGCGCAACATTTCGCCCACACGCCCCGAGCGTAACTGGCCGTCTTCCACAATTACCTGGCCGTTCACGATGGTGTGACGAGCCATGGTCGGGCCACACCGAAGCCATGCTTCTACGGGGTCGGCGATTGCCCCGGCGTACAGCGGGCCACCGAGGGGCCAGACCGCAAGATCGGCGGGTGCCCCGACGCTGATTTCACCGAGCTCGCCGCTGCGGCCCAAGCACGCGGCCCCGCCCCGTGTTGCCATCTCGAGCGAGGTCCGCGCTGTCGTCGATTCCGCGCCCGAACGGAGCTTGCCGAGCAGAAGGGCCTGGCGGGCTTCGAGCCACAATGACGCCGAGTCGGCCGAAGACGACCCGTCGACACCAAGGCCGACATGAACGCCAGCGGCCCGCAGGTCGACAATGGGCGCGATGCCCGACGACAGAATCATGTTGGAACTTGGGCAATGGGCGACGCCTATTCCGGCGGTGCCGAGGCGTTTGATTTCGTCGGCGTTGGGCATGACGCAATGCGCCACCCACGTGCGGTCGGTGCACCACCCGACCCGTTCGAAGTACTCAACCGGTCGGCAACCGAATCGGGCCATGCTGTAGGCGTCGTCCTCGACGTTCTCGGCCAGATGCGTGTGCAGGCGAACGTCAAGCTGTGCCGCGAGTTCGGCCGTCGAAACCATGAGCCGTTCGGTCACACTGAACGGGGAACAGGGAGCCAATGCGATTTGCACCATCGCACCGTGTGATCGGTCGTGATGGCGGGCAACCTGAGCAGCACTTTCGGCCAAGATCGTGTCTTCGTCCTGGACCATGTTGTCCGGTGGAAGCCCCCCGTCCTTGATCGACAGCGACATCGAACCGCGAGTCGGCACGAAGCGCACGCCAAGGTCCTGAGCCGCTGCGATTTCGGCCGACAGCAAATCGCCGCCTCCGGCCGGGTGCGCGTACAGATGGTCCGACGATGTTGTGCAACCCGACAGCGCCAGCTCGGCCAGGCCAACCCACGCCGACACATACGCAGCTTCTTCATCGAGGCGTGACCAGTGCGGATACAGCGTCTGCAACCAGCCAAAGAGCGGCTTGTCAGTCATTGCCGGCCAGGCCCGGGTGAGGTTTTGAAACAGGTGGTGATGGGTGTTTATTAGCCCAGGGGTAACAAGGCTGTCGTTGGCGGCGAGGATACGAATGGCGGCTGGGCGTTCGTCGGTCGCACCACCGATTGCCTCGATTCGCCCGTTGGTTATAGCAATCCAACCGTCAGCGATTTCTCGGCGTTGGGAATCCATGGTGGCAACAAGGGCTGCGCCCGTGACAAGTAGGTCAGTCATTCGAACCACTCTATGAGGACGAGTGACGATGGGCAGGTACGTCCGGCCCATGAAGCGCCAGGCTGAACGTGCCGACTAAACAGGTATGGCTGACGACCGCGCTGTAGACATTCCCCTTGAGGCTCGTCTTTTCGGGTTGGCCATTTTCGGTCGACTCGATGCGATCGAGCATTTGTCGAGCTGCGATGTCTCGGCCCTTGATCAGGCCGGTGCTGGCGCTAGCGATGTACTTCGCGGTGCGGGTTTCGACCCTACCTGTGGGTTGAGCCGCCGAGCATTTGCGGCTGGCATGATCGCAGGCTCGAGCGATCTGACCGACGCTGTGCGCCTGGGCATGCTGCGTGGCCTGCTGCTGACCAACTAAACCGGTTTGTTTACCGCAGCGAGTCGATGATGAGTTCCACGTCGGCGAATGTGGTTCGCGGGTTGATGAAACAGAACCGCAGCACTGTTTCTCCGTTCCATGCCGATGGAACAACGAAGGCGGTGCCGTCGGCAAGCAGTTTGTCGCTCCAAGCCTCGTACTGGGCTGGTGTCCAACCAACACGCCGAAAGATCACGATGGACAACTCCGGTTCGAGTAACAGTTCGATGTGTTGGTGGTGTCGGATGAGTTCGGCCGACTGACGGGCAAGCGTGATCGACGCCTCGATTGCTGCGCTGTACCGGTTGGTTCCGTACGTGGCGAGTGAGAACCAAAATGGCAGCCCGCGGGCACGGCGGGTGAGGTGTACTGCGAAGTCGCTCGGGTTCCATTCAAGGTCGGCCGGGTTGTGCAGCACGTCGAGATATTCCGCGTGTTGCGTGTGGGCTGCTTGTGCAATGAGCGGTTCGCGATAGATCAGGGCGCAACAGTCATACGGGGCGAACAGCCACTTGTGCGGGTCGACCACGAAACTGTCACATCGCTCGATACCTTGGAACAGTGGACGCACGCTTGGTGCGGCGAGTGCGGCGCCGCCGTAAGCGCAGTCGACATGGAACCACACATCGAGTTCCTCGGCAGCGTCGGCGGCCGCCTCCAAGTCGTCGACAACGCCGACGTTGGTGGTACCGCCGGTGGCCATGACGGCAAAGACTCGATGGCGTTCGGTCGGCGACAACGCCGCGACGGTGGCTCTGGTTGCTTCTGCGCTTGTCCTGCCCCGATGGTCGGTTGGGATCTTGATGAGGTCGACGTCCATGACCCGGGCCGCCGATGCGATGGAAGAGTGTGCGCCTCCACCGGCGATGAGGATGCCTCGGAGGCGCTCGCGGTTCGAGTCGTGGGATCGCCAGCGGTAACGAGCGGCCACGAGGGCACTGAGATTTCCCATGGTGCCGCCGGGGACGAATACCCCGCCGGCAGTCGTTGGCAATCCGGCGAGATCGGACAGCCAACGAAGCGCCTGATTCTCGGCGTACACGGCACCGGAACCTTCCAGCCACGATCCGCCGAAGATGGAGCCGGCACCAACGACGAGGTCGAACAGAGTGGCGGCTTCGGTAGGGGCCGTCGGCACAAACGCCAGGAATCGGGGATGGTCGACCGAAATGCACGCCGGCGCGAGCACTTCCTCGTACAGCCGAAGGGCTTCTAAACCACCAAGACCAGATGCGGTGATGGTCTGGCCAGCCATAGCGGCCAACTCGCTTGGCGTTCGAGGTCCATCGAGGGGCGGAGGGTCGAGGCGCAGCCGGGCAACGGCGGCCCGGACAACTGCTTGGGTAAGAACCTCGACCGATCGGTCGTGGTAGTGCACCGCTAGTTGTTCAGTTCAACAAGTTCGCTGCCGACATGGCGCCGGGCGGCGTCCTTCTTGAGGAGGTGCCCAATGAGTGCGGCACCAACAGCACCCGACATAAGAACGACCACCGGGAACAGGAGGAGGATGAGAACCATGATGATGCCACCGGCCATGTAGATCACAGTAGCCGACGCCGCTGGTTCAGCCAGCCAGACCGCCAACCGAGCCGGGAGCGTAGGCCCACGCTTCGATTTCGACGATTCCCCCGAACGGTAGCGCGGCGACCCCAACAGTGGAGCGCGCTGGTCGTTGTTCGTTGTCGAATGCTGCGGCGTACACCTCGTTGAATGCCGCAAAGTCGTTCATGTCGGTCAGGAAACACAACGTCTTCTTTACATGGTCGAGGCCGCAGCCTTCCTTGTGAAGCTGAGTTCGCAGGTTGGCAATGGCTTGACGAGTCTGGGCGGCGACACCACCAGGAACGAGTTCGCCATTGGCGACGCCAAGTTGTCCCGACACGATGACCCAGTCGCCGGCACGAATAACAGGTGAGTACGGGAGCGCAGGTATGGCCATGGCGTTCAGGCTAATGCGATTCGGCCTGTGGTGTGCCGCTACTGGTTGACGCCGTTTTTTTTTTCTTGTGGGAGCCTGCGTTCAGCGGTTGGTAGTTTCGGCGAGGTCCCTTCGGGGCTGTTTCTTTAAGGCGGATTGTTATGGGGATGTCGCGGCGTGTCGGATTTGTTGTCGTTTTTTCGTTTGTGTTGGTGGTGGTGGGGTCTGGGGTTGTTCGGGCTGAGCCTGGTCCGGTGTTGCCGCCGGGGGCGGAGCCGTCGGGTCCTGGTAGGGCGGCCCCGTTACCTGAGGTCAACGGTTCGTCGTCGTTGTCGGGGAGGTTTGATGAGCATTTGTTGGATCGGGGGTCGCAGCGTGACCCGAGTGCGGGTGCGCCTTTGTCGGCTGTTGGCAGCGTGGATCGTTCGTCGTTGGATCCGTCGAAACGTCCTGCGGCTGTGTTGAAGGTGGAGGCGAAGAACGCCCGGGTGAAACCAGTTGCGGTTGACACCGAGTTGGTCGATGTGGGTGGCCGCCCGGTGAAGGTCGGCGAGTTTGTGTCGGTTCGTCGGGGGAAGAAGGTCAGCGAAACGCCTGTTGGTGTGAGGGTCGCTGTTCGGGACGAGGCTGACACTGAGGGGTTGGGTGGTCAGAAGTTGTCGTTTACGTTGGACCGCACGGACGCGGGCACCGATGTTGAGGTGGTCGAGGTCGAAATTGCCTATAACGAGTTCCGTGACGCGTATGGCGCTGATTGGGCGACGAGGGTCAGGTTTGTGAAGTTCCCTGATTGTCAGGGTCAGAAGGGTTGTGTCGACCCGGTTGAGGTTGTGGCGTCTACGAACAATTTGGAGACGGGCGTGTTGACGGCGTTGGTGTCGCTGCCGCCGGTGAAAACGGCCGGCCCGATTGTTGGTAGGGGTCGTGGGGTGTTGCCTCGTGTGGGGGGCGGCACGGTTGGTTATGGGACGTCGTCGGGGGCGGCGGGGTCGGGTGGTGATTGGGGTTCTACTTCGTTGCAGCCGTCGGCGTCGTGGTCGGCTGGCGGGAATATGGGTGGTTTCAATTATTCGTATCCGTTCACGGCGGTACCGGCGACGGGCCCGGTTCCGCAGATGGGCGTTTCGTATAGTTCGCAGTCGGTTGATGGTTTGACGGCGTCAACGAATAATCAGGGCGGTTTGTTGGGTCCGGGGTGGGATGTGTCGGGCGGCGGGTTTATTGAACGGTCGTATCGTGGGTGCGCTGGTGATTTTGAGCCGCCGACGAACGCGGGTGGCGATTGGTGTTGGGCGGGTTATAAGTCGGCGGGCCAGTTGGTGGGGGATGGTTGGGCTGGTTGGTCGTTGAATTTGAATGGGCAGTCCTCGGCGTTGATCGCGGATGGATGACGTTCACGTATTTTGATCGTTGTTACCCGTTGGGGGTGGCGTGCGGGTCGTGGCCACCACCAGCACCGGCAGCACCGGGGAACCCGCCCGTCGCTGGGACAGCGTTGGATTTGCCGGTTGATCTGATTTGTACCGGGGTGTGTACGAGCGCCAGTCAGGTGTCGCCGTCGTTCTTTGCTCGTTACCGGTTGGGTGGTGTGTCAACGTTCGCGGGTGCGGTATCGGTTGATACGTGGCAGTTGAATACCGAGTGGGTGTCGTCTGATATTCAGATGGGTTACAAGTTGTGGGTGCGTACGATTCAACGCACCACCCCGATCAATACCGGTACCGTGCAAACGTCGGTGCAGCCGGTGTTGCCGTACATCTATTTTGATGCGACGCCAGGCTCGAATTTGGCGAACCGTGTAGATGCGTACCCTGCGGGTGGGGTGCCGTATATGCGGTTCTTTCGTATCGGGTATGTGATCAACGAGTTCGGTGGCCGTACCGATATCACTTACGGGGTGCCGCACGGCTGCAACCTTGGTGTGCTGTCGGGTAACTACTTTTTTGATTACGTCAACAACGGCCATGACTGTTATCAGCAGTGGTACACCCCGACGGGCGCTGCGTACGGGGTCGGAGCGTTTTACAAATATTTGGTGACCGACACCTATGACGCTGACCCGATAGCTAGTAACCCGACGATCCATACCAACTATTTGTATTCGGGCCCGGCGTGGAAACGTAACGACCAGAACGTGATCTCGACCGATGTGAACACGCCGTACAACATTTTTCGCGGGTCGGACACTGTGACCACAACGGTTGGTGACGGTGCCACCAAGACGAGGTCGACAACGTGGTTTTACACCGGGATGAACGGTGATGAATGCCCGTCGTTCGCGACGACATCGTTTTGTTCGGGTGGTATACGCACCGTGTCGTGGGGCGGCGCGTTCGGGTTCGCGAACCTGCCGACGGACGTCGATCATGACTGGCTCGCAGGCAAGGTACGTGCTACCGCCCGAGTAGATACCGACGGGACACATCTGTTTCGTACGTACAACCATCACATCAAACAAGACGTGGTTATCAACGGGTTCCAGGACTCGCGGCGAGTGTTGAGCGACTACTCCTACAGTTGGGCGAACGAGTGGGGATCGTGGTCCGGTACACGAACCGACACGACATTCAATAGTCTTGGTGCCCCGGTTATGACGGTCGAGCACGGGTTCTGAACCCGGACAACACATACCCGGCCAGCGGCGACGAACGTTGCACCGCGGTCACGTACGGGTCGAGCGTTACGCCGTACGTGCCGCACCGGCCCACATCGACCAAGTTGTTCTCAACGGCAGCGAACAACACCGTGACATGTACAGGGGTGCAGCAAACCCAAACCGACACCGCGTATGACACCGTTGGGAGCCAACCAAACAAAGTCACCCAGTACAAAGCTGCGGGTGTTGTCGATTCGATTATGCATGTCGTGTTCGACGCTCGGGGACGGGTGATCCAGCAATCGGTGCCGTCGACGTCAACGTCGATGCCGGCTGCGAAGACGGTTACGGCGTACACCCCGGCGCTCGTGGGGTTGGTGACTCAGGTGTCGGTGACGGACCCGATTGGTCATGTTGTCACGTCAGTGATCGATACGAAACGTGGCGTGCCCACGAGTATCAGCGATGTGCAGATTGGCGGCACGAACGTCACCCAAGTGGCGTATGACGGTGTCGGTCGGCGCACTGCGGTGTTGTTGGCGGGGTCGACGAGTTGGACGCAACCGAACTGGAAGTTTGGTTACTCGATTCCTCAACCTCAGGCTGCGGGCGGGTATGCGTTGTATTCCACGACCGAACAGCTCCAAAACGCGACTCCGGTGGCGTACTCGTTCACTCGGACGTTCCTTGATGGTTTGGGTCGTTCTCGAGAAACGCAGCAGCGTTCACCGTCTGTGAATCATGCCATTGTCGGTTACTCGCGGTATGACGATCGGGGGATGGTGAACCGTGACGTCGCCGCGTTCCCGTATTCGGTTGGGGCCGACCCGGCGGTCGCGACAGCTGCACCGATCTCGTCGGGCACAGTCCCGGCCGGCGCATCGGGTTGGCCGGTAGTGTCGACGGTGAAAACGTATGACGCGATCGGTCGGCCGGTACGGTCCGAAACGTTCTCGAACTCGACATTGAAATCGACGACCACAGCCGCTGATGTCGGTCGTCATCATTACGAGTATCCGCAGATCGGCGCGTCAAGTTTGACTCGGACCGACGCATACGGGCGCCAAGACTTGTCACGCCTGACTGAGACGGGGTGTTGTACGGGTGATTTGGCGGTGGTGCACCGAAACAACGACAGAATGGTGATGTTCGGGGTCGGTGTTGAGGGTGATTTGTGGCGTAAGGAGCAGTTGTGGGCTCGCGGGGCTTTTGGTGATTGGGTTCGTATGTCGACGGGGAAGGTGTACAGCCGGGTCGCAGCTACGGTGCGGCCTGACGGTCGTCTCGCGGTGATCGCCGCCGATGTACCTGGCTATTTCGATGGGTACACCGAAGGGACCGTGAACACGAACAACTGGACAGGCCCCGTGTACGGGTCCGGGCTACTACCACGCGATATCGCGTTGACGGTCACCCAGTCGGGGTTGTTACGTGCGTTTGGTTTAGACGCCAACGGGCTCACACATTTTTATACGCAAGCTGCTGGCGGAGGCGGGTATGCGTGGGGTGGAGTTGTGTCGAACGCCGGTACCGGCCAAACCCATATCGCAGCAACAAGATTCAATGATGGCCGCACTGCGGTGGCGGTACGCACCGGTGGCGGCGCTGTGTGGGTGGCGCGTCAGACAGTGGCGGGTGATAGTCAGCCGTACACAAACTTTGTGAACGCACCAACTGGGTGGGTGTCGGATATCGATTTGGATTTGAATACGGCGTCTGGGAATTTGTTTCTGGTCGGGTTGGGTGGCGGCGGGCAGCCGTTCTCCCGGTGGGAGGGCACACCTGATAACTGGTCGGCGTGGGCTGCGATGGGTGTTGGTGGTGCGGTGAACGTAGCGACGGAACGTTATAACGATGGGACGTTGTACACGGCGATCGGGTTTACCGCCGCAGCTTGGGTGAGCGGCAATCCGCAAGGCACTGTTTCGGTGAACACACAGAACGGGCCAGGCGCAGCCTTCAACACCAACTGGTATCAGGTCACCCTCGATCGTGACACGTACACGACCTATGACACACGTGGTGGGGTCACCGCGGTGACCGATGTCGGCGGGAACGTGACCACCAACACGTATGACTGGTTGGGTCGCACGCTGTCGAATCATGACCCCGATAAAAGCGGGTCGGCGGGTTCGCTGACCTCGTATACGTATAGCGGGTCGTTGACGGGGTTGTCTGAGGTTTCGGTCACGGACCCTGCTGGGGTGACGATTCGTACGCAGTCTGATGTGTTGGGACGACCGACATCGCGTGATGTGATGACAGGTGCGTCGGTGTCAGGGACGTTGGCAGCGTGGGGCGTATGACACTGTGTCGAATGGTAGAGGGATGTTGGCGGCGGTGTCGGCGTGTCCTGGGACGTCGACGGTTGCGTGCGCGGGGTCCACAACGGCGATCACGTCAACGGTCACGGGTACGACAATCGCGGCCGGGTGACGGGTAAGTCGTTGTCGGGTGGCGGGTTGCCGGTGATGCCGACAGGGTCTGGTGGTCCGTATGTGTACGGTTACGGGTATGACCAGGCCGGTCATAAAACATCGATCGTGTATCCGTCACAGTTGGGTGCCGAAACGGTGACGTCAACGTTTGATAGTGATGGCCGTCCGTATGCGACGTCTGGTTCACAGTCGTATGTTGCGGGGTCGGGGTATTGGCCCAACGGTCAGCTCGGTCTCAAACATTTGGGGACGTCAGGGACTGATTCGAGTGGGGTGTCACGCTGGTATCAATACGACGATTTGAACCGGTTGTCGTTGCTGTTGGGGCGTCGTAACACGAACACGGGGTGAACGGCTTACAAGACGACAGCTACTCCTATGACCCGGTCGGGAATATCACCTCGATCAATCACGGCGAAGCTGCCGGCACAGATCAGAACCGTGAATGTTTCCGGTATGTCGACCGGCAACGACTCACGAACGCCTGGACCACAACAAACGGCGGGACATGCACTTTCAATGCTGGGGCGGCCGTGACGTTCGGGCATTGGTACGGCCCGACAAGTTACGCGTCCACGGCGTATGGGGCTGGTAGTTCGGTCGCCGGTACCGCAGCGTTCAATCTGGTGTACGCGTATGACAAGATCGGGAACATCATCTTTCAGGGTTCACCGACAGCACAAACAGGTGGCGGGGTCATGCCAGGAGCGTACGCGTACGAGGCGTCAGGCCAGTCGAGTGTCCGCCCGCACGCGGTGACCTCGGCGTTCAACTGGACGACGTTCGCTGCGTACAACGCGAACGGGTCCATGACACAACGCGCTGTCGGTGCGGCAGGTTCGAAGCAATGTTTGAGATGGGATGGAGAGAATCGTGTCACGAACGTGTCAGCCACGATCACGACAGCATGCCCAACATCATGGACTGATGGTGACGTCTACCGCTATGACAGCAGCGGGCAACGTGTCAGCCGTGTCACCACAGCGGGCGGTGTTACGAAGACAACGGTCTATTTGGACGGGTTGGGTGAGATCACCGCGACCGGGTCAACCGTGCCGAAAACGAAGTACTACACATCAGGTGGTGCGACGGTGGCGTTACGCAAAGACGGCACCGTCACCTGGCTGCTCGGTGACCAGCAAGGCGGTGTAGCGGTAGCAGTACCAAACAGTTATGACGGCACCGCAGCGAACACGACGGGTGTGCAACGCCAACGCTACCTACCGTATGGACAACGCCGCGGCACCGGCGGCACGAACGACAACATCACCGCCACTGAACCCGGGTTCCTCGGCCAGATCGAGGACGGCACCGGCCGATTACTAAGGTTCGCAACATCAACAACGGATTGAAAGGAGAATGGGGAAACGAACTGGCGACAGCGTCGCGCCCCGACTGCCAATGACTGGGTCACTTGTTTCGTCTGTTCCAAGATCGCTGGGTGCGCTTGCGCCTGTTGGACCGTTGGCCTTTGGGTGTTGGCGGTTCACTACGGCGTCCGTGCGCGACGCCAGCGAGCTGATTGAGGTAGCACTCGACCTTGGTATGAACCTCATCGACACGGCCGACGTCTACGGATTCGACTGGAGTGGACGTGGATTTGGAGCATGTGAGGAGCTGCTCGGTGCGGTGTTGGCGGCGCAGCCCTCGCTTCGTGATCGGATGGTATTGGCTTCGAAGGGTGGCATTCTGCCGGGCGTCCCGTACGACCAATCCGATACGTACCTGCGCTCGGCGTGCGAGGCGTCGATGCGTCGGCTTGGGGTCGACCGCATCGATCTCTATCAGATTCATCGACCCGACGTGTTTAGTCACCCAGCCCAGGTTGCTGCGACATTGGCGTCGTTGCGGGAAGAAGGTAAAATCGGTGAAGTTGGCGTGTCGAATTACACCGTTGGTCAGACTGAAGCGCTAGCCCGTTATCTGCCGTTCGCTTTGGCAACCACCCAGCCCGAGATGTCGGCGGCGTGTTTGGACCCACTACGTGACGGCACACTCGACAATGCCATGCGCGCCGGTTATACACCGTTGGCCTGGAGTCCTTTGGCGGGAGGTCGGCTCATGACGGGCGATGGTGTGCGCCCCGAACTCGTCGACGTGCTCGACGCCATAGCTGCTCGTGAGTGTGTCGATAGGGCTGCGGTAAGTGTTGCGTTTGTGCTGGCGCACCCGAGCCTTCCTATCGCCATTGTTGGCACGCAGCAGGTCCACCGGCTACGCACGCTGGTAGCGGCGTTGGCGGTACAGCTGTCACGTTCGGACTGTTACACAATCATCGAAGCGTCCGAGGGCGTACCGTTGCCGTGACGCCGTGCGAGGTGTCCTGGTTCGCGGCGTTGTGCGATGACGACTATGAATTTCTCGGGGTGCCCGACCCGACCCTACGCAGCTCCTGGGCGCATTGCCGAGACATCGTTTTGGCGGCCCAGGCACAGGGCTTCGACAACATGTTATTGCCGAGCGGATATGGCCTCGGCATCGACTCAATCGCATTCGCCGGAGGGGTCGCCCCGTTGTTAAACGGCATGAGGCTTCTCGCTGCCGTGCGTGCCGGTGAAATGTGGGTTCCTCAACTTGCCCGTCAATTGGCCACGCTTGATCAGATGCTCGGTGGTGCGCTGACGATTAACATGATTTCGTCTGATCGTCCCGGCGAGTACCTCGATTCGGACGCTCGTTACCGGCGCACACGCGAGGTCATGTCAGCCCTGCGGTCATTGCTCGACGGCGAGGCTGTTGATGTGCACGGAGAGTTTGTTCGACTGGCGATTGATCCACCGTCAATCAGCACTGTCACAGGACGCTGCCCGTTGTTCTACTTTGGTGGCCTGTCTGAGTCGGCTCGTGATGTTGGGGCCGCCGCAGCCGACGTCTATCTCATGTGGCCCGACACACTCGACGGTGTTGCGGGTGTTGTCGCCGATATGCGGGCTCGGGCCACCTCGTATGGCCGCCAGCTGCGGTTTGGTTACCGCGTTCATGTCATTGTTCGTGAGACGGAAAGTCGGGCTCGCGATGCCGCCCGGCGGTTGGTGTCACAGCTGGATGATGTCACAGGTGCGGTGATTCGATCACGGTCGCTCGACTCCGAGTCGGCCGGGGTACGACGCCAAGCTGAACTTCGTGATGACGCCGACAACGACGGGTTCGTCGAGGACTTTTTGTGGACAGGCATCGGGCGAGCCCGAAGCGGCTGCGGTGCAGCGATCGTCGGTGACCCCGACCAGGTGACGCAGAAGCTTTTGGCCTATCGCCAGCTTGGGATTGATGCCTTCATTTTGTCGGGGTACCCCCATCTGGAGGAGTGCGAGCGGTTCGGCCAACTCGTCCTCCCCCTGATCGATCACGTTCGACTTGCGCCGACTAACGACTAAATCCGCAACTGTTGCGTATTTGCCTGGGTCTGATGGTTAGGTCCGTTGCAGGAAGATCGACAGGCCGGGAACTGCGGCGTGAAGCCCTCCGTCAGGGTCAACGACTAGCAGCGATTGGTCAATGAGCGCTGTGATCCTGTCGACAAGAAACGACGAGTCGCTGGTGAACCGGTTGGTGTCACCGACCGCTCGAATAAGCGTGGGTGTATCTGGTGCCGGGTCTCGGTGATGTGCAATCGCCACCAGGATGCGTCGGTCGGTGGTATCCAGGTTTCGCGCAATGGGCTGGAATCGCGTGTCGCACAGGTGTAGCCAGAAGCGGTCTAGCTCACCAGTCACCTCGCCCGGCGACATCCATCCCAATTGTTTGCCATTTGCTATGAGGTCCTCGTTGAGGCTCGCCAACATCCAACGGCTTCCTGCGCACACCCGCAGGACCGCGCTCGCCGCGGTGTCGTCGGTGGGCCCAACAAAAGCAGCAACGTCAGCTGACGTCAATGCATCCATGTCGACTGCAACAAACGAGTCGCCGAGCACAGCTCCCGATAGCCCCGACGCCAAAACAAGCGAGGCCGATGTGCCTCGGTTCTCCTCGAAGCATCGAAGCACCTCACGGCCAAGTTGGCCTGATCGGTGGAAGCCCGCCAGATGGATGACGAGTGGTTCTCGTGTCATTTCAAGTGCAGTAACAAGATGTCGTGACATCTCCCAGGTGTCGGCCATAAGGTCGCCGGCGAGTCGCGCCGGCAGTCGGCCGTCGGCTGGCCAGATCACGGGTGCCCATGTCTGCGAGTAGGTCGCTGCCGTTTCGACTGCTTCGGTTAACAACCCCAAACCCGGACGCTGGTGCTGAAATCCTACGAGAAGGTGGCGAACGGGTTCGGCGAGATAGCTTGCGACAGCCACCCCGGCCTGCAGCCCAAGCCGAACCGAGGGTAGACCGCGGGCGCGAGCCGTCGTCAGTACCGATTGCACCGCACCGCCGGCTCCGGATCCGACGGACCCGACAATTCCGATTGATCGCCCTCGCCGTCCCGAACCGAGAACTGCTAGTTCGGGTTCGACTATTCGCCATACCTCGGACGCGAAGAAGGGTTCCAGCCGCGTCTCTTGTTCGGGTTGGTAAGGCGCCATCACGGAGCAGGCTATGACCCATGAGGTGATTTCAAGTCTTCAACAAGTGCCTTATGAATGCCGGGTGATCGACCGACTAGTGGTTAGGTCGTCTTCAGAGGGACATCTGCGTGTTCAACAATCTTTCAGTACAAGCCAAGCTCGGCGTCATGATCGTGCCCGCTGCCCTAGCGCTCACGGCTCTCACGTATGGAACCGTGCAACCGCGCTTGACCCTTCGGTCTCAGGCCCGGCAAGCGAGTGCCGATGCTGCGCTTGCGGTTCAGGCGATGCAGGTGCTCGACGAACTAGAAGTTGAGCGAGCGGCATCAACATGGGTGGCTGGCGGAACTACGAACGCGGGCCTCTCAGCCGTGGCTACTGCCCGTTCGCAGGTCGACGCGAGATTCTTTGGGCTTGTTAGTGAGGTTAGGTCCTCGGCAGCCACTGCTGGACCTGGCGGTACAGAAGTCGTTCGAGCCACCGAGGAGTTTCGTACGATCCGTGCCGGCCTCGACGCCGAACGGTTGTCGCCGAATGACACCTTTGTGCAATACACCGTGTTGACCGACGGGCTCCTCAACTACATCGACTCGCTTGTATCGCGTTCGCCTATTCCGGAGCTCGGCCAGCTGTCGTCGAGCCTCATGGCTACTTTGAACACGAAGGATCAGATCGGTCGGCAGATGGCCGAGATTGCAGCACCCGGCGCTACGTCCGACTTAGAACATGTCGCCGCGATTGACATCCTTGTGAGGCAGGAGGCGCGAGATGCCGACTTGTTCAAACGTCGTGCGACCGTTGAGCTTGTCGAGCAGTTCAACACCTTGCAATCCGACAGCGCTGTCGCCAGGGGAAACCAAGCGCTCGGTGCTGCGCGCTTGTCACGAGGAACTGGATCGCAAACCCAGACGGCGGAGTGGTTCGGAGCGCTTGCCGAGAAACTGGCTGCGTACGACGTCGTCGACGACGCCACATTCGCCGACTATCAGGGTTCCACAGCGGACAAATCGTCGTCGGCATCGCGCGGGGCGCTTATCTACCTTCTGGTCGGATTGAGCGCCTTAATCATTGGCACGCTGTCCTCGCTTTTACTGGGTCGGGTACTCGCTCGCCGCGTTCGGGTGATCAGCCATGAAGCAGAAGACATCGCCGGTCGTCAGTTGCCCCTCGTCTTGGAAGCCTTGCGCAATCCAAACGAGCAGCAGCTCCGCGATGCCCTTCCCCAGATTTCGGCCGACTCAACTGACGAGATTGGCTTGCTGGCCCGGTCGTTCAACACCGTGTTGTCGACGTCGGTTGAAACGTCGTTTGCTCACTCGCAACGCCGCGCCGCGACGGTAACGAACATGCTCGTGAACCTCGGTCGCAGGAACCAGGCAATCATCGATCGCCAACTCGTTGTTCTCGACCGATTGCAGGCGTCGGCTAGCGATCCGGTGCTTCTGAAGGCGCTGTTCGATATCGACCACGCGGCGACAAGAATGCGACGCAATGCCGAGAACCTGGTGCTTCTGGCCGGTCAACAAGGTGTTCGTGCATGGACCGACCCAGTTCCCCTCAGCGACGTCATGCGAGCAGCGATGTCAGAGACCCGCGCGCTGGAGCGAGTACAGGTGGATTCTTCGTCGTCGGATGTCATTGTCTCGGGTGCTCATGTTGTGGAGCTGTCGCACCTGTTAGCCGAGTTGTTGGAAAACGCGCTGTCGTATTCGCCACCGACAAGCCCGGTCTCGATGCGTGCCGAACGAAATGGGCTCGACTATCGAATCATCATCGTCGACACCGGCGTCGGGCTAACGAGCGACGAACTTTCCGATGCTAACGATCGCCTCATGAACCCTCCTGATATCGATGCGTTGACAACTGACCGCGTTGGATTCCATGTGGTGGGACGGCTAGCGCGTCGACTAGGAGTGCGGGTTTCACTGCACGGTAATTCTCCCAGCGGCGTTATGTGTCGCGTGGATGTTCCATCGACATTGCTCACAGGTCCGCTGGAACAAGAACGTGCCCCTCGGATCGAGGAACGAAGCCCCGTGCCTGCCCCTGTGGCCAAGGTGGGCTGGTCGGCTCCGCAACCTGACCCTGTCCCCGCACCCGTGGTTTCGCCTGCTGGCTGGCTTGCGCCCGCGCCTCGGCTGGACGCGGTTGGCCCGCCCCTGGGGTCTGAGGGTCTTGTGCAGCGAACACCTGGTGCATCGTTCGGTCGCGCACAAACCAGTGGGGTTCTAGCCGGGGCGTTCAAGCGGCTGCCTGAGTCCAACGATACGGCCCGAAGCGTGGATCCGGCGATCGAACGCCATCGCCATTCACAAATGTCGGGTTACCAAAAAGCAGTCGAGTTTGCCCGCGATGCGGACAAGGACAAGGAACCGTCATGAGCGTCATGAGTCACGAGGCAACCAACCTCAACTGGTTACTCAACTCCTTCGTTGAACGTGTAACCGGTGTGGTCGATGCGGTCGTAGTGTCATCAGATGGTCTGCTCATGTCGATGTCGGAGTCCATTGGTCGTGCCAGCGGCGACCAGCTTGCGGCGGTGACTGCGGGGCTCACGAGCCTGACCCAAGGCGCGGCCCGGTGCTTTGGCGGCGGGAAGATCTCACAGATCGTTGTCGAACTTGAACAGGGCTACATGATCTTCATGACCATCAGTGACGGCTCGGCCCTTGCTGTATTGGCGTCGCGCATGAGCGATATCGGTATGGTCGGTTACGAGATGACGATGTTGTGCAAGCGAATGGGAACGTCGTTGACGCCAACCCTCGTGAGCGAACTTCAGGCCGCCCTCCCGAGGACCTAGCACATGAATTCTCCTAGCAGTCCGCCGTCACCGGAGCGGCCCAGATTCCTCCGTCAGTTCGCGCTCACACAGGGTCGCGGGCAATCTATCGATCGCGATCTACCGCTCGAATCGTTAGTCACTGCCCTCCCGGTGGTCAGGCAGAACTGGCTGACACCCGAACAGCGCTTGATTGTCGAAATGTGTGTGGGGCCTCGATCAATCGCCGAAATCTCTAGCCATCTCCATGTCCATCTTGGCGTCGCCCGAATACTGGTGAGCGACATGGTCGCCAACGGTCTTGCATCGGTGGTTTCTGCTGACAACGACACTGGACCCGATCTCGACACTCTGGAAAGGCTTCTCAATGACCTCCAGCGCCTCTAGCCGAACTGATCTTAAGCCGTTGAAGTTGGTGATTGCCGGAGGCTTCTCGGCTGGCAAAACAACTCTGGTTGGGTCGACGTCCGAGATAACCCCGCTCACAACCGAGGCGCCGATGACCAACATGTCGCTCGGGGTCGATGATCGGGGCGAAGTGGCGACCAAAACGGCGACGACTGTGGCCCTTGACTTTGGTCGAATCACCTTGTCCGAAAGCATGTTGTTTCTGTTCGGTACTCCAGGCCAGGACCGCTTCTGGTTCATGTGGGACGAGTTGTCCAAGGGTGCCGTCGGTGCCATCGTCATGGTCGACACCCGTCGGCTGCCCGACAGCTTTGCTGCGGTTGACTTTTTCGAGCAGCGCCAACTTCCGTACGTTGTGGTTCTGAACCGATTCGACGGTCATCTGGCGCACTCCGTCGATGCGGTTCGTGGGGCGCTGAGCATCGCCCCCGGAATCCCCATCCTTGATGCCGATATTCGCGTTCGGACGGAAGGAATTCGAGTGCTTGTTGAGTTGGTACGCCACGCAATTCAACAACGCAGAGCGCCCGCCCGCTAACTAACTCAGCCACTACGGTCTGGCGGATGGTCCGCTACGGCATTATCGGCTCGGGAATGATGGGTGGCGAGCACATTCTCAATCTCGCTCACATTGGTAACGCTCGGGTTGTAGCACTGGCCGACCCGGTCGATGCATCTCTCGAATGGGGTCGAGCCTGTGTCGGTCACCCGGTCGACACGTACCACGACTATCGAGATCTCCTGGCCCGTGACGACCTTCATGCGGTGGTTATCGCGACGCCGAACTTCACCCACGTCTCGGTGCTTGCTGATGTGTTCGACACGAATCTGGCAGTGATGGTGGAAAAGCCGATGTGCACGACGGTTGCCGACTGTCTGGATGTGAAACGTCGGGCCGCTGGTCGCGCGGCGATGACCTGGGTTGGGTTGGAGTATCGGTACATGCCAGCGGTGTCGACGCTTCTTGACCAGATTGCCACCGGCGTGTGCGGAACGACTCGAATGGTGTCGATTCGTGAGCACCGTTTCCCGTTTCTCGTGAAGGTTGGCAATTGGAACCGGTTTTCGCGAAACACGGGGGGAACGCTTGTCGAGAAGTGCTGTCACTTTTTCGACCTCATGCGGCTTATCGCTCGATCGTCACCAACGCGGGTGTACGCCTCCGGAGGTCACGATGTCAACCATCTCGATGAAGAGTACGACGGGCAGGTCCCCGACATCCTCGACAACGCGTTTGTCATTGTCGATTTCGCGAACGGGGTGCGAGGCGCGCTCGACCTGTCAATGTTTGCCGAAGGCGGCCGCTTTGAACAAGAGATAACGGTCGTCGGCGATCTCGGCAAGCTAGAGACCACGGTCCCTGGTGATTGGGTGTTCGTTGGCCGCCGCGACGGCACTGGACCGGTCGAGATCGATGCACCCACCCCAGCCGATGTGCCATACCCCGAGTTCCATGGCGGCTCGTCGTACCTGGAACATGTTCGCTTCATCGAGTGTCTGCAGGCCGGGCGCCCGGCCGAAGTGACGGTCGACGACGGACTGTGGTCCGTTGTGATGGGAGCGGCTGCGCATCGCTCCATCGACGAAGGGCGAGTTGTCCACATCGCCGAGTACGACCTGCCCGACTAGGTTCTGTGGGATGTCTGATCTCCGGGGATACGTTGCAGTTGTAACTGGTGGAAATTCCGGCATTGGGCTCGGCATGGCGACTGGCATTGCCAAAGCGGGTGGTGATGTCGCCGTGTGGGGGCGTCGGGTCGACCGCAACGCTCAGGCGGTCGATGATCTGCGGGCGTTGGGTGTTCGCGCCGAGGCGTTCGCGTGTGATGTGGCCGATCCCGAGCAGGTGAATTCGGCGATGGCCGAGACCGTTCGTCGTATGGGCAAGGTCGATGCCATGTTCGCGAATGCTGGGCGCGGTGGTCGCGGCACGAAGTTCCTCGACCTCACGTTGGAGGAATGGCGAGCGGTTATGTCGGTGAACCTCGACGGTGTCATGCTGACGTTACAAGCCGCCGCCCGCCACATGGCCGAGCGCGGTGAAGGCGGCTCACTGGTGGCGGTGTCGTCGACGTCGGCTATTCACGGCGCTGCTAACAACGAAGCGTACGGTTCAGCCAAGACTGCATTGCTCGGTCTGGTGCGTGCATTATCCGTGGGTCTCGCCCGGCATCAGATCCGGGTCAACGCAATCAGTCCGGGTTGGACACGAAGCGAACTGGCCGACGGCGGCTTCCTGAACGACAAGTTCCGCACCATCACCACGGGCCGAACGCCGGTGCGCCGCTGGGCTGTACCCGCCGAGTTCGAGACCGTTGGCGCCTATCTTGCCGACCCGCGTCTGACGTTCCACACGGGAGACAACCTGGTAGTCGACGGCGGCTACACCGTCTTCTAGCATATGGTCATGGCAACAGCCACCGAGTGGCAAGACGACGACGAGTTCGTTGCCGATCCGGACGAACTAAAGATGCCCGAGAGCCCCGAGCATCGGCGCGTGATCGACGCCATCGGAGTCGTTGCCTCTTTGCTGCTCGAGCCAGCGCTCGTTGTGTACCGTGACATGAACTGGTACCCACCCGACGGGGGCAATGCCGTGGCCCCCGACCTCATGGTTCTTGCTGCTGACGCTACGGTGGTTCGGTCCTATAAGGAACCGTCGAACGGTCCATCGCCGACTGTGGTGGTCGAGGTGCCGTCGCGCAGCGATGGTGTCTCTGACTTCTTCAAAAAGAGCGCCCGGTACCGAACGCTCGGTGTCGACTTTTTCGCCGTACTAACGGATCCAGGCACGTGTTCCGTGCTTCGCTTCACCCCAGGCACGGCCGACGTCGAGGATTGGACCGGTCGCCCCATCGCCGAACTCGGCGGCCTCACGATCGACGTTGCCGGTGATCGAATCGTCGTTGTCACGCCTGACGGGCACGTTATCGAGCATGATGCCGATATCGGTCGCGTTGCGCAGGAACAGGCTGCTGCTGCGCAGGAACAGGCTGCGGCTGCCTTGAGCCGAGTGGCAGAGCTCGAGGCGGTCTTACGGGCAGCGGGCATCGAGCCATAAGCGGCTTTAGCCGACGACGGTTGGCTCGGTGATGTAGCGGCGAAGGAGCCATTGGAAGACTTGCCACATAGCTCCTGGCGCGACGAGATCGCTTTGGGCCCAACGAGCCGACTCGGCAGAGATGGGCTGAGCATGGCGGGTCTTCATATGGGCCTCGGCTACCCGTTCAAGCAGAATGAACGTGGCAACAGTTTCGGCCACGCTCACGCCAACGGTGAGCAGGCCGTGATTGCGCAGAATCACCGCTCTGTGGCCGGCGAGAGCGGCAGCGATCCGTTTGCCTCCATCGGTCGACTGCACCTGAACTTCTTCGTCGTCGAACAGGGAATGGTCGTCGAAGAAAATGCAGGACTCTTGTGTGATTGGTTGGAACAGCCGGGCTTCGGCCGAGAACGGCGTGCCGTATTGCGTGTGCACGTGGGCAGCCGACACGATCTCGGGTCGTGCGTCGTGGATCGGTGCGTGGATGTTGTAGGCGGCGATGTTGATGCCGCCGTCACCGTCGATGACGGTTCCGTCGTGGCCGACAAGCACAAGGTCGTGAACGGTTGCGGCGTGAAACGAAACGCCGTATTTCAAAAGCCAGAACGCGTCGTGGTGTTCTGGGTCTCGGGCCGAAATGTGGCCATCGCCGGTGTCGCCCCAACGTTGAGAGGCGAACAGTCGGTAGCCGAGGGCAACGTCTCGTTGCCGGCGCAACCGCTCGGCCGAAACAGTGTCGCTGACGGGTTCGATGTCGGAGGGCAGAAGCGGCGGATACATGACTACATCGTGCCATCATTCGCAGTCCAAGAAACAGTCGACCCCGGTAGCATGTTTGCTTCCCCTGACCCTTTCCAGGAGCCTTTTCATGATCTCGAAGACGTACGACGCTGCTTCCGACACCACCACGCTTACCTTCACGGTGCGCCACGATGCACCGCTGTCGTTTCTCACCAGCATTAATGGGTGGCAGCCCAGTGGTTTCCCGCTCTACAGCGACCGCAGTGGTAACCAGTCCATAACCCTGCGTGCGCCGGCCGGTGCCGAGATTGCGTTCCGTTACGCGTCGAGCGACGGCTACTGCTTCGACGAGGCCGACGCCGATCGCATTGAGCCCAACGGTCTCGGCGAGACAAACAGCATCGTTATTGCCTAACTCTGTACGGTAGGCAGTTCATGGTCCCCACCGAAATTGCCGCATTGATCCGTTCCCGCCGCACATCGATGCTGGTCGACCAGGCCCGCGCCGTGCCTCATGAACTCGTTCGCGAGTTGTGCGACCTCGGCCAATGGGCACCGAACCATAAGCGAACCTGGCCGTGGCAGTTCGCCCTTGTCGAAGGCGAGGGGCGTGGTCGGCTCGGCGATGTCATTGCCGATGCGGGGCAACGTTTCGGCGATGAACCGGCGCGGGTTGCCAAGACCCGCACGAAGTATCTGCGCACCCCGGCCACGCTTGTTGTCGGCTCTCGTGTCGGTGATTCGCCGCTGCGTACCGCCGAGAACCGTGACGCCGTCTCGGCCGGCGTCCAGAACATACTGCTGGCTGCGACGGCTGCAGGTTTGGCTAGCTACTGGGGTTCGTGTCCGAAGGGCGCCAACGAGGTAGTGGCCGAGTTCTGTGGCTTTGCGCCCGACACGTTCGTGGCCGCCATTGTGTATCTCGGCTGGGCCACGCTCAGTGTGCCTGCGCCCGAGCGACCACCTGTCGAAGTACGAGTTATCACGAGCTGACCCGAAGCGTAAAAGTTTCAACCGTCGGGGCGGTTGGAGCGTTGGTGTAGTGATGGATACTACAATCGCGCTGGGGAACGTGGCTATGCCGATCGAACAAGACCCGCCGTACGTTATTGACGTAGCGAGCTCACGGGCGATAGCGCTGAGGGCTAGCGCAGGTTGCGGCGGATGGATCGAGGGCTCAGGCGGGCGCGCCACCAGCGGATTCGACCTTGTTCTCGAATGGCCGACTCGAAGTCGGCCAGGCCCTCGCTGGCTAGGCGCACGTCTTCGTCGTCCATTAGGCGGGGGCTGAAACGCGCCTCGGTTGCCAGCGCGGCGAGGTGCGACAGCTTCGTGGCTCCGTCGACCTGTTTGGCACCGGCGTTTACCAACTCACGGTTCGTGCGGCCGCGAGGCTGATCGGCCCCGAGGTCGGTGAGCAACTCGGACCCAACCAGGAACGTGTTGATGATGTGGCTATTTGGGTCACTCGTCGGATGTTTGCGACGCCGTCGATACTTGATACCCAATATCATGCCTACATAGCCGAGCACGCCTAGCACGACCAGCAGTGGCACGGCAATCGCCGCGACTCCCGTGGCCGAAACGCTCGACGGCTCATCGCCGGTGGCCTTTTCGGGGTTCTGGTCGGGGGGCTTGGGCGCAGTCGTCGACGGCGCAATGCTCTGCTCCTGAGCGAGTCCGCTATCTGTTCGCGTGGTGACACTGTTTGTTGACGTGCTGGCTGGCAGCGCATCTTGGGCAACCCAACCAACGTTACGAAACTCGACCTCGGCCCATGCGGTTGCTTGAGCGGTGGTGATGGTGCCCGGCTGTCCCAAGAAACCGACCGAGATGCGAACGGGCAGGCCAATCGAACGGGCCAGTAGGGCGTAAGCCGATACGAACTGTTCCGTTCGTCCTTTCTTTGTTTTTTGCAGGAACACCTTCACGATGGGCAATGCATGTCCCGACGGCGCGCTCTCGTCGAGCTGATAACCGTCGCGTAGGAACGCGGCGATGCGCTCGGCTCGTTCGCGATCGTTTGTGGCACCTTGAACTATCTGGCTTGCAAGCGAGCTGATCTCGACGGGTATCTCCGTAGCGACGATGTCTGACGAGGTTGCGCGGTCGGCGGTGGCGGGTACCTCTGGACGCGCTGCAGTGGACACCTTGTAGGTATCGCCCGAGGCGAGGGGCCGGTCGACGAGTAGACCCGAGTTGGCCACGTCGGTTCTGACCGCAACCGACACACGACGCGGTTGCGCGGCTGGGGTTGGCAGCCATCGTCCTCCGAGTTCGGCCATTCGTACTGTCACCGAAAGATCGTTAGCAGAAGATTTTTCCGCAAGCGTCGATTGCGCATCGAGGCGAGCTCCAGATCGGCGAAAGCTATCGCTGGACGCCCAGGCTCGACCGTTGTAACGCGTCAGCGCCACAAGGCGCCAAAGGGCGATGTCGGATCCGCTGCTCTCGAAAAGTGTTACGGAGGGTGTCAACGCCCGCCACCCGTCGACGAGTGCTAGCGGGCTGACATCTTCGTCGGGCACTACCGAATCGATTCGTTGATCCCGCGGGTCGAGTCGCCCGCTCTTCATGACTCCACCCGCGGCCACCGGAATTAGGCTGACCATAGCCAGGACAAGAGCAATCGTTGGCCAGGCGTCGCCTTTGTTTACCGGTGCGTCGAGTCTGGATGTCTCGTGGTCAAGCCGTTGTACGGCAGCAAGTTTGAGAACAAGCCCGGCAAGAACGACGAACACTGCAAGCAACGCAACCGAGGGTGCCCCGGCCTCTGCCGCTAGAAACGCCAGCAGTCCAAGCAGCAGTGTTGGCGGCGCTATCCTTGCCGGACCGATGGCGTGGCGCCGGGTGGTCTCGGCGCTGAGCGAGCTGGAAATACAGGCGAGTAACGTGACGAAACCGACTGAGGCCGGATCGGGGCGGGCAGGCCACAGACCCGACAATATCTCGCCACCGCCTCTTGATACTGAGCCAACGAGGTCGCCTGGAATGCTGCCCTTCGCCTCCAGGATTGCGAATGTAACGGTGACAATAGTCACAACGACATAGGCAATTCGACGGCCAAATGATCGTAACGACGTCATTGCGGCCGGGGCTGCAACCAATATGGTGGCGATGAGTACCCGGCTAGCCGACCAGCTCGACTCGAAAATACGCGAGGCCGACGACGCTACGAGCAGATTGAGCGCCAGTACCGTGAGCAACGGCGCATGACCTCGAAGGACTTGGTACTTCATATCAACGCCCCTTTTCTCCAACGAAGGGCGAACTCGATCCCGCTGCGCACGTCGATCGTGGGAAGCGGAAGCCGTGGGAGTGGCGTTGTGCTAGAGGTGACACGAATTATTGAGAGTTTAGATCGCAGGTTGGGCCGACCGACCAGGGACGGAAGCAGTGAGGATCGGCTGCCGGTTACGACGATGACCTGGTCGGGCGACAGTTCCGTGGGAACCAATTTGCCGATGGGCACCGACGCTTTGGCTGCGGTGCGTTTCACCGTTGTGAACAGCTCGAGGATCGACTCTTTGTTGACGAAGGGCTTTCGGTCGCCCGCTGATTCGGGATCGGTAGTTGAAATGAACGTCACCAGCCCGGTTTCTAACGACTGCAACGCGAGGCTGGCGGCGATCTCTATCGCTTCTTCAAACTCGTCGGCTGTAAGGACGCCCTCGATTGTCTCGAGTAGAACGAACCGGGCCGAGCGCCGTAGGTCGAGGAAATCGCGCACGATGAGGGTGCCGAGACGGGCGTACGTCGGCCAATGAATCAGCCGAGTGTCGTCGCCAGCTTGGTACTCGCGAAGCGATCGGAAATCGGCCAGCGGGTCGAGGGTTATGGTGCTGAAAGGCGTTGCCTGTTGGCGGACAAGCGCGCCAGAGTCGAGCCGACCCAGATTGTGGATCAGCGGATGAACGAATATCTCTCGCCGTGCGTCGTGTTGAATCGACCGCACGGCAAGGTCGAACGGGTCGCGTCGCTCCTCAAGTGCCGGGCCCACTGGGTGAATGCCCCGCTGCGTTGTGGCGATTTGGTAGTGGGTCGAGTACACCTGGTTGGCTTCCAATGCCGGAATAGCCAGCGTTGCTGTCTTGTCGCCGACGCGGTCAACGATTCGCACGGGACGAGTGCGGTCGGTTGCCGACACGTCAAGACGAACGTCGAGTGGGTCGCCTCGTTGAATGAGCACACGAGACAGCCTGCGATCTATAGCTACCGGCGATGCGGTGCGAGGAAAGACAAAGGCGGAAACAAGCAGAGCGAGGCCGGCAGCAACGAGTACGAGGTATTCCCGGTAGCCCGTGAAGACTCCGACTGCGGCAACAAGCGCTAGTCCAGCGATGAGCGCCAGCCCGCCACTGGTGAGGCGGGTGCGGCTCATCTGACGACGTCGACCTCTTCCATGATGTCGTCGAGAATATCGACCGTGGTGATGCCGTCGAGTTCGGCCTCGGGAGTGACAGCAACGCGGTGACTCAAGGAGGGGATGAGGATGGACTTCACGTCGTCGGGACTCACCCAGCCACGACCTTGGCTGATGGCTACGGCGCGAGCGAGGGCCAGCAAGGTGAGCGAGCCTCTGGTGCTGACTCCCAACCGGAGGTCGCGATGCTCACGTGTGGCCATGACGATGCGCACGACATACTCGATCAAATCGGGCTTGACGACTACTTTGCGGACCGAGGCGATGATGTCTTTCATTTGCGTTGCGGTCAGCACTGCCCTGAGATCGGCGACAGGGTCAGACGATACGCGGTTGTCAAGAATTTCAAACTCGGCGGCACGATCGGCGTAACCAAGTTCGAGCTTCATCGCGAATCGGTCGAGCTGCACCTCGGGCAATGGATATGTGCCTTGGAAATCGAGAGGGTTCTGCGTGGCTACCACCATGAACGGACGCGGTACCTCGCGGCTGACGCCGTCTGCCGTGACTCGTCGTTCTTCCATAACTTCGAGCAGTGCTGCCTGCGTCTTGGGTGAGGCGCGGTTGACCTCGTCGGCGACGAGGATGTTGCAAAAAACAGGACCTTCTCGATACCGGAATTCGGAACCCTTGGGATCGAAGATTGTTACGCCCGTAACGTCGGCCGGCAAAAGGTCAGGTGTGAACTGCACACGACGGGAGATACCACCGATGCTGGTTGCCATGGCCCGAGCGAGCGAGGTCTTTCCGGTGCCCGGTTTGTCTTCGATCAGGAGGTGACCTTCCGAGAACAGGCAAGCAACCGCGAGGTTTGCTTGTTCGTGCTTGCCACGAAGCACCATCTCGATATTGGCCACTACTGCTTGGAACGACTCGGCCAGGGGCTTAACCTTGTCGTTTGAAAGTTTCTCGGTCATGGGGAAGTCACCGTCGATGTTGTTGATTCGGGCGGGGTGGTGGTCGATGTGGAAGTGCTGGTCGTTCGCTGCGTTGTGGATGTGGCTTGTGTGGTGGTGGTTGCCTGCACCGGGGTGACCGACAAGGTGATAAGGGCTTGGGCGGTGCCGCCGTTCGCGTCCCGGATGGAGTACCGAATTGTGACCGGCAGCGTGGATGACGCAGTGAACGATACGGCATTGGCGGTGAAGGTGAGAACCCCCTCGCCCGACACCAGGGTGGCACCCGTTACGAGTAACTCAGTGACCGTGCCATCGGGGTCGGTGTCGTTGTCGAGAACACTGACGTTGCTGGCGATTCCGACCGATGCCGAACCTGAATCGTCTCGTGCAATCGGAAGTTGGTTCACGTCGACATAGGTGACCTGAACCTCGGCCGTGGCCCTGGCGCCGGCTGGGTCCTCGATGGTGTAGGTGAACCGAACCACCCCAGGCGTCGCGGGAGAAGCGAGATCGATGAACCGTCGGTTTGGAGTGACCTCGCCGGCCTGCGACGACACAATTCGAAGCATCGAGATCGGATCGTCGGGGTCCGAGTCGTTCCCGAGCACGTTCAGACGCAGCGGACTGCCAAGGCTTGCCTGAGCGACGTCGTTCACGGCAACAGGCGGACTATTCAAAACCAACGGGGGCGACACCGTGACTACAACGTTTGCAGAGGCGGTCAAACCGCCCGAGTCTCGGACGGTGTACGAGAAGCCTCCGATACCGACCACGGTAGCGCTGAATTCGGCCCGACCGGAAGCTTGATTGACGACGATGGTCCCACCAACCGGATTGGAAACGACGTACGTGAGTGCGTCACCGTCGGGGTCGGCTGAAAGTGCGCTGAGTTGAATTGCGGCGGACTCACCAACGCGTGCCTCGGCTGCGCTGTTGTTGGCTGACGGTGGCCGATTGACGGTGATGCTGACCGTTGCGGTTGCGATGACACCACATCCATTTTGGACCGAGTAACTAAAGGCCGACGTCGATGAAGTTGCATCCGGCGTAAACACCACCCGTCCTGGGCTCAGGACCGTAACGGAGCCGGAACTGGGTGTCGTAACTGCGAACGTCCCCCCGGTTCCTGTGTCGTTCGAAAAGACGTTAATCTCGACTGGAGTTCCGCGACCGGTGAACGCTTGGTCGTTACGAAGGCTTGGAGCTTGAGCAGAGCAGCTGTCGACTCGCACGGTGACGAAGCCTAAAACGCTGGCCTGTTGATCGTCCTCCAATGTGTACGAGAAAGTTGCGGTTCCTGAGAAACCAGGCGATGGAGTGAACCGGATTCCCCCGCCCACCACTTCGGCAGTTCCAGACGGTGACACGGTCGATACCGCAGCAACCCGAAGCGGACCGCCGTCGGGGTCACGGTCGTTGTTCAGGACCGAGATAACCACACTGGTGTTGAATGGTGTGGATGCCGAATCGTTACCAGCAATTGGCGGCCGGTTGGGAGGGTCGACGACCGACACGAAGACGCGTCCGGTAGCCGTGAGGCCATCGGCATCGACGACGACGTAGCTGACGCTGTACTGCCCTGGCTGGCTGGGCGGGCTAATTGTGAGTAGTCGACCGTTTACCGAGGTTGGGATTGGACCGGACACGTTTCGAAGTTGAAGATCGGTGTTGACGCCGTCGGGATCGGTGTCGTTGTTCAGTGGGTCGAGTGACACGACGGTGCCGCCCACGGAAACGATGTTGTCGGAAGTGGCAAGAGGCGCAATACGGGGACGGGGTGCGACACCGACGATGATTCGCGCCGTTGCTTGTAAGCCTTCGGGATCACGAATGACGTACGTCATGGTGGCGAGGCCATCGAAGTTGCTCGATGGGGTAAAGACGATCGTCGAACCTTGCACCCTGGCAGTCCCATTTGTCGGAGACGACACGCTGACAAGTTCGACTGCGCTGCCATCAGGGTCGCTGTCATTACCGAGCGGTCGAATTGTGACGGTCGTTGCGTGATCAGTATCTACCTGGTCGTCAGCCGCGGTTGGCGCCTTGTTGACGATGGGTCGGGCCACGACGGCGATTGCGATCTGGCCGGTGGACGTTCGGCCGACGGAATCGGCGATGGTGTAGGTGATGAGGTGAACAGCAAGCGCTGGCGAGTCCGGCGTGAACGTCAGCGTTTGGTCGGCATTAACCACGAGCTGTCCGGAGCGGGCTGTAGGAGAACCGGCAAGCGAGATCGGGAGTCCGTCTGGGTGGGTGTCGTTGGCGAGCGGGTTGAGTACAACTGACTCGCCGGGAAACACGTTGGCGCTGTCGTTGTGAGCGATTGGATTTGCGCCAGCTACCCGCACTACTTCGACGAAGACTCGACCGATCGAAACCAGGCCGGAGGGGTCAGAGACAACGTAGGTAAAAACGTCGCTACCGATAAAGCCAGCGGGGGGCACGTAACGCACCGAGAGAGGCGAAACTCGGATGGCTGTGCCAAAGGTTGGGGTACCAACCGATGTGAGCGACAATGGGTCTCGATCGGGATCGAGGTCGTTGGCCAGCACGTTGATGGTTTTGTCGGTTGCCGTAACGACCTGGTCGTCGATTGCTTGGGGAGGCCGATTGACGTTGGGTGCCTCGACCACAACAAGCACCTTGGCCGTTGCTCGCAATCCGGCAGTGTCGGCAATTGTGTACGTGAACGATACGGGGCCGTTCGTGGCAGCGTCGGCGGTGAAGTCGATGGATTGCCCGCCAACGATGGTGAGTATGACGCCTGGAACGTCACTGACTTCAACAATTCGAAGTGCGTCATTTTCTGGGTCGGTGTCATTAGCCAGGACCCCGATGGATTGGCGCTTGGATGCCGTTGCGGTTGCTCGATCGTCGACGGCTGTCGGCGCCCGGTTCGTACCCGATTGTGCCGTCACGGTGATGCGAACCTGTGCGGTGGCCCGGCCCCCAAATCCGTCGGTGACGGTGTAGCCGAAGGCATCTTCACCGGCGAAGCCGGGGTTCGGGTCGTAGCGAACTCGGCCGTCGCCCGTGGCGGTGGCTGTGCCGTGGGCCGGATTCGTGACTCCGGAGACGGTGAGGTTGTCACCCTCGGCGTCGAAGTCGTTGACGAGCACTTCGACGAGGATTGGTGCTGCCGCCAATGTGGAGTCGGCGTCGTCGGTTGCGACAGGGTTGGTGTTGGTTTCTGGCCCGACGATGGTCACGGTGACGGTGCTGTTCGCCCGCAAGTTGCCTGGGTCGGTAGCTACATACGGGAATGTGACCTGACCGCTAAAGCCGGCTGGTGCCGCGTAGTTGACCCATTGGCCGTCGACAACATTGACCACACCGCTATCGGCTGGCGCCGGCCCAGCCGAGCTGACGGCCAGAAGATCGCCGTCGGGATCGCGATCGTTGGCGAGCACCGCCACCCGTACGGATCGCCCAGGTCGGGTGACTGCCCGATCTGGCGTGGCAACGGGAGGTTCATTGCGACCGTCGTCGATGGGAACTACGCCGGTGTCGACTGTGCGTGAGAGCACGCGGGTGCCGGGGTCGCCAGCGTTGCCCGACGTGACCGAGGTGCCTATGTCTCCTTCTGTACCGATGGTGCCGTCGTTGTAGAGAAACGTCCGTCGGCTGAATTTGTCGAGCGGCGTCAACTTCCCGCCGCTCACGGTGACGGCGTAGCCCGAGCCCGGATCATCGATGAGTAGTGGCCCGGGATTTGTCCATGCCCGTGGAATTCGTGTTGAAGGGCTTGGCCGGTCGGCTGTGCTCGATGCGCCGGTCGCCCATGTTGCCATGAGTACCGAGGCGGCGCCTGGCCGCAGGAACGCTGCATTCCGGTTGTTGCTGAGCAGCACGCTACCCGACGCAACCGACTGCGCGAGTGTGAGTGATCGGGTTTCCTTGCGTGAGTCGTAGCAGGCGAGTTTGGTTCCGGCGGCAACTGCGAGACAGGAGCCGTGGCCGCCGGGTTGCTGGACGACGGCGTCGAGGAGCGCGACACTCGTTTCGGTGGTGGAGTTGTGCCGTGGCCACCGCAGCCGGTTGGTGGCGCGTTCGATGATGACAGGTTCGGTACCGACGGAGGAGAGTTCGATGTTGGCGTTTGGTTGGGCAACTCGGAACGTCGAGAATTCGTCGCCTTCCACGCGGGTGAGCTTGCCGCCTGGGGTGTCGAGCATCCAGAGCTGCCCGTCTGAGGTGCCGACCCAACTGGTCATTGCACCTACCTGCAGCACGGCCCCCTTTGTGCCGGATTCGGAGATGTGGTGCACCGTGCCCGACTGCGAGTTGTACAGATATGCCGATGATCCGGAGCGGGTAAGTACCGAACGGCCACCGGTATCGCCGGGTGCAGGAAAGCGGTTAGCAACCTGGCCGTCCACTCCCGACATCACCAGCACTTCGCCTTTGGCACGGTCGTGAACGAAAACGGTTTCGCCAACGTCAACGACGTCGAGTTCGGTGGCTTGCTCATTGAGGGCGACCCCCAGACTGGCAAGGTCACTGCCGGAGGTTGCGAGCACGACGCGGCCGCGCTGTTCGCCCGATAACCACACGGTTGCCGGCGTGGCCTGAAGATCCGACGCTTCGTCACCCGACTGGAGCGTGATGATGCCGGCGATGCCGACCCCGGTTGCCCCGATGACCAGCGCAGTCACTAGCGCCCGCAAGGGCGATTCTCTGCGTTGCTTGGCCATTGCGCTCCTCATGAATCCTTCGGTACTGCCGACGTGAGCCTACCGACGGAGCCGGGTCTTCGGATGAGCCGATTGGCCCGCTGGCCATGACCCATGACCCTCATTTGAGGTTTCGACGCACCGCCAACGCTGCGAGAACTCCGTAGGCATACAAGCTCGGGGCGTGGTTCTGGATAACCGTGAACTCACCCATTGGCGGATAATTGTAAATGTCGTAATACGACGTTGCGAACGGTTGGCTGGCCGCGTCTGGCGCCGTACCGAACGGGCGCAGGTAGTACTTCAAGAACCAGTCGTCCTCGTCAACGGTATGTAAGCCGTAGAGCGGTGTCCCCGCCCACACTGGAATATCGCCGCTAACGGTGTCGACAATGAGCGGATTGAGCGGATTGCGTTGTCCGATTCCGGTGATGAAGCTCGTACCCAGAGCGTTGGCTCCGAGGGAGAAGCTGGCTGAACGAAGAGCGGTCTGCCAATACTTGTCGTCACCGAAAAGGGTGTGCGCTCTGAGCAGGCTCGTAACCTTTGGCGTTGATGGCCCAAGCCCCCAGATGAGCGGCACGTAACGGTTATCGAGGGTCCACCCGTATGCTGTCGAGTTGGCCTCGGTGATCATTCGGTCGGCTTCGTCTCGGTAGCTCGACAATATGTGTTCAAGAACGAGTCTGTTGCGTGTTCGATTTGTTGAGCGCGCGTACGTAAATGCAGCGTCGCACACGTGGCGGCTATGACAGTTGAGAAACCCGACGTTCTCGCCAACGAATGGATTGTCGGTAAGGAACTCGCGATGCCAGCGGTCGTCGCCGGTCAACCGGTACAGCGATGCCGCTGCTGAGAGTCGGAAGCCGCTTTCCTCCTCGGCGAACTTCCCGGTTGTTCGGTTTGCCAGTGCCCATTCCATCGCCCGAATCGATGAGGTCTTGTACGTGGCGGCCCGTGCCGAATCGAACGGTTCAATGGCTCGGGCGGCTTCGGCTGCGCTCGTGGCGTAGATAAAGCTCGACCATGGATCGGGGGCGTACGCAAACGCCTTGTTGGCGTTATTCCACGAGGTTTCCTTGCCCTCCGGGTAGCGGTCGAACTCGACGCCTCCTCGGATGCCGCCATTGTCGTGTTGCATTCGTAGGTACATGTCGAGGTCCCAAAGCCCCTCGTCGATGAGGTCGGGTATGGCGTTGCCAGATTCGGGAATGTTGGTCTCAAAGCGGGCGAACACGTCGGGGAACAGGTCGACGAGTTCGATGGCCGAGTTCAGGTAACCAAGGTGTTGCACCCGTCGATCCCAGTCGCCAGCATCCATGTGACCGCCCCACGCCCCGGGCAACGTGGCTTTGGTGAGGTTGGCAGCGAGGCTCTCGAATTTGTCGGGTGCTTCAAGGTCGAGGCCGTTTGACCCTTCCTCCAACGTGATGTTGGACAGGTTGACGACTGTTCCGTCGTCGGGGTGTGCGGCGCGCGGCCGAGCAATGTCGGTGGACGGGGCGCCAATTGCAATGCCACTGCGTTGGTGGAGCATGGCGCGGGCCACGGCGGTCGTGATCTGCATCCAACGGCCGTTGGTAGAAATCGGAACAGCAGTTGAACAGCCAACGCCCTCGGCGCAGATCCGATAGTCGCTGGGGAAGGTGACCTGGCTGAAGTCGAGTTCCCATACGTCGACTCGTGTGAGATCTCCCTTGTTCATTTCGTCGTCGTGTGGTCGTTTGACAGGTTTGCCGGTGAATACAACTTCGTTGGTGGTGGCCAGCCTGACGGTGAACCTTTCGACCGTGCCGTAGTCGATGGCGTGATCAGTACTTGTGGAGAGGTAGGCCACTTTGAGCGGATCGCCCGAAGCGAATCCGGCCTGGTTGACCCGAATCGCTGACGAGACGGCGGCATCGGGCCGATATTGCGAGGTTGTGGGCTCGACGGTCTTGTTTCGACTGGTGACTGTGTAGCTGGCCCCTGGTGTCAATGGTGCCGACAAGGTGATGTGGAAGGTGTGTTCCATTACTGCTTCAGGGTGATCGCCGCCCGCCTTGCCTGATACCGGGCGGGAGGTGAATGTGACGGCTTTGGGTGGGCGTGCCGGTGAGTCGGCGATGCCGACGTTGAGTTGGCTGGCGATAGCTTGAGGCTTGATTGATGCCCCCTGACCAACAACTTTTCCATCGTTCATTCGGAGCAAGCCTGTGCGCAACGTCAGCGCTACGACGTTGGGTGCTAGCACCTCGACTCGACTTGTGGCGTAGTTCTCGTTGCCTTTGGTGGCATCGATCGCGGCCCGTTCGATGTTGACGTGACCCGTGATCGGACGCGATGCAACACCGTCGCGTCCGCGAAACTGAGCGAGCAGCATGACGTAGCCGGTGTCGGTGACGTTCACTGTGGCGGTGGTACTGGCCGGAAGCCACGTGCCCTGCGCATAGGAGTAGTCGGGGCCTACCTGCATCTCGGTGGCCCACTCGGGAATGGGTAGCGCTAGTTGAATCGCTGTGCCGGTCGCCGTGGGGCGTTGTTCGACGACGGTCACGGATCCTGCTGGCACGTCGTTTCGCAGTACCGGTGCCGGCCCGACGACACGAGGCGGTGTGCTGGCAGGCGGAACCTGGTCGCTACCGAGGTCGGGGGCGGTCTGGAATGTCGGTCTCGGCGGGGTAGTGGCTGGTCCGACGGGCGTGCTGCTGGGGTCGGTCCGTTGACGGATTCCCACGAAAACAACAAGCGCGAGCAGTGCCAACACAACGATCAGTACTCTGGGCTTGGTGATCCGCACCTAGTTAGTCTCGTCTATCACTGTTGGCTTTGTCGGTCGGGTTAGTCGACCACGACACCGCTCTGAACGTTGCAGATAGACTCGGTTTTCGCACGGCGAGGAATGTTATTGAGCCAAGAACCAGATCCCGATGTCATTTGCCCCGCCGCCGAGCGCAGTCGTGTCGCCGCGGTCATTATTGGTCGAAATGAGCACGGTCGGTTGGCTGCTGCGCTGCAATCGGTGGCGAATTGCGGCATCGCCAATGCTGTCTATGTCGACTCGGCATCGGTTGACGACAGCGTCAGTATCGCCGAGGGATGCGGAGTCCAGGTTCACGGTCTTGATCCGTCTCGACCAATGAGCGCTGCCCGCGGCCGAAACGAAGGCTGGGCCATAGTGCGATCCGCTTGTCCGACGCCCGAGTTTGTGCTGTTTCTCGATGGCGATTCCGAGATCGACGCCGATTGGGTACGCGAAGCCGAGCAACTGCTGGTCAGCACCGAGCTAGTGGGTGCGGTGTGCGGACGAGGGGTCGAGGTCAACCCGAATCGAAACGCCTTCCACCGCATCTCGGCGGTTGAGTGGACACTGGGCGGTACAGGATCGATAGGTACTTTCGGCGGCAACGCACTTCTGCGGGCTTGGCTCGTCGACGACCTCGGCGGCTACGACGAGTCCTTGACGGTCGGAGAGGATCCCGATCTGTCTCGACGAATCGTCGATCGGGGATTCTCCATCATTGGCCTGGACCGCGTTGCGTACGTGCACGACATCGATATGGCGCTAGCCAGACAATGGTGGAAACGCGCTGAACGGTCGGGGCAGCTTCTTGCCGACAGAGGGATTGCGAGACGGTCACAGGGCAAGGCGATGCTACATTCCGAGTTGGCCAAAGCTCTTGGTTTTGGCATTGGTTTCCCGCTAGCGGTACTTGCGACCCGAGGGCCAGTGCGCCGCCTCGTTCTGGGTTGTTACGCGCTGCGAACAGTGTTGGCATTTCGCTCAGCGTTTCGTAGCGCACGTCCGGAATTCTTCGATTTGCGTACCCGAGTTACGTGGGGCGTCTCGTGTCTGATGAGCCCCCTGCCCCATGCAATTGGTGCTCTCAGAACTATGATCCGCCGATGGAAGTACGGCCGATGGAAGTAACGGCGCCGGTCGATCTGACACAACGTCGCGCCTGGTCGATCCTGCCCGCGATCTTGGTCGTCAGCTGGACTATCACGCTCATGAATCAGGCCAACGTTATTGGTGCATTTCGCGATTCAATTCCGGGCATTGTCGGCCTTATTGGCATACTGGTGAGCCTAGCAGGACTTATCGTCATTGATCCCTCGCGGTTGCGCCGCGTACGGGTTCCCTTCGCCGTATTTCTGCTACTCGCTCTAGGTATTGCGTCAGGTGCATGGTCGGTGGTTCCCACGGAAAGCATCTTTGCAATACGCAGCAAACTCATTCCACTCGTACTGTTGATGATTCTGATTGGTGCTCTTGACCGTCGTCTCGTGCTGCGTGTCTTGAACAGCGGTGCCCAGTTGATGCTGGCTTCAAATCTGCTGTGTGTGATGTTTTTTACCGCATCGCGAACTGGCAACTACGTCGATTCGAGTGGCCTAGTCGATGGTTGGCGAGGCGCATTTGTTCATAAAAACCAGCTCGCCATATTTAGTAGTTTGTGTATCTGCGTCGTGCTGGCCGTCGAGGAAAGTAGGGTTCGCCGTCGAGCAATGGTTGCTATAGGTGTGCTGCTCGTACTGGGCAGTCGTTCCGGCACCGGGTTTGGTACGCTGAGCGTCATTCCGCTCTTTCAAATGTTGCGGTTTTTGATGCTCGAGCGTGATCCACGGCGTCGCGGCGTCCGTTTGGTGAGCTTCCTCGGCCTACTACTCTTTGGTGGTGCAGGCGGTGCCTTGGCGCTGCCGACGGTCTTAGGTTTTATGGGTAAGGACACCACATTGAGCGGGCGTTTAGATATTTGGCGAATCGGTTTCGAATTTGCGATGAGACGTCCCTTTTTTGGCTGGGGCGTCTCGGGGATTTGGGTTGTCTATGACAAGGATCCAACGTATTCCTTGAACCGACAGCTAGGTTTCGACTCTGCGCATGCCCACAATGGCCCGCTCGGCGCATTCGCCGAGCTTGGAATCGTCGGTCTGGGACTTGTTCTTATTGGTATCGCCACCGTCATAATCGTTGGTTTCCGACTGATCAATCGTGACCAATTCAAAGATGGATACCTCCTGATTGGGCTTGGCCTCACGCTTCTTGTCTCCAGCGTTTCGGAGTCGATGATGACATCGGGTCCCGGATGGTTTGTGCTCGGGGTAGCCTCGGCGCTGGCGTTCCACCAAGACCTCGGGCCGTTGTCGCAGCGCCTACCGGTTGGTCAGCGCCTCGAGGACAACTTCGCGCGTTGACGGCTGACCACCCGGTCTAACCACTCGTGACGATTGTCCGATAGCAGCCACGACGTCACGACACGTTGCCACGTCTCGTCGACCCGAAGATTTCGCCAGATCCCGTTGGCATTAGTCGAGAGTCGTCGGTACAAGTCGGGGTCAACGAGCGCTGCTCGTAGTCCAGCGGCGAGGCTCTCGGCATCTCCGGCTCTAAACGTCACACACGAGACTCCGTCGATGAGGTTGATTCGGAACATCTCATGGTCGGAACACACGATTGGAATCCGCCGAACAGTGGCCTCGGTGAGCAGGGCTGGCAGTGCGAAGGGCGCGCCGTCACGTTGTGCCAGCAGTGCGACGCTTGCCGACTTTAGTCGCTCGTCGAACTCGGCTGCGTCGACGGTTCCAACGAATTCCACACAATCGTTGATCGATGTGCTCTGGCAGTAGCGGACGTAGTGGCCCATTCGCGGGCCATCGCCGAATACTTGTAGTCGCAGTGAAATACCTTGGCTGCGCAGGAGCGAGATGGCGACAAGGGCATCGGAAACGCCGCTGTGGTCATCGAGTGCCGCGGCCAGTACTACGAGAGCGGGCTCGACGCTGAAGGTGGGAAGGCTGCGGATTGGGGTGTGGAGCGGGTCGCGTCGATCTCGAAATCCCCAGGCAACCACCTTTGCCGGGGTGACCCCTGCCGCAATCAGTCGACTCGGCGTGTTCCAACCCTGACACGCAATGGCGTCCACCGCTTCGTCGTTGAGGAGTCGTCGGGTGCGTTGCCAAACAGATGACTGACTGTCGCCCAGGTCGACCTCGCTGGCAAGTACCAAGGTGGGTGTCTTGCGACGAGCGGCCCAGTCAAGAATGTGAGGTCGGATGCCAAGCAGCACTATGCGATCAGGAGCGACGGCGTCGAGTTGCACTACTGCGTCACCGTTCGGTGCGGCAGAAATGAACGTGATCTCGATTCCCTCCCCCAACTGGGCGAGCGTGGTCTCTACGGCTTCGTCGTTGGCCAAGCTGGCTCCCGGGACCAGTTCATTGGTCAGGAATCCGCGTGACGTCGGTGGACCAACGACGGCCACTCGCAGTGCAGTTCCCGCGCCTGGGGTCGGTGTCGTGTTCGTCTGGCGTGACGCTTGTACGAAGCCGCCACCGACAATAGTCACGAGCAATGTCTCGGAAATGATGGTGCCGACAAAAGCACCCTGCCATCCATAGCGAGGTATAAGGACAAGGTACGCAATGATGCCGACCACCGACGACGAGATGACCGCAACGAGGCGGATTTTGAGCCATCCGAGCGCGATCAACGCATTCGAGAGCACCGAGCCGATGGCGCGCATCCCGACGAGTGGCATGAGCAACATCATGATCCTGTGCGTTCCAGTGAACTCGCTGCCGATGAGGATGCGAATAGGGCGCTGGGAGAAAAAGCCGACCAGGCCTGCGGCAGCGTTAGCGGCCACGATAACGCCGCAGATCTGGATGACACGCCGTTTGAGGAGTTGAGGATCTCGGTGACCGACGCCCATCAGACGGTTGTGAGAAGCGGCGACAATCTGGCCGAGAGCCATGTCGACCATGTTGATCAACCGGTATGCCGCTGCGTACATCCCTGCGTCGGTGAGTTGATTGGTATTGACCAAAACGGTTTTGTCGAAGTCGGTCTGCACCGAGAGAGCCGTAAGTCCAACCGCGAACCGTCCAGAGTCGACCACATGTTGCTTGCGTATGCCGCCGGGTCCTACAGGGATGTGGCGGCGACGGGCGAGCGCCAGCGCCCCGAAAAGCGCCGCGGATACGCCTAGGGCCTGGACAATCACATAGCGCTCCAGCGTGACGGTGCTGACCGCCAGCAACCCGAGGAGCAACACACATCGGGCAGCGGAGTGGAAGATCCGCGCCCAGGCGGTTGGTCGAAATCCGGCAATGGCACCGACGACCCCGAGCACGATCTGCATAACGCCCGATCCCATGATTTCGACCAAGAAGAATGTGGCCAACAGCCCACGCGAGAGCTGCGGCACGACAAGAGGCCCGACAATGCACGCCAACGTGGTTGCTAGCGCACAAGAGACGAAGCCGAGGGTTACGAACGACCCGGGAGCGTCGGGCGACGAGCGTGGCTTCGTAAGGTTCTGTAGAGCGCCCAGGGTGACCGACGCTGAGGACAGAGATATCGCTAATCCAACGATTCCATAAGCGGCTGCAACCGTTCCGTAGACTTCCGGCCCGACGGCTTTGGCTAAGGACCGGAACGCCAGGAGCCCGACGAGCATTCCGGCCGCCGTGCCAATGAGCCCAAGAATGGTGTCGCCGCCGAGTCCGCTAGTGCTGGCGAGATCAGGGCGTTGGCGTCGAGCCGTGCGGCGGGCACGCGCCCTATCGATGTTGATGGGCGAGTCGCTCTCGTCAGGAACCGAAACCGGCTGCAGTGAGGCGATAAGAGGGGGGAGGATAGTCATCGTCGGTGGTGCTGCGAGGTGAGAACGCCGCAAAGCTGCTCCGTCGTCATGCGGTACAGTAGAAACTCTTCTCGCTTTCGGAGTGGGCATTGCGAACTGTGTTCAGTCAAGGCTCTCTGAAGTAGATGGCAACTCCGGTAAGCCGGGTTCTCAGAGCGTAGGCAGGAACGCTCCTAGTGGTCGTGGTGAGCCTGATTTGGTAGTCCCCGGGACCAGCTTCTACGCTGTAGTCGGCCCTTTGACGGTGTGCGGACCGCGCCACTGGACCAAAAGGGCCCGAGGCACTGTGGACGATTCGACAACCAAACTCAACAAGGGATTCGCCGACGCCATGTCGCGATCGTTTGAGTTTGCTTTGACGACGGCCGTGTTTATTGGACTCGGTCTGCTGGTCGACCGCTGGCTCGGAACCAATCCCATCGGTGTGATTTCGTGCACTGTTCTGGCGTTCGCCGGTCAACTTGTTGCCGCCTGGTACCGCTACGACGCCGACATGAAGAGGCTCGAAGCGCAGCTTCCGTCGCGTTCGGGCGAACGGGCACCGAAGGCCACCTCGTGACCAGCATCATGACCACGGCATCGTCGGGTGCGGCACCAGAGGCTCAAGTTGCCCGAGACATAGTTCGTCGAGGGCTCATGGTTTCTCCGCTCCTGCTTATTGCTGGGTTCGCCGGCTGGGGTGGAGCAGGTGCCCTGTCGGTGGCTGTGGCCATGGCAATCGTGCTCGTCAACTTCTCGCTGGCGGCTTTCTTGGTCAGCACTACGGCCAAAATCTCGCTCGGGCTCATGATGGGCGCGTCGCTGTTTGGCTATTTGGTACGTCTAGCGCTTATCTTTTGTGGATACCTACTGGTGCGTGACGCCGGTTGGTTCCGAAAGACACCTTTCGGCGCGGCAATAATCGTCACGCATCTCGGACTCCTGCTGTGGGAAATCCGGTTCATCTCCGCCTCGCTGGCCTTCCCCGGTCTCAAGCCGGCCAACACGACAGGGAACCCTACGTGAACATCCTTGCCGAGCAACTCGTCTTCCCGCCGCTGTCCCACATCTTGCGGTGGAAAGAGCTTGCCCCAGGTTTCAACAAAGTCGCGCTCATAAGTGTGCTAGCGACATTGATCACCTTGGCGATCTTTGCGCTCGCCGGTGGCGGCGACCCGCTCAAGGCACCACGAGGCATCAAGAACTTCGCTGAAATGATCATCGAGTTCATCCAAAAGAGCGTCATTCAGCAGACAATGGGCGAGCACGGCATGGGCTGGACTCCGTTCCTGCTCACGATTTTCTGCTTCGTGTTCCTTACCAATATCACCGGTATTATTCCCACGTTCCAGATGCCAGCTAACGCCCGTTTGGCGGCCCCGCTGTTCTTGGCCGTCATCGTGTGGATTACCTTCATAGTTGTTGGCCTCAAACATCAGGGTTTGGGCTACATCGGGCACTTGGCGTGGCCCCCGGGTGTGCCCGTTGCTCTCAAGCCCCTGGTCGGCGTCATCGAACTGGTCTCCACCATCTTGGTGCGGCCCTTCTCACTAGCCGTGCGACTCTTTGCCAACATGATGGCCGGTCACATCTTGTTGTTCACCTTCGCGCTCATGACCAAGACCCTGCTGAAAAGCGTTCTGGTGTTGAAGTTCTTGGCGATCTTCCCGCTCCTGATGCTGATTTTCCTCACAGCGTTCGAAGTGTTGGTTGCGTTCCTGCAGGCCTATATCTTCGCCATGTTGACAGCCGTGTATATCGGTTCGTCTGCTCATCCCGAGCACTAAATTCCCTCGTACACCCGCAAGTTCTCGATTCCCGAGATCCCCTGAGCACAGGAGAGAAACACATAATGGAAGCAGCTGCGATCCTCGCTGAGACGACCGGCAACGTTGCAGGGTTCGCCTATGGCCTCGCCGCCATCGGCCCCGGCATCGGTATTGGTTACATCGTTGGAAAGTCTGTCGAGGCCATGGCCCGTCAGCCCGAAGCGGCCGGTATGGTCCGAACCACCATGTTCCTCGGTATTGCCTTCACCGAAGCGCTTGCGCTCATCGGCTTCGTCGTCGTCTTCCTCGTCAAGACCTGATCCGGACGCTTAGCCCGGTCCCAAGTCCAATCCGACGAGGAGTACGTCACCCATGAGTTCAGCCGTCATCTCGGTTGCGGGGGGTCGTCTTGTCGCTGTGCGCCTAGTGCGCGCCGGCGACGAGCCAACCACCACCGTCGCCGGAAAAACCGAGACCACCGAGGCCGCCGATGGCACAAAGGCCGAGACCGTTGAAAAAGAGCCGAGCCCGCTCGAGGTCGACCTCAAAGAACTGTATTGGGGTTTAGGCGCGTTCTTGGTGCTGCTTGCTCTTATGCGGTTTGTGTTTTATCCCCGTGTTGCGGGCGCCATGAACGCCCGCTCAGCGCACATCACCCAAACCCTGGCCGATGCCGATGGCATTCGTGACTCTGCGCAATCCGACGTCTCGGCCTACGGCACCAAACTGGCCGAGATCAAAGCCGAGGCTGCTGCTCGGGTCGACGCGGCTCGTCAAACAGTCGAAGCCGAACGCCAGACACGTCTTACCGAGGTCAATGCACGCATCAGCACGCTTCGAGCCTCCGCCCTCGCCGATGCCGACGCCGCTCGGGCGTCAGTTTCGGGCCAGGTGTCCGATGCCGCCGGCGACGTGGTGTCGACCATCTCGCGCATGGTGCTCGGTAAGACCCCCGACGACTCCGCCGTTCGCACTGCGGTGAGCGCCGCGATGGGAAGCAACTGATCATGTCCATACTTTCGTCGATTGCTATCAAGCTGGCCGAGGCCGAAGGCGGCGAGCACGGCGGTATTACCACGCCGTATTCTTGGCTGCCGGAATGGTACGAAATTGTCTTTGGTGGCCTGGCGTCGGTCATCGTGCTCGGTGGTCTGGCCAAGTTCGCAATACCCGCCCTGAAGAAGGCCCTTGCGGCCCGCACCGAAGGTATCGAAAAGGATCTCGTTCACGCCCACAACAACAAGGTGTCTGCCGAGAATCAGGCGTCGTTCGTTCGGGGTAACTTGGGCGATATCGAAGCCGAACGAGCCCGCCTTATGGCCGAGGCCGACGAGACAGCCGAGCGAGTATTGAGCGAGGGTCGGGCCCGCATTGAGGTCGACGCTCGTGAGCTCGAATCTCGGGCGCAGGGTGAAATCGCCGCGGGAGGCAATCGTTTCCTAACCGAGATTCAGGCCAACGTCTCGTCGATCGCTGCAGCCGCCACTGAGCATGTTGTGCGTGGTCAACTCGACCAGGCAACCCATGTTCAACTCATCGACGATGTTATTGCCCGGATCGGAGCCTCACGATGAGCGACGCACTCGACGCCTACGCCAACGCCATGTTCGACGTTGCCCAGTCCGAGGGTCGGCTCGACACCGTGGAAGACGAACTCTTCCGCCTCGGCCAGACTCTCGAAAACTCCGACTCGCTGCGCAACGCCTTGACCGACGAGAACATACCGGCCGGTAAGCGCCAAGCGATCGTCGAAGACCTTTTCGGCGGCAAGGTCAGCTCGACCACCACCCAATTGGTCAGCTTCGTTGTCGGTTCCGGCCGCTCACGCGATCTGTCCCAAATCATTTCTCGGCTCGGCGACCGTGTGGCTGCCACCAAGCAGAAGGCCGTTGCCGAAGTGCGCACAGCCGTTCCTCTTAGCGACGATCAAACCCACCGTTTGGCCACCGCGTTGGCGCATGCCACAGGCAAGTCCGTTGTGGTGAAGAACATCATTGATCCGTCCATCCTCGGTGGTCTCGTTGCTCAGGTGGGCGATCAGATTATCGACGGGTCGGTCCGCACGCGGCTCGACCAACTCAAGGCGAAGCTCTAGGAGATACGACACACCATGGCAGAGCTCACAATCAACGCAGCCGACATTGCGTCGGCCATCAAGCGGAATCTAGAAGGCTTCGAGGGAGTGCTAGAGGCGCAAACGATCGGCCGTATCACCGAGGTCGGTGACGGTATCGCTCGCGTGTCGGGTTTACCGAACTGCGCCGTCAACGAGATGCTCGAGTTCGAGGATGGCTCTATCGGCCTAGCCCTCAACCTCGACGAGCGTTCAATCGGTGCGGTGGTCCTCGGCGAATCGGCCGGCATCGAAGAAGGCCAGGCCGTCAAGGCCACCGGCCGCATCTTGTCGATGCCCGTTGGCGACGGCGTGCTCGGCCGAGTGGTCAACGCACTCGGCGAGCCCATCGACGGTAAAGGTCCGCTTGTCGGTACACAGTCACGCCGTATGGAGATCCAAGCGCCCGGCATCATGGGCCGCCAGCCGGTGCACGAGCCGCTGCAAACCGGTATCAAGGCCATCGACGCCATGACCCCCATTGGTCGTGGTCAGCGAGAGCTCATCATCGGCGACCGCAAGACCGGCAAAACCACCGTTGCTATCGACACCATTTTGAACCAGCGTGGCCTTGGTGTGAAGTGCATCTATGTGGCCATTGGTCAAAAGGGTTCCACCATTGCCCAAACGGTCGAGACGCTGCGAAGCCGTGGTGCCCTTGAATACACCGTTGTCGTTGCCGCTCCGGCATCCGACCCGGCACCCTTCAAGTACCTTGCTCCCTACGCAGGGTGCGCCATGGGTCAGCATTGGATGGAGAACGGCGAGCACGCCCTTGTCGTGTACGACGACCTGTCCAAACAGGCCGAGGCATACCGTCAGATGTCACTGCTACTTCGCCGCCCACCGGGCCGCGAGGCCTACCCCGGCGACGTGTTCTATCTGCACTCTCGTCTGCTCGAACGAGCCGCCAAGCTCTCGGTTGAGAATGGTTCGGGTTCGCTCACAGCGCTCCCGGTCATCGAGACCAAGGCTGGCGACGTCTCGGCGTACATCCCCACCAACGTCATCTCCATCACCGATGGCCAGGTCTACCTACAGGACAGTTTGTTCAAGTCCGGCGTGCGTCCTGCTGTCGACGTGGGCATCTCGGTGTCACGTGTGGGCGGCGCGGCTCAGATCAAGGCCATGAAGTCGGTGTCGGGTACGTTGAAACTCGACCTCGCCCAGTTCCGTGAACTCGAAGCTTTCGCCACGTTTGGTTCCGAACTCGACGCCGTATCCAAGGCACAGCTAGAGCGTGGATACCGGCTTGTCGAACTGCTCAAGCAAGGCCTCAACAGCCCCATGCCCGTGCAAGAACAGATTGTGTCGATCTTCGCTGGTACCAAGGGCTATCTCGACAGCATTCCGGTCCCCGACGTGCGTCGCTTCGAAAGCGAACTCATCGAGCACATGCGTTCCAACCATGGCGGCATGCTCGATGGCATGGCGTCCAACTCCAAGGCTGACTTGCCGGCCGAGTTGGGTGCCATCGTTCAGTCGTTCAAGGACAGTTTCGTCGCAAAGAGCACGGCAGCAACCGCAGCTGCGGTGAACTTCGCTGCGGTCGATGCCAACGAGCTTGGCGATGCCAATAGCGGCAAGACCCTGGCGACGGAGTGAACTAGATGGCAGGCGGTCAGGAACGAATCCTCCGAGGACGCATCCGTAGCGTCCAGGCCACCAAGAAGATCACGCGCGCCATGGAACTCATAGCGGCGTCACGAATCGTCAAGGCACAACAACGGGTACACGCCGCGGTACCGTACTCCGAGCAGATTACCGAGACAGTGAAGGACCTCGCTGCCGCGGGTGGCGAAGTGAACTCGCCGTTACTTACTGGCCGTGGAACGACACGCAAGAAATGTTACGTGGCCATTGTGGGCGATCGTGGTTTGTGCGGCGGCTACAACGCAACGGTGCTGCGCGCCACTGAAGGCGAAATCAAAGCCGATGTGTTGGCCGGCAAGGACTACGAAATCATCGCCGTTGGCCGAAAGGCCGAAGGGTACTTTCGGTTCCGCGGCTATCACATGGCCGACAAGTACGCCGGTTTCTCCGACGGTCCAACGTACGCGCACGCCAAAGCAATTGGCGAGCGGGTTGTTGCGCTGTACGAAGCCGGCGAGGTCGACTCTGTCGAATTGGTCTACACCCGATTCGTTTCGGCTGGCTTCCAAGAAGTCGTCATCCGCCCTCTTGTTCCGCTCGATCGTGAACTGCTTGCAGGTGGCGACGGTAAGCCGTCAGAAGCCAGCGCCAGCTACGAATTCGAACCATCCCCCGAGGTCATCCTCGAAACGCTTCTGCCTCGGTACATCGAGGCACGTGTCTATGCCGCGCTTCTCAACGGCGCCGCATCCGAGCACGCGGCACGTCAGCGAGCCATGAAGGCCGCTACCGACAACGCCGAAGAGCTCATCAAGAACCTGTCGCGCATTATGAACCGTGCCCGCCAGGAATCCATTACGACCGAGATCATGGAAATCGTCAGCGGCGCAGAAGCGCTGTCGGGCGATGCCGCATAGGAGACACACGAACCATGAGCATGACCACCAACGATCTCAAAGGTACCGACCTGAAAGAGGGACGAGTCGTTTCGATTGCCGGCCCGGTTATCGACGTCGAGTTCCCGTCGGGTTCATTGCCTGAAATCAACACGGCGCTTGAAATTACCGTCGAAGTCGACGGCAAACCAGTGCGGCTTTTGGCCGAAGTAGCTGGGCAGATCGGCCGCGGTCGTGTCCGCGCTGTGTGCCTCAAACCCACCGACGGGTTACGCCGCGGCACCCCGGTGCGCAACACCGGCCACGGCATCCAGGTGCCAGTTGGCGACAAGGTGCTCGGTCACGTCTGGAACGCGTGGGGAGAAGTGCTCGACGGCGAGCCCGGCTACGGCGACGAGATGGAGCGCTGGGAAATCCACCGTCCGGCCCCTGCGTTCGACACCCTTGAACCGAAGTCCATCATGTTCGAGACCGGCATCAAGGTCATCGACCTTCTTACCCCGTACCTTCAGGGCGGCAAGATCGGCCTGTTCGGCGGTGCTGGTGTGGGCAAGACCGTGCTCATCACCGAGATGATCCAGCGTGTCGCCAAGAACCACGGTGGCGTGTCGGTGTTCGCTGGCGTGGGTGAGCGCACCCGTGAAGGCACCGACCTGCGTCTTGAAATGATGGAATCGGGTGTGTACGAGAAGGCCGCGCTTGTGTTCGGTCAGATGGACGAGCCACCGGGCGTGCGGCTACGCGTTGCGCTGTCGGCCCTCACTATGGCCGAGTACTTCCGTGACGTAGCTGGCCAGGACGTGTTGCTGTTTGTCGACAACATCTTCCGATTCGTGCAGGCCGGTTCGGAAGTATCCACCCTGCTCGGCCGCATGCCGTCGGCCGTGGGTTACCAGCCCACGCTCGCCGACGAAATGGGCCAACTACAGGAACGCATTACCTCCACCAAGGGCCGCTCCATCACGTCGTTGCAAGCTGTGTACGTACCCGCCGACGACTACACCGACCCGGCGCCGTTCACCACGTTCACCTTCCTCGACGCCACGACCGAACTGTCACGACAGGTTGCTGCCCTTGGCATCTACCCGGCCGTCGACCCGCTCGCTTCCACGTCGTCCATCCTCACCCCCGAAGTCGTGGGCGACCGCCATTACAACACTGCTCGTCGGGTGCAGGAAACCCTGCAGCGCTACAAGGAACTCCAAGACATCATCGCCATCTTGGGCCTCGACGAACTCTCCGAGGAAGACCGTTTCACGGTCAATAGGGCGCGCAAGATACAGCGATTCTTGTCGCAGCCGTTCTACGTTGCCGAAGTGTTCACCGGTGTGCAGGGCGAGACCGTGCCGGTCCAGGAAACCGTTGAAAGCTTCGAGGCCATCTTGAAGGGCGATCTCGACCATATCCCCGAGCAGGCGTTCCTCAACGTCGGTGGCATCGAGCAGGTGCTGGCCAAGGCCAAGGCGCTCGAAGCGGCGGTTGCTGGCTAATGGCAGGCGGCACCCTCAAGGTCGAAGTGGTCTCACCCGAAGCTGTGGTGTTTACGGGCGAGGCCACCATGGTCGTTACCCGCACCCTCGGCGGCGGCGATGTGGCATTCATGGCCGGCCATGCGCCGTTCCTGGCCGCCCTTGCCGACGGTAAAGCACGGGTGCACCTTGTCGGTGGGGGTACGCAGGAGTTCTCGATCCACGGGGGCTTCGTTCAGGTCGACGGCAAGAAGGTATCTATCTTGTCCGACGCCGCCGAGATCAACTAGGACCCGGCCGAACCTGGCCATCTTGGCAACAGTTGCGGACTCGGCCCGTCGGGTCCGGCCATGTTCGCAAGAGTTGCGGATTTGGTCGATAGCGTTGTGCCCTTGAGTATCTATCCTTTTCGAACAGCCCTAGTCACCGGCGCGTCGTCGGGTATTGGCGAAGCGCTTGCCCGTGAACTAGCCGCCGATGGCGTCGCCGTAACGCTTGTGGCTCGTCGGCGCGACCGACTCGACCACATTTGTGCACAGCTGCCGGGTTCCAGCGTCCTGGAGGCCGACCTATCGACAGCCTCGGGGATCGACATCGTTGCGGCCCACATCGAACGTCGCAAACCCGACCTTGTCGTGAACAACGCTGGTTTCGGTATCTCCCAACCGTTGCAGGACATTGGCGCCCAGCGGCTAGCCAAACAAATCGCCGTCAATGTCACTGCCGTCACGCTACTAACGCAAGCTGCACTGCCCGCCATGCGGTCGGCTAGGCGCGGCTGGATCCTCAACGTCAGCTCCGTCGCCGGAGGCATCCCAGTGCCTAACGGTGGTGTGTACTCGGCGACGAAGGCGTACGTCACCAACTTCACCGAGAGTCTCGCAATGGAACTTGCGGACACAGGCGTCGTGGCCACGGCATTGCTGCCGGGCTATACGCGCACGCAGTTTCACGAGGCTGCAGGTATGACCACCGAGGTGTCCAAGATACCGAACCTGGCGTGGCTCACCGCCGAGCGGGTCGCCAAAGAATCGCTAGCGGCGTGCGCGGCGGGCGAGCTGTTCTCGATCCCCGGCCGCCGGTATCGGGCAACGACGGCTGTGACTCGTTACATGCCCCGCCGCGCTGTGCGCTGGGTAATCGCTCGTCAGCGCCCCTAACGGCCAGCCGGACGGCTCTACCGATATTCGATACTGGAGAACTGAGCCAGCTTGTCGAGACGATGGGTGGCCGATACCAGACGCACGGTTCCCGAACGGGCGCGCATGACGAGTGACTGGGTGCGGCAGTTACTCGATGAGTAACGCACACCCTCCAACAGTTCGCCGTCGGTAATGCCCGTAGCCGCGAAGAAACAGTCGTCGCCGCTCACGAGATCGTCGGTAGTGAGGACTGCCGAGAGGTCGTAGCCCGCAGCGATGGCAGCGTCGCGTTCTTGGTCGTCGCGGGGCCAGAGGCGGCCCTGAATTTCGCCTCCCATTGCCTTAAGGGCTGCAGCAGCGATAACTCCCTCAGGTGTACCACCGATGCCGATCAAGACATCGATACCCGCATTGGGCCAACCAGTGGCGATGGCCCCAAAGATGTCGCCGTCACTCAAGAGCTTGATTCGAGCACCCGACGACCGGACCTCGGCGATGATCTCGGCGTGCCGGGGACGGTCGAGAATGGCGATGGTAAGGTCTCGTACCTGCTCACCCTTAGCCTTGGCCACCCACCGCAAGTTTTGGGTGATAGTTGCGGTGATGTCGATGGAACCAACGGCGTCAGGACCGACAGCGATCTTTTCCATGTACATGCAGGGCCCCGGGTCGAACATGGTGCCGCGCGCCGAAACGGCAAGTACCGCCAGAGCATTACCTCTCCCCAGCGACGTGAGCGTGGTGCCATCGATGGGATCCACCGCTACGTCGGTAAGGGGCATCGAGCCGTCGCCGACCAGTTCACCGTTGAACAGCATCGGTGCCTCGTCTTTTTCGCCTTCGCCAATGACCACTATGCCTGACATGGACACCGTCTTGAGAACCGTGCGCATGGCCTCGACAGCAGCACCGTCGGCCCCATCTTTGTGACCGCGACCGACCCAGCGTGACGCAGCCATTGCGGCAGCCTCGGTAACGCGCACGAGTTCAAGGGCAAGGTTGCGGTCAGGTGCTGTCATAGGCGAAACGTTAGCCCTTCAGGCACTAATCGTGGTGGGTCCAGCGGACCGTCTCGTAAGGTCGGCGTCGTGCTCTCGCCCCATATGGTTTTCGCCGGCCGATCCTTGTGTGAACCCCGCCTATCACCAGACGGGCGACGCCTTGCTTACGTGGTGAGTTGGGGAGCCGAGAGCGCCATTGCCATCTGTTCTCTAGCGGATGGCGTCGAGGTGTTCGTCACTACAACTCCCGCCCCTCCGAAAGGCCGCACGCTCTCCGGCGGATGCTTCGACTGGACTCCTGACGGCGACGCCATTATCTACAGTGCCGTCGACGCAAATCTCTGGCGACAACCAGCGCAGGGTGGTCCGCCCACCCAGCTGACGACGCAACGTATCGATAAACCCGCGACCTGCCCCGCCGTCTCGCCCAACGGACGTCAGGTCGCCTACATCGTCGATCAGCAGACCGTATGCGTGGCGACATTGGACAACCCAGCCGGCACTCACACGACCGTGTCATCGGGTACCAACAGTTTCGCGTTGGATCCATCGTGGTCGGCCGACGGTGAGTTTCTCGCGTGGCATGAGTGGGATGTCCCCAACATGGCCTGGGACGAGAGTCGCTGGATCGTCGCGCCCATAACGGGTGACGGTGACCAACTGGCGTTCGCTGAAACTGACGTACAGGTACAACAGCCACGCTTTTCGCCAGTTGGATCGGACCTAGCGTTTCTCTGTGACCGATCGGGTTGGCTCAACCTCACGATCATCAGCGCCGATCGCGACGCCGACCGACCCCTCGTTGATGAGCCGTTCGAGCATGGCGGTCCTACGTGGGGTGCGGGTCAACGGTCGTTCGCCTGGTCGCCTGACGGTCGGCGCCTGGCCTATGCCCGCAACGAGGCGGGCTTTGGCCGCCTCGTGGTCATCGACATCGAGACTGGCCTCAGCACCCAGGTCGCTCGCGGCTGCCACGGCGACCTCGACTGGAAAAGCGACACCCTCGTGGCGTCTCGTAGTGGGGCAACGACCCCGACCCAAATCGTTGTGTACGACTCGGTTGGTTGGACCCGACGCCTAGTCGCCCGAGGACCTGTCGCCGGGTTCGAGACATCAAGTGGGTTGGTCGAACCCGCAGCCGAGACGTTCGTAGGTGCCGACGGCGGCACGCTACATGCATTGGTGTACCGACCCGCGAATCTTGGCCACGGCGGCGTCATCTGCTGGCTGCACGGGGGACCGACCGACCAATGGACAGTCTCGTTCAACCCTCGGTTGGTGTGGTTTGTCGAACGCGGCTGGACGGTTGTTGCCCCCAACGTTCGCGGGTCGACTGGCTACGGCCGCGCGTACACCCAATCGGCCACCGGCCTCTGGGGTGAGATCGACACTGCCGATGTCACAGCTGTACTGACCGCAATAGTCGATCGGGGTTGGGCACGCGCCGATCAAGTAGTTCTGATGGGCGGCTCGGCCGGTGGCTTCACGGCGTTGAATGTGTTGAGACATAACCCAGGCATCGTTGCCGGCACAGTTGTCTTATACCCGCTGACCGACCTGTTTGCCGATGACACGTGGCGATTCGAAGCGCACTACACCGCGCGCCTTGTCGGTGACCTGCCTGGCGCCGAACCTGCCTATCGCCAGCGCTCACCGTTGCACGGTGCTGCCGACCTCAACGGGCCGATTCTCATCCTGCACGGGTCAGCCGACCGTGTGGTCGGTGTCGGGCAGTCAGAAGCGCTCGCCTCGGCTGCCGTGAACGCCGCGGTCACACTTCACATCTATGAGGGTGAAGGTCACGGCTGGCGGCTCGCAGCCACCAAGCTCGATGAGCTCGAACGGACCGAAACCTTCCTTCGGCGCGTCGCTGGTCTACCGTTAACACCATGATGCGCACGTGCCCAGACTGTGACTCGACTTTTAGCGAATGGGTGACCGTCTGCGTCGAATGCGGAACCTCCCTCGTTCAGGAATCGAACGAGGCAGACCAGGACGACGAAGACGCACCAGAACGCATCGTGTATGAGCTCGGTGACTGGCCCCTGAGCATGCAGGCCCGCGTCGCCGAAGAACTTGCAGGAGCCGGCATTGAACACGTATGGGACGGAACCGACTTGTTGGTCGACCCCGACGACGAGGTTGCGTGCGATGAAATGTTCGACCGGTTGGAAGCCGAGCTTGGCGGCGAACTCGATCCCGGCGAGGAGTCCCACTTCACGTTGGCCGGTTGGAACACACTCGATCGCGACGAAGTTGCGCAGCGCCTTGCTGCCGGTAGCATTCCGTTCCGGCGTGACGACGAGGGCGGCATTACTGTCGCCGCCTCCGATGAGGAACTCGTCGTCGTCATCGTCAACGAAGTGGGCGGGGGAGGCGATGCGGGCGGCGGGCCAACCGCCGAGACCCTCGGAAATTTGTTCGTCGCCGCCGACCGACTAAAGAGCGATGCAGCTTCCTCCGATGGACTCGACGGCCTAGTCTCCAGCCTCGACGAGATCGACCCCGACCAACCACCGTTCGGCCTCGAACGCGGTGCTTGGCGACGAATTGTGGAAGCAGCCGACGAACTTGGCGATGGCCTCGCCGACGAAGCCAGCGACCCCGATCACATCTGCGCCATGGCATTGCGCCTGCGCGATCTGCTTCGACCATACGTGTAGCGGTACATTCGTAGCGTGCTTCTGGCCGAGATCGAGATCTATCACAACCGGCCGATAACCCCGACCCGACGCATTGCGCTGGGCCAAATGTTTTTGCCTGTCGACCCGGCGCCGGGCTTTGGTGGCCTGCTGCTGAGCGCCATTGTCGCTGGGAACATGGCCACTGTCGACGACGATCTGCTGCCCGACGTTGCCCGGCTCGTACGCCAGATTGGTAACGGCCAGAATGTCGTGCAGCCCCGGCTACGGCACCGATACCAGGTCGATCGTCTTGGTCTTGCCAAGACCACGCATCGCCTCGTGGCCGATGGTGAACACCTTCGGTTCGAACTTGCCGACAACAACGAAGGTCTTCAGCAGGTGCTCGGAGCCGTCTATGCCGTCGAGCGGTTCGCGGCCGAGCCGAAGCGTGCAATCGCCTCACTCGTTGAACGAGCAATGCGCTGGAACGGCTCGCTTGGCCCATCTTTTGTTGCGTACCTCGGCGGCGTCGAAGGGGGAACGCTGCGGTCGGCACTGGCATTTGCCGATCCGGTCGCGTGGGCTCTCGACATCTTGAGTTTCCCGGCCGAAGCAACGGGGCTCTCCAAACGTGAGGTGAGTAAACGCTTTCGTGACAAGCTACGCGACGTTCACCCCGATCACGGTGCGGCCGACGAAGGTGCCAGCGAGCTCATTAGCGATCTCGCCGAAGCCCGTCGCATCCTTACGTCATGACTCCCAAACCAGCAGCACCCAAGGCGTACCTTCTCACCCCGGGCGCAGGGTCCGATCGGAACCAATCGTGCCTAGTAGCTGTCGAGGCCGCTTGCCCCAACCTTGTTGTCGAGCGGATCGACTTTCCATATCGTCGAGCCGGACGCAAACCACCCGACCGCGCCCCGGTGCTGCTGGCCTGCGTACGCGAGGAAGCGGCGTTGCTCGCCGCCAAGGCAGGCTGCGACCCTGACCAAGTGGTGTTCGGCGGTCGGTCGATGGGAGGCCGCATGTGTTCCATGGCCATCGCCGAAGGGCTCCCCGCTGGCGGGCTGACGCTCATCAGCTATCCGCTTCACCCGCCAGGAAAACCCGACAAACTTCGCACCGAACATCTGCCCGCCATCACCGTGCCCACCCTGTTTATCCACGGCACCCGTGACCCGTTTGGGACGCCCGATGAACTGCTTGGCGCCACAAGCACGATGCAATGCGCTGTCACCCATGTGTGGGTCGACAACAAAGGCCACGACCTCAAAGGTGCCGACCAGCTCGTAGCCACCACCATCGCCAACTGGATCACCAAGCTGTCTCGATAGGATGATGTCGTGTCGCAGCGCAATCCTCCCGCGGTTCCCGCCGATACCGACCCGGCTGCCTGGCGACTCCAGATGCAGATTTTGGCCCAACGCACGCCAGCGCAGCGGCTCGCCGAATGGGCGGAGTTCAACGACGCGCTCGCCCTGATGGAAGAAGCGGCAATGCGCAGGCGCCATCCCGATTACGGCGATCGCCAAGTGTTCCTGGCGTTAGTTCGCGGTCGGTATGGCGACGAGTTGGCGGGTACGGTCTGGCCCGATTCACTTCTCGTCGAGCCGTGAATGGCATCGCCGCGGCGCTTCAATGCGTCGTCGAGACGTTCGGTTCTAGCTGAGCTCTTCGAGTTCCTTGTGAGCGGTTTCGGGGAATCGGACCCAGACCAAGATCGCAGCGAGCACCGGGCCCAACGCCAGGCCAGCCATGATTGGGCCGTAGGAAATGCCCCGATCCCGCAGCTCGCCCACTGCCAACAGTCCGATGCTCCCGGACACCAATGCTACGGCCGTAATAAGACCACCGGCCAGACTTCGGCTATCGGTCGGAAACAGTTCGGTTCGGAACACGGCCAGCGCTGGACCGCTGACGCCGCCGAAGAAGCCGCCGAGAAACGCTAGCATCCACATGGGCCACCCGCCGATGCCGTAACTGGCGGCGAGCAGCGCAGCACTGATGACTAGGGCGGTGACGCCTACGCCGCGGCGTCCACGGCTGTCGGCCAAGCGGCCGCCGATAATGACGCCGAGGCCTGCGGGTGTGGCGGTGCACAACGTAAAGATCGAGACCGCGCTTGCGCTGAATCCCCGGATATCTTGAAGGTAGCTGTTTTGGAAGAAGGAGAGCGGGGCCAGAAAGAGGTTTACGGCGCAACCTGTCGCCGCCAGGAGACCCAGCCGCGACCGCGAGATCGGTGCTCGGTTCCTGGTGGATCGCACAAATCGCTGGCTCTCGGGCAAGCGTCGGGCGAGGTCGACCGCAACCAGCAGGAAAAGGATGGGCGGGAGGTACACAAGCCGCCACGCGTTGATGCCAATATCCGCGAGCGGTAGGGCCATCACACAAAAGCCGGCGCCGAGTCCAGCCGCCATTCCCAATACGGCCACAGCGTACGCCCGGGCGCCCTTGCCCATTTCCTCGGCTGCGTAAACCGCAATCAAGACATCAAGCGCAAGGCCAAGGGGCCGTCCGATTGCTTGGCTTGCGGTGAGAACTGCGAACGATGGGCTGGCTGCTCCGAGGCAGGCGAAAACGGTTGCGCCGACGGCGGTACCGATCAAGACGCGTCGCCGTCCGATGCGGTCGGCAAGAGCCAACAACGGCAGCACCAGCAGAATCCCTGCCCGTACAACGGTTCCGGCCACACCTTTGCCACCGTCGGAAACACCGAACTCGATGGCGGCAAACGACACGGTCTGCGTGAACAACGTATTCACGTAACCAACAACCACCGACGCGGCAGCGAGTAGCCCGATGATGCGAGCCGAACGCGGTGTAAGGCGATCGGGCGGCGCCCACCACGGCTGGACTGTATTGAGGCGTGCAGGCCCAGGGGGTCGGCCCAACGCGCGCCGCACCGGAAGCGCAAACAACCACCCGAACCAGGGGACGGCTAGTCGAAACCATGTCGTTTCGTGGACTGCGTTGTCCGTAGTTGTAACGGTGCGTTCGTAGTGGACGAATGGTCCGTCGAGCTGGCGGTAGGTTCCGGGCGCTCCGTCGACGGCTTGTTCAACGACGAGATCCGAGCGCGGTGAATCCGCGGTTGTACCTTGCTCTAGAGACCAGACCCGCACCAACGTCGCCACGAACGCCCGAGCTTAGGTGCTGGTCTAGGCCATACTTGTCACATGGGAAGTGCCGACCCTGAAGATCTGATCGTTGTTCGCGGGGGCCGCAGGCTCTCTGGGACCGTGCGCGTCGGTGGTGCAAAGAACTCTGTTCTCAAACTGATGCCGGCGACATTGCTGGTCGCCGGCCGTCATGAACTGACCAACGTGCCACACATAACCGACGTCGCCACCATGGCAGCCTTGCTCGCCACGCTCGGTGTGTCGAGTACGCATCCCGACGGAGATCGCAGTCGGCTTATCCTCGATTCACCCGACGAACCCTCCATCACAGCGCCGTACGATCAAGCCGAAGCCATCCGTGCCTCGGTGGTGGTGCTTGGCCCTCTCCTCGCCCGTTGCGGGCATGCGTCGGTGCCGCTCCCCGGCGGCGACAATTTCGGTACTCGTCCGGTCGACCTGCATCTTCGAGGTCTGGCTGCGCTCGGTGCCGAAATCGAACTTGTCGACAGCGTTCTGGTCGGTCACGCCCCCCGAGGGCTCCATGGCGCCAGTATCACGCTCGATTTTCCCAGCGTTGGTGCCACCGAGAACATTGTGATGGCCGCTGTCCTGGCCAAAGGAACCACGGTTGTGGATAACGCTGCGCGCGAACCTGAAATTGTCGACCTGTGCCACTTCCTGCAAGCAATGGGTGCCGACATCGAAGGCGTCGGGTCATCGACGCTTGTTGTTCATGGGGTGCCGTCGGGTGACCTTCAGCCGGCAACCCACTCTGTCGTACCCGACCGGCTGGAAGTAGCCACCTTTTTATCGGCGGTGGCGGTCGCTGGGGGAGAAATCACGATCCAGGACGGCATTGCTCGGCACATGGACCTGTTTCTCGACAAGCTGCGGATGATGGGGCTAATCGTCACCGACGTTGGTAACGGCCTGTGGGTGCGGTCCGATCAGCGCATTCGCTCGATCGATGTTTCTACGCTGCCGTACCCCGGCATAGCTACCGACTACAAGCCGCTAGTCACCACCATGTTGTCAGTAGGCGACGGCGTTGGCATCGTTACCGAAAACCTGTACGCCGGACGGTTTCGCTACATCGAAGAATTACAACAAATGGGCGCCGATATTCGTGTTGCCAGCCACCACGCCGTCGTACGAGGAGTCCCGACACTTCATGGTGCCCATGTCACCACCCACGACATTCGCGCTGGTGCGTGCCTCGTCGTGGCCGGTCTTGGCGCCCAAGGCGAAACCGTTATTTCTCATCCGTCGCATATCGACCGCGGCTACGGCGACCTTGTTGGCAAACTTCGGTCGCTAGGTGCCGATATCTCACGCTAATGGCGGGACATACCGCTACTCTGGCTTGTGGGCCCGGCGTTTGGCCACGATAAGCAACCCGAAGACGAGCGCGAGCGGGACAACGACGAGAAGCATCTCGTCCCACCCACCTTGATGAGCAAGTACGTTCACGACACCTCGATCCGGACCAGCACGCCTTTGGTGTGATGGCTCTCGACATCGAACGTACCCTTTTTGTCGGCCGTGAACGAAAAAACGGTGGTCTCGGCCTTCCCCGCCGCTTGCACGAGGTCGTACCCATGCAGATGGAATTCATCGGCCTCGTTTGGATTCGTGAGCGTGAGCTGCAATTGCGAGCCGAACTCGACTTTGTCGACCCTAGCTGGGCTCGAATCCAATCCAACCGTCACGGTGATCTGGCGTTGCTTGGTAGCCACCGTCGCCGGTGGCACCGCCGTGTTAACCGGCACAGCCAGAGCGGTGCTTGGGGCCGGTGACGAAGTCGACGTGGAGGCGGTAGTGCCCGGCACGGTGCTGTCGGGCACGACCGTTGCCGCCGTCAGCTCTGGCAGTGCAGGAGCTACGGTTGCCACCTCCTTGCCACCCCCGCTACAGCTCATCACGATTACCGTGGGAATCAATTTCAGTAGTGCACGGTTGCGCATATATGGCAAGGATATGCCCGAGGCTGCCACAATCACAGTGCGCCCCACATTGATTGCCAGGCCTGGAGGCCTTTGTTGTGAGAGAACTTGTCGAAAAGACCATCGAAGTGATCCGCCCGGCGTTGCAAGCCGACGGCGGAGACATTGTGTTGCGCGATGTCGACGAGGCGACAGGAATCGTCACTGTCACGCTCATTGGCGCGTGCGGCACGTGCCCGGCGTCCAGCCAAACGCTGAAGGGCGGCATCGAGCGCATCATGCGTGACCGTGTCGATGGTGTCACAGAAGTAATTGCGATCGACTGACAATGGCGCCGCGTAGTCGAGACCCTGAGGTGCTGTTTCGCGAGGCGGTAGCGGGTGACCGCGGCGCACTGGCGCGTCTTTTGTCCATGATCGAACGTGGTGGCACCGACGCCCGCACGGTCGGACGATTGGCGTATCCGGTTGGTGGTAGTTCGTACACCGTCGGAATCACTGGGGCTCCCGGTTCGGGCAAGAGCACCCTTACAAGCGCGATGATTGCTCATTTGCGAGCCCAGCAGCTCGAGGTGGCGGTTCTCGCTATCGACCCGTCGTCGCCGTTCACCGGTGGCGCCATTCTCGGCGATCGGGTACGTATGCAGGATCATGCCACCGACCCCGGGGTTTTCATTCGCTCTATGGCCACCCGCGGCCACCTCGGCGGGTTGTCGTTGGCGACGCCCGAGGCCGTGCGTTTGCTCGATGCCATTGGGCGGCATTGGATCCTGGTGGAAACGGTTGGCGTTGGCCAGGTCGAGATCGAAATCGCCGGAAAAGCCGACACCACCATTGTTGTTGTCAACCCGGGTTGGGGCGACGCAGTGCAGGCCAACAAGGCGGGTATCATGGAAATCGCCGACCTGTTCGTGATTAATAAGGCTGATCGCAAAGGGGTCGACGAGACCCGCCGCGACATCGAACTGATGCTCGATCTCACCGACCTAGCCCATGAAGACTGGCGGCCACCGATCGTCACAGCAATCGGAACGACCGGGTTTGGCGTGTCCGACATCTGGGACAAGATCCACGAGCACCGGGCCTTTGTCGAGGCCGACGGTTCGCTCGTTCGTCGACGCGAGCAACGCATGCGCGCCGAACTCAACGAGATTGTCGCCACTCGGCTAGGTCAACGAGCCCGCGAAATCTGCAGTGGCGAAGCGTGGGAAAGCTGTGCTGCCGATGTTGTGTCGCGTCGCCTCGACCCGTGGTCGGCGGCCGATGTCATGCTCGCTCCCGTCGGCGCATAGCCCGACGGTGACCAAGCGCCCGTCGGCCCCCGCTTCGAGCGCGGCTCAAGCTGCCCACGACGTAGCCGTCGCGCAGGGCCACGACGGCTACGTCGACCCGGACTCGAGGTTGTTTGTCTTTACCGCGCTGTGCCTGGCCCGCCGGCCATGCTGTGGCAACGGCTGTCGCCATTGTCCCTATTGAAGATGTGAGCGGGCGCCCCCGTGCTTTGGAGCGGATCGATGTTGCAGGACAACGCCGATCCGCTCCAAAACGACGTGTGCATGACTGGCTCAACGGGAATCAAAGATGCAAACGGCACAGCCCGGTACGGCGCAGGTGGCGTGGGAAACTCCCTCTCGTATCCCCGGCGTCCACCGCCGGTACCAATATGACGCGTAGCATCACCCCGTTTGGACAACATCGACCAAAAAACCCGGCGAAGGCTGTCGCTCCGCGAGAGCGATTCGAAGGTGCCGGGCCAATGATTCGACGGTGTCGTGGGCATTCAGGCCGCTGGGGTTCGGCATCACATAGACGGGACAACCGCCAAGGCTGCGGGTCTGCCAACCCGTCGTGGCAGCGCGGTCAGTCGCCGCCCGATATCCGGTGAGACCCAGAATGCACACGGCGGCCGGCTGCAGCCAAACGCACAGCCGGTCGAGCCGTTCGAGTCCGTTGCGAAACTCGACTTTGGTCACCTCGTCGGCTTTGGACGTTGCCCGCTTCACCATGTCGGTCATACCGATTCGGTGTTGTCGAAATAGTCGCATCGGGTCGCGATTCACGCCCGTTATGCCCGCAGCGTTGAGGGCGGGCCAGAACCGGTTGCCGGGTCGAGCGAAACCAACGCCAACGTCGGCGGCGTACAGGCTCGGGTTCAGGCCGACGATCAAAAGGCGCATCGACGGGCCCACCACATCGGCCAGAGTTCGTGCTCGTGTTGCCGCTGTTACCAAGCTGCGCTCCATTCGTTCAACCCTGAGGTCGGCGAATCCGGCGCCTGTAAAGACGTCGACAAGCGAGGCTTCGGGCCACAACGCGAAGAAGCGGGAGGCGTCACCGACGGCCAGATCGTCGTCGGATTGACGGCCCTCGTAGTCGCCTTCGATCATGGCGATTCGAACACCGGCTCCCGGTGCGACGACTCGATGCAGATCCCAAAGCGCGAGCGGAAGGTCGACCTTGGGAACATGGAGATAGCTGCGGTTCGCGAACGCGGCGCCAATACTGTGACGACGAAACGGGAGGTGGGCAAGATCGGCCTGAACCCGTAAGGCTCCGGGCGCGTACGTGGGCACGAGTTCCAACATCGAACGGGCAATATCGAGGGCGACGTAGGGCTCGCCGAGGTGTGGGCCGTACCAACCGGGGCCGCATCCGGCATCGAGCCGAACGGCACCAACCGGTGTAGCCGTGTTGAGAGCTTGGGCGACGGGTGCCGACAGCGGCTGGCGTCGGGCCTGGTAGCGCTGAGCTTGCTGCTCGTAGATGGCGACGGTTGTCGAGTCCATACCCGACTGTACGTGCTTGACTCATGATGGTGTCATGCCGATGATTGATGTCAACCAGGAACAACTACGGACGTCCTATTCACCATGAACTCACGTTGCGCCAAAATGTCGCTGCTGCTCGTCGCCGGATCGCTGATCGCGATTACTGGTTGCGCGAGCCAGTCGAACGTCACCAGTTCGACTACTACTAGTGTTTCGAACGCGTCGATGGTCTCCACGAGTCCGGTGCCGTCGGTTCCGGTGCCGACTGCTGCCTTGGCGTCTCGTCAATGGATGCTCGCTGCGCAAGACGTAGTGAAACTTCGCAAGCCATCGCCGCCGGCAAGCGCACGAATCTATGCCTACGTAGCGACCGGGTACGACCAGACGCTGAGAGCAACCAACGACGCAAAGCAATCCGGACGCGTGTCCCTCGAAGTGCTCACTGCCCTGTCTCCCGACGACAAGGACATGTTGTCGTCGGTGGGCGCGAAACTCGGCGTGGCCGAAACACTTGTGCCGGCTGCTGCGAGCGTGCGCGATGGTTTGTTGAAGCGCATGGTCGGCGACGGCGCTGCCGCCGACGCTGCCGCCGACAAGACCCCGCCGGTTGGTGACGACAAATGGATTTCACGCGGCGGTCAGGTCCCACTCGCTGTTACCGCCGGTACATGGACGCGTTGGCTTGTTCCCAACGGCACCGTGTTCGACGTGCCAGCGCCTCCTGCTCCCGGTTCGGTGACCATGAACGCTCAGGTACAGGCAACCAGCAAGGCGGCTCTTGATCGCGATGCCCGATGGGTGGCAACCATCAACTACTGGGGAGGTACGCCGGGAACCGAGGCGCCAGCAGGTATCTGGCAGAACCATTTCTGGAAGAACATCGAGGGAACCAAACTGGCAGGTGACGACGCTCAGTTCGCCCAGGTACAGGCAGCGTTGGCGATGTCGCTCGCTGATTCGTTCCTGGAGACTTGGAAGATCAAATACAGGTACTGGACGGCGCGCCCCGACATGATCGATCCGCTCATCAAAACATCGATGCCCAACCCACCGTTCCCGGGCTATGTGTCGGGTCATTCAACAGTGTCGGCAGCGGCCGCGACAGTGCTCAGCCATTTCGTTCCGGACAAGGCGGCACTGTGGATGTCGAGCGCCGAGGAGGCCCGTGATTCGCGACTCTATGCCGGTATTCATCTACCCATCGATAACAGTGAGGGCTTCAAACTCGGCCAGGCGGTAGGTCGAGCCATACTCAAGGTTCCGACCATGGTGCCAGCCGCACCTACCCCGGCGCCGACGGCCGCGCCCAAACCGGTTGCGCCGGTTGTGGCTGCGACAATCGGCACCGGCAAGTATGAACTGGTTCCACGAGCCTCGGCCCCAGGCGCGCCGACGGCCAACCTGTACCGTGTAAGCAAGGTCGGTTACGACAAGTCGTTCCTTGTCGCAACCGACAAGATGAGTACCTTGCTTGCAGGTTGGACCGCAACCAAGCTGCACTCGTCGTCGGTGTGGATGCCCGGTGCCTGTTCAAGCAATCCGAGTGTTGTGATTGGCGACCGCTTCGAGGTATTTCTGGAATGGCAGGACTCGTCCACCTCGATCAACATCTACGACACCCAAACAGGCTCGTTATCGACGACGATTGTCGCACCGCGCTCGGGTATGCCCTTCGAGGTCGACGACCACACCGTGGCAACGGTGGTGACGAGTGAATCAGCGCTGCCATTCACGCGCTACATCGACCTGCGCAACGGCTCGTACGTTGACAAGAGCATCCCGGGGTTCGCGCCGAACCCGGATGGCGATGATTCGTTTGTGATCAGAAACGGTGTCGTTCTCGCCGGAGAGTGGGAAAGCGTGACCGACAACGTTCGCCAAGAACGTGAGTTGAATGCCGATGACGAAGCCGTCTACGTTGACACGAAGTCGGGAAAGGTTCGGGCCGAGATCTTTGGTTGGCGTCAGCCGAACAACGTGGGCTGGGACGCCGGTCACGGCTACTTCGAAGCCCGGGTTGACAAGGTCAATGGCGTATACGGCCCAGGGGTATACGACACCACGACCAGCACGTGGGATTGGGTGTTCGCCGAGACGTCCAACAACTACGTGTTGCTCGGCACCATCGCAACGTGAAACCGCTGTTAGCGGTGCGACGAGGCGATTGCGGCGTCGATGTCGGCTTGGTTGAGGCCAGCCTCAGCCAAGATCTGGCGGGTGTGTTCACCAAGGCGCGGGGCCATGGCCGCCGACCTACTCGCTGGCGTTGCGCTGAACTTGGCGGGAACCGCTGTCGTCGTCACCGCGCCGAGCACATGATCGTCGATAGTGGTGAAATACCCGGTGGCAACAAGATGCGGGTCGACCTCGAGCGAGTCGAACGTGTGGAGCGGCCCAACTGGAATATCGGCGGCACGTAGCGTGTCAAGCCAGTAGTGGCTCGGGTGTTTGGCGAACTCGATGGTGAGCAGGCGGTACACCTCGACGACGTTGCGTTGGCGGTCGGCCAAAGTCAAGAACTCGGGATCGGTAGCTAGCGAATTGTCGAGGTCGGTGAGCCGAACAAAGCTGCGCCACTGCTTGTCGTTGTAGACCAGCGCACATACGTGGCCGTCGGCAGTGGTGAAGGGTTTACGTTGCGGGTTCATCAACCGCTGGTAACCGGTAGCGCCGACGTGCGGATGAAACGTGTGGCCATTGAGGTGCTCGCCCAGGATCTGTGACGCCATGGTCTCGAACATCGGCACTTCGACGAGTTGGCCGAGGCCGGTGCGTTCGCGAGCAAACAGCGCAGCAGTGACCGCACCGAAGGAGTAGATGCCCACCGAGCGATCGGCCAGGTTGGCCGGTACATAGCGGGGGCCGGCGCCCGAACGTTCGAACGCCGAGGCGAGCCCCGAGGCACCCTGGATAAGGTCGTCGTAGGCCGGATAGGCCGCATAGGGGCCGTCTTGGCCATAGCCCACCATCGACAGGTAGACGAGCCGTGGATGCGATGCGCAAAGGTCGTCGTACGACAACCCGAGGCGGGCCATAGCGGCGGGCCGAATATTGGTTGCCAACACGTCGGCGGTGGCGAGCAGCGCATCGAAGGCGGTTCGACCAGCGGCCGATTGCAGATTGAGGCACACCGACTTCTTGTTGCGGTTGGCATGAATGAAAAGCGCGCCCATACCGACTTCGGGAGAAAAGCCTGCAGTGCGTAATGCATCGCCGTCGGGTGACTCGACCTTGATGACCTCGGCGCCAAGGTCGGCCATAAGCCCGGTGGCAACTGGGCCCATTACGACCGAACTCAAATCGACAACCCGGACACCGTCTAACGGGCCCATCAGTGCGCCGCCATGCCCGCGGCCACGGCGGCGGAATGCACATAGGTGGAACGAAATGCGGCGACGAACAACGCGCCGGCAATGGTCATGAGGACAGTCGCAACCACGAGCGGGGTGTTCGACGTCAGGCCGCTCGCCACGTACCCAACCAGCGCCGAGGCCGGCACCTGGGCAAGGCTTTGCACGCTCGAGTAGATGCCCATTGCTTCGCCTTGGCGCCCGGGTTCCGCTGATCGGTTGACGAGGCTGGTCATGTTGGCCATCGTCAATCCGTTGAATGCACAAAATATCGGAATCGACCACCACAGCGGCCATGTGCTGGTGGCGACAAAGAAGATCACCATGCTGGCGGCGTTGCCGAACAAGCTGAACTTCAGCACTCGAAAGTCGCTGAGTTTCTTGGCGACCCTGGCCACGAGTAGAGCTTGAGACAGAGCAATGAACAAGCCGACCACCGCGAAATAGTCGCCGGTTTTCCCAGGGGAAAACGCGAACTTACGGGCGAGGTATACCCCGAAGAACGTCGTGAAGAACGTGAACCCGGCGTTGAACAAGAACGCTGTAGCCAGCGGCACCCTTAAGCGGGGGGACGTGAAACCCTTGATGATGTTGCTGAATGCTTGACCAAACTGCAATCGGCGATCGGCTGTCTTTTCAGCCAAGGTTTCGGGCAATGCGACTAACACGAGAGCGCAGTTTAAGGCCGCTAGGACGGCTGCGAACCAGAACGGCGTTGCGGCCCCGAACCAATCGGGTGTGTCGAAGAGACCGTAGAAGCTTGTGTTGGGCGAGCTCAGGCGTCCACCGAGGTAGGGGCCGATGATGAACCCGAGCCCGAACGCGGCACCGAGAACCCCGAAGTTCTTGGCCCGGTTCTCGTTGGTGCTGATATCGCCAATTGCTGCCTGCGCGACAGCGAGGTTGCCGCCCGTAGCCCCGTCGAATGCCCGGGCAATAAAGAGCAGCGGAATGTTCTTGGTGGCGATGCCGATGGCAAAGACGACGTAGCCAAGCGATGTGCCCGCAATCGAGAAAGCCAGCACTGGGCGGCGCCCAAATCGGTCGGACAGTTGGCCCAGGATGGGTGCTGCGAGGAAGATGAAGAACGGGTAGATGGCCTGTAGCCAGCCCAACATAATGAGGCCAGTGGTAGGACTCCACGCATCTGGCGTTATCTTGAACGGCGAGCCAGGGTTGATGAGTAGCGGGAAAACCGGGATAAGAATCCCGAACCCGAGAAGGTCGATGAACACGGTGGTGAAGACGGCAAGGAGCGGGTTGCGCCCTTTGGTTGCGGCAGCGGCTGTCATGTCGCCCCCGACGTTACCCGCTTGGCGATGGTTGGCTACCTCCCGAGCGGAAGTGGACGCACCGGTAACGCCTGGGTCTCGAACGACGTGAACAGCTGAGCAAGCCGTGCGGCTTCGATATTGCTGTCGAAATGATCGTGTACTCGCTTCGCCCCGGCCATACCCATGCGGTGTCGAAGTTCAGGATCGGCGGCAAGTACACGAACAGCGTGGCAAAACGTGTCGACGTCGCCTGGCGGCACCAGAAAACCGGTTTCGCCGTGAATAACCAGTTCACTTACACCGCCGGTGTTGGTAGCGACGACCGGGAGCCCAGCAGCATGAGCTTCCATCAGTACGGTTGGTACGCCCTCGCCGTAACTGAGTAGCACGCTGATGTCGGCCGTCGCCAGGATGGCCGCCACGCCATCTTGGGATTGATAGCCCGCAAACTCGACCCGGTCGTCCAAGTTGTGCTCGTGCATCGTGTCCTCGAATTGGGAGCGAAGGGGCCCGTCTCCGACGATGGTGAGATGGAAGTCGAGGCCGCTGTCGCGAAGTTGCCGCGATGCTTCCAAAAGGTCGGATACGCCCTTGCCGTTGTCGAGACGGGCTACAAACACCAACCGTACCGGGGCGTCGCTGGCTCGGTGCGCCCATACAGCATCTGGCGTATAGCGACGCGGTTGCACCCCGCAATGCACGATGAACACCTTGTCGGCTGCTGCCTCGGTCCCAAGGATGAGGGCTTGGCTGCGACAGAACCACGAGATGGTGACGACGAACTTGGCGTGACGAATCTTCTGGTCGAGCTTCCAATCGTATGCCTCGAGGAAAATACCCGAGCCGTGCAGGGTGAAGCTATAGGGCAGGCCACTGAAACTGGCCGTGAGCATGGCCACGGTGGTCGACAGATCGCCGAAGTGAGCGTGTATATGGGTGCACTCGGCCGCTCGCACGCGATGGCTGAGTACACCGGCTTCGAGCATGTACAGCACCTGCTTATATGAACCCTTGATGCCGGGACGTTTCGACTCGTGGGCCAACTTCAGCGTGGCTATGTAGCGCTGTGGTGACTTCACCAGCAGCCGTAGTTGGCTGACGGCGGCCGTTAGTGGGCTAGAGGGCAGTACATACGTGGTGCGATCCCGTTCGGTGCGCTGGTCGTCGTCGACGATGTCGTGGTCGCCGGGACGGTGCAATGCGAACGGGTACACCTCGATACCGGCGCGCCGAAGGCCTTCGATCTCGCGAACGAGGAAGGTTTCGGTTGGTCGGGGAAACCGTGCAGAGAAGTAAGCGATGCGCATGTGACTACGATTCCTGAGCGGGGGCGGCGAGGATATCGGCTGCCAGGTCTCGCTTGGACACGCAGCGTTCTAACGCCGTGTCGAGGCTGAACCGAGGCGACCAGCCAAGGGCTGATTTTGCCCGTTGGTTCGAGTATCGGAACGACTTGAAGCGGGCATCGATCTGGGCGGGTACGGCGACGCCAGGAAGTTTCGCTCGCCCTTTGAACACCCGAACGTTGACTGCCTGAGCGGCGACGGCGGCAGCCTTCATCACCTGGAACGGAACCTTCACATACCGAGGGAAGGTGATGGAGTCCGAACCTATCGCCAGCACCTTCAGTTTGTTCACGTACTCGTCCTGAGTTGGCAAGTGATCATCGACCAGGTTGATTACCAGGCCATCGATGTCACCTACGGGTGCATTGGCGGGCGAATGAAGATGCTGGGCAGCTAGCGCAATGGCGTCGGCGACATTCTCGACATACACGATAGGCGGGCGTACTTTGCTACCGATGCGTAAGTAGACAGGACCTAGATCGCCACCGAGCAGTGGGTGCCATTCCTCGCCCCTTCCGTAAATCATGCCGGGACGAATCATCACCATGCGGTTGCCTGGTAGAGCGCCAAAGTCTTGGTACAACTCGTCCTGGTACATCTTGGTTTCGGTGTACTCGTCGCGGCCCTTCGGATTAGTTACCACCGGTGCCGATTCGTCGAACAACGAACCGGCTTTCAACGCCGCGTATTCGTACACCGAGAACGTGCTGATGGCTACCAGTTCGGTGACGTTCGCAGCCTGAGCGGCCTTCAGAAGGTTCTCGGTACCGACGACGGTACCGGCGAAACGGGAGAAGTAGTCGCCGCCTTTTACGGCGGCCAAATGCACGATGACGTCGTGGCCGCTCATGGCGTCTGCGAGCCCGAGACCGGTACTGAGTTCACCACGAGCCACCGTCACATGGCCGGTTTCGATGGCGGTTTGCAGAGTGGCTACCGGCGACGTAGGCCGAACGAACGCTGTGACCTCGTGGCCGTTGGCGACCAGACGGGCAACGACATAGCGGCCGACGAACCCGGTAGCCCCGGTGACAAAAACTTTCATTGTGTTGCCCCTTGAGTGAGGCGCATTTGACCGACCATCCGGTCGATCAGTTGGGCCGCGGTAATGATGTCTCGCGGCGTAACCGGCGGTGTGGTTCCCGCGGCAAATGCTGTGTACGTCTCGTCGAGGAATCGAGCTAACCCGTGATACGGCGAGTGTTGCAAGAGCTTCTGGCCGAAGTTGCGGAACCCAGCCCGGGCGAGTGACGCACCGTTCACGACATGGTTTGCGATGGGCGTGAGCTGCGAACCAACGGCTCGGGCCTTGCGGATATCGAGGAAGGGGTGGAACAGATCGGTCGACATTTGGCCCTCGCTTCCTCGCACGATGATGCCAAATGAATCGGGTGATGTTTGAGCCGAGAAACGGAGGCGACCATGTACGGAGCCGTTGGCATGATGGCCAACGAGAACAGTGTCGAGATCGTCGACTTTGAACAAATCGCCGCCGCCATGGTTGGACCACGTTGCCGACACCGTGTCCCATGTTGCGTGGTCACTCAAGTGGTCGAGCAGATACACCATGTGAGTGAGCACATCGTGAATGACGCCAGCTGGCATCTTGTGAATGGCGTTCGGGAGGTTCTCGTCGGCGAACCGGCCCTTGGGATCGCGCACAGGCAAGGCCATTCGGATTTCGACTTCACGCACCGTGCCGATGGTTCCTGCGACACGGTTGTCGTGCATCGTGACAACGTCGTCATTGAAGCGATAGTTGTGATTTTCGACAAGGTGTCGCTTCGCCAGACTTGCATGGTTCAGGAGCGCTACGGCTTCGTCGGATGTGGCCGTCATGGGCTTCTCGCAGATGACGTGTGCCCCATGATCGAGAGCCATGCGAGCGAGGAACCCGTGGGAGTTGGGGGGCGTAAGGATATGCACGACATCGGCATTGACGATGTCGAGCATGGCAGCAGCATCGGTGAACGAACCACCGGCATCGTGTCGGCGGGCGGCGACCTTGGCTGACACCGGTGATAGGTCGCACACCCCGACGAGATTGGCCCGTGGGGAACTCGACAGAAACGCCAGATGCTGTGCACTAATTGCGCCCGTGCCGATGACGGCAGCGCGCAATGGTCGGTCGGATTGGTTTAACGGCACCGGTCGACAGTAGCGGAACCGCCCGCCGTGGTCGTGAGGCTATGGACCCAAGCAGTCGCGGCTGGCAGGCCCAGACCCACCAAATCCGCAACAGTTGCGAACACGGCCGGCTGTAGGTGCGCCAAAAACGCAACAGTTGCGAACACGGCCGTTTTGTGGGGCGCGGGTTAGTCGAGCTGCGCGGGATCTTCTAGGAGACGCTTAATGGTTCCCGTAAACTCTGCGGCCGGGGTGCCGTCGAAAACGCGGTGATCCCACGTAAGGCTGAGGGTGAGCCGGGTGACCTTACGGGGCGCGTCGCTGTCCCAGGCCACGTCGTCGCGCAGTCGGCCGACACCGAGAATTGCCGAGTTTGGCGGATTGATCACCGGCGTGAACCCGTCGACGCCATACATACCAAGCGCTGTTACCGAGAACGTGCCGCCCTCCAGATCGGCAAGGGCCAACTTGCCGGCCCGAGCGGCCGTTGCCAGCCGGGTCGTTTCGGTCGACAGATCGGCGAGTGACTGCTGGTCGGTGTGGTGCGTGACCGGAACAATGAGCCCGTTGTCGAGCGCCACGGCCATGCCTACATGAATGTCGGGCAGCAATGCCACGCCATCAGCGGTGATCATCGAGTTCACGGTGGGGTGCTGGCGTAACGCTAGTGCGGCAGCCTTGATGACGTAGTCGGTGAACCCGGGCGGCGGGCCGAGAGTTTTGCGACGATTGCGGTCGGCAACCGCGGCATCCATGTCGACGTCCATGAACAACGTGAGTTGCGCCATGTCTGCAAGCGAGGCGTACATGCGTTTGGCGATAGTGCCGCGCATGCCTGTGAGCGGCACGATCTTTGTTGGTGGCTGCAGTGCCGCCGGAGCGACGGACGGCACGGCGGGTAGAACGCCAGGTGCCGCAGCGGGCTGTGATAGCGCCCGAGCTATGAGACTACGGGCGTACTCGGCCACATCTTCGCGGCCGACCATGCCGTCGGGCGACGCCGTACCTACGGCCGCCAGGTTGACACCAAGGAGCTTGGCCAGTTGCACGGCCGCGGGTGACGCCGAGGTTGAAGCCGCAGGCAGAGCAGCGGTCGACCAGGTAGCGGCCGGTTGGCCACCGGCCGGGCGACTGGCGGCAGCACGCTCGATGTCTTCCGACACGATGCGACAATCGGGGCCCGTGCCCACAACCGTGTCGGCATCGACGCCGAGTTCTCGAGCCACTCGGCGTGCGTTGGGTGAGATCAGTAACCGGCCTTGACGGGCAACACGAGTAACCGGTTGAGCGACCGCAGCGACCGGCGCGCCACTCGGGGCAACCGACGGCGACGACGCAGCGCTAGGAGCGGTCTCGCCCGGGGCTAGTAGCCATCCGATGAGTGTTCCGCACGGGAAGACCCCACCGACATCGCCTACCTGTTTGAGGATGCCTGAACCACTGCACTCGACCTCGGTCTCGGTCTTGTCGGTCTCGATAACAAGGACAGCTTGGCCTTGCGTGACCTCCGTGCCATCGGGCACCATCCAGCTCAGAATGGTGCCCTGCTCCATTGTTAGGCCCAGCTTGGGCATCTGGAACTCGGTTGCCATCAGTGACTCCTTATCGACTGGCACGCGCTGCCACGTAGGACAGCCATGGTGTGGCGAACATCGATGACGTGCGGGCCGTCTCGACTAATGGTGATGTTGACTGTGTCTCCGCTCGACAGCACATGGTCACGTTCACCGTCGAACGCCAAAGCGCCTGGCCCGGTGAGAGAAATGTTGGTGATGACGCCGTGCGAAACAACGTTGACGGTCGCATACGAACCGGGTGCAATCGGCACCCGATGTGCGGTGCCAGCCGCGCCCAGAACCACCGACACGGCCCCAGGTTCGCGCCGGCTAAGCGGATGGCATGACGCTGCAATCGAGGACAACCCGACCGTGGTTGGTTCGGCGATGGTAGCGATGACGTGGCGCACTGTGGACGCGTCCCAAACGGCCCGCGACCCGGTAAAGGACGATTCGACAAGCACAAGGTCGACGAGCGCCAAATCGTCGCGCCCATCGGGAAACCGAACATGGATAACCTTCGCCCGATTCGAGACATCGCCTAGGGGCACTGTTCCGCTCGCAACCAGACCAGCAGCGTGACCAGCGATGGTCGATTCGATCATGACCGGGAACACGTTGTTGGTGCCGGTGGAGATGGAGATGAGTGGCACGTCGAGCCATCCGAGGGCAACGTCTCGGTTAGTGCCGTCGCCGCCCAGCACAATGAGGGCCCCGACGTTCTCGTCACGAAGATGTCGGGCAATGGCAGTGGTATCGCCGCGTGTTCCAAACACCGCGTCGTCGAGGACCAAAAGTTCGGCGGGAAGGTCGAGCCCTTCGATGGCGCGGTGACACAAATTGTGGCTATCGGGGGAGAGTAGAACCCGCGTTGCTCCGCCCTCGACCGCGCCAACGACGGCGCGGCGAACTACACCGATCTTGGCAGCATCCGATGTTGGCGACGCGTTGGCGACAAGTCGCCGAACGTCTTTGCCTGCTAGCGGGTTGGCAATAACACCTACGGTCGCGACACCGCCGGGCGGTCTGGCCGCTGCCGTCACGAGCCGACGAGCAAGCCGCGAACACCTTCGACGATGGCGGCGGTGTTCGGCACGTAGTGCTGCTCGAGTGCCGGGCTGAATGGCACCGGCGAGAACGGAGCCCCGATGCGCGCGACGGGAGCGTCGAGATAGTCGAATGCCATCTCTTGAATTTGCGCTGCGATCTCGGCGCCCAGACCACCGAAGCGAACCGCTTCGTGCACGACTACAACCCGGTTGGTTTTGCGGGCGGAATCGATGAGTGTGTCGGAGTCGAGCGGCTGCAACGTGCGAGGGTCGATGACCTCACAGTCGATACCTTCCTCGGCCAACTGAGCGGCCGCAGCGAGCGACTCACCGACCATTCGACCAATGGCCACGATTGTGACGTCGTTGCCTGGCCGGTTGATTGAGGCCGTGCCGAGGGGGATGCTGTAGAGCTCCTCGGGGACCACGCCGGTCATTCCCAAAAGCCGCTTGTTCTTCACCATGACCGTGGGGTTGTCTTCCCGAATACACGAGACCATGAGGCCTTTCATGTCGTACGGGTTGGAGGGGTACACCACCTTCAGACCGGGCACATGACACAGCCAGGCTTCAAGGCTTTGGCTATGTTGTGCAGCCGCCGACAACCCCGCGCCGCCGGCTGTTGTGATGGTGAGCGGCAGGGTGGCACTGCCACCAAACATGTACTTGAGTTTGGCAGCCTGGTTGACGATTTGGTCCATGGCGACGCAGATGAAGTCCATGAACATGAGGTCGACGATGGGCCGTAAGCCAGTGACGGCCGAGCCGATACCGAGGCCGACGATGGCTTGTTCGCTGATGGGTGTATCGACTACCCGTCGTTCCCCGAACTCTTTTTGGAGCCCGTTGAATGTGCCAAAGACACCGCCGAACGCGCCGATGTCTTCGCCAGCACAAAAGATGTTCTCGTCGAGCCGCATACATTGGCGAACGGCTTCGTTGAAGGCTTGCACGTAACCAATTGTGCGTTCCGCGGTAGGTGCTGGGGTGCTCATGGCATCACCGTGTAGACGTCGGCCATCATCTGATCGATGGTGGGATAGGGGCTGTCTTCCGCGAACTGGATGGCATCGTCGATGTCGGCTCGTAACTCGGTCCAGATGCCATCGATTTCGGCCCGGGTCATGGTGCCAGCCTGGATGAGGCGGGCTTCGAGCGAGAAGATCGGGTCACGTTCTTTCCACTTGGCTACCTCGTCGTCGGACCGGTATTTCAGGCCGAGGTTTTGTACGCCGTGATGGTTGTAGAAACGGTAGGTTTTTGCCTCGATAAGCGAGGGGCCGTCGCCGTCCCGGGCCCGGGCCACTGCCTCGTGAGCAGCTTCGTACACGGCAACAGCGTCCATGCCATCGACGATGACTCCGGGCATGCCGTATCCCTGTGCCCGATCGACGATGTCGGTGATGGCCATGGTCTTGTGACGTGGCGTGAACTCGCCGTATTCGTTGTTCTCGCAGGCAAACACGATGGGGAGTTTGAGCGCGTTGGCCATGTTGGCAGCCTCGTGGAATGCGCCAATATTGGTGGAACCATCGCCGAAGAACGCAACTGCGACGTTACCGTTGCCTTTGTACTTGTTGGCGAAAGCGGCACCGACCGCAATGGGCGAACCGGCACCCACGATGCCGTTGGCGCCGAGCATGCCAACGTCGAGCGAGCTGATGTGCATGGAGCCGCCCTTGCCCTTGCAGTACCCGGTGGATTTGGCCATGAGTTCAGCCATCATCGGGCGGAACTGGCCACCTTTCGCGACCAGGTGACCGTGGCCACGGTGGGTGGAAGTGATCTGGTCGTCGTCGCTCAGGTTGGCGCAAACGCCTGACGCGACCGCCTCTTCACCGACATAGAGATGGAGGAAGCCAGGAAGCTTGGCTGCTTCGGCTAAGCGACCGGCGGCCTCTTCGAACAGACGAATTCGCACCATGCGCCGGTGCAGGTCGTAGAGCACTTCTTTGGACGGTTCCATTCCTTATAGTTTGGGCTACCGGCTCGGTGCGACTCGCATCGAGGCACCAGAATGGAGCAATGCACCCAGTCGCGATCATCGCATTTGTGGCGTTTGCGGCCATCGCCGGCTGCTTCGTCGGACTGCGGTTAGCCGCCCGCCGGCTCCGTCGGCTCACGAGCGAGCTATATCCACAGGTCAGTTGGCGTCGATCGACAACACTGGCTTCGTCCCTCGACAACCTTCGTGTTGCAGCCGGGCAAGGCGACACTCAGTTACACGATACCCAGGCGAACACCGACCGGCTTCGATTGGCGCTCGATTCGTTCCCGTTCGGATTTGTGGTGTTTCGCGGGCCGTTTAGGGACCTGCAGAATCACTCGGCTGAGACGTTGTTGGCGGAACCACTTCGCGGACCAGTTGTCCGGGAGGTGGTAGCACGACTGCGAGGTGTAGCCAGTAGCACGATGCGCCCGGCCATCGAAGAGATCGAGTTCAATACTCCGCAGCGTTTGGTGGTGTCTATTACCGCTAGTCCTGTTGATCGTCGTGACACGGTGGCAGTGGTCATCGAGGATGTCACCGGTCGCAATCGGCTCGAAAACGTGCGCCGGGATTTCGTTGCGAACATCAGTCACGAGCTCCAAACCCCAATTGGAGCCCTGGCGCTTCTCGCCGAAACAATTGCGGGTGAGAATGAACCGGCCATTATCGAGCCGTTGGCTCTGCGACTCACAGAGCAAGCCCACCGGGTCAGTCACATTATCGGCGATCTACTCGAGCTATCCCGGCTTGAAGCTGGCCAGGTGATCGAGCGACGAGCCGTGACGGTCGCCAGGCTGTTCGACCAAGCAAGTGAACGGGTGCAGCCATTAGCTACTGAGCGAAACGTTCAACTGGTGGTCGACGATCCCGGCTCGCTGTCGGTCAGCGTCGACGAGCGTCAACTCGTCACCGCTGTAGCGCATCTTGTCGACAACGCAGTTCGCTACTCGCCGGTGGGTGGCGTTGTCAGACTGTCTGCAATTGGCAGCGAGCAGTTGGTCGAGCTGGTAGTCAAGGACACCGGCATGGGCATACCGTCGTACGCGCTTGAGCGGGTGTTTGAACGGTTTTATCGAGTCGACCAGGCCCGGCATCGTGAAACAGGGGGCACCGGCCTCGGGCTTGCCATTGTTCGTCACGTTGCGATCAATCACGGCGGGTCCGTGAATGTGGTGTCGGTTGAGGGCGAAGGCAGCGAATTCCGAGTCGAACTGCCCCTGTGAGTCCGTTTTCGAGCGGCTAGCGCCATCACGTATGCTCACCGGCTATGCGCTTTCGGCTGATTCCACGTGATGAAGGTTTTTACCCGTTGTTCGAAGCGGCTGCAGCTAACTCACTTGCGTGTTCCAAGGAGCTACAGCGAGTCTTCAAGAATCTTCCACTGTCGCAAGCCGATGTCGATCAGGTCGTTGCCCTGGAGCGTAAGGGCGACGAGATCACTAGAGCCATCCTTGGCCGACTGAACGGTGCGCTCGTCACTCCATTCGACCGAGACGATATCTACAAGCTCGCCGACCGTCTCGACGACAGCCTCGACGACATGCGGGCCGCCGCCGACAGTGCGTTCCTGCATCAGGTCGACGGAACACTCCCCGGCCTCGATGAACTCACCGGAATTCTGGTTTTGGCCTGCGAAGCGGCCGAACGGCTCATGGGCAAATTGCGCAGCCTTCGAGACCTCGACAGTGACCTGCAAGTCATCGACAAGCTCGAGTCCGATGGCGACGCAGTGAACCGCAAGACCGTTGCCGAGCTTTTTTCGGGTCGGTACGATGCGCTCGACGTGCTGAAGTGGAAAGACGTTGTGGAAGCAGTGGAGCAGGGCATCAATGCCCTCGAGGGTGTGGCCGACCTCGTGTCGTCCATCGCCATCAAGCACGCCTAGCTAATGGAAGACTTCGCGTTCTGGTCGGTCATCGCGTTCGCGCTTATCTTCGACTTCGTCAACGGTTTCCACGATGCCGCCAACTCCATTGCAACCGTCGTCGCGACGCGGGTGCTTACCCCGGCCCTAGCGGTTGTTTGGGCAGCCGTCTTTAACTTCATAGCGTTTCTCGTACTCGGCACCGCTGTTGCGAAGGCCATCGCCAAAGGCGTCGTGCAGCCATCAGCGCTTACTATCGGCGTTGTTTTTGCGGGGCTCGTAGGTGCCATTTTCTGGAATGTGCTAACAGCCTGGCTTGGGCTGCCTTCGTCTTCGTCGCATGCACTGGTTGGTGGCATGGTCGGCGCTGCCGTCACCGCTAGCGGCGGCCACGTAGTGCTGCTTGACGGCCTTCGAAAGATCGGCGTCTTCATCATTTACTCGCCGCTGATTGGTATGGCTCTCGGTTTCACGCTCATGGTAACGGTCATGTGGATTGTTCATCGCATCAAACATCCGAAACGGGTTAATCGGGTATTTCGTTCGCTGCAACTTGTGTCGGCTGCAGCGTTCAGCCTCGGGCACGGCGCTAATGATGCTCAAAAGACTATGGGCCTGATCTTTGCTTTGCTCATTGCAACCGGGCGAAACACTGGCAAGGGAGACGTGCCTACGTGGGTTGTGTTGTCGGCTCATACCGCCATTGGCCTTGGAACGTTGTTCGGTGGTTGGCGCATCGTTCGCACCATGGGTACCAAGCTCACCAAGTTGCAGCCCATGGGTGGGGTGTGCGCCGAGACAGCGGCGGCGCTCACCTTGTTCTTCACGTCCGCTAAGGGTATTCCGGTGTCGACCACTCACACCATCACTGGTGCCATTGTCGGCGTCGGTTCAGCCGAACGCTTATCGGCTGTTAACTGGGGTATCGCCCGGCGAGTCGGCTGGGCCTGGGTGCTTACCATTCCTGGTAGCGCCGCCGTTGCTGCTGTGGTCTATTTCGTCATCGATCTGGTCAACTGAGGAGGGCTCATGGACCGTCGCGCTGTCTTCTTCTTCCTAGCGGCTTGGGCATGTCGTGAACTCACGCTGCACACACCAACCAACCTGCGGTATGTCGGCAACATCATGGTGATCTGGTTGTTGATCCTGGGCATTTTGTCGTGGCTTGATTACACAAGTCGCCGTAAGTCGAACAAAAGGTACTGACGCTGGGACCACCGCTCTGTCGTTCGATGACACAGCGACTGACCGGTGTACTGGCGGGTTGTTTGCCTGTTGCCTCGGTCGTTGCTATGGACCCGGCGGGCTGGTCGCCGCTTGGTCCGGCGAAATGGTGGCTGGTCTCGACGCTTGCGTTTGCGGCTATTGCGGCTGCTGTGTGGGAGGGCGTTCTTTGTTGTCGATAGCTCCGACGGCAAAACATGGTCAAAGACCGACGTTCAGGCCCTTGTCAAGGAGCCAATTGGTGGACTTTCGACCGTAGTTGTCACCGACAACACGGTGGCGGTGACGGTTGTTCTCCAGCCGACCTCGCCGTTCGAGTTGCCGAAATCGGTCGTACTCGTTGGGACCCGTCCGTAAAACATCTCCACGTAGCGTCGAGATGTGGACTGTACTTATTTCCGTACATCGTCGGGAAGATGTCGAATGTACCGATTTCAATACGGATGTCCGATACGCTGATGCGTATGGAAATCAGTGCCGAATTCATCAACCGAGCCCCTGCTCGAACCGCCTATCAGCTAGGGCAAGCGATCGTGGCACGCCGTCGTGAACTCGGGGTTAGTCAACAGGAATTGGCTGTCGCGCTCGATGTGCATCGCCCTCAATTGTCCAACTTGGAAAACGGTGACGCCACGTTGCAGATGCGGCTCCTCTTTGAGGCGTTGGCAGAGTTGGGCCTCGAAATCATGGTGCGCGTGAAGCCGTGACCGAGGTCCTGTTGGTTGAATTGTACGGCACGGTGCTCGGTACCATCTCGGGCGCGGGCAAGAAAATGCTGCTGGAGTTCACCGATGAGGCTCGCCAGCGTTGGGGTGCGTCGTCTCCGATTCTGTCCTGTGCCCTGCCGATTGGTTCTCGCGCCGTCGATGTGAGCAGCTTCGTGGCGAACCTCCTGCCCGACAACGAGCATCTGCGAGCAGCTGTTGGCCTGGTCCATGGTGTACATGGTGAGGACTTCTTTGGTCTGATCGGTGCCATCGGTATGGACTGCGCCGGGGCAGTTCGCATTGGAACCGAGACCAGGTTCGCCGAGGCGCGCACGGTGAGTCGAAACCTGCTGTTGTCGGATGCTGATGTTGCCGAGTTGATCCGCGCCCTGCCTCGACGGCCGATGGGTGCCGCTGCGAATGTGCGGGTGTCGTTAGGCGGTGCGCAGGCAAAATTGTTGCTCGCTCGTACGCCCGATGGGTGGGCGATGCCTGTCGATGGTGCGCCGAGTACCCATATCTTGAAGCCCGAACCGCTAGACATGACGCGCGGGTACGCTGCGAACGAGGCGTTTTGCATGGGTCTTGCCCAGCGTTGCAATCTGACGACCGTTGCGTCCGGTGTAGTTGGTTTCCAAGGCTGGGACACGTTCGTGGTCGAGCGTTATGACCGCGAGGTCGACGTCGACGGTCATGTGACAAGGCTGCATCAGGAAGATTTCTGCCAGGCGCATGGTCGCTTCGGCGTCGAGAAGTACGAGGCTGTTGGCGAGTCTCGCCTAGGTGAGATGGCGCTAACGCTCAATGAGTGGGCTCGCCGATCGGACGGCTCGGACCAGTTGCTGCGTTGCGTTGTGTTCCACGTCGTGATCGGCAATGCCGATGCGCACGATAAGAACTTCGGACTGTTACATCGTGCCGATGGCTCGGTGCAACTGGCGCCGATGTACGACGCAACGAGCACGATGTGGCGAGCATCGACCATCGACACCCTTGCTTCATCCGTGAACAGCGTGAAGCGCATCGAGGCCGTGACTGCCGGTGACTTCATCGTCGACGGCAAGGCCTGGCGAGTGCGTCGTGCCGAGGCGGTTGTCGCCGACATTTTGGAGCGGATTTCGGTTGAGCTGGCATCGGCGTGTCTGGACTCGTCAGTTGATGAGGAAATGGTAGGCCTCATGCAAACTCGGTGCTCAAAGCTACTGAACCAGATTGCGGGACCTTGACGTTGTAGCACAAATGTTGGGCGAGATTTGCCATCTTCTTCGACCTCGGCGGCTCGACCGGGCTCGGGGAGCGCACCAAACAAACGCGGCGCAAACTCGCCGCGCACGTCGAGTCCTGCCGACGCAAGCGCACCGACGCGGGTGGCCTTGGCCGGTAATCCCAGCCGTCAAGCCCAGCCGCTTTATAGGCAACCCGACGTTCACCGGCGAGCACGTCAAGGGTATTCCACCCGGCCAGTGGCGTACGGAGGGGGTGCTTTCCTGCGGGTGCGTCGCAGAGCAGCTCGATTTCGGCCAGCACAGCAATCCGCTCTGCCTCCAGACATCTCTTCGAGTTGTTCGACGAGGACATCAGAGAACCAACCTCGGCTCGGTCGTTCGGGAGCCAGCCGCCGCGCCTCACCGACGTGCGAGCTCGGCGGCCTTCGCCTCGACCGCTTCGACCGAAACGCCAAGTTTGGCACACACGTCGGTCAGCAAATGCTTGCGCGTGCGGCCGGCGACCGTGTCGGCCGCGGACTCGATGACGGTACGAGCGGCCTCACGCATGCGCCGGAGATCCTCGTCGACCCGCTGCTCCGTCCCGACGACGAACGCATCGCACGACTTGTAGCCCTGCAGTCATGACCCGTGCACAAAAAGGCCTGGCGGGCGTCTACGGTGAGCCATATGCGACGGGAGTGCATGTATGACTGAGAACGTCGCGGCTGAGGGAGACCTGGTGCCTGAAGTCGCCCGACTGCGGCGGCGGGAGGCGGCGCTCGCAGGGGTGTTGCGGGCGGTAGCTGACGGTAGCGATCTGGAGACGGTGCTGTTTGAGATCGCCCGGCACGCTGCGGACCTGTTCGGGGGATCGTTCGCCAACGTCTTCTTGGCCGAGGGTGAGCAGATCGCGGCGTACGCCTACAGGTCGGGGCAGGTCGGAGCGGAACGGTTCCACAAGGGGCATCGAGCCTACCGCGACGTGTCGGCGCTGTCCGAGGTGTTGCGCGACCGGGTGGTGATTCGCTTCGACGATCAGTCGACGCTCACCGAGCCCAGGTACGCCCAATCACGTGAGGCTGCGATTGCCGTCGGGGGGAAGTCGGCGCTGTACGTGCCGCTGGTCGGCAACGGACCTGCGCTCGGCGTTCTCGTGTTCAAGGGCATCATCGAACCGTTTACCGACGACGATGTGTCGCTGCTGCAGGCGTTCGCCGCCCAGGCTGCCAACGCCGTGACCGCCGTGCAGCAACGGGCGGAACTCGAACAGCGCAACCGTGAGTCGGCCGAGGCGCTGGAGCTGCAGACGGCCACCAGCGAGGTGCTGCGGCTCATCGGTGAGCATCCCGGTGATTTGGAGACCGTGTTCAACGGCATTCTCGATCGGGCGATCGCGCTCTGCGATGCTGACGCCGGTGCGGTCTCCCGCCCGTTCGGCGACCTCAATCGCATCGAGTTCGCCCGGGGTCATCGCAGTGACGTGATGCGTGGTGAGTTCCCTGTTGCACGGGCGGAACGGTTCAAGTTCGACGACTTCGTCACGGCGGCCACGGCCTCCGACAATCCGTTCTGGTCCGAGTACGCGGCGCGGGCAGAGATCCGGTCCCACATGTCGGTTCCGCTCGTTCACCTCGGGGAGTATTCGGGCCACCTGACGATGTATCGAAAGGAACTTCGCCCGTTCGAGGACAGCAAATGGGAGATCCTGCAACGCTTTGCCGACCAAGCCGCGATCGCCATCTCGAACGCCCGGCTCTTCAAAGGCCTCGACGCAGCCCTCGAACGTCAGACGGCGATGACAGACATCCTCGACGCCGTCGGCACTGCTCGCACCGATCTGCTCCCGGTGTTCGAGACGCTGGCCCGGAACGCCAACCGGCTCTGCGGAGGCACCGGTGCCATCGCGTTGGTCCGTCAGGGAGATTCGCTGCACGTGCTCGCGGGCGACGTCGATGACGAACGGCGGGACCGGCGCGACGCAGTTCTCGATATGAGGTTCGCCATCGATCGCGGCGGACCGAGCGGCGAGGCTGCCCTTACCGGGCAGGTCGTCCGCATCGACGACTGGGGCGATATCTCGGCCGACCGGTATCCCGACACGGTGTCGACGCGCCAGCCGGGCAAGAGTGCGCTGGCGATCCCGATGGTGCGCAACGGTGACGTTGTCGGCGTCCTCGCCTTCACCCGCGCCACGGGCCCGTACACCGACACCGAGGTCGAGCTGCTGCAAACCTTCGCCAACCAGGCCGCCATCGCGGTCGACAACGCCCGGCTGCTCCGCGAGATCGAGGCTCGCAATGCCGACCTTGGCGAGTCGCTGGAGTTGCAGACGGCGACGAGCGACGTACTGCGACTGATCAGCGCGCACCCCGGTGACCTTCACGCGGTGATGGCCGGCCTTGTTGCGCGGGCAACACGGTTGGTTCGTGCCGACCAGGGCAGCGCGTTCCGTCTCGACGGCGATCTCGTGCAGTTCCTCGCCGATAGCAACTTCCCAGACCAGATCGGAACCCGTCACCCGGTGGCGCCAGAGATCATCGACGCCCTCATGGCCTCGCGTGGCCCCCTATTGTTCGACGACTACCAGGATCTCGTGCGCAACGGACTCGCCTCGCAGGAGCTCATCCGCGACTTGCGCAGCGGCATGGGAGCACCCCTCTACGCCGATGGCGAGCTGTACGGCTCGCTCAACGTCAGTCGTTTCGACGTCCGTCCGTTCACACCCGATGATGCGCGTGTGCTGCAGGCGTTCGCCGACCAGGCAGCCGTCGCTATCACCAACGCCAACCTCTTCAACAACCTCGAGCAGTCGCTGACGCTCCAAACGGCCATGACTGAGATTCTCGACGCGGTCAGCACCGCGCGAGTCGATCTCCAGCCGGTCTACGACGTGATCGGGCATCACGCCAGCAGGGTCCTTGGAGGGCACTCGGTCGTCATGGCCTTCCGCGAGGGCGATGAACTCGTCGAGGGTACTCCGATCGGAGTAGACACCGAATCGGCGAGGCGGCTCAGTCAGCCGGGGAAACGTTCGCCGATCGACGAGCGGTCACCGGTCGGGTATGCGTGCCTCCACGGTGAAGTCGTGCACGTTCGGGATTGGTCGGCGATGCCGGACGACTTCTTTCCCGACGCAAGCGGCCGCCGTGATGACTCGAAGGCGTCGCTGGTCGTGCCGATGTTCCGCAATGGCGAGGCGGTCGGCATCGTGGGATCCATGGGTCCACATGTCGCGGACGTGTCGGACGCAGAGGTCGCGCTCCTGCAGACGTTCGCCAATCAGGCGGCGATCGCCGTCGACAACGCCCGCCTGTTGCGCGAGATCGAAGCCCGCAACACCGACCTCGCCGAGTCGCTGGAATTGCAAACGGCCACGAGCGAGGTGCTCACCCTGATCAGCGCAAACCCCGGTGACCTGCGGGTGGTACTCGATGGCATCGCGGCCCGTGCCGGCGCGCTGTGTGGCGCCACCCAGGGAAGTGTTCTGCTGGTCGACGGTGATGTCTTGCGGTTCGAGGGCGAGTGGCCCGGTCGCGCCGGCGTCATCGGGCGTGAAGTCCCGATCGCGCAGGCCGGCATCAACCTGAAGGCCCGTGATCAGCGGGCCCCGGTGTTCGTCGACGACTTCATGTCCTTCGCATCGAAACGAAACGACCCGGTCGCGCTGTCATTCGACCAGTTCGCCGTCCGCAGCTTCGTGACGATCGCCCTGTTCCGCGACAACACGTGGATCGGCAACATCAACCTCAATCGCCAGGTGGTCGACCCGTTCGACCCGAAGGTCGGCCCCGTCCTCCAGGCGTTCGCCGACCAGGCCGTGCTGGCCATCGCCAATGCCCGGCTTTTCAACGACCTCGATGCGGCGCTCACCCGCCAGACGGCGAACGCCGAGATTCTACGAGTCATCAGCACCTCGCCCGGCGATCTCGGACGGACACTTCCCGCGATCAGCCGCGCCGCTCGGCAGTTGGCCGATGCGCGCGACCTGGCGATCACGTACGGCGACGACGAGCAGCTCACGGCCTGGGATGAAGAGCGAGGCTTCCGAACCGTGCGTGGGGCGGAGCGACGGGCCATCTCGAACCGGATCGCCAATGAATCCCGTGCTACCGGGCGACCGATCCAGCTGGTCGGTCGCGTCGCCGACTGGCACGCCGACAACCCGACTTCCGCTGCGCTTGCCGAGGCGGATGGGTTCGTCGAAGCCGCGATTCTCTTCGTGCCGATGCGCGGCAACCTCGGCAAGCAGGGCTTCATCATCGTGCGACGAGATGTGCCGGTCATGTTCTCCGACGACGAGGTCGCGCTGCTCGAGGAGTTCGCCGCACAAGCGGTCATTGCGCTCGACAACGCCGACCTGCTGACCGCGTTGGAGGCGCGCAACGTCGACCTCGCGCAACGCAACCGCGAGGTGAAGGCCGCGCTCGAAGAGCAGACCGCCGTGGCCGCCGTGCTGCAGACCATCAGCCGTTCGGCCTTCGACCTCGATACGGTGCTCAACGAACTCGCCGCGCAGGCAAATCGGCTCGTCGACGGCTACTTCACGACAATCAGCATGTACCGCGACGGCCGGTTGTTGCACGCCGCTGGGTCGGGTCGGTTGGACGCGACGACGCTCGATTTCGCCAGCGTCAGCGACGGTGCCGAGGAGGTGATCCGCAGCGGTCGGCCGCGATACATCACGTTGCGTCCCGACGGGCCGGTGGCCTCGATCTCCGGCTTCGCCCAGGTGCTCGACAGTCTGGACGGGCAATCAATCGGCGTCGGAGTCATTCCCCTGATGAGTGGTGCCAAAGGTCTCGGCTCCATCCACGTCAACCGGATTGGCGAGGGTCGATTCACCGATGGCGAGAAGCGGCTGCTGCAGACGTTCGCCGACCAGGCGGTGATCGCAATCGACAACGCCCGACTGTTCCGCGAGCTGGAGGAGCGCAACCGCGAGGTCTCAGAAGCGTTGGAGCAGCAGACGGCCATCGCCGAGGTGTTGGAGATCATCAGCAGTTCCCCGACCGACCTGGAGCCCGTGCTCAGCCAGGTGCTCGGCATCGCCGCCCGTCTCTGCGATGCCGACACGGGTGTCGTGTGGCGGCGAGGCGACGTTCGCTATCACGTCGGTGCCAGCCACGGCTTGAGCGCCGAGCAGGTCGCCGGTGCCGAGGACTCCGACTTCGCGGTGGGCGTTCCGCATGTCGTCGAGCGGGCCGCCGAGGGACAACTGATGCGCTGGGATTTCGACCTCGACGAGTATCTCCGCACACACACGACGTACAACGACGTCACGCTAGCGAGCGGCGCGACCCTCCCAGGCGACGATGAGCAGGTTTCGCGTTCGAGCCGTGAGTTCGTTCGGTACGTTCCCTCCAACGCCTACCTGATGGTGCCGCTCACCCGGCCGGGCAGCTTCTCCGGGGTGTTCTCGCTGATGCGCTGGGACCGCCGCCCGTTCACCGAGCGCGACGAGGCGATCGTGCAGACCTTTGCCGACCAGGCGCTGATCGCTATCGAGAACTCGCGCCTGTTCCACGAACTGCAGGACTCCAACCGCGAGGTGAGCGCCGCGCTCGAACAGCAGACCGCCGTCGCCGCCGTGCTCCAGACCATAAGCCGCTCCGCCTTCGACCTGGGCGCCGTGCTCAACGAGTTGGCTGAGCAAGCGAACCGACTCGTGGCTGGATCGCTCAGCGGTATCGCGCTGGTCGATACAGGCGCGATCTACTCGTCGTCGGCCGAGCATCGAGACGACCGCGGACTCGCCGCGCCGTGGATGGTCGACCTCGACGCCGCCGCCATGTTCGCCAGCCGCGGGCGGCCGAGTTGGGTGACATACGCCGATCGCGGAGCCTTGTCGGACAGCGCGCTGCTGCACCGGCTCTTCGGCGAGTTCGGCCCGTTCTGCATGGGCGTTGTCCCGCTCATGCGTGAGCGCGGTTCGTTCGGTGCGATCTGCGTGTATCGAGCCGGCCTTGGGCGGTTCACCGAGTCGGAGCAGCAACTGCTGCAGACGTTCGCCGATCAGGCCGTTATCGCGGTGGAGAACGCTCGCCTGCTTGGCGAGCTGGAGGACAGCAACCGGGAGGTAAGCGCCGCGCTCGAACAGCAGACGGCCGTCGCCGCCGTGCTGCAGACCATAAGTCGCTCCGCCTTCGACCTCGACGTCGTCCTGAACGAGTTGGCCGAGCAGGCCCATCGCCTGGTGAACGGGTACAGCACAGTGCTGAACGTCTACCAGGACGGCGCTCTCGTGGCGGCGGCAACCGTCGGAGACGTCGACGTTACAGTGATCAACGAGGCAATCCAAGTGGTGTCGCAGGTCATCCACGATGGCCGAGCCCGCTACGTCACGGCTCGCGTCGACGAGCCGCCCTGGATCGGGACCGCGTTCGCGGCAGCGGTCACTTCACGGGGTGAGCAGGCGATATCGTTCGCCATCGTCCCGCTGACGAGCGGCAGCGACAACCTCGGAGCGGTCACCGTCACCCGGCGCAGCGAGGTCCGTTTCACCGACGCAGAGAAGAAGCTCCTGCAGACCTTCGCCGACCAAGCGGTGATCGCCATCGAGAACTCGCGCCTCCTCGGCGCGCTGCAGGCCAAGACCGAGGAACTGGAGGTTGCGTCGCGGCACAAGAGCGAGTTCCTCGCCAACATGTCGCATGAGTTGCGGACGCCGTTGAACGCCATCATCGGGTATGCCGAACTGCTGGCCGAGGAGTGCGAAGACATTGGCACCGAGGAGTTCCTGCCCGATCTCGGCAAAATCCAGTCGGCCGGCAAGCATCTGCTCACGCTCATCAGCGGCATCCTCGACCTCGCCAAGGTGGAAGCCGGGCGAATGGACCTGTTCGTCGAGCGCATCGACATCGCCGCCATGGTCACCGAGGTCGACCAGATCGTGCGCCCGCTGGTGGAGAAGAATCGCAACACGTTCACGATTTCCTGTCCGGCCGATGCGGGCGTGATGCACGCCGATCTGGTGAAGACCAAGCAGGTGCTGTTCAACCTGCTGTCGAACTCGGCCAAGTTCACCGACGGCGGCACCATCGGCCTGGCCATTACCCGCCATGCCGACACGATCGAGTTCGCCATCACCGACACCGGCATCGGCATGACCACCGAGCAGCGCGGCCGGCTGTTCGAAGCGTTCTCGCAGGCCGACGTGTCGACCACCCGCAAGTACGGCGGCACCGGCCTCGGCCTCGCCCTCAGCCGCAGCTTCTGCCAGATGATGGGCGGCGACATCACCGTCATCAGCGAACTCGGCGTCGGCTCCACCTTCACCGTGACGTTGCCGATCACCGTCGAGCCGCCGACATGACGCGTCCTTGCGCGGCCGCTAGCGCACTGAGCAACCGATCGCGCATGATATCGGCGGCTGACGAGCGGGCACGCTGCGTGCCTTGAGATCACCCAGCCAACTGTGTCGCACCCCCTGCGTACGGTGAACAGTGTGCCGCAACGTTCGACCCGAGAGGTAACCTTATGTCCATGTCCACCGCATCCAAATGGCTCGTCGAAGACGAGAACTTCGATCCGGACACGTTGAAGATGCCCGAGAACCCGAAGCATCGGCGCATGATCGACACCATCGCCGTGGTCGCTCGCCACTACGTCAGTACTGGCACAACCGTGTACTGCGACATGAACTGGTACCCACCGGACGGCGGTCATGCGATGGCGCCCGACATCATGACGCTCCAGGCCGGTGTACTCGACGCAAAGGCGAACTCCTACCGCCAGCACAAGAGCGAAATGCCGTTTCCCGGAGTGGTGGTCGAGGTGCCCTCGGCGTCCGACTCTTTTGATGGGCTACGTGCGAAATCAGCCCGCTACAGCGGCCTGGGCGTCGACGTGTACGTGGTGAGTATCGACTCGCTGTTGGAGGTAGCGCTTCGTCTGGCTCCCGGCTCGTCCGACTTCGTGCCATGGACCGGAAAGCCGATTTCGCCGCTCGGCGGTCTGAGCATCGATGTCCTCGATGGCGAGCCTGTTGTGCGCGCCCCAGACGGACGAATCATCACACCTGAGTCCGACGTGTTTGGCATGGTGATCGCGGCCGAGCAGCGCGCTGCTGAAGCTCAGGCCGTTGCTGCTGAAGCTCAGGCCGGTGCTGCGCAGGCCGAGGCCCGAGCTGCCGAATTCGAGGCGAAGCTTCTTTCGCTCGGTGTCGACCCGAACGTGGTCTGATGCCGAAGGTGCTGATCGTCGAGGACAATGAGATGAACCGCGACATGCTGTCGCGTCGGCTCATGCGCAAAGGGTTTACCGTCGTGATGGCGGTCGACGGGGCCGACGGAGTGGCCATGTCGAAGATGGAGATGCCCGACATCATCTTGATGGACATGAGCCTGCCGATCATGAACGGGTGGGAAGCCACGAACGCCATCAAGGCCGATCCGCTCACGGCGGCCATCCCTGTCATCGCCCTCACCGCACACTCCATGCCCGGCGATCGCGAGAAGGCGATGGAGGCAGGCTGCGATGACTACGACACCAAGCCGGTCGACCTGCCCCGACTGTTGTCGAAGATGGCGGCCTTCGGCGTCGAGGCCTAGCCGTCATGACCACGGACGAGGCACGCGAACTGCGGCACGAGCTGCGCACGCCGGTGAATCACCTCATCGGCTACTCGGAGTTGTTGTTGGAGGAAGACGGCATTTCGGCAGCGCACGCGGCCAGGCTGGAGGAAATCCGTGGTGTAGCTCGGCAGGTACTCGAACTGGTTCCCGGTCTTCTGGCCGATGGTCAGTCGATGACCGAAGCAAGCAGCGAATCTGTAGGGACGCTCACCCTTTATGTCGGCGAGCTGAAGACCTCGGCCGCGTCTTTGATCGCTGACCCCGGTGCGCTACCGATCGACGATCTCGATCGCCTGACGGCGGCGGCCGAGCGGCTTTGCGATCTTGCCGTTCGTCTCACCACCGGGCCGCTGCTGGTCGAGAGATCCGTTGGCGCGGCCTCAGGGCCGACGGCCGGTCGGCTCGAAATGTGCCTCGTGGTCGATGACGACTCCGCTAACCGCGATGTGCTCGGGCGCCGCCTGCAGAAGCTCGGCTACGGCGTGATCGAAGCCCGTGACGGTATTGAAGCGCTCGAACGGCTGGCCGAACCCGACCACGGCATCGACCTCGTCCTGCTCGATGTGATGATGCCGCGCCTCGACGGTTTCGCCGTGCTCGAACGCCACCGGAACGACCCGGCCATCCGCCACATTCCGGTCATCATGATCTCCGCGCTCGACGACATGGCCTCGATCGTCCGCTGCATCGAAGCCGGTGCGGTTGACTATCTGCCTAAACCGTTCGACCCCGTGCTGCTCAAGGCTCGCGTGGGTGCGTGCGTTGAGAAGAAGCGGCTCATCGACGCCGAGCGCGAGCTGCACGCCAAGGTCGAGGCGCAGGCCGCCGAGCTGCAGGCGTGGAACCGCCAGCTCGAAGCCCGGGTAGCCGACCAGGTCCGCAAGGTCGAACAGCTCAGCCTCATGGAACGCTTCGTTCCGCCGCAGCTCATGGAAGCGGTCGCCGCCGGGGGAGTGAACCTGCTGGCGTCGCACCGGCGCGACATCACCGCGCTGTTCGCCGATCTGCGCGGGTTCACGTCATTCTCCGAACGGTCCGAACCCGAAGACGTTATGGCCGTGCTGCAGGAGTTCCACAACGCCGTCGGCCCGCTCATCTTCGAACACGGCGGCACGCTGGCTCAATTCACCGGCGACGGCATGATCGTGTTCTTCAACGACCCGATCCCGTGCGACGACCCTGCTCAACGGGCGATTGCGTTGGCGCAAGGCATGCGCGGCCGAACAGCCGTGTTGGCCGACGAATGGCAGCGACGCGGTCATCAGCTCGCCCTCGGCATCGGCGTAGCCGCCGGGTACGCAACCTGCGGCCAGATCGGCTTCGAAGGTCGCTTCGAGTACACCGCCATCGGTACTGTGGTGAATCTGTCCGCCCGTCTGTGCGGCGAGGCCAAAGGCGGCGAGATCCTCGTGAGTGAACGAGTCGTCAACATGCTCGCCGCCACGGTCGAGGTCGAACGCCTCGCCGACCTCACCCTCAAGGGCCTCGCCCAACCAGTACCCACGTTCCGCGTTTGCTGACACACCGCCCCGGCTTCTTGCGCGTTCGGTAGCTCCGGGCGCTACTGGACGATTTGAGTGATGATGTAGCGCTATGGGCCTCGGCGCCGTGCAGTGTCATCAGACCAGTTCGGGTTGGTGCGTGCGCGCCGAATGAGTAAGTTCGGGGGCCTTCACGCCGCTCATGTCGAAGGGGTCGCTGTCGAGGACGATCTTCATGATGAGGGTGACGAGCACGAGGCCCATGGCGATGGCGGCGAGTCCGCCGATCTGGGTGATCCACCAGTTGTAGTTGCCGTTCGTGGCGATCCACGCCGGAAGCGCAATGAACCCGTACACCCCGCCCATCGACGCAGGTGTAAGCGCGAAGAGCGCGATGCCACGCCAACCACGTAGTTCGTGGCGAAGCCGGTACGCGAGCGACGCGGCGAGGAAACAGCGGCCGGTGTTGCACGGCGTCCACCACCACGGCAGCTTCGTGAGCACGATTAGCGGCTGGTTGCCGTAGTACACGTACATGCCGCCCATGTTCTGCAGGATCTCCTCGAACACCGTCGCACCGAGGCACGTGCCGCCGAGCGCCATCCACAGTTTCTTCGTGGACAACCGCGCTTCGAGCACCTTGTAGGTGAGGTACGTGAAGAGACTGCCGTAACCGAACCATTCGGCCACAATGAACCAGCCCATGCGCCGACCCAGGATGGTGAACGCGTGGCCGTTCTCGCGCCGCAACGAGCCCGACCTTTCGCCAGTTCGGACGGACGGGAACGTGCACCTTGGCAGGCGTACGCCTCGGGCATACGGCACACTGTCGTTCGATGATTCCTGTTGACGACCCGTCGGACGAACGCATTGCGGCGTTCGTTGGGTTACGTGACCGCGATCTACAGCGTCAAGACGGCTTGTTCGTGGCCGAAAGCGATCTGCTGATAGCCAGGGCGTTGCGGGCCGGATACGAAATGCGTGCAGCGCTCGTCGACGCGACCCGCCCCGAACCGCTTATCGTGCCCGACGGCGTGCCGGTGTACGCCGCAAGCCGCGCTGTGCTCGAACGCATCACGGGCCTCGGTGTTCATCGAGGTTCGATCGGGTCGTTTGTACGCCGCCCGGTTCCTGCAGCGGCACAGGTCATGGCTGGCCGCCAGCGCATCATCGTGCTCGAAGGGGTCGTGAACCCCACCAACATGGGTGTCATCGTGCGCTCGGCCGTAGCGCTTGGCTGGGAAGCGGTGTTGCTCGACCCCACCTGCACCGACCCGTTGTTCCGGCGATCGGCCCGCGTGGCCATGGGCACCGTGTACGGCTTTCCTCACGCCACGCTGCCCCGATTTCCCGCTGGTTTGCAGCAGGTCGCCGACGCCGGGTTCACGCTGGTTGCACTGACGCCTGACGCCGACGCCGAAGCAATCGACGAGGTCGCGGTCGACGGGCCAATAGCGTTGGTGTTCGGTAGCGAAGGCCCCGGCCTTACGACCGAAGCACTGGCGACCTGCCATCGTCTGGTACGAATCCCGCTGGCCGATGGGGTCGACTCGCTCAATGTGGCTTCGGCCGCTGCAATCGCCTGTTGGGCACTTCGGCCAAACACCCGATAGAACTAACGGTATGGACGTTGCCGTAGTCGATTACACCGATCCTGATGCACCCGCGAAGTTCACCCGCTCGCTGAAGGAAACCGGTTTTGGTGTGATCACCAACCATCCGTTGCCCCAGGTGCTTGTGAAATACATCTACGACGAATGGCTGGCGTTCTTCGACGGCGAAGCCAAACACAACTACCGCTACACATCCGAGAGCCTTGGCGGGTATTACCCGCCCGACATTTCCGAGACAGCGAAGGGCAACCACATTCGCGATCTCAAAGAGTTCTTCCACGTGTACGAAACCGGTGTGTACCCGAAGGAACTCACGAACGCTGCGCTCAAGTACCGTCAGATCGCCAAAGAGGTTGCAACCACGTTGCTCACTTGGGTGCACGCCAATACCCCAGCCGATGTTGCCGCTGGGTTCTCGATGCCGCTTCCCGACATGATGATCGGTTCTACCCAGTCGCTGTTGCGGGTATTGCGCTATCCACCATTGCGCGGCGACGAGCCAGCCGGCGCCGTTCGAGCCGCCGCCCACGAAGACATCAACTTGCTGACTGTGCTGCCGGCATCGAATGAGAGCGGCCTGCAGGTCAAAGAAATTCACGGAAACTGGCACGACGTCCCCTGCGATTTCGGGTCCATTGCCATCAATTCGGGCGACATGTTGCACCTTGCCAGTCAGGGGTATTACCCGTCGACAACGCATCGTGTCATGAACCCGGTGGGAGAATCGGCGACGCGTTCGCGGTTGTCGTTGCCGATGTTTCTGCATCCGGCTAACAATGTGGTTCTCGACGTGAACGGACCCAGCGGACGGCGCACGGCGTCGGAATTTCTTCAGGAGAGGCTGCGCGAATTGCGCAGCCAGGATTCGCCCAAGTGACGAACCGCACCGCCAGCCCAAAATGGCTGGTGGTGATGTCAGCCATGTTGGCCTGCGCGGTGGCTCAGGCCTTCGGTCGGTTCACGTTTGCGCTGTTATTACCGGCGGTAAAGGCCGAGTTGTTGTCGAGCTACGGACTAGCCGGGTTCATCGGCACTATCAACGTGTCGGCGTACCTGGTGGGCGCGATCATCGTGATGGTCACCGCCCGCCAGTTCCGCCCGATCACCATTCTGCGCGTGGGCATGGTGCTATCGACGATCGGGCTGTTCGTGTTGTCGTCGGCGCACCGGCCCGCCACCCTGGTGGCTGGTATGGCCCTAGCCGGAATTGGTGGAGCGTTTTCGTATTTGCCGTGTCCGGGTTTGATCGCCAGTGTGTATCCACCCGAGCGACGCGGGTTCGCAATGGGGCTGGCGGCCGCAGGAATCGGCGTCGGGATTGTGTTTTCCAGCCAGCTGACGAACGTGATCCGTTCCGTCACCAACGTGCCGGCCGAGTGGCGACGAGTGTGGCGCATCGAAGCGGGTATCGGCTTGGCGGTCGTGGTGCTGCTCGTTGCAGTACTCGTGGTTCCCGTGAGCACCGTGTCAGGAAGCCCTCCCCGCTTGGAGGCGTTGCGCAATGTACCGAAGTGGAAGAACCTCACGTTTGGCTACTTCACCTACGGTGTGGCGTACATCGCAACCTTCAGCTACCTGGTGGCCATGCTCGAACAGCAGGCCAACTTCGGACACAACCATGCAGTCGCGATGTTCGCCGTTGTAGGCGTAGCTGTGGTTCCCGGGTCGCTGCTCATCGGGCGCTGGTCAGACCGTGTGGGGCGAAGGGTTGCGTTGGTTACTTGTTTTGTGACTGGTGCAGTGTCGTCGGTTGCCGTGTTGATCGCCTCGGAGCCTTGGGTCACCCTCGCCGTGTTTGCCTTCGGGATGATGTTCGGCGCGTGCGTCACCGTGATTGCTGCGTACATCGGCGACCACGCAGCACCCACCGATTTCGCTCCTGCGTTCGCCACTATCACGATTGTGTTTGGCGTTGGTCAGGCCATCGGTCCTCAGCTTGGCGGTTGGATGATTGATCAGACCGGCACATTCTCGTGGGTATTCGTCGGGGCCGGTATGTTCTGGCTGGCTGGCGCGTTCTCGATGTCGGGGTTGCGATCCCGGAAATAGGCTACGACTATCAGGGGTTGGCCATGATGTCACCCCATTGAAAGGTCGTTGCCATGTCGCAGACGTATTCCATCGCAGCCGTCGTCCTCGTCGCCATAGTGGTCGCGTTGCTGAGCGGATTCCGAATAGTGCAGCAGTACGAGAAGGCTGTTGTGTTCCGCCTCGGCAAGACGGTCGGAGCGCGGGGTCCGGGGGTGATTTATAAGATCCCCTTAATTGAACGCATCGTGAAGACCAACGTTCAAACATTGGCTGTACCCGTAGCCCCGCAACAGGTAATCACCCGAGACAACGTCACGGTTGTCGTCGACGCAGTCGCCTATTTTCAGGTGCTCGACGCCGAGGCGTCGGTCGTGAAGGTGCAGAACTGGTACGGCGCCAGCCAGCTTGTTGCCCAGACCACGTTGCGCGCCATCATCGGCCGCCACGAACTCGACCAGTTGCTGACCGAACGCGACCGTATCGACAGCGAGCTTCGAGACGCGCTCGACAACCAAACCGAGGAGTGGGGCGTTCGGGTGCATCGTGTCGAGATCCGCGACGTGCAACTCCCCGAGCAGATGCAGCGGGCGATGGCCAAACAAGCCGAGGCAGAACGTGAGCGTCGGGCGAAAATCATTGCGGCCGAAGGCGAGTTGCAAGCGAGCGCCAAGCTCACGCAAGCAGCGCTGCTCATGGCTACGGCCCCAGGCGCTATGCATCTGCGCACATTGCAGACCCTGGCCGAGGTAGCGGTGGAGAAGAACTCCACCTTGGTGTTCCCGATTCCCATCGAAATCATGGACGCCGTGAAGGCCTACACAGCGCACCTGAACGGCCCGGCTATCCCCCCGCCTCCGCGCTAGACGCGGTGTACGCCACGTAGGCCCGACCACACCATGTCGGCCACCTGCGTAGCGATGAGATCGGGATCGAACGTGTCGCCAGTTTGCACCAGACGTCGGCTGATCGACTCGGCGAGGCCGATCACGCCGTATGCCAGATTGCGACCGTGTTCGAGATCGATATCGGCGGCGATGAGCGGTGCGATCAGATCGGCAACCTTGCTCTCGACGGCCTGTACGGTCTCGGCGAACTCGTCGTCGCGTCGGCTACCGCCGCCGAACATGAGTTGGAACGACGATTGATCGTCGGCCACCCATCGAAAGTACGCCGTGAATCCTCGGTGAACCTGGTCGTGTGGTCCGGTGGCGTCACTGGTTGCGTCGGTGAAGAGGTCGACGAGACGTTGGCCGGTTTCTTCCAAGAGCGCCACGTACAGCTCACGCTTGGAATCGAAATGCTGGTAGAGGACCGGCTTGGTGACTCCGGCGGCGTCAGCAACATCGTTCATGGAGGAACCGTGGTAGCCCTCACGTGCGAACACGTTGAGGGCTATGGCGAGAATTTGCTCTCGACGGGCAGCGGCAGGAAGACGAACGGACATGCGTTACCCAAGGGTAATACACGGCTATGACGTTGGGCTAACGACCGTTCTCCCTATCGTCACGCTCGGCTGCTTTGACAGCGTAACCGAGCACGATGGATGGGCACAGCAAGATGAAGCCGATGAACATCGTGGTGATCACCGTGGCTGAAACGAAACCGTTGAACCCGAAGGCGAACCCGATGATGAAAACCGCCATCGCGACTGCAACAAACAGGTAGCCGATGCGGTTGGCCAGCAACGAGTAGTGGGCGATCTTGGCCCGTCTGGCCCGAACCGGGTCGACAGTTTTCGCGGGCTTGGCGGTTCGCAATGGCTCAGCTTCCAATGGGTCCGGTTTCGCTGACCTTGTACTGCAACACGCTCGGCCGACCAGCGAACACGCCCTTCATCTTGGGTCCGAACTCGACCATGTGAGCGCTCTTGCCGTGAGCTGCGAGTGCAGCGGCCGATTCCCAGTACTCGAACACGTGAAACAGGGCAGGATCATCGAGGTCTTGGGTGAAGGTATAGGTGACGCAGCCGTCTTCCTTACGGGTCTCGGCTTGCATCCAAGAAAAGCCCGCCTTGGCATCGTCGATGCGGTCGGCGTTGACGGGGAGTGTTCCAGCGATAGCGATCATGCCCTTACCGTAGCTGTGATCCAATGTTGGGTATGAGTCAACCGTTTCTCACCGATCGTCTGCAGGGTTTTGGCAACACCATCTTTGGTGAGATGTCGGCCTTGGCAGTCGCAACCGGAAGCGTCAACCTTGGCCAGGGTTTCCCCGATACCGATGGGCCGAGCGAGGTACTCGAGGCAGCGGTTGCCGCAATTCGAGAGGGTCGAGGAAATCAGTACCCGCCCGCCATCGGCGTTAGCGAACTTCGCCACGCTGTTACCCGCCATCAACAACGGTTCTACGGCATTACGCTTGATGCCGACGCCGAGGTGCTGGTTACCTGTGGGGCCACCGAGGCCATTGCCAGCGCTCTGCTCTCGCTCCTGAACGATGGCGACGAGGTCGTGGCGTTCGAGCCGTTCTACGACAGTTACGCCGCGTGTATTGCGCTGGCCGGAGCGCATCGTGTGCCCGTTACCTTGCATGCCCCTAGCTATGAACTCGACGTCGACGCGTTGCGGCGGTCGATTACGCCGCGCACCCGAGTCATCTTGTTGAACACGCCGCACAACCCCACCGGCAAAGTCTTTACCCGCGACGAACTGGGCGCCATTGCCACCGTGGCCATCGAACACGACCTACTCGTGATCTCCGACGAGGTGTACGAGCATCTTGTTTTCGACGGTGTTCACACCCCGATATGCACACTGCCGGGAATGTTCGAACGCACCGTCACCATCGGATCCGCGGGCAAAGTTTTCTCGGTGACGGGGTGGAAAGTTGGTTGGGTCACCGGTCCCGCCGCGCTGGTCGCGGCCGTGAGGTGCTCGAAACAGTTCCTAACCTATGTTGCTAGCGGACCGTTTCAGTACGCCGCCGCAGTCGGCCTCGACCTGCCCGACCAGTACTTTGTCGACTACACCGAGGCATTACGTGTTAAACGAAACCTGCTGGTAGACGGGTTGCTATCAGCCGGGTTCGGGGTCACGCGCCCGCAAGGCACGTTCTTTATCACCGCCGACATTCGGCCGCTTGGCGGCATCGACGGCATGGAGTTTTGTCGAGAACTCCCGCACCGCGTCGGGGTGGTGGCCATTCCAACCCAGGTGTTCTACGACAACGTCGACGCGGGAAGGCACCTGGTGCGGTTTGCGTTCTGCAAGAAAGACGAGATCCTCAAATCCGCAATAGAACGGTTGCTCACACGTTCATAACAAGTCGGTTCGATACTGAGTTTGTCCAACCCCCCGGACACCTACTCAAGGAGCGAACATGAACATCAAGAAAGCCATCGTCGGAACTCTCGTCGCCGGAACACTGACACTGGGTGCAGCATCGTCGGCATTCGCTGGCCCTGCCGGCGGCGGTGGTCAAGGCGGTCGACCGGCGCCAACCGCTGAGCAAATCGCCGCCCGGTGCGAAAAGGCGCCTGCGATTATCGCCAAGATCGATGCTGCGCTCGCCAAGATGGCATCGGCCAAGACCAAGCTGACCGAAGCGCTAGCCGCCGCTCAGGCGAAAGGCAACACGGCTAAGGCCGCCAAGATCCAGAGTCGGCTCGACAAGCTGTCGGCCAACGTTGCCAAGGCACAGACCAAGCTGGCCGAAGTCAAGGCCAAGCTCGCCGAGCACTGCGCCACCGCCTGACCCTGTGAGGTTGTGGCGGATCCAGTCCGCCACAACCTCACGAGTACGGCGGGGGTGGGTAGAGTCGGCCGCTATGACGGTACGAGTTTCGTGGATCAATCAAATTGTGCTCATCACGATTGATCGCCCGGAACGCCGCAATGCTCTCGATCACCCAACGCTGGTGGCCCTAGTGGCCGCACAACGCGAAGCTGCCGCCGGTGGCGCTCGGTGCGTAGTCGTCACAGGCGCCCCGCCCGCATTCAGCGCCGGAGCCGACCTCACGGGCGTAGAAGGCGACGAGTTCGCCTCGGCGCTCGGTGCGGCGCTCACCGGCTTCACCCGCTTGCCCATCCCGGTTATCGCCGCGGTCGACGGCCCGGCGCTGGGGGCTGGTACACAGCTTGCCCTGGCGTGCGATCTTAGGGTGGCGACGCCAACCAGCCGATTCGGCATACCGGCTGCGAAACTCGGGCTCTCGATTGATATGTGGACCATCGACAAGATGCGCGACCAATTCGGCGGCCCCGTCGCCCGTGACATGCTGCTCGCCGCGTCGACCTACCCGGCGAGCGAGCTGTCGGGCTTCGTGCACCGATTAGGCAACCTCGATGTGGCGTTAGCGTGGGCGAGCGAGTTAGTGCGTCTGGCACCGCTGACGATTGCGGCTCACAAGCTCGGCCTCGAGGGTGCTGACGGGTTCGAGTCGGCGCGCCGAGCCGCGTGGGCGAGCGCCGATAGTGAGGAAGGTCGTACCGCTTTCCTTGAGAAAAGGTCGCCGCGGTTTACGGGCTATTAAAGGGCAAGGGGAGGGCGATGCCTGAAGCACCACCCTCCCGATTTGCTGGCGCTGTTAGCGCTTGAGCTTGTTGCCGAACTTGCGGTAGAGCAGCAGTACGACGATGGCACCGATAATCGAACCGATGACACCAACGGCCTGAAACTCGCCCCACTCGCGGCCGCTGAAGACCACTGCGAGTACGCCACCAACAAAGCTGCCGATAGCACCGAGCGCAATGGTCATCGGTACCGACATTGGATCACGGCCCGGAACCAAGGCGCGGGCAATGAAACCTGCCAACAACGAGACAACGATAAACACCAAAATATTCCACATGAAATGAAACAGCCCCCTCAGGCTTGAAGAAACGGGTGGTCCCGCCGTTGCCCAGGGTAGCGGATGCCAGCTACAGGTTTGGCGGAAGCAACCGGTTGGCGTTTTCGAAGAAGAAGTAGAGCACCACTAGGAACGGCGCAAAACCCACGAGCGCCCCAACCCAGTTGCGGTTTGTCCATTGCGACAACCCGAATGCCAAGAGCGCAACCACACCGCACGCCATTCCCCACATGGCAATGTGGGGCCACGCTTTCGGGTCACCGAACCAACCTTGCTCGAATGCGCCACCTTCAACGTCGCCTGTCTCGGTGATCACTGGTTCGTCGAGCGGATCTTGGCTTGCAGGATCCGACGGACCCGGCTCGGGCAGGGTCGTTTCGACGATAGGAGCCGGGGGCAGCGGTGCAACACCAGAGGCTGGCTGGTCGTACACGGCCTTGATGATGATGCGATTGACAGCCGAGAGCTTCGGATGGCACGACACCAACGTCAAGGTCGATGTAGGCGTCGGGAGCAGCACGCTCACATCGGAGGGCGCGACGATGAGTTGTTCGGTTACCCGGTACACGAAGCGGCGGGCATTGCGATCGGTGAAGATGATCTCGTCACCTGGTTCGAGTTCGTCGATGCGGTTGAAGGGTTGGCCATACGTAGTGCGGTGTCCGGCAATTGCGGCGTTGCCCACCTCGCCAGGCTGCACGGTGTTGCGGAAGTGGCCTGGGCCTTTCTTCAAATCGTCGACGGTTACGCCCGACACGATGGCCTTTTCCTTCACGCCGATCTTCGGGATGTCCATGAGCCCAAGCACATCACCGTTTTCAGGAACGGGGAGGGGAGCTAGCGTGGTGGTTGTTGGTGGTGGCGGTGTAGTCGAGGGGGTGGTGGCGACCGATGAGCCGACGGTGGAAACCGGGTTGCTGGCGGGCAGCGCCACCGTGGTCGTAGTCGTTGCCACAACGATGTTGCGTTCGTCGAACTGTTTACGAAGCGAGTCTTGGTAGCGCGCCGTTTGGATGCTGGTGCCCCACAAGAGATAGCCGACAAACAGGAACAGCAAACATCCGACCGAAATGAACGTTCGACCGAGACCTCCGACCAAGACACGCCAATCGAAACGCGATCGGGCGACATACTCGTCCTTGCTCGGCCAGTCAACGTTGACGGTCGGCACGGGCTGGCTTGGCATGTCGGGAAGGTCGGTCCACCCCGGATTGCTTGGCGGCTGTCGATGCTGTCGACCAGAGGGTGGGGTGGACGAACTCAAGAAGGACAACGTTATGTTGGTGGCGACGGAAAAGGCGTGCACCCTCGTGGCTCGTTAGCCTGTGGTCAGCAATGCAGCCGGTCATTCATCTTCGAGACGCCGTGGCCCTCCATGGCCGGTTCCCAGCGTTGGCTGGGGTTACTGCCGACGTTCACGACGGAGAAATCGTGCTCGTCCGCGGCCCGAACGGTGCCGGCAAGACCAGTTTGCTACGTGTATGCGCCGGTTTGCTGCCGGTCGTTCGCGGTGAAGCATCGGTTCTCGGGTTCGATCTCACCAAAGACGCCGTGGCCGTGCGCGCCCAGGTTGGGCTACTCGGCCACGCGAATGGCCTGTATAGCGACCTCACTGTTCGCGACAACGTGGCCTTCTGGGCTGCGTGCGTGGGTGCTTCGGCGAACGAGGTTGTCGCCGTGCTCGACGAACTTGGATTGTCGGGACGGCTAGCCGACACGGTTGTCGACAAGCTCAGCACCGGGCAGCGCCGCCGAACAGCGCTCGCGTCGCTGCTGGTTCGCCGCCCGCGGCTGTGGCTGCTCGATGAGCCCCACGCCGGGTTGGATGCCGTCGGGCGCGACCTAGTCGATGCCGCCTTGCGTCGCGCCGCCGAAGCCGGGGCCACGGTTCTGTTCGCAAGCCACGAACTGGATCGCGCCGAACCATTGGCTCACCGGGTGCTTGAACTCGACGGTGGTGTGGTTCGATGAAAGCGCTGCTACGCGTGGCCCGTCTTATTGCGGCTAAGGATCTGCGAATCGAACGCCGAAGCCGCGTCGCCATCACCCAGATAGTCGGATTCGCAGTCCTCGTCCTGTTTCTGTTCGCATTCGCTTTCGACCCCACCCGAGGAGTGTTGGCCCGAGCCACCCCTGGCCTGTTCTGGATTGCGGTTCTGTTGTCGTTGCTGTTGGTGGTCGGCCGAAATTTTGCGGCCGAAACCGCCGACGGCGCGCTCGACGGCTTACGCATGGCAGGGTTGGAGCCCGGTGGTATCTTCCTGGGTAAGTTCATAGCCCTACTGGTGGAGTTGTTGGCCCTTGTGGTCGTGTTGTTGGCCGGTGTTGTTGTGTTCTACGACACCGAAATTCCGGCTGCGGGTGCCGTGTTGTTGGTCACGTCGGCGTTCCTGGCCTGCACTGGGCTGGCTGCGGCAGGTACTGTCTATGGTGCCCTGTCAGCTGGGGTTCGAGTACGTGAGACGCTGCTCCCGTTACTCCTGCTTCCAGTGGTGGCTCCGGTGCTCATCGGTGCAACACGAGCATTCGAAGCCGCTCTCGGCACACCGTCAGACGATCGACGCGCCGTGGCCTCCGTAGCCGAAGGTTGGCCGTGGGTTGCGTTGCTCGGAGTATTTGCCGTGATGTTTGTGGCTGGTGGACTGCTGTCCTTCGGCACTCTGTTGGAGGACTGATCAGTGTGAGCACGAGCGAAGCGTCTGGTACCGGTACTCGTGGTTCGCGAATTTTGGGCGCGTTAGTCCTCATCGGCGGCGCAGTTCTTTTGGTCGTTGTTGGTTTCGTACTCCCAGCCGACGAGGTACAACGCGACGCGGCACGGTTACTACCGTTGCACGTCGCTACCGCCTGGCTGGCATACGTAGCGTTTTTCGGTACCGCAATCGCCTCGATCTTCTACCTGATCCCGCGCACCCGGTCGCTTGCGTGGGACCGAATTGCCGGCGCTTCGGCCGAGATTGGCGTGCTGTTTTTGTCGTTACTCATTGCGGTCGGCATGATCTGGGGCAACCTCACCTGGGGGGTCTTCTGGCGGTGGGATCCGCGCCTCACCACCACAGCGTTGTTGCTGCTGTTGTTCATCGGCTACTTGGCCTTGCGTAACGTCGACGGGGCCAGCGAACGTCGTGCCCGCCGAAGCGCCATCTTGGGTGTCATCTCGTTCCTGTTCGTTCCCATCGTGCACAAAAGCGTCGAGTGGTGGGGCTCATTGCATCAGGCACCATCGGTGGCCAAACTCGACGGTGATATCGAACTCGACGACTCGATGCTGTTTAGCCTGTTCTTGTCACTCGTGGTGTTCAGCCTGTTGTATGTGTGGCTGATGTTGCATCGGGTGAGATTGGCCCGGCTCGAGGCGATGCACGACGCTCGCGGGCTCGATTCCGCCATTGCCGCCCGTACTGCCGAGGCGGTTCGATGATGTCTGCGATGATCGTTGCGAGCGTGGCTCGGCTCAACCTCGGTTGGCTTGCGCTCGGGTACCTTGGGTCCATCGCGGCCATCGTCTTGTATGCCCGACGCGTGATCTCGCGGGGCCGAGACCTCGGCAAGGACATCCCCGACGCCGATAAGCCGTGGCGATAATGACCGAGATCGACCTCACTCCTCGGCCCCCGTCCGAGCCGGTTCGTCGCCGTCGCCGGCTTGGCCCGTCGGTAGTGCTGGCCGGGGTATTGGTAGCGGGCGGCTTCGTCATCTGGCAGTTCTTGTCGCAATCCACGCTGTTCTTTTGTAACGCCGACCAAGTCGGGGTCACGAAGGAGTGTTCGCCGCCCAAACGGTTCCGGCTGCAAGGCACCGTGGTCGCCGACTCGGTGCAGAAAGGGTCGCCGCTACGATTCGACGTCGAGTTCGCCAACAAGATCATCCCGGTCACGTATCAGGGTGACCCTGGCGGCGTGTTCTGCGAGGGCGTACCGGTGGTTGTCGAAGGTCGTTACGCAAACGGTGTGTTCGACGGCGACCGCATCCTGGTGAAGCACACCGAGCAGTACAAGGCCGAGCAGCCTGGCCGAGTTCGTGACTGCGGTATATGAACGCAACGCTTGGTTCAGCCGGTGTCACATTGGCCCTCACCGCCTCCCTCGTCGGTTTCATCACGATGTCGTATGGCCTGGTCCGAAAGCGTTCCCGCCTCGTTGCGGCTGGCCCCATCTACACCTGGTTCGTTGCAGGTGGCGTTGTGCTCGCCACGTTCGCGATGCAGCGAGCCCTGATCACGCGTGACTTCTCACTCGCCTACGTTGCCAAGGTTGGTTCCAGCCGCACACCAGCGTTGTTCAACGTGGCCGCCATGTGGTCGAGCTTGGAAGGCTCACTGCTGCTGTGGGGTTTGCTCCTAGCCGGGTACACCGCCTTGGTGGTGTGGCGATTCCGGAAGCGCCGTCAGGACCCGTTGGTGGCGTGGGCCACCGTAGTTATGCTCGGCGTTTGCGTGTTCTTTTTCATGCTGTTGAGCGGCCCGGCCGACCCGTTCCGCACGTTGGCCGTTGCGGCCGCCGACGGTCCCGGGCCCAACCCGTTGCTTCAGAACCACATTCTTGTCGCCTTTCACCCACCTACGTTGTACCTCGGCTACGTGGGTTTCACGGTGCCGTTCGCCTTTGCTGTTGCCGCTCTCATTACCGGGCGTGTTGGCGAAGGGTGGCTGCTCGAAACACGCCGCTGGACACTGTTTGCCTGGGCGTTCCTGACGCTCGGCATCGTGCTTGGCGCCTGGTGGAGCTACGAGGTGCTCGGGTGGGACGGTTATTGGGCATGGGACCCGGTCGAGAACGCCAGCTTGCTACCGTGGCTTACGGGCACGGCGTTCATCCACTCGGTGTTGGTTCAAGAACGCCGGGGCATGTTGCTTGTCTGGAATTTGTCGCTGTTGTTGTCGACCTTCAGCCTCACCATCCTTGGCACCTTCCTCACCCGATCAGGGGTTGTCGAGAGTGTGCATGCCTTCAGCGACTCGGCAATTGGGCCGTGGCTGCTCACGTTCTTTTCGATCGTCGTGGCTGTAGCGCTCGGGCTACTCGCCTGGCGCGGCGATCGGCTTCGTTCGCCTGGTTCTATCGATTCGCCGCTGTCACGTGAGGGCGCGTTCCTCATCAATAACTTGCTGTTCACCGTGTTTGCATTTGTGGTGTTGTTGGGCACGGTATTCCCGCTGATAGTCGAGGCATTGCAGGATCGTCGGCTCGCTGTCGGTGCGCCGTTCTTCGACCAAATGACCATGCCCATCGGCCTCGCGCTGCTGACCATGATGGCTATCGCGCCAGTATTGCCATGGCGCAAAGCCTCTACCGAACTCTTGCGCGAACGGCTGTTCTGGCCGGCGTGGTGCGGTATTGCGGCGCTCGGTTTGTCGGTCTCGGTTGGTGGTGCTGGGTTGGCGCCGCTCTTGGCATTTGGGCTCGGAGGATTCGCCGCCGGTGCCGCCGGGCGCCAACTCGTACTCGCCACCCGACGGCAAGGATTGCGGGGCCTCGTCGGCCGAGCCAACGGCGGCATGATTGTGCATTTGGGCGTCATCATGGTGGCCGTGGCGTTGTCTGCATCGCAATCGTTTGCCTCAACGGTCGACGTCACCATGAACCCCGGCGACACCCGTCAACTGCTCGGCCACACCATCACCTATGTCGGTGCCGACCAGGTTACCGACGACCAGAAGTTGGTAGTCAGAGCCCGTGTACTGGTCGATGGCGCCGAGTACGCACCGGCCCAGGTGCTGTTCCTTGCAAGCGGCCAAATCGTTCCGCGCCCAAGCGTCAAGGTGCGCCCCACCAAAGACGTGTACCTATCGCTGTCCAAACCACCTGCGCCCGACGGTTCTGCCAGTTTGCAGATGGTGATCAACCCCCTCGTCATGTGGCTGTGGGTGGGCGGTTTGATCATGGGGTTCGGCACACTGCTCGCCGCTTTTCCGAGCCGCCGGCAACGACGCCCGACTGACCCGACGTCGGCGCCCATTCCCGACTTGGTGACGGTATGAAACGGCGCGTCACGTACATTGCGTGTGGCCTCGGCGTTGTCTTGATCTTTCTCATTGCGGTGATGGCTTCTGCCTCACGCGGCGACCGTGCTGACCCGTCCTCCACGCCGCTACTTGGTAAACCGGCGCCGGCGATCGCTGGCAAGACTCTCGACGGCAGTGCGTTCACCTTGGCTGGCCGCAAGGGAAGTTGGCTTGCAGTGAACTTCTTTTCCACCACGTGCACACCGTGTGTCAACGAGCACCCGGCCCTCGTGACCTTCAACGCCGACCAAGAACTTTTACCGGTTGAGCGTCGTACCGAACTGGTCACGGTGGTGTTCCAAGACAAGGCCGCGAATGTTCGCAAGTTCTTCGCTGCCAATGGCGGCGGCACGTGGCCGGTCGTGCTCGACGATCTGGCGTCAATCTCATTCGGTGTGGCTAGGGTGCCCGAAACGTGGATCATCGACGACGCAGGCGTCGTGCGCCAGCGCCTTGCCGGTCAGCTCACGACGCTTGGTTTACAAACCGCAATCGACACACTGCGGACTACACCGTGAAGCGATGGCCAATGTGGCTGTTCATGGCGGCAGTGGTGGTGGCGTTGCTGGCGTTCGGTTCGCAACGCGCTAACGACTCGGGCACAGCGCCCGAGCGCGTCAAGAATATTGCTGCAACCATCAAGTGCCCGGTATGTAGCGGTGAGAGCATTGCGGTATCCCGCGTGCCGGCCGCTGTGGCGATACGGGAAGAAATCGCCCGCCAGGTGGCCGAGGGTCGCAGCGACAGCGAGGTGCGTCAGGCCATCAACGCCGCGTATCCCGACGCCACCATTCTGACCCCGCCGTCGTCGGGATTTGCCAGTCTTGTGTGGATTCTGCCGGTGGCCCTACTGATCGCCGGCGGGTTCGGGTTGGCGTCGGCGTTCAGACGATGGCAGCCCGCATGAACGACCAGTCGTTTGCCGAGGTGTCGTTCGTCAATCGGTCACTCGACGATCTCGATCGTGAACTGGCCGCGGGTGATTTGTCGGTTGACGATCACACCCGACTTCGAGCTCACTACGAGACACTGCGTGCGTCTGGTCCGGCCTTGCCCGCCCGTCGATCGGTTGGGCGTATTGGTGCGCAGGTCGCTGCGGTCGTGTTGTTTGCGGCTGGCGCGGGCTGGCTTCTTGCTCGTACCGCTGGCGAGCGTGGAGTAGGCCAAAGCATTACCGGTGCATCGGTGAGCAACGTGCCGTCGATGTTGGCCGAGGCCCGCGGGCTGTTGGGTGTCGATCGCTCGCGGGCAGCGGGCAAGTTCAACGACGTGCTAGCGGCCCAACCCGACAACGCCGAGGCCCGAACGTATCTGGCGTGGATCACCCGACTCGATACCAAGGCCGCGCTCGATGGCGGGTCGCTCACCGGCGCCGAAGCTCGTCCGAGATTTGAAGCGGTGGATGGAGAGTTGAGCCGCGCAGCGCGAGCCGACCCGTTGGCGGCCGATGCCAACTGCTTCCAGACAGTCGTCCGTTTCCGCGATCTCGGTTCGGCCTCCACGGCAAACGAGTCGTTGCGGGCATGTCAATCGGCCAAACCAACACAGGCCGTCGCCGCGCTGGTAGCCAATGTCGGTAGTGATATCGATGCCGCGCTTGCGGTGTCGACCGACCCGGTTGTTGCCGGGTTGGCGGTCGCTCGCCAGGCCCGTTCCGCGGATCCTCGTGCGGCGCTCACGGCCTACGACAAGGTGCTCGCCGTCGACGCGGCAAATGTCGAAGCAGTCACGTGGAAGGCGTGGATTACGTCGCGCATAGCGATCGACGCCGGCCAGCGCGGATTACTCGCCGCCGACAAGGTTGCGGCGCTCACAAGTGCGGCGGAAGCGGCGCTGCAGGGCGTGGTTGGTGGTGGGGTCTATGCCGACGCGTCGTGTGCCCAGGCTGCGTTGCGGGCCAACCGTGGCGATGCGACCGGGGCGCAGCTCGCGTTGACCGCATGCAAGACCGGCGTCGCCACCCCCGAACTTCGCGACCTCGCCATTCAGGTCGTCGGCATCTAGGCCGACCGGCGCCGTCCTCAGGCCTGTAAGGAGAATAGCCTTGGTCGCGTCGGGTGGTTAGGCGGCGGTTTGGGTGAGTGTGACTTGGTAGCCGAGTTCGTGGAGTTGTTTGATGGCTCGGTCGCGTTGGTGGTTGGTGTTGGTGTTTTTGGTGAAGTAGT
>JANOSH010000057.1:0-14129 GCA_031415695.1 Actinomycetes bacterium
GTGATCCTGAGGGTCGCGGGTTCGAGCCCCGTCGATCACCCCACGGTAAGCAGGTAGGGGGCGCGCTTCGCTCCCCCTACACTGCCTGCCACTGCGCCTCTAGCTCAACGGCAGAGCAACGGACTCTTAATCCGCAGGTTCAGGGTTCGACTCCCTGGGGGCGCACTACAAAATCCCTGGTCAGAAGCACTTTCTGAGGATTTCGCCGGATCGTCGCTAGGCTCCTGCCGCGAATCTGCCGCGAAAGGGATGGTTCGAAATGGGAACGATGCGTGAGCGGTCGTCGGGGAAGTGGGAGCTGACGGTGTCGGCCGGCCGCCACCCCGCGACGGGGAAGTATCGGCGGGTGGTGCGTACGTTGGCGACCACGTCACGGCGTGAAGCGAAGGCCGCGTTGGCGAGGTTGGAAACCGAAGTCGCCGCCGGAATGGTGTCGTTCGACGACCCGACGCTGGCCGATTTGTTGGATCGTTGGTTGGAGCACATCACGAGCGTCGGGCGCGCGCCGACGACGCTGTATCACTACCGTCAGTACGTCGACCGCGAGATCGTGCCGGTGCTCGGCGCGATCCGATTGTCGAAGCTCACCGCGCTCGACATCGATCGCCTGTATGGGCAGCTGCGCCAACGTGATCTGGCCGCGGCGACGATCCGGCAGATTCACGCGATCTTGCGAGCGTCGTTGAACCAGGCCGAGCGGTGGGGTTTGGTGCAACGCAACGTGGCCCGTTTGGCGTCGGCTCCGTCGCAGCCACAGCGTGAGCAGCATCCACCGGAGGTGGCCGAGGTGAAACGGCTGATGGCTGCCGCGGTTGATGTGTCGCCGATGTTCGGCTTGTTCATCCGCGTCATGGTCGCGACCGGTGCTCGACGCGCTGAGGTGTGCGGTTTGCGCTGGTACGACGTGAACTTCGACGCGAACACCCTGACCGTCGAACGGAGCTACACCGTGCTGCCTGGTGTGCGTTCTGACGAGCCGACCAAGACACGGTCGTCACGAACGATCGTGCTCGACTTGGTCACGATGGCCGCGCTGGCATCTGCGTGGGGCGAGGCCGTGTCGATAGCGGAGATCGGTGCGGTTGACCCTGAGCGCCGCCGGGGCGGCTACATCTTCGCGGTCGACCCCGTTGGCGCGAGGGCCTGGCGACCTGATGTGGCGAACACGTGGTGGGCAAAGGCGCGTCTGGCTGCGGGCTCGGCAGCGACCGTGAGAATGCATGATCTGCGCCATTTCCAGGCGACGCAGCTTCTCGACGCCGGCGTACCCGTCCCGACAGTTGCGGCGAGGTTGGGTCACGCCGACGGCACGACGACGATGAAGATCTACGCCCACCGCACCCGCAAGGCCGACGAGACCGCCGCCGAGGTGGTCGGCAGACTTCTCGATTTGAATGAGGCCGGATGAACGTCGGCGACAACCCGACGAGCGCGCGTTCGAGTCCTTGCGTGAGCCGGTACGATGGTGGGTATGGATCGAACCTTGGTCGAGCGATACCGCAACCAATGGGTGGCCATCGGCGATGACGGGGACGTCGTGGCCCATGACCTGTCCTACGAGAAGCTCACCGCGATGTTGTCGACCATGCCACCGATTCGTGTCTTGGTGCGAAGGATCCCGGCAGTGGACGAACCGCTCTTTGTGGGCGTCTGGTAGCCAGTGACAGAAGGCTGGTGGCGGTATGACCATCTCGACCTCGACGAGGCACGACTGCCGGACGGCAGCCCGGTTCGCCGCCCCGTCGTAACCATCGCAGTACCCGGTTCGGCTGTCAATCACGTTGCGGTCGTCGATTCTGGTTCGCCGGTGTCGGTGGCCGACGCCCACTTTTTCGCCTTGCTCGGTCTCGATATCGAATCCGATCAGCCGGTATTCGAGGTATCGGTCGGTGTCGGAGGTGCGTATAGCAAGGTGCCGGTCTTCGAGGTCGAGCTCGAACTTCGAGCACCGCTCGCGCAGTCACCGGAAACCGTGACGTGGCGGCTACACCTCGGGGCGCGCCGTGGCTGGCGCCTGCCATTTACCGTACTCTTCGGCCAGCGAGGATGGTTCGATCGTTTCCCGACCACGATCGACGCGACCGCAACAACGGTCGAGCTCTTTCCCGATCGATAGCCCCGTCGGTTCCAGCCGCAGCGATATCGCCGACGCCCGTCGGGACTCATAGCTCGATGCCGAAGTCGATTTCGAGTGTGTCGCGTCCGAACAGGCGGGGTTGCTGGTAGGGCGCAATGATTCGGGCGATCTGGTGGCGGTGGGCGAGTTCGGTGGCTTGGTCGATCGAGCCGACGTCGATGCTGTCGGTGTGGAAGGCCGCGTGGTGTTGGTCGAGTTGTCCGGCGGCGTGGTCCCACCTGTGTGCGGCCGCGCCTGGTGAGGGGCGGTAGCCGATGCGCCCGGTGATGTGGTCGGGTTGTTCGAGGCTCACGATTCGGGTGCGGACTCGAAGATCCGCGTCGAGCTGGTGGTCGATTCCGGCGAGCTTGGTGTCGAGCGGTCCTCGTTCGGCGAGGGTCGCTTTGGCACCGGTGAGCGCAGCAGCGAGCTTGATGGTTTGGCGGTCGGATTTCTCGATGGTTTCGAGGGCGTCGCGGATCGTGAGGGTGGTGTTGTTGAGCACGATTCTCGCGGTGTAGATGTCGTTGGTGTGGTTGCGTCGATGGAGCGGCCGGTCGTATCGGTCGAGGGTCGTTCGGGCTCGTTCGGCGTCCGAGGTGGCCCGGTCCAGTTTCTCGATCGCGGTGGCCCGTTCGTGTTCGACTTGCTTCAGGGCATGTGGGATTGTCGCCGTGTTCTGGGCAGCCTGGCGGACGATCGTTTCGAGGTGGTGTTTCTGTTCGAGCAGGTCACGCACCTGATGGCTGTCGAGGAGCCCGGGCCGGTGGGTCCGCTGATGGTTGAGTTCGGTTTCGCGGATGTGGGCGGGTTGGTCGATCCAGTCGAGTGTGAGGCATTGGGCGAACACGTCCACGGCGCTCTGTTCGCCGGTTGTAGTGATGAATGCTTCGTTCGACTGTCGGCCGCGGGTCATGGGGACGTACAGGTTCCGGACATCGGTCGGGCCGTCGAGCACGGTGATGGCCGAGCGGACGGTGCGGCCTTGCGCGCCCATCCCGGTCGTCGCGTAGGCGAGCTCGACATGCTCGGCTACATATGTCGTCGGGAGGGTGACGCGGCCGTGTCGCCCGGTGGCGGTGACCGCGCCATCGGGGTCTATGGCGTCGATGGTCCAGGTGGCACGGTTGCGCACCATCTCGCCCCGATCCGTCGTGAGAGTGCGGTCGTTGTGTCGGGTCGCGATCTCGTCGCCGACGTGGAACGTGTACACACCGGTGGTGGCGTGGTGGCCGGTCGGGTCGAGTTCGCCGGTTCGGATGCGGTGTTGTTGGGCTCGCGAGTTGAGCCGTTCGACTATGTCGTTGGTGGGTGCCATCAACAAGACGCTCTGGCCGTCGGCGCGCAGCTCAGCCCACCGCTCGACAGCGGCGCGTTCCATCTGGACACTGGTGCCGCCATTGAGGCGGCCGTGCTCGTTGTAGGTGTCGGCGACGTCGGGGTTGCCGTCGCGAAGTTGGAGGCTGGCGGTGCGTTCCCAGTCGTGTTCGAAGCGGTGGACGCGGTCAAGTTCGATCGCGCCGAACGTGTCGGTCAGGAGCCCGTACATGCCGCCGCGTCCGACGGAGGTGAACTGCATCGGGTCACCGACCATCACGACCCGCCACCCCTTCAGGTCGGCCAGGTCGGCGAGTTCCGCGAGACGCGCCGTTGGGATCATGCCAGCCTCGTCAACGAGCAGCGTGGTGCCGACCGGTAACCGGTAACGCGGGAGCGGTGCCCGGTTCAGGCGGTGCTCGACGAGGAGTTTGTCGACCGTGTCAGCGACAACGCCGGTTTCGAACGCGAGGACGTCAGCGGCGGCGGCTGATGGTGCCACACCGAAGACCGTGCGACCATCGGCGTGGAGTTGGGCTACGGCGGGTTGGAGCGCTGTTGTCTTGCCAGTGCCGGCCGGTCCGACGATGAACACGATGTCGGACTGCCCAGCGACGGCACACGCCGCTCGGATTTGGGCGCTGTCAAGCAGCCTTGGTGAACGGGCCGGCGCGGCGGGGTTGTCGAGCCCATCGAACATCAGCCGCCGGTCCGCCCACTCGACCAGACCACGCTCTTGATCCAGGATCGCTTGCGTCGTCAGTGCACGATCGAGGACGGATTCGGTGTACGGGCGGCCGTCCTTGCGAAGCCGAGCAAGGACGGATTCGGTGTACGGGCGGCCGTCCTTGCGAAGCCGAGCGTTTTGGGGCACCGGTTTCGAGAGGTCGACACAACGTGTCGCGACGATCTGCTCCGACATTTCGTCGAGCATCTCAACGACGTCAACGGCCGTCGCGGCGGTGTCGGTTGGTACGAGCGCCCCGAGTTCACGATGCAGCTCGGCCGGCCGCCACGACGACTGCTTCTCGCCGATCGCCACGACGGCCCGGTCGACCATCATCTTGCGTTCAGGCTCGGCGACGCCGTGACGCTCAACGACCCGGCCAATCGCCTCAGCGACGACGCTGGCGGGGTCGTGGCCGAGCGCCCGAGTGTGTTCGGTCCAGGTGTGGTGGCGCACGAGTGCGTCGACCTGGTCACCTTTCGGCGGCCGGGAATCGAGCGCCGCTTCACGTTCAAGTTTCCATCGTTCCCGCACCGTCGGCTCCCGACCCATCGACTCGATGAACCGGTCCAACTTCGCCTCGATCCAGGCCCGCACGTCAGCCGTCCGGGACGAGAACTCGGCCAGCACCGCGTCCGGTACGTCGGTGATCTCGGCGATCCCGTTCCCCGGGACATTCCACCTCACCCCGAGGCGGGCGGTGAGTTCGGCGCGCAGGCCGGCGTGATAGATCGCCGAAAGTGTGCGTTGGTCCTTCTTGATCAGCCGTGCATCCAACGCGAGCCACCGGCCGTCCGGTGACATCACCCGGTTCGCGATCACCAAATGCGTGTGGATCTGCGGGTCCAAGGCACGGCTGGTGTGCTGCCGAAACCCGGCCGCAACGATGCCCTCGGCATCCACGACACACACCTCGCCACCGATCCGATACCTCGTGTGGGCGTGAACTTCGATCCAGCCGGCCAACGCCGTGACGGCGGCGTCATGCGCGCCCGTGACCTCGCCGCGCACGTACTCGTCACCGAGTCCGAAAAGAACGGACACGGACTTCGGTGCCGAACACGTCACGTCGAACCCGCGCACCGATTTCTCACCGAACACCCCGCCAAGCGTGCGACTCGGGTCGCTGGGGTTATGACCGCTCATCACCGCCAAGAACGCGTCAGCTTCCCATCGGTCAGGCCGAGTGTGTTGGCGCCGTGACCGAGCCACACACCGGTCGGCTCATCGGCCGCGAGGTAGTAGTTCGGGAGATGCTCCACGTAATACGCGCCCGCATCGGCACCGCGTAACGTTGTGACACGGACCGTCACCACACACCCCCGACCACAGCGGACACGACCGGGGAGTTCCCGAACTTGGTCCCGATGAGTGGTGTGCACACGTCTGTCCTTGCATGGAACTCATCGGCAGAGCTGCTGAGTGAATTCACGATCGGTTACCCGGAGAACGGCAACGTCGAGGCCTGAACAGCCGACTGACGAGCTCGGGCGGAACGCGGGCGAGTCATCGAGATCGGCGATGGCGCTGGTGGCGCGGCATTCATTGGCCACGTCATCGGGCCACCAATCAACGCTTCGAGTTTCACCCGAGGGACGCGGAGCAGCCTTCCGAACCTGACGACCGGGAGGCCGCTGAGCCCGTTCGTGGCGAGGTACTCGCGGGCGAGCGCGTACGCCGCCGTTCGACCGATCCGCAAGATCGCGGCCGCTTCCTCGATCGTCAGAAAATCGGGGACGGCGGAAATGACGCGCATACCACCTGACTCACTCCCCAGACCGGCTGGCGTTACAAAGTTCTTCATCTCACCCTCTCGATTCCGGCGCCAGGAACCACGCCGTTACAGACCTCGTAAAGACCGACGGCGCACCAAGACCAAGTGCCCGTCAGGGAGCGAGCCGTCACCAAACAACGGGACGACAACCCTGCCCAACAGACAACGGACAACCACACCCCCCGGTCGGGTCATGAAATCTGAGGAACTGTCCACAGGAAGGGTCTGGCGCCCGGGCGGCGGGGTTGGCGACACAACCGAAACCTGGCAACTTCAACTCCCTCAACAACTCCCCCGCGCAAAAGCGGTACTGCGGAGTCCCGGCCTCAACTCCCCGGCCAACTCCCCTCCCGCGCTCCTCGCCCCGTCGTGTCACGCTCCGTGGAGGCCGAGGTCAGGGATTCAGGTTGATAGGGCGCCGTTCGCCACGAATCACGAGTAGTCGAAACGACCGGTCGTTGTCGCGAACCGGAACGCCGACGAAGAACGCGCTGACAGGGCTGTCGATCGTTCGGCGCCGCGGTGATGAAAGACGGCGCGCCGGTCGTCCCGCTTTGCGCACGCGGTGTCTGTCGCAGCCGCCCGCTGCAGTTACCAACCGCCGTCAGTGAGCGCGATACGAGCACCCCAATCAGGTGACCTAGCGCCAGATAACGCATGGAAGTCGGGCAGCGCGATGTGACTGTCGGCGGCGCTGATACCGAGCGCCTTCCGCTTCCCCTGCAGCATGACTGAATCGGTGGATACAGCGCATTGTCGAGTGTCGGGTTCGTGTCCGGTGTTCAGATGGCTTCGACGACAATGCTGTAGCGCTGTTGTGCGGCTTGAGCCGAGGTCCCGAGCGCGGCGCCGATCTTCTGCCAGGAGATGCCTGCCCGTCGAGCACCGGTGATGGCGTCGACTACTTGTTGTTCGCTGCGCGCTCGGGTCAACGCGGCGCGTTCCAGGAGGTACTCCTCGACGGGTCGCTCGTCGCCCGGATTGGGTTCGAAGTCCTCGAACCGTTTGGCGAGTTCATCGGCGTGGTCCAGGATTTCTTGGATTGATCGGGGCATCACATCACCTCAAAACTTGTCGCGGGCGGCCATGGCAAGCATGATGAACTCGATCCCGTCACCGCGAGCAACACCGATCTCCAGCGGCTGAGCCGCCTGGTCAGGTCCGACCAGCATGGTCAGATCGTCGAGGTCGAACACCCTGATCGGGTTGCGGTAGGCGTGGAGCATGTCTCGTCGAGGATCCCGTGCTTGCGTGCACTCTCCAAGATCACGGGATCCACGATCATCAACGTACCTTGTCAACCGGTAGAAAGTAGGTGGCTGTCGGCTGGCGCCGGCAACGAAGGTCGACACGGTGTAGGTGGCGTGCCGATCGAGACTGTGGCGGGCCCGGTCGTAACGCATCGTGGTCCTCGGATCCGCGTGCGATGCGGCTTGTTGGACGTCGCGTAGCGGGACCCCGGCGTCAAGTGTGGCGGTTGAAGAAGCTGTGGCGCAGCGAGTGCGGCGAGATGTGCTTGGTGATCCCCGCTGTTCGGCACAGCCGGCGGACCATGCGGGTGGCGGCTTGGCGGTCCATCCGTTGACCGTGCGCACCGAGGAAGATCGGACCATGAGCGTGTTCACCGACGTGCAGGTCCATCGCTCTCGCCGATCAGCTACGAAACTGAAGCGGTGGCGCCGACTGACACCGGCAATCCCGCACGGCCGACCGATCTCGTCTCGGTCGATGGTGGCACGCTTCAGCCTCAAGCTTGACAGACAACATAATATATCCAGCAGGGGGCAAGCAGATGGGGTTCCAGATGAAAGTAGAGCACGCTGGTTCGCGCTCATGACGGCGACACTCATGTTCACTCCGGCAGTCGGGCCGCTTGCTCGCGCTGCCGCGGCCGCAGAACCAAGGGCCTGCGACTTACCGATTCCGATTGAGCCGAGCGTGGCCGCCACGAACGAAGTGGATGATCACTCTTCCGATTGGATCGGAAACACTGCGAGTCAAGCCAAGCTTCAAGCCTTCTGGGAGGAACTCAAGCCAGCAGGCGGCTACCTCCTCGGAGCCTATATCGATCATGGCCGTCAGAAATTGGTATTGGTGAGCGAGCCTACACCGAAAGCGCTCGCCGCACTTCGTTCCAGCGTCACAGGCCTCGACGCCGGGGTACCCTTCGAGACATACGTTGGGTGCCACACCAAGAAGGAGCTGGACGCCGTCGCAGACAGTCTTAGGAATGCCGCTATGGAGCGGGATCGACGACGCGATCGGCTTTGGCCTGGAGCCGAGAAGCGGAACAGTTCAGATCTTGCTCGATCCATCAAGTGTAAAGTGGCGAGAGATCGTCCGCCGGCTAGATCCAGCGCTCCGTCTCTATCACGCCCCGGCGAATCGCGCCTGGCTCGCGTTGCAGCGATGCCCCGGCCCACTATGGTGGCGCGAATTACAACAACGTATCGGGCAGCGCTTGTGGAGGTTGCACGACAGGGTTCAAGGTCCGGCGAAACTTTGACGCGAAGGTCGGCATGTCGACCGCCGGGCATTGCCGCACGTCGACGGGGTGGTCGGGCAATCTTTACTCCGGCACCAACCTGATGGGCCAGTTCTACAACTGGTCGTTCGGCAGTGGCAACGATTGGGGATTCATCTCTGACTCCACGTATTCCAACATTATTTACACAGATCCCTGCTGCCCGAACACAAGGCCGGTGACCGGGAATATTACCTCGTATGCTGGAGAAAGCGTGTGTGTGTCCGGCGGAATCACGACCGCGCGCTGCTCTCTGATCGTTCAAGCCACGATCGTGACACAGTGTTCGGCAGGATCGTGCGCAGACAATGTGTGGGCCAAGCGGACCGCCGCGGGCGTGGTCTGCCGGCAGGGGGACTCAGGTGGGCCCGTGTTCAGTGCTTCAGGCAGCAACGCCACAGGTAGAGGCCACATCAGTTTTGTGAGTGTCCCTCCGGACAACAACTGTTGGTACAACGAGTTGTTCAGGATGCAGAACGCAGGATTCACGGTACTTACCTCGTAACACTCGCCAGAGTGCGCTTTTAACCCTGGGTCCGCGCAACTGTTCGCGGCCCAGGGTTCAACCATGGTGCCTTTGGTGTCCCAACGGGTATCGAACCTTCGGCTGAGCTGTCTGGATCTACGCCGAACGGCCGGGAACGAAGCGAAATGGCCAAACTTTAGGCGAGCAGGTGCAACGTTTGGCCGATGACAGGCGTCTACATTCTGGAACGGATCTGGATGAACTCACCACTCTTGGACGCTCACACCGAAGTTCGGGCAACGCTCGTCCGGCTCGGCTCGCTGCTCACTGGGTCACGGTCGACCGCAGAGGAGCTGGCCGACGATCTTATCGCGCGAACCTATGGCAGAACCGACCTTGTCGAGATGCGCCGCTATTTGGTTGTTGCGATGAGCAACTCCTGCCGCTCGTACCACCGATCACAGAGCCGGCGGCGACAGATCGAGGAACAGCTGCTTGCCATCGACCCCGCGCCTAGGGGCTTAGAGACACTCATTGAGTTCAGGGACATGCTGATGCGGCTGTCCCACGCACAACGAACGTCAGTCGTGCTGCGTTACCAGTTCGGCTACTCAGATGCCGAGATTGCAGAGACGTTGAGCTGCCGCGAGGCGACGGTTCGGTCCCATGTTCGACGTGCCCTTTACCGGCTGAGAATGGAGATGTCAGATGGCTACAAGATTTGAATCACAGGTCGCCGGAATGCTCGACCAGCTGGCAGACGCCGATTTGGACAACCTTCCGATGCGTTCGTCGCCGGTGCCACAATCATTGCGAGGTGCCCGACTAACGTTAATCTGCTCTGTCTTTATATTGGCCCTCGTAGGAGCGACGGTAGTACGATTTCAGCATAGTCTATCGACGACAGCGACGGGACCCACGGCTTCATCCGGCGGGACGTCAGACACGACACATTCGGTACAGGAAACGAGCACTGGAGGTAGTGAGCTGGAGGTGGCGGCGGCCCCAGCGGCTGAGCCGGGTACGAGCACCATCGCAGTCGTTGGCATTGGTCAGCCAGTAGCCGATGATGGTTTTCAGTTCCCAGCCACTTCATCCCCTGGCACCGCATCAACGTTAGGCGCTGGTCCGACATGCAGCGAAACCAACAAGTCACAGGTGCTTGATCTGCTAAAGGCTGAGGGTCCTCGCACTTTCTCGGTGAGAGCACTCCCGGATGACTGTGGAGTTGAAGTCATTTCTGTCGCGCTGGAGCCTCGACTCAAGCAGAAGCTGCTCTCGATGGGCTTCGCAGTCACCATTGTAACCAAGACCGTCGTGCCCGGTTGACAAAGCCCATCGAGAAGCGCCAGATATCTGGTTGACATGGTTGACATGTGGCCCTTTTGTGACAATGTACCGGCTGGCCGGTCGTGCAGTCGACTGTAGCTTGTCGAAGACGGGAGAGTTAGTGATGAAGGTAAAGCGGGTTGCGGCGATCGTGTCTCTACTTGTAGGGCTGTCGAGCTTCATTGCACCTACCAGGGCGGACGCCTTAACTGGCTTTGCGCTCGACTATCTTGATGCCGACTATTATAATCCCTGCGGGAATCGAACCTCCTTTAGTCCAACGACGTTCCATTACACTAACAGCAATGTGCTGGTCGGCAAGATCGAGTTTCGGTGGAGTTACAGTTGCGGCACCACCTGGAATCGATCCACAAGTTTGTACACATCAACCCAACTAAACATGAACACCCAGACGATTCGGTATGCAGCGTGCGGGGGGTGCGCACCGTTTGCCAATACATTCGTAGTCGGAGGCACGGGTGGCAACGGCTACGGCAGTCAACGTTGGTCGGCGCAAGCATTCGACCAGTGCGGCGGTGGATGCCTCGCGTATCACTATACTGGATTTGCAACCACCTCTGGCGTCCCACTTGGTGGGGCATACTCCCCAACGTACTAAGGAGTGTTGAGCATGAAACGGACTAGGCTGTTGCTGTTAGGGCATCGCGGCGCTTTTTCTGTCGCCATCGCTGGCTCGTTACTTGCGGGCTGCGGCAAGCCTGGAAGTGATCGAGTGCCCGTGGGCGGAAGTGCACCAGCAGCGCAGACGATCGTTGTACCAATCGCCCCGCAGGAACCGGCGACGTCGTCTCAGCAAGACGAACGTGCAGTTCCGCTCATCCCCGAGGCTCGGCTTGCAGCGGCGCTCCTCCCGGAGTCCCGGCTTGTCCAGTTGCTCAAGGGCCCGGACGATCTCGACCAGCGTCGGGAGGCAGCGATTGCGGTGTGCATGAAATCGCGAGGCTTTGCGTACACCACGCGGCAGGCTGGAGCTGACACGTCCGAGTTCGCGCTGGCGCAGATGACTGGTTTCAACATCGGGACCTCGCTCGGGCGAGTCCGACCGGCAGGTGCCCCAGGAAGTGATGAAGCCCCATACCTGGCCGATTTGAATCATTTGACGGAAACCGCCCGGCAGTCATACCTGAAGGCTCTTGGGCCCGAGGGAGAGGCCGACGGAACGAGTACCGGCTGTCGCGGCAGTGCTACCGAATCGGTCAAATCGCAAATAGTCAACTCCGATCCGGCTGCCATCGACGTCCTCGGCAAGGCGTACGAGCGGATTACAGCATCGGCCGCCTATCAGACAGCACTGAGCGCTTTCGGTGCGTGTATGTCAAAGATCGGGGTCAATGCAGCGGGTCACGCTGATGCCCAGCAGGAGGCAGAGCGAGTCTGGGCGCAAACCGCGGACAATCAGCAAGCACTCAGGCGAGAAGTACAGATCGCTGTGCAAAACGTTATATGTCGACGGTCGACTACTGAAGCCGAGGTTCGAGCACAAGAAGGCCCGACACTCGCTGAGTTCGTTCGATCCTTTCCGAGTTATGCTGCCCAGGTGAGCGCACTCAGGTAGTGGCCCGAAGGTCTTTGGATAGCGGGTCCGCGGTGGGGCGCGCGGGTGTTCGTATGATGGGTGTGTGACGTTCGAGGAGCTCGAGGCGGCTGTGAAGCAGCTCACGGAGGCTCTCGCGGTGCGTGATGCTCGGATTGTCGAGTTGGAACGGTTGTTGGAAGAGTCTCGGCGTTCCGGGAAACGGCAGGCGGCACCGTTCCGTAAGAACAGTCGGGTCGAAGATCCCAAGCCGCCGGGCCGCCGATCGGGTGAAGCGCATGGTCGTCATGGTCACCGTGTGGCGCCACCGGATTCGGATCGGACACTGGATGCTCCATGTCCGGCGTCATGCCCTGACTGCGGTGGGGTCGTTGATCATGTGCGTGACGCCGATCAGTTCCAGACCGACATCGCGAAGTTCCCGCCGCCTACCACGACGAGGTTCAAGGTCGGTATCGGCAAATGTCGGGCGTGCGGGAAACGGGTGCAGGGCCGCCACCTTGAACAAACGTCGGACACGTTGGGTGCTGCTGGAGCGATGCTCGGCCCGAGCGTGAAGAGCTGGGCAGCGTGGATGCATTACAGCCTTGGGATCCCGTTCGCGAAGATCTCCCGGTTCTTCGGTGACCGGTTCGGGTTCCCGGTCACCGCTGGCGCTCTATGTCAGTCCGCCCAGACGACCGCTGCGGGCGCGTTGGTCCCGGTCAACACACAGATCCGTCAGCGAGTGAACGAGTCACCAATGATCGTGATGGACGAAACAGGGTGGCGGGTCAACGCCGAATCGGCGTGGGTATGGATCGCCACGACGCCCGACGTCACTTACTACACGGTGGCCGGGTCGAGGAGTTTCACCGACGCGACCCTGCTCGTCGACGCCGAATACGCCGGGACAGTCGTGCATGACGGATGGTGCGTCTACGACCAATACACGACAGCGACCCATCAAACCTGTCTGGCCCATCTGTGCCGCCGGGCCGATGAACTGATCGAAAGTGTCCCTGCCGGCCACCGCCACACCCCACGTTACGTCCGTGAACTCCTCGGAACAGCGCTCGCCGCCCGAGACCTCGACGAGACCGAACGGCATCAAGTTGTGGTTGATCTGACCGAACGGATCGAGCTCCTCGCCGAGCAAGCCCATCCGAACGACGAGAACCGTCGACTCGTCAACCACCTGCACCGCAACCTTGGCGCGCTGTTCACGTTCCTCACTGACCCGACGATCGACGCGACCTCATGGCGTGCCGAGCAAGGCATTCGCCCGACGACCGTCACACGCAAAGTGTGCGGAGGTAACCGCAGCCAACGCGGTGCGCTCACCCAAAGCCGGATGATGACCCTGTTCCGCACCGCCACCCAGCAAAGCATCGACGCCGTCGAGTACCTCATCGAACTCGCCCGAGCACCCGACCCCGCCACCATCGGGTTCCTCACCTGACCCGGGCCGCGCACAGCACCGACCCATCCGCGGTCAAACCACCAGCTCAACCAAAGTCTTCAAATCACCCCGCCGCGCCCCGCTATCCGAAGACGCCCGAAGCTGGTCACCTGTGACCGGGGCTCAGTGGCCGTCGAGATCGGCAGCGACTCTCGGGTGGGAGCAGAGTGAGATTCAGATAATGGCCGATACCGGACGCCACGCCGATCACCGAACCGCCCGATATCAACGCCCGCAAGTCCGCAGTTCCACGGTGCGACGGGCGCTGCACTTTGGCCCCTATTCGGCGCGAGATATGACCTACGTGAAGACTCGGAATGGTGCGGACGTTCGCCACACAACGTGACGCTGACGACGAGCGAGTCACCAGTGGCGAGCTCACCCTCGCCAGTAGGAAACAAGGCGGAACTCTGCCGCTAGTCTGCCGCGAACGCCTCGGTCACGGCGATCGATCTCACGAGACGACCGCGACACCGGGGCGTCGGAGTGATGGCCAAGCGGTGCTGATCGTCTGCGGATTCGAGTCCGCATGATCGCGATGTTTGCGACACTTCCGGATCGTCGCTACGTCACGCGTAACAAGGCCGCGCCGACGTCGACGCGACATGTTCGGTCGAGAACCGGCGAGGAGCCCGGCGAGTTCCGCTCCGTTTTCTGCCGCAACGTTTGCCGCGAAATGGGCTGACACAGGGCGTCACAGGACGTACAATCCGACACGTCAGAACGGCTCTGACAAGGGGAAACAACACCAGGCAGTACTCGCCGACACGAGCCAACGACGACTCTTAATCCGCAGGTTCTGGGTTCGACTCCCAGGGGGCGCACGCAAAAGGCCAGGTCACGGCCGGATTCCTAAACGGCTCTCGTTGACGGCTCATTG
>JANOSH010000058.1:0-8909 GCA_031415695.1 Actinomycetes bacterium
CGCTCGACGACAAGCACGACAACGGGCCGGAGTTCAATGGTTCTGATATGTCGGTAGTCAGCGACGGCGCAGCGTGCTACATTGACCCATTGACCGGAAACAAAACCTGCGACGAGTGAGGAGATCATGAAGTGAAACCCAGCACCATGCCCCCGAAGAAGCCCAAGGGCGGGAAGAAAAAGTGAGCGAGCAGGCCTGTGTCAGTATGATGGCGCGGGCCTCTCGACGTTTAAACGTCCTCCGAGGCGGGCGGTTCCCGCACCTCACGGTCTGCGCCGAGATCTGGCTGCTCGACCAACGTCCTTGGATACGCGTTGCGGACATCGTCTGTTTCATCGTATTCTTGGAGCGCGATCATTGCCGAAAGCAGTACGAGACCTATGGACTACTCAAGCCATCCACCGACCATCAACGAGATCAGGTCCGACAAGACCCAGAACGGGTCCGACTGGACGCCGCGTGACGCACTCATAGCGCTACTGCGCGACATTGACTCGGGCAAGACCACGCTGTCCGCAGTGTTCATTGCCGGCCTCGTGCTTGGTAAGGACCCGAACGCGGTAAGGCCGTTCTTCTCCGCTGCGGGCAAGAACCCGGCCGAGGTCTTGGGTACCATCGAACTCGCACGGGACTCCTACGTCAGGGCAGGTTACCGTGGCTAGCATCAATGAACGCTTCATGGATTTCCAGATCGCACAGCAGATCCGCTGGATCCGAGTGCAGAACCGCGACGTCCAAGAAGCCTTGAACATTTTGAACCGAGTCGATGGTCAACTCGAGCTGGCCTTGCGCCGCGCGGGCATCGGTGACGCGCCCTATACCCAGGCGCGCCTCGTCGCACTGAAGGCGCAGGTGACCAACCTGCTTGGTGCGATGCACGCCGACCTTGACCCAGTCCTCACTCAGAACGTCCTCGACGCGGCCGAGGCTGCGGCGAAGGTCGAGGAGCAGCTGTTCCGTCAGGAGCTGCCCGCAGGCCTCGACGTCACGACGCCCAACCTTGGTGTGATCCAGCAGGCTGCAACGCTGCGCCCGTTCAACGGCGCGGTGATGGCCGAGTGGGTCTCCCAGCTAAAGACAGCAGACCTGCAGCGCACCTGGGGGCATATCCTCGACGGGATCATCTCGGGCACGACGACCGACGAGATCATCCGAGGCCTCGTCGGGACAGAAGCGCTCAACTACATGGACGGGGTGCGTCAGGTCACGCGGCGCGGGACAGAAGCGCTCGTTCGCACTTCGATCAACCACGCGACGAACCAGGGCCGTCAGATGGTCTGGGAGGCGAACCAGGACGTGGTAGGCTCCGTTCGCTGGGTCTCGACGCTCGACACGCGCACCACGCCCATCTGCCAGCACAGAGACGGGCGTGTAGGCCCGGTGTCTGAAGAGGGGACATGGACACCGCCCGCGGGCGCATCCGTGCTAGATCCGCCTATGGCTAGGCCTCCGGCGCATCCTAACTGCCGCTCGACGACGGTCGCGGTCACGAAGTCCTGGCGAGAGCTCGGATTCGACATGGACGAGATGGATCCTGGTACGCGCGCGAGCATGGACGGGCAGGTGCCTGCGAACATGACCTACTTCGAGTGGCTGAAGAAGCAGTCGCCCGAAGTGCAGAAGGACGTCCTTGGTAAGACTCGCTACGACATGTGGCACAAGGACGGCGTGACGCCCGACCGCTTCATCAATGACAAAGGCAAGTACCTGACCATCAAGGAGCTGAAGGACCTCGGTCCTGTCCAGCTGGACGTGCCGACGTCGAAGATCACGCGCTTGAGCCGGTTCAACGCGCTCGAGGGTGGCCTCAACTGGTTCGAGTGGAAGAAGAACAAGAACCTGGAGGACTACTTCGAGCAGCTGGATGCAACCGACTTCGGGCTGAAGGCTTGGCCTGCCGTCAAAGACATCGACCTCTTCGACGCAGACCTGAGCGGGGCCATTGGTAAGATCGCCGTGACGGCGGGTCGTACCGACAACAAGTTCTCGCTCGAGATGGCTCGGCAAGACCTGAAGGAAGTGCTGTGGGATCGCCGTGGCCTCAATGGCAAGACACTGCACCCAGAGCCCGTGCCGCTCAAGATCGCCGACGCGTTCGACCTGCGCGACTTCGAGGCTGCGCGTCTGTCGTCGAACTCGCTCAACAAGTTCGAGTATCTGCGCTACATCGACCCGAACGAGTTCGGGCTGAAGTTCTGGCCATCGGTCGACAAGCTCACCGCGGTCAAAGGAGACGCCGCAGGCCTCCTGGGCGATATGCGGATGGTGATCATCAACAACGCGCCTGGGGGCAAGCCCAAGCGCTACATCACCAACATCCAGAAGCGCATCGACCGCATTCTGAACCCGCCCAAGCCCGTGCCGATCAAGAAGCAAGATCCCGCACCAATCAGTGACGACCCGGGAGCTACGAAGACGTCCAAAGACAACTCGCAGCCTAAGCCCTTCCGCGTGGGCACAGGGCAGAAGCTCATGAAGGACATTCCGGCCCTAGAGCGCACCATGCAGAAGGCCTACGACGTCATGCCCAACTGGGTGCTGAACGAGATCGCCGACGTCACCAAGCCGACCATGAAGCGGAACACGCGCGCCTTCTACAACCCGTGGGACGGCGAACTGCACATGTCCACGAGCAACGGTGCGGACGTCTGGGTCCACGAGATGTTCCATGCGCTCGACTTCAAGTACCGTTACCGCGGGCAAGCCATCGGCGAACGCAGGCGCTGGGACAAGCGGGACTCGCTCGACTGGCGCACGGACGACCCGACGCTCAACCGGCTGGCGCAACAGGCCCGGATCGAGTTCAAGAACCGAGACAACAAGGGGGTGGGTCGCTACACCCACAACAAGGATGGGGACTACTGGCTCGGCGACTGGATGAACAACTACGAGGGTCGCAAGTATGACTTCGACATTGAGACCTCGTCCGAGTACATCACCATGGGCGCGCAGAACTACGCAGGCGCAAAGATGACAGGCCCGAACGCGTTCGAGAACATGCGGAACACAATGCGGGTCCGGCAACCTGCGATGCTCGAGTTGCTCGACTACATCTGGACGAGGTTCGACTGATGGGATATGTCTGCACCGTGGTCGAGAAGGACCACCTGACTGTGATCGAATGGCGCGGCAAGATCGTCGTCAACGGGACCTCGCCTCGCGTGAAGGAGTTCCTCGACTTCGTGGACAACCAGTTCGAATACCCGGTTGCTGTCGAGGCGGCTGACTCAGGGACTACCAGTGACTTCGACGTTGAGAAACACGAGCCCCAGAACGGGTTCGACCTTGCGGCGGCTGTGATCCAGATGGGCGCAGCCTTGGACCTAGAAATCATCATCACAGAGGAGATCTGAAATGGAAGGCAACTTCACTGAGCAGACGCAGTGGCTACTGGTGCACGAGGGCGGTTATGTGAACCACCCGAAAGACCCTGGCGGCGCGACGAACCGAGGCGTGATCCAGCGCACCTACGACGGCTACCGCAAGCGCAAAGGCCTTCCCCTTCGCACGGTGAAGTCGATCACCACGGACGAGGTCATGGACATCTACCGGTCGCAGTACTGGAATGCGATCATGGGCGACGAACTGCCCGCGGGCCTCGACTATGCCGTCTACGACTTCGCGGTGAACTCGGGACCCAAGCGCGCCATCAAGTTCCTGCAGGAGCTCCTGGGCAAGAACGTCATCCAGGACGGCGTGATGGGCAACCAGACCTTGGGCGTGCTGTCGGACTTCGGGCCCGAGGACATGCGCGAGCTGATCGAGGCCTACTGCGCGAAGCGGTGGAACTGGATGAAGACGCTGAGCACGTTCGCGACGTTCGGCAAGGGCTGGACTCGTCGCGTGATGGGCGAGACAGTCGGCTTCCAAACCACCGACCATGGTGTGATCGACCGCGCGGTCAAGGTCGCGATGGGTGCCGCAACGCAAGCTCCGCTCTTCGCAGCTGAAGGCAAGGCGCTCGAAGCTGACACCACCGTGACCGCGAACGTCGCGGAGGGCCTCAACATGAGCACGCTCGGGACAGTCGCGGCAGGTGTGGCACCCACTGCACTCGTCACGGCGATCAGCCAAGAAGGGCCGATGCAGTGGGCGCTTGCAGCTGTGGTCGTCGTCGCGACGATCATGGGCGCAATCGTGTTCTACAAGAAGGTTATCCACCGGTCCTAAATCTGGTGGCCTAAAATTGGTGTCAAGCGCATAGTTCGGTCGACGAGCGCTTGGCACCGTCCTAACATCGGGGTACCAGGATAGGGAGTGCGGCTGATGGGTAGTGTCTCGATGCGGAAGCAACGCCAGGAAGAAAGAAATTGGAAACCGCCGCAGATCGAGACCTTAACGCAGAAGCAGGCAACCTACCTGGAACTGCTGTCCCGCTTCGACTGCACGATTGCAACGGGACCCGCGGGAACAGGTAAGACCTATCTTGCATGTGCTTGGGCTGGCGAAGCCCTCATGAACCACAACACTCGAGGCATCGTCCTCGCGCGTCCCATTGTCCCAGTCGGGCGCACGCTCGGGATGCTGCCAGGCAAGCTGTCGGCCAAGATCGACCCCTGGGCCCGTCCTCTCGTCGAGGCGTTTAAACGTCAGATGTCTGCCAAGAAGTATGAGGAGCAGGTCCTTGCCGGTGCGATCAAGATCGAGGCGCTCGAGCACATCCGCGGCCTGACGTTCGACGACTCCGTGATGATCCTCGACGAGGCGCAGAACACAACCCCTGCCGAGATGAAGGCCTTCCTGACCCGCATCGGTGACAACTCGTCGGTGATCATATCGGGCGACGTCAGGCAGAGCGACTTGCACCGCACAAACAACGGGCTGGCTTGGGCGCTGAAGGCGGTCGAACGTGGCTTGGTGCCCAACGTGGGGCTCGTGACGTTCACCAGCGCAGACACCGTGCGCTCTGAGCTGTGCCGGCAGTGGGGCGAGGCGTTCGACACGCTCGAGGACGAGCAGGACGCAGCCTTCAAATGATCGAAGGCCAGCCCGGGGGCTGGCCTACAAGATCTTGTGGCGGGGTTGTCTAAAGTTCCTTCATGATGCGGAGAGACACAATCGGCTGTGCCGAACGGTCAAGCATCACCGAGACCTCAAGCGTCGTGATCTCGACAACGAGGCCAGCCCGCGCAGCATCGCGGATCGCCTCGTTCAACTGAATCTCGGCCGCGCGAAGACGCGCGACCGTGAGCTCCACATGTTCACCTTTAGCCATCAGAACGGTACCTCCGTTGATAGGCCCGCGCAGGCTGCGCAGGCCGGGTTTCGATCACTTCACCTTCACCAGCGTGCGCTGGTGCAGGCACTGGATGTTGTAGCCACCAGCCAAGATCGTGCGGATCGTGACGTGATGGCCGGCGACGACGAAGTGGCCTTCTACACCGTCCGAGGTTTCGATCAGGTCGAAGTCGGGGATCGACGTGACGCCCACCTTGGTCAGCGCGGCGATGATTTGAGCATCGCGGCGAGCGATCAGGCTTTTGACGTTCTTCGCGATTAAGGCCGCGCGGTGGGCTTCGGTCGGGTTCGCCCAGATCGCGGCGAGCCAGGTTTTGCCACCAGCGAGGTTTTCGAGCTTGCGGTCGTCGGCGTCGCGAACGGCGCGAGCTTCACCGCGTGGGGTCGAGCGCAGGCCGTCGAGCGTTGCGATGCGCTCAGGCGAAGCGTAGTAGGCGCGGACAGCGGTCGAGCGTGACTCGAGCCAGGTGGTTTGACGTGCGAGCAGGTCGGCGTTCAGTTTCGCGAAGGCTTTGGTGATCTGGACTTGCATGGTGTGTCTCCGTTGCTGCGTTTCCGTTCACAACGTATAACCGAGTTATACTTCGAGGTCAAGCCCCAGTTTGCACCTTATTTTCCGTATAACCGAGTTATACCTCAGTTAGTTATCCGCTTGCGACACCTGCACCGGTTCACTATCTTCACCCAGGACCAAGAGACGTCGAGTGACTCGATGGAAGGTCTAGGCAGAGCCGAAAAGGAAACACTGATGCCCGATCCGATTGATCCCCCAGGCGGTGACGACCTCGCGTCCAACCCCGCCGTCCAAGCACTACTCGCAAAGGCTGTCAAGGAAGCGACTTCCGGACTAGCAGCCAACAAAGACGAGATCCTGGCAGAAAAGAAAGCCCTTGCAGACCAGCTGGCAACAGCAACGAAGCAGTGGGAAGGCCTCGATCCGGCAGCAGTCCGCAACCTGATGGACCGCATGGCGAACGACGAAGAGACCAAGCTGATGGCCGAGGGCAAGATTGACGAAGTAATCAATCGCCGCACCGAACGCCTGCAAGCCGACCACAAGAAGCAGCTGACCACGTTCGAGCAGATGATCGCCGACCGGGACGCTAAGCTGAATGAGAGCGTGGGGACTGTGAAGTCGCTGCGCATCGAAGGAAGCCTGAGCCGCGCTGCTTCTGAACTGGGTCTCGTCCCGTCGGCAACCGAGGACGCCATGCGGCGCGCCAAGGAAGTGTTCAAAATTGACGAGAAGGGAAACCTGATCGCCGAAGAGAATGGATCGACGGCTTACGGCAAGGACGGGAAGACCCCGATGACCCCGGCGGAATGGCTCGAGTCGATGAAGGAAAAGGCGCCACACTGGTTCCCTGCTCCTTCAGGTGGCGGAGCCGGCGGCGGGTCGGGTCGTGGTGGATCTCATTCCATCACACGGGAACAGGCGCGCAACCGCGCGACGTATCTCGCTGCCGAAGAAGCTGCGAAGAAGGCTGGAGCACAGCTGAAGATCGTAGGCTGACAACCCATCGCCGCGCACTTTGCGCGGTACTGACTTGAACCGCGCAAAGCGCACACTGGAGAACTATCATGGCAAACGTCCTCGGCAACTACAATCCTGAGTTCTACGCGAACCAAGCCCTCACCCAGCTTTTCAAAGCCCTGGGCATGGCCGGTCGCGTTCACCGCGGCGCTGAAGAAGAGCGCAACGGCGTTGGCAACCAAAAAGGCTCGGTTATCAACCTGAAGCGCCCGACCCAGTTCACTGCCCAGACGCACGTCCCAGGCACTGGCACCACGGCCCAAGACGTCGTCGGCGAGAACGTGCAGATCGTCCTGAACAACCACCAGGAAGTGAAGTACAAGCTGTCCGACCGCGAGCTGGCCTACACGACCGAGCAGATCATAACCGATCACGTCACGCCCGCAGCCTACGCGCTGGCCGACAAGATCGACGCTGACCTGCACCTCCTGGGCGCCAAGGTCGGCCCGAAAGCGTTCATCTCGGGCGTGGCAAGCTCCACCTTCATCACCGGCCCCCGCAAGGTGCTCCGGAACAACGAAGTGCCTCTTGACGGCAACATCCACTACCTGATCGACTCGGGTCTGGAAGCAGCCTTCCTCGACCTCGGCATCTTCCACGAGGCCCGCATCACCGGTGCAGGCGCGAACGAAGCCGCTCTGATGAACGGTTCGCTCGGCCAGCGCTTCGGTGTTGAAGTGTTCGCAACCCAGAACGCTGACCAGCCGGTCTCCGCTCTGACGTCCACCGGTACGGCCTCGACCGGCGCAGGTGACGAAGTCCTGGCTGTCAACAACGCAGCCGGCTACGATGCGAACGTCTCGACCATGGTGCTCGACGGCGGCACGGTGACTGAGACCTTCCAGATTGGCGACACCTTCACGGTGGCCGGCGATCCGACTGTCTACATTCTGACTGCGAACATGACGCTGGCTGCCGGCGCGGGTTCGGTCTCGTTCTACCCGGCCCTGCGCCGGAACGTGATCGACAACGCGGTGGTGACCTTCGCCAACCTGAACGTGATCGAAGAAGCTGCGAACATTCGGAACCTGATGTTCCACAAGAATGCTTTCGCGCTGGCCTTCGCTCCGCTGCCCATGACCGGCGACGGCACGGGCGCGCAGATCGCGACTGTGACTGACCCGATCTCGGGCCTGTCCGTTCGCGCGCGGATGTTCTACGATGGCAACGTGGCGACCAACTACGTCGCCCTGGACGCCCTCTACGGCACTCAGGTGCTCAACGGCCAGATGGCGACTCGCGTTCACCGCGCGACCAGCGTCTACCCGTCCTAACTAGGACACAGGCGGGCCCTTCGGGGCCCGCCGCCACATTCCCCTCACCCCGAATAAGGAGTCCTCGCCATGAGCGTTGGAAAGCAAGTCTTCCCCGTGACCAAGAACGGCGTCTTCTTCGGCTATGCCGATGCAGACCAGATCGCCGCGAAGCCAGAACTGGCACTCTACGACGAAGCGAAGGCCGCGGGCATCCGCGCAGCCCTGCTCGTCGAAGCTGCAAAGGAGGACGCTGATAACAAGGCTGCACTCGCAACGGTTGCGGCAGCTGGCGGTTCTGATCCTTCCGCCGTCAAAAAGGCCCCGGCTAAGTAAACCTGCGCCACGTCGTTTAAACGTCGGGCGCCTGTCAAAAGGCGCCCATTTCTTTAAAAGAGGGCAAGATGCCGGAAGACTTGAACCACCTCGAGCAGATAGTTGCCCTGCAGAATCAGCGCCTTCAGCAGCTGGAGCTCTGGAAAGCACAGCAAGACATCACGTCAGCCACTCGCACCGAACGAGACAAGCACCTGGACCTACGGTTCGACCGCGTCGAGTCAAGCATCAACGAGATCAAGGGCTATCTGCTCAAGATCGTCTGGGCGATCATCCTCGGAATCGTGGGTGCCTTCATCACCTTCATGGTTCGAGGTGGTCTCAGTGGCCCGCTATAACCGACTCGAGTTCCTGCTCAGCTGGCGGGTGTTCGTCGTCCTCATCTTCATAGGTTTCATTCCAGTGGTGGGGACGGTGTTTGCCTACTGCCCCTGGTTCCGCTGATAGCAGGAGCATCCAATGGCCGAGTATTCAGACGAGCAGGTCTACCAAGCGCAGTCTCGGCTTAGGGGCTCCGTTCGAGCCACGGCGAAGCAGCTAGGCATGAC
>JANOSH010000059.1:0-4005 GCA_031415695.1 Actinomycetes bacterium
CGCTCGACGACAAGCACGACAACGGGCCGGAGTTCAATGGTTCTGATATGTCGGTAGTCAGCGACGGCGCAGCGTGCTACATTGACCCATTGACCGGAAACAAAACCTGCGACGAGTGAGGAGATCATGAAGTGAAACCCACCACCATGCCCCCGAAGAAGCCCAAGGGCGGGAAGAAAAAGTGAGCGAGCAGGCCCGTGTCAGTGTGATGGCGCGGGCCTCTCGACGTTTAAACGTCCTCCGCGGCGGGCGGTTCCCGCACTTGACGGTCTGCGCCGAGATCTGGCTGCTCGACCAGCGTCCTTGGATACGCGTTGCGGACACCGTCTGTTTCATCGTATTCTTGGAGCGCGATCATTGCCGAAAGCAGTACGAGACCTATGGACTACTCAAAGCACCCACCGACCATCAACGAGATCAAGTCGGACAAGACCGGGAACGGGTCCGATTGGACGCCGCGTGATGCGCTCATAGCGCTCCTGCGCGACATTGACTCAGGCAAGATCGTCCTGTCCGGTCTGTTCCTCGCAGGCCTCGCCCCTGGAGCCGACGCTAACGCAGTTCGACCATTCTTTTCGGTTTCTGCAAAGAACCCCGTCGAAGCCTTGGGCATGCTTGACCTCGCGCGCGACTCTTACTTGAGGGCTGGTCGTGGCTAGTATCAATGAGCGCTTCATGGACTTCCAGATCGCCCAGCAGATCCGCTGGATCCGTGTCCAGAATCGCGACGTGCAGGAAGCCCTCAAGATCCTCAACCGAGTCGATGGTCAACTCGAGCTGGCCTTGCGCCGCGCGGGCATCGGCGACGCTCCTTATACTCAGGCCCGACTCGTCGCGCTGAAGGCGCAGGTGACCAACCTGCTCGGTTCGATGTACCAGGACCTTGATCCTGTGCTCACTCAAGGCGTGATCAGCGCGGCTGAGGCTGCGGCGCACGTCGAGGAGCAACTGTTCCGCCAGGAGCTGCCTGCAGGCCTTGACGTCACGACGCCGAACCTTGGCGTCTTGCAGGCTGCGGCGACGCTCAAGCCGTTCAACGGTGCAGTCATGGGCGAGTGGGTCAACCAGCTGAAGACAGCAGACCTGCAACGCACCTGGGGGCATATCCTCGACGGGATCATCTCAGGCACGACGACCGACGACCTGATCCGTGGTCTGCTCGGCACGGAGGCGCTCAACTACATGGACGGGGTGCGTCAGGTCACGCGGCGCGGGATGGAGGCGCTCGTCCGAACCTCGATCAACCACGCGACGAACCAAGGTCGCCAGATGGTCTGGGAGGCTAACACCGACGTGGTGGGCTCTGTTCGCTGGGTCTCGACGCTCGACACGCGCACCACGCCCATCTGCCAGCACAGAGATGGTCGTGTAGGCCCTGTGACTGACGTGGGGACATGGACACCACCCGAAGGCGCAACCGTGCTAGATCCGCCTATGGCTAGGCCTCCGGCGCATCCTAACTGCCGTTCGACGACGGTCGCGGTCACGAAGTCCTGGCGAGAGCTAGGATTTGACATGGACGAGATGCCTGCTGGCACTCGCGCTTCGATGGATGGTCAGGTTCCTGCGAACATGACCTACTTCCAGTGGCTGAACAAGCAGTCAGCCGACGTGCAGAAAGACGTCCTGGGAAAGACCCGCTACGACATGTGGAAGAACGACGGGATCACCCCAGATCGCTTCATCAACGACAAAGGCAAGTACCTGACCATCAGGGAGCTGAAGGACCTCGGTCCTGTCCAGCTGGACGTGCCAGTGTCGAAGATCACGCGCCTGAGCCGGTTCAACGCGCTCGACGGCGGCTTGAACTGGTTCGAGTGGAAGAAAGACAAGGACTTGTCCGATTACTTCGAGCAGCTTGACGCGACCGACTTCGGGCTGAAGGCTTGGCCCAACGTCAAAGACCTCGGGTCGCTCACTGACACAGACCTGACCGGCGCCATCGGCAAGATCGCCGTGACCGCAGGCCGCACGGAGAACAAGTTCAGCCTCGGGATGGCAAAGCAGGACCTCAAAGCAGTTCTGTGGGATCGCCGTGGTCTTGATGGCAAGCTGCTTCACTCAGAGCCTGTGCCGCTCAAGATCGCCGACGCGTTCGACCTGTCCGACTTCGAGTCGGCTCGCTTGTCCTCGCTCGGTGTCAACAAGTTCGAGTACCTGCGCTATTTGGACCCGAACGAGTTCGGGCTGAAGTTCTGGCCGTCGGTCGAGAAGCTGACCGAGCTGAAAGGTGACGCAGCCGGACTACTCGGTGACATGCGGATGGTGATCATCAACAACGCGCCAGGCGGCAAGCCCAAGCGCTACATCACCAACATCCAGAAGCGGATCGACCGCATCCTGAACCCGCCGAAACCTGTGCCGATCAAGAAGCAAGATCCTACTCCAATCAGTGACGACCCCAGCGCCACTAAGACGTCCAAGAACACGTCGCAGCCTGAGCCCTTCAAGGTGGGCGTTGGGCAGAAGCTCATGAAGGACTACCCGGCCCTCGAGCGTCACATGCAGAAAGCCTACGACGTCATGCCCAACTGGGTGCTGAACGAAATCAAAGACGTCACTAAGCCGACGATGACCAAGAACACGCGCGCCTTCTACAGTCCCTGGACGGGCGAGTTGCACATGTCAACGAGCAACGGCGCAGACGTCTGGGTCCACGAGATGTTCCACGCGCTCGACTTCAAGTACCGCTACCGTGGGCAGGCTGTCAACGAGCGGTCTCACCGCGACAAGCGGGACTCGCTCGACTGGCGGACAGACGACCCGACCTTGAACAGGTTGGCGCAGCAGGCCCGGATCGAGTTCAAGAACCGCGACGGTAAGGGCGTAGGCAAGTACACCCACAACAACGATGGCGAGTACTGGCTCGGCGACTGGATGAACAACTACGAGGGCCGCAAGTATGACTTCGACATTGAGACCTCGTCTGAGTACCTCACGATGGGCGCGCAGAACTACGCGCAAGCCAAGATGACGGGCCCGAACGCGCTCGAGAACATGCGGAACACGATGCGCGTCCGGCAACCGGCGATGCTCGAGTTGCTAGATTACATCTGGACGAGGTTCGACTGATGGGATACGTCTGCACCGTGGTTGAAAAGGACCACCTGACTGTGATCGAATGGCGCGGCAAGATCGTCGTCAACGGGACCTCGCCTCGCGTGAAGGAGTTCCTTGACTTCGTGGATAACCAGTTCGAGTACCCGGTTGCTGTTGCTACGACCGACCAGACGACGGCTGACTTCGACATTGAGAAACACGAGCCCCAGAACGGGTTCGACCTTGCGGCGGCTGTGATCCAGATGAGCGCAGCCTTAGACCTGGAAATCATGATCACAGAGGAGATCTGAAATGGAAGCGAACTTCGAGGAGCAGACTGGTTGGCTGCTAGTGCACGAGGGCGGTTATGTGAACCACCCCAAAGACCCCGGCGGCGCGACGAACCGCGGCGTCATCCAGCGCACTTACGACGGCTACCGCAAGCGCATGGGCCAGCCTACGCGCTCGGTGAAGTCGATCACCAACGACGAGGTGATGGCGATCTACAAGTCCCAGTACTGGGACAAGGTGATGGGCAACGACCTGCCCGCGGGCCTCGACTATGCCGTCTACGACTTCGCTGTGAACTCGGGCCCGTCGCGGGCTGTCAAGTTCCTGCAGCAGCTCTTGGGCAAGAACGTCATCCAGGACGGCGTGATGGGCAACCAGACGCTCGGCGTGCTGTCTGACTTTGGGCCCGAGGACATGCGCGAACTGATCGAGGCCTACTGCGCGAAGCGGTGGAACTGGATGAAGACGCTGAGCACGTTCGCGACGTTCGGCAAGGGCTGGACTCGTCGCGTGATGGGCGAGACGGTCGGCGTCCAAACCACCGACCATGGTGTGATCGACCGCGCGGTCAAGGTCGCGATGGGTGCCGCAACGCAAGCTCCGCTCTTCGCAGCTGAAGGCAAGGCGCTCGAGGCTGACACCACCGTGACCGCGAACGTCGCGGAGGGACTCAAC
>JANOSH010000060.1:0-65409 GCA_031415695.1 Actinomycetes bacterium
CTTCTTGGCGGGCGGCGGTGCCGGAGTCTCCTCCTCCTCCTCGTCCTCGTCGTCGTCCTCCTCTTCGTCTTCGTCGTCTTCGTCGTCTTCGTCGTCGTCGGACTCGTCGTCTTCGTCGTCGTCGTCGTCGTCTTCTTCTTCGTCGTCGTCGTCTTCGTCCTCCTCCTCGTCGTCGTCGTCGGACTCGTCGGCGTCGTCCTCGGTCTCGTCCTCGTCTTCGTCGAAGTCGACCTCGTCCTCGTCCTTGTCCTCGTCGTTCTCGTCGTCGTCGTCATCGGCGGCGGGCATGACGCTGGCCAGCTTGGCCCGGTACTGCCCCTCCCAGCTGTCGGCCTTGGCCCGGACGCGGATCTCCTTGCCAGCGAAGTCGTCGATGTCGACGGTGCCCTTCTTCTTCTTCTCGGTATCGACACCCAGCGCCGCAGCGATCCAGTTGTCCATCTTCCAGTCGAGATCCACGTTGACGTAGTCCCAGTAGGTGTAGCCCTTGCCCTTGCCGCGGCCGTCGGCGCTCAGCTGCTTGACCGTGAACACCACCCGGCCGGGGTGGCTGCCGTCCTTGGGCGGCTCGTACTTTGCCGATTCGATCTTGGCCTTGTAGACGCCCGGCTGGGGCGGCTCCACTTCGACCTTGCTGCGGTCGACCTTGCTGCTGTCATACTTGAGCTTGAATCCCATGTCTACTTCTCCTGTCCGGTTGTCTTCTTGGTTACGGAACTTGCCTTGCTTGCTCTGACAGTGCCCTGCGCACCGGCACTGACAGCCGCCATCAGCTTGGGAACGGTCACGTTGACCACTCTCCCAACGCCGAGTCGGTCTTTGGCATAGAAGTCCTCGCTGCCGCGGAAGTCCACGACGGGGTACTCCTTGCCTTCCTTGGTGGTCTTGAGCTCCATGCGCCCGACCTGGTCGACGTAGCTGCACATCTTCTGGGGCATGCCCTTGCCCTGTACGTACGGCATGATGGTCACTTCGCCAGTGTCCGGATCCTCGAAGTGGAACTCGTGACATGTGATGCCCACGTTGACGGGCAGGTCCACCAACTCGCGGATCCGCCGACCAATGCGGTTCATGTTCTGTCCGTACTCGCCCTTGTCGGGGAGGTACACCTTGCGGTGCGCCTTCTCAGCGACCAGGTCATCCATGATGTTGTCCAAGCCGCGCTCCTGGAACAAGGTCAGGCTGTCCAGCCACACCCAGTCGAAGTTCGCACATCCGCCGTTGCGCAGGTAGCTGAGTGCCTCCTCGAGATCGTTCCAGTCCCCCATGACCCACTTCTCAGCGGCGGACTTGTACCGCTTGGCACTGGCCGTGCCCCGGTCAGCTTCCAGCATGAGGCACCTGGGGCTCGTGCTGGCGAGCACCGTCTTGCCCTGGCCCGGCCTGCTGTAGATCAGCCAGCGGGTGAAGGCGTCCCGGCTGTCACCGATGGGCACGATCTGAGGTGGGCGGCTTGGCTTGGCCCGTTTGGTCACCATGTTCTATCCTCCTTGGGGTATGTAACCCTACTCGGTGGGGGTTGGCTCCCACCACAGCCTGCTACTTGATATCCAACGCCCACACGTGGTCGACGTACGGCTCCCACTTGTGCGTGGTGGCCTTCATCAGCTCGGTCCAGTCCGAGTCCTGCTCGTGCAGCTCGCACACGTCACGGAACTCGCAGAACGAGCAGTGCTTGCCCGGTGCCTTGTACACCTCCAACTCGCCGTCCCGAACCAGCTGCATCTCGTGCACCTGAGCAAGAATGCGGTCGTAGGTGTTGTACCGCTCGGCCGCACCACGAAACACCATCTCACGCTGGAACAACGGGGCACCCTGGTTCTTGCTGGGCTCGCCCAGCTTGGCAGGGTCCACGCCGTACTTGACCAGCTCTGCTTCCAGGTCTTCGACCTTGAAGCCCTTGGGCACCGGCCCGTTGGTGAGCTGCATCAGCCGCTTGGTGAGAGCATCTTTGCTGGGCTTGTTCAGCGCCTGACCGGCGTCGTTGCGTGGGCGCACGTCCTTCTTGCCTTTGCGCAGGAAGTTGTACACCATTGCACCCAGGTCGTCCTCCGCCTTGATGATGCTGTTCTCCCGCAGCCACATCGGCACGATGCACCAGTAGGTGCTCGCCTGCTCATCCATGAACAGGTGCGTCAGGCTGATGCTGGCGGCGGTCTTGTGTTCCAGCAGGACGTACCGGCCGGTCTCGAGGTCGAAGGCAAGCGCATCGCTGGTGCCGACGTAGATGGCCACCACGTTGCCGTCGCCGTCCCGCAACGGGAACTGGAACGGGATCTCCGGGTAGATCAGGAGGAATCGCTCGTCCTTGCCGTACAGGTCGATGTAGTTGGTCATCATCTCTTCGCCAAGCTCACGTGCGTTGACGTACACGTCATCTTCGTCGTTGACGAACATCTCGAACTTGCCGGTGCGGGTGCGCTCGGCCAGCTTGTCGTGGAGGCGGAGGTACGTCTGCGCCGGGTGTGGCCCACGCTTGCGCTTCTTCTTGCTCTCCGGGATGTAGAACTCGGCCAGCGCCCGGTGCACCAAGTCGCCGAACACCAGGGCGTTGAACTTGGTCTCCTTGGGCTTGCGCTGGTGCACGTAGGCCCACTCCCAGTGCTGACGGCATTCGCAGAACTGCCGCCTCTCGCTGGTGCGCACCATGACGGGTGTGTCAGCCATCCGTTCTCTCCCTCTCGATGTAGCGGTCAACCTCTGCCGCCCCTTGGACTTGCCCGATCACGGCCCACCGCACCCCTGAGATGTCGATGCAGTTGTTGTCGATGAGCCACTTGAGGATCTCTTCTCTTGTCATTCCCAGCCCTCGTCCCCTTCCTTGGCCTGCCGGTACCTGTCCAGCAAGATGTCGTTGATGTTGCGCTTGTTCTCGAGAGAGTCGAACACGTCCACGTCGACGCTGCCCCTCGTGCGGATGGTGTACACGTTCACCTGATGCATCCGGCTGATACGGTGGCAACGGTCCTCTGCCTGTTCCTGGTCGTCTGGGTCCCAGGTCTCATCCAGGAAGACGACCGTGTCGCTGGCGTCCAATGTGATTGCCACGCCCCCGGCCGTGGTGGTCATGACCAGCACTTGCAGGTTACCCGTCTGGAAGTCTTCCTGCACTGCCGCACGGTAATCGCGCTTGGCCGTCTTGCCGGTGATCTGCTTGGCTCGGTAGCCCAGGCGCACGAGCTCCTCCGTGACCAACTCGGCCACGTGGAGGAACTGGGTGAACACCACGCACTTGCCGTCGTCTTCCGGCATGCCCAGGTCCGTGAGGATGTCCAGGAGGGCATCCATCTTGGGGCTTGGCAGCACCGCCTTGACGCCGTACTTCATGATGTTCTCCTCGAGGGCCTCGTCGTACTTGAGACCCTTCTCGTACACCTCGCACACGCCCCAGCTGAATTGCTTCAGCCAGGCGTAGGTGGTGAGCACGTTGCTGCTGACCACCCGCCCCACCTCTTGCTCGTCTTCCATGAGGCGCATCTCGGCTTCGTCCTCCATGAGGGCGTACTGCTTGGCCTGCTCGGGCAGCATGTTCACCCAGATGGGGATGTGGTTCTTGGGCGGCAGGTCCTTGGCCACATCGCTCTTCTTGCGGCGGAGGATGTAGTGGGCGTGCTCCCGCCAGAAGTCTTCCTCCAGCCACGGCTTGATGCCCTTGATGGTCTTGAACTTCTGGCCCGTCTTGCGGTTGAAGCCCTCCTCGATCTCGAGCCACTTCTCCTCCCACTGACGGCGGCTACGGAACACCTCCGGCTCGAGCCAGTGGAGCAGTCCCCACAGACGCTTGGCCTTGCCACCCGCAGGCGTGCCCGACATAGCAATGCGCTTGCGGCCCAGCACCTTGTGCAGCGCACGGGCGGTCTGGCTGCTGGGGTTGCTAAGACCGGTCTTGTGGGCCTCATCCACGATGATGGCGTTCCACTGCGTACGCATCAGGAACGGGAACTGCGTCTGGAAGTACTCGCCCGTCAGGCCATCGTACACCCCACGCGGATCGCCCTGCTTGGTCTTGCGGAAGGTGAGCATGGCCGGGTTGACCACGAGCCAGAAGGGCTGCTCCATCTCGAGGCAGTCCTCCACCTCGGCCAGCATGCGGGCGCGCTGCACGGCACCCTCCGGGGCCACGAACACCGGGTTGTCCTGGAAGCGGTTCAGCGCCTCCAGCCACACCGTCTCGATGGCGATCTTGGGGCACACCACCAAGTTGGGGCCGTCGGCCAGGCCAGCTTCGAACACACCACCGATGGACTCCCACGTCTTCCCGAGGCCAGGCTGGTCGGCCACCAGAGGGTGCGGTGCCTCCGCAATGAACTTGACTCCCACCCGCTGGTAGTTGCGCAGCTTCTCGTGCATCTCGGGGATGCGCTGTTGGATGACGGCCAGGTCGGTGTCTTCGCTGTTGGCCAGGTCCACCAAGTTGATGCGCCTACCACGCTCGGCCTTACCCCACTCCAGGAGCTCCTCGCTGAAGTCTGCCTCCGGGAACTTCTCCCTGATCTTCTTGCAGGTCTCCATGCTGAGCACGTACACCAGCCCCGGACCACCCTTGCCAGCCCCAACGAACCGGCCACCAAGAGCATCCTTGACGGTGCCCATGTCCCGGTAGTCGAACTTGACGATGATGCGCTCGCTTGCCAGCACCTCAACCTGGATCGGCTTGTTCAGTCTTGAACTCATCCCTCTGCCTTTCCAATAGTGCAAGCAGTGCGTCTTGCAGTGCCAGCATGTCAACCTTGAGGTACTTCATAACAGTCACCTGACCGCCGCTGTACCGCTCCACCTTGGCCACGTTGCTGCGGACGCCGTCCGAGTCGGAACCCCAGCGGTCGCTTGCCAGGCGGAACTCCATGGCGGGCAGTGCTTGGCGGATGATGTCGTACGCCATGGTGTACACCTCGCCTTCCCACTTGCTGAGCTCCTTGGCCTCCTCGATTGCTTCCTGCCTCTCCTTGGCCTCCTGGATGCGCTTGTGCTCGGCGATCTCGTTCTTCATGTGAACACCACAAGCGTAGAACCGGCCGGAGATGTCCTCCGCCTTGATGCGCTTGTGGCACGGGTCGCCGCTGCCCTTGGACCAGCAGCACCACTCCAGCGGCCGGTGGTTGCGGAAAGCCTCTTCACACCCGGAGCTTTCGTCCTCGGCCTCTATGGTGGTGAAAGCCACCCGCCAGGCTAGCCACGTGCGCCACTTGTCGGTCTCGTCCTCACGGCGCTGCCGCCGGAATAAGATCTGGTTACCGCACCCACGACAGGTGCCCTTGAGCTCGTCTGACACGATCCTCCTCCTCGAGAAACGCCAGAGGAGCCGCCCCAACAAGTGGGGCGACTCTCCTAGCAGAATTGGTTAGAACTGACCAGGGGTCAGGCGACCTTCTTCTTGCTGACGGCGATGACCGCAGCCGCCTTGATGGTCCGGGCCGAGCCCTCGACGGTGACGAGGACGATCTTGCCCTTGGCCACCTTGGTCACCGACTTCACCTTGATGACCTCGGGATCACCCGTGCCGGTGTGCACCTGGATCGCACGGCCGGCGACGAACTCCTTGATGGCCTCTTCGTCCATGCCATCGAGCTTGCTGACGGGTGCGACGGGCTTGGGGTTCTTCGCTGCCTTGGGGGCACGGGGCGCCTTGGGCTCGCCGCTGGACTCGCCGGGGAGTCGGCCACCCTTGCCGATGCGACCGCCCTTGGTGGCCTTGCCGGTGGCCTCTTCGTAGAGCGCACGGCAGGAGCCTTCGGGGTAGCCGGTGCGGGCCATGATGACGCCCCAGCTGAGGTTCTCGTTGTCACGCAGGTTCGCGATGTCCTGGCCCGTGGCTTCCTTGATGCGGAGCTTCTTGGGCGTCTTGGCGAAGCTGTAGATCAGCATGGTCTTGCCGGTCGGGAGCTCGACGGCATTGGCCACCTGATCCCACTTGTACCCCTCCTCGTCGCGGAGGCGCACGATCTCCTGCATCGTCTGCTCGTCGAACGTGATGGTCTTGGGCGTTCGCGCCATTTCTTTATCTCCTTGTGTCGTCTGGCGGGTAGTGCCCGCTAGGTACTGAAAGCTATCACTTGCCGGTGCTTCTCGCAAGTCTAAGAACGCATTCTTTGCAAGAAACTTCTCTCCACCACAGGGTGGCGGCGGGGGTCTTGACGACCTTGCCACACTTGGTGGTGATGTCGCCACCCTTGGCTTCTTTGATCATGTGGATGGCGTCAGCCCCGGACACGCTTGGCCACCGCCGCAACGATCATCAGGATGGAGAGGAGGATCCCCACCACCGCCGTGCCCATCCACTGACCGCACATGTCACGACGATGCACGTCGTCAGTGTCGTCGGCCGCGACACCAGCAAGCAGGAGCACGATGACGCACCCGACGAACAAACCAATTCCAGCTACGAACATCGTGCTCCTGCTTTCTGTTGTGTCAGCCGGGCCAGCTACGGCACAGCCTACCGGCCCTCAGCTTCTTGGTGTAGCACCAGCCTTGCGAACCTGCGCGCTCGATGAGCGCCAGGAACGCAGTCATGCTGGCGTACGGTGTGGAAATGACATCCTCTGGGCTGCACAGCCCTTCTTGAGGACACAGCCACGTCTTGTGGACACTCATGAGAACCTGACCGTAGCCACTGTCGGTGCCACGGCCCTGACGCTTGAGTGCGCAGCCTGCACCCGTGTGGTCGGCAAACACCGCCCCACGCCGCAGGTTGTAACACCCGGCGCTTTCTCGTTGCATGACGCCCCTGACGAACGCCTCCCTCCGGTCGATGGCGGGTTGGTCCCACCCTCGGTCGGCAGCGACGATCCGGTAGACCGCGACGGCGGTGTCCAGGTCCATGTAGTCGTGTTCGGCGGCCAAGGTGTTGGCCTCCCACACGGCCGCTGGAGCTTGAACCCGTACGGCTGGTGCTGGCTCACAAGCCACTGGTAGTGCCAGTGGAATCGCTGCCAGACTCATCGTCATCTTCTTGAAGTGTGTGCGCAATTCGTAGCGCTCCTTTCAGGATGCGGATGATGGTGCGGTTTGCAGCATCGTATTGATCCGCGGGACTGATGATGTGCCAGTGGTTGAACTCTGGACTGATGGGGTACACGTACTGCCCCACGGCGTCGCTGCCACTGGACATCGCCATGATGATGTATGCTCCTTTCTCGTCGAAGACTTGGTCACCTTCCAGGTTAGTCCCAGAAGACCCTTCCACCAGCCATGCCCACCACGCACCCTGAGGGTTGGGGGCATCGGCCAGTGCGGCGCTGAGGTAGGCCATCATGCTGCGCTCGCTGGTCGGTACGAACGACACGCACACATGAACCCCCTCGTCGGTGTAGTACCCGGCTGCGTTCGGCATCTCCCCGGAGATGGTCAGCTGCCCCCGCACCGCCATGCTTGCCACGGTACTCATTGCCAGCTGCATGTTCTCGAACTGCTCTTCCATAGCCCCTCCTTAGGGAACATGCAACGGGGCGGGAACCACCGACGGCCCCGCCCCGTTGCCGCAAGCACCCGTGTCAGCACCACGCCCACGAACGGGTGCGCCACTGGATGCCGATCTAGTTGGTCTGCTCCGACATGGTAGCAGGCTCGTGGGCGTGGGCCACATCCTCGGTGACCTCCACCGGGGCAGGGGTCGGCTCGGCGAAGAACACCTCGACCTGGCGTACCCGCTCCACCCACTCCCCAACTCGCACTTCCAACCCGAGCACGTGGCTCTCAACCACCTTGGCCTTGCGGTGGCGCTCCAGAGCCTCCTTCTCCAGCTTCTCGAGACGACGCTCCGCAGCCTCCAGCTGCCGGGCGATGCCCTTCTTGGTCATCTTCTTCATTTGTATCCCTTCCCTTGTATGTAGGTGGTGACACCAGCCTAGTGGCCAGTGGGTGTTCTTACCAGCGACAGCCAATTTGGCCGCAGCTGCTGCAGAAGTCGGTCTCGTCGATCTTCTCGCAGTCTTCCGGGTCGACGGCCATGTTGCGGTCGTCACCAACCATCCGCACGATCAGCTTGCCGGTGGGGCGGCGCTCCCAGTCTTCTTGGTCGCTGCCCCAGTGGCAGCACACCGGGCACTCCTCCGGGTCGAAGTCCTCCGCCACGCAGTCGTGGTCTGGCTCTGGCAGGTACTCCTCCGTCTCCAGCCCGACGACCCAGCACGCCATGTCATGGACGGCCCATCCGGCGCTCTTCACCCGGACGTAGTCACCGTTCTCGAACTCACTCATCTTCCACCTCCAGGGTGATTCGGATCTTGGCATTGAGTGTCGGGATCCGTTTCTTCCGGTTGACCTTGGCGACCAGCACGTTCATGAACTTGCTGAGGTCTTCCGTCATGCGGAAGTTCATGTCGAAGCGCTGCCCGGTCTCGTCGCGCAAGTTCAGGGTGAGCAGCTGCTCCATCATGTACCCACCACTGAACGAGAGGCCGTCCACGACCGTGTCCAGCTTGATCTCAGCCACCGAGCTCACCCGCCTTGGCTGCACCCATCCGGCCGTTGGTACCGCTGAGGTCGGCCGTGCGGGCGCTGCGGCGACCAGCGTTGGCGGCGGCGGTGCTGACGTACCGGGGCTTGGGTTCGCGGTAGCGCACCGGCTTCCGCTTGTTGGCCTTCTCCTGCTCGAGGCGGGCAGCTTCGGCAGCTGCACGCTCCTCTTCAGTGGGCGGGCGCAGGCTGGGGAAGTGCTCCCGCAACATCTCGTCCAGCGGGTTCTTCTTGGAGGCCAGCACATCCGGCAGGTTGGGGTTGCTCTTGAGCGACTCCTGGCGCATTCGGGCCAGCCGCTCGCGCACTTCGGCCACGTACCCGTACAGGAAGCCTTCGCGCCACTGCTTGGGGTTCGCCTTGACGCGATCCTCCTCTTCGGTGAGGTTGGCTTCGCACCACTTCTTGTACTCGTCGTACATGCGGAGGCCCACCGACTTGCTCCATGGCGCATCGCGCTTGGGGTAGCCGGGGTGGCCCGTCAGCTTCTCGTGGATCTGCTCCCACTTGTACCCGGCACCCTTCATCAAGGCGACGTTCTCGCCCCAGGTCTTCGCGGGGTCGCACCGGGGGCTGACCGTGCTGATGACGTGGAGCTTGAGCCCCAGGAACATCATCTCCAGGAAGTCCAGGTCGGCGTTGTAGCCGACCACCTTGGATTCCTTGTAGCCGCAGGAGCCGATCCGCACGTGGTTGTGCATCGCCAGGTGCCAGAACAACTGCGACATCAGGTCCAGCGTCTCTAGGCCCAGGTCCAGGCTGCCTTCCTGGAAGTACACGATGGTGCGCACCTCGGGGGTGGCTGCCTTGACGGCCGCTGCCGTGTTCGGCCGTGACGGATCCAGCAGCATGAACTGATCGATGCTGTACTTGGTCATCAGGGCGTCGGCCTTGGCGAGCAGCGCCTCCTTCTCGGGTTCGAATGTGGTGGACCACGCCTTGTCCAGCAACTTCTGGACCTTGGCGAGGATACCCTCTTGCTCTTCCATGTAACACTCCGTTCGTGGTCGGTGTGGGGTTGTCGTTGTCAGTATGTCAGGGTCACACAGTTCTTACAACAGCGTGAGTTGTTCTGGACCGGTACTTGTCCAGGTGATCATCGTGCTGGTTCCCGGCCAGACCGCTCGGTGGGGGCCGGTATGCCAGCTGGCGTCAACGCACCGGAGATGCCGGTGGTTCGGATTCCTCTCCCGGCACACGGAAGGGCTGGTTGCTGCCGTAGTCGCGTCCATACTTCTCCTTGTACAGCGCGAGCAGTTGCTCCAACGCCTTGGCCTTGGTTCTGGCCGTGAGGCCGTATAGCTTGTTCACGGCCTTGAGCGTGCTGCCTCCGCTGAACTTGAGGCCCGTGTTGACCTCGATTCTCAGTCGGGAGATGGCGGAGGTCATCATCCAGTGCTCGATGCCTGCGGGCGTGGTGATCATGATCGGTTGGTCAGCCATGCCCACACCTCCACGCACACCACGATCAGTGCTGCGATCGCCAGCACCAACCCGCTCTCCCATGCTTCAGGAATCATGATCGCACTCCTTCCGGACCGGGGCATGGTTGGCCTTTCAGCCAGAACCGACAGGGCGTCGGCTCCATGATATCGAAGTCCGGACACTCGTCGCACATCAGCTCCTCGCCGTCCTCCTCGTCTTCATCATCGCCTAGCCAATCTTCTTCTCCGTCCATCACGTAGCGATCTTCGTATTCTTCTTCAAGATGGCTGTCTTCTCCGCTCATGCCGTTGCCTTTGGATACTCCGGCTGGTCGTGCTTTGACCATACATCGGGACACGTCGCAGAACCGATCTCTTTGACGATGTCGATAGCACGCTGGGCGTCTGAGCGCCAGTGATCTGGGAGATGCGTCTGCGCACGAGAGAGCTTCTCCAGAGCGCCTTTGAGGTCGAGATACATACGATCGCCCTCCTGCTCTTTATTGACTTTCATGGTCTCCTCACGATCAATGTCTTGGCTTGGCGTTGCGTGAACGCATCGGGTGCGGGGTTGCCGTTGGCATCCTTTGGCCAGCTGACCAGCGCGGTCATCCCGCCGAAACTGCCGTGGGCAGCTACTAGTCCATGCCCCTTGGCCGGGTTCACGCAAACCCGGAACAGGTTCTCGCTCCAGGTGACCATGGTTCCGTCCGGGAAGATGTACACCTTGTCAGGACTGGCCTTGACTCGCTTCTTCTTCGGTGCTGGCGGCGGTGTCTTCATTGAGTCTCCCTTCGATGTTCTTGCGGGCAACCTGCCCGTCACGGACGATGGGGTGGTCCTGGGTATCACGCTCGATGATGATGCACTGGAACTTGCGACTCCGGTGCTCATACGCGATGAAGCTAACGTCCAAAGGACGGATGCCAAGCTGATTCATGATCTTGTCGATCAGTTCCCTGGCCTCCGGGTTCTGTGCGTACTCCGCCGGACCGTACTTCTTCCAGCCGGACTTGGGTAGTGGCATTGTCTTCCTTTCCGTAGCAGACGTACACGAAGCCGAGGTGGTCATCGTGCATGTGGTTGGTGTGCGGGAACTGGTTTGGGCACTGCTTGTGCCGCATCCGGTGGGTCACAGGCCGCACCCCCGGTAGAACTTGCTCTCGTTGAAGTTGGGGTGGACCAGGCGGATCTGAGCGACCAGTTCGTTGGCCACGGCCACTCGCTGCTCGTGGGTGAGGGTGCTGCGGAGGTTGCGCACTGCAAAGCAGACGGCCTCCCATTCCTTGCGCTTCATGCCTGGTCCTCCCAAGTGATGGTTTCGGTGTAGCCTTCGGTGGCTGCGGTGTGTTGGTGGGCGTGTCCGGCCTGGCCCTGGCAGAACAGGCGGAGAGTTGGGTGCTGGGCATTGCACCGGGGCATGCCGTATGGATGATCCAACCCGTAGACGGGCATGCTGCTCATGTAGTCTTCTTCCTTGCCTGCCATATGGCCTCCATCTGTTGGAATCCTCGGCTGATGATGAATGTGACGTCGCTGTGTGGACAGCTTACAAACTGGATGTGGTTCCGGCGTCGGTAGCCGCACTGGCACCAGTCTTCGCTACTGGTCGAGGAGGAGTTCATAGGTTCCGTACTCCTGCTGTGTATGGGTGTGATCGTCGCGCCGGTCGCAGAGGTCGCAGCTGGCGCACCCGGCCGGGAAGTAATCCTTCCAGCTGACGTCCACTTCTTGGTCATGGCTCAGCGGGTCTCCTTGATCAAGAGCGTGGGTCCTGCCCTCTGCCGATGCGGGCCAGATGCTCCGCCTCATGCGAGCGTGGGGGGGTGAGGCGTGAGGTAGGGCGAACCGACCGTGATCTGCATGGTCGAGCCACGGTGGGTGAAGTTCATCGAGAACGGTTCGGCAAGAGCGTCGTCGATGGCTTCCCAGTTGTCGGGGTTGCGGACGAGCCCCAGCAGCAGCGTGCGCAGGTCGTTCGTCTTGTCAGTCACGTGTCCACCTCATCTCGTCCACGGGGATCAGGCGATCGAGGAACTGCTCAACGGCCTTCACCACCAGGAAGTTCAAGGAAACGTCTCGCTCGATGGCTGCCGTGTTCAGCCGATCGTGCAGTGCGTCTGGAAGGCGGATCGCTGTTGCGGTGCGGGGGCCTGCGGACCGTGGTCGGCCCTTGCGGGGTGCAGCAATCTCGTTCATGTCGGGTCTCCGTCAGGGTGTGAGAGCAGGTGATCTCGCTCCCACTCGCACGCCCAGCAGATCCCGCCGTGGAAGTCTGCGTTCAGCGGGTTGTGGTCGTGCCTGTAGGGGTTGTCCACAGGAGTAATCTCGCGATGATCTGGTGTGTCGGGCATGGTCAGCGCCTCCGCTTCTTCCGTGGCTTCGGCTGGCCCCGCGTCGTCATTCGAGATCGACCGGCCGAGGTCATCGGACCCAGCGAACGCGAGACGCGCCACGATCGACATCCCGGCGAGTAGGGCGGTCATGCGGGCCTCGGCGTCCCGGTAGGTCATGCCGAAGTACACGGTGGGGAAGGGCTTGTACTCGTGGGGGTTGCCGGGGCTGCCGACCCACAGGTCGAAGGCGTTGCCGTAGGTCTTGCTGCCCCAGTCGAGCCGGAGGTTGGTGGTGCTGCTGATCATCCCGCAGATGACCATCTGGCGGCGGATGTGTTGCACCAAGTAGCTCATGCGAGCTTGCCTCTGCTTGCTGGCGTTCATCACCACTCCTCGCAGCCGCGATACATGCCGAGGATGCCCGTCTTCGGGGTGCCTCGCCAGTCCTCGCACAGTTCCATGCGGGAGTTGTTGTACGCCACCAGCATCGAAGCGATGATGACCGCCAGGAGGATCCCCAGGATCACCCGGAGTTCGTGGCGCGTCTGGTTGCTGACCTTCACCGCTGCACCATCCTCTCGAAGAAGTGGGCCATCATGACGGCCTCGTCGTGGGTGAACACGGCCACGAAGAGCTCGTCTTGCGAGCCTGTGATCCGGAGGACGAGGTCGTCGGCGTTGGCGGTGCGCTGTTCGAGTTCGACGGTGTCGCGGTCGTTGGTGGTCATGCTGAGCTTGATCATGCTACTTCCATTCCTTTGTTGAGGCCACACTGTGCGGGCAGATGAAGCTTCCGTTGCCGCTGCCGGGATGGTACATCTCGGCCCGCTCTTGGTTCGGAAGCATGGTCTCTCCGCAGATCTCGCACTTCATGAACTCGTCGCGGTGGGAGTTGAGGTAGTCCTCGGCGTGAGCCAGGTCCGGTGGCCACGGCAGGTCGAGGTCGGCCGACACGGCGATGGCCTCAGCCACCAGTTCCGGGGCGAGCTCCTCGAGGGTAAGGCCTCCGTCCAACTCGTCGGCGATGTTGAAGTAAGTGAAGAAGGTGTTCATCGGTCGTCCTCCGCTACTTCGAGGGATCGCAGGCGGAGGAGCTCCTCGCGGCCACGGGCCTCCGGGAAGACGACACGCTTGGAAGCCGGGATGATGGTCTCCAGCGTGACATTGAACACCGGGCCGTTGGAATCGGCGTTGTCAACGTAGTCGACGATGCCTGCGCAAATCTCTTCGGCAAGCTCTCTGTCTTCGATGTCGTACTTGATGGTGATGATGTACTGGCTCATGCGCGGCTGATCTCCTTGTACTCGATGGCCGCGACGCTGAGCGTGGCGGTGCAGTCGTCTTCGAGGTCGTCGATGTTGTGGTCGGCGTCGAACCCCAGTTCTTCGTCGATGGTTTGCGGCGAATCGGTCATGCCGATGTGCTCCTTTCTAACGGCCAGGCTCCTGTGTTGGTCTGGCTCGTGCACGGAGGGGTCTTGAACCCCTAGTTCCCCTGCGGGAACCGTGCGGTGTGGGGGCCGGTTGGCCGGGCGGACGTGCGTCCCCGGGCCCCCACGGCTTGCACCCTAGCGGGTGGCGTTGGTTCCCGCTAGGGGTTGACCTACACGATGATGTCGTGCAGGTCGTCGTCCACCCCGACGACTTGCAGCATGTACTCCTTGATGGCCAGCGCCAGGGAAGCGGCGTCTCCGAGGTCTTCCATGTGGTAGCCACCTCCGTGTTGTGGGTCGATCCAGACCTCGATCTTGCCGCTCTCTCCCACGCCGACGTACATCTTGGTGAGGTCTTCCAGATCGGGGCCTTCTTGCACGTAGAACAAGAGGCAATTGTTGATGTTCATTTCTTCTCCTTGGGGTTTGCGGGATCCGCTAGGGGTTGACGGCTTCGATCAGGATGGGGTCGGCCCAGTGCAGGCGAGCCTCCCAGTTCAGCTCGTGGAGGACTCGCTTGCGGAGGTTGCTGTCGCCCACGGGGAGGCTGGCCCGCAGGCGGATCCCGGCTTTGGTGACCAATTCCTCGTCGGCCAGCTCAGGGTGCGGACCCCGAACGTGGATGCTGACCGTAAGGCCGAGGTTGGGCCGGTCGATGACGGTTGCGGTGAACTTCGCGGCAGGTTCACCGTCACCTGCACGGCCCCGACGAAGCTCGTCAGCGGGGCGCAGCGGTAGATGAAGGCGAGGGCCGCATCGCCCTTGAGTAGTTCGCCGTCTTCTGGCACCCAGATGAACGGGTTGTATTGCTCGGTGGAGATGAGGTAATACTCGCTCACCATGGGGAAGTCGTCTGCGAACGGCTCGGGCGGTTCGGCGAGGGTGAACTTGAGGCCGAGGGCCTCGATTGAAGTGGGCATTCGTGGTGCCTTTCTGTGTTGAGGGGCCAGTGTACCTGGCCGGTTTAGTTCCTACCAGCGGTGGCTAGTAGGGATGCGGTGCATGGAATCCTTTCGGGTTCGGGTGGGATCGAAAATATTAGGGGCAGGAGGCGGCGGACCCCCTGGGAGGTGGATTCGTCGGGTACCCCCTCGCTGTTGCAAATGCAACAACCGTGACGATGCGCCATCGAGGGGGCGATGCGTCATCCTCTGTTCGCGATGAGCCAGGCGATCAGCACCATGAACACCATGGCGATGAGGAAGGGGAACACCCACCAGTCGGTGAGGATCCAGTAGTACGTGAGTGGTGTGATGCAGGCTCCTGCTGTGAAGAGCATGAACACGCGTGCCTGTCGAGGCGTCATCGTGCTGTCCTTTCTGAGGGAGTCGGTTCCCTCGGTAGTGGTGTTCGTTTGGCACGAGCACACAGTCAGGCAGGCAGGGGATCGCACCCCCTTGCCTACCCTCAGTGGGCTCAGGCCACCTTGCGGCCCTTGTTTGCACGAGCCGCCTTCCAAGCGGTCAGGTCCTGCACCGTGATGCGGTACTTGTTCATCATCGTGGCGATGGCCTCGTTGATGGCATCCACCTGCTCGGCCGGGGTTGCCTTGTCATCGCGCAGGGCTTGCGCCTTGACGATCTTGGCCATGATGCGGCCCTTGGTGGCAGCGTTGCTGTCGCCTTCCTTGGCCTTGAAGTTGAGCAGCTGCTCGGCCATGGGGCGACCCTTGAAGGTGACGGGGATCTGTGCACCCTCGGCCTTGCGGTTCTCGAGGTACAGCTGCGGGTCGCCGTAGAGGAAGCGCCCTCCCTTGCCGGTACGAGTACCGACGCTCTTCTCCACACCGGCCAGCTCGAAGCAGGCTCGCACGTACCCTTCGGTCACGTTGTGCCGAACTATGATCTCGCCCCAGCTGAGCAGCTGCTGCATGCGCTCGGCGTGGAACACCTTGCCGTGCTGGAAGCGGGTCTCGCCGTCGGCCTTCGGCGCCATGGTCAGGTCGCTGATCAGCTCGGGTGCGAACTGCTCGAGCTGGAAGCGCCGTCCGATGAGCCAGCCTCGGCTGTACTTGATGGTCGGGCAGTACGGCTGAAGCAGGTTCCACTTCAGTTCGTCCCCTGCAGAGGATGCCAGCTCGAGCACCGCAGCGCACAGGTTGTGCACCTCGGCTTTCGGCGTCGTCTCCTCAGAGACGTAGAAGCGGCTGGAGTAGGTCTTCGTGGTCATTACTGTTCTCCTTGTTTATGGGCCGTCGGTGGCCTTTGTTGCATTTGCAACTGCTTGGCTAGTGGCTCGCACTGCCTTACAAATACAGTGTACCACGGGCACAAAGTTGAACTTTAGCCGAACTCATCTTTTCATGCGTTTCGGTCCATGAACCTTCCGCTCCCAAATCAGCTTCGGCTCAGATTTGATATCCAGCCCCATCTTGTGCCCGAGAGAGTGCAAATGCAACAATGCGTCGGCCCCGTGAGGGCGGTTCGGCAGCAGCTGTCCGCGTGCTTTCAACCACTCGTGGTGACGTGGCAAACCCCCTGGTAGCCATAGCCTCGATCCTGGCATTTGGAAGATGAACTTGTCACCACCACCACCCCACACGGCCTCATCATCCGGGAGGCCAGGCACACGCAACACCTTCCCCGTGCTGAACCAGTACATCACGGCTCTCAACCTCTGTTGGAAGGTCGGCACACCTGCTGCACCCACCTGCCAGCCCCGCTTGTCAACCCCACGCCACCCATGCCCGCTCCACGTACGCCACGCATCCCCATTCTTCAGCCCATGCAGCCGAGTGCGATCGGCCAACCTCGCCTGAAACCTTATGGGCGACACACTGTCCCGAGCCGTCGACTTCACTCTTGTCTCATCACCCCACCCCAGGATGAAGTCTTCCCATACCACAAACGCCTGAGGCCCTGTTGCCAACAGAATGCACTCGATGAGGTTCATGCACCCTGTCTCCACCTCATCGATCACAGCCAACTCCCCCGCTGACCCTTTGCCACGCCCACGGCCTGCACGCACACGGTTCACCGACCCTGCGATACCGGCCATCATGTCTTCGAGCTCGAGCTTCACCTCAGCATTGCGCCGAGCCCAGCTCTCTACCTTGCCTGGCCACACCCATTCGTGTGCGTAGTACCCAGCCCCAGCATCAATCTGATCCACATACAACTGCTGATCCCATGCATCCCACAGTGCGATACCCGTGGTTCCGCCTGGATCTACTGCCAGTATGCTTGTTCCTGTTCTCTCAAGTAGCATGCTCCACCGTACCACACCAGCTAAGTGCTAACCATATGGTCCCTCGTACCTACCCATGAGGGGAGAGAGAGAGAAGGAGACAACTCATCTGATCTACTCCTCCTCCTATATAGGGACTACTTCTAATACTAGAACACTCACTCTCACACCGAGAGGAGCGGTACGCATGGGTAGGCACGAAGGACTATATAGTTTGCACTTACCCACAGGCCATGCCATACTGTCCTCTATGCAACCCACTCCCACCACCACGATCTGCAACGCATGCGGAGACGTGTTCCCCCGTGACCCACTGGTCAAGGGTCGGCCACATGTGTTCTGTAGTGAGGAGTGCAAGAAGACCGGGCGCTTCCTCACCATTCGGCACTGCATGTGGTGCGCCGACGCCTACAGCATCCTGACCTACGGTTGCTGGGATCGCTTCTGTAGCACAGAGCACGAGCGTGAGCACATTCGCCTCAGAGATCGCAACAACACTTCCACCAAGCAGTGCGCCAGCTGCACCAACTACCTGAAGAATCCACGCAAGCGGTGGTGCAGTTGGGCGTGCATGCTCTCAAGCTCCAACGAAGACTCCCTCGCCTGCACCGTCTGCGAGAAAGAGATCCCTATCAGGGACCACGAGCTCTCGGTATACCCAAAGTTCTGTAGTGACGAATGCAGGCGTGTCCATGTGCAGGGGGTGCTTGACGCCAACGCTGGTCCCGAGCTGACCCAGGCAACGGTCGAGTCCAGCACCAAGGTCCAGATCTACAAGGACGCCCTGTTTGCCGCGAACACGCCAGTGCACGCAGTAGTGGTTCCGGGGGCAAACTGGCCCCGTGCGAGCGGTGGTGGGTTTAGCCACCGCATGCGCTTTCCTGAGGACTTCTCCGTGCCAGACCACGTCAAGCGCAGCCTTGCCTACTGGGCCATGCAGTGCAGCAGCGGTTCAACACCCGCAAGCGTGGCCACCCTGAACGCTGCGCTAAGCTTCCAGCGCCCGGCCAAGCACCCGTACATGCCCCTCGCGTTCGAGCAGGTGGCGCACTTCCTGCCTCGCAAGCTGTACAAGTTCAAGCAGGAGGTGCTGTACGCACACCGCAGCCGCCCCATCTCGACCATCAAGATCGAACGCGAGTTTCTCAAGGCGCTCGACCCTCTCCACGAACAGGACCCAACCGACCATCTGTACATGCGGCACCTGGCGCTGGTCAGCTGGCACCGTCCGGAAGCAGAACTGCCGTGGGTACTCGGACAGCTGAACCTAACTCTGATGGAGTGCGACCTCGCCCTTGAAGGCGGCAGTGGCCTGTTCGGTGCCCCGCCACGTGAGTACATCACCATGCACCCGTGGTCAGTGGAGCACGCTCAGGACACCTTCCTCTGGGCGGACATCGAAGCCAACGGCCCTCAGGCAGTAGACGGCAGGTGGTGGTGGTCCCCCGCGAACCGCATCAGCGCAGTGCGGAACCACAACCAATACATCCTCAGGCACGGCATGCTCGCACCCAAGGGATACAAGCACCACGGAGCGGTGTATCCAACGTGGAGTAGTGGTATGGTGCCCACCCATGACCCAACCTGAATACCCGCACACGCGCAAGGTGCAGGATCGCATGGAACGTGACGCCAAGCGCAGCCGTGAGAAGCTCCTCGCCGCTGGCAGCACCATGCCACGGGTATGCGGCTTCGTACACAAGCCGTTGAAGTCCAGCAAGGACCCGGCACCAATCGTGTGTTATCGCGTGGCGGGGGCAGGTACCACCCACCACGGCAGGGGCTTCTGCGACTACCACACCGTGCAGGCAGAAGCCGAACTGTCCGACACCAAAGCACCCGCCCAACTGCAAGCGGCCAAGCGCACCGCCTACGAGCAGGCACAGTTCTTTGGGCAGCGCACCGACGTGGACCCCATCACCATCATCCTCGAGGAGATCGGGCGTACGGCCAGTGTGGTGGAGTGGCTCAACCAGAAGTTCGTGGAAGAGCGTGCCATGGGCATGACCGACCGGCAGATCATGCAGCAGCAGACACTCAAGGACGGCTACAAGATCAGTGTGTGGATGGAGTTGTACCAAGCCGAACGCAAGCACCTGATCGGTACGTGCCTGGCCGCTGTGAAGGCAGGCCTCAGCGAGCGCAAGGTCCGCATTGCCGAACAGCAAGGCCGCATGATCATCAGCATCATGCTGGCAATCGTGCACGACCCTGAGTTGGGCTTGACTCCCGACCAGCAGTACCGCAGCTTGCCAGTGATCCGTAAGCACCTGACCACCACCATCACGCAGGAGGGCACACCCGTGGACCCCAAGAAGATCCTCGAAGCACAGGCGGTCGAAGTATGAAAGTAAATATGGAATTGCAGTGCAAATATTGCCACGTCCTCTTGGATCATTCAACGACGCTGGAAGCGTATCAGCTACACTTCCAGGTTGAGCACGACCAGGATGAAGTCGAGCTGAACATGGTGGGCATATGCGAATGCGGCATGGTCATGGAATTTGTGAAGACCTCTCAGATAGGGAACACTGGCGGAGAGGCAGACCTGTTCCAATGCGTTTGCGGCAAGCATGGCTGGGTATTAAGGGGCAAGAAGTGAACGCCCGCCTCCGCAACGTCGACGATCACGGCAACCACTACACGACACTCATGTTCGTGTGTCCTGGGTGTGAACAGCTAGGCATGAGCGGCCTGCACATGTTGGCCGTGAACAGTCCCCAGCACCCACCCAGCTGGAACTTCAACGGCAACCTCGACATGCCCACCCTCAGTCCGAGCATCCTGACCCGGTACCGCATTGGTGAAGTGGACCACGTGTGCCACAGCTTCCTGCAGAACGGCATGTTCCAGTTCCTGGGTGACTGTACCCACCCGCTGGCCGGGCAACACGTGCCCATGCCGCCGCTGCCAACCTGGGCGGAGCGCGACTGATGAGCCTCCACGACGACAGCAACCGCACCAAGCGGGACGACTTCCACCGTAGGCTCAAGGAGCTCATGGGTGAGTACCCGGAGATGTTCGAGTCCCCCGATGAAGCCGAGCACTGCGAGCACTACGACCCAACCAGCCCCAAGGTCATCACGGGGGTGGTGCTGGTGTACTCAACGCAGAACCTCGACCGGTTCGAGGAGATATTCTGGACGGACCCGGCCGAGCAGGTGCATTGGCTGGGCTACGGCTTGCTTAAGGCGGCCGCAGGCATCATGGAGTAGCTAGACACTACGACTCCCCCGCATACGAGGTACAGTACAGGCGTGATGGCAGCTGAATACCTCCCTGTGCTTGGCGCGATCCTGAGTGGTGTCGCGGCACTGATCGGTGGCGTCGCTGGCCTACTCGCATGGAACAGCAAGCGCAAGACCGAAGCAGGCAGCATTCAGCTGGAGAGCGTAAAGATCAGTCTGGAGAGCTTGCAGGTGGCACTCACCCAGAGCGACAAAGTCAACGCCCAACTACGAATCGACATCATGAGCGAAGAGAAAGTCACACTGGATCTCCAGCATCAGCTCGACGAGTTGCGCATGGAGATGCAGGCAATGCGCAACAAGTACGAACGACAGATGTACGTCCTCCGGAGAGAAGTCTCTCGCTTGGGCGGCAACCCAAATGCGTTGGAAGGTGCAGGATGAACGACGAACTGGTGCGAGAGCATATGGAAGTCACAGGCGAACTTCTGACGACCGCCGATGCCGTCCGCAAGCAACGCAAGCAGACCAGCCGCCTGACAGCATTCGCTGCGGCCATGGCCAGCCTGGCGGTGTTGGTAAGCATGGCGGTCGTGTTCATGGTGATCAAGGAGCGCAACAGCAGCGCCCGCACCAACGGGCAGCGCATCGACGCATTGACCAGGGAGCTCGGCGAGACCCGGCAAGACGTCAACCAAGAAGACGTCGCCCGGCGCGACCAGCTGGAATGCCAGGGCCAGTTCGACTTGCAAATTCGGCGTGTGGCCCTGGAGTACTTGGCCAGCATTGGTGAGCTCGTGGTGGTGCTGAGCACCGTGCCGCCCACCGACCCCGACCGCCAGCGGCAGATCAACGACCGTGTTGATGACCTCAACGAGCGTTTGGTGCAGTACCGTACCAGCATCGTCCTGCTGGAAGCCTGGCGTGACGACGTGCCACCAACCGCATGCCCCCTGTGATACCCTGACGGGCACACAGCAAGGAGGACACCATGAGTTTCAGCACCGGAACCCGTAGCGTCGGCAGCCTGGTCCCGAATCCGGGCCAGCGGTCGGCACGAGCCATCCAGATCATGCGCAGCGTCACTCGCGGCTTGGGCGCATACCCGCGCAGCACCATGCGGCAGAGCGGCCCCGTCGGCGGCGGCATGAAGTCCGTCGACAGCATCCAGACGAACCCGGCCTTCCGCGCCGACCCGGCCGACCCGCTGCCCGGCTGATCGCCATGGCCGGGACCAGCATCGTACGAGCGAACCCGTACACCAACGTCCAGACCCGCATGACCCGCAACGGGCGCAGTGCGGTCAGCATCGGCTACACCAGCCGCGACGGTGGCCGCACCGGTGTCACCATGCTGACTCGTGCGCACCGCAACCGCAGCGGGAGCACCATCCGGGTTCGCACCACCACCGTCGCTCGGGTTCGCACCAGCCGGGCGCAGACCAACGCTGATCGCATGGCTGTGCACCGCAAGGCACAGCCGGGCAAAGGTGCGCTGGCCAAGGCGGGGTACCGGCAGGTGCGCACCGGACGTGGCAAGGGCGGATGGGTCAACAGCCGAACGCAGTACACCACGTACAAGCGTGTGAAGCCAGCCAAGGTGGCCAGGCGCACAAGCAGGTTCGCGGGTGCACGTGGCAACGGCAAGCCGCCGCAGCTGAGTCGTGCCCAGCGGGCCAGCATCGCTCGGGGTCGCCGCCGCGACAGCCGAGGCAAGTTCCGCTGAGGACATCAGGGCTTCGGCTTCGTCCGGAGCTCACTGGGTTGCACTAGTAGCCCTCAGCAGGCCAAGACCCTCTCGCCCCCGGTGCCCCAGCCGTGGCAGGTGAGAGGGTCTTGTGCTGTACACTGCCAACCCATGGCCACCGCAATGGATAAGGATCTGCTCGCAGCGTTCGACTACGCAGCTGAGCTCATCACGCCCAAGGGTGGTACGTTCAACGCATTGGATCACTTTGCGGTACCCACGCCCATGGACTGGTATCTGTGGATGTTGTTCGGAGGTCGAGGCAGTGGCAAGACGGCGCACGGCGCGAAGTATGTGCACGACCATGTCCACGGCCCACCCTGTTTGCCCAACGTTCCCGGGGGCCATTGGATCAGTATCGTGGCGCCTACACTTGGCGACGCCGTCACAAGCTGTGTCGAAGGGCCAAGTGGTCTGCGAGCGCATGATCCAGGCATCAAGACGCTGAACCGGCCAGGCGGCATCATCGCACGTTGGTCCAACGGGGCCGAAGCCAAGCTGTTCGGTGCGCATAGTCCTGAAGACGTTGAGCGCTTCCGTGCGGGTGGTAACAGGTGCTTCCCGGCCGACACCATGGTCGAAGGGGTGCGCATCGTAGACGTTCCGGTGGGCAGCTACGTTCGCACTCGACACGGCAAGCGCAGGGTTCTGGCCAATCGCAGCTACGGTGTGGAGCAGTTGTGGAAGCTGACCCTGAGCGACGGTACAACCGTCAAGTGCACGGCTGACCATGCCTGGTGGGTGGAAGGCCATGGCTGGGTGCGCACTGAGAGTGTCTGGTCTGGTGCTAAGATGGTGGCATGGCACGCACACCCCGCAGACCCGGCTACGTCAGAATCTGGACTGAAGTCAATGGCCCGGTCCCAGAGGGATTCATCGTTCATCACATCAACCACGATCCAACAGACAACAGACTCGAGAACCTCGAGCTTCTCACCCACGCCGAGCACTGGCAGCGTCATCATGGCGAACGAGGCCACGACTGGCACAGCAAAGGCGGGAAGGCGGCGTGGGCCAAGAAGGTTCAGCAGGAATACACCTGCGAAGTCTGCGGGAGCAAGTTCATGGCTTACTGGCCAGCCGTTGTGTGCGGACGCCCCTGCTACGACAAGCGTCGCGCAACCACAGGGGTCGGCAACGGCAAGCAATACGATCACGAGTGCGCTTACTGCGGCGAAAGCTTCCGGACTCGATACAGCGCATCTCGTTTCTGTAGCCGACTGTGTCGCAACAGAGGAGCGCACGGAGGTGTACTGCCTGACCGTGGAGGGGGAGCATGAGTTCTTCGCCAACGGCATCCTGACTTCCAACTGCCTCGTCTGGATGGAAGAGTTCGCCGCTTGGCGATACATGGAGGAGTCCTATCAGCAGATTCGTTACGGCCTGCGTGTGGGGCCGAGACCTCATGCAATCGCCACCACCACCCCACGGGTACGGAAGCTGATCAAGAACCTGGTCAAGGACGCCAAGGACGATCCCAACGGGCGTATCCGCCTGAGCGTGGGCACCATGTACATGAACCCCTTCCTGCCGCAACAGATCAAGGACGAGCTCGAGAAGGACTACGCAGGCACCCGCATGGGTCGTCAGGAGTTGCTGGGTGAACTCCTCGAGGATGTGGAGAACGCACTGTGGTCCGGTGATCTGATCGATGCGTTGCGCCCTCAGCCGTGGGAAGTCCCCGAAGACTACGACCGGGTGTGCGTTGCCGTGGACCCAGCCGCAAGCGAGAACGGCGACGAGACCGGAATTGTGGTGGCGGGCGTGGTGTATCACCACAACGTGCTCGGCGGCATGATGAACGACATGCCCCACGGGTTTGTGCTGGATGACATCAGCTTGCGGGGTAGCCCCAACGACTGGGCCAAGGCAGCCGTCAGGGCATACCGCGAGTACGAGGCCGACATCATCGTGGCCGAGAAGAACAACGGTGGCGACATGGTGGCCGCAGTCATCCAGGGTGTGGACCCCAACGTGCCCGTCAAGCTGGTGCACGCCAGCCGTGGCAAGACCAAGCGCGCAGAACCTGTTGCCAACTTGTACAGTCAGCACCGGGTGCACCACGTGGGCATGTTCCCCGAGCTCGAAGACCAAATGGTCGGCTGGGATCCCAAGGACCCCGACCCCAGCTGGTCTCCCGACCGCATGGATGCCCTCGTGTGGGGCATCACAGAGCTTATGCTGGAGACCAGCGAGATCACCACGCACAAGCCGAATGATACTCGGCTCAAGAACCGGAGGTAGAGGCCATGGCCTTGCAGAACGCGATCCACCGAGTGCTGGATCAGTACTCGAACATCGACTACAAGGACGCCTACAACGGCAGGATCTCGCCGGTCATGCCGCCCAACTGGGTTCCCGACAGTGACCAGCGCAGGCTCCGGGCGTACGGCGTGTTCGAGAGCTACTGCCGGAACACCGCCCGTGACTGGCTCCAGGCGATCAACGGTGCGGGTGAGCTCCCCGAGAAGGCCAAGGACCGGCGCGAATACGGCGACCCCGACCTGTTGGTGGAGACGGCGCTCAGCAGCTTGCTGGGCAACGAGACCACCATCGTCACGGCCAGCGTCATCAACGAGGCGGGCGCTCAGGACGAAGCTTCCATGACCCAGCAGGCGTACCTCGAGTGGTGGGCCGACACCGAGAAGTTCGAGCTCAAGTATTGGGAGTCGGAGCGGCAGAGCATCAAGTACGGCGACAGCGTCTACGCCCTCGGCTACGACCAGCGCAGTGGCCGACCCAAGCTGGCCGTGTACGACCCCGGCTTCTACCTGCCGGAGTTCGACCCGCGCAGTGGTGGCGCAGAGGACTTCCCCAACACGGTGCGCCTTGGCTGGGAGTTCACCGAGAAGAACCAGCAGGGCGACGATGTGGTGCGTGTGCGGTTGATCACCTACACGTTGCTGGCCGGGCCGGAGTACGTCAACGCCTACAACGGTGAACCCACCGACCTGAACGTGGCCTACAGCGATGGCGTGTGGGACCTCAGCGAGATCAAGCGGGGCTTTGCCAACTGGGGCACCCCCTTCGAGTGGATAACCGAGCCCATGTGGCTGAACATCGACTTCATCCCGGTGGTGCACGTGCCCAACACGGTGAACATGCAGGGGCACTTCGGCACGAGCATCCTCAGCAACGTGTTGCAGGTGCTGGACGATGTCCAAGGCACCGACACCGACCTTCAGGCCAGCGCCGCCACCACGGGCAGCCCGCCCATTGCCGTCACGGGCAAGGGCTACGGTACCGACAAGGTGCAGAACTACGGCCCCGGCATGATCCTGTACCTGGGTGAAGGCCAGGCCAACATCCTGGACACGTCCCGCAGCCTGGACGCCCTGCTGAAGCTCAAGGACGCACTGCTCAGCCGGTTGAGCATCAACAGCCGCACACCCGAGGCGTTGCTGGGCCGAGTCAAGCCCAACGAAGTGCCGAGCGGCATTGCCCTGACGCTGGGGTTCACGCCGCACATCGGCTTGATCCGTGAGATGCGCATGGTGCGCCGGGAGAAGTACGCCCTCCTGCTGAAGTTCGTCGTGCGGTTGGCTCGTATGGCTGGCGACCTGCCCATTGGCCCGGACATCCGTGCCGACCTGGTGTTCGGCAGCTTCCTCCCGGCCGACAAGCAGGAGACCATGACCCTGGTGCAGAACTTGTACACAACCAAGGCCATCAGCCTGGAGACCGCCGTACAGATGTTGGCCGAGAGCGGCTTCCCAATCGAGGACCTGGTTGAGGAGATCAACCGCATCCAGCAGCGCGACTACGCAGGTGCCATGGAGATCCTCACCCTCACCGGCAACCCGGAAGCCGCCATGGATTACCTCGGCATGGACCCCGACTTGGTCAACACCGATCCTCTCGAGGAAGACCCCGGCGCAGACCCCGACGTCTGATGTTGCACGTGGTGCTCCCGTAGGTGCTATCGTACGCCTTGCATCAGCCAGTCCGATGAACCCATCCCGGCGTAGGGAGCCCGTCCCGGTGTAGGGAACCTAACAGGAGATACGACATGCGACACAACCTCATCAACCCAACCGAGCCCGATCCAGTGCGAGTCGGTCGTCTGTGGTTGTTCCCCGACGGTACCACGCTCCCGGTGGTGCGTGGTGGGGACGGCGACGACGACGAGAACGACGAGGACAAGGACGGTGAACCCATCAAGATGAGCCGCAAGGAGCTCAACGAGATGATCGCCGAACGAATCCGCAAGGCACAGGGTTCCGCGAAGAAGGACCTGCTCAAGCAATTGGGCATCGAGGATGTGGATGCGGCCAAGACCGCCCTGGATGACTACCGGAAGATCCAGGACCAGTCGAAGACCGATCTCGACCGAGTCACCACCGAGGCCACCACGGAGAAGCAGAAGCGGGAAGCCGCCGAAGCGACCGTGGCCGAGGTCAAGTTGACGACTCGCATCGAGAAGGCGCTCATCAAGGCCGGGCAGACCGTCACCGCTGCAGAGCGTTGCCGCAAGCTGATCGATCTCACCAGCGATGCGTCGGAAGACGATATCAAGGCAGAGATCGAAGCCCTGAAGAAAGACACGCCCGCGTTGTTCTCCGCCCCGGAAGGAGAAGGCGAGGGCAAGCCCCCTGCGGGCAAGCCCAACGTCCCGCCGCCGGGTCGCCCGCCTGCACAGCCCGCCCCGAAGAACAGCCCTCAGGAAGCGGCACGCAACCTGTTGCACCAGCGGCATCCCAAGACCAAGAAGAACTGACAACTTTCACCAGGAGGTGACGTAAGGCAATGGGTATCTCACTCGACATCACAACCGAGACCTGGGGAGCGGACAGCAAGGACTGGCTCGCGAACCGCAAGGGTTTCGACACCATGGAGTCCGTCACGCTGGACCTGACCCTGTTCCTCGCTGCGCACTACGACCGTGGGTACATCCCCAGCGGCACGCTGCTCGGCAAGGTCACGGCAACCGGCAAGTACGGTCCGTACGACAACGCAGCTGTGGACGGTCGCACCGTCGCAGCGGGCCACCTGTTCGATGGCGTTCGCGTCGTCGACGGGGCGGGCAACGCGTTCGCAGCCAGCGGAGCGGCCATGCTCTGGGAAGGCGTCGTCATCGAAGCCAAGCTCCCCCTGTTCACAGGCACGGTGCTGGGCGAGATCGATGCGAACGCCAAGACCGACCTCAAGTTCATGAAGTACATCTGAGGAAGGACCAGACACCATGGCACGCATCATCTACGACCTCATCGACCCCGCGACCCTCACGCAGTACGTGCGCGAGTTCGACAACGAGGTCATCCGCAACGAGACCGCCCTCGAGGCGTGGCTCCCCAACACCCCGAACCCGGAGCTCGAGTACCGGGTGACCCGCAACAGCCTGCGTGACGTCGACGTGGCGATGTATCGCGCCTTCGACACGCAGCCCCGCATGACCGGCCGTCAGGGCTTCACCCGCATCCGCGGAGAGCTCGTGCCGGTCAGCCGTCAGATCCCCCTCGGTGAGGAGGAGATGCTCCGGCTCCGGGCGCTCAACAACCCGGACGACAATGGCTTCTTGAGCCAGGTGTACAACGACGCCGAGCTCATGATCCGTTCCGTCCAGATGCGTATCGAGCTCGCTCGCGGTCAGGTCCTCACCACCGGCAAGTTCACGCTGGCGGAGAACGGCATGTACCTCGAGGCCGACTTCGGCATGAAGGTGAGCCACAAGCCCACCGTCGGTACGGCGTGGTCGAACCCGGCCAGCGACATCCTGGGTGACTTGCTCACCTGGATCCAGCTGTACGTGGACGACACCGGCGTGGAGCCCGGCAACCTCATGTTCGGCCGGCAGGTGCTCGGCTACATGTACAACAACACCGGGATGCGCACCGCCGCCGCCTGGGCGGGCACGACACCCGCACGCCTCAACAACGAGATGATCGATTCGATCTTCGCGGCCAACGGCATTCCGCCGGTGGTGATCTACGACACGCAGGTTCGTGTCGAGGGCGTGCAGACCCGTGTCATCCCGGCCGACAAGGTGCTGCTCATGCCGCCTCCGGGTGAGAACCTGGGTGCCACGCACTACGGCATCACGGCGGAGGCCATCAAGCTGGCCGAGCGTGGGCTCATCCAGGCCAGCGAGATGCCCGGCATCGTTGCCGTCGCGCTCGAGAACGAGAACCCGGTCCAGACGTTCACGCTGGGCACCGCCATCGCCGTCCCGGTGATGCCGAACCCGGACCTCGTCATCTGCGCCGACGTCGTCCCGTGACGGTTGCGGCGTGAGCCGCACAAGGTGACTACACTGAGGGCCAGCCCTGCCGAACAGGTGGGTGCTGGCCCTCAGCCATTTCTACAGGAGGAACACATGGCCAAGCAGCAGACCGTCCAGCGGAGCGTCTACGCCCACAACCCCGAAGGTGGCGGGCAGTGGCTCCACAAGGGTGACAAGGTTCCCGACTGGGCCGACATCACCAACCCCAAGGTGTTCATCGATCTTGACGGCGGCGAAGGCCCCACCGAGGCCGACGACCCTGACTTCATCAACCTGCCCGAGAACCGGAAGGCCAAGTACGATGGCCTCTCGGTCGACGAGCTTCGCGCCCTCTGCGCCGATCGTGGCCTGGACGACGGTGGCAAGAAGGCGGAGCTCGTGGAGCGTCTGCAGGGTGCGGATGCCGCTCTCAGCTGACCAGGTGGCTGTGGTTCGGTCGTGGGTGGGCAGCGAGCCCTCCTCGACCGAGCTTCAGCGCATCTTCGCACGAACGGCCAGCGCCGACCAACTCGTGCGGGAGGTGCTCCGGACCCGCTTGGTGGAGCTCACCCAGGAACCGGCCAGCCTCAGCGTGCCGGGACTGAGTATCAGCAACGGGCAGAACATCATCAGTCTCGAGGCGCTGCTGAAGCGTTTCGAGCAGGAGGGCGGTACCGGCCTGGACACGGGCAGTGTCAAGGGCGTACGTACGGCCAACATGAAGCGCAACTTCGCCAGGTAGTGCCGTGTCCACGCAGGGGTTCCAGAACTTTGCCAGCAATCAGCTCAACGAATTGACGTCGTTGCGGGTAGCCATGAACAAGGCCACCAGTGCAGCGGAGGTCAACCGCATCCGGGCCGAGATGGTGGAGATCGTGGAATCCCTGCGTGAGGACGGCTTGTACTGGGCCACCAAGGACCTGCGTCCGGAAATGACCGGCACCTACAAGGGGCTGATGCAATTCCAGACCGGGGCGACCCCGGCCATGCCCAAGAGGTTCAGCGAGCGTGGCACCCGCGAGATCAACCGGGCCAAGAAGTCGATCGAGAACATGCACCGCGATTTGCTGAATTGGACCGATGCCGTCACCAGCGACACCATCCAAGGCGGGCAGCTGCGGGCAATCAACGCCCAGATCAAGAAAGTGAACGATCGGCTGGAATTCGCTGATTTCCGCGATAACAAGGAAAGACTAGAGCTCGAAAATCAGCTCAAAAAATTGAAGTCAGATCAAACAACGACCAAGAACAAGATTGGCAAGCGCAGCGGGTTCGCAACTGATGAGCCTTCGGTCATCTATCGCCAGCGCCGGGGCAAGGGTGCCCGCAGTGAAGGCAAGGCCGGGCTGGACGTGCGTGACGCCAACGACCACATGCAGACCATCACCCAGACGTACCCGCAACGCATGAAGGCGTACGGTACGTTCGCGGCGGCCGAGAAGCTGGGCCGTCCTGTGATCGTGAGTGATGGCCGTGACTGTGGCTGGCGTAGCCACCGCGACACTGAGAAGGCCAACGGCAAGGTCGTCACCGTGGATGAAGCACTGGCACACCCCAGTGCCCACCCCCGGTGTCAGCGCCGGTTCACCATTGCCAACGGGCCGAAGGGTAGCAAGAAGACTCGCGACCAAATGCAGGAGATGGGCTTCGTCAAGCCTGCGAGCAAGGCTGCCAAGGCTGCCAAGGTTGCCGGTGCTGGTGCTGCCGGTGCCCGTGCCGCACAGAATGTGGGAGAGAACCCAGTCATCCGCCGCACCGTGCGTGACATCGTGGAAGACAAGGACATCGACCTGCACCCCAAGGTGCAGCAGGCACTGAACGCCTGGACCGGTGCCTACCAGAAGCGAGAGGCCGCAGCCATGGCCGTCAAGAATCTGGACGAGACCCCGAGCCAGTTCAGGACACGCATCGCAGCTGACCTGGATGCGTCGTTCGCCACCGATGAGTTCCTGAGTGCAACCAGATCGAGCCAGTGGCAGGTTGCACCGGAGCAGGCACGTGCCCTGGGCCTGAAGACCCAAGCCACCAAGCGCCAGATCATTGGGGCCATCGACGACTACGGCAACTGGATCACACACCAGCGGGCTATCGGTCAGAACCTATACGAGAACGTGCGTGACCTACAGATCGCCAGTGACGTGCAGGAACAGGTGTTCGGGCAGGCTGCCATTAGGGTGCAGATCAACCGGCATCACAGTCAGCGCCTTGTGAACCAGTGGCGGCGTGCATGGGAACTGTTGCAGGGTGAGATCAGCAAGGACCCCACCCGTGCCACCACCGAGGCTATTCGTACTGCGGCCAGCGTGCTGGAGCCACTGCCGTGGGCGCGTGCCAACCTCGGGGGCGACTGGCGCTTCATGGTGGGCATGTCCAGCGAGGGGCGTCAGGACCTAGCCGAGTTCATCTGGGAGCGCATGCGCAATCAGAACGCATACAACGCCACCGAGTTGGCGTGGGCCAAGCGCATCGGCCTGGACCTAGCGCAGCGCAGCATCACACCCGAAGACATTGCCAAGGGTATGATCCCCCGCCTGAGCTACCTAGGCAAGCCGCTGAGCACCACCATCAGCCTGGAGAACGGCAAGATCGTGCCGGTGGCACGCCTGTACCCCGGCCAAGCAAGCATGCGGTGGCTGAGCGTACAAGCACGGATGCGTGCCAAGACCTTCACTGAGTTCGGGCAGTCCAGCAAGGAGTTCATGGACAACCTGCGGGGTGTGTACTACAGTCAGATGAGCGGCATCGATCGCAAGCGTGCGCTCCAGGAGTTGCTGGGCCAGGCCGACGACGACCTCATCCTGAGCGTGGATGCGTTCCGCAACGGACCACTGCGTGCGAGCATGCGCTACGCAGGTACACGGTTCGAGAGCTTTGCGTTCAAGGTGCGGCCAGCTGAGAACTGGCTCCGAGCAAACTTCCGGGTGCAGCGCACCACCATGCGGGTCAAGCTGCGCACCCCAGTGAAGAATGCCAAGGGGAAGTACGTCGAATACGTGGACGTGCCAGTGCTCAAGCCGAGCTACGACGCCGTGGTGCTGCCCAACCGGGCCGGGTACGTCAAGGCAGGCGGTGACCTGCTGAACGAGTACGGCGACATGGACATCACCAACCTGGTGGCGAACGTGTACCTGTGGCGGGGCAACATCGCCGAGGTCAGCAAGCTCACCGGCCTCAGCTGGGATTCGGTAGCCACCATGTTGAAGGACAACACGACTCAGTACTTCAAGCTGCTGGCCCGTGAACTTGGCGTGGCCGAGCGCCGGGTGGGTGACCTGCTGGGCCTGCTGCGCAAGTACGACATCAACCTGGAGGACCTGCGTGACCTGGAAGACCTGGACCAGCGCCTGACTGCCGTGCGCCAGGCCATGCAGCCGAGCCGTCAGGCAGCGGTGACTCGGCGCATTGCCAGGGAGAACGTGCACCCCCGCCTGGTGGACAACCCCTTGCAGGGTGCTCAGCTGAGCGACATGTTCATCCAGGACGTGAACGACTTCTACCACACCTGGGACACGCTCACTACCACCATCGCAGCGCCTGAGATCGTGGTTAAGAACAACCTCACCAGTGCGTGGGCGGTGTACGACAAGGCCAGCGGCCAGGTGTGGATCAGTGAGCGTGCGGCGCAGACGTGGGGTCTCCACGGTGACCTGCGTGCCAAGGCAGTGCGCACCAACTGGTTCCCGTCGCACACCAACAGTCCCATCGCCACTATCTGGCACGAGGCAGCCCACCACATCACTGAGAACCTCACCGAGCGTGAACTACGTGAAGTGTTCACCGAGGTCATCGGTAGCTATGCCACGTGGGCCAAGCCGCTGGACCTCAGTAGCACAAACAACAATCTGGTCCGGGGTGAGTTCCGCAAGCGTGCCACCGCCTGGATGGCCGATCCCGACGTCATCAAGAACATCACTGACCGGGTGGGTGCCCATGCCACCGGCAGCATCAGTGAGTTCCTGGCTGATGCGTTCAGTGAATACATGGTGGCCCCTCAGCATGCGGTGCGGCCACTGGCCAAAGGCGTCGGCACCTGGATGATCAAGCGCATGGGCAAGGCGCTGCTGCGAGGAGTTGCGGGGAGCATTGGATCATGATGACAGCACCGAACATGTGCCTGGCCTGCCAGCACTACACGATACAGGAGACACAAGATGACACAGAACCAAGACCTTGCACTGCCTTCCCTGGAGGTATCCCTGACGCGATCTGGGCCGGACACGCTGCACATTTCGATCCAGTTGCCGACGAGCCTGTTCAGTTCGAGCTCCGCCCCGGAAGCGACTGGCTCCTCGACAGCTACCTCCACTACTGGTTCGAGCTCGCCCCGGAGCTTGACCCAGGAGCTTGACCGCCTGCTAAGCATGAACCTGCTCAAGCTGTGCAAGGAGCAGGCGTTCGAGGGGCTGGGGTGGGGAGACGGCAACGACGACCCCACCCTGGTAGCCTTGCGGTTGCTCAGGCAAGAGGTTCTAGACTACGTGGCAAAGGAGTGGGAGCATGGCGATCAACCTTGACCGCATCGGCAAGATCGTCGAGCGGTACATGTACGACCAGGTACAGATCGGGCGGCGCCCGGTCGACTCAGCCATGACCCTGAACGACACCACCCTGGCCATCACCTACACTGAAGCCACCATCTACCGGGGTAAGGCCATGGTGGCAGCCATGGGCAGCCCGGCCGGTAGCAACCTGGGCGGCAACGTTCCGGTGGCACGCCTGACGTACGAGGTGGCCGTCCCGCTGGGTTCTGAGTTGATCGAGCCCAACGACACGGTCATCGTCACGGTGGCCCGCGACCCGCAGCTGGTGGGCAGGCGGTTACGCATCACCGGAACCATCCCGACGACCATGGTCACGCACCGCAGGCTTGCGGCCGTGCTGGACACCAACGCACAATGAAGATCCGCATCAACACCTCGCCGCTGCGCAAGCTCAGCACCAAGCTGGGCAAGGTGTCGCGGTTGATGGAGCAGGAGAGGGAAGATGTCATCATCAGGCACGGCCAAGAACTGCTGGATGCGGTACGACGGCATGCCAGCGGTCGTCCTGGACCGAACGTTGTCACTGGTGCATACATCGGTGCGATGGTTCTCACGTACCGTGACGGCGGGGCGTACGTCAGCAACCCGAGCCCTCAAACCAATCGGTTGGAGTATGGCTTCGTTGGCGTGGATAGCCTGGGTCGGCTGTACAACCAGCCGCCGCTCCCGCACTTTGCGCCAGCACTGGCGGAGGTTCGCACGAAGTTCATTGCGGACCTTGCGGGTGCACCGCTCCGAGCTTGGAGGAGAGCATGAACGTCAACACCTACACCGCCGACGCTGGTCTGGGAGCCATGCTGGCCACAGTGACCGGGTTCGCTACGGGCCTGGGCGAAACGCCTGAAGCTGGCACGTACCCGTTCTACATCGTGTACCCGCAGGCCAGCGGTGAACTCGCCGGTAGCTACGGCAACCCCAACGACATGGGCGATCTGGTCTACCAGATCACGTGCGTCGGTCAGATCTATGCGCAGGCAGTGCGGGCCGAGGAGCGTGCCATTGCGGCGCTGACCACCAACTGGCATGATGTGCCCGGCTGCATGGGCGTACCGCTGGTCGCCCGGCGAGGTACACTGCGGCTTGAAGACAACCTCTGGCAAGCGATCCTTGCCATCACCATGAAAGTGAGCGCAGCATGAGCAGGAAGCAGAAGCCAGCAATCGAGAACGACGATCGCCCAGGCGACACCATGATCACGGTCTCCCACCCCGATGGGCAGGGTGAGACCACGACCGTGCCGCTCTTCGCGCTCCGCGAGGTGTGGCAGCACAAGGGCTGGTACGAGGCCGAGCCGTCGACCTCGGATGCGGACAGCGAAGAGTCGGTCCCCGCACCCGACGCCAACTAGGAACAACCAAACACCAAGGAGGTAAGTCAACATGGCACGTTTCATGCGTAAAGGAAAGACGAAGGTCTTCTTCGTTCTGACCATCGCCAACAAGGCTGCGCCGACGGCTGCCGAAGTCAATGCGGGTACGGTTCTCACCGGCCAGATCGCAGAGATGAACGGCTTCACGTTCAGCAACAACCCCATCGACACCCCGGACATGTCCACGGCTTTCGTGAACAAGATCCCGGGTGAGGACTCGGTGGACGACAGCAGCATCGTCTTCTACGAGGACGACACCGCCAACGCCATCCTCACGGCGCAGGCCAAGGGCACGGTCGGTCACATCGTGATCTTCTACGCCGGTACCACGGGTGCCAGCCCCGCCGCCGCCGACAAGGCCGAGGTGTGGCCGGTCACCGTGGCCAGCAACAGCCGTCAGTACACTGCTGACAACGAAGCTGCCAAGTACCAGGTGGTCTACGCCAACACCGGACCCGTGGTCGCGGCCACGCTCGTCTGACCGAACCCACAACACGACACAAGGACATCACAGATACCATGGCTGCAAACGCATCCCGCAAGCAACCGCTCGACCACCTCATGTCACGGAAGAAGCCGGTCCGCAAGACCGTGTACCTCGCCGCCGACGCCAGTGTCCTCGAGTCGGTACGAACTCTCGAGGAGGAGGTGCGCCGGTTGCGGATGGCTGTTCAGTTGCGGAACGAGCCAGTCGCTGCCGAGCGCCTCCCCCTCGCAGAGGACGAGCTCAAGGCCACCCAGGCCAACCTCGATGATGAGGCCATCAAGTTCGTGTTCCAGGCCATGCGCCGGGACAAGTACGACAAGCTCCTCCAGGAGCACCCGCCGACCGAAGCTCAGGTGGATGAAGTCAAGAAGGGTGACTCCGGTGCGGACCTCCAGTTCAACCTGAGCACTTTCCCCGTGGCGCTGATCATGGCGTGCATGGTGGAGCCAGACGTCTCCGCCCCGGAAGACTTCAACACGGTGCAGGCGTGGCTTGAGAGCGAAGCCTTCAACGGCACCGAGATCCTCCAGCTGTTCCAGACCTGCATGGCTGTCAACAGCAGCAGCACCCTGGTCCAAGTGGGAAAAGACTCCAGGCGGACCACCGCTTCCGCCTAGAGATGGAGTACTGCGGGCCACTTGGCATCCCGCACAGCGTGTTCCTGCGGTGGGACCCGGACGACCAGGACAAGGCGCTGGCCCACGCCATGCACAAGCGCACCGTGTGCGGCAAGTGCGGCACCAACCCCGACGACTGGGTCGACCACGACACCGGCGAGGAACTAGAAGACCAGCCATACGAGCTAGCCAGCCGGTACTGCCCCGGTTGCGCTACCCTAGAGGCAGCACGCAAAGACGTTCCGAAGGATCGTCAGAGCTTGGTGACACTCTATCTCGTGAAAGCTGGTGCACGCCGTGTCCGAGGAAACAGTCGAAGTAGGCTTGACCGCCGATAACAGCGGGTTCGTCAAGGCATTCAGCGCCGCTCAGACCAGCGTCAAGGGGCTGATCGACATCGGCCGCATGGCTGAAAGCGCGATAGGTGGCATCGAGCGCCGGGTGGAGTCCTTCGCAAAGAAGATGGCTCTGCTCGGCGCAGCCACCACGGCCACGGCTGGTGCCAGCCTGGCCAGCTGGTCCAGCTTCGAACGAGACATGCGCAACGTCAGCACTGTGGCCGACGAGGCACAACTGTCTATCAATGCGGCCAGCGATGCCATCCGGGGTATGGCTATCGGTGGGATCCCTAAGGACGTCAACGACTTGGCGCAGGGCTTGTACGAGGTGAACTCGTCTGGCTTCCAGGGTGCGCAGGGCTTGGACGTGCTGGACAAGTCGGCACGGTTCGCGGTGGCAGGCTTGACCGATACGCAGACGGCCGTCAAGGGCGTCACCAGCTTGCTGAACGCCTACGGCATGGCTGCTGGCGAGGCGGGCTACGTCACCGACGTGCTGTTCAAGGCTGTTGAGGTCGGCGCGATGAACGCACAGGAGTTCATCTCTCAGATCGGTGACTGGTCGGCGGTGAGCAGTCAGCTCGGCGTCTCCATTGCGGAAGCCGCTGCCGCACAGGCTGCGCTGACCCGTGGTGGTATGCGTGCCACTCTGGGCGCTACGGCATTCAGTGGTGTGCTGCGCATGCTGATCCGCCCCACCGAGGAGATGGCCGATGCATACAAGCGGCTCGGCATCGAGAGTGGGAAGTCGGCCATCGAACAAAACGGCCTGGCCGACACGCTCAACAGGTTGTGGGAAGCAAGCGGCAAGAATGAGACCACCTTCGCCAAGATGTTCAACGACGTCGAGGGCTTCCGTGGTGCGCTGACGTTAGTCACCACGCAGGCTGACTTGTTCAACGCCACCGCTGTGGAGATGGGTGACCGGGCGCAGACCCTCGGCACCGTGAACGAGGCCATGGGCAAGCAGACCCAGGGCGTTGGCATGCAGTTCCAGATGTTCAAGAACGAACTGCGTGAGATGTCGCTCACCATGGGCGAGTTGGTGGCAGGCCCGGCGACCACCTTCCTCAGCTGGACGAACAAGCTGATCGGCTTCGTCAACGACCTGCCAGCCCCGCTGAAGCAGGCCGTCGCCGCACTCCAGCTGCTGACGCCGGTGCTCGTCGCGGCAGGTGTGGCCATGGGTGGCTTCTGGATCAAGTCCAAGCTGATCGGCTTGGCCCTCGGTGCCATGAGCAAGGGCTTCATGGGGGTGAGGGTCCAGGCATTCGTGGCAAGCATCATGGCGGCGGGCGGACCGCTGACGGCATTGCGCAAGGCCATGACCGACTTCGTCACGGGTAGTGCTGCGTTCAGGGGTGCCATGCTGCGCTCGTTCGGGGCGGGTGCGGTGTCGCTGGGGGCCATGGCCGCGATCCCCATCATGCTGAACGAGTGGTCTCAGGCCATGGACAACGCCAAGGCCAGCGCCAAGGAACTCACCGACGAGATGGATACGCTTGGCAGCGGCACCATCAAGACGACGGACGACTTCAACAAGTTGTTCGCTGACATCGACAGCAAGCTGGCAGCCACGGCCAAATACGGCAGCATCGGCGTGATCGACAGCGCCATCGGTAGCTTCGAGAACATGACGCCCTTCACCGACAACAACATCGCCAGCGGCGTGGCAGAGAACAAGGCGCTGGAAGCCCTCAAGGCCAAGTACCTGGGCGTGGCCAGTGTGATCAGGGAAGTGGCGTACGACACCGACCTCAGCCACCAGATCATCCTCGATGGGTTGAACAAGCTCCAGGCTGACGGCACCATCGATCTGGACCTGCTGATGGAGCAGTACAAGCAGTTCCAGGCTCTGGAGCGCATGCAGCAGGACGCAATGCTCTACAGTGACAGCGCCTTTGGTGACAGTGGTGCGGGCTGGAAGAACTACGCAGCCCACTCCGGAATGAGCCCTGAGGACGTAGCCGAGTACGAGCGCCTGCGTGGCGTGTTCGAATCTCTCAGCCCTGCGGTGCAGGGTGCCACCACGGAGCTCACCCACCTGGCCGACGTGCAGGCTCGTACCGGCAGTGCCAGTGGCGACCTCGCCAACGACATCGAGAAGATCGGTGATGCGGCCAGCAGCGCGGGCGACCGGGTGGATGCGTTCAGCGGGATCCTCCAGGGGTTGCTGGGCGACACCATGTCCATGAGGGATATGCAGTCTGACTTCTTGCAGAACATGCAGCAGCTTGCTCGCGTCATGATCGATGGCGGTGCCAACTTCGACATTGCCACCGAGGGTGGGCAGAACTTGCAGGACGCCCTCAGCGCCGCGAGTGACACTGTGCGCCAGCTGGCTGAAGAAACCTACCGTCAGACGGACTCCGCAGCAGAGGCCACCAACGTCGTGGCCGAGTTTGCAGCTGGCCTGGTCGCAACGGCACAGAACGCAGGCTGGTCCACCGAGCAGATCGCCATGCTGATCGGCACCATGGGCCTCACCCCAGAGGCCATCCAGACGCTGATCCAGCTGCCAGGTATCGATCCGGCCATCAGCCAGCTGATGATCACCCAGGCGTACCTCAGCGGGCTGGATGGCTACGTGGCGCAGGCCGGTGTGAACATCGCCATCACTACGTCGACCAACGCCACCGGGCCGCAGCGGCCGGGCGACACGGTCACTGCTACTGGCGCAGGTGCCAGGGGCAAGCCGGTTGGTGGGCTGCCCACCGACTGGGTCAGTGATGCCGTGAAGGGCATCATCGGGAACATCCCCGCCAAGGCCAAGAGTGGCGGCGGCGGCGGAGGTGGCGGTGGCGGCGGTGCTAAGAAGTGGAAGATGCCTCCCGCACTGCGCAAGGCAGTGGAAGCCACACTGTCCCGCAACATCGAGGTAGCACTGGATGGCATCGGTAGTCAGGCTGCCATCATGGACGAGGCCAAGCGGGTCAAGACGTGGTACGCAGTCTCGTTCCTCAACGAGGCCACCAACCGCACCAGCGCTAGTATCTTCGCAGCGGCCGACAAGGAAGGGCGCGACCCCAGCGATGACATCATGTCGCTGGCAGATGCGTACAACACCGCTGTCAAGATTCTGGGTGAGGCGCAGGCCAAGCTCAGCTTGGAAATGTACGACAGCCTCGACGCGTACAAGGCGTTCGTCGATGCGCTCGAGGAGGCTCAGGCTGAGGCCAGCGAACTGCTCCGCTGGAAGTACGACAACAGCCAAGCGGTCGGCGGCGACGAGTACCTCCGCCATCTGCGCAGCATGCTGGTCGGTGCACAGGAGAACACCCAGGAGTGGCGCGATCTCATGGATGAGATCCGTCGCGTCGAGCAGGAGGATATGAATCGGCGTCGCAGCCTGTGGCGCAGGCAGTACGAGATGCGTGAGATCGATGCTCTCACGTACCGCACGTACCTGGAGAACATGCTCAGCACGTACGCCATGTACAGCGACGACTGGTACGCCATCTGGCAGGAGATCCAGGAGATCCAGGGGAGCGACACCCTCGGCGACTGGGCCACCAGCGTGCAGGACGCCATGCAGCAGGCGTTTGATGCGGCGGTCAACCCCATCAAGCAGGCGACCAACCTCGTCGCAGCTTTCGGTGACCAGATGGACGTCACCAAGGACCAGATCATGGGGTTCTACGACCACATGACTACCGGCACGCAGCAGTGGATCGACGTGATCAAGCAGTTGCAGGCCAGCGGGCTGGACAAGGGCATCCTCCAGGACTTGATCTCAGCCGGACCAAGCTCGCTGGGGTTTGCGCAGTCGTTGGCTGGCCTGAGCCCGGACGAGCTTGCTAAGGTCAATGCACAGCAGGGCCAAATTGATGACCTGACCAATCAGTTCGGTAGCAACATTGCCACCGGCAGCGTTGGTGCGGCCATTGCCAATCAGAACAACTACAACCTTAACATCGGTGACATCACGCTCAGCTTTGACCCGGCCGGTACTACACTGACCTTGGGCGACGTGCAGACCGCGATCAACACCGCCTTCCAGAACTTCGCAGCGCAGCTACAGACCACATAGGAGAACAACATGCCCGGTAAGCTCACCCCGATCCAGCCCGCCCCACGCAGAGGATGGATGAGCTCCAACCCGGAGCTCAACGGGCTGATCGTCAGGAACGACCTCAGCTTCAACATGACCGGGTACAGCCTCCGGCGCAAGCAGATCAGCCCCACGCCAGGGAACTGGGAGTACTACACCGCCACCACCGGCCTGTGGGCGGCGGGTCCGGCAGGGTTCAACGCCCCGTTCAACGATCTGGGCTACACCGCAGCGCCCGGCGACATCATCTACGTCCCCAACATCAACAGCTGGGGAGCCGGGCTCGGCGGCGACAGCGTGGTGTGGCAGTGGCAGATGACCCCCACCGGCCTGTACACCAGCTTCGACGAATACTTCGACGTGAGCGTCGTCGAGGTCTACGGCCAGGGAGGGTTCACGTTCGACGGCATCAGCGGCATCGCCTTCCCCAAGATCACGGAGTCCCGCCCGCTGCTCCGGCCGGTGTACGCCGGGATCCGCCCACTGAAGAAGTGGCGGCTGATGATCGTCGACTTCTCGATCTACCAGCAGTTGGGCTTCAACCCCAGCAACCCGTACTTCCAGGAGCAGGCGCAGTGGTTCAGCGACTGGCAGTTCGGCAGCCCGTCCTCAGGCATCCGCCCGGACATCGACCTGTTGCCGGGGCGCACCTACGTGTTGCTGAGCCAGGCCGTGGACATCAACAACGCAGGCGGCGTGGCCTTGTTCTACACGTTGCAGGGCGGCAAGTTCGCCCCGTCACCCAACGACACTCAGGGCTGGATGGAGAGCGTGGCTTTCCAGACGGTGTTCACCACGCAAGGCAACCCCACGGTCACCGCCACGCCCGAGCCGCAGAACGGACGGGTGCGCATCGACGCAAGCGTCAACACCAACATGCTCAGCAGCGAGTCGGCCAACTTCACGGGAGGCATCGCCGGGTGGCAGGCCGACGAGAACTGCGTGCTGTTCCACAACACCGATCCCAACTACACCATCGACCAGTCCGGTGGCAGCCTGAAGATCAACGTCAACGCGGCCAACAGCGGGGCAGCCGTCGGCGAGATCGGTCCCCTGGCAGTGAGCAAGGACGTCATCATCCTGAACCAGACGGACATGGTCTCCAACGACATGGAAGTGTCGGCGGTGGTCATCGGCAAGACCACCCTCGCGAACCAGCAGGGCGGTGTGCTGGCACGGGCCAGCACCACGGCATACACGTGGTACGTGCTGGAGACCTACGGTGACGCCGCCAACGTGCGCCTGCGCAAGTGCGTGGCCGGTGTGTACACCACCATCATCAACGCAGCGGTGCCCGGTGGCCTGGCCGTGCCGTTCCGCAAGAAGCTCACCTTGCAGATCATCGGCAGCACCATCAAGGGCTTCGTCAATGATGTGCAGGTGCTCAGCCTCACCGACACCAGCATCACGGCAGGCACCAGGTGCGGCTTGTTCATGCGCACGACGGGCAACCGCGACAACATCCACCTCGACGACTTCTACGCCAAGAACTTCGTCAGCACCAACGGCCCGGTGGACGAGTACACGCAGCTGGCCACGCAGGAGTTCAACAGCGGTGCCGGTGGCGGAGGCGTGTTCCGGGTAGTGGGCCGAGACATCATCGACACCAACGACAAGTTCTTCATCCCTGTGGGTGCCAACGTCACGGCCAAGCCAAGCGTGCTGCCTGATGCCTGGTGGACGAACAACGTCGACTATGCCAACGGCAAGGTCGCAGACGCCACGGCCGAGGGCTGGAACATCGTACGCGTGTTCTACCCCTACGGCCCCGGCGATCCGACCACCAGGGCCACCGCACGGGCTGGCCTCAACAGCATGATCGCCGAGTACACGGCTGCGGGCATCGTGTGCATGTGCATCGTCGGGCCACCGCAGAGCCTCAACGGCTACAACCCCACGTTGCCCGGTGGGCTGAACCCCATCCCGCAGTACATCATCGATTTCCAGGACGACCTCGTCGCCGACCACAAGGGCAACCCGTACGTGTGGCTCAACACCATGGGCGAAGCCTGGGAGTGGGCAGGCAGCGCAGGCGAAGGGCAGTGGAACAACTGGAACCAGGTGAACCAGTGGCTCTACGATCGGGCTCGTTCGCAGGGCTGGGTCAACATCCAGGCGTTCACCCTGCCGGGCTACGGCCAGGGCATCGGCTTCATGGCCAACGGCAACCTGCTTGACACGTGGAGGGTCGGCAAGCAGAACGTCATCTTCGACTGGCACAACTACGGCAGTGGTTCGCTCGAGGAGATGGACTCCTGGGTGGATGCCTTGCAAGGTCGTGGCATCCCGCTGATCGTGGGAGAGTACGGCGAGCACTGGAACCGTGCTGGTGGTGGCACCAGCGCACTGGCCACCGACCCAATCGGTGTCGAGTGGATGCGTACCCGTGCGTGGGTGGGCACCCGCCGCCTGGGTGGCACCATGTGGATGGCTGCCATGAACCACTTCAACGTGTACAGCTACCGTCAGAACCCGAACAAGCATTCGTCTGCGGCGAGCGAGGTGGCCCCCATTCCCACGCTGGCCAACTACGGCCGAGCCTGGTACATGAGCGATCAGCCCCGCAGCCACGTGGGCGCGTTCATCAAGGCGAGGGGTGACTTGGGCTACGGCGTCAACGGTGGGGGTGTGTTCACGGGCACGGGCGGCGGCACCAACGCTGCCAGCGTGGGCTTTACCGATTGGTTGCCGGGCGCAGGCACCAGCGGAGCCAACGTGTTCAACACGACGTTCGGCGTCAACGGTGACGCAGCGGCCAACGGCATGGTGGACACGCCTCCGCTGGGCCTCCACGGTTTCAACGTTCCTCTGGTAGTCAGCGGTGGCGCAGCACGGCCCGCCCCGGTGGGCGTGGGCGCAGGCTTTGGCGACTGCATTGCGTACCCGGCTATCAACACCATCGGGAACGACCAGTACGCCAAGGCCCGGATCCGCATTGGAGCTCAGGGAGTTGGTGCCGGAGGCACTGGTGCGTACACAGGCGTGCAGGTGCGCAGCGGCCCGGTGGGTGGCAGTAGCAACGCTGCCAACACGTACAGCTGGTACAAGTTCGAGACCTGTGGCGACAGCAACCAAGTTCGCTACGTCCGGGTGTTGAATGGTGCCATCAGCGGTGCCATCGAAGCCGAGCAGTACTTCAGCTACAGCATCCAGGCCGGCCAGGTGTACGAGTTCTACCTCGAGATCAAGGGCACCACTCTCATCGGCAAGATCAACGGCCAGACCATCTTCACCAAGACGGTCAGCGCCATTGCCACTGGCCGACCGGCCATCACCATGTACAACCAGTCCAACGACCAGACGGTCATCGAGGACTTCGAGGCCGGCGACTTCAATGTGGCCACCGGCACCAGCAAGCCGGTCACACCCATGTACGTCACGGGCGGGTTCGCACGGGCCACGGCCCTGAACACGGACATGCTGGCGTATTCCACTACCGACATGACTCAGGCCGACCACTACGCAGAAGCCGTCGTGCGCACCGGGGTCACGGCCACCGGCCAGCAGAGCGGCGTCAGCGTGCGCATGTCGCCCACCACGGGCACGGAGACCCGCTACACCCTGGAACTGTTCGACAATGCCAGTCAGGTGCGGTTGGTGCGTGTGCTGGCTGGTGTGGCAACGGTCATCGGCACGGGCAACGTGGCCATCGCGCCGAACACCAGCTACACCCTCCGGCTCGAGGCGTACGGAACCCAGCTGGTGGCCAAGGTCAACGGCAGCACGCTCATCACGGTGAACGACAGCGGCATCACCACGGGGACCAAGGTTGGTCTGAAGATCCGCAGTGCTGGTGACACGGCCAACGGCATGATCGACAGCTTCAAGGCTGGCAAGATTGTGCGGACCACCATCCCCAACCCCGGTGGAGGCGGCGGTGGTACAGCCGTCAACTTCACGCAGAACTTCTCGACGGGGGCCAACGCCAGCGACGCCAACTTCACCATGAAGCGTGGCAACTTCGCCATCACTGGCGGTGTGATGCGTGTCAGCGCACTGAACACAGAGACTGATGCCTGGCACAACACCGACCTCGGCACGGCTGACCACTGGGCAGAAGTTGACCTGGTGTTCAGTGGCACGGTGGCCAACAGCTACTTCGGCCCGATCGTGCGAGCGGCAACCGGCAGTGAGATCAGCTGGTTCGGTTGCGAGAACAACTTCGACCTCAGCCAGATCCAGCTGTACAAGTTCGTGAACGGCATCCAGACGGCCCTCGGCACGTGGAACACGGCTGGGTGGGTCACCGGCACCACGCACAAGCTCCGGCTGCAAGCGCAGGGCAGCACCATCAAGGTGTTCGTCGATACGGTGGAGCGCATCAGCGTGACCGACACCTCACTCAGCGCCAACACCAAGGTCGGGCTCCACGCCTGGACGAACCAGTCCCTCAGCACGGTCAGCTTCGACAACTTCCAGGCGCAGGCGTTGGGCGTGGGCGGCGGTGGCACGGGCGGTACGCCTGGCACCATCACCGGCAAGTTCCACACCGAGGGCAACAAGATCATCGACGTCAACGGTCAGCAGATGGTGCCCTGGGGTGCCAATGCACTAAGCATGCCCTTCCCTGATCCCACCGAGGATAACTGGTGGTATGCCCAGTGTCGGCACGCCACCTACCACAGCACCGAAGCCATCAACGACTGGAAGTGGAACTGCATGCGCCTCATGGCCATGTACGACAGCAGCCACCCCACCATCACGGCGCAGCGTGTGATCGACGGTGTGATCCGCACCATGGAGGAGTACATCGCCAAGGGTGTGGTGTGCACGTGGTGGGCACCCAACGAGCCCGCCGCCAACCTGAATGTTGGTGCTCAGACGGGCACCTTCGCCTTGAACCTGTTCGACCAGATCGTCAACCACTTCAAGACTCACCCCCGACGCACGTACGTGTGGCTCAACCCGCTGAACGAGCCGTTCAACTACGGGCAGGAAGCATTGTGGGCCACCGTCGGCACGTGGTACTACGATCGTGCTCGGGCGGCAGGCTGGGACGGCATGTTCATCTGGGACTGCGTAGGCTGGGGCCGTAACATCGGTAGCTTGACCACTGCCAGTGCCGGGGCCAACTTCCTGGCGGGCAAGGTGGACGTCGTGTTCAGCTGGCACAACTACGGCACCGCCGCAGTGGCCGATGCCACCGCAGCCGTGGCCGCAGCGCAGGCGGCGAACCTCCCGATCATGATCGGCGAGGTCGGCCAGGTGTACGACTGGCCCAATCGCAGCGGTACCGATGTCAACGAAGGCCGAGGCGTGCTGTACTCGGTGGACAGCGGCATCACCCAGAAGGCAGGTGGCTTGTGGTGGGCCGGTGCGTTCAGCCCCAGCAACGAGTACACCTTGCGTGGCCAGAGCGGTGGCGGCTACTACGACAACAATGTTCCGTTGAACAACGGCGGTACCTTGTGGTGGAACGCTGGTCGCAGTCGGGCGGCTGAGCTCAAGGGCGGGCAGCCCAACGCACAGAGCCCGGCCGCGACCACGGTTGTGGTGGCACCCACGGTGGCCGCAACGGTGGAAACGCCCAACGGCAGCACGGTGGTCATCACGCAGGACTTCAACGTGGGCGTCGGGGTCACCGACTTCGGCTTCGTCAGTGTGACCGGCGATGGCCCCGGTGGGTTCGGCAGCATGACCGAGGTGTTCACGGCAGTGGCACAGGCCAGGTGGTCGAGCGCCAATAACCCCACCGCACGCACCCCGGTGACCCCGAACATCACCTATCAGGCTCAGGCCAGCGTGCTGTGCACCACGCCCGAAAGCATGCAGTTGCGGATCCTGTGGTTCAAGGCGGACAACACCGCCAGCACCACCCCGTACACAGCAGGCCTCAGCGTCAGCACTCAGAGCGGCGTGTGGACAACGCTTACCGTCGGGACAGTGAATGCCCCGGCCGATGCAGCCCGTGCAGAACTGGAGGTGATGTGCACCACCGCCACCGAAAGCAGCGACATCTACATGGATGCCGCAGTGCTGACCGTGGCCAACAGCACCGTTACGAGCACGGACGTCGGCTTCTACATCGAGCGCAGCCTGGACGGTGGGTTCAACTTTACCCCGCTGTGGAACAACTCCATGAGCGAGCCCTTCCCGGCTGACCCGGCCCTGGTGTACAGCGGCACCTACTACGATCGGGGCGTGCCCATCGGTGGAGGGGCGCCCATCGTGTACCGGGTGTTCGCCATCAACAACCGCACGACGAGCCCGGTCATCAGCCAGGGTGTGGACGTCACCATCGGCGAGTTGTACTGGGCCAGCTGGTGGCTGAGGAGTCAGCACTTCCCGGCCATGGACATGGTGATCCTCGCGAGTGCGTTCAGCTACAGCGATGAGCACCCCACTCAGGTGGTCAGCCCGGCAGGTGCAGCGCACCCGGTGGTGGTCGGCAGCAACGAGCCCAAGCTGCGCACGTTCCAGTGCACGGTGTGGCTGAAGAGCCGCGAAGACCGGGAGAGGTTCCAGGCTCTGGTGGACAGCGGCGACAACCTGTTCATCCAGAGGAACATCGGTGACGGATTCTTCTTCCGGGTGACGGGCGGGGTCAACTACGGCCAGAAGGCAAGTGCTGGCCAGCCCCGTGTGGGCGACGTGCACACGGTAACCTTCACGGGCGTGGAGACCGGGGAGGCCTGATGTTGTACCTGAGTGACGGATTCAGCGAGGCAGTGCGTAGGCACACACCAATGACAGCACGGGTAGCCGCCTACGACAGCACCGGCAAGTACATCGCTGATACGTTCTACGACCCTCGCTGGATCCGTCTGCTCGGGCAGGGCAGCACCGTCAGCTACGACCAGGACAACAACGAGCGCAGTCAGGCAAGCCTGAACTTCTTGGTGGATAGCGTGGACGGCTTGGCCATGCTCGACTCCGCCGCCTACACCGAGCTCCGGCCGTACCTCGGGGTGGAAGTAGACGGCGACATGGAGTGGGCACCAATGGGTGTGTTCACCGCAACCGAGACCAAGGTCAACCCCCTAAACGACACCGTCAGCATGGTGAACGTGCAGTGCAGCGACCGTACCGAGCGCATCAGCAACAATCCATGGTACAAGCCGTTCGCAGTGGCAAGCGGGCTGACGTACTATCAGGCTATGGCACTGGTGCTGGCCGACCGGGCCAGAGGGTTCACTCCGGTACTGATCACGGACGACGCCACCAGCGGGCTGCTCACTCCGGCCATGAAGTTCAACGAGAACGAGGACCCTTGGGCGGGTGCCATTGTGCGCATGGCCGAAGCCCAAGGGTCTGATGTCTACTTCGACCGGGAAGGTAGCATCGTTGCTCGCAAGCTGCTGGACCCCGGCAAGGTGACACCGGCCGTCACGCTGAACACCCCCAACGGCGACCACAGTCAGCTGGGCACGCCCACCCTCACCAGCAACCGGAGGCAGACGTTCAGCGGAGTGATCTGCAAGGCGGAGGCTCCATGGCTGCTGTTCCCGGTGAGCGCCACCGTCTGGGACGACGACCCCGGTAGCCCCACGTGGCGCAACGGCCCCATGGGTGAACGCCCGCTGACCATCACCGATAGCCTGGCCACCACGCAAGCGCAGTGCGCACTGATCGCGCAGGCCCGCCTCGAGAAGATCAAGGGTCAAGCCGAGGACCTGGAGCTTGGCATGCTGCGCGACCCCCGCCTGGAAGTGGGCGACACCATCGAGCGGTACAGCGCCGCCACCGACACGTTGAACATGTATCGGCTGGTGCGCCTGAGCTTTGACCTTGGCAGCGGTACCATGCAGGCCACAGGACGACGGAGGCGCTGATGGACCAATTGGATGGTGTTGCCGAAGCGGCACGCCGCATCAAAGCGATCAAGGGTGGCATGCCGGTGGTGCTGCGCATGGGCACGGTCACGGCCGTCACGGTGGAAGCTCACCCCAAGGTGACCGCCACCGTCGACGGAACCAGCTACACCGCCATCCCCAAGATGGACCACGTCACGGCCACGGTCGGCAACAACTGTTGGATCATGGACATGGGTGCCGGGCGTTGGATCGTCATTGGCACCAGTGGCAACTAGCAGAGAGGTAGTGTGACCCCATGGCCGACGACGCAGTGGTAGACCGCACAAGCAAGAAGGTGCGCATCATCGCGCACATTGGTGACGACATCATCCAGCGAATGATCGTCAAGCGCAATGGTGTCTTGATCAACGACTGGGGTCCGTACACCATCACCACCACCCTGCGCGACTTCAGCGCAGACCTCAGCTTCAACTGGGCGGCGAGCACTGGCCCCGACGGTGCCATGTCCCTCAGCCTGACCGATGCTCAGACGGCCACCCTGGCACCCGGAGAGTACTTTGGCAGCTTGGCGATCGAGAAGGACGGCGAGCGGATCACCCGCATGTCCATCACGCTGGAGATGCGCACCAAGGAGGATGAGGAAGGATGAGCGACGTCGATGTCACCATCGAGTGGCTGGACCCCACCATCATCACGCTGGACCTGGAAGACCCTCCCGCCATCACGTTCGAGTTCGTGGACTCGGGCACCGGGGGCAGCGGTGCAGCGGCCACGCACAACCAAGGCGTGGCGGCAAGCACTTGGACGTTCGTGCACAACCTGGGGTACCACCCAGCCGTGACCACTTTCATGAACGACGGCACACAGTTCATGGCCACCGTGACACACCCCGACCTCAACACCAGCGTGATAACGTTGGCCGCTGCCATCAGCGGATACGCATACGCAAGCTAAGGAGATCAACTCATGTCCATGCCGTTCCTCACCCCCATCCAGATGAACCAGCTGGAGATCTTGGGCCTCCGTCTGGAGCAGGTCGCAGGCAACCCCGGCAGCCCAGTCAGCGGTCAGGTCTGGTACGACACCGGAACCGAACGCCTGGGCTTGCGTGGCAGCGCCACCACATACAAGCTCGTCCGCGACGGTGGTGACCTCACGGCGGGTACGGTGGTCAACACCGCCCTCGCGACGAACCCGCTGGCCCGTGCCAATCACACCGGCACTCAGACCGCCAGCACCATCAGCGACTTCGACACTCAGGTGCGCACCAACCGACTCGATCAAATGGCGGCACCCACCGCCAGTGTGGCCATGGGCAGCCAGAAGTTCACCGGCCTGGCCAACGGCAGCGGTGCCAGCGACTCGGCCGCATTCGGGCAGATCCAAACAGCGATCGATGCTGCGCTGGCCGGGCTCGACTGGAAGACCGCAGTGCGTGTGGCCACAACTGCGGCCATCACCCTGGCAACTGGCGCAGAGAACGCCGACGTCATCGACGGCGTCACCCTGGCAACGGGTGACCGCATCCTCATCAAGGATCAGGCAGCCCCGGCCGAGAACGGCATCTACACGGTGAATGCCAGTGGTGCCCCCACCCGTGCCACCGACGCCAACACCTCGGCGCTGATCAAGGATGCCAGCGTCCTGGTGGCGGAGGGCACTACCCTGGCCGGTACTCAGTGGAAGCTCACCACCGACAACATCACGCTTGGTACCACCGGCCTGACGTGGGTTCAGCACGGGCAGGGCGGCACCGCCTACACCGCAGGCAACGGCTTGACCCTCAGCGGCAACGACTTCAACGTGGGTGCGGGCACGGGCATCAGCGTGGCAGCCGACAGCGTGGCTATCGACACGGCCGTGGTGGTGCGCAAGTTCGCCGCGAGCGTGGGTAACAACGCCGGTACCAGCTTCGCGGTGACGCACAGCTTGGGCACCCGCGACGTCACCGTCATGGTGTACGACAACGCCACGTTCAAGCAGGTGTTCTGCGACGTCACCATGACCGACACGAACAACGTCACGGTGGCTTTCGCAGTGGCCCCCACCACCAACCAGTTCCGGGTCGTCATCCATGCCTGATTTCCTGACCGCCCCAACTGTCCTCGGCAAGGCACCGTACACCATGGTGTTCACCGTGCCGGGGACGTTGGTGGTGGGCACGGGTGCGGCACGCTTCCCTGTGCACCGGCCCATCACCATCACCAACGTGAGGGCCAACATCGGCACGGCACCTACCGGAGCCGCAGTCCTGGTCGACGTGAACAAGAACGGCACCACCCTCTTCACGACGCAGGGCAACCGCCCCAGCATCGCGGTCAGCACCAACGCCGACAACGCAGCAACCCCTGACGTCACCACGGCCACCACCGACGACTACATCAGCATCGACGTCGACCAGGTCGGCAGCACGGTTGCCGGTGCGAACCTGACCGTCACGGTCGAGTACTACTGATGGCCGTCCTAGTTACAGAGAACTTCACCAGCGCTCCGGCGTTCACGCAGGTTGGTGGAGCGTTGGTGGTGAGCGGTGGGCGATTGCGCCCCACGACAAACAACACCGATTGCGCCGGATACTCCAACACCGACATGGGCACGACAGATCATTACGTGCAGGCCGACCTGGTCACCACGGCCGACACCAGCGATAACTACTGCTCCGTTCTCGCCCGGTGGGACGGCATAGACCCCAACCTCGGCGGAGACGGGTACGTGTTCCAGCAGAACTTTGACTCTGCCGTGTTGTACGGGGCCAACAGCGGCACGTTCAACACCTTGGCCACCATCACTGGAGCGTTCGCAACGCCTGGCACATACACTCTGCGCCTGGAAGTCAACGGCAACAGCATCTCCGCCAAGATCAACGGCGCACACATCAGCGGGTCACCGTTCACCAACAGTTTGGTGACAGTGGGCGGCAAGGTGGGGCTGAGCATGTACCTTGGTACCGCCACGTCAGACTCGGAGTTCGACAACTTCGAGGGTGGCGACTTCAATGCGGCTGGCCTGATCGTGCCGCTATCAATCCCCGTTATTTCAAGATCGAATCTCAGGAGGTAATCATGGCAGCAGTATCCGGAGCATACCGGCTGGGCCGCAACCGAGTATCCACCACCACGGCCATCACCGTGGTGCAGGTTGCTGTCCCGGCCAACTGCGCGATCGAAGTGGTGCGTGCACAAGGGGGCCAGAGCTCCAGCACCACCAGCACCGCAGGCGTGGGGTCGCTCGTCCGCAAGACGGCCGCAGCAACCGTCACCAGCACCACGCCAGGCTTGCAGTCGGAAGGCATGCAGGCCAGCAAGTGCGTGGGCGGTGTCAGCGCCAGCGGCATCACCGCGACCGTGGAAGGCACCGACGGTGTCATCTTCGACGAGGAGCCGTTCAACATCGTCGGCAACGGCTTCCTGTACTTGCCGGTCCCCGAGGAGCGGGAGATGATCGGCCCGTCCGAGTTCATCGCCCTCAAGCACTTCGTGGCACCGACGGGCAACTGGTCGCACGCCATCGGCTGGCTCGAATACAGCTTCTGAGGAGGGGCACATGAACATCACCATCTACAGCCACTACACCGGCACCACCAACGGCGTGGTGTTGGACGGCCAGGTCCGGGGCGGGTACTTCTACCCCGAAGGCGAAGGCAAGGAGGAGGCCACTCTCAAGGCCAAGCCCACCGGCAAGCTCAAGTTCGACCAGGACACCGGCAAGCAGATCAGCCAAGTGCTGGCCAGCTGGGAAGGCGACAACTGCGGCGTGCAAGTGCTGGAGCGTGGCGGCGGCAACGGCACCCGCGTGATGCCCGTCCTGTGGATCAGCGGCGCTGACCGTGACGGCACCGTGCACCAGCAGGAGTTCCCGTTGCAGCCCGGCGAGTACGCCCTGGGCTTTGTGTCGGTCGTGGTCGACTGACATGGGCAAGCTGATCCAAGTGGGGTTCAAGCTCGCGGTGCTTGGCGTCGACGAGCTGAACCCCCTTGGACCATGGCACGTGGTGCGGCCGGGCAGCTACAGCGTCCCGCAGATTGGCGGAGAGGTCACGTTCGGCCGGTCGGTGTGCGGGCGCATGGTGCTGACCAATGGCTACGCAGCCGACCACGCACCGCAAGGGCCGGGCCTGTGCCCAGCCTGTAATGAACAACTCTGAGGGGTGAAGCATGGCGCATGAAGGTAGGTGGAGTGGTGGCAGCGTGTACCGCCGCCCCGGTTACGAACAGCGCCTGAACCCGCGAATGCGTGCCATGCACAAGGGCAGGCTTGCCAACCTTGGTGCGCTAGGCAACGGCACCGCCGACCTGGTTCCGCCGTTGCCGGTCAACAGTCGGCTGGGGGCCAACGGTCGCATGGCCATCTCAACCCACCGTGCCACCCGGAACGCAGCCTGGCTCCCTAAGCGGCCGGTGCAGTACCAGCAGCTGCGCCGTGGCGCTCCTCTCAGCCAACCCACCGACCCGTTCACGTTCACTGGTGCTGACGGCGCCAGCTGGGGTACCGGGTGGGTGTTCACCTTTGGCACTGGAGACGTGCTCACCAACCGTGGTCGGTTGGTTACCGGAACAGGTGCGTACGACGGACCCGCCGTCTACTACGACACCGCCCTGGCCGACGTCGACTTCCGCATCGACTTGGAGATCCCGACCACCGACCAGCAGTACCCCGAAGTGCGTATGCGCTTTGACACCACGACGTACGACTTCGTCCGGCTCATCTTCGATCCGGGCGCTGGAAGCATCGTGCTGCAATCGTTCGACAACGATGCGTTCAGCGCCTTCCTCGACTCCGAAGCGTTCACGTGGGCGGCCAACGACATCATCCACATCCGCGGCCTGGTCGAAGGCACCAGCCACAAGGTGCGGGTGTGGAAGAACGCAGACCCCGAGCCTGGCACCTGGAACTTGGAAGGCACCAGCAGCCTGGGCGCTGGCCAAACCAAGCTGATGCTGCGCACGGTCACCAGCAACTTGGGCGTGGCGGTCACCAACTACTGGGACAACTGGTCGTTCGGGGTGCCACCCAGCGGGCTGAACAACATCATCATCGGGATGGACGCCTGCATTGTGTGATACGCTTTGTGTGAGCCACAAGGCCACGACACAAGGAGACAACATGCAGAAGTTGTTCAAGCAGTTCATCGCGTTGTTCGCGCTGACCTTCATCTTCACCCAGGCCACCGGCGTGGGTTACGCAGCCACCGAGACCCTCAACAGCGTGCGGCTGGAACCGCTCGTCGTCAACATGGTCATCGCGGTGCTGATCCCCGTCCTGACGGGTATTCTCACCAAGGTGACGTGGAGCAGCGGGACCAAGGGCCTCATCACGCTGGTGCTGACCATGACGCAGACGCTGATCGTTCAGAACACGGTCGACGACGGCAGCGCCTTCTTCAACCAGGAGACCATCCTGGCGTTCATCCTGAGCTTCACCATCAGCATCGCGAGCTACTACGGCATCTACAAGCCCGCGAAGATCACCAGCAGCACCGTCATCGACGTGGGCACCCGCCGCGTGGAGCCGGGCAGCCTCGCCAACGTCGGCGTCAAGTAGGAGGACCACATGGAAGACATCGAAGCACGCATCGCCAAGCTGGAGCAGCGAGTCACCGTCGTGGAGGATGCCGTCGGCATCGCCCCGGAGCAGCCCGTGCCAGTGCCCGACCCGGCCAGCGAGAGCTGGATCAAGGCCGTGAACAAGATCATGGTCGACAACGACATCAGCGAGGCTGCCGCCAACGTGGCGCTGGCCAACCTCCTGGCCGACCACGAGACCCGTGGTGCCATGTGGACCACGGCCGTGAACGAGATCATGGAGCGGGACGGCGTCAGCGAGGAAGACGCCAACACCAACCTCACCAACCTGCTGGCCAACCTGGGCCAGTAGTTCCAGGGCTGAGAAGCCCTACAACGACAGAGACCCCCGGTTTGGCGCGAGTGCCAGGTGCCGGGGGTCTCTCTCGTGTACGGGGTTCTCAGCGGTTTCTGCGGGGCGTTTAGTCCCACTCAATGTCGTCGTCGTCGCTGTCGTCGGTTTCCACCGCGTCAACTGCGTCAGTGTCGTCTTCCTCCTCGTCCTCGTCCCACTCGATGACGAAGTCCCCGTTGCGCTTACGCTCGGCCTTCTCTTGGGCTTTCCGCAACAGCTGATTGGACGTGCGCCGCCACGGCTCGTTCGGCCCTTTGGAGTCGGGGCTGCGCTTGTGGTACACCCGGTCGTCGTACTCGGGCGGCTCAGGCAGCAGCTTCCACTTGACACGGATGGGCATGTCGGCCACTCCGGGCTGGGCGATGAGCTTCCACCCGTACGGCCACCCACTGCGCTCGTCGATGTAGTCCCACACGTCGGGGTCGCACCCGCCCACCTTGCACCACTCCACGAACTTCTCGGGACTGGTCAGCGCACGCATGCGTTGGAAGATGATGTCCCATGCGCTCATGCAGAAGCCGCACACCGGGTAGCTGACGTAGTGATCGAACTTCGTGGGGTCGTCACTCATGGCTCCACCACGATCAGTTCATCTTGGTGATACCAACGAGCCCATACCGGACGGGGGTGGTCGTGCACGACGTACACCATGTCGGGCTCCACGTTGAACGACTTGGTGATCAGCGGGCTAGCATCGGCAGCGAGCTTCTTCACTACCCCAAGCTCCCGTGAGAAGGTTGGCACCCTCTTGTGTCGAACCTTGTCTCCGACCTCCACGTCAGGACTGCTTCCGGGCTGCGGCCGGGTTCATGGCCCACTCGGCAACATGGATTCCGCTGTCGGAGTAGTCCTCGCCGAATCCGCCGTGCATGGCGCTCTTGTCTCCGAGGAACGGCTTGTGCCACTGAGTGCTGTCGGTGCTGCCGTTGCGGACTCGCACCTCTACCCGCTGCCGGATGGTGCACCCCCGGTCGGCGCTGGCTTGGAACATGCAGTGCCCCGTCTGGTAGCACACCGGCCGGAAGATGCCGCTATCGGCGATCAACTCGAACTGCCAGCGGTTGCGCTGCTCCCAGGCATAGGCCGTGGCTTCCTCGTCGATACCGGCCCAGCTGTGATCCGGCGTGTAGTCGCGGATGGCCTGCTGCACCAGTGCGGCCACCATCCGCCAATGGAACTGAGCCTGCGTGCACAGGCGCTCCCCCATGACCTTCATCAGCCCACGCATGTCGGTCTGCCAGTGCAACCGGGTGGCGGTGCAGTGCGGCAACAGGCCCCGAGCCTCTTCTGCGGCGATGCCGTGCTCGGCCAGGTAGTGGTACGCCGCATCGATCTGCATGACGCACCAGTCCCACACGGCCCTATTGCGGTCGTCCTGATTGGCCATGGTGAAGTTGTGAGCGTTCACCATCTGGTCGTAGCTGATCTTGGTGGCGTAGTCCAAGTTCAGGCTGCGCTCCGTGTTGTGGAGCTCGGGCGGCAGGGTGGTGCTGTCGATGAGGTCGCCCATCACCGCGAACCGCAACGACTCCTGGCCGAAGTTGGCCGTGCGCTGCCGGACCATCTGGTGGGTGAACGCCCGGTCCACACCCTCGATGACGAAGTGCAGCTTGATGGCTTCCAACGGAGACTGGAGGGTCGTCTTCATCATGTCGTCTAGGGCCTGACGCCGGTCGTCATCGGTGACGTGCGCCAAGCTGCGCACCACCTTCCCCTTGTAGATGCCGTTCTGTGCGGCCAGCACTCCCAGCGGGTCGTCGGGCATGTGCAGCAGGTGCACGGTGGGCAGCACGCCCACGTCCGGATCGGAGTTCAACTGGGGCTCGGCGTCGTACTGGTGCTCGTCGGCCCACTTGCGGATGTTGCTCATGTCGGTTCGTATCCTTTGTGTGTTGGTGTCGGTCGGTCAGGTGGTGCGCACCAACTGTGTCACAAGCGCAAGGTTCTCACCCTTGACACCCATGATCAGGTTGATGTGCTGACGCAGGTGCCAGCCCTGCGCCACGTCGTGGTCGTCGTAGTACGGGTTCTGGAAGGCGTGGTCCCAACTGCTCTCGTTGAAGAAGTGCGTGTGGCTGAGATCCTGCACGGCCATGTGACACGTGCCGTACGGCACCACGATGTTGCACACTCCGCCCGGCATCAGCACACGCTGCACCTCGGCCAGTACGGCAATGGGCCGCTGCACATGCTCCAGGAAGTGCAACGCCCACACCTCGGCCACGGTGCCGGTGGCATACGGCAGGCGCATGGTGTCGGCGTTCCACTCCGGCAGGCCGATGGACTTCACACCGTGCGGCATCTGCTTGTGGCCAACGCCAAGGTTGATGCGCTGTCCGGGCGGTGGGCTGGCGGGCTGATTGATGCGCCGGTCCATCCCGTACCAGAACAGGTATTGCAGGTCGTAGTCCATCAGATGATTCCTTCAACGGTTGCGATGTAGTGGATGGTGGCCCAGGTGTTCAGGTCGGTGATGCCATTGACCCGGCACGGGAAGCCCTGAGCCTGGAAGTAGCCCTGGAACTTGGTGAGGCGGTCCCAGCTGATGAACCCCCAAATGCCGTCGACGGGGCAGCCCTCGGGGCTGGTGCTGTTGAGGAAGTTCTGCACCCAGCGAACGTAGTCGCCACGCTCCATGTTCTGATACCCCACCACGGGCCGGTCGGCCAGGTCGGCAGCCGGGGTAAAGGGCACCTCCACCGGCGGAGGCAGCGGACGCTCGTCGAACTGCGAGTGGATCAGGTTATACATCCAGTCGCCGGGGCAGCCGGTTGGCTTCCAGTCGCGGTGGCCCACCCATGGCAGCGCCTTGCCGAACTCCCACTCGAGGATGTCGTCCACCACCCTGGCGCTCTCGATCAGGTTGGCTTGCCAGTTGGGGATATGGCTGATGCCGCTCAGGTTCGGCCCGAACACACCGAGCACGCTCGGGCTGACCATGTTGCTGGTGTTGGTGCCGTTGGCAGCGCCCCGCACCTTGGACCCTCGCAGTTCGATGGGCACCGGCCGGAAGGGGTTCAAGCCCCAGCTGTACATGATGTCGCTGTAGCCCTTGTTGACCATGTCGTTGTACTGCACGTTCCGCAGCACCCGGAACAGGTCTGCCTCGGTGCGGAGCAGTGGGTCACTGCCCCCGTAGTGCCCGGTGATGCGATCCACGTTGCGGAACCTGGCGCTGTTGGGCTTGGCCGGGATCAAACCCACCTGCCCCCTGCTGATGTAGTCGGTCACTTGCGTCTCCTTGGTCGTGGTGTTTCCACCTTATCAGGCTGGTCGGGTTCGTGCCAGTGCCGCCAACACTGGCAGAACTGAAGCTCAAACTTCTCGCACTGGGCGTGGTCCCCCTTGGCGCACCCTACGCACACCTTACTCTGCGGCGTCTGCATCGGGTTCCTCTTCGTGCTCGCTGAACACCCACATCTCGTCAACGTGGATGGCACGCCTTGACTGCACGCCTTTCTTGACGCCCTTCATCACGACGATGTCGTCCTCCAGGTTGAAGCCCCACACCGTCTCACGCATGCGTGGGTAGTTCCACCTGTTGATGCTGATGGCCAACGCATCGGTGCTGCCGTCGTCGCCCCACATGGTGACCCACTCGTTCAGCTCGGGGTCGCGCACGGTGGCGGGGTCAAGCTCCTCGCCGGTACGGCTGTAGTGAAGCTCGAAGAGCTCCTTCAAGTTGCGGCGGGTGATGACCCCGGCCCACACCACGGGGATGTCCTTGCTGCCACGGCTGTACGGAACTTGGTCGGCCGTGTGCGTGGGCAGGGGCACCCAGTCGGTGCGGCGCACACCCCATCGACTGCCCTTGATCGCCTTGACAACCTCGGCAATGCGGCGGCTGAGCTTGTAGATCTCGAAGGGGTCCTCCTGTGCACAGAAGGCGTACAAGTTCTGCACGGTCTTGGGGCCGATGCCCTTGATCACCAGCAGGTCCTCCCACCGCTTGATGGGCTCCAGCTTGCGGTGCTCGAGGATCTTGTCTGTGGTCTTGGGGCCGAGGCCGTTCACCTGGTTGAACCCGGCCAGCAGATGCCCGTGGTGCGGCACCCAGTCGTCGTCACTGTGCACCGGGTCGGGCGGGAGTGCCTTGTACCCGTGGCGGGCAGCGTCACGCAAGAGTTCCAGCTGCTTCTTGCTGTCGTACGCCGTGAGGCTAGCCGCAAAGAACTCCAGCGGGTGGTGCTGCTTGAGGTACATGGTCCACCAGGCCAGCATGCCGTAGCTGGTGGCGTGCGCCACGTTGAACGCGTACGACCCAGCGGTGATGCAGGAGTTCCAAATGGCTTTGGCTTCGTCCTCGCTGACGCCCCTCTCCTCCGCTCCCGCCCAGAAGTCCTCCCACCAACGGTTGAACTCCTGCTCGCCCAGCTTCTTACTGATGATCTTGCGGACGGTGGCCCGGTGCACGTGGTCAAAGCCACCGATCTCACCCATGATACGCAGGATCTGCTCCTGGTAGACGATCTGCCCGTGGGTGTAGCTGACGATGTCCTCCACCAGTGGGTGGTACTGACGGGGCTGCTTGCGCCCACGCTTGACGTCGATGTACTCAGCGGCGGCACCGTTGTGCAGAGGACCCGGCCGTGCCAGGGCGGTGATGTCACACACCTCCAGGAAGTGGTCGGGCTTGAGCTCGGCCGTCACACCACGCATGGCCCGGCCATCAAACTGGAAGATTCCCACCACGTCGTTGGCCTGGAACCCCTTGATGGTGACCGGGTCGTCCAGCGGGATCTCGTACAGCCAGCTGAGTGGCTTATTGATCAAGTTGAGGCAGTGGCTGATCATGCCCATGGTCTTGAGGCCCAGCACGTCGATCTTTAGGATGTTCAGGTGCTCGGCGTCGTACTTGTCCACGCTCAGCACCTTGATGTCCCGGCCGTTGACGGTGCGGCTGTACAGTGCGCAGGCGTCGGTCAGGGGGCCGCTGGCCACCACCAACCCGGCCGCATGCACGCCCATGCCTCGGACGTTGCCTTCCAGCTTCAGTGCGGCACGCATCTTGGGGAACTTGCGGATGACGTCGGCAGCGGCCTCGAACTGGTCGACGGTGTCGGAGATGGTGGCGTTGGCACGGAGGTCACCACTGCTGCGCTCGATGAGCAGTTCCTTCAGCGGGGCCACGGCACTGGGGTCGATATTGAGGCTGCGGGCCACGTCGTCGATGGCCAGCTTGGACTTGTACGTAGTGAACGTACCGATGTTGCCCACGCACTCCTCGCCGTACTTGCCCACCAAGTAAGTACGGATCTCGTGGCGGCGGGTGTCGTCGAAGTCCAGGTCGATGTCGGGCAGGTCCTTGCGGGTCTTGTCGATGAACCGCTCGAACAGCAGGTTCGGGAAGGCCAGCGGGTCAACCTCGGTGATTCGCAACAGGTAGCACACCAGGCTCGCGGCCGCACTACCACGGGCAGGCCCAACCGGGATGCCGTTGCCCTTGGCTTTCTTGACCACGTCGCTCACGATGAGGAAGTAGTCGATGAAGTCTTTCTCCTCGATGGTGGTCATCTCGTGGCGGAGGCGGTCCTTGTACTCGTCCACGTTGCTGCGGCTGGCAATGTCACGGAAGTGCCAACCCTCCAGGATCCACTCGCGCCAGAGGGCCATGCTGTCGGGGGTGGGGTAGCGCACGGGGTCAAGCCGGGGCAGGCGCACACCGGCACACCGCCCAGCGATGACCTCAGTGTTCATCAGGGCTGTCAGTGCGGCACGCTTGCTTAGGCCCGTGCCGTGCAACCGCTTGAGCATCTGCCGGTCACTCAGGGGCGGTGCCAGCACGATGTCCTTGGACCACATGACGGCCAGTTCCTCAGCGGACTGCTTGTTGCCACTGCGCACCGAGTGCAGGATGTTCTGCATCTCCATCTCGTTGGGGCGGGTGTAGTGCACATCACCCGTGGCCACCAGCGGCACGCCAAGCTCGCCACTCAGCTGTTGCATGGCGGGGTTCAGCAGCTTGGCCTCGTCCAGCGTGGGGAAGCCCTGCACCTCCAGGTAGTACCGGTCCCCGAACACACGCTTGAACTCGGTGACCACACGGCGTGCCCGTTCGATGCTGGCGTCCTCTTTGTCGATGTTCTTGCCACCGATCAAGCTGGTACTGAGCAGGCTGCCGGTGCACCCGCTCAACACGACGAGCCCCTTGTTGAACTTCTTGAGGTCGCGCCAACCCACCGTCGGCCCGTAGTAGAAGTTATCCCACCCGGCACTGACCAGGCGCAGCAGGTTCTTGTAACCCTCCTGGTCCATGGCCAACACCGTGAGGTGGTTCTTGCGCTGGGTGGCTAGCTCACCCGTGCCACCCATGTACACCTCGCAACCGTAGATCGGCTGCACGGCACCATCGGCTGCGTCAGCTGCCTGCTCGAACTTAACGTGGCTGCTGATGTTGCCGTGCTCGGTGAGGGCCATGGCCTTCATGCCGATCTCGGCCGCACGGCGCACGTGGGCCTCCGGCATGGCGAACCCGTCCAAGTAGCTGTAGGTGCTGTGGTGGTGAAGGCTCACGTAGTGTTCCACACCCTTGCGCTCGAGCTTGCCGTCGGCCTCGTGGCCACCGTTGCCCCGCCCCTTGCGCCCGTGCGACTCGCATGGATCTTCCATGGTGACGCCGGTACGCGACTTCAAGTTGAGCGTGACCGCATCGTCGAAGACCTTGCCGTGCCCAGCCATCAGAGCACCCTCTGCATTCCGCAGACCTTGCACCACTTGCGATTGTCGCCAGCTTGCGGCTGCCACCAGTCATGAGGAACGACAGGGTCGAGCGTGGCGGGACATGGGTGGTCAGTGGTACCGATGACCATCTTCTCGTCTGGCGCATCTTGCAAAGCCCGGCGGAGATCGTCTTTGAGTCGACCGACCGTGGCTGCCGCGGAGTCATCCTCTTGGCGCAGCATGTGGATAGTCATCAGCAGGTGACCGATCATGTCCATGCACACTTCCTCGGCCGACTCAAAGCCGAGATCCTGGCCGTCCCACAGCGCCTTCTTGAGCTTCCAGAACTTGCGGTTGATGTCGCTGAACTGGCCACGCTTGCCCAGGAACATCAGCTGCCCCTCGTAGTCCGCGTTCTTCTTGGACCACAGGGCCATGGTCTCCGGCATGATGGTGTTGATCACGTCGTCACGCAGCACCGCGTTCTGATGCCGCCACACGTCCTCGATGTCAGACATTGCTCAACCTCTGTTCGATGTAGTTCCTGACGGGTACGAAACTGCCGACCGGCTGTGCCGTGCCGATCCACTTGCCTGCGTTGTGGGTGCGCATGATGAGGAACGCCTGAGTGTATTCCAGGCACTCGTCAGCTTCCTTGACCATCTCGGGCAGATCGTCCACCACGGCCACCACCCGCTGAGGGTCTACCAGGCGCATGAGCTCTTGGTACTTGTGATCGTGGTAGAGGAGGTGGTCGTACCGCACATTGTGGCGGTCCAGCCAGAAGCGTGTGTCAGGGTCGACGCTGTCCAGCCGGTTCCATGGACGGGTCGTGGTGATCCAGATCTCGACCGGCTGACCGGCCAACCACTGCATGAACTCATACGCTCCGGGTTGCCAGGCGGCAGTGCGCTTGTACCCGCCCTGGCGGTAGGCCAGCTTTGCTTCGCGGTACTGGGTCTGCGTGAGGCCCAGGTAGTCCTCGAAGTTGCCACGGCCATCCCACGAGTCGAGCGGGGCGGGCACATCCCAGTAGGCGCAACTGAACTCGCTGATGGCATCGTGGTACTCACTCAGGGTGCCGTCGATATCAACGGCCACGATGGGCCGCACCGGAGCGCTGCACTTAGAACAAAGACTCACCGTTCACCTCCTCTACGATGCAATCAGCATCGGGACAATAGACCTTGCCGTGCACCAGGCGCAGGCCGGTGCGTGTGCATGGCGCAACGATCGCGCCGTACTCCCCAACCTGCATGATCTTCCCGTAGAGCCTGCGCCCTCCTTTGACGGGGATCTCTGGGTTGGGCTGATTGAACAACACCGTCACCATGTCCCCAACGCTGAACGTGCTGGGTTCCATGGTCGTGTCACAGCTGTCGGAGGATCTCGAGGGTTTGCCGGTATGCATCATCGACCAACACTCCCTTCTGCCAGCGGCCGTACCTACCCAACAAGTCAACCCCGGCGTGACGTGCTCCCACCAGCCGCCCACCGGCGTCACGTGCGGCCAGCGGCTTGGCGACGCTCTGGCATTCCTGGTAGACGCCCAAGGCCGTGGCCGGGTACTCGATCGACTTGATCCCCTTGATGTTGCTGCTGCGGTAGGCCGACACGTCCTGATTGCCGTAGTAGTGGATCTCGTCATCGCCGACGCCTTCCAGGCAGTGCGTGTCGTCGATGAGGACCGTCTCGCTGGTGAAGTGCAGCCACCCCATCAGCCGGTTGAGCGGCATGGTACTGATGACCCGGCCAGCGCCCAGCCGTTGGAACATGGGGAGCAGCTGCATGGTGAAGTTGATGGCGTAGATCTCGCGGTCGCAGAAGTGCTGCCACAGGCGGCTGTACACCGCATGCAACGGGTAGGCCGCATGCTCACCTTCGGCGAACTTGACCCAGCTGGTGCTCTCCGGTGCGACGGCCCCGTGGTAGATCTTCTGTGCGTAGCCGAGCGCCGTGCCATGCTTGACGTACTTGACGCCGAACGCTTCCTCCGGCTCGGTGAGGCCATGGACCGGGGTGTGCAGGTACTGAGCGCCGTGCAGCTTGCTCATGACCGGGTCGGCACCTCCCAGGATGATCGGCCTGTAGCCCTGGTGCTGAGCGGCCCACGCCGCCAGCAGTCCGGCAGGCCCGCACCCCACGATGATGATGTTGTTCCTCATTGACTCATATCCTCCTGTACTGTTGAATGCTTTGTCTGAACTTATCATGGACCATGACGAAACCCTCCAGCATGTAGATCAGGCCCATGTCGTAGAGCATGCTGATGATGTCCGCAGCACTGGACTGATCCATGTTGAGCAAGGTACACATGATGAACGAATTGAACTTGTCCTCCTTGGCCAGGAAGTCAAGCAGGTTTGGGTAGCTCGTGATCTTCTGCATGATGGAGTCGAGGTTCTCTTCCACCTTGGCGTCGTTGGCACTGCGGATGTTACTGATGTTGCCGTAGCCGAACCGGGGGTTGGTGTACACGGTGTCCAACAGGCGCACGGCTGCGTCAATGTGCTTGGGCAACACGATGCAGTTCTGGTAAGTCTCGTCGCAGCTGAACGTGCGCAGCGCGAACGCCGTGGCAATGCGGATGAGCTTCAGGCGCACGTTGCTGCCCATCACCAGGGGAGGGTCCGGGGTGTAGCGCCCGGCCACTTCCTTGGCTTGGGCGTTGTTGTACTCGGCGGTTTCCTTGTCGATGATGATCTGGTGGGTGTGGCGTGTCCATGCCCAGCGGAGGCACTCGCGCCGTGCACGCTGCCCGTACTTGCGACGGGCCTGTGCCTCGGCGATCTCCGTGGGGTTGATGATGTCGATGGACACCTCGTCAGTGAACACGCCCATCACCATCTCGAAGCGGGCGATGTCCTCACTCTGGCCGATCAGCTGGCGCATGCCTTCCATGGCGTTGGCGGGGTTGCTGCCCTTGCGGTAGTTGCCCAGCCACAGCATGCGGGTCCGTGCGTGGGCCTTGGCCGTCTTGATCTTGTCGATGCGGGCCTCACCACGTGTGCGGATGTCCGTCAGCTGGCTGATTTGGTCCAGGGTGAGGCCGCTAACTTCATCCATGACGACGATGCGCCGGTCGTTGACTGGCAGGCTGCCCCACTTGACAACGAACCCACCGTCGCCCACCTTCTCCAGCCCACCCAGCAACCCGGCCAGGCTTGCGCTTTCGCAGTTGACCATGTCGCCCACTGCGTAGTCGGCCAGCATCTTGCCAGCGGCTTCGCTCTTGCCGGTACGTGTGTCGCCCAGGATCAAGGCGTCCAGCGTGCCCTTGGATGCGTCCTTCTCACCGAAGGGGTGGATCTCGAGCGCACTGTGGAACACCAGGTCCATGAACACGTGCATGAGCTCGCGGTCACGGATGCCGGTCACCGTGTTGATGGTGTCCCTGGCGATGTCCATGCACTTCTTGAACGGGTCACCGTCATCCTGGAACTTGCTGATGCGCTTGACGGTGGCTTCGCTGAGGTCCCAGTCGTCCAGCATGTTCGGCGGCTTGTTGACCTCCCACGCCAGGAACTCGTTGCGCTGCGTCAGCGGGTGCGGCACCGTACTACCGAACAAGTCCACGATCATGTTGTCGGTCAGGCCCAGCACGTTGGCACTACTGATGATGCGCCTCTGCGTGAAGTCCTGCCGCTCGGACTCGGTGTTGGCCTCCAGACTCGGCCGGACGAACAGCTGCTCCACCCGCATCTCACTCAGCCGGTCGAAGTCTACGGCGGGGCACTTGTCGTACACGCCGTCGCGCTGGAGAATGGCCGTGACCAAGGCGTTGCTCGTGGTGCCCACCAGCCCCAGGATCAACGGGTCGTTGCGCTGGATCTCTCCCTTGTGTTCCCCGCTCCATGCAGCCAGTTGGCAGTTGTTGCACTTGGCCTTCTGGGACAGGTCGCACGTGAGGGTGTACTCCGTGGGGATCAGCCAGTTGTCCATGTGTCGGCCGCTGATGGTGACGGGCATCTTCAGGGTCTGCCCGGCCAGGTCGGGGTTGTCGAGCGTGTCGAGGATTCCCACGCTGATAGCGATGCTGTCGGTGGTGGGGGCATCTTCCGGCGGCTCGTGCTCGGGCACCAAACCCATGAAGTCCTCCACGGTGTGGCCGTCGAGCCAGTAGTCGGTGAGGTCTTTGCCGTGCTTGGGGTCCACGGGGTAGGGCAGCTGCACCACGGCCAGGGTGCGGGCAAACGGGCGCAACAGGTCAGCCAGCTTGGCGTTTGCGTGCTGGCCCTTGGTGTCCATGTCGTGGCACAGAATCAGATCCTTGCCGTAGAACAGCTTGCACCAGCCCATGACCCAGGCGTCGGCCGCTGACGTGCGGGTGATGGCCGGGATCCCCATTTGGGACGTGAGCATGGCATCCCACTCGCCCTCGCAGATGACCAGCGTGTCGTGATCCATTTGGTCGATGGGGTACAGCTGCGGTGGCGTGCCGTGCCCGGCCACGCTCCAGATCTTGCGGCGCCCCTCGGGCGGGTCAAACCTGTAGAACCTGTAGTTGATGATCTCTCCGTACACATCACGCACGGGGATGGTGTACGCCTTGTACGGGTGGTCCCACCCGATCTCGCGCTTTAGGATGGTGTCCAGGGTCAAGCCCCGGCGAGTCATGAGAACTTCCAGCAGTGGTTGGCTTGTGAGCAGGGCGTCGGTCCAACCTGCCACTTCCATCTCGGTCATCTCGAAGTGGCGCGTGGGCTTGGCCCCGCTGCCGCTCGACCGCCTGGTGCGGTTCTCCTCGATGACCCAGTTGTCACGATCCTTGATGACGTCGCTGATAGGCCCAGCTTCGCCGCATACCTTGCAGTGCCACAGCGTGCTCTCGAAGTTCAAGCTGGCGCTGCGGTCATGGTCCCCGTGGTAGGGACAGTAGATGTATAGTTCCCCGCTAGCGTTGGGCTGCGGGTCGTCGGGGTCTTCTAGCAAAGGGGCGAGCGCTGCCAGTGCTTTCTTGCCAAGCATCGTGGGATGCCTTTCGAGTGGGTGGACGGCTCAGTGCCGGTGGCGGACGGTCTGGAAGAGACTCTTGACTGCGCCGTATTCTCGGTTGTACGCCTTGGGCTCGACGGTGGCCTTGCCGCTGATGAACTGGTCGGTGTGTTCGAGCAAGGTGTCGGTCGGGAAGAAGTGGAAGTACACCGTGCCACTCTCTTCGGCCTCTGCGTGTTGGACACTGTGCCCCTGCAAGCGCAGGTATGCGGTCATGCCCATGTCGTTCGTTCGGTACAGTTGGATCTCATTCATGGTGTCGTTCCTGAGTTCTGCCCCTCAACACAGCGGAGGGGGTAAGCCGCAGCCTACCCCCTCCTTTGCGTTGGTACGGGTGTCAGACGCTCAGCTGAACGGATCGCTGTCGAACTGACGCAGCCGGGCCACCTTGGCGGTCTTGCTACCCTTGGTGTTCAGCTTGCGCTTCTTGAGGAGTGCGTCGATCTCGGCGTCCTCCATGGCCTCGTACTTCGGGGCACCCTTCTTCTTGGTGGTTGCCGCCGGAGCAGCCGCCGCAGGGGCAGCCTTCTTGGCCTTGGGGGCGGGCTCGGGGGCCGGTGCCGGTGCCTTCTTCTTCTTGGCGGGCGGCGGTGCCGGAGTCTCCTCCTCCTCCTCGTCCTCGTCGTCGTCCTCCTCTTCGTCTTCGTCGTCTTCGTCGTCTTCGTCGTCGTCGGACTCGTCGTCTTCGTCGTCGTCGTCGTCGTCTTCTTCTTC
>JANOSH010000061.1:0-341102 GCA_031415695.1 Actinomycetes bacterium
ACTACTTCACCAAAAACACCAACACCAACCACCAACGCGACCGAGCCATCAAACAACTCCACGAACTCGGCTACCAAGTCACACTCACCCAAACCGCCGCCTAACCACCCGACGCGACCAAGGCTATTCTCCTTACAGGCCGCAGAACGCCACGGCCGACCCACCCACCCGACCCCTAGATCCGCCCCCTCGCGACTCAAAGTCGAAAATGTGGCAGGTGCCGCGCAGCTTTTCGACTCTGAGGCCGCAGGGCTGAGGCCGCAGGGCTGCGCAGGGCCGCGCAGGGCTGCGCGTGTCGACGCCGGGTTGCTGGTACTGACGACACCCGCGCCAGACTGGGGTCGTGATTGAACAAACCCCAACTGGCCGATTCCCAGGATGGGGTGTTCTCGCTGCCGCATTTTGCTGTCTAATGACCACCGCCGGACTCGGGTTCTACGGACTTGCCGCGTACCTCGCCGCGTTCACCGACGAGCGAGGCTTCAGCGTTGGGGCAATATCGTTTGCCAGCACCACGTTCTTCCTGGCGAGCGGGGCAACCGGTCTGGTGGTTGCTCGAACAATGGCGAAGCGCGACGTACGACAAATCGTGGTGTTCGGCGCGGTTGTGGGTGCAATTGCCTTGGTGTTACTTGGCCGGGCGACCCAGGTATGGCATGTGTATCTGATCTACGTCGTGTTCGCCGTCGGTTTTGCATGTGCCGGCCTGGTTCCCGCCACGACTGTCGTCACCCGATGGTTCCAGGTGAAACGATCTATGGCCATCTCGGTGGCATCGACCGGGCTCAGCGTCGGTGGCGTGCTGATTACTCCGTTCGCCAAGCAGCTCATCGATGCACACGGCCTCGAAGCAAGTACACCTTGGCTGGGTTTGGTGTGGCTCGTGGGAATTGTCCCGATCACACTGCTGCTAATGAAGCCCGACCCGGGTGCGCTCGGTTGGCAACCCGACGGCGAGCGCATGAACGTGCTCAAACCAGCGACGACGTTGACGGGAATGCCCTTTGAAACGGCGAAGAACACTCGCTTTTTTCGAATGTTGGCCGGGGCATATTTGCTCATCATGGGTGCCCAGGTTGGGGGCATTCAACAACTTGTAAAGCTGGTGCAAGAACGTGTCGACCGTCCGACTGCCGCGTTGGCAACGTCGGTCCTTGCGTTCTCGAGCATTGTGGCGCGGTTGCTCGCCGGTCGTATTGTCGGCAGGATCAACATGCCGATGTTCACTGCAAGTCTTGCCGCTCTCCAAGGGGTAGCGCTGCTGCTACTCGGCTTGAGCACCACCAAGGCAACGCTGCTTGGGGCCGCTGTTCTGTTCGGTCTCACGGTCGGCAATCTTCTCATGTTGCAACCGCTGCTCATTGCCGAAGCGTTCGGTGTGCGTGACTACCCGCGCCTGTATAGCCGTAGCCAGTTCATCTCGACGCTGGGGGTCGCTGGTGGGCCGTTCCTACTCGGCGTCCTTCACGATCGGGCCGGCGGCTATCGACCGGCATACATGATAGCTGCAGGCCTATCGACGATCGGGGCGTTGATTCTGGCGGCAGCGGGCGGATTCCCTCAAGCCGAACGCTGAGGACGGATATAGGTGCCTTGGGCAACCGACACAATCTTGTCGGAGCGATCGTCGACCCACAGCGAGACGGTGCCGACGACGCTACGTTGACCGACGCTGTGCAGATCGGCGCGGGCGTACAACATCGAGCCGATTGCCGGACGAAGGTAACGAATCGACAGCTCCGAGGTGACTGCCATGGGCTCGATGCCCACCGCACCAAACAGCGCGTACCACAGCACGGCGTCGGCCAGCCCAAACTGTGTGGGGCCACTGATGTAGCCGCCGGGACGAAAGCGTGCCGGGTCTGCAATGGCCCGCCCGACAGCGTGCCTCGAACCGAGTACGACACATTCGTTGCCGGTACCTGGGAACGCCTCGGCGAGAAAGCGGTTCACCTCCTCTGGGGAGACGGCAGCGTCGTTCATCGGATAGACAGTCTTGTACATGGGAGATTCAGTCGCAGTAGTGGGTCCTGGTTCGGTCGGCGTTTTCTTCGCCGCGCATTTGGCGGCGGTCGGTCGCGATGTCATTGCATGCGCTCGTCGGCCATTCGATGAGTATGTCGTCGACTCGGAGGTATCCCCGGTCCGTCATCCAGCGCATGTCGTGCTTGACCCTGGCGAGTTGCACGACGGGCCGGTCGACTGGGTGTTGGTGACCGTGAAAGCTCACCAGACACAAGGGGCATCGCCATGGCTTGCGAGGCTGTGTGGTCCCAACACCGTCGTTGTTGTCATCCAGAACGGCATCGAGGGTGAAGAGCGTGTCCAGCCGTTTGCCGGATCCGCCGAGGTGGTGCCGGGGACCGTGTACTGCGGTGTCGAGTTACAAGAACCCGGTCACGTAACTCACTACGCCAGTAGCCACCTGTTTGTGCCGGTTCGGCCATCGAATGCCCGTCTGCAGAACTTGTTCCACGGCACGCCTATCAAGATCATTCCGGCCGAGAATTACCTCACCGAGACGTGGCGCAAGCTTGGCGTCAACTGTGCGTTCAACGGTGTTCATGCTCTGACTAGGCGCCGCTTCGACGTCATGGGCGACCCTGGCGTCGCTGACGTTTCACGCCGCGTGCTCGCTGAAGCGTGGGCGGTTGCCGCCGCATGCGGAGCCGAACTGAGCGCCGACGATGTGGATCCGCTCATCGACGCCGTCGTTGCCTCGAAACCTCGAGGGGCAACATCCATGTTCTACGACCGGATGGCGGGGCGGCCTACCGAACACGATGCGCTGTACGGTTGCGTCGTACGCGCCGGTCGTCGGGTTGGGGTCCCAACGCCACTCCACGAAGTGTTCGATGCTTTACTCGCTGCAGGCGACGATTCGCCGGCTCACTCATAGGTACAGGAGAAATCATGACCAACACCACCGTCATTCGCGGCGGAACCGTCATCGACGGAACCGACTGCGCCGGGGTCCGCGCCGACGTGGCTTTTCGCGATCGACACATCACCGAGATCGGCTTGAACCTCACGGGCGACCAGTACGTCGAAGCCGATGGCTGCGTTGTCACACCTGGTTTCATCGATATACATACGCACTACGACGCCCAGGTTTTTTGGGACCCTGCACTCACACCGTCGTGCTTCCATGGCGTCACCACGGTCGTTGCCGGCAACTGCGGATTCTCGCTCGCCCCCACCCGCGCCGCCGATCGCGAGCTGATAGGTCGCACCCTCGAGAAGGTCGAAGACATGGACCCGGCCTCACTCGCAGCCGGCATCGACTGGAGCTTCGAGACGTTCCCAGAGTACCTGGCGCTAGTCGAGCGAAAAGGTATGTTGCTGAACTACGCCGCGTACATCGGGCATACGCCGTTGCGAATGTTCGTGATGGGTGCCGAGGCAAGCCAACGTGAGGCCACCGAGGCTGAGGTTGCCGAGATGGCACGGCATGTGGCTGAAGCCATGGCTGCCGGGGCAGCCGGATTCGCTACGAGCTTCGCACAAACCCATCGCGGCGCAGATGGTCGGCCCATCCCCAGCCGGTTCGCCGGACGCGACGAGCAAGTTGCACTTTTTCGAGAGGTGGCAAAATCTGGCCGAGGCGTCGTTGGAGTGAACGGCGGAACGAACCTCACGCTGCGCCAGTGCTACGAAATGCAGCCCGAGATTGGCGCACCGTTCACCTACACGGCAGTGCTGACGTCGCCAGAGGGTGCCCACACCAAGGCGGCCGAGATTCATCGCGCCGGTTGGGCCAACGGAGCACAGGTCTACCCGCAGGTGAGCTGTCGTCCGTTGTCGTTCTCGATGACCATGGTCGAACCGTTCACACTCAATACCAACCCGGTGTTCGCCGAGTTGATGCCGGCTACCCGCGAGGAACGGCGCGCCGCATACGCCGACATGGGTTGGCGCGCCCGCGTTCGAGAGGTGTGGGCTACCGACCGCCAAGTGCTTCAGCCTCGATGGGACACGTACGAGCTGATGGAAAGCGCGGCCTCGGCAGACCTTATCGGCCAACGGCTTGCCCACATCGCTGCCGCTGCCAATGCCGATCCGTTCGACGTGCTTCTCGAACTCGCGTTAGCCGAACCCGATCTGCTACTTCGGGTCAAAGCAGTGGTGGCCAACGACGATGCCGACGGCATTGCCATGCTTCTCAATGAGCCGAATTGCACGCTTGGTCTGTCTGACGCCGGAGCCCATGTTGGCCAGCTCTGCGATGCGCCGTTACCCACCGATTTGCTCGGCAATTGGGTTCGCGAACGCCAGGTTTTGTCGCTCGAACATGCTGTGTACAAACTGACGAAGCAGCAGGCCGATCTCTTCGGCTTCGCTGGTCGAGGAGTGCTCCAGCCAGGTGCCTGGGCCGACATTGTGGTGTTCGATCCGACCACTGTCGCGCCGGGGCCTACACGTCGTGTTCGGGATTTTCCTGCAAACGCCGAACGTCTTACTGCCGATCAACCTGTTGGCATGCGGCACATGTTCGTGAACGGCACCCCGATCCAGCTCGACGGCCAACAGCTAGCCGCTGCAGTAGCCGCCAGACCGGGACATATTGTCAAGCCGTCCAGAAGGTAGTAACTATTAAGCGACGGGAATCGGCGTGGAGGTTGAGGACATGGCGAAAAGATCACTGGTTGTCGGGTGTGCGGTAGTGGCACTTGCTCTGGCGGTGCCCAGCATCGCGAGTGGCAACGCACGCCGAGACCGCGGCAGTCTGAAGGCGAACCAATCGGCGGAAACGCCCTTTGTTGCTCGGCTAGCGGGCGAAAGCGAGTGGCCTACCAAAGGCGACCCCGACGGCGAAGGCGCAGCGTCCATCTCGTTCGTACACCTCACTTCGCCAAACACCGAGGTTTGTTACGACCTCTCGTACAGCGGTATCGATCGTCCGAGCGCAGCACACTTGCACCGCGGCAACGCAGGAGAAAACGGGCCGGTCGTCATTGGGTTCAGCTTGCTTGGTAGCACATCGGCCAGCAACTGTTTCATTGTCGAAACAGACCTCGCAGCCGAGGTTGCGAGTAACCCGACTGCCTTCTACGTCAATGTTCACACGAGCGAGTTCCCCGGTGGTGCCATTCGAGGACAGCTCGAGGGCGGCAGCGAACCTGCCGGCTCCATCCACGTGCTCCCCGTGGCCTTGCGATCGTACGATTCAACCGCATCACCCGACGGGAAACTGGCTGGCTCAGCGTCGCGCACCATCAGTCTTGTGCACGGCACTGATCTGACCGGCGCGCGCTTCGTGGCTGTGCCTCCGGGGGCCACGGCCGCCATTGTGTCGCTCACCGTTACCCAGACCGAGGTAGACGAGACCAACGCTGGCGGGCTACTCAAGCTCTTCAAGGCCGGAAGCCCGCAGCCGGCAACCACAGCTATTAGCTGGTCGTCAGCCGACCAAAGCATCACGGTCACCACGACGGTTGGCGTCGATGCTCTCGGCCGCGTCGAGGTAGTTGCAGGCTCGACGGCGACTCATTTCACGGTTGACGTAATCGGGTATCTCTACTAGCGGTCGCCATCAGCTAAACAGTGGGTGATGACTGGCGCACGTTACATAGCTCTTGAAGGCGCTGAGGGCTGCGGAAAAAGCACGCTTGCCAACATGCTGGCCGTCGACTTGGATGCCGTGATCACTCGTGAGCACGGTGGTACCCGCATCGGCAAGCATGTGCGAGCGATTGTGGCTAACCCTGAGCACACCGAGATGGACGACCGTACCGAGATGTTGCTGATAGCTGGCGACCGGGCACAGCACTTAGCCGAAGTGGTCGTACCCACCTTGGCATCGGGCAGACACGTGGTCAGCGACCGTTCGGTGTATTCCTCACTCGCTTACCAGGGATACGGACGCGGGTTACCGCTCGAGGAGGTACGCGCTATCAACGACTGGGCATTGCGCGGTCGGTGGCCCGACATTGTTGTGTTTCTCGAAGTGTCGCCCGAGGTGCAACACCAGCGTCTGGCCCGTCGCACTCTCGACCGCTTCGAGCGTGCCGGTATCGATTTCCACGAGCGGGTGGTCGAGGGTTTCCGGGCTATGGCGGCGGCCGATCCCGATCGTTGGATCACGCTTGACGGCAACGTGCCAGTACCCGACGTTCACGCTGCGGCCTGGTCGGCAATCAGCGAACGGCTGTAACGGTGCGCATCGCTGGGCAACCCGAGGCCGAACGACAACTCAACGGTGCACTTGCCGCTCCTGTGCATGCCTATCTGTTCGAGGGACCGGCGGGCAGCGGCAAAAAAATGGCCGCAAGGGTTTTCGCCGCCGGCCTTATTGGCGGCACCGACCGAGACGAGCGATTAGTCCTTTCCGGCGCGCATCCCGACGTTCGCGAGATCGAGCGGGTGGGGGCCGCTATCAGCGCCGAGCAGGCCGAGGAGGTGGTGAGGTTGTCGGTCCTCGCCCCGATCGAAGGCACCCGCAAAGTACTCATTCTCGACGAGTTCCATCTACTACGACCCGAAGCCGCGGCCAGGCTGCTCAAGACCATCGAGGAACCACCAGCCTCGACGGTTTTCATCATCACCGCCGACGACGTGCCGCCCGAGCTTGTGACCATTGCAAGTCGGTGTGCTCGGATTGGATTTCGACCGTTGTCAGCGGACACCATTCGCCGAATACTGCTCGACGAAGGCGTCCTTGACGACCGTGCCGCAGATGCCGCCACCGCTTCGGCAGGCAACCTGGATCGGGCACGAATTCTCGCCGGTGATACGGGGGCCGGTATCCGGCGCAACGCGTTTGCAGGGGTTGCTGACCGGCTCGATGGGACCGGGGCGATGGTGTCCGACATCGTCGCAGAACTCCTTGGGCTTATCGAGGCGGCGGCCGCCCCACTCGCCGAACGCCAAGCCCGAGAAGCCGCGGTCCTCGACGAACGGGTCAAAGCCATGGGAGAACGAGGCTCTGGCCGCAAGACGCTAGAAGAGCGGCACAAACGCGAGCTTCGCCGCCACCGAACCGACGAGCTCAAAGCCGGACTTACTGAAATTGCCAGTTCGTATCGGAACAGATTGGCCCACGGCGCTACGAGACGTGACCGCGACATGGTGGCTGGCGTGACGCTCATTCACGAAGTGATCGAGTCGCTCGAACGCAACCCGAATGAGACCTTGCAGCTGCAGCGACTACTTCTACGCCTGCCCGCGCTCTGAGACCAGCTAGCCAGTTTGCCAGCTAGTGAGTCAGAACGACAGTTGCCGTTCCCGGCGTAGTCTTTTGACCGGCAGCGTTCTCGGCCCAGATCTCTAAGTCGACCAGGTTCTTGCCGTCCTCGTGCCGTTTGGCAGCAACGACGCCCTTGCACGTGAACGCTGTGTCTTGCATGTCCATACCGCGGTACTGGCACGCAATGGATTTCACCCACCCACTGTGATCCATCCAATTGGACACCAACTCGCCGAGGCTGGCGAACTTCATGCGGCCGTGGACGATGTTGTCGCCAATCATGAGCGCCTGTGGAAAGGACTGATCCCAGTGAAGTGGGTTGAAGTCGCCGCTGCCGGCGCAATACAACACAAGCTGGGCGCGATTGGGGTGTTTGGGCAACTCGGGAAGTGTGTCACCAACGGTTACATCTGCGAACTTTGGCATGGTGTTCAGCTCCCTTTAGTAGAAGATGCCCTGGCCACGAAGCCGGACAACAACCTCGCCGGTCTTGGCGTCGGAATAGGTGGATTCGGACGAGATAATGAGCATTTTGCCGAGGCCCTTGGATTCTTTGACCTCGAGGTTTGACACCTTGGTTCGCATGACCAATTCGTCGCCCGCAACCAAGGGCCGCTCGTAGATCAGCTCGGTACCACCGTCGAGCACATTCTTGAGTCCGTGGTTGAGGCGAGGCCCGCTGGCTCGTGGACCGCTGAAGGTGTCGTCGCTGAGACCCTTCACGAATACCGGGGTACCGGGGAAGGTGGGGGGAAGCGGCAGGTCGGAATAGCCAGCGGCGCGCGCTGCGTCCCGGTCGTAGTACACGGTGTCGGCGTAGCCAACTCCGCGGGCATAGGCCCGCACGCTGGTCGTGGTGACCTCGACGGGCCAGGGATCGGATTCGACGCCGATCACCGCCCGCATTTCATCGGTGAGCTCAAATTCTGTAGCCATGTGTGCAGTGTCGCGGACTTCGCCCCGACACTGCACATTGGAGAACGATTTCTATGCCTTGAAGGCGTCGAGCCACGGGGCCCTGGCCTGCTTGGTCAGGATCGGCACCTTACGCACGACACTCGCCGAAAGCGTGGCGATCGGGTACGACACTCGAAGTGACCTTCTGCCAGTGGTGTCGATCACTACAATATTCTGAGGCAGTATGTTTGCACCGTCGTACATACGCACCCATTCGTGTAGAAAGCCCCAACGGTTCTCGCTTCCCGATATGCCGGGGGGTTGATCGTTCTGATTCTGCGTCGGATTCGAGAGGTCGGTCATCTGGTCAGAGTTGACGCCCGATCCGTTACGCGGTGTACATACATTGGTGCCCGATTCGCTGCAATTCTTGGTGTTGATGAATTGGGGAATCTCCAGGAGCACGGATGTGCATGTCGTGCCCGCAGCGCCGGCGACCACCTGCCCAGCGGCGTTGGTGCAGTACGTCGTCACCCCCGATCCGTTTGCGATGTTTATTTCCTTCGGATGGATGGCACGCTGTGTTCCGTTGAACGGGTTCAGCGGGTGGTAACGCCGGGTGAGCGAGCTAGCGGTGTCGACGAGGCCCTTCCATGCAAGCCCGATTGGCGACGCAGGGCCACTGGTTGCAGCATCGTTCTCGATGGCCTTAACGGGGTCACAGAACGGTCGCCCGTACAACGGCCCCACAGCGCGCCCCGTCACCGGGCTGGCGGGTAAGCAGAGGTCGATCGTTGGAACAATGAGGTCCCATGCGTCCGGTGAGTTTGCAGATGGCTTTACCTGAGGTTCACCAGGAGTTGAGATTGCTAGGGCTGGGAACTCTGGCTTGCCTGGGTCCTTTTGCTTGTTCAGGACTCGGGCCGGATCGAAGACGACGTAGTAGGCGGCTGAATTGAGGAGAAAACTGCCGTCGCTTTTGGTGATTCGAGCGGCTGGTTTCCACAGTTCATGGACTCCGGGACCGTCCGTCGCCGCGGTGTAGTTCTGGTGCTGCATCCCGTTGCTCGGGTCCTTCGCGACCGGATTGTACGGAGCATTCGAAGGCTTCCAGAACCAGCCGGCATTAGCAGCGCAGGCCACGGATCTCTTGTCGTCGAAATACAAGCTGGGTCGGCCTCCGAACGCCGAGTTGGGCCCGACAATCGAGGCACCCTGCGAGTCGGGTTGTTGTAGTGCCGGCCCAGTCTCGGTCAGGTACGGCTGTGGGATGTTGTTCGGCAGTATCTCGTTGTCATTGACGTCCGGGCAGTTGTCGTTGAACCCGCCGGGCTCGCCAAAGGTTGCGAGCAGTTTGATGCGGAACTCGGTGAAATCGACGGCACTTGGGCTTGAACGATCATCACACATCACGTTCAGGTGATACTCGTGTTCGTTGTTGAGTAGAGCATCTGCGGTATGGGTCCCCTGATGAATGTGCGACAACCAGTAGCACTCGTGACCCGACAACGTCAGGGATCTGGCCGGCGAATCCTGCGGGCCGCCGGAGACCGCCTTCCATTTATTCTGAACGGTGATCTTGTGCCCGACGTGGTCTTCGTGCCGATGAGCAGAATTCACCGGAACGCGCCCAGCTGCAATATCCGCGTCGTATCGCCGATTGGAGACCTCATTCGCGTAGCCAAACGGGATGCCCTGTGACCAGTAGTACAGCGTCGACGAGGCCGGGTCGTCGCCATGATCGTGCGCATAGGTGCATGGCTGGCCATTTTCAACGTCGGTTGCTGGGTGCCAGGTCGGGTAATAGTGACCATCGACAGCCACAACCCACCATTTGTCGTGTTGCGCAGCAGTGCAAATGGCCATCCAACCAGCGGGTCGAGCCGGCGGGGTCCATGGCTTCAGGTGCGAGTCGCACGGATTGCTTAACTCAGTGCCGTTGTGGAAGTTGGGGGCCACCCCCAGCGTGCCTGTTGCGCACGAGATTGTCGAATAGCCGGGTGGGTTCGTTGCGCCTCGCGACTCGTTGAACTTGGGGACGACGAAGTTGCGGTTGCCGGTTGGGAATGGAACGCACACGGATCGTTTAGTGAGATCTGCCGGCTGTGCGGGAAGCGGGTTGCACACTGGAGTTCCTCCGCCTTCGATGACAAAGTCGGTTCCGCCGATGGTAACTGTTGCTTGGCCAACAACTGGCGGTGGGGTGCCACCAGCCGGGACCGAGATTGCCGTCGCCGTGGCCTTATTGACAAAGCTTGTGGTCACCCCCGCAATCGAGCAAACGTATTGAACCGATGCTCCGGCTGCTCCGGCCGCTGCCAGAGTCAGCGACGGCCTGAAGCAGTTCGGCGCCGAAGGATCATCGACCTTGACAGTCAAGGGGTTCGCCCCCGTGTTGGTGACGGTGATTTGAAACTCGAATGAAGCTGGCCCAGAGGGTGCCGTAGCAACATCGGCGAATTGGCCTGAGCCGGTCAAACGAACCTTCTTTGTCAGCGTCATGCCATTGAGCCCTAGTAGGGAAACCGACGCCTTCGCCTTCAGTGCGGTCACGCCGGTGGCCGTAACGGTCGCTTCGTTCTCTCGGCTGGCGTTGAGCTGCTCGCCACACGTGAATGTAAGGGACGCACCGGGTGACAACGGCCCGATGGGTGGTGCTATCTGCTGGTTGATGCAGGCCTGAACGGCCGGATCACTCACGACGATTCCCGAGACGGGCAATGTGCCGGTGTTGGTGACTACGATTCGCCACTCGGCAAGTACCGGGAATGTCGGCGTCGTTACGGCGCCGACGAACGGTGGGTTGGTGCCGACCGGCGGTGCAAGCCTGACCGTCTTTGCTATGGACAACTCGGTTGACCCCCCGCCACCCGTGCTGGCGCACAGCACAATCTCGCTGACGTTTTGAGGCGGACCGGTTCGCTTTATAGTGACAGCGTTCGTCACGACGTTGACGTCCTTCATTGTCCACGCACTCACGGCAATAGCGACTGGTTCACCAGCGATCAGAATTGTCGATGTTGGGTTGCCGTTCAGATCGTTTGCTCCCCGGACATGGATCCGGGTAATGGTCCGAACCGCAGGAAGGCCGATGACCGCTGTTGCTTCATTCGAAAAGCCAGGCGTCCAAACTTCCCAGGGTTTGGCTACCGTTACGTCGTCGTTGAGGAATGACGCCTTCCAATAGCTGTCGCTCGTTCCGACCCCGGAGCTAGGGGATGTCGTTTGCGCCGGAGTGCCCGTGACGATGGCGGACCCCGCCGGACACACCGGATCGGCATCGGCCCTCAACTGGGTACGAACCGATTGCGCTCCGATCAACGAGATCGTCAATGCTGCCGCCATCGCGAACTTACGCCTGATGTTCATGGTTCCTGCCCCGTCTCGAAAGTACGGACCCGAACGTAATTTCACTCAACTTCAACTACGAAAAGTTGAGTAAAATTCAGAATCCCTCTTGAGAGTCGCCTCCCGTTGAGGTTTCGTCACTACTTTGGGAGTCGGATATCTCGACAGTTGGTGGGCACGAAACTGCGAAGCGTGCCGCCTGCTATTGGCTGGATTCAGCCGACACCGGGATTGATCGGCGCGTCGGCGATCACGGCCCGGGCGCGCAAGTCCGCCATATCGGACTCGGTCAGGCCCAGTGACCCGAGTATCTCGGCGTTGTGCTCGCCGAACATCGGCATATGCCGGCGAGGAACCGGGCTCGCATCAACCAGGCGCCACGTAACTGCCTGCTGCTTGTGGTCAACGATTTTCGGATGCGGTAGATACACCCAGAAGTCGCGATACAACAGTTGTGGATCGTCGTGGACCGACGACGTATCGAGCACGCGTCCCGCTGGTACGCCCAACAACTGCAGTTGCTCCATCGCCTGTTGGGGCTGTTGTGACCCCAGCCAATCGCCGAGAATCGTGTCGAGTTCATCATGGCGAACGTGGCGGTCGGCCACGCTCAAACGTTCCAGATCGACGCGACCCAGTAGTCCGCACACCAATCGCCATTCTTCATCGGTGCGCACCGATATCACGATCCATTGGTCGTCACCCATCGTTCGGTACACGTTCTGGGGAGCGAAACGCTCATCGCGACACCCGAAATGTTTGGGGTCCTCCCCACGCGAAGCGGCGACGAACGCCTCGCCGATCAAGGCCATAGATGCCTCGCGTTGAGCCAGATCGATGTGACAGCCCGCATCGTTACCGCCGCCCGCTACGACTGCGTCGCGTTGCAACAACCCGAGGCCAATGGCAGCAACGGCGGCGAGCCCAGCGACCGGATCTCCGTAGGAAACGCCAGTCTTAAACGGCTCCTCGTCGCCGAGATACCCCGACAGCGAGGTGAGTCCCGACATCAGTTCGATAACCGGCCCAAACCCAACATAACTGCGGTCGGGGCCTTCTTTGCCGAAGGCCGCCATGCTGACCGTGACCAGATTCGGGTTTGCTTGTTTCAACACGTCGTCAGTCAACCCGAGGCGATCAAGGACGTCGGCTCGATAGTTCTCGATGAGCACATCGGCATCCTTCACCAACCTGAGCAACAGTTCTCTGCCTTCGGGCTGCGAGAGATCGAGTGTCAGCGATTTCTTGTCACGGTTGTATGCCGCGAAGTAATACGACGAGTTCCACGGATCGGCGACGCCTGGCTGTACCACCAACGTTCGGATGTTGTCCCACGCCGAGGGCGACTCGACCTTGATGACCTCTGCACCCATAGCTGCCAAGTGCATCGTGGCAAACGGCCCCGCCCACATCATGGTGAGGTCGATCACGCGTAACCCAGCGAGCGGCAATTGACCGCGTTCGCCGTGCATCGTGCTCGGAGGGCGTTGCGTCCATTCGTCATGCGATGACTCAATCGACGGCCGCCAACCGAACCCCGGGAAGGGCCGCCCAGGAACCGTGACACCACCGCCCAATGACTCGAAGGCGCCCCGAGCCACAAGTCCCTTGGACTGCAACAACTCGGCCGGAGTGAGCGAGATGCCGATAGGCACCCGGGCATCCAGACCTGCCTGCAACGCCTCGGCTCTCGTCTTGTCGATGAACCACACATACAGCTTTGCTGTGAGCGCTTCCTCGTTAAGCGGTTCGACCCGTTGGAGTGGATTCGTGAACCGCTCCTCGCCTAGCTCGGCATCGTTGAGCAGTGCAAACAAGGCGGGGACCTGTCGTTCGAGCGCAAACGCCCCAGCCCAGCCGTCGAGACACGGATACACCGCCCAGGGGGCACGTGTGTGGTTGCCGAGGCGAGGAATGGTCGGCCCACCAACCGCCGTGGAGGGTCGGTACAGTTCGAGCATTCCGGCCGCGCATTCCTGAGCCGACAAATCGACAAGCTCACCTGCGCCATGGCGAACGCGCCCGAACCAGCACGTGACCGCAACGGCAAACGCGTTGAGACCTGCGAGCTTCGCAGCTTGGCCTCCGCCCGTGAGCAGCGGTTCGCGTTCGGCATCACCGGTGAGCGACATAATGCCGCCCATGGCGAACGACACCGCGCTCGTTGCTTGATAATCGGCGTACGGGCCGGTGAGCCCGAATGGGGTCACCGACACAACGACAAGACTCGGATTGCGATCCCTGACTTGGTTCCAGTCGATGCTCAACTGCGTGAGTTGGCGAGGCTGAAGGTCACAAAGAACAATGTCGGCATTGCGGACAAGCTCGTCCAGGTTGGCCACATCATGTTGCCAGGGAACTGCGGTCTTTCCTGCGTGTAGGTAGGCGATCTCGTCGACGGCGAGCGCTACCGAGGTGTGGATCGCCACGTGTCGTACGGATGCGCCGTACCCACGTAGGAACCGCCCAGCAAGTCCGGCGGCAACCCCCGACGACAGCTCCAGAACACGAACACCCTCAAGTGGCAACGGCACACTCAACTACTTAGCGGACAAGTAGCCGCGCCAGCAAGCCGACGTGGGTGGGCGGTTCGTACGAGGCCGAAATAGTCACGATGTGGCCGTGCTACCCGGTTTTGCGAGTATCGAGAAGCCGATTTGGGACCGACGGGGTGAACCGCAACGGTCCGGACGCACTGAACACGCCCTGGATGTCGACAACGAGGTGAACAGATGCACTGGTGTACACGCAAAAGCTCCCATCGGAGTCAACCGGCACCACGCTGAGATTGGCAACTGTCTGTTGTGCACCAAAGTTGCCGCTGCTGTGGGACTGCGGCCCAGGCGCCAATCGCGAGCACTTGTCGGCGGTAATGTACCCACCAGACAGACCCTCGGTCATCGTGAGGTTCACCAGCACGGCCTCGCTACCTGGGTCGGCTCCGGCTGTGATTCTGACGACCTGTCCCCCGCCGACTCTGGCACCCGAGCGGGTGTCGAGCTGACGCCTCGGTCGTGCCGACGTGAAGCCATGCCCTCCCGACGCAGTGAAGAAGCCCTGTGTGTCGACGATGAGATGAACCGCACCGCTGCTGTACACGCAAAAGCTTCCATCGCTGTCGAGCGAGACCACGGCCAGATTGGCCAGTGTTTGTTGTACACCAAAGTTGCCATTGCTGAACGCTTGCGTCCCGGCCGTTAGGCGACTGCATTTGTCGGCCGTAATGTACCCGCCTTGTGTCGCGTCGGTCATCGTCAGGTTCACCAGAGCTGCTTGGCTACCGGCAGGAGCACCAGTGGCGACCCGCGTACTGCTGCCCGACGCACGACGTGTCGTGCGTCGTGAATCGAGCAACCGAGTAGGTGTCGTCGGCGAGTACCTCAGGGAGCCGGTTGCACTGAACACACCTTGGGTGTCGACGACGAGGTGAACCGCTCCGCTGTTGTACAAACACAGACTTGCGTCAGGGTCAACGGGCACCACGGCCAAGTTGGCCACGGTTTGCCCTGCGACAAAGTTGCCATTGCTCGCAGCCTGCGGTCCGTCGACCAGACGGGAGCACTTGTCGGCAGTAACGTAGCCGCCCTGGGTGCCCTGCGTCATGGTGAGGTTCACCAGTGCCGCGTCGGCACCGGTGCCGGCGTTCGCCACAGTTGTCTTGCCCGGGGGGCGGGGCGAGCCATCAGCGCCGCCGGAGCCGCCTGAGGGACTCACCACGTTAAACGACCATGACACGTTGGGTCGCCCAGGCTGACGCAGAACTACGCCGTGCCGGCCGAGGTTGAGCGGCGTTCGCGGAATAACCAGGACTGCGTTGTCGCCTTGAAGGATTGCCTTACCCGTAGATCCATAGATTGGATCAGACGAGTTGAATGTCGCTCCGGTTTGCACACAGAGATCAGCCCCGGCAATCTGTGTGGAGCCGTCGGGCCGAGTCAGTTCGGCAGTAATGCCTGCCACCGGTTCTGTCGGCAGCAGGGCGATGAGCGGCAGGCCCGAGAATTGACGTCCGTTGCCGCCGCCGCACCCTTCGCGGGGATCGGGAAGTTCACCGGTGAACTGGTTGAGATACGTGTTCGAGCCATTTCCGGGAAACAGCACCGTGGGTAGGGGCGATGGTGACCCGCCAAGCCCGCTGATGACGTTCAACATGGCCGAGCCCGATGCTGAGATGCCAAACGAGATCGACTCGAGGTGGGGACGCAGCACTCCAATGGCATGGAATGGCGCCCGCATCCAACCGTCGATGGCGTTACGTGGCGACGTGCCGCCACCGATGTTGCTCGACCGTGCCGCCTGATCGCCCGATGTGGTGTACCACGGGCTCGCCGGGTTTTCGGTGTGCGCATTGGCGTATTGGCCAGTGCGCAGCGATGTTGGAGTGTTGGCCATGTAGGCCAGGTGGTTGGCGATTCCCTGGTTTCCAGCCCGGTCGTCGGCCACGGGCGCGAGGCCTGAGCCGATGCGATAGACGTTGACCGTTTCGAGCGCGGTTGCGCTGTCGGCTGGCACGGCCAACGAGACGGTTGGCGGGCCAACAACGACCATCCCAAGAGCTACAGCAACAGCGACCAGTGCCGTGCGACGAATCATGGTGATACCTGGATTTCCGTGAACCGACATCGCCCGGCAACACACCTCGTGTTCTGCCGCCGCAAAACCTAACCCAAATAGAGAGTCGAGGGCGTCGAGTTCTCACCGGTAAGGACTGCATGTCAGGCTGGGCTTGTTGTGAGAGCCGCGCTTGGAACTACCGCTCGACGTCTCGACGTGCTCGTGCTCGCCAACTTCCTCGGGTTGGGTATCATCATCGCTGCGGTACCTCGCTATCTGCATACTGAGCTGCAGGCCAGCCGCCTTTCCACTGGCTTGGCAACGACCATCTATTTCGTGGCCGCTCTGCTGGTACGACCTTTCATTGGAGTGGCGGTCGATCGAATTGGGCGACGCCCCTTCCTGATCGTGCCACCGGTGTTCACGGCTGGCCTGACCCTCTTGTATCTCACGGTCGACACCGTGGGTGGCATCACCATGCTGCGGTTCTTGGGAGGCGCTGTTGCCGCGATGTTCTTCACAGCGGTGATCCTGGCTGCGACCGATGTCGTTGAACCGGCCCGACGCACGCAGGCGCTCGGCCGGCAATCGGTGATGACCTACACCGGGTTCATCATCGGACCTGTGCTGGCCGATCGGCTGATCGACCAGAGTTGGACCCTCGTGTGGATCGTGCCCGCAGTGCTGCACATCGTTGTGTCGGTTATTGGTCTCACCATTCCTGAGACACGCCCGACCAATCGACCCCAGTCGGTGGCGCGCGTGGGATTCGACCGACGGGTGATACGCCCGGCCACCGGCGTGTTGGCGGCCAACTTCGGGTTCGCCTCCATCGTGTCGTTCCTACCCGAATACGCCGAGCGAATTGGCATCTCGCGGCCAGGCAGCCTGTTCGCGGTGTACGCCGTTGCCGTATTAATGATCCGAGCAGTGACCGGACGCCTCGCTGACCGAATCGGTCCGGCCCGCTTCATTGCACCGGCGTTGACGCTTGGGGTTGTCGCGTTGGTCGGCCTTGCACTAGCCGACCTCCCCTGGCAGTCGTACGTGGCCATCGCGCTTGTGGGCATGAGCATCGGGGCGACCTTCCCCGCCGCGACGTCGGCTGCATTGACGCGGGCGGGTGACGGCGACAAAGGCAAGGCGATGGGAACGACGCTGGCGTTCGGCGACATTGGCCAGGCCAGCGCCGGGCCGGTCGTTGGTTTCCTATCGACGCAATGGGGATTCCAATGGGTCTACCTCATCCCGGCCATCGTATGCAGCGTTGCCGTTGTGTCGGTGCTGTCGATGCCAGAAGCGCGGCGCTGATCGTGCGCATCCTTATAGAGGCCAGACAACGCTGGAATTCCCGAATAGCAGCATGATCACGTTCTCGCTCATGTGAATATCGACGGTTGGCCGCGTTAGCCGCGCTTCGGATTTGAGACTGTCATGTCCAATGGCCGCCATCATGGTGGAGAATTGTCGTGGGTCGTGCAAAACGGTCGTCTCCCACCGCAAAGGCCAATTCCGTACCGTTTCCAGTATCAGATGCGCCTTCGAGGTGGGAGAGGGCTGCTTTTTCGAGTAGATCCCCACACGCGACCGGGCTATTCTCTTCACAGCTTCTTGTCGGCTTGCCTGACATCACGGTCCTTGGGGGTGTTGATGAGCCTGGCGGGACGCTCGGGATTCATGTCGAATCGGTTGGCCTCACACGTGAATGTCTCGGGGGCGGTGATCGCCGGGTGGGTCCGCGCTCGCGCCGATGTCGACCTGGTGGACCCGCCGTGCTCCGGACGGCCGACACGTCTGGTGTGGCGAAACGTCCGGTTGTGGTGCCCGACACGGTATGCCTGACGCAACGGTTCAAACGGATAGCGTTCGGGTTCGGCACCTTCGAGCACTTCAGAATCCGTGCCCGACGACCGCATCTTGATGCCCGGCTTCCTCGGCCACGCCAACAACTATGTGGAACATCCCGAACTGATCGCCGAGTACATCGTTCGCTACGCCGGAATCGTGGGACGCGAACGGGTAGTCGCCAGTGCCGACTGTGGGTTTTCGTCACGGGCGTCGTACGCGCCAGAGGTGCATTCCACTGTTGCGTGGGAGAAATTGAAGGCGCTAGCCCAAGGTGCCGAGATCGCTTCCCAACGACTCTGGCCGTAGCCGACAGCGGCAATGATGTAGCCATGATTTCTGCTTACTGTTGGCCCCATTCGGGAACACCCGGAACATCGTTTCCGCTCATGGCTACCTCGTCGCTCGGACCGGTGAATGTGACCGTTACGCGGGTTGGAGCGCACCGCGACGTCGTCGCCAGTTTCGAGGCCATCGCCGTAGCCGAGCTAGCGGTACCCGACGACGCCGTCGAAAACGGTTGTGGTTGGCCGACCGCACTGTCGATCACCACCGAGGCGTCGTGGCGCTCGGGCTTCTACGAGGTGGCGCTCGAGCCGGTGAGCGGATGGCCCAAGCGGCGAGGCCCACGGGGCGGGTCGAACCTTGCGTTCTTTGTTATTCGTCCCGAACGCGCCAGCCGAGATCGGGCCTTGCTGGTCCTGGGCACGAACACGTGGTTGGCCTACAACGACTTTGGTGGCGAGAACCTGTACACCAGGGCAACGAAGGTGTCGTGGGACCGCCCGCTGGCGAACGGCTTGTTGGCCAAGCCTGCGGGTGCCGGCCGCCGGGTTGCGGTGACCAACCCGCCTGACCCTCGCATGAACGCTCACGTCGGCTACGTGCGGCTCGAAGGGCTATCACCGTGGGCCGGGTCGGCAGGATGGCCGAACTACGAGCAACCGTTCCTGGCATGGGCCGAACGCGAAGGCTACGACGTCGACGTTGCCACCAACGCCGATCTGGAACACGACCCGCATCTGCTTGACGATGCGTCGCTCGTGCTGTGCGTCGGGCACGACGAATACTGGTCGGCACCGCAGCGAGACGCGGTTGAAGCCCACGTGCATCGCGGCGGCAACCTGTTGGTGCTGTCGGGTAACACGTGTTTCTGGCAAGTGCGCTACGAGGACGACGGCCGCACGATGGTCGGCTACAAAGCACGCTTTCGCCGCGATCCGGTGTACGGCACCGACCGCGAGCATCTACTCACGTCGATGTGGTCCGACCCGCTAGTCGGCCGACCAGAGGCATCGTTGATTGGCGTGTCGTTCACGCGTGGCGGGTATGCGCGAATTGGTATGCGAGTGCCGAAGGGTTCGGGCGGGTTTACTGTCCACCGGCCTGAGCACTGGGTGTTCGAGGGCACCGATTTCGAATGGGGCGATCTGCTCGGCGCCAAGTCGACCATTGTCGGGTACGAGTGTGACGGCTGCGTGTTTACGCTGGTCGATGGGCGCCCAGTTCCTACCGGCGAAGATGGTTGTCCCGATGGTTTCACTATTCTCGCCACGTCGCCGGTGTCACCATTCGACCGTCGCACCGTGCTGCGCCCCATTGCCGACCATGTGCTGTCGGAGGTCGAGTTTCAGGCCGAGCGATTGTTCGGCAGCCCAGCGCCGGAGAACACCGCGAAACTCGACTACGGCCACGCCGTCTTCGGCACCTGGACTACAACATCGGGCGGCACCGTCATAACGACGGGATGCACCGATTGGGCGTGTGGGCTCGGTGTTGGCGATACCGATGTCGAGACCGTGACGCGCAACATGTTGAACCGATTGTGGTCGCGGTGACACAAGGGTTCGAATCGATCGACGACTACATCGCCAGTTTCCCCGACAACGTGCAAGTGATTCTCAACGAGCTACGCCACCGAATACGAACCGTCGCTCCAGGTTGCCAGGAATCGATGCGTTACCAGATGCCGACGTTCACGGTCGATGGCCGGCATCCGTTGTATGTTGCCGCGTGGAAGCACCACATCGGCTTGTACCCGATTCCTCGATTCGACGGCCCGCTGGAAGACCAAGTCGCTCCGTACCGGGCAGCCAAAGACACAGTGCGGTTTGTGTACAAGAAACCCATCCCGTACGACCTCGTCGAACAATTCGCCACGTCGATTCTCGTGCCGTTCGGGAAGTCGAAGTAACGGGATTCGTATTGGTACCGGTTCGGTATAGACTTGAATCCCATGAGCACACAAATCGCCATACGATTGCCTGACGAAGTCGTCGAATTCATTGATGAGCAGGTGCGGTCAGGCAATGCACGCAGCCGCGCTGCAGTGGTGAGCCGATCTATCGCCCGTGACGCCAGGCGCCAACGAGCCGAACAGGACATCGTCAGACTTCTCGCCGAGCGAGAAGCGGGTGGCTTCAACGAGTTCGATGACCTAGCGGCGATGGCATCGCGTACAATGCTCGACATCGACTGATGCGTCCAATCCACATCGCTCAACTCGACAAAACCAGGCCCGTTCTGGTGCTGACCCGAGACGTGGCGCGATCCGTACTCGTCAACGTGTCGGTCGTCCCAATAACATCACGGGTACGCGGTCTCGCGGTTGAGGTGGCGGTCGGCCCCGCCAATGGTCTCGACCAGACGTCAGTCGTGAATTGCGACAACATCGTGACCATCCCGGTCGCGTCGCTCGGCCGCCAGATCGGCGCCCTGCTGTCAGAGCAAGAGTCAGCCTTGACCGAAGCCATTCTCGCCGCCTACGACCTCGACTGGCCGCAATAGTTGCTGGCTAATTCCGTGTCGGGTTCGCCTGCTATTCGGGTGTGCCACATGCGCCGGGGTTGGGTCAGGTCATAGGGCGTGGCGCGGTGCATGAGGCAGCGGTTGTCCCAGATTACTGCATCGCCGACCGCCCATTGATGGTGATACACCCGGGGCGGCTGGCAGGCTTCGTCGTTGAGGCGATCGAGCAGGCGCTCGGATTCGTCGGCGGTCATGCCGGGAATGCCGTACGCGTGGCGGCCGATCAGCAGGTTCGGTCGTCCGGTCTCGGGGTGCACCTTGACGAGTGGACGCAACGAGTGTGCGCCGTCGTGGTAGCCGTATTGCAGATAGCCGCCGTGCTCGTTGCGCTTGGTCGGTAGGAACCCGGCCCGCTCCTGGCTGTAGTACAAGGAGTGATAGGCCGAGAGCCCGTCGACCAAAATTCGCGTCGCGATATCGAGCGCGTCGTAGGCAGCACGCATGTCGGCCCATCCGGTAGCGGCACCTTGGGTTGGAATCACCTCGGCGGTGAACACGGCGCCTTTGGCCTGGATGGGCATATACGTGCTGTCGTGATGCCAACCCTCGTTGCCCCGCAGCGACTTGATTGCGTCGTGGTCGAGATCGCTGATAGCTGAGCCATCGTCACGCATGTTTGAGATGGCAGCGGCCGTGAACTCAAGATCACCGAACCGCAGTGCGAACGCGTCTTGCTCGGCCCGGGTGAGGAATTGGCCCGGGAAAATAAGGAGCGCGGCGTCGAGCCACGCCTCGTGCAGCGCCTTGGCCGTTGCGTCATCGAGCGAGCGCAGGTCAACTCCGCGCACGATCGCCCCAAACGTCGCGTCAGCTTCCTCCAGCGTGAAGGTCATCACCTCATGCTAGACCTCTATCGGAGGGCTCGATTCCGCCAAGCGTGGGTAGGCCGCCCGGTGGGGCGCCGGGACGAACCCGGGCAGTTGCCAGACGATCGAGTCAGGGTAGGGGTACTTCGAGGTCGTGTAGGCCGAAATGATGTACATCATTTCCGCGACGATTCCGATTCGACGCGCCGCCACTGAGGTGCCAGCGTGCACCAGCAAATTCTGGACAATGCCCGCAATGCAGGTTGTGGCATAGTCGAGTTCGTCCTCAGGTACGTTCGGAACCCGCGCACTCAGGATTGCAGCAATAGCTTCCCGCAGGGCGTTGTGGATGCGTTGGCCTGGGCCCGGATGATCAGCGGCTTGTGCCATCAGCGAAATTGCCGCGCGATCGTTGGTCACGAGCGCCGCCAAGTGGCCGATGGCTCGCTTGGTCAGGTCCTCCGCTTCCAGCGCCGGGTCATTGCTCAATGCGGTGCTCACGGCGTCCAGTATCCGGTTCATGACACGTTGTGATACGGCCGCGCCGAGCGATTGTTTGTCGGGGTAGAACCGATACAGCGCCCCTATTGACATCCCGACAGATTCGGCCACGGCTGTCATGGTGAGGGCGTCGAACCCGTCACGCGCAACGTGACGTTCGGCTTGTTCGAGAACCCGTTCTAACCGCTCTGCACTGCGGCGCTGTTTGGGCGCGTTTCTCAGAACCGAGGCTGCCTCATCTTTTACAGTTGCTTGAGAATCCCGTGATTCGGACATGAGGACCCATGTGCAGGTTTCGTTCGGAATCAACGACATCAACTTCACAGAGACTCTAAAGGGTTGCATCAAGTCGTGGATCCTCGCCAACGTGGCTCTAGGAGCGGGCAGTTTCGTCACGGATCCGAACTGCTCCGACGAAATCATGGAGCCCGTTCCCGGCGCCTACACGATGCAGCAAATGACAGACCTGGTACGTCAGGATGTTATCGACATTCATACCGTGCTTGCCGGGCTTGGCTATGCCGACACGGACTACAAGATTGTGGTCCAGTCCTATGCACCACCGGTCGGTGTTTCGAACCGGCCGTTCGTTGAAGGCGCATTCGCAGGCTGCATGATGAATCGTAGGGACGTCATCGTCGCCCAAGGCCGATTCATCCCAGCGCTCGAAACCGCCCAACGTCAAGGCGAGTTGTCGACAGGCTTGAAGAACGTTTGGCATGTTGCCCTGTCGGAATCGTTCGGCGACCACACCAACTGCCAACTCAGCACGCCCAGTTGGGGCGTTGCGCTTCCAAGCTTTGGACGGCCGTTCGTCGGCATCACCGGGTCGGTCGCTGAACTCGCCCTCGAAGTGCGGGCCAACGTCGACAAGGAGTGGGTGCAGGAATCGGTGCACCCGAACTTCCTCGGCCATACTCAGTTCGCAAAGTGCATGAGCCAGATTGCTACCGCCAGCGCCAATCGCCCCCTCAAGCAACACGCCTTACGCTGCGGAATACGCCCGGACGATTCCAGCGTCATGGAACACGTGGAACTGATCGTCCCGAACGAAGTACAGCTCACCATGAACCGCGGCACTCGCGGCTACTTCGACCTCGAAGCAGCTATCCCCGGGCTGGTAATCGACGGCGCGGTGCTCCCGGCCAACTCGCTGTCGTGGACGTGCACGCTCACGTACGAAGATCACAACGGCGTTCAAGAAAGCAGTGGAGAGATCACGGGCGACGACAACACGGCAACGTGCTACGTACCTGAGATCGAAACGCTTGCACCTCACCTGTGGGCGTCGGCGAAGGTGACGGTCAAGGCCAGGTTCAACTTCATCGACAGCGACGGCGGACACTTCGCAGGCGAAGGTGAAACCTGGCGGTCAGCCTTCTAGCGACGGCTCCCTAAGGATCGAACAGATGACGCCCCGACCAACGTCCGGGCGTCATCTGCGCGTACTGCGACGAAAGAAAGCTTCGGGACAGTTCGACCGACTAGGAGCGGGGGCGTCGTCGTGACGCGGTGCCATGGCTAGTAGGCAGCCGAGGTTGCGTTTGCAACCGGCGGCCTGACCAAGCAAACAGGCTGCTGCAAGGGCGTTGAGTCCGAAAGGTTTCGCCGGCTCAGCTGTACCAAGGCACAACGAGTGAACCCTGATGCCCATGTCACCACGTTCCGCAGAGCTACACCACGAAACCTGGTGGCAATAGCCAACATCCTGCTGACCGCAATGCCCGACTCCCCACCGACGCCGACGTGACCCGTGGCGACGGCGCCCATACCGATCGTGTAGCCGGGCTACCGCAGTATCGCCGGATCCCCGTATCATGGTCCCGAGAGGTGACTGCCATGACTGTTCTTTGCGCTCCTAGATGGACTGACGATCTGAGAAAGCGACTTGAGGCTGTACAAGGCCTCGGTGATGGCTGGGCGGGCCAAGGGTCGGTCGCGCCGACCGACGAAGCAATCGTCGAAGCGTGTGAATTCGCCTTTGCGGTTCAGTGTGGCACATGCCCGCTGCCGCACGTCTCTGCCGGTGAAGCGGGTGAAGTCGAACTAGCCTGGGTTGGCGGCGGGATCCGGGTCGAGGTTGAGGTTGTCGGGAGTGGAACGGCATCAGTGTTCATCCGCAAGCCGGGATTCGCCGATATTGAACGCACCGTCAACAGCAGCCACGCTGACCTGAGGTTCATTGCTGCGGCAATCACGTTGCTCGAACCTGTGTGAGGTTCAACGACACGGATGTGGCGTTCCGGCGGATCCCGCTGGCCAACGTGAACCCTGTCGACAGTCTGCCGACTTCGGTCATAGTGAAGAACTCGTCTGACGGATCCGGGATGTCGGTCGTGATGCGCTCGGTGCTTGACACGACCGATCGGCCATATTCGTCGGTGCTTCCTGATCCGGAGACGTTCGGTTTGTTCGCGTGGTCGGTGGGCCGGCTCCGAGAGTTACAGTTCGACGTCATCTTCGCTCCTAGTGACGACGAGCCAGCGCACGCAAACGTCGTCCATCTCGGCCTGACGGCTGAACCCGAGCGCGAGTGGCCGCGAGGAGTTCGGCGCGATCTTATTGCCGCGGGCTGGTGGGAAATCCCTCCACCGGGGATCCGTTAAACAAGAGAGCCCAGAGTGGGAATCGAACCCACGACCTGCTCATTACGAGTGAGCTGCGCTACCGACTGTGCCATCTGGGCGGGCGGGAAGAGTATAGGCGATCGGTTTGCTGCGAGCACGGGCGATTCATTCGCTACAGGTGTTCGGCCCGCGCAACCAGGTCGAGCTCTCGTCCTAGGCGCCGTGGTAGAGGCGTTGCAGGTCGACCAGTTGTACGTCGGCCCGCCGCAGAGCACGTCGATGTAGGTCGGTGGTAAACCCGGCCGCGCTCACAGTCATCCGAACGACCATCTGTGTTTGCCGTAGTTTTGCGGCTGCGGCGTCGAGGCGATCGAGCAGCGACTTTCCCTGCCGACGTCGGCCGTAGAGCAAGCCGAGGCCTGGCACGCTTGAGCCCTCGGTGACGAAGCGGACCAATTGGTCCCACTCCCGGTCTCGGGCGAATACCGACGAAGGCTCTTGCACGGTTGAAAAATACTATGTTCCAACCGTGTATTCCTGTCAATTCTCAACCGCTGGCCACGCGTTAGGCGTCGATCTCATAGACTAACGCGCCTGGGAACCCTTCGGGAAGGCGGTCTTGTGCGGTTACACGCTTGCCGTTTCGCGCTCGCGTTCGAGGGCCACGAGTTGCGAATCCCACGAGACGACAGGGATATCGAGGCGTTCGGTCTCGACGGGCGCGGCCCACCGGACTTCGTCGGGTTCGTCGTCGGCCGCGGCACTGAGCGAAGCAAGTTCGGTCTCGCTAGCGGCTGGGGTGGTGACCTGTGGCGCCTTGGGTGTCCATGCGGTGAGGTCTTGCAGGACGTTCTCGTAGAACCCGTCGATAGCGGCTAGCACCGTGTTGATGAACGACTTCGGACCGAGGCCGCGCTGGGTGCCGAGCGGCGAGTTTGCGGTGATTACGAACCGTCGAATCTGGGTCTTGGGGTCGGTGAACAGGCAGGCTGGGTTCGCGCGGACCTTGGTCATGGGCTCGCAGGTACTGGCTCGGGCCAGGTGCTGCCAACACTCAACGACGAGTCGGTTGTCGACGGCGGGATCGATCTGCCTCAGGAGCCAGTTGATACGGGTTGCCGGCTTTCCTTCAGTTGGTGAGTCGACCGTGACGGTGACGCGGCAGCGACCGCTCTTCACGTCCGCTGTGATCTCCAGGATACCGACGGTGTTGGGAATCTTGAGCCGCCCGACGAAACGACCGTGCTCGGCGAACTCACTAATCGCGGCGGTGCGTCGAGCGTCAGCATCGGCGGCTTCCTTTCGGGTCTGTACAACCTGGACACCCGGGCCGAGCCGGCGTTCGAGCCGCAGAGCCGCATACCGCAAAAGCTGCTCCCACCGCGCAGCGACCTCGGGCAGCCCCTTGTCGGTCGGACGGATGGTGTGATCGTGGAGCGAATTGCACACTTCGATCCAACTGGTGCCCATGTCCGAAAAATCGCTCGCTCCCGAGCGTGGATCGTCGAGGTACCGGATCAGTTCGCTCAGGATCCACGCCTGGTCAGGGTCGCTCACGCCAGAGTGCTCGGCCTGGACTTGGGCAAGCGAACGAACCTCACTCCAAGACACGTGGTGCAACGGAACCTTGAGTTTCGATCTCGCGATGTTGAGCGGATGTTCCGACGCGCTCGGGGCCAACTGGTTCGAGATCGTGATGACAGCGTCGAATTTTTGTTGTCTGGCGAGTTCGAGGTAGCCCTCAATCTGTTCACGGTCGAGATTGATCGAACCGGTCTTCACTTCCACCAAGGCAGTCCAAGTCGCGGCGCCACGCACGATGCGAAGAATGCCATCGGGTCGAAGCTGCTTGTCGCCCAGCTTGAATGGCACCTCGACAAAAGTCTCCAGCGTTCCGGCTGGAGCCCCCAGGCCTTTGAGGAACGGCACTCGGAGCTCCTTGACCGCTCGCAGCACTGCGAGCAAAGCCGACGTCGCCCGCGTTTCCTGCTCGCCACTACCACCGATTCCGCTCACCGGAATCAGACGCGCGCGATACTGATCTTCCATGAAGTCCCCCCAATCTTCCGCCCAAATTACGGACAGTGGTCAGTCTAGCTCAACGCGTTGCCGGATGGCATAGGCTCGTTGGCCATTCGCCTACTTCGTCAAAAGCTGCCACGCCGACTGAGTTTAACGATCGAATGGCACCAACACCCTAAGTCCCTAAACCGTCGCCGGTGACTCCGGGGACGCGATAACATAAACGAACGTACGTTCTGACCTTTGGAGGTCAGGCGGGATGGAAGCGACCTACGACGAGGACAAACTCGCTGAACTCTTGCTGTACGTGGCCGATAGGCTGAGGGACGACCGGACAGGGGCGGCGACAAAGCTCAACAAGGTACTGTTTTTCGCAGAGTTTGCGCACATGCGTCAATACGGCCGTCCGATTACCGGTGCCGACTATCAGAAGCTCGAATTCGGGCCTGCTCCACGACGCATGTTGCCCCTTCGCACCGACCTTGTCGACCGCGGCCTCGCCGAGATCGTTGAACAGCATTACCTCGGTTATCCCCAACAACGACTCGTCCCAACCTGCACAATCGTCACAATTCTGCTGACTGCAGACGAAATAGCCGTGGTCGACGAAGTAATTGCTGACCTGCGAAACCTCACCGCGCGGCAAGTGAGCGATCTGTCGCATGAGGAGGAAGGCTGGCGAATGGTGGCTTACGGAGAAACCATTCCGTACGAGTCTGCCTATCTACGCCGACCTGCCCTTACTGAAAAGTGAGGGCGCACGGCCGAATGCTCGCCGAAGTTTACGGGAGAAGCTAGTAACGATGACGCGTCCGGTGCAGCGCAGCGCCGCGTTCGTAGAACGAGTTCATGAGCACTTCCCGCCAGGAGGCGATTCCGCTGGGCGGCCATCGTTCGAGCTTTTCGTAGAACGAATCTTGCTCATCGCGGAACGACGAATGGCAACGGGATTTGACGAGCTACCCGAAACGATCGCGGGCACCGCAATACGCTTCGTAATGACTCATAGCCTGCCATTCTTTCCACCCTTGGTCATTTACGGAATGCTCGTGATCGACAGTCTCGACGAACACGTCGAACTCATCGATATCACCATTGACGATGACTACTTCGAAGAACTCAACAACAAACGGACGATTGAGTCTGTCCGCGGTCAAATGCGGCCAGCGTCAAAGCGTTACCTGCTGGACGTAAGCGCTCGTTCAGCGCCCTGGGGAACGCCTTCGCTGGCCCAGGTACGAAGCGTTGGCATGACCTTTTCGACAAACAGGCTCATGCTCTTGTCCGCCTGCTCATAGGGCATGCCGGCAAAACTAAACGCCGGCATGAAGCCACATGGTCCAAGGGTCTCGCGAATGAACTCGAACTTTTCGAGCACCTGAGCAGGCGTGCCATACGGCGAAAGTTCGACAAAGGACTCGCTTGCCCCCGTGGCCCCGTGACGCTTGATGTACTTGGCGGTCTTGTCGTAGAACTCGTACCCCTTTACCCCGGCGTGCGGTGACTGGTCGAGTTCGTAGTGTTTGATCACCGTGCCGTAGTACTGGCCGATGTACTCGTGGGCGAGGTCTTCAGCCTTCTTCGCATCGTTATCGACGACAACAAACCCGCCACACAACGGAGGCGGCGCGTCGACACCGTTCTCGGCCAGATAGACCTCGCGATAGACATCGAAATCGTTCCTCACATCAGCCCACGGCTTTTGCGGAATCACCAGCACCCCGACGCCGAGCTTGGCCATAACCGGCATGGAATCGGGCGACACCGCGGCGGCATAGGTTCGGCCACGGAACGATCGTTCAGGCCGCGGACGAATATCACGACGCGGCTGCTTGACGATCTCGCCGTTGTACTCGACGAATCCCTGCTCTAGCCCCTGCAGAATTGCCTCGGCTGATTCGGTGAAGTGCTGACGACTGACATTCATATCGAGTCGGAAACCGTCGTACTCAACCCGGGCTAGTCCACGACCGATACCCAAAATGAGTCGACCTCCCGAAAGATTGTCGACAAGAGCAATCTGCTCGGCAAGACGCATCGGATCGTGCCACGGGAGTACAAGCACATCGGTACCGAGGCGGATACGCGAGGTCTGGCCGGCAATCCAGGACAGAAACGTCAGCGGGTCCGGCGACATGGTGTAGTCGGTGAAGTGATGCTCGACCGTCCATACAGAATCGAACCCCATGTGTTCCGCCTTGAGCGCCATGGCGAGTTCGTCGCGGTACACGTGCGAGTCGGGACGGGCATTCTCAGGGTTTTGGAAAACCAGGTTGAGGCCAACGTGCATTGTCATGACGACGAGTCTCGCCGCGTTGCACCACTCACGTCACACCGGAGCAGTTATGGCGTCGTTTGCAAACGATGGCAGCACCGGTACGGGCTAGGGCTGTGACGCGTGTCTCGGTGCCTCACAGGCGATTGACAGGCGTTCGTCATCCAATGCACATATCTGGACTGTTAGCTGCTCGTATGGCGAGATTGGCGAAATCCCTCTGTGCTGTCGTCTTGGCGACACTCGCCGCGTGCGGCGCGACCACATCGACGCTGAAACCGACTTCTCCGGCGTACGGGCCCACGGGCACCTCGACACCAGCATCTATCGTTCCCAGTATCGCGGCGACGGTGAAGACCAGCGCACCCGCCGCTCGTGCACCCCGAGCGGCTAGCGACGAGATCGTAACCGTGTCGGTCAATGGAGTTGACCGTGAGGCTAGGGTCCACGTCCCGGCGCTTCCTGCCGACTCCATCACAGCAGTGGTCCTGGCGCTACACGGAAGCACCAGTACTGCCGAGCACCTGCAATCCACAAGCGGGTTCGACGAGATCTCCGATCAGAATGGCTTCATTGTCGTCTACCCGCAAGGACTGGCGATTGATGGGGCTCAGTCGTGGAACTCAGGGCAGTGCTGCGAACCGGCTACGACGTACGGCGTTGACGATTCGGCATTCATCGACGCGTTACTCCATGAGCTCATCGCCACGTTCCCGATTGACCCCACGTTGGTCTTTGTCACGGGCCACTCGAATGGTGCCATCATGGCCCAGGCGCTCGCGTGCCAATTTGCCGACCGGTTCGCCGCTGTTGCCTCGGTGGCCGGGGCGCTCGACAGCACGACACAATGCACACCAAGCCGTCCCGTGTCGATGCTCGAGATCCACGGAACGAACGACCAGAACGTGCTCTACGGGTACGGCTATAACGCAGTGCAATCGTGGAGTGCGCTCAACGCTTGCGGGTGGGCGCACACATACTCACCGGAACCAGGGACCACGATTGCAACATCGGGTGACTGCGCCGACGGCACGGCCGTTGAACTCATCACTATCGAGGGTGGGGAACACGACTGGCCCGCCGAGGCCGCCCAACAAATCTGGGATTTCTTCACCGCCTGGGCGTGACAAGCTAGCCTCAACCGAGGAGGCTGTCGCATGCCGTCCAAGCAACCAATGGGTGATGTCGTTGTACTCCTGCCCGGAATTCTTGGCAGCGTCCTCCAGCGCGACGGCCGCGATGTCTGGGCTTTAACACCAGGCGCAGCGTGGCAGGCCATTCGGTCCCTTGGCCGCAGCGCCACAGGTTTGGAGCTGCGCAACGACGATCACACCATCGATGATCTAGGCGACGGCGTCACGGCGCCGAGGCTCATGCCCGATCTTCACCTGATCCCAGGCTTTTGGAGTATCGACGGCTATTCACACATCCGTTCCACAATCTTCAGCGCCTTCGACGTGACCACTGGCCAGAACTGGTTTGATTTCCCCTACGACTGGCGGCGAGACAACCGCGTCGCAGGTCGCCACCTGGCCGAACGCGCACCAGGTTGGCTGCACGCCTGGCGACAACGATCAGGAAACCAAGACGCCAAATTGATACTGGTAGGCCATTCGATGGGTGGCCTCGTGGCTCGTCACTATTTGGAAGTGCTTGGAGGTTGGAATGACACCCGGATGCTGGTGACGTTTGGAACTCCGTACCGTGGGTCCCTGAACGCAGTCGACTTTCTGTGCAACGGATTCAAGAAGGGTGTCGGACCTCTCGGGCTCGACCTCACCAGTCTTCTACGTTCGCTGACGTCCGTTTACCAGCTGCTCCCCCGCTATCCAGTCGTCGATACTGGCACCGGCGCACTGACCCGAATCGCCGAGACCACCGGACTTCCAGGTGTCGACCCGGTTCGAGCCGCGGCGGCCATGCAATTTCACCTAAACATTGACGCCGCCGTCGAAACCCGACCGCCCGATGCGTACGCCATTCACCCCATCGTTGGCATTCTTCAACCAACAAACCAGTCGGCTCGTTTCCACAATGGTTCGGTCACAATGCTTCAGTCCCATTCCGGGGTAGACCATGCCGGCGACGGCACTGTGCCCAGGGTGTCGGCTACGCCCGTCGAACTGTCTGACATGGGTCGCGAAATCTATGCCCCCGATCAGCACGGCTCGCTCCAAAATGCCAGCGGCCCACTCACACAGTTGATCGGCCTGCTGTCGGCACGACCAACGTCGACCTTCCGGTCGGGGCTCAGCGGTTTTGGTCTCGACCTCGACGAGCTCTTTTTCGCTAACGAGCCCATCGTGGCAATGGCGAGTTGCGACGACCCGCCAGGATCAATACAAGCTGTGGTGACCGACCTAGCTACCGGGCAAGACGTTCTGACGTCACACATCGACGTCGACGGTGACGGCGCATTTCGAATGACATGGCCGCCACTTCCGGAATCCGACTACCGCTTGACCCTTACCGACCCCGACCCATCCAGCGACATGACACCGGTCCACTCGTTGTTCATTGTGGCCAGTGAGCAGGATACGTCGTCATGATCCTTGCGGCATTCGTAGCCGCGCTGTCGAGTCTGATCGGCCCGCTGGGTTTGACCACGAATGCTGCGATACCGACCCAGACCCGACCCGCTCAATGCGCATTAGCTATCAACGGCAAGAATATTCGAGAGTTCAACGACCCCGATCGAGCCGTACGTCTCTCCGTCAACGATGTCGTGCGACTGAGCGCGCAGTCGTCGGAGCCGACGTCTGAGACCCGCATCTTCGTCGACTTGCCCATCGGCCCATCCATCCCCGTTCAAACCATTGCGCACCGACCGGCGCGCCAATTCACCGATTCGTTGCGTGTATCCGACATCAGCAATGTCGGTGTTGGGTGGTACCACCTCGAAGTCAACAGCGGCCCCTGCCGGGGATCGTTCTGGGTGCAGGTGTACGGACGATCACCGTTCACTACCATCATTGGCCTGGGCGCTACTGCAGTCCTGCTGGTCGGCGTTGTGTTGCTGGTGCTCGCTGTTCGGCGTCGTCCCCGACGAATGGTGGTGGGAGCCACAGCGGGCCTGCTCATCGGTATTGCGCTGTGCGTGCTGGCCCAACAGTTCGCCATTGTGGCCTTCACGGCGATTGCGCTCACTGCCTTTCTCGGCGGAGGTGCAGCAACTGGAGCCGGTGCGACGCGCTCGCCACAGACGCGTTCGACACCGTCCGACTCGACTTGGTCCGGAGCGTCGCCGGCCCCACTGCCATCGCCGAACTCACCGGGCCCAATGGCAGCACCTCCCGACAGCCCAAGCGACCCGCCCCGACGTGCGCATGCCCGCATCGAATGTGACGAAGCCGTGGTGGTTCATTCCCCGCTCGACGTGATTGTTGGCCTGTCACCCACGGCGGTACGAGGGGTCGTTGGCCCCGTACTCGTTCGCCCGCCATCGAGCGTCGGCGACTACGAGCTCGTAGTCCAATTGGTCGCCGACGGCTTCGACCTTGCACTAGGGGAAACATGGCGCAAGTCGATGATTGTGACTGCGGCGGCTCCCTATCCACACGTGGTGTTTCGCGTTCTCGCACCAGCTACGGCCAGCATCTCCCACGGCTTCGCCCTCAACGTGCTGTATTCAGTCGACAGCCAGACCATCGGCCTCGGTACTCGCTATGTGCGAGTCGTCGACACCGTTGACGACCTAGCCCGGGTAGTGCCAGACGTTGATCGACCACCGGTCGGCTCGCTCGGTGTACCAACCAGCGACCAGCCAGCCGACCTGACCGTGAGCATCCTGCGCGGCAACAGCCCAGGCGCATTGCTGTGGTCGTTTCAGTCGCCTCACGGCACCTTCGACAAGCCGGGCAAATCGTCGATTGGCGAGGAACCAAACGTCTTCGCCCGTACGGTCATTGCGACCGTCGCTGCGCACGAAGGAAAGCCCACCCTTGCACTTGGTCTCCGGGGCATCGGACGCACAATTGCCGACAAGGTCCCCGCCGAAATGTGGGCGGCAATTGCAACTGTCTCTGCTGCGGCCGCACCCCGTAACCCAACGGTGCTGGTGCTCTCCGAGGAGGCATATGTGCCGTGGGAGCTCGCCACGATGCCTCAACCCCTTGACGCTGCAATCACTAACACCTTGGGTGCCCAAGTGACGATGGGTCGGTGGGTTCTGGCAACGCACCAGCCCTCCTTACCACCGCCGACATCGCTGCGCTTTCGTGAAATGGTGGTCGTGAGCGGTAGATACGAACAGCCTGGTTGGAGCCGGCTCGAGCATGCTGAAGCTGAAGCGGCCGCGCTCATCGACCGCTACCACGCCATAGATGTCGACGCCGTTACCGCCGATGTCGCCAACTGTCTCATCGGCAAACCTCGGGCCGATATCGTCCACTTCTCGTTACACGGCAAGTACGACCCGGGTAGCGCTAAACAAGGGCTGGTGTTGATCGACGGCGGGGTGATCGACCCGCTCGTCGTAAAGGGCGGAGCCCTGGCTGATGCCCCATTGGTGTTTCTCAACGCATGCCAGGTGGGCACCGGGCAAGAAACTCTGGGCGACTACGCAGGGCTGGCGGAATCGTTTTTGTATGCCGGCGCATCGGCCGTAGTAGCGCCGCTGTGGTCAATCGATGATGAGATCGCGAGCGCTCTGGCCGAGCGCTTCTATGCAAGGGCTTTCGCCGGCGACACGCTGGCCTCAATCGTGCGCAACGAGCGCGCCGGGTTCGGTCAAGGCGACAACGCGAACTCGTCCACGCTGATGGCGTTCCAGTTCTTCGGTCATCCCGCAATGCGGCTCGAGGTCTGACGCCGCCTGTCAAAAGAATCTTGGATTCGGCGTCACGAAAGTTTGGGCTGGTGCGTTTGCCTGAATGATCCGCCAACGGGGCGGGCGAAACACAGGAGATACATCATGGCTGGAAACATCAAGATCAACCCCGAGGTTGCCTCGGGTGTCGCCAGAAGTTTCAATTCCCAAGGCCAGGTCGTCGACGCCGTACTCAAGGCACTCGACCCTCAGGTTATGAACAATGTTGGCAGCGGCAAGCCCGGTTGGGAAGGTCGCCAGGCCGACGAGTTCCTCCATGCATGGTCGAACGAGTTCAAGCCTGCGCTTACGAAACTGGCTGACGCCCTCCTGAACGGCCACATCGTGATCAACAAGACCGTTGCCGCTTACCAGTCGCTCGACGGTCTCTAGACGCACGTTCGCCCCGCGCCCGGCCTGGTGACCCCAGGCCGGGCGACAGCGAAGGACGAAACATGCCCACTATTAGCCTCAACATCGGCGAACTCGAGTCGTTGCGACGCACGCTGCAGCAGCGCCGCGACGACCTTGGCGACGTACGCCAGCGGCTCGGGCAGACCCAACGAAACCTACGCCTCGCTTCTGGCGATCGGTCGGCTGTCAACGTTTCGAGTCGACTCGACGACGTGGCTCGGTTGCTCACACGGGCGCACCTGTCCCTCGACGACGAACAGCGCCGCGTTGCTGCCTTTCTGACCGCGATGATCGCTCTTGACGCTCGGCCACTCACCTCGCCGGCTCTAGCTCCGATTGGCCAATGGGCTGACCGTTTACGCACCGGCTGGGCGGCGGACACTCACCGCGACATCCGGTTCGATGCGGTTGCGGCGGGTTTGCGTGACGTGACGTTGACCACCGGTATCTTGGCGGTTGCCGATCTCCGCGTGCTTCGGCACTCGACGCAACGACGAGCGCTACCTCCCGAAGACCAGGCCACCTCGTTGACCTGTTGGGGAACGAGTCCTCCAGCGTCGAAACGGCCAGAAAGCACTACATTCTGGGACGGACCCGACGCGGTATTCAAAACGGTCACCAAAGGTCTGGAAGAAGTCGGCCAGCGAACCCTGAACGCTAGTGCCAAGGTTGCCGACAAGGTCGATCAACTAGCCGGGGTCGCGTGGGACGCAGGCAAGGACATCAAACTCGCCACCGAAAAACTTTTTGCCATCCTGGGCCACCGATGGGAGACCTCGCTAGGAAACCCCAACGCCACGGTCATGAGTAGGGACGAGGGTACCGCCGAACTTGAAGTCACTGTTCCACTGCCTTGGAAGGCCGATCTCGTACTCACGCCCAAGGTCAAGTACAGCCGAACCGTCTACGACGACGGCACCGTGGAACTCACCGTCAACGAGGAGTTCAAAGCCGCGTTGCAGGCCCAGTTGGAAGCCGAACTTGGTCCCGACAACAAGGCCGAGATCAGCGCTGCTGTTTCGGCAGCATTCGGCCGAGAACGCACGTTCCGAATTCAGCAAGGCTCACTGAGCGGTGTACCCAACGAGATGGCGTTTTTACAGCAAGACGTAACTCGCACGGCGCTGCAGATTCTGTCGAGTTCGGGGCTTTCCACAGCCGTTGTGTCTCGAGTCGCCCTTGCACAACTTCCACCCGCGCCGGAACCGACAGCGCATGGCTACTACGTGAAGCTCGGCGCCGAAGTCGGAGCCGGACTCACACTGGGCGGCGAAGGGCTCAAGGCCAGCGGCGACGCCTCGGTAGAACTTCGGTATGTAAAGGACAGCGCCGCCGACACCGCCAAGCTCACCATCAAGGCGTCGGTTGGCGGCGACGCCACCATCGTCAGCAACGCCGGAAACGTTTCGACGGCAGTCGAGGAATCACGATCGGTGAGCGTGATTCTCGATGAGCATGGGCGTGTCACAGCGCTCGAATACGAACGAGAGTCAACCATCGATGTATCTGGCGGCCGAGAAGCCGAGTTTGCAACACCTGCGGTGACGGGTGAGGTGGAAACGAACGTCGGCCACAAGGAGACAACGACGACTACCACGTCGATCGAGCTGACACCCGAACAACGCCAGCGCATCAACACCATGATGGGAGCCTCCGACACCTACCAGGACCCTCGAAAAGCTTCTGGACTCGTAAAGGAGATCGCCAACATTGCCCGTCAGGGCGAGCGCACCACCACCGTTGAGCATTCGGCGTATTCGTACACATCCCAAAAGGCCGAGGTTGGAATCGACCAGGCGAAAATAACGCTCACCGGAGAGCAACGATTCAACTTCAAGGAAACACCGTGACAAGCCACTCGACACAGGTCATCACTCACCCGCTTTTCGAAGCAACCCTGCCACCAGGCTGGAAGGTCGACGAACTACGCATCGACGCCGGGTCAGGCCGTCTCGGCCGTTGTAGCGGCGACCATCATTCGATGTTCGTCGAACGAGTGCTCGCCGGTTGGATACCCGTCAAAACGCTCATGGGTCAGGTGGCATTCGAAAGTAGGCGCACTCTCGATAGCTATGAGACCTCGGAGTCGACCGGCGTTGTCGTAGTCGGGGGTGGCGCCGCTCGTCAACGTGTTGCCACCACCACCGAAGGCGCCTCGTCGTACATCCTTCACGAGCGGTTCGTACAAGGTCTCGATGGTCACATGTGGTACCTGCGGGTGGCTGCGCTTAGCCACCAGTTCGACGCTCAACTCGCACAGTCGCTGCTCAATGGCATCGCAGTTCGGTCCGCTCAGGAGGCTACCCATGTCTGAAACCATTCAGCACCCCGACATCCTCGATGGTCACCGACTTGGCCTCGAACAGTTACGACGGCGCACCGCCGACTCGGTTGCCGCGATCAGGCAGAGCGTCCAGGCCACACATTGGCAAGGCAACACCGCCACGAAGGTACGGGCGTCACTCGCCGACATTGAACGGCTCTTGAACGAATCACTCAACGACCTCGACCAGGCCATCGCTGAAATCCGGGCCCACTCCCGATGGACAATGGACCAACGCAACGAGTTGCTCTGGATCGAACATCGCGTCGAGCGATGGGTCACAGAATTCTGGGCGCTTCCACCCGAGCACCAGGAGCTATCGCTCATCAAGCCGAACCATCTGAGGTTGCCGGTGCGCTACAACACTGCCTGGCGAAACGTGTACCAACAGTTGTTGCACGCAGGAGTCGTGTAAGCCTTGGCAACGGTAGCGGCCAACCTGCTTGAGTTACACGCGTTACACCAATCCATATGGAACCGAAGCAACGAACTTGGCATCACAGGCCGACGAATACATGAGCTACGAACCGGGATCAACCTCAACACCGACGACCCTACTGTTCGACCAACTCGCAGTCGTCTTGCAAAAGCAGCCGAGCGGCTTCGTCAAGCCCATGAGCAGCTTGAGGAGCAGCGGCGCGAGGCCGAACGTTTTGCTCGCGACCTTATGAGGGTCGACGCATCCAGTCTCATCACCGAACTCGCCGCGATGGCGAGTCCCACGTGGACTCCGTTGCCGCCCCTCGTCACACTTCGCGCACCCATCTACACGACATTCGGCCCCGACGGCACCTCGATCGTCGGCCAGATCTTCCACGACCTCAAGGCAAACCAGGTCACCTCCGGCCCGGCCGAAAACCACATGCGAATAATCGAGACCGACTCCAACCCCCCGCGGCTAATCATCGTTCTCGCCGGGGTACAGGATCTGTCGAGCGCCGTGACCAAAGGTGCCGATGGAATCAAACAGCTGTGGCCCATCGTGTTAACCGGCCCAGTCGGTGTCGGGGTCGGTGTCGCCGAGGTGGGTCGTCGAGTGGTCGATGAGGTAGTCAGTCGTCCTGGCGGCACGCCTCGCGACCTCAGCGTCGCAATTCCCCAGCACTTCGCCAACGGCGGCGATTATGTGCTGGCGGTACAACAACGAGTCACCGAGTACCTGCGCATGCGCGCTTTGAGTACCGGCACTGAGGCTGTTCTCATCGGGCATTCTCACGGCGCAATCACTGCAGTCGACCTCGCCGCTAGCTCGCAGTTTAACGGAGGACTGGTGCGGATTACCCACGTGATCGCGGCCGGAGCGGGGCAAGCCGGCGACCTCGACGAACCATTGGCTGGGACCTCGGTATTAGCAGTTACCAACACGCAAGACGATGTGAGTGCGGTCATCTACGCCACCGACCTCAGCAAGGCCGACCGGTCGCGCTCGCACCAACTTCCAGCCGACCGATTCGAGCATCGAGCTAACGGAGGCTCACTCGGACGCGGCCACGACACGCCGAACTATGTCAACGTCGTGCACAGCATGGACGGGCGATCCAAGGCGTTCATCGAGGGGGCTCTGCATGACCTCGGCGGAACAACCGCGCGCATCACCGATGTACCCCTCGTCTAGCTTGCCGACTGGCCATCTGCGGCCATATGCGCAACAGTTGCGGAAACGGCTGAGCCAGGGCCGGCCATATGCGCAACAGTTGCGGAAACGGGCTGGGCTAGCCGAATGCTGCGGGCAGATACGACACCAACACGGCCGTGAGTTCGTCGAGGGTCGCAGGTCGAAGTTCGAGTGTTGGCGGATCAGCCGACGGTTGAATCTCGGCGAGTTCGCTGCGCCAATTGCCTGCGATGCCACAGTCAATCCACGACAGGCTTCCGCCATAGAGTCGCCCAGGATTGGGTCGATGAACGGCAGTGATGGTCACGGATCGCCGCCGTTGCGATAGCGCGGCGGCCAAGGATGCCGCAGCCGACGGCGGTGCCCCGGCCGACATCAGGTAATCGGTACATTCATGTTCGTCAACTTCGGCGAGCGCTGCTGAGTGCTCAACCTGAGCCGCCGTTATCTGCACAACCACATCGGTCGGCGCCAAAGCGGGACGAAGGTCGGTGATGCGATAGACACGACGAACAAGCTCGCGGGTCATGTACGGCGTGAACCGGTACACCGACGGAGCGAGGAGGGCGACCTGGACGCCAAGGTCCTCGTCACACAAGAGAAACGTAGTGTCAACAACACCATGATCATCTACCTCGACTGACAACATGAGCATCGGCGTTGCAGCCAGGTCAATGACCGATCGAACGGCATGATGAATGACATTCTCGGCGGTGAGGATGTGTCGCGCTGTCAGAGCGGCGCAGGCATTCGCCTCGAGGCGCTCGACAATTGACGGTGGCAGTTCCATGTCGTCGGCGACCACACCAATCGGCATCGCGATATTCATGACACGCGTAACGATACGGAGCTCGTCGTAGGTGAAGTCAATCGACGTCTCGCTCATACGCACGTGAGGCTATGGCTCGCCGAGATGCCGATGTTTCGGCGGTCAGACCTGTTCGATGCGGGTGCTTACTCCCACGGCAACCACAAGCAAGGCTATGACCAGGATGATTGGCAAGGTACGACCGTTCGACGCATCGGCCACGAACCCGGCCGCCGGTGGACCAACAAGGCCCCCGAGCCCAAAGGCCAGAAACATCGTGCCCATACGCGCTCCCAAATTCGCAACGCCGAACCGGCGCACAAGTATCTCCGGAGACATGGCGACGAAGCCACCATACGACACACCAAGTACGACCACAAACACTACGAGAAGCACGTAGGCGCTACCAGCAACCAGCCAGATCACGTACGCCAATGACTGCAGCACAAGGGTTCCTTGGAACATACGCACGGCCCCTACCCGAGTGGTGAGCGACGTCAAACCGAGTCGGCCCACGATGCTCGACAGGCCAATGATCGCAACTAGCCGTGATGCTGCCGCCGCGGACACTCCCTCGTCCTTTGCGAACGGAACGATGAACCCGAAAGCTATGTACAACCCAATTGACATCAAGAGACTCGACAGAAATAAGGCGCCGAAGAATCGGTCGGCCAGCATGGTGCGCGAGAGGATTAGGGATGCGGCGACACCATCGCCTTCCCCCGTTGCTCGCAACTTGGCTCCGCCGGTAGCCGTCGCTACGGCAGGTACCGCGAGAGCAAACGCGACTGCTGCGATAGCGGCCAACACCACGTACGCAGTGCGCCAGCCGTGCCGTTCGATGATGGATGCCGACATCGGCACGAGGATGAGAGTGCCCAAGCCATTACCCGTGGCGGTAACGCCGAGCGCCATGGCGCGACGGCGCACGAACATGCGACCAACGACTGCGGTGAGGGGCGCGGTGAAAATGCCGCTGCCCAAGCCGACACCGACACCGTACGTGACGTACCCCAGGGCGAGATGCTGCACTCTCGAGGTGAGAAGTAGGCCGACCACCATCAAGGTGCCGCCAATAGCCAGCAACCGGTGTGCTCCGACGCGGTCCGAAATCGGACCCGAAATCACACCAAAGCCAAAGAAGAACAGCAGCGTCACGCCGAAAATAACTGCGGTGGCGCCGCGTTCAGCACCGAACTCGTCGGCCATCGAATCGAAGAAGGTGCCGAAGGTATAGGCAATTCCGAACGCAACCCCGTTGGCCAACGCTACTGCCACCGTGGCGACCCAGGCCCGACCGCTATCGACGTCGACGCTCACAGATTGTCGGTTCCGGCGACAAGCTGTCGAAGATGCGTACGCCACGAGTCGGCTTCGAAATATCTCGTCGCCCATGAATCATCCTCGGTGAGGAAGGCCCATGTCGGATCGTCGTCAGGTTCGGCGTCTTGTAAGTACCGGCGGGCAGCGAGATGGATGAAGATCCGGTAGTACTCGGTCAGGTAAATGTCGCCAACCCGCTCATCGCCCACGACGACCAGCGTGTTCTCCTCGTTGGCAGAGGTGGAGTTGCCCGAGTAGTTGGCCGACCCGGTGAGGAGCGTGGGGCGAAGCGTGAACGGATCGACCAGTACGATCTTGGTGTGCACGTACCGCACGTGGGTGTTGAAGCCGGTGAGGTGCTCGGCGGCCCACTGCGCGATGGGCGAGTTGAGCTTCGCCCCGGTGGCCAGCCTGACATCATCATCCACGAGCGGGATCTGCGGCTGGTTCGCAGATGGGGCCTTGTCGAGCAGCACGTTGCGAATAACGGGTCGCTGGCGCGTGAGCGCAGGAAAGAACACCGGGTTGAGGCCAAACGCTCCAGTGATGTGGGCGCTTGACGTTGATGAGTCGAAAATCCTCCCGTACCAAGCGAGCACATCGTCATTGTGTCGGGGCGATAACACAGCCGAAATCGATGCACTCGGCATCACAGTCGTATCGACTGGATTGTTCGTCGCCAGCCACGTTCGCAATGCAGCCGTGGTCATGGCGTCGTTGGCCATCACGGTCCAGTACGCAAGGAAGGCGGCGGCCACACCGTTGTCGGTGACAGTATGGCCCACATTGCTGTGGCCGAACACCCCGCCTTGGGTCAGGTTGGTGGACCCGGTCCAGACAGCCTGGGGCACGCCGAGGTGGGTAAGAACCACAAACTTGTTGTGCTGCAGTGCCGACTTGTTAGGTGCCGTGCGCCAGGTGACGAGCTGGTCGATGCCGGCGGCGTCAACTGCTGCGCGTGCCTGGGCGGCAGTTCGGTCATTGTCCTGGGTTCCGCTGTCTTTGTCGCGTCCGTGAATCACCAACCGGACATCGGCACCAGTCGCAGCTGCGTCAGCAAAGGCCCGCGCACCACGTGCCCAGGTGAACTCGTAAAACGCGCCTCTGACTGCCCAGCCTGGGCCGTTAGCGCGACCGACAAAGTTCACAAAGGCGGTGTCGAGGTCTCGTGCCAGCCACGCCAAGGCTTCGGTGTCGGTGTCATCGAGCGGTCGATCTTGGCCGAAGTGTTTCTCAAACGCCTGTGATGCAGCGGCGCCCCGGTTGAACCAGATGCCGTGTCGGCCATCGTCGTTGCGTTCGGTGGTGACATCGAGCGTGACTCGGTGCATGACGCGTAACGCGTTGGGCGCCCCGTTGAGCGCCAGAACTCGGTAGGCGTAGGTGCGGCCGGGAATAGCGCTGTAGTCAGCCCACTGAAAGCTTTGCACCGGGTGAACGCGTGAGGGATAGTCCTCGCCACGAACGGGCTGAGGAACGATTGACTTGAAAACCTTCATACCTCGAAGCCAGCGAGTCGTTCCGTCACTGCGATCGGTGCGGTGGATAGCGAAACCGAGACATCCCGAGGAGGGGTCGGCGAGGTCGAAACCAAGCAGCACCGTGTTAGTCCCAGCAATGGCCCGGACGGTAAGCCCCTTTGATCGACGCTTTGTCTTCACTGGACTACTCCCGGCCTCGGCCGCCTTGTCCCGACACTAACCCGCACAGCAGTCGTGGCGGCAGTTGGACTAGCCGAAGGGTCCAATGTCGAACACTCGGTCGCTGAAACAGACGGGGCACTCGTTCACGCCACAGCGCTTGCAGATCAACGCACCGCAGTTGCGGCATCCCATAAGGATCAGAATCGCCGGATTTCGCGGCGAGTCTCGACACTCAGGGCAAGCCGCTGCAGGGCCTGTCCGGACTCGCCGTTCGACAATTCGCACCCTAGAGTGTTGACTAGACCGCAAGAAGTGTTCAATTTTGACTAAATCCATAGGAATCTGCCAACCGTACCAGGAAACTCTGAATGATCAGTCTGACTTACAACGGCGTGAAACCTGCAGATCTGACAGGCTTGAATCGATGAACGTGCTCGACGAAGACAACATGGTTTCGTTCCGACGACCCAACCCGGTCGTCTTCGCCTCCGAGCCCCTTCGCAGCACCGCAGACTTCGGCCTTTTCGCGGCCTCACTTCCGCTCCTCTTGCGACTACCCAAAGGTGATGGTAGGCCCGTTCTCGTTTTGCCCGGATTTATGGCATCGGACACGTCAACCGAACCATTGCGATGGCTCCTTCGCCACCTCCAATATCGGACATTCGACTGGGATCAGGGTCGTAACATCGGACCCACCGCGTCTATCGTCGACGGTCTCGTCGACCGTTTCGACCAGGTGGTCGCCGAAACAGGTGAGCCAGTTACGCTTATTGGTTGGAGCCTCGGGGGGCTGTACAGCCGAGCGCTGGCTGAACGATCTCCGACTCAGGTTCGTCATGTCATCAGCCTCGGAAGCCCGTTTCGATTGAGCAGGTCACAGGAGACAAACGCAGGCGTGCTATTCGATCTACTCGCGCCCCTGCATGGACGCGAACGTCCAAAGACGACCACGTTCCGTCGGGTCCCGTATAGCGGCGCCCCACCCGTTCCATCGACGGCCATATTCTCCAAAGGTGACGGAGTGGTTCCGTGGCAAAGCTGTGTCGATGTACCCGGTAGGCACAGTGAGAACATCAGAGTCGTGGGTAGCCACATGGGGCTCGGCCACAATCCTGCGGTGCTCATGGTCATCGCCGACCGACTTCGGCTGAACCGCAACAGCTGGTCAGCGTTTCGTCCTGGCTTATTGAACCGAACCCTCTACCCCGCAAACCCCTACGAACTCAACGAGACTTCTGCCGTCACTGTGGCTTGATTTGAATTCCTGACAGTCCATTTGCCGGCCGACTATCCCTATCGAGCGACAATTCGAACTCCGCTCCCGGAAGCAAGGTATCAACGAGAGCGCGGTCGATTGGGTGCAATATCAACGTCGCCATGCCCCGGCCATCGGCGCTTGGTCCAAGGGCTGGCTCAATGCGAGTGAGAATCACCTCAATCTTGGGCAGAGTCGCTACTCGAACGGTGCCTCGCATCCCAATGGCGAGTTCGGCCACGGTCGACATCATCACCGCCGATCTAAACTCAGTCGAACCAGGGCGATACAGCCTCACGACGAGCGCGCCGCCCGGCAACGAGGCTCCATCACGTGCAGCAACGTACGACACGACTGCCGCCGGGGCCACAAGGTTCTGCTCGACCGTGACAAAGTCCCCATTCGGGCTCGGACGGCGAACCTCGACGACCGCAAGCACGTCACCAGCAGCAACGTCTTCCTTGGCCTCGACCAGCAAATGACGAAGGTTGCGGCTTCGAAGGAAACGACGTCGATGGGATCGAAGGCGAGTACAGCAACACCCCCGCCTTGATGGCCCCACTCCTTGACGATGCCGATCCGCCGCTCACCAACGGCGACACAAGCAATCACCAGCAGCACCATCATCAGCTTCTGTTTCCACGATGACCTTCTCTGCAGCCGACGGCGCTTGTGCGGCTCCGGCGCGGTCAGAGGTTCTGATTGCTCCAGCACATCACTCATACGTGTCCCCTCAGGGCTAGCGAAAATTTGGTCGAGTTCGGGCTCCAACGTGGCCGATTTTCGCAGCTTCAAACCATCGCGAAATGAGATTGCAACGGTCGTTGCCAACAAGGCGGAGTGGGCAAGGCAGAGCACAACAGCGATCATTGTCCCTGATTGATATTTGACCGTGAGCAGGCCAACTGTTGCTGCCGTCAAGTTTACGATGACGAGAAAGATCTGAGCTGCAAGCAACTCGAGAACTGCACCTTTAGGCACCGACGAATTGGTGACGATCCACGTACTCTCCTTGCGAAAGAGCACAGCAAAGAACGCCCCCACGTGAGCGGGTGCCGTAGCGACCGACAAGAGAGCGGGCTTAAGCCGAAGCCCGCCCATCTGCAAGGTCGAAACCAACAGCGTCGTGATGTATAGCGGCGCAAAATGGGCGAGCCAACGGGAGCTTTCTACTGCCAGGGCGGATGTTCCAAAGAGTAAAAAGATCGCCGGAAGAATCAAATAGAAGAGATTCGCTCCACCGAGTAGAAAGTGTAGACCTGGGGTCATGTATTGGATCCGCTGGTCCACTGTCAGCAACTTGTTTGACCATGGCCGTCCTTCCAGGAGAATTTCGAAACCTCCGCGCGCCCACCGCGCTTGTTGACGCATATGGGCGACCACCGTCGAAGGCGCTAGCCCACTGGACAGTTCCTTGCCCACATAAAAGGTCTCCCAGCCTTTCTCATGCATGCGGTACGACGTCCAGACGTCCTCGGACAAGCTGTCGCGGTAGAGGCCACCGACATCGTCCAATGCAGAACGGCGAAACAAGGCGTTGGTGCCAACATGGAATCGTCATTGCCGTCGTCACACACCCAGGTGTCGTGAGGGAGTCGCATGTCTCGTGCCGCCACGATGGTCGACTCCACAAGCGCGAGAGGTTCACCGCATACCGTTATCAAGACATCGACACCGGGTGTCAGCACGCCCAGTTTGAGAGCTTCTCGTCGGCTCGCAATCTCGCCCGATTCCTGCGCCTCGGTTGGAATCGCCAAACAGGTCCACCATGTAATGATCGCATTGAGAAACAGAACCATCTCGGCGGCAATCAGTACAATAAACATTCCGGGATCGCCCCGAGGAGCTGACCACAGAACGAAAGCTCCGTAGAAGATGGTAGCGATCAATGCTGCCCACACCGAAATGCGGGTCGAAGCATGCATTCTCGTCGCCCGGACAGGCTGGCTAAGGTACGCAAATTCGTCGCCGCGCAAGGCGATATCGCGCACGGCAACCGCTGCCACGTTAGGTGGCACCTTGTCGCTACGAGTCAAGTGGCCAAAGTCAGTCTCCACACGCAAGGGATCGGACCAAGGAGAGCAAATTTGAGTAAATCCAGAAGGAATTTCCACCATGTGCGGTCAGATTGACAATCGAGGCAAACCCATCTGTGGGACTTCTTGAGGGTTTGGCGACCACTCGGGCCATACGGCGCTACCGACCTGAGCCCATTCCCAAGTCCGTGCTTTCAGATATCTTGTGGGCAGCAACCCGAGCCCCAAGCGGATCGAACCGCCAACCGTTCCGATTTCTTATACTTACAAATGGACCAAATGCCATCGCCTCCAAACTGCTGATTCAACAGTCGGCCCAAGCGCTGTGGAAGACCAAGAGATCTACCGACGGTTACGACCTCGGATCTGGAACTGTCGAGTCATCACCCAAGACCCGTATGGCGACCACCATGCAGGAGTACGTCGATCACTTTGATCGGGTCCCGGTAGTAATCCTGGCATGCCTGGTGCGGTACCGCGACGCCGACCCTAGCGAAGGGGGCTCGATCTTTCCTGCCTGCCAGAATCTTCTTCTTGCCGCCCGCGCTCTGGGTTACGGCGGCGTCTTGACCGGCTTTCATGGCGCGGTCGAAAAGCCGCTACGCGCATTGCTGGGTATCCCCGACAACGTGTCGGTTGCGGCCACCATCACCCTTGGGAAGCCCGTTGGTAACCACGGACCAGTCAGACGCCGACCAATGAAAGAATTGATCTTCGAGGAGTCGTGGAACCAGCCGGCTTCGTGGGCTTGTGATCCGATCGGCACACAGTTCACCTCTGCGGGCCCGCCGATGGCACAATCGACAGATGCGTGACGCGTGGATCATCGATGGAGTTCGTTCGCCCCGAGGCAAAGGTAAGGTCACTGGGTCTCTACACAGCATCCACCCGCAAGAAATCCTGGGACAGGTACTCAACGCACTGCGTGACCGCATTGGTTTTGACCCAGCCGAGGTTGAAGACGTCGTTGTTGGCAACGGAGCAAACGCGGGTGACCACGGAGCGTGCATCGGTCGCATGGCGATGCTGACCGCCGGCTGGCCGTACACCTCGCCAGGTGTCACGCTCAATCGTTTCTGTGGCTCTGGCCAACAAGCCGCGATGTTCGCGGCGATGGGAATTCGATCCGGTTTCCAAGAGCTCGTAGTTGCCGGCGGCGTCGAGTCGATGTCACGGCCAGCACGCGGCGCGGGTGGTGGCACGTATACCGGAGGTCTCGATGGCAACAATCCGACACTGCGAGACCGCTACCCAATTGTTCCCCAGGGCGTTTCGGCTGATCTCATTGCCACCCTCGAAGGTTTCAGTCGTGCCGACGTCGACGCGTTCGCCGTAGAGAGCCAGCGGCGTTGCGGCATCGCCTTGAGCGAAGGGCGGTTCGACCGTAGCGTCGTGCCCATTCGCCATCTCGACGGCACTGTTGCACTCGATCGCGAGGAGTTTCCTCGTCCGTCTACTACTCTCGAAAGCCTCGCCGGGCTCAACCCGTCGTTTGCCGTTATGGGAGGCGGCGTACTCGAGGGATACGACCGCTCGTTCGACGAGATGTGCCGAGAAACGTATCCCCAGGTCGCTCGCATCGACCATGTGCACCACGCCGGCAACTCGTCGGGCGTGGTCGACGGTGCCGCCGCTATCTTGCTGTCATCGCCCGAATATGCCAAAGCGCATGGCCTCAAACCACGAGGCCGCGTGGTCATGACCGCGGTAGCTGGCGCCGAGCCGGTCATCATGCTCACAGCGCCCGCACCCGCTTCGAGAATCTGCTTGAAAAAAGCCGGCATGCAGGTCGACGACATCGACCTATGGGAGATCAACGAAGCGTTCGCGGCCATACCGATGAAAGCCATACGTGACCTCGGGCTCGACCCGTCGCGCGTGAACGTGAACGGCGGCGCCATCGCTCTCGGTCACCCCATCGGGGCAACAGGTGCCATGTTGATTCAAACCGCTCTCGACGAGTTAGAGCGGACCAACAAACAAACGGCGCTCATCACCATGTGCACGGGCGGAGGCATGGGAACCGCCACCATTATCGAACGCATCTAGCTCGCGCAGTGGCGCTTCAGCGCAGCATTGGCCCGCGCCGTCGACCAGTTCCAGTGCATCACACCTCCCGGGGACGCCACCCGATCGCAGAGCGCTTCTAACACCCCAGGGCGAGGACGGCTTTCGAGCCGTGTCAGCAGCTCGGGGATCGAGTCATCCGACAACGTCAGCAGATACTCGCTATGCATTTCTCGGTCAGGCAATACGACTCGGGTTAAGTTGTAGCGAACCACAATCTGTTCGGGATTCACCAGGTTCATGCCAAGCAATCCAGCGAAGGCAGTTGCGCCGACGAACACCACGATCCATGTGGCACGCGGTCGGGCGAGTGCAACCATGGCAACTACGACAACGATTGCGAGCCACCCCGCAAACGTCATGCTGTACAGGCGAAGCATCGTTAGGCCGAACTCCTGGTTGTAGAGGCGAATGCGTTGTATCGACACCGCGACCACCACAAGTACCAACCCTGCAACTACCCAGCCAAGCAGCAGGAACGTCCGGTCACGCCTGGGGTCGACATGCCCTCGATATCGGCGGGCCAATGACAGCAACACGAGCACAATTGCCGAGATCGCCAGCAATTGGAAGAATCCGCCCCGGGCATACTCCTTGTAGGTCAGTCCAACGCGTCGCTCGACGAAGTCGCGACCTGCCAACGCTGCGAATGCTTGCGTCGAGGCGAAACCGGCGAGCAACACCGCTGTCCCCCACAGCGCCGCCAACGTTTCGGCTGCGCCCCGGGTTGGACGGTGCAGTTCAACGGGTTGGTCGGGGGACCACTGCGTCATGGCACTTGGGAGCGCCAGCACCAAACCCGCTACGACGGTGAGCATCACGTGGCCAGCGACAGTTCGCCCGTCAATCGGTGCTCGAAAGAACGATGCGAACAATGCGTCGGCCGATACAAGAAGCAGGCCAACCACAATCACGACTGGGGACGCAGCGACGACTACGCGAAGACGCCGAGCCAATCCCCGTGGCAACGCAACCTGGAAACTACGAAACACCCGGGCGCGCCCGGACATTGCGTGTTCAAGGCTTTGAATCGTGCTCGTCACAAAGGCCCGAAGCGATACCCAAGGCCGAACGCCCGATCGGGCTACGACCCCGATCACAATCAGCGACAGACTGGCCGGGACGTCGAGCATGATCAGCCAAGGACTCGTGCGGAACGCGAGAGGCGCGGCCAAAATGAACGCCCCGACGAACGGCAACAAACCACGACGGTTCGATGCGGCAAAGGCGAAACACGTCGCTGCGATGGCGGCGCCGAGCGCGAGAACTCCGCCGAGTGCCGGATGGTCAACCCGGAGGCCAAGGTTGGCGACAAACCCCGTGACCACAAGCACGCTTGTGAGACGACGGGCACGTTTCGGATCAATGGCCGCGATGTCCGGCGGGGGAACTTGGGGCGCGTCTGGAGACGGCAATGTCATAGTCATCTGGACCTTCGGTTGGTGGTTAGGGTCGAGGCGCGGGGAGCGTGATCGAGATTCGCCCACCGACTGGACTGCTGGCTGCGGCGTGGATCTGCCCGCCATGCAATTCAACGATCCACCGAGCAATGGGTAAACCGAGTCCGGCACCGGTTCCCGACAACGCTTTGGACTGGTCGGCTCGATAGAACCGCTCGAAGATACGGCCCTCCTCCCCTACTGGAATTCCGGGCCCATCGTCGTCGACCGTGAGATCGACTCCGCCGTCGAGTGCCGGCTTCGCACTGAGCCGCGCCGCGGTACTGAACCGTGCGGCGTTGTCGAGCGTGTTCACCAGCACCTGATGCATGCGGTCGGGGTCGCACCAGGCGTGGAGGCCGGCATGGCTGTTGCGTTCGACCACAAAGCCCGGCCGGGCCGACATTGCCGCGGTGGCCGCATCGTCGAACAACGAGTCGATCGACACCCAGTCACTGTGCAATGCCGCTGCCCCGGCTTCGAGGCGGGAAAGGTCGAGTAGTTCGGTTACCAGATTCCCCAACCGTTCCACCTGGGCGTGCACGTCACTCAGCCGCTGAGGTGTAACAGGTATGACGCCGTCGACCAGGTTCTCGAGCGTCGCCCGCAGCCCGGCTATTGGCGTTCGAAGCTCGTGCGATGCATTGGCGAGTAGGTCGCGCCGAAGGCGATCGAGGTCGGCAAGGCTTGCTGCCATGGTATTAAAGCCGACGGCCAGTCGAGCCAACTCGTCATTTCCTTGTACTGCCACGCGGGCGGTGAGATCACCATGCGCCATCCGCTCAACAACCCTGTCCATGTCGCGTAGCGGGGCGGTGAGGCCCTTGGCCACAAAATGAACAAGCACCAAGGAACAGCCAACGGCGACGAGCGGCCGAAGCCACAATGGCCAGCCGAACCGAAAACCGACTTGACTCGTGACGACTGCGGCGGCGATGGCAATAACGATGAGCAGCGAGATCTGGGCCTTGATCGACGGTAACCGGTCGAGTGGTCCTTTCATGACGAGACCTCGAGTCCGTACCCGATTCCATGGACGGTGCGAATAACTCCGTCGCCAAGCTTTCGCCGCAGGGCACGAACGTGGGAGTCGACCGTTCGAACGCCTGAGCCGTCGCGGTAGCCCCAGACCTCGGCGAGGAGTTGTTGTCTCGACAGCACCCGTCCTGGGTCGGCCGCGAGTACTGCCAAGAGGTCGAACTCGGTTGGCGTGAGTCCAATATCGACGCCGCCCCACCGAACGCGACGTTTAGCCGGATCGAGCTCCAACGCTGCCACAGTGATGACCGATGACAGGCTGGCTGCGGAGCTATCGACCCGACGAAGCACGGCATTCAATCGAGCAACGAGCTCCCGCATACTGAACGGTTTGGTGAGGTAGTCGTCGGCACCGACGGCGAGCCCGGTGAGCAGATCAGCCTCGTCGTCACGAGCCGTCAACATGATGACGGGCACGTGCCGGTCACGTTGCAGGCGGCGACACACTTCGAGGCCATCGATGCCGGGTAGGCCAAGATCGAGAATCACAGCATCGGGTGGAGCAACCACCGCAGCTAGAAGCGCTAACTCCCCGTCGACGGCAATGTCCACGTCGTGCCCTTCCGACTCCAGACGGTCACGGACAGCACCAGCGATCATCGCATCGTCTTCGACTATCAGTATCCGCCGGGCCACATCGACAACAGTACGAGGCGGTCTGTTCAGAAGTCCCGCGGGAATTGTGGAGATTATGTGCAGGAACCGTCACCTGTCTTTGGCCCGGCGATGACATCAGGTCACCTGAATGGCAAGATGGTGCCATGATTTTGAAGTCAGGTCTTCGTCTGCAAAGTGCCGTTTGCGATGCTCAGGTCATCGCCGTTCGCGCCCCCGCTGGGGTCGAGGTCGATCTTCGTTGTGGCGGCGTGCCATTGGTTGCGATGGGTGACGCGGGCGCCGGTCAGTCGGCAATCAGCGCCGATCATTCAGCGGGCACACTGATGGGTAAAAGATATGCCGACGACGAACTCGGCGTAGAAATCCTGTGCACCAAGCCGGGGACAGGTTCGCTATCCGTCGGCGAAACTGCGCTGCTGGAAAAGGGCGCGAAACCCCTCCCTTCGTCGGACTGACCCATATGAACCTCATGATGCTGCTGGAAATGGCAGCGAGCACTGCGCCCGACCGCGTCGCCATCGGCGACGCCACGACGGGTATGACCTATGCACAGCTCATGGACCTTGCTGGCAGCGCCGCCGCAGTCTGGAAGGCCAATTCGGCCGAACGGGTGTTGTACTCCGATATCTCGACGCCTGCGCTCCCGGTGGCGTTGTTCGGTGCCTCGTGGGCGGGTTTGCCTTTTGTACCGGTGAGTTATCGTCTGGCCGACGACCGGTTGCGCCGGATCATCGAACGCCAATCACCAGCGATTCTGCTTCATAGCGACGCCGATGGGTATCGCACCGCAGGCATTCACGAAGTCAGCCAACAGACGACTGGCGAGTTCATGGCTACGGCCGGTGCTGGTTCACCTGCCGATCCCGAGTGGTCATACGACGAAGATGACATAGCAATTTTGTTGCACACAAGCGGCACATCGGGCGAGCCCAAGGTGGCGGTCCTTCGTCAAAAGCACTTGGTGTCGTATGTGCTTGGGTCAGTTGAATTTCTCGGGGCGGGCGAGGACGAAGCAACTCTGGTTTCCGTGCCGCCGTACCACATTGCCGGTATGGCAGCCATCCTGACAGCCGTGTACGGCGGTCGCCGCTTGTATCAACTGCCTGCCTTCGAGCCGGGCGAGTGGGTTCGAACTGTGCGCGAGCAAAACATCACCCACGCCATGGTGGTGCCCACCATGATGGGCCGCATTCTCGACGTGCTTGCCGACGGTCAAGGCCTTCCCAGCCTTCGCCACCTGTCCTACGGCGGGGGTCGAATGCCCATACCGGTCATCGAACATGCGATGCGGGTCCTCCCCCACGTCAACTTCGTCAATGCCTACGGGCTCACCGAGACCAGTTCGTCGATTTCGGTGCTTGGTCCCGACGATCACCGCGCTGCGGTGGCTAGCGACGACCCAGCTATTCAGGCGCGTTTGGGCTCCGTAGGTCAGCCGTTGCCAACGGTCGAAATCACGATTCGTGACGCCGACGGCGCCGAGGTTGGCGTCGGCGAAAGCGGCGAGGTGTGGGTGCGTGGCGAGCAGGTGTCGGGTGAGTACGGCCACACCAATGCCCTAGCAAGCGAAGGTTGGTTCGCCACACGCGACGGCGGGTACATCGACGCCGATGGCTACCTGTTCGTCACTGGTCGAATGGACGACGTCATTGTTCGCGGCGGCGAGAACCTCTCCCCGGGCGAGATCGAAGATGTGCTGATCAATCACCCCACGGTTTCCGAGGCGTGCGTTGTAGGTTTGCCCGATACCGAGTGGGGCGAGATTGTGGCGGCGGTGGTCGTGCCCACGGGCGAGTCGACCATCGACCCCGACGAGTTGCGTGCCTGGGTGGCGAGTCAGCTTCGTTCATCGCGGGCGCCGGCCATCATCGAGGTGCGCGCCGAGTTGCCGTACAACGACACCGGCAAGGTACTACGCCGCGTGCTGAAGGCCGAGTTGGCTACCGACCTCACCGGCTGACTGGCGACCACTAGATAGCCGTTCTCGTGAGGTTGTGGCGGACTGAGTCCGCCACAACCTCATAAGTTTTAGTGACGGCAGTGTCGGCTGGCTAGATAGATCCGGCTGCTTTCAGCGCTTCGATGTCGTCCCATGAATAGCCCAGGTCGAGCATGATGAGCTCGGTATCTTGGCCCAACTCAGGCGCAACAGCCGACACGACCGGTGGGGTGTCGGACATGCGGATGGGGTTGCCGACCACCTTGGCCATGGCACCGCCTGGCTGCTCGACCTCGACTATGTAGTTGTTGATGAGCACCTGCGGGTCCGCGACCACGTCTTTGTAGCCGTTGACCGGCGCTACCCGCGAGCCAGCGGCGCGCAGCTTGGCCACCCAGTTGGCCGTGGTGTCGTTAGGGAACACCGTCTCGAGCACAGCAAAGACTTCCCGCCGCTCGTCGGGGGTCAGCAGGAGCGGCTGGAACCTGGGATCTTCGGCGAACTCGGGGTGCCCGATAGCTTCGTAGAAGTTTTGGCGCAGTTGCGGTGGCACCCCGACCATAGCCAGATACCCATCGGCGGTGGGAAAGATGCCATAGATAGCGGGCAGCAATGGGTGGCCGCGATTGGCGCGACGTTGCTCGCCGGTCATCAAGAACGCCGTGTATTCCGACGCCTGCGCGTAGATCTGCCCGCCGTACAACGACACGTCGACTCGCTGTCCCCGCCCGGTACGGTGACGGGCAAATAGGGCGGCGAGAATGCCGTTGCACATGTTCTGGCTGGCAATGTGGTCGGCAATAGTGACGCCGACCGGCGTTGGTTCGCCTCCGTCGACCCCAGTGGTCGAGATGAGACCGCCGGCTGCTTGGCCTGCCATGTCGGCACCTTCACGTTCGGCATCTGGTCCAATGGGCCCGAACGCGCTGCCGGTCGCATAGACGAGGCCGGGGTTCGTGGCGGTCAGTACGTCGTACCCAAGGCCCCATGCATCCATAGTGCCGGGTTTGAAGTTACTGATAATGACATCGGCGGTATCGGCCAACTTGCGAAAAACATCTGCCCCACCCGGTGTACGAAAGTCGACGGTGAACGATCGTTTTCCTCGGTTGCATCCGTGGAAATACGGCGGACGTGGATCGGTGAAACTGACTGGTATCCAACGGGCCTGATCGCCCACATTGGGCAGTTCGACCTTGATGACATCGGCCCCGAATTCAGCCAACATCAACGCGGCTTGCGGGCCCTGCACCAGCAGCCCGCAGTCAAGTACCCGAACGCCATCTAGCGCACCCATTAGGCGATGACTCCGAGGTCTCGGAGTTTCGCGAGCGCAGCATCGTCGTAACCGTGTTCACCCAACACGGCGTCGGTACTTTCACCGAGTGAATCGACCGCCCACACGTGTTCGTGCACCGTGTCGCTCCAGCGCACGGGCGGCCGGGCTTGGCGCACAGGCCCTGCCGTCGGGTGCTCCCAGGTATGCACGATGTCGTTGTGTACGACCTGGGGGTCGACGAGCGCGGCTTCGATGTCGTTGATACGGGCCGACGGCACCTGTTCGACCCTGAGTCGCTCGATCATAACGTCGGTTGGCAACGCTTGGAAGGCGGCGTCGAGCAGCAGCCCGAGGGCTTCGAAGTTCGCAGATGTCTGCCGGTTCTGTGGCGTGGCGAACCGGGGGTCTTCGATCCATTCCGGGTGACCGAGTGCACGGCACAAACCTTGGAATTCGGAGTCGGACGCAGCGAAATACACGAGGTGCCCGTCGAGGGTGTGCTGCACCCGGTAGACCTTGTGGATGACGGGCCCGGGCGTGACATCGGGGCCGTTGAGAGTGTGGCCCATGAACGTGTCGGGCCACAGCCAGTACATGGCCGCATCGAGCATCGGAATCACGAGATGCTGCCCAGACGCTTGACCTCGCTCGCGGGCGAACAACGCAGCGGTGATGGCCTGGGCCGCGGTCTGAGCCGTGGCTTTGTCGCAGATGAGCGTGCGAACGAGGTCGGGGAACGGAATGTCTTGGCTCATTTGGGTGGAAACAACCCCGGTTACAGCCTGGATGATTGGGTCGTACACCCGCCATTGCGAGTACGGACCGTCGGGTCCGAATCCGCTGATGGACGTATAGATCAGCCGTGGGTTGATGGCACGTAGGTCGTCGAAGCCGATACCCATTCGGTCGACTGCACCGGGGCGAAAGTTCTGAACGAACACGTCGGCGTCGGCGACCAATTCTTTGAGCACCGCAATTCCGGCGGGCTGGCTGAGGTCGAGCGCTACTGAACGCTTGCCGCGGTTTGCTGTGGCAAACATCGACGAAATGGTCCCAACACGATAGCCGGCGACGCGGGTGAGGTCGCCTAGCCCTCTCGGTTCTACCTTGATGACATCGGCACCTTGATCGGCGAGCATTTGGCACGCAAACGGCCCAGAAATGATCGCCGACAGATCAATGACTTTAATCCCCGCTAATGGTCCAGCCATTCAGACATCCTCCCCATGGATTGCGTCGCCAACGCTACCCGCGAACCTCGAGTCCGTGTTTACCCGAGTATCGCCTGGTGCTCTCCGAGAAGCGGAGCGCGGTGTCGGATCTGCCACGGGGTGCCGGTGAGTCGGTAGGGCTGGCCTGGATAGATGTATGACGTACCCAACTCGGGGTGCTCCACGAGGGTCGGCCAGCCCCGAGCTAAAAAGTGCGGATCGTCGAGCACTTCGTCGGGCGCATAAATCACACCTGCTGTGAGGCCATGCTGTTGAGCGCTCACAAAGTATTCGGCCGCAGGGATGCGTGATGCAACGAAGGCTTGGGCCTCACGGGCAGCGGACGCTATTTCAAGAATGATCGGGTCGCGCTCGATATCGGCAGCAGTTATGACGGTGTACTCGGTTCCCATTTCGAGGAACGCCATGAGCTCGAACTCTTCGTGCAACCCAAGTTCGGTCAGCCAGTCGATGGTGGCTTGGTACTCGGCCCCTCGACGCGCCAACAGCCCAGCATTGACATACCGACCGTCGGAGCACAGGAGCTGGGTGGGTTGGCTGGGAACCGGGGAAGCATGTCGGCCGGTTTGGCGTTGCGGGATCATGCCTGCCGCCAAGTAACCGTAGGTGCCGACTTCCGTGGTGACGTTTGCGGCGGCCAGTGCGCTGACATCGACGTGTTGACCAACACCGGATTGCTGACGCTCGAGCAACGCTACGAGGGTGGCAATGGTGGCCCAATGACACGCCGTGTGGAACGCCTGGTTGCCGCCGCCCCGTACTGGCGGCAGCGTGTGGTCGTCGTAACCACACATATATATCGGCCCGCCTTCCGAGAGCAACGTGAGATCGGTGGCGTTGTCGGGTGCAAGGATTGACACAGTGACGAGCCCGTCGTTGTTCGATGCCCACCCGTCACGTTCGATTGGTTCCGCGGCTAGCAGGACGTCGGCCGACTCGACCAGGGACGCGAGCCGTTCACGATCGCCAATGTCAGTATGGTCGAGCACCACGCCGCGCTTCGACGTGTTGTACTGCCACCACCACAAGCTCCGCTCGGGACCGGCAACGTCGCCTAGGAATGGCCCGAACGTTCGCTGACGACTTCCGCCCGGTGGTTCCACCACAATGACATCGGCCCCGAGGTCGGCCATGAGTTTGCCGGCCCAAGCGCAGAGTTCGTGGCTTAACTCGATGACACGAACTCCGTCGAGCGGACCCATCAGATGATGCCGTCGACACGAAGCTGTTCGACGTCCGCAGCGTCGAGTCCGAGTAGCCCGATGAGAACTCGTTCGTTGTCCTCACCCAGCAGCGGGCCGCCGCGTTGGATCTGCCAGTCGCCTCGTTCGAGGTGCACCGGCAAACCGTCGACGCGGATGTCGCCATGTTTGGTGTGTCGAGCAGTTGACCAGAGTCCCCACTCGGCTGTGCGCGGGTCGTGATCGATTCGCTCGGGTGGCGTGGCCACAGGCGCAACGGCAACTCCGAGCGGACGCAAAGCAGCAACGACTTCGGCCCGACTGCGCGTTGACGTAAACGACGCAACCAGCCGATCGACCTCGTCCTCATTGCCGAAGCGATCACCCAGTGACGCTCCGAGAGTCAGAACAAGACGAGCCCACACGTCGTCGTTTTGGCAGGCGACAGCCACCCAGCGGTCGGGCTCGTTGGTGGGATAGATGCCGTGGGGAACCATGTGCGGTGCCGTATTACGGTTCGAGTTGGGTTGACGGTCACGGCGAGCGGCACGACCATTCACGGTGTAGTCCAAGATGGCCGTACCGTGAAGCGCCGCCCCCGCCTCGGTGCAGGACATATCGACCCATTGCCCCTCGCCGCTTCGGCGTTGATGGAACACTGCCGCAAGTAGGGCCACCGCCATGAGGTACGCGCCGGTGTGATCCATATACGAGTACCCCCACCCTGCTGGTTGCTGGTCGGGCAATCCCGAGGCGAAGGTGATACCGCTCACGGCCTGTGCGATCGGACCCCACGACTTGAACGATCGGTAGGGGCCGGTCTGGCCGAACCCGCAGTTGGAGACGTACACGATGCCGGGGCGTAATTCCTGAAGCCGGTCGTAGCCGAAGCCGAGTCGCTCCATCACCCCGGCCGAAAAGTTTTCGGTGACGACGTCAGAGCGTTTGATGATTTCGGCGAGCAGCTCGCGGCCACGTTCGGTTCGTAGGTTGAGAGTGATACCAAACTTTTCGACGTTGTGGTTGTTAAAGCCCGAGCCGCCCTCGTTCGATGTGTCGCCGTTGATAGGTGGGCCCATACTTCGCACGATGTCCCACAACCCGTGGGTGACGGGGTCTTCGATGCGGATTACCTGGGCACCGAATGTGGCCAGTATTCGAGTGGCACCCGCGCCCGCGAGTTGTCCTGAAAGGTCACATACGCGCAGATGGCCAAGCGCGCCGATATGACCTGACGGATTTCCTCCCTGCAGCACGTGGGCAGTCTGACACCCGACGAGGTAACGCACCGTATTGGGATGGGTCATCGGACTCAACTCATCGATTCTCGCGAAGTTCGGCCTGTCGGAGAGACCGCATTACCACCTATTGTGGAGTAGGCGTCAGTTTCGGGGGGCCGATATTGACAATTATTCAAGGGAGCGGCATGAACGACGGACCATTGACCATCAAGCAAACACTTAGCGACGAGATTCCCGCCGGAAGCGGCTTTCAACTCGTAAAACGTGGCTATGACCCGGTTGAGGTTCAGGCGTTTGCCAAGGCGGTGAGCGCCGAACTCCAACGCTTGAGCGACGAGAACCGTCGGCTTAAGGCAACCATCGCCGAGACTGAGGCCCAACCAGCGCACATCGACGAGCAGAGCGTTGCTCAATTTCTTGGCAAGGAAACGTCCCGCCTCTTGGACGTCGCTCGTACGACATCGGCCGATGTCGTCGCCCGGGCCGAGGGCAAGGCTGCAGCCATCGTCGAGGAGGCTCACAAGCGCTCCGACACCATCAAACAAGAGGCCCAGAATGAAGCCGCCAAGGTACGCCTCGAAGCCAAGGAAGAAGCTCGAACTGCACAGAGCACTGCCACAGGAATACGCCAACAAACGCTCCTTGGGCTCGCAGCACGACGAGACCTTGCGAATGCTCAGCTCGAGGAACTAGCCGAGTGTCGCGACCAAGTAACCCAGCGCCTCGCCGAGGTAGGTGAAATCACGCGGGAGTTGTTAGCCAAGCTCGGCCCCATTCAGGCTGAGCGAGTCGACTTCGTCAACCTCGACATCGACCTCGACGACAACGAACTGGTCATGGACTCCAAAGCAGTGCTGAAACTCACCTCCAACGGCAAGGTGTAACGGTGCGACACACTCGGTACGCAGTCGTTGCGTTTTTCGCACTCGCTGCGTGTTCGGGCAGCACCAGTACGGCGACGACAACTGCCGTGGGATCGTTACCTACTACTACCGCCACCACCGCTGGCGGCGCATCGGCATCGACCGCCGCCGCGGGGGCCACCCCAACTGCTGGCCTTGCACTTCGCGGGTTATGCCCTGACCCGGTGGTACTCCAGACTGACTGGAATCCCGAGGCCGAACACGGCGGTTTCTACCAACTGCTCGGCAAGGACTTCAAGATCGACACCGCAGCCAAGACGGTTCGCGGTCCATTGATGTCGGGTGGCCAGCCGACCGGCGTCGACGTAGAGATCCGGGCAGGAGGGCCAGCCATCGGGTTCCAGCCGGTTCCTGAAACGATGTATCGCAAACCCGACATCTTCCTTGGCTATGTCAGCACTGACGACGCTGTCGAATACGCGCAGATAGCTCCGACCTTGTCGGTGATGGCACCGTTCGAGAAGGGCCCCCAGATGGTGATGTGGGATCCAGCGACGTACCCGAACGTGAAAACCGTTGCCGACCTTAAAGCAGCCAAGGCACCTATCCGCTTCTTTGGTAGCGAGCCGTACATGGCGTATCTCGTCGACAAAGAGATTGTCAGCCCCGATCAGCTCGACGCGTCGTATGACGGTTCACCCAAGGTATTCACGGCCGAAAAGGGGCGTATCGCTCAACAGGGGTTCGCCTCGTCCGAACCGTTCTTTTACGCCAATGAACTGCCGGCCTGGGCTAAGCCTGTGAAGTATCAACTCATACACGACACAGGCTGGCAGCCCTATCCGCAATCACTGGCGGCACGCCCCGAAGTAGTCAAGGCACTGCCGAATTGCTTGCGGCTGCTGGTGCCGATGTTGCAACGAGCACAAGTCGAGTTTGTGAAGAACCCAGCAGCTGCCAATGCGCTCATTCTCCAGCTCGTCAAGGCGTACGACAACGGCTGGCAGTACAGCCCGGGGATCGCCGAGTACTCGGTCAAGACCCAGCTAGAACTTGGTCTCGTCAGCAATGGAACCGACAAGACCCTTGGTGATTTCGACCTCGCTCGGGTGAAGTCGTTCATTGCTTCGGCCAGCCCGGTGTTGGCTAAATCCAAGCCGCTCCCGGCGGGTCTCACGGCCGAGCAACTGGTCACCAACGAGTTCATCGACAAGTCAATCGGCCTCTAGCAGGCCCGCCATGTCCACCAGGCCCGCCATGTCCACCATGTCCACCATGTCCACCAACTGAACACGTTCTCGCCCGGCTGCGGCGTCGGTTTTCGTTACCAAACTGGTAGCGAGATCGTGTTCTAGCGGTTAGGTCCAAAGCGAGCCAACTCCTGGTGGTCGTCAACATTGCGCCATGAGTGACCCCGACGACGTGCGATCAACGGTAGGATTTTCTCGTGTCGGCTGTTCCCATTCCGGAGCCCTTGATTGAAAGGGATGAGTTCGAGCGGATGCAAGCGGTTGCGGCCGATGGGGTGCGGTTAGAGCGGATGGAAGGTTACGTGTACACCATGGCGGGCGCTGGGCTCGCTCATGAACTTGTGATTGCCCGGCTCATTTTCGCCCTCACGCCCCCGTCACGAAACGCTGGGTGCGTGGTTGTTGGCTCGAACCGACGGTTGGCAATCGGGGTTGGCAACGACTTCCTCCCCGATGTATCGGTGTACTGCGATCCGACTGACGACGACGATTACGCAGGGCTTAGGCCGTGCCTCGTGGTCGAGGTGCTCTCGCGATCCACTGCGGTCGATGATCTCAGCCTGAAGCTGCCAAGGTACAAACTGGTGCCATCACTCGAGGCAATTCTGTTCGTCAACCCGGCGCCGCTCTACGCCGAGCTGTTCACCAGGTTGGGCGACGACTGGCACAAGCAACACTTCACCGCCGCCGACGACAACCTCGTGCTGCCCTGCCCGCCGGCGACCGTCCGGCTCGGCGACTTGGCCTGACCCGATCACGCTTCCAGTTTCTTCACCGCGACAACGATCATGGCCGATGCCAGCAGCGCCGGGCATGACAGCTTAGACCATAGTGGTGGAACGCAGACACTTTGGTGTCGGTCCCGGCTCAGTCAGTGCCACCGGAATCACCGCACCCGACGAACGCGTCCAACCCATCTGCGCCATCGTCGTTGTCGAGGCCCACGACGTCATCATCCTCCAATGTGTTGCCGCTCGATCAGTTCCATATCGTCGAGATGGGCAGGGCATGTATCCGGTTATCGAGTTTGAAGGGCCGACGGCCGGTGTGGAAAACGATGCCGCAGACAAACTGCTCACCGAGCTTATCGCGAAGCCACTCCAGGTGTTTCGACTCTGCTCGATCCGGAGCCGACCCAGCTTTCACTTCGATAGCGACAACGCGCCCATCAGGTGCCTCGAGGATCAGATCGACTTCGTGTGTGCCGCTTTCTTGTCGGAGGTGGCACATGGTGACGCCGGGAAGGCAGACTTCTAGTTCTGCTCTAAGTTGCGCCACCACGAAGGTGTCGGCAATACGGCCCAAGAGGTCAGCGCTTCGAAGCACAGCGCGGGAGTCGACGCCGACGAGTGGACCGACGAATGAAGGATCGACAAGATATCGCTTCGAGGTCCGCGTCAGCCTGTTGAGACGGTTGCTCGACCAAGCCGGAATCTGTTCGGTGACAAACAAACCTTCGAGCAGCGTGTCGTACGCTGTTGCGGTACGCCGGTCGATGCGGGCCGCATCATGAAGTGTCTTGTGTTCGACGACGCCTGCAGTGTTCGCCGCGATAGCCGATAGGTAGAGCCGTAAAAGGCGGGGGTCGCGCCGGTCGCCGAGGTCCATAACGTCTCGAAGAGTGACCTGATCGAGATAGGCCGCAAGCCGACGCTGCCGGAAACGATCGCTTGTGCCGAGGGCGACAACGGGCAGCATGCCGCGAAGCGCCCGCTCCACGTAACCGCGTAAGTCCGGTGGCTCCGTCGGCGCGACAATGTCGCCGATCCCGCCCGAGAACAGAGTGTCTATGATCGATGGCGACGCAGTAGCACCCGCGATTTCTCGTTCGGTGATTCCCCACATTTTGACCTTGAGCACCCGTCCGGTCATGGCCCAGCCGGCCGGACCCAAGTCGGCCGACGCCGAACCGGTCAGCAGGAACCGCGACGGACGATCATCTTGATCGACCGCCCGTTTTACTGCGCCCAGAACCTCGGGTACAAACTGCCATTCGTCGATGAGTACCGGCTCGTCTTCGCGTGACACTGCAACCGCCAAGTCGACATCGGCGCGCGCTGCGGCTGCTTCGTCGGCCCGGTCGAGGCGAAGTGTCGACGCACAGACCTGCCCGGCAGAAGTCGTCTTTCCGCATGCCCTCGGTCCGGCAACGAGCACAGCCGGCACCTCGGCTAGCAAGTCCCGAAGGACTTCATCAATCAATCGAGGCAGATAGGACACGGTTCTCCATCGGGATTCGCCTAGTTGGAAACCTACCACGATGTCGCTTTCACAGCTATCCGGATGACGGTTTACCTTATTGTGCGATTGGCGGTTCCGCCTTGCGAGAGAATCAAACAGGTATCCTTGACCTCACTGCCCGCCTTGTCCGCGCCAAAGGGCAGCAGCGATGTCAAGGTTTGCCGAGCCAGGCCAGTCGAATCGCTCAGTCGACGCCAAGAGAACAACGGCCAGAACTCGTGGCGAGCGTTCGACAACCAGGCCGGTCCTTGATCACCCACCAACTTCACCCCGACCCCGAACACAGCCCCATCGACCGGCGACTCAAGATCACCGTTCTCGCCCAGGCTTCGGACACCTCGGAGCAACAAGTCGGCGTAAGAACCGACAGCCGGGCCTAAGGGGTGCCGACTATTCCCGCCCACCTCCCGAGCGCAGTCCGAGAACTGGTGGCGACACAGCTCAAGCGTTGACTCCAGCGCGCCTGCCCCTTCGACAAACCCGTACTCAGCGGCCGTTGCCGACCTCGACGCCGAGCCGGTTCCCCGCGTCCTCAGAGAATCAGGCCGCCAACAGCTGAACGTGACCGGGTTACTTCGGGTAGCCATACGCCGACCTCTGACCGCCACCAACGGATCCACTGAGATGAATACACCCAACTGGGGGTCTTGGTAGCGGTTGTTGAGGTAGTTGAGGCCGGTGGTGGTGTCTTTGTGTTGACCGATGTACCCGCGGGTGGTCGCGGTGATCGTGGTGGTGCCTCGGGTGGCTCCGTATGGTGTGTACCACTGCTGGTTCACCGCCCCGCCGGCTCCTGCTACGACTGATAGCGCTGACGATCCGCGGACGTCACCGAGCAGATACTCGACGCTGTCGGTGCCGGCACCGATTTTGGTTCTCACCGCGACACTCGTTGCGCCGAGCGTGTAAGACCGTTTCACGGTTGTCACACCAGCCGCGCTTTGACGTTCGGCCAAGTTCCCGAGGAACAGACGTGTACCTGTTGCGTCCTGGAGCAGGATTCGGTCACCGTCGTCTGAAGGCAACGTCATCACACTCAACCTCGTTCTGCCCCCCGGTCCTCATAACAACACCAGTGGTCTCACACAACCCTGACACGGGGGGCCCACCCGCGCACCGTCGTGAACGGCACATCGAACCGCACCGCCGTCCGACCGATCGACACCATCCCGACCGCGACATCAGCAAGCGCTCGACCGACCGTGTCGACCCCGTCCAAACGACCGACAAGCAAGAAACTTGGGAGCAACGCGTGCGACACCCGACACGACGAGCAGCGTGCCCGAGCGATCCATAACCGGTGATACCGGCCCTCGGCCCGAACCCATCGCTCATACCCCGCCCAGAACACCATCGGCACCGAGCACGCCGAACACGACGGCCGCGGAACCGCGACACCATGACCAGCGGCCACGTAACTCTCGACAGACAACGAGCAGGGCCATACCATGACCACGGGTGATATCGACACCCTTCCGGACCCCTCCCCGACGAGCGCTAACTCGCCGAACCGGGAGGGGTCCAACCAATTTTTAGGACAGCCAACCCTCCCAGCCACCAGACTCGGCCGCAAACATCACTGCCGAACAAGGGCCCAGCGTCATCAGACAATCAGGCCGCTAACACCCGTACGCATCAAACACCGACCGGGTTTGGGTTGTATGAAAACCGCCGACCTCCAACGATGTGTGCGTCGACTTGGTGACATCAAGCCTCACCGCCAATTGCGACGCATAATTCGCGGTCGTGACCGGCGTCAACGTTGTATCGGTCCGTTCCACCAACCCGCTAGTGGCGTAGTCATATGTTTCGTTCGTGAACGCCCGACCGTTGAACCACCAATCATCAGCCGTTACCGTCCCATCATAATACGTGACCGAAAACGACTTCGAACCGCCCGCACCATTAGCGTCGCCGTGCATACCCCGATAAAATTGCTGCCTCGTTTTCGTGTACGTCGAATTCGAACCCGGCCCACTAATCGTCGTAACAGCGGTATAGCCGTGAGGTTCGGACCACGTCTTGTTCGTCGTGAACGGCGAGGTGTCATACCGGTACGCGGCATCACCCTCATAGTTCTACGCCACGACCGTTGATGGGCCTCCCGCAACCTTGTCGCTCGACGTCACACTGGCCACCAAATAGCGGTTGAACGCACCCCAACCCTGCGACCCGTTATTCGTAGTCCACCGCGGGTAACAATCCTGTTGATGCGACTCACTTTGGCTGTTGGGCCAGCCAACAGGTCGAGCATCGCTGTCAAGTCTCGCTCCGGGCGAACTTGTGCGGGCGCGATCACATCGCCGTGTTCGTGCGTTCGGCACGGCTTGCGTGACGTTGGCGCTCATGCTCACGCCATATCCGAGTCCACAACTCAGTGAGGATGCCGACGGACTACGCCATCCCGATCAGGGAGATCGATAGTGACAGCGTCCACTCCGTCATCGTCACGCTCCGGAAAGGGCCCCACGAATAGCTCGGTGCCATCACCGCTCGCTCCGAGGAACCCCGACAGATCGCCAAGACCGGCGACGAACTCAACATCAATGATGACCCCGTCCGGCGAGAGCAGTCCAACAACTACCTCCCCGTGCGAGTGGATTAGACCGACGATGTCATCAACTAAACCGTCATCGAGGCACCGGCGCTCGATTCGCCCGTCGAAGTAGAAGCTGATGGAGCTCCCAGGCGTCAACATCCGCGCCAAACTCGTCAACTGATCAACATCTTGGATGACGTACCAGCGCGTGGCACCACCACCCCGCGCAAGTCGCTCTAGTACGACAGCGGGTCGTTCAGCCAAATTCCGAATCACCGACGTCCCAGCGATCGCCGCCATAACCCACCCACCCGGACTCGCTACACCCTTCATAGCAGTCATTTCGGCAACCGATACGAGCCATCATCCATCTGTTTCATCCCCAACCCGGCCAAGTCGGGATCGTCAATGATGGCGTCCCGAATCTGGTCAGGTGTCGCCCGAATACTTACGTGCCCATCGGGAACCCCATCGCGGACAACCGACCCGGGCGGAAGTTTTGCTGTGTCAACTGCGTAAATCTTGTCCCCGGCTTTGAAGACCTGAACCCGATCCGCTGAACTTGATATCGATTCCCGGAACGAAACGCCTGTCGGATCCGTCAATGCGGCATCAGTACGAGAACCCGTTCGATACACGACGCCGGATTCCGCAATCTCGTCGGCGGGACCCCTGAGCAGTCCCTTAGCAGCCTTCCCACCGACGAACGGGATGAACACGGCCAGGCAGGACAGCTTCGACCCACCCAAGCAATCGAGTCCGTCAATGATTTCGCCGACGACCGGGAGCATCGACCCGACCTCGTTGCTCGGCCCCGCTACGTTACGCGGCCAGCCCCCGCCCATACCGTTGTGGGGCATCTTCGCGAGGTTGCCCTTGGCCTTGTTGAACGCTGAGAGCCAGATGCTGTCACCGAAGTCGGCAGTATTGTCCCAACTGTTCACGACCATGTTCGGTCGGCAGTTGCCCTGCATCCGGCACTGTGCCTGCGCTTCCCCGTTAGCGCCCTTTTCCAACCCTGACGGGTCGGAGTACTTGATCGGGTTGTTCCCACCGTATGAATACGGTTCCCTCGTGACACTCACTAACGGGTCAACCGAGATGAACACGCCTAGGTTCGGGTCTTGGTATCTTGCGTTCAAGAAGTTGAGGCCGCTGGTGGTGTCTTTGTGTTGGCCGATGTAGCCGCGGGTGGTTGCGGTGATCGTGGTGGTGCCGCGGGTGGCTCCGTATGGTGTGTACCACTGCTGGTTCACCGCCCCGCCGGCTCCTGCTACGACTGATAGCGCTGATGACCCGCGAACGTCACCTAACAGGTACTCGACACTGTCGGTACCGGCACCAATTTTGGTTCTCACCCCAACACTCGTTGCGCCGAGCGTGTAATACCGTTTCACGGTTGTGACGCTGCTGGCGCTGTGTCGTTCAGCGAGGTTCCCGAGGAACAGGCGTGTCCCCGTTGCGTCTTGTAGCAGGATGCGGTCACCGCCAGGCCCGTAGACCATGGACGTGGTCACACCCGCCTTGATAACGGTGTTCAATTTCCCTAACGGCGTCCAACCGTATGTTGATGTGACACCGCTGTCGGTACGGGTATTCATCATCCCGTCCCCAAGATACGTGATACCGGTCGTCGCACCCGCGGACGTGACGGCATGCGGACGAACAGAGCCTGTGCCCGACGGCGGGTATGTGTAGCTACCGGCAGGGCCTGTCACGAAATTCCCGATCTCGTCATAGGAGTACACAGCGTTGAAACTCAACCCCGGCAGTCTACCTGTCGTCGTGACAGCACCCGCACAATCCGGTGTCGGGTTCGTCGTGTTCAACCTCGTGACCGCTGATGTCAACCTCGATCGCCCATCAAAACCGTAACATTCGGTATGCGACGAGTTCGTCGCCGCAGGACGGGTGTGCCTGTTGATGATCACGTTCCCGACCGCGTCATACGCGACCTCTTCTTTTTGCAACAAGACACTGGCGCGGGTTGCGGTCATCGATGCGAGTTGCCCCGTCGCCGGGTCCCACCCGTAGCTGCGTGTGACCGCGTTCGTGCCCGTGTCATACACACGCGACGTCAACCTTGCGTCATTCGATAACTCCGACGAGCTCACATACGACCCCGCCCCTGTCAACGACGACGCCACACCCGTCGCGCTATACCCCGACACCACTGTTTCAGCAGCCATCGCCGCGACCGCAGGGTAGGTGACCGTGGTTGGTTGGTCCGCAACGTTGTACCCGAACCCGCTAAACGTATAGACGCCTGCTAGACCGTTCGTGTCAGTCTTGCCGGGGATCGACGGGACCGTATAGGTCACCCCGGTCGGACGTGACCTCACGTCATACCCCTGGGTATCGACTTTGATTTCGGCACCACCCACAAAACTTGACGCCGAATCGACAAGCCCTGCTTCGCCCGTCGCGTCGTACTTGAATGATTCCAACACCACAGCACCTTGCTTGACCGCGGTTGGGCGACCCAACACATCAGACTCATGCGTGACCGTGACCGTTGGTGTTACGACTGTTTGCAGTACCCCGTTGGGTGTATACCCGAACCATGTGACCCCGCTATCAGGATCGTTGTTACTCGTCTCCTGCCCAAGATTATTGAACACTGTCCACCGGACGTTGCCTTTCGGGTCCGTGACCCTGATCTGGTTCCGGTTCCGGTCATACCCATACGTCGTGTCTTTCAACCCGACCCAACTCGTGTTGTACTCACTCACAGCGTCCAACAAACCGAGCGCGTTGACATGCGAAAGGGTCGCGGATCCTGTCGCCGGATACACATACGTCCAATGCCCGTTATACACGGTAACCGTTTTGACCGCGACGTTCGCACCACCCACACCCGTCGGGCGGACCACCTGGATGTTATTCGCAAACAGGCCGGTTTCAGTTGCACGACCAACATGGTCATACACCGTCCTGGTTTCCGATGCGAGTAACGCCGAGTTGAACGCACCCGCTGTCCACAACCCGTCGCCCGGTGTGTTGGCGTCCAGATAACGACCGGTGAACGACTTGATCACCTGACTGCGGCCGTCGTACTGGCTTGCTGACACGATCCGGCCACCATTCGGACCTGATGTTTGCGTTTCACGAGTACGCCCCAACCCATCCAAATAGGTGACCGTAGTAACCGAATCAGCCGCCGTGACCTTCGTGACTTTCGTGATCTTGGGTGGTGCGTTCACCAGACTCTGAGCGTCAACACTCAACGTATACGACACCGTTCCTGATGGGCTGCTGTCACCAGGCAACAACACGTTCGTCACACGACCAACCGTGTCATACCCGTACGTCGTCACCTTGTCGGCACCATCATCAACGCTGGGTACTGTCCGGTTATTCAAATCAGAAATCGACAACACGCTGCCACGACCAGGATCCGTTATCTGGTTGACGCGATGCCCCGTCGCGTCAGTCACGGCGTTGCGGTGGCCGAAACTGTCATACAAGTAGCTGGTCGTATCAGACGTACCCGCGACAGGGCCGTCGACCGACGCCAGTTTGTTCTGAGCGTTATACGCACTCAAGGTTTCCAACCACGGTGCCGTGGCCAACGCACGCGTTGAGGTGCTCGTCACCAACCCGGTCGTGTTCGCACCGACGGCTAGCCAGTCGTAACGCCATTTCGTATAACCCAACTCGTTTCCTGGGGTTTCATCGCAGTACCCGGCGAAACCACCCGGATAACTCGGTGAACCCGCGGTACGCACACTAAAGACCGGCAACCCCAAATTCCAATACTGCAACTGCAACGCCCCACGGACGTACTCGGTGTACGTACACGTGTCATCAACCCCATCCCACACATTGCCGATATCCCATGTTTCGATCGGGAACCCGTACGCATCGAACACCGTACGGGTTTGGGTTGTATGAAAACCGCCGACCTCGAGTGATGTATGCGTTGCTTTGGTGACATCGAGCCTCACCGCCAATTGCGATCCATAATTAGCGGTTGTGACCGGCGTCAAGGTCGTATCGGTCCGTTCCACCAACCCGCTAGTGGCGTAGTCATATGTTTCGTTCGTGAACGCCCGACCGTTGAACCACCAATCATCAGCCGTTACCGTCCCATCATAATACGTGACCGAAAACGATTTGGTGCCCCCGGCACCAGTACTGTCACCGTGCATACCCCGATAAAACTGCTGCCTCGTTTTTGTGTACGTCGCATTCGAACCCGGCCCGCTAATCGTCGTAACCGCGGTATAGCCGTGAGGTTCGGACCACGTCTTGTTCGTCGTGAACGGCGAGGTGTCATACCGGTACGCGGCATCACCCTCATAGTTATACGCCACGACCGTTGATGGGCCTCCCGCAACCTTGTCGCTCGACGTCACACTGGCCACCAAATAGCGGTTGAACGCACCCCAACCCTGCGACCCGTTATTCGTAGTCCACCGCGGGTAACAATCTTGTGTGTTCCACACCCACGACCCAGCCGGCGGCTGGTTGTTACACACCAACTTTTGTGCGTACGACACCGTGGTCCTACCACCAAGATCATCATCAACCTGAGAAACACGCCACACATTCATCGTGACCGCGTCAGCACGGTTATCAAGCCCCGCGAACGAATCAAACCGGATAGCAGGCATCACCACCGACTCCGGATGGCCCGGTGCCGTTATCCGTTGAATCTTACGTAACCACTGCTGAGCCGGTTGACCACCCACACCATCAATATCGGGGTACTCGATCACCGGTTTGATACGGTCCACAATCCGCCACCCTGGATCCAACACCTTCGTCTCGATCGTGTCTAACGCCAGTTCCGACCAGAACCCGGGCGCAAGTTTCCAGCATGGCGACACCTGACATCGAAGATCAGTCGGTGAGTCCAAATAGTTCGCTACCGGAGTCGTCTGCGGCCACAAACACGTTGGGTCAGAACCGAAACAACGGTTCTTATAATTGAACACAACCACATCACGATACGACGCTTCGAGGCCTTCGCGGGTGCCATACCGGATCTCTTTCAACACCCCACCACGCACATACTGGGCAGGCGTGTACGCATCGCCGCTCGCGCCGTACAAGTTGACCTCGGGCTGATACAGGTATGTCATCACGTTACCGGCACGGTCACGAACACGGTCAAGGTTCCAACGCCACGCCTGGTTACACGACGTCCCGTAACACGGCTCACCCGGATTGTTCCCCCATACCGGCACAAACCACACCGCCTGCGTTTGGACATTCGTCGTCGCCTCGAAACGCTGCCCGAACCGGTACTCGGTCCCCTCAGGCGACATCACATACCAAATCTCGTTCCGGTTATCCCACGAGGTAGCCGCACGAATCTCACGCAACACACGCCAACCAGGATCATTCTTCAAACGCCACTCACTCCACGCACCCACAGCATCCGACGTCGCCGCCGTGGCAACCAATTCCGACGACTTCCCATTCAACGAAATCGTGGCGTTATCCGTGACCCAACAAAAATCGTTGATACCACCACCGTCGAGCACGCACGGCTTATACGAACGTTCAATAAACCCGCCGGCACCCACATTCCAGCCGACACCCAACATGCCGCCCTGCGTGTTCTCGTCCGACACCACCCCATCAACCGCTTGCGACGAATACCCAAACGAAACCGGCGGTGACGAACCAAAACCTGTCGGAGGGATCGGCACCGAATACGACCAATCAAAACCGCCCATCCCCGAACCCGATGACCACGAACCCGACGACGCCAACGGCGTCGCATTAAACGACCCCATCGCCGACGAAAACCCTGCGCTCAACCCGTACACCGAGCCACCCTGACCCGACAAACGCTTGAACCGCCGTGCCCCACCCAGCGCACCATCCTCAAATGGTTCTGCACCGACGATCGCTATATCGACATCATCAACCACCACGTCAGCCGACAACGTCCCCGACTCCAGATCATTCGCCGAATAAACCACTTCACGACCCTGACACAACGCCAACTCAGGATTCGTCAAAACACACGCCGGCATCCTCACCAACTGCAACCGACCGGCCCAATCAGCACCATACACATGCCGGAAACCGGCGTACTCGACACTGACCCGCGCCACACCACCCAACGCCTTCGCCGACGCGTCGGCGATCGTGAACCCAACAACATCAAAACCGACCTTCGCGGCGTCATTCGACGACAGACCCACGACCTTCACCCGTTCAGCAAGACCCGGCGGTGTCACAGGTTTGCCCGGCACCTCGACCGACGGCCCAACCCCGTTACCCGGATCAACCACACGCTTGCCAGCAGCATGCAACAACCCGTCGGACTTCGACACCCGCAACGGCGAACCAGGCACAATCCGCCCATCAGACCCGACCAACAGGTCAGTCGAGACATCAAACCGGCCAAGCATCGGCGCCACCGCCAACCCAGGCGACTTCGCCAACAACTCATTAAATCGAGGCGCATCGGCCACCGACGGCCCTTGCGACCGAGACGGCGCCAACACATCAGGAACACGACCAGGAACCGGCACACCACTACCAGGACCCCTACCACCACCCGGATCAGCCACCAGCGCCGACCGATCAGGCGCCAACGGATCAGGCTTCGACTGAGCCGCCGAACGACCAGCAACAACCGTGCCAGCCAACAACAACAAACTCAGAACTAAAGCGAACCGCCGCATCACAACCCCATCTCAAAGCCCCCACCGGACCTGACCCGAACCCTCCCACCAAAAAAGAACCGGCGTCAACCAGCAGACGGTGCCCACTGTGGGTATTGGACTTTGAGGGGCTACGTCAGAAGGCCGGTGATGAATACTTCGAGGCGGCGGTTGGCCCGCTTGCCTTGCGCAGTGGCATTGTCGCCGACCGGTCGAGCTTCACCAACGGGAACCTGTTCGATCTTTGATGCATCGACACCCTTGCTGGCCAGATACGCAACCGCCGACGCTGTTCGCTGACCGGCCAGAATGCTGTTGTAGGTATCGTCGCCGGCGTTGTCGGTATGCCCTTCGATCCTCACCTTGGCGTTCGGGCGCGACTTGATTATCTGAGCCAACGAATCGAGGGCAAGCGTTGCGGTAACACCATTGATAGCTGACTGGTCCGAGTCGAACTGCAAGCCGTCACGAATGACCAGGTTGAAGGTTCCCGATGGCGCCGCCGAGTTGGCCGCCACGAACATCTGGTCGCGGACCTTGGATTTGTCGCTGAATGTGTACACCTGATCGAGCACTGTCTTGCGAACCGCCTCGCTAGCAACGGATCCGGTGAGTAGAAGCAGCTCACCTTTTTGCTCGGCGGCGAGCGGTTGTGCGGCAGTGAGCGATGCCGCCCCAACCGCAGTAGTCGTAGGGGGCGCGGCAGCACTAGCGACTGTGGTCGCTGGGGAAGATGGTGCCACCGTTGTGGGTGGAAGTGTGACGGCCGGCGCCGGCAGGGTCGGAGCAACCACCCGTGCCGTGGTTGCGGGAGAGGCGGTTGTGGTTGCTGCGGCTGTGGTCACAGTTGTTGCTGACGTAGCTTTGGTAGTGGCTGCGGCGTTGGCGGTGGTCGAGGACGATGCTGTGTCGTTGTCTGCGCCACCGCGCGAAATAAGGAATCCGCCGAACAGCACCAGTACGCCAACACCGATGGCGCTATAAAGACGAGTCCGCGATTGCTTTGGGGCATGCGGCGATGCGGGCCGAGCCGTCGCTAACGAGTCGGCTGCCGCGATGAGCGCCGCAGTTCGATCGTCTGAAAACTCTGTATCCGACATGTCCCACCCCTTGTGTACAACTCCGCTCCAAAGAGTAGTTCTGATTTCGCCTCAACAATTCGAGCGGAACTCAGTTCTTTGGCCCATTCAATGGATCGTTTCCCACCCGCAGTGCGTTGATTCTCCCGCAACGCAGCACGTCACCTACACAGCGACCGATCCGCCGATGAGAGTTGACCGAACGCTGACAGCACGAAGGTCGTCGAACAGCCGAGCCAGCGGCCGGTCAACCAGACACAGGTCGGCTGGCACACCGACCTCAACACGCCGGGAGATACCATCGGCAGGCCGATCAAGTGGGCCTAAAAAGAGCCCGAGAGCCACCCGGCCACTCACGGCTTCGGCGCCACCGAGCACTCTGCCCCCTGGGGTTGCACGGTCCACGGCTGCTGCCATTGCCAGCCACGGGTTGGCCGAGCCGTACGGGGCGTCGGTACTGCCTGCGACTCGAAGCCCAGCGGCAATCAACGACCCGCACCGCCACAGGTCCGGTATGTCGACGCGATCGACGTCGTCCAAATAACTGTCGCCGCGCTCGGCAACAAAATGCGGTTGCGTTACGACCGTCAAGTCGTGCGCACGCACCCTCAGCGCCTCGTCCAAACTCATCACGGCACCATGCTCGACCCTGTCACCCGGAAACGATCCGGCCTCGTCCCATGCGGCCAAGGCGAGCAGTAGGCCAACCCGCGTAACGCAGTGAACAGCTACGGCCGTGCCGTCGTTGTGTAGCCGCCTGAACACGCTGATGAGTTCGGACAGGTCGGGCAAATGGTGATCGCCAATCACCACTTTGGCGGGTCCACGGATTGCCCACGAAGTCGGGCCGAGAGACGGCCCACCTGTGTGCACCACGTGCTGGCGAATGGAGCCGACACGTTGCGCGTCGACAACGGTGCGCAGGTAACCGACATCGCTGGTGGGCGTGGCATCGGTAACACCCGTTACCCCAAAACCCGCTAGAAGCCGCCCGACAACCGCGAGGTCAGGCGTAATCGAACCAGCACGTCGACGAATCCAATCGTCCATTCTGAACAGCCGTCCGGTTGGCGTTCCCGTCGTATCACGTTCGATACCTGGGTCCGTGGCACCATCCACACCGAGGAGCTCGAGTGCCAACGAGTTCAGAATCCACAATGCGCCTGATCGATGTTGTACCCGAACTGGCCTGTGAGAAATGACAGCATCGAGCTGATATCTGTCGATAGCTCCAACCGCCTCGTGGTACCCCTGAGCCCTAATCCATGGGCCGGGTGGCGCGTGGCGCAGCGCGTCGAGTCCGCCGCTTACATCCACCGACGCGAGCGACGCCCCGAGGGCAAGCAGGTGCAGATGATGGTCGTGCAGGCCCGGCAGCAACGCCCCACCATCGGCGTCGAGGTGTGGACCGAGTGACCGCTTCTGACCTCGCGGCACGATCGATTCAATTCGTCCGCCTGCGAGTTGTACGTCGACCAGTACACCGTCGACCTCGGCGTTGACAATCACAAGCGGGTCGATCGGGTCGGTCACGGCGACACCAATTGCGCTGCGGACCGACTGAGCGCCACATCGAGCAGCACCCCGCCGCCGGCGGCTAACGCGGAGAGGACCGCGGTAGCCGCAGTGATACCGGCGAGCGGATCGGCCATGGCATCACCGACAAAACAGGGCCCGTCGCCGTCCCACGCAACGAGCCCAGCCGAAGCCGCAGCGTCGTCGCCAAACGCCACCCAGTTGTCGGCCGGAGGTACACGACCGTGACCGGTAATCGAAACCCAAACCGCTGCCGACGATGTCGCTGGGCCGAGGCCAAGGTGCCGCAACGCCCGGGGACGAGATGCTTCGATGACGACATCGGCATCGTCGAACAAGCGGGCCAGGTGTGAGCGTCCAGCAGATGTACCGAAGTCGATAGATACGCACTGTTTTTGGTCGTTCAGGGACTCGAAGAGTTCCCGCGAACCGCCACGGGCTCCGTCGGGACGAGCGGTGCTTTCCACCTTGATGACGCGACAGCCGGACTGCCCAAGTATCCGCCCGCACAGTGGCCCGGCCCACAACGACGACAGGTCGACAACCACCGGCGTTGCGCGAGGTCGACGGGCAGGTCGAACCGTCTTAAGGACCGGAGGTCGACCGTCGAGCCGGGTTTCACCCACGACCGAGACTGCTAGACCGACCAGACGCGCCCGCTCGACAATGTGGGCTTTCGTACATCCGATAAGGCTGTCGCCAACCGTGACCCAGACGTCGTCGTGCTCGTCGATGTCGTCGCATTCCAACCACGCCGGCACCAGGTCACGGTCGGGTTGGCGGGCGAGACTCACCGCAATCCAGCCATCGAGGGTCGGCAGTAACCGACACGCTCCACCGCAACTGTTTGCTCCCGCCCGGCTGAAACCTAGAAGATCGGCGCGTTCCAGGATCAGGTCAAGCGGATCGAGGACCTGCCCTCCGGCCGTTGCTAGTTCGTTGCCCAGGTCGGCCAGGCGGCTCACAATCTCCGGCGCAGGTGACAGCCCGGGCCGATCGGCCCGACCCACCAGATGGTTGAGTCGTTGCGCCCGGGTGTTCACGACCTTCATGAGATGGCATCATGCCCGGTGATGACCCACTCCGTCGAAGAACTCAAAGTTTTACTGAAGAGCGGCCTCGCCCACGAGCAGCTATCCGCGTTCTCGCATAACGGTCCAATTCTGGTCGATGTGGCGTCGGATTCGCATCGCACGTTCGACCTCGGTCATCTCCCGGCGGTGGTGCTTGGTATTGGCGAACCGGGGTCGGCCGCGGCCCAAGCGTGTGACGCAGTTCTCGATGCCGACGATCCTTGGCTCGACCTCATCATCAGCAATGGCACACGCCACCCAATTGCAGCAGCGTCCCTGGCAGTCCTGCTTCGAGGCAGCGCCGATCGTTCGATCAGTGATGGCCTGGCGGCTGAATCGCTGTTGTACTCGACGCTGCAATCGGGGCCCGAGTTCGCGACGTGGCGGGCGCATCGAACGCCAGTCGTGCGAGCACCCGAGGCGGGCGAACCAGTGCTCGTTGTGTGGCAGGACAACACGTTGCGCCTCACGCTTCATCGGCCGTCGGTTCACAACGCGTTCAGCATCGCCATACGCGATGCGTTGTACGACGCTCTGACCGCAGCTCGTCAAGACCCGAGCGTCACCGTAATTCTCGATGGTGTGGGGCCATCTTTTTGCAGCGGCGGATTCCTCGATGAATTTGGTACGTTCACTGATCCTGCCACGGCGCATATCGTGCGGCTCACGCGCTCGGTTGGCTCCCTGATCGCCGCCATGGCGAACCGTGTGCACTGCGAACTCCACGGTGCTTGCCTCGGTGCAGGCATCGAGCTTCCTGCGTTTGCGGGCCATGTGACTGCCCGCGAGGGCACGACCTTTGGACTACCTGAGATTGGGCTCGGGTTGGTTCCGGGCGCCGGCGGAACTGTGAGTTTGCCGCGCCGAATCGGGCGACAACGAACAGCGCTTCTGGCGTTGAGCGGGCAACGGATCACTACCCCAACCGCTCTCGAGTGGGGGCTCATCGACGCAGTGGTCTAGCCCCTGCTAGCACTTCGGGAACAGTTTCGCTGCGAGTGGTGTAAGTATCGGTGAGTGGACGACGACGAACTGGTAGCGGCCGCGCGTGGCGGCAATCAGGCGGCTTTTGGCAGCCTGGTCGAGCGTCATCGCCACGACGCGCTCCGGGTCGCGTACGGCATCGCCGATGGTGAAGCCGACGACGTCGCGCAAGAGGCGTTCGTCAAGGCGTACCGCAACCTGATGCAGTTCCGAGCCGGTTCTGCCTTTCGACCCTGGCTCTTGACCATCGTCGCCAACGAGGCACGCAATCGGCGGCGCAGCTTTCTGCGGAGAAACGCGCTGGTACTGCGCGTCCGGGCGGCCGAACCGTCGGGCTTGGTCAACGACGACCCGGCCGACGCCGTGCTGCACCAGGCGCGCCGAGAGACACTTGTGGCGGCGCTCTCTCGACTCTCGGACCCCGACCGCGAGGTGCTGTCACTGCGATACTTCGCCCAATTGACCGAGGCAGAAATGGCCGCCGCTCTCGGCTGTGCCTCTGGGACCGTGAAGTCGAGATTGTCGCGAGCGCTTGGCCGACTACGAACCGAACTGGGCGAGGTCGACCAGTGACTCCACTCGAGAACGAGCTCATCGACCTCTGCCGCTATCTGGACCATGGCGACGGCGTCGACCTCGCCCACAGTGTGCTGTTACGGATCGGTTCGCGCCGTCGCATCGGTCCGCCCCCGACCTGGCTGCGGGTTGCCGCAGCCGTCGTGTTGGCCATTGCTCTCGTTGCGGCCATTCCGACGACGCGCCGTGCCGTCGCCCGTCTGTTCGGCATCGGTGCAATCGAATTTCGTCCGGTCGAGATCCCCGTGCCGGTTGCGCCGTCGCCCGAGAACACGGTTCCCGGGTCGGTCGCGTCAACACTCACGACGTCGGCGCTCGCCCCAACCTCTGCGGTTCCCGTGGTAGCGCCGCCGACTGGTGATCCCCTGGCCGCTGTTCGTTCGCAGCTGACGTTTACCCCTCGGCTTGCGGGTTCCGAGGCTGGACCGGTTCGGCGAGTCGAGGTGGACACGTCGATACCTGGGGGCATTCTTGTCATCACATACGACCGGTTCACGTTGGTCGAACTCGCGAGCAACGCCAACAACTATCCGGTGATGGCCAAGCTCATCCCACCCGGCACAACCAGCCGGTACGTCGAAGTTGGCAACGACGGCGGCGTTTGGGTGGAAGGCGTTCACGAGATCAGCTATGTGGCGCCCGACGGGCAGGTACGAACCGATTCGGTACGCTTGAGCGACAACGCGCTCATCTGGACGCCGAGCGGCATCACGCTTCGGATCGAGGGTTTCGAGCGCATGGAGGATGCGCTGAAAATGGCTAGCACCGTTCGGTAGGAACCAAACCTAGCCTGGCGGTGTAGAGACAGTATGCGAACCTCACGTCTCACTGTTTGCCTAGCGCTCCTACTGGCCGCATGTGCCTCGACGCCGATAACCGCAACGTCAACTGGGCCAACGCCGACGTCATCTGTGCCGACGCCGACCTCATCCGTGCCAACACCACCAACAACTGTGCCAACGCCGACGACGCGAACACCTCGCGCCGCCGGACAACTGCCCGACGCGCTCATCGAAGTCAATGGTGCGCTCATGGCGGTGCAGCCTTCCGGCACTAATCCAGTCTGGACACTTGATCGCGCTGTCGCTTCAGCCAACGGTGCCGCGGCATTTCGTGTTGTCGACAACGCCAAGCTCGTTCGCTACAACACTGCAACGGCAGCACCAACCGGTGAATGGCGGCTGCCCGCCGGTGCAGCATGGCGCGTCGCGGTCGTCGACATCAGCGGCTCCCACGTTGTACTGACCGACGGCGTCGTCGACGGGGCGCATCGGGTTTCCTCAACTCGCTTGGCAGTATGGAACGCCCGCTCCCCCGACTCGCCCCATGTCGCCAAGCTAACAGGAACCATCGAACCCGAAGCGGTGTCACCAGACGGGAGCACTGTCTACGTTCTGGACCACCGCTCCACCTACTACCGGGTGCGAGCCTTCAGCGTGAATACTGGCGAACTCAACGACACCTACGGCCAAGATAAGAGCCCTCCCGAAGACATGCACGGCGAGCCGATTCGAGCCGTACCTTCGCCGGACGGTCAGATGTTGTCGACGTTGTATCGAGTTCCTGGTGGCAGCCACGAACCGTTTGTTCATGTACTCCATCTTGAACAGGGGTGGTCGTATTGCGCCGACCTGCCTCAAGGCACCTATACATCCATGACTGCGTCACTCGACGGTCGAACGTTGTACATCGGGGCCACGGATGGCTCCTGGCTCACACTCAACCTCGGCGCAATACAAGCCTTCGCAGCGGTTCCGGTAGACGTGCATCGTGCGTCACAACCACCAGTACCGTTGGCCGCCGGCGGAGCGTTCGTGAGCGAACGCGGCGTCGTAGCTGCCGACAGTGTGGGGGTCGTGTGGTATCGAGATGGACAGCCCTTAGCACGGCTTGATCAGCGGGTCGATCGGTTGATAACGCTCGCCTCATGATTGGCGGCTAGACCGCCAACAGCAACCGAATACCAATCACCAAGCTGAACAGCATCGTCACGCCACCAACGGCAGTAACGACGATTCGATGTCTCAGTAACCGCTGGAACCCGAAGGTGCTGGCAGCAGTGACGACGGTGTTTGCGGCCACGAGACCAACCACGAAGAATGCAAGCAGACCGGTACTCGTGGCCTTGCCGGTAGCGTTAGCCGCTGCGGCGAAGATGAGCACCTGAGTTGGAGTTTCAGCCCCGATGCCGTGCAGAACACCAATACCAAATGCCGAGCGTTGACTCGACGTCCGAAACGGATCGTCAGGCAACTGTGCCGTGTGCCGATGGGCATGACTGTGGCCTACCGCGACCGACTTGCGCACTGCGTCTTGGGCTGTCAACACGCGATGGGAATGCTGATGAGGCAACCGGTCATGATCGTGGGGGTGATCGTGATCGATAACTACCGTCTCGCCAGGCCGGCGTATTCGGCTGATCAATCGCTTGAACGCGTCGACAAGGAGCATCTGTCGGCTGCGCATCGGGGCGGCTCCTCGCGTACGCACGATTGTCCACGCCATCCACAAGCCAAGGCCGACAAGGCTAACCCCCACCACCCGGCCCAACGCAGCATCGAGACCCGCAGAAACAAACTGACCGAAAAGAACGGCCACGGCACCAAGAAACAACACCATGGCTGCGTGACCGAATGCGTAAAGCGTGCCAAGCCACATGGACCGCCGCCGGCTGGTCTGGGAACCGGTGAGATCGGTCAACGCCGCAAGGTGATCCCAATCGAAACCGTGCCGAAACCCGAATGCCAGGGCGCCTGCAAACGCGCCAGCTCCGAGAAGTGAACTCATGCATCCATCATCGCACGTAAGCCCCGGGCACGATCTCGCCCGAGCGCGGTATCGAAAAACGATCCTGCAGCCGGACGAGAAAGTGTTCATTGTGGGGGACTCGGAGCACCCTCGTGAATCTGTACGATCTTCGAGATGAGCATTGCCGCCAGCTCGCTATACGCCCGCCTACCCGACCCCATGAAACGGTGGGCGATCTGGGCAAACCGTCATCGCCCAGGAAACCGCATCCGATGGGGAAACGTTCGTCGACCCGAACCGTTCAGCAATCACCACGGTTTCGACCGCGGGTTGCCGGTCGATCGTGTGTTCGTCGAGTCATTTCTCAACGAACACCGATCGCTTATCCGCGGCCGCGGCCTAGAGGTGAAGAACCCGGCCTACCTTCGACGTTACGGCTCCGCCATGACGTCGGTCAGTTCCGTCGATATCGACCCGACCAATACCGAGGCGACGATCATCGCCGACCTCACGGTGCCGTTCTCGCTGCCGGCCGAAGCATTCGATTGCATCGTGTTCACCCAGGTATTGCAATTCCTAGCCGACGACCGAGCTGCCATCGCCAACTTGTGGCAGGCCATCGCACCCGGGGGCGCATTGCTGATAACTGTTCCAACTGGTGGCCGGCAGATGCCAGCTGTCGAAGGCCCAGACTACCGCCGGTACCAGCCACTCGGCCTGGAATGGTTGTTGCAACAACTCACTCCCGCGCCCGAGATTCGAATGCGAGCCTACGGTTCCCTCGTGACCAAGGTGGCCGACGTGTTGGGGGTGGCGCGTGAAGAACTGAACAATACCGAGCTAGTCGCGACTGACGACCGCTTTCTGGTCATAGCCGCTGCCGTTGCCTTCAAGCCTGCTCACTGATACGCCAGACAGAACGTCACCACCCAGGTGGACAGCGTCGTACGCCCGGGCCGATGATGCACTATGCAGTTCGATCTCATGGTTGGCGCAACTACCTGGAAGTCAGCAGCGGACACGGCCCGCGCTATCGAGGCGCACGGGTTTTCTGGCATGCTGTTCACCGAAACCAGCCAAACACCGTGGATGTCAATCGCCGCTGCGGCCACCGCCGCTCCCACGCTGGAGTTATCGACCGGTATTGCTGTTGCATTCCCGCGTAGCCCAATGGTGACCGCGTCGATTGCCTGGGAACTCGCGCAGAACACCAACGGGAGGTTCCGGCTTGGGCTTGGGAGCCAGGTCAAAGCGCATGTCGAACGCCGGTACGGTGCCGAGTTCGACCCACCAGGACCACGCCTGCGAGACTACGTACTCGCGGTGAAAGCTTGCCTTGCCGCCTTCTCGGGTGAGCGTCTCGACCACAAGGGGCCGTATTACTCGCTCAGTCTCCTACCCGCGGCATGGGCGCCGCAACGCCACGACTTCACCGACATCAAGGTCGACATCTCAGCCGTTGGACCGTGGATGTGTCGCATGGCCGGCGAGGTAGCCGACGGTATCCATGTTCATCCGCTCCACTCGATCAACTACATCGAGCACCGCCTGCTACCGGCCGTAGCCGAAGGAGCCAGCCGAGCAGGTCGCTCACGTGACGCTGTCGATCTCATCATCCCGGTGTTCGCCGTCGCGGGCGATACCCCCGAGGAGCGAGCGCCCATGTTGGCGCGCGCCCGTTCCCAAATTGCGTTCTACGGGTCTACGCGCAACTACGCGTTCCAGTTCGATGACCTCGGGTTTGAGGGCACCTCGGCCCGGCTCAACGAGCGACTCAAGGCTGGCGACGTTGCTGGCATGTCCGATGAAATCACCGACGAAATGCTCGGCCACTTCGCAGTCGTTGCGCGCTGGGACGAGCTGGCGGATCGCCTGGTCGCCCGATACCAGGGAACTGCGGCACGACTGGTTACGTACCTGACTGCCGAGTCGCTCCACCGATCGCCAGAGTCAATCGGCCGCTGGGGCGAAGTGGCACGCGCCGTCCGCAGCTAGCCAGGCAAGCGATCGCGGCCCGTACAACGAGGAACCCACCTAGATGAAGGACCCAAACAACTTTGTCACAGGGCCCCGTCATGATTGGCTACATGAAGCACGCCACCCCCTTCGATGCCCGACAACTCGACATTGCCACGCGCATATTTCTCCACGGCTATACCAACATCTCAGTCGGCAGCGGCGAATGCGCCGCACCCGGGTGCAGGGGATGCAGCGGCGCCGACCAACCGTGGTCATACACCATTGGCATGGTCGACCATGGCCTGCCTGAACTGGTCACCACAGGGTTGGCCAATACCCACGTGATTGACCTCACCAGCATGGTCTGGGGTCGGTACAAAGCAGGGCGCGCAATGACCATCGATGACGTTGGCTCTCTTGGCCCGGTGTCGGTCCGTCTCGATTCCGTACCAGTCCATTGGCTGACCCACGACCTGTCGCGCATATCTCTGTGGCTCGACCACTACGGTCCCGGCCGCAACCAGATCCAGGCGCCGTCATTGGCCCAGGTCGTCTGGAGCGACGCCGACGGTCGGTTCCCTGACCATCCCCGGTGTTGCCCCGACGTGGTTGCGGCACAACCATTGCTGAGTAGCGACTGGCTGCGCTATCCACGGCGCCAACCTCGACGAAATCGCCGCCAACGCACTAGGCGTTCTTGGTGAAACCCTCGCTCAGCCGGGCTACTTACCGGGCTTGCGCTTTTGGATGTTGGCCCACTCGTCGCGAAGTCCCACCGTGCGATGAAACAACATGGGCTCGGTCGGGTCGTGTGCGAAGTATCCGAGGCGCTCGAACTGCACCACTTGGCCCGGCGCAGTGTCGGCCAGGGCCGCTTCCGCCTTGGCGCCTTCTATTAACTCGCGCGACGTTGGGTTGAGATCGTCGAACGGGTCGCCGGTACGGTCGCCCGGAATTTCAGCGAAAAACAACCGGTCGTACAACGCCACAGTCGCTTCGACACAATGCGCAGCAGACACCCAGTGCATAGTGGACTTAACCTTGCGGCCGTCGGTGGCGTTGCCACCGCGGGTCAGCGGGTCATAGGTGCACTGCACTTCGACAACGGTGCCGTCGGCGTCAGTGGTGAAGCCGGTGCACGTAACAAAGTAGGCCGACCTCAGCCGCACTTCACGCCCGGGTGTCAAGCGGAAATACTGTGGCGGCGCGTCGGCCATGAAGTCGTCTTGTTCGATATAGAGGACGTTCGAAAATGCAACAGCGCGGACACCATCGTCGGCGTTCTCGGGGTTGTTGGCCACCTCCTGATACTCCACAACAGGCTCGCCGTTAGCGTCGACGGGCCAGTCACTGATTACGAGCCGAAGCGGCCGCACGACGGCCATGCGGCGTAGCGCCGTGCGGTTGTGTTCGGTGCGGACAAATGACTCGAGTAGTTCGAGGGCATGACGGCTGTTGGTGCGCGACACCCCAACGAATTCACAGAACGCTCGAATAGCCGATGCCGGATAGCCACGGCGTCGTAGCGCCCGCAGCGTGGGCATTCGCGGGTCGTCCCAGCCGTTGACGACATTGTCGGCCACCAGCTTGGCTAGCCGCCGCTTCGAGGTCATGGTGTATGTGAACTCGAGCCTGGCGAACTCGGTCTGGCGTGGCCGGTCGAGCGGCAGGGGAAGTTGATCGAGATACCAGTCGTACAACGCCCGATGACTGTCGAATTCGAGGGTACAGAGTGAGTGCGTAACGCCCTCGATGGCGTCGCTTTGCCCATGGGCCCAGTCGTACGTTGGGTAGATGCACCAGGTGTCGCCGGTGCGGTGGTGATGAGCGCGACGGATGCGGTACATGACCGGATCACGAAGCTGCATATTTTCGTCCTGCATGTCGATCTTGGCTCGAAGCACCCGCGAGCCGTCGGCGAACTCGCCGGCACGCATGCCTCGCAACAGCGCCAGGTTGTCGGTCACCGACCGGCTCCGGAATGGGCTTTCGATACCCGGTTTGCCGTACCCGCCACGCTGTAGCGAAATGGTCTCGCTGTCCTGATCATCGACGTAGGCAAGACCCTGCTCGACCAACAGTTCGGCCCAGGCGTACAGCTGTTCGAAGTAGTCGGACGCATACCGGATCGGGTTGGGAGGGGTGAACCCCAACCACGCCAAATCGGCAACAATGCCGTCGACAAATTCGGTGTCTTCGGTGTCGGGGTTGGTGTCGTCGAACCGCAGGTTGCAGACGCCAGCGAATTCCGCAGCTAACCCAAAATCGAGGCAGATGGCCTTGGCATGTCCAATGTGCAGGTAGCCGTTTGGTTCGGGCGGGAAGCGGGTCTGCACACGACCGCCGAACGTGTCGTTAGCGGCGTCGGCGCGTACCAAATCACGAACGAAATCGGATGGCGCACTGGTGTCGTCGGGCAGATTCACCTGGCAAAGGTTAGTGCGTCCACCCAGCCCACGAGCGGGGGTTCTCGGCACTAGTGTCGGGGCGATGCGCCTTAACGTTCGCCGGTACATTGTTCTCGGTATGGTCGGCCTCGCTGCGTGTGGGTCATCGGTCGCACCCAAGGGGCCAGAAACATCGCGGGCCGCACCCGCCGCGGCACCCGCTACCGCGGCACCCACCGCGTCAGGCAGCGCTACTGCAAGTGCGCCAACCTCAGCCGCCGCAACCCCGAGCGGCGACGGTTCGAAATTTTGTCAGCTCTCAAAGCAGCAGTTTGACCGAATCCCTGAACTTATGGCGAAGATTCCCAACGCAACCGCCAACGACGCCAAGAAATTGCTCGACGAGGTCGCCGCCGAGTCCGCCACCATCGTCGCCTCTGCCCCCAGCAGCCTCAAGGCCGATATCGCCATAACGGTACAAGCCAGCCAGCTTGCTCGGGCCATGCTGCTCAACAAGAACGACCCCACGGTCACCGACAAGTTCACCAAATTGGTGGCCGATCCGGAATTTGTAGCAGCCAGTGGACGTGTGGCGAGCTACTACAAGACCAATTGCGGTTTCGACCCCGCTTCGCTAGCTGGCGGCTAGAACCTCCGGGGTTGGTTGACGGGCATAGTACGAACGTCCGGCGAGTAGCGCCCCGGCTATCACAACGACAGCCATCGATACGGCGCACGTGGTGTAAGCAAACGTTCGCCCACGGTCGTCGTACAACGAGCCGGCAACGATGGCCGTGATTCCACCAACCAACACCTGCACGCCGCCAAGCATGCCCTGGGCTCCGGCCTGGCGCTCGGGCGGAACAGCCATACTGGCGGCGACACTCGTGCTCGACACCGTGAGACCGTCGTTCACGGCATGGAACATGGCGACGGCGAACATGGCACCACCCGAGGGCATTTGACCATAGAGAAACATGAACATCGCTCCCAACGTCAGCCCCAAGGTGGCGACTCGAAACGGGCCGAAACGCTGCGCCATTCGGCCACCCGCCGCACCCATGACGATGAGCGGGAGGGCGAACAACGTGATGCCAATGTTCGCAATCCAGTCACTAGCCCTCAGGTCCGATAGCACCAATACCCAGAGCGCATCGAAGGTGCCGATCATGAGGAACACCGCCATGCCAAGGACCACCGCCCCGGCGAAGGCTCGTATTCGGAACAGATCGAACGCCAACCTCGACGACGTTGCCTCGACGGTTTCGCTAACGCTGATGCGAGCAATTATTGGGTAACACGCCAACGTTGCTGCCGCTATCAGCAAAAACGGAGACGGAATGCCGAACGGGCCAACAAGCACGGCCGATACCGCCGGCCCGAGGGCAAAACCCGATACGTCGGCCGACAAGAGCACCCCGATGTTGTGGCCAATCTGATCGGGCTCGGCCAGGATCACCATGCGTCGCAGGGCCGGAATAGCGGCTCCGGCACCAACACCCATGACAATGCGCGCTAGTAACAGCACCCCTACCGATCGACCAACGGCCATGCCGAGCAACCCGGCTATCGACAAGCCCATCCCAAGGCAGACGAGTAGTCGGGCGTGACCACGGTCGGCTTGAGGTGCGAGCAGGATTTGCGTCGCGAACGACGCGAAGAAACCCACGCCGACGATGAGGCCCAAGGCGCTTGGGCTGATGCCGTACTCGTCTCGGAAATCGTCGAGGACCGAGAACATCACCCCGTACCCTGCAGCCAAAAGGCCGTTGAGCACGCCAACTGCAAGAACTAGCCGTCGACCGTGCACGACCAACGAGGCTACTGCCTCGGCGTTGTGACACGCTGGGCGAATGCCTGGAACCGTCGAGTTGCACGTCGAATCGTCCGTCGCCAATGTCTGGCTCAACCGTCCCGAGTCGGCCAATGCAATGAACGTCGATATCGCCAACGATCTCCATGCCGTCTGCACCGAACTCGCGGCACGACCCGATATTCGCTGCATCCTGTTACGTGGTCGAGGCAAGATGTTTTGTGCCGGAGGCGACGTAAAGGCGTTTGTCGACGACGCCGAACTGGTCGCAACATTGCTGGCCGCCTGGCACCCGGCGCTGAGCGCTCTCTTGTCTCTTGACGCCCCCATCGTCACAGCGGCCCAAGGAAGTGCAGCGGGTGCTGGCCTTGGCCTAGTCGTTGCTTCCGACTTGGTCATCGCATCGCGTAGCTGCAAGTTCGTGATGGCTTACACCGCTATCGGACTCAGCCCCGACGGCGCTACTTCGTGGTTCCTGCCTCGTCTCGTGGGTCATCGTCGCGCCGCCGAACTCACACTGCTCAACAGGGTCCTCACCGCCGAGCAGGCCGAGTCGTGGGGCATGATCAACAACGTTGTCGATGACGACAAACTCGATGCCGAAGCCGAGGCGCTCGCCGCCAAACTGGCCCAGGGACCAAGCCGAGCCTACGCGTCGGCGCGACGTTTGCTGCACGAGTCGTCGACCAACACGCTCGCCCAACATTTACATCGCGAGGCCGACGAAATGATCGCCAATTCTCGATCAAGCGACGGTCGTGAAGGCATCACGGCATTCGCCGCTCGTCGAAAGCCGGAGTTCACCGGCTGAATCGACAGTCGACCGCAACAGCGAGAGCCTCGCAAATCTCGACCATGCGGCGGTCGCTCAATCTTCCGATTCGGTCAGTAAGTACACCTACGGAAACGCTTTCGACCGAATCAAGGTTGACAGCTGTGCGTCGGCCAACTGGATCATCGCCGGGCTCAAGCACTACCTCACTGGCTATCCCGCGGATAGTCGTCGTGCACGGCGCAATCAACGCTCTGCGCAACCGAGGGATCGCAACGTCTCGAGAAAGAACTACAACAGGGCGGCGGCCAATCTCAGGAGGTTCGCACCACCAAAGTTCTCCACGCAACGGCAGGGAACTCACGACGCAGCTGCCGTGTTTCGGAATGAACTCAGGTCACCCCATTCATCGGGTTCGTCGATTGGGTGCTCGTCGTACGCACTGTAGGCAGCGTCAATTGCTTCTACGCTAACCCTCATATCCAGCGTCGGCGAATGAACCGGCTCGAAACAAGCAGCGTCACATCGACCAATAGGGCAACGACTGCGGTGCCGACAAGCCCTGCCCACACCAGGCCGCTATCGGATACATCTTCCCCGCCACCCTGGATGAACACGCCGAAGCCTGCGACGTGACTGGGTAACAACGCCACCATGCCCGCTGCCGATAGTGCCCCCCAACGCACGCCAGTCAGGATGTCGCGGCGCGCCAGAGGCACACCGATTGTCCACGCTCGCTGCAACCGGCTCATACCCAACGCTATGGCTGTCTCGCCGATGGCCGGTTCAATCGATGCAAGACCATCGGTCGTGCGCCGAACCACAAATCCGGCGACCGTGGCAGCCATGGCTACGCCGTACCACGGACTGTTGAACCGCGGCGCGGTGACAATGCCGCTGGGTAGCAGCACTACTGGTGGTACCGCAATCATGACGCCACCGAGGAACCTGACCAGTCGGGTCGACCATCGCCAGCCACGGGCCGACAATCCGAGCAGCAAACCAACCGCCGAGCCCAACGTCGTTGCGACCGCCACCCAACCCAAGTGGTCGATGAACCGGTCGCGAAAAACAGGCGACCATTGCGACCACCACGCAGAGTTCATCAGTTCACCGGAAGATGCGGGTCGAGCGCGGGCATGCCGATAACGCCAACGATATGACCGTCGGAGTCGACTTTTACGACCATTCGCGACGGCGATGTAACGATGCCATCGAGCACAGCAAGCAGCGTGTCACCGTTGGTGACGGTGGATTGCGGCGACACGATGGGGACCTCGGTCAACGGGCCGGTACCGAGTCGGCTGGCGTCGAGCCAACCCACCGGCCGGCCCCCGTCGGAGATAAGGAGCCACCGGCCAGCCCGAGTCGCCAACTCGCGGGCGTCGGCCGAACTGGCCCCAAGGGCAAGGATCGGCAGCGAATCAACCGCCACCTCGTCGAGGGGCAACAGGGACAACCGACGCAGGCCACGCGCATCGCCGAACAACGCCGACACCTCTCGGTCGACCGGACGGGCGAATACCGCATCGGGCGAACCGGTCTGCAACACGCGTCCGCCGTGACCAAGAACCACCACGAACTGCACCCGTTCCATCAGCCGCGACGTAGCGGTATCGGCCAATACCAGCGTGAGGCTTCGCTGCGTCGCAACGTCGAGAAAGGTACCTCGCAACTCCGAACTCAGTGCCGGGTCGAGGCCGGCAAAGGGATTGTCGAGTAACACAACGTCGGTTTCGGCGACGAGCGAACGCGCGAGCGCAACCCGCACTTTGTCGGCCACCGGCAGCCGGCCTGGAAGCGACCCGAATGACGACGCGAACCCCAACGAGCGCAGCAGATGTTCAGACCGGGCGGTCGATGATCGACGCCGCCGTCTACTGTGCCGCACGGCGAACGCGACGTTGTCGACAGCCGACCGATGCGGAAACAATGTCGGCGAAAACCAACCGACCCGGCGACACAGCGCAGCTGATCGCAACCGTGTCACGTCGAGTCCGTCGAGTTCTACGACACCCGAATCGGCCTGTTCCAGTCCGTTGATGAGCCGCAGGAGCGTCGACGGACCTGGCCCTGTCGGACCCGTAACCACCGAAACTGCACCCGCCGGAAACTCCACACTGACGTCGACCAACACCGAGGATCCGCTGAGTGATCGTTTCCCCACGCTCTGGAACGAGATCACATGCCATTGTCGCGCACTTCAGCAGCGAAAACAGACAAAACCCCCCGAGCCGAAGCCCGAGGGGTTTCAAACAACTGTGGACTAGAAGTCCATACCGCCGCCGCCCATGTCGCCCATGCCACCACCGGCACCGGTCGGCTCGGGCTTGTCGGCAATGACAGCTTCGGTTGTGAGGAACAGGGCCGCAATGGACGCTGCGTTCTGCAGCGCCGAGCGGGTTACCTTGGCCGCGTCGATGACGCCAAGCTTGACGAGGTCGACATACTCGCCCGTGGCCGCGTTGAGGCCGTTGGCACCGGTGAGGCTGCGGACCTTCTCGACCACAACACCGCCTTCCATGCCAGCGTTCTCGGCGATTTGCTTGAGCGGAGCTTCGAGGGCCTTGGCGACCAAACGAGCGCCAGTGGCCTCGTCGCCCGTGAGCTTGGCAGCCACAGCGAGCACAGCGGCCTGGCTACGAAGCAGCGCAACGCCACCGCCAGGAACAACGCCTTCTTCGATTGCGGCCTTGGTCGTGGAGACCGCGTCTTCGATGCGGTGCTTCTTTTCCTTGAGCTCCACTTCGGTAGCGGCGCCGACCTTGAGTACAGCAACGCCGCCCGACAGCTTGGCGAGACGCTCTTGCAGCTTCTCACGGTCGTAATCCGAGTCGGTGTTCTCGATCTCGGTCTTGATCTGGGAGATGCGGCCCTTGATGTCGTTCTCGTCGCCCGAACCCTCGACGATGGTGGTCTCGTCCTTGGTGACAACAATCTTCTTGGCCCGGCCTAGCAGGTCGAGCGTTACGTTCTCGAGCTTGAGGCCGACCTCTTCAGTGATGACCTGGCCACCGGTGAGGATGGCGATGTCCTGAAGCATGGCCTTGCGGCGCTCGCCAAAGCCTGGAGCCTTGACCGACACCGACTTGAACGTGCCACGGATCTTGTTGACGACGAGGGTAGCGAGAGCTTCACCTTCGATGTCTTCTGCGACGATGACAAGCGGACGACCCGACGCCATGACCTTTTCGAGGACCGGGAGCATGTCGCGAACGGCCGAGATCTTTGAGCCGACGAGCAGCACATACGCATCGTCCATAACTGCTTCCATGCGCTCAGGATCGGTAACGAAGTACGGCGAGATGTAGCCCTTGTCGAAACGCATGCCCTCGACGAGGTCCATGTCCATTCCGAACGTCTGGCTCTCTTCGACGGTGATAACGCCGTCCTTGCCGACCTTATCGATGGCTTCGGAGATCATGTTGCCAATCTCCTCGTCGGCCGACGAGATGCTGGCGACCTGAGCGATCTGCTCCTTGGAATCAACTTCCTTGGACAGCTCTTTGATGCTGGCGACGGCGGCGACTACGGCAGCCTCGATGCCCTTTTTGAGCGACATTGGGTTAGCGCCGGCAGCAACGTTACGAAGACCCTCGCGGACCATAGCCCACGCAAGCACCGTGGCCGTGGTGGTGCCGTCACCGGCAACATCGTCGGTCTTCTTGGCAACTTCTTTGACGAGTTCCGCACCGATGCGCTCGTACGGGTCTTCAAGTTCAATTTCCTTGGCGATGGACACGCCGTCGTTGGTGATAGTGGGGGCTCCCCACTTCTTCTCCAGAACAACGTTGCGGCCTTTCGGGCCCAGGGTGACGCGAACCGCGTCGGCGAGCTGGTTCATACCGGACTCGAGGCCCCGGCGGGCCTGCTCATTAAAGGCAATGGTCTTAGCCATGTGGGAATTCCTCCGTGGAAGGGGGCAAGCACTCAGGATATTTGAGTAGTTAGCACTCTACCGAGGCGAGTGCTAACGGAACAACTCCCGCCGTGCGATTTCATTCCGTCGGGGCTTTGTTAGGCTGCTCCACCGGCAACCGCGGGGATGATCGACACGGTTTCACCCTCGGGAACCACGGTGTCGAGGCCGTCCATGAAGCGCACATCGTCGTCGGCCACGAAGAGGTTGACGAACTTACGAAGCTTGTCTCCGTCGAACAACCGATCGGTAAAGCCAGGATGCGCGGCATCGAGGCCGGCAAGCACCTCGCGTAACGTGCCAGCGGGAAGCTCGACTGAGGAATTGCCGCCAGAGAGCGGACGGAGTGTGGTGGGAATGCGAACCTTGACTGTCATAACGGCCTTACCCTAGCGGCCCAGGAATCTAAATACGACAAAACGAATCGGGATTAGCGGCAGCGAGGCAAGCGAGCAGCCAGACGGCGTACGATTTGGGTATTGTGAGAGTTGTTGCAGCGCTTGACAAATTCCGAGGAACCGTCACCGCTCCCGAAGCAGTCGCGGCTGTGGCCGAGGGGGTGCGACTCGCCGGTGGAACGTGCGACGGCGCGCCGGTCGGAGATGGTGGCGAAGGCACGCTCGATGCGTTCGGTGGCCCGAACCGCCACAACATCGTTATGGGCCCGTTAGGCGATCCGGTCGACGCCGGGTGGCGCATGCATCATGGTACGGCCATCATCGAGATGGCTTTAGCGTCTGGCCTCACGCTCGTTGGGGGCAAGGAAAACAACGATCCAATTGCCGCCACTACGCACGGAACCGGTGAACTCATCGCCGCGGCCCTCGATGCCGGTGCCAAGAGAATCCTGGTGGGCCTCGGCGGCTCGGCCACTACCGACGGTGGCCTCGGTGCCCAACGAGCTATCTTCCCGCTTCATCGGCTTCGTGGAGTTGAGCTACGGGTGGCGTGCGACGTTCGTACGTTATTCGTCGACGCCGCACCGGTGTTCGGTCCCCAGAAGGGCGCGTCGGCCGCTCAGGTGGAGCTGTTGCGTCGTCGACTCGAACGCCTAGCCCAGGTGTACATCGAACAGTTCGGTATCGACGTCCGCGCCGTCGAGGGTGCCGGTGCCGCTGGTGGTCTCGCAGGTGGGCTGGTCGCTGTTGGCGGCAAACTCGTCCCTGGATTTGAGCTTGTGGCCGACGAACTGCAGTTGGCCGAGCGCATGGAACGTGCCGATCTGGTCATTACGGGCGAAGGTTTCCTCGACGCCCAAAGTTTTGAGGGCAAGGTTGTAGGCGGGGTTGCCGACATGGCCGCGTCGCTCGGTGTGCCCGTTTTGGCCATCGCAGGACAGGTCGACCCCGACGTGCGCGACCGCATCAACCACATCTCGCTCCTCAACACTTTTGGCGAGGCCCGTGCCTTCAATGACACAGCGGCCTGCATCACCGAAGCCGTAGCGGCCTACCTCGCTACACTGTCCTGACCCGGCCATTTGCGCAACAGTTGCGGATTCGGCACCGCCAGGCCCGGCCGTGTCCGCAACAGTTGCGGATAAGGGCTACTTTTTGACCGTAGTTGTCGGCTGAACGACCGCTGCTGCCGGCGTCGCCGGGACGGCCGGCGCTGGCGTCTGAAGGGGGAGCTGCTGGGTCGGCGCAACGTTGGCCACGTTGAAGTCTTGGCCAAGCACCACAATCACGTTCGCTTCGGGACGATCTTTCACCGGCTTGGTGACCGGCATTGCGATCACCGTGGCGATTTTCAAGTCGAGGCCGACAAACTTTGCCACGGCGTCCGCGCCGGGGTTGAAGTACACAGCACTGGTTGGTTGAGTGGCAGCCGCGTTGGTGGCCGGAAGGCTCACCGTGTAACCCCTCGAGGTGAGCAACGTGCTGACGGTGCCAGCAATTCCCTGGATTCCCGCGCCGTTCGCAATGAGGACTTTGTTCAGCGCCAGGTTCAGTGCGATGGTGGTTGTGGTCGGCGGCAACGTGGTTGCGGCCGAAGCTGGTGCCGTGGTTCCACCCTTGGGAATGGTGGTTTTGGCCGCGCCCACGGTGCTTGAGTTCGTCGGAACGCCGCCAGGATCCGAGGCCACTGCGTCGTTACCGAAGCCGCGCTTGAGAACCACGGCCCCCAGCGCGAGGGCTACGAGGATGACAACTACGGTGCGCAGGTTGGTACCTGCTCCCGAGTTGGGACGATTGCCACTAGGGAACGCCATCAGGCCTCCTCGCCAAGCTCATCAGTGAGCACAGCCTCAGTTGAACGTGATCGTCGACGCCTGTCACGTAAGCGACGCAGACGCCGAACGACCATCGGGTCGTAGTCGAGCGCCTCGGATCGGTCGAGTAACTCGTTGAGAGCGTGGTAGTAATCGGCCAAATCAAGCCCGAACAAGTCTCGGACCAGCGACTCCTTCACCCCGTCGCGGGTCCACCACGTACGCTCGAAGTCGAGAATTGCTTGCTCGCGATCAGTTAATACCACCGACACAGCCTGCCTGTCCGGAGCAAGATGTTCAAGCACCCTCGTAAACTCCTAGGATAGAAGCGTCGCCGGGTTAGCTCAGTTGGCAGAGCACCTGTCTTGTAAACAGGATGTCGTGGGTTCAATTCCCACACCCGGCTCTCAAGTTTTGTTGTTGTCGGCATCGCCTCGATAGCGCTCGACTACCGGCGAAGGCGCACCGTTGTGATGCCTGCAATGTCGATAGCGTGGAAGGAGACGAGCGGAACCCGATCGCGCTGGGCCACGGCGGCGGCGCAAGCAAGGCCCCAACCTACGCCAAGTGCCTCGTCGACGATGTCGGCAGCGCGTTCGGCCAATGGAAGTACGGGAATTGTGATGATCGGCGCGAAATCGAGAGCCAACAGGTCACCTGCCAGCCCGGCACGGTCTCCCTCGTGCCGAAGGACGAGGAAATGAACCGCCTCGCTCACGATGGTTTCGGCCACGTACGCCGCCCGGACGTGCAGGTCTTCACCACACGACACACTGCCCAGGCCGAGATGGAACCATCGGTCTCACGGCTACCGGCTAGTTTGGGCGCGCAATGAACGGCGATCGACTCGGAGTGCGCTGGGGACTAGCGGGCGGCACGGCCATTACGTCGATCGCTGATGCTCGTACGGTCGCGCAATACGCCGAGAGCGCCGGGTTCGACAGTTTGTGGATTTCGCAGGGTCTTGGGGTCGACCCGATCGTGGCGCTCGCGTGCGTCGGTGACGATTGCCCGAGCCTCACCGAGGTGGGCACCTCGGTGGTGCCGCTATACGGACGCCACCCCATCGGCGTGGCGCAACTCGCCCGCACGGCCCAGAGTGCACTGGGTGGCCGCTTCACGCTGGGCATTGGTGCAGCATCGAAGAATGCAGTGCGCGACGCCATGGGCTTGGCGTGGGACCACCCGTTAGCGTTCACCCGTGAGTTCATCGATGGGTTGCAACCATTGCTCACCGGCGCCACTGCCGAGGTGACCGGAAGCCAGCTTTCGACCCACGCAAAGCTGAACATCGCCGCCGCCGATACGCCGATCCTGTTAGCCGCGCTCGGGCCGAAGATGCTGGATCTCGCCGGTCGCAGGGTGCGAGGAACCTCGGTCGGTCAGTGCGGACCAAACACAATCAGTTCGTACATCGCTCCGTCGATTCGTGCCGCGGCCGAAGCAGCCGGTCGCCCGGAACCGAGGATCATGGCGCTCATCCGGCTGTGCGTCACCGACAACCCGGCTCCTGCCTTCGAGCTCGCGCGTGAGACTGCCGCGTTCTATCGCACCGTGCCGTCGTACTCGCGATTGCAGGATATGGAAGCCCTGACCGAGCCCGCCGAACTGCACCTTATCGGCAGCTGGGATCGGGTGCTCGAAGGCTTGCACGAATACGCCGCCGCCGGGGTCACCGACTTCCGCCTCGAAATCGCCGCCCCAAGCCAACACGACCGCGACGCCACCGGCGACGCGTTCTCGAACTACTTACGCAACGTTCCCCGGCTTGCTCAACCCACCTGACGAAAACGGTTAGCAGGGCTCTGCGAAACTCGGACATGTCACACGACGTGTTCTGGACGAATCCGAGCTATCTGCTGGAGGAGCAGTACGTGACGAGCGCGAACTTGGGGAATCGCTCGCATCTGCACGATCGGTATGGCACCAGTCCGATCCCGTTCCGTGCCTGGGAGGCGGGGTTGGTCAACTAGCCGCCTGGCGGTGAGGTGCTAGAGGTTGGCTGCGGGCCCGGCCGGTTCTGGGATTAGGGTACGCCGCTGCTCGTGCCGAGGCATGTGATGTGCAGGAGTTGCCGTTCAGCGATAAAAGTTTCGACCTGGTGGTGGCCAATCACATGCTTTACCACGTGCCCGATCCGCTTCGGGCGTTCCGCGAGATCCGCCGTGTGCTGCGGCCGGACGGCACCGCTCTCATCGCCACAAATGGCATGGGACACATGCGCCAGTTGTTCGACGCAGTTGACGACCTTGTGGGTGGACGCGCCCAGTTGCTCGGCCAGTCATTCGGCATCGAGGTCGGTGAGGCTTTGCTGCGTCAGGTGTTCGGGACGATCACGTGGCACTCGTTCATGAACCCGCTGCTCGTCACCGACCCGAACGACTTACTCGCCTACGCCACATCGTTCCCGCCCGGCGAGAACGCAACGGTTGGTCAGCGCGCCACGATGCTTGAACGGTTCACCGCCGAGGTAGCGGACGGCGCCGGCGGCTTGCGTATCGATACCCGCGCCGGCGCGTTCGTATGCTCTGGCGCTGGCATCTGAGATCGACCTTCAGCGGTCGCTGAACGAGGCCACCCGCTCGCACAGGAGAGCGACCAGATCGGTCGGCGCCGTCGGAATTGCCTCGCAGGCGCGGTCGAGCGCGGCACCAGCGTCTCGACAAACCGCTTCAACGACAGATGCCGCCCGGTCGGTAGGCATTCCCCAACCGACAGCCTCGCTGACCAAATCATCGCGGGTCACGAGTCGAACATCGGACACACCGTTCACGAACATTCCTGCTGTCGTGCTCAGGGTTGGGTAGGCGAGCGTAGAGAGCACATCGTACAGCGGGGAGATGTGGACCTCGGTTGAATCCTGCAGCATGAACGAGATGTTCATGGCGTGGGCATCGGCATTGCCGACAACGATATTCACCGTGAGTTGTTGCAGCAGCCGATCGAGCTGTTCGGGCCCTGTCCATCGCCGAGCAACGGCGGCGACGTCGTGCATGGTTGGTCCGCCTGAGTCCTCATACTTGCGGGCGGTTGCGGCAACAGGAGTCGACAGGGCCTGACATGCAGTTTCCTGATGTATGCGGTGAACGAGTCCGTGGTTGTCGATCGTCCTATCGAACCGGGCGACGATGAGCACGTCTCGGCCGCCGAGGTGCTGGACCCGCGCCGTCGCGGCCGAGGCTCCAGATTCGGCTGCGAACCGGAGGCACAGCGCTTCGTTGGTTGCGCTGCCATCGAGTCCGGTAATCGCCGGTTTAAGAATGTGCGTTGATGCAACCGCCGCAGTGGGGAGCGCCCAGCGGTCGCCGGGCAACGCCGTGAGCACCAGCTTCTCCTGAACACCAGCAAGTGAAACGCGAAGGTTGTCGTCGAGACCAAGTGGATTGAAGCGCAAGTTGCGAATCAGCTTATCGAGTGCACCTGGGCTGAGCGGTTCAAGTGTGGCGACCGACTCGCTGACGGGCGGGCCGTCGTCAGCGGGGATGATGGCAAGTGCCCCTGCACAATCGCGTCCCAGGGAGCGGAGAAGTCCGAAAGTGTCAGCTTCCGACAACCGCAAGTCGTAGGCAATGATGCGTCGGGCCTCGCCTTCGGGAAGCAAGCCATCGAAGTACGGGCGAACGATGCGATCAAAGAACGGCCGAATGCTGGTAGGCATGCTCGTGGAGATCAGCGGACGCCCAAGCCCGACGTGCTCGACGGACTCGTGGGTGTAACAGAACCGAAGGCCGGAACGAGTCTGGTCGAAGGTTCCGATCAACCGATTGGCCCTCCACACGTTCAGCCGCCGGGTGGTTGTGGTCACGGTTCGGCCTCGGTAATCGTGATGTGGAGACCGAGTGCTTCGAGCAGGGCGAAGTAGCGCCGAACGAATTCGGGAGCTTCCCCACGCTCGATATTCGACAGATAGGTGCGATGCAGGCTGACCTTGGCCGCTAGCTCGGCCTGTGTCAGCCCGCTTGCAACCCGGAACTCAGCGATTGCTGTCCCAAGATCTTCAGGTCGACGCAACACAATCTGCATGATGTCTTTATTATAGGACATCCGAAGGGTTCTACCCTCGGTCGCTCATGACGCTACGGGCGAGACCTACCAGCTTGTGCGATTGGTCGACGGCTCTCGTCGCATCAGCGGCGCTTACAGGACGGGGATCGTATTCCGCTCTAGTCTTCAGCGGGAGAATACGACGTAAATGATTCGACGCCTCTCGACCAACTCCAGGCACGACCGAAATGAGTTGAACCGCCTGGGCGTGATCTTGACCCGACGCTCGTTGACCAGTCAGGATGCCCAGAATCGCATCAACAGCATTGATTCCGGAGTGGACCGCATTGCCGGCAGCAGCATTGTAGCGACCCTCCTCCAAGGCCTCTTGAGCCGTGTCCAAGAACTCTTCCGCCTTGCCCATAAACTGCGCTGCCTCTGGGCGGGACACCGGTCGAGTGCGGGGCCCTCCCCGTGTCACAGCGCTACTCCAGCGGTTTCGGCATCGAGGAGCACCACTTCCTCGGCGGCGATCGATTTCCAAAGGCCCGCCCGCAGCCGACCCGACTGCCATTCGTCACTACTCACTTCCAGCAGAGTGACCGGTGAGCCAGCGAAGAGTTCGAGTCCGAGACGCCAAGCATCGAGGGATTCGGCCCAGCTTGATTCGTCGTCGGCCCCATACGGACGAACGACGCACACGTCAATGTCACTGCCGGGACCGCCGCCCCCCCGCGCGATCGAGCCGTAAATCGACAACCGGTGGGGCCGAGGAACGATCATGGAACTCGTCACAGCTGCTCTTTCGACAACCAGATCCCGAGCGCGACACAATTCGCGAAGAAGACCTACAACGAGATTCTCCTCGACCGGGCGATACACGACGGCGGGAGGAACTTCGCGCCGTTGAACCAGGCCCATCTGGTCGAGCTGACGCAAGACGCGTGACGCTTGCCCGGCGCTGACTACGGCGAGACGGCCGATATCAGCGGTCGACAGCTCTCGCCCCGCGCAGATGAGCACTCCGAGAATGAGACCCCGTGCACCAGGAATCAATGCTTCGATAGGTCGAGCGAGGTCCACCTCCAAACCTTATAACTTAATGCACTGATCCGTGCATTAAGTTGCACAACTCTGCGAGACGCAACGTGCGGTTACTTCGTACGGCGGGCACGAACCACTTCGTAGCAGGCCAACGCTCCGGCCGTGGAGACATTGAGCGACGACAATTGACCCGTCATCGGGATAGACACCAGCATGTCGCACCGCTCGCTCACAAGCCGAGACAAACCAGCGCCCTCGGCACCAAGCACCAGCACAATGCCTTCAACCGCAAGATCACCAATCTCGAACAATGACTTCTCGGCCTCGTCGTCGAGACCCACAACCCACAGGCCCTTTTGCCGGCACATAGCTAGCGTGGAAGCCAGGCCCGACACCACCGCCATGGGAATGTGCTCAATTGCGCCGGCCGCCGACTTCGCGACGGTCGGAGTGATGTGCGCCGCTCGATACTTCGGAAGCAACACCCCCGTAACCCCAGCCCCTTCGGCCGTACGCAACAATGCGCCCAGGTTGCCCGGGTCAGTAACACCATCGAGCGCCAACAGGAACGGAGGCTTGCCAACGGTACGCTTCAGTAAGACATCAAGTTCGGTTTCGGCCAACGGTGCCGCTTTGGCCATGACACCCTGGGGTGCCTCGCTGCGCGTGAGCATGTCGAGCTGGCGGCGGCTGACCTCGGTAATCGTGACGCGAGCCGCTAAGGCCAGCTCACGAATATCGTCGATCATGTCGCTCTCGGCCATATCGGTTGCAATGAGAACTTCACGAACCCGACGCTTCCCGGCAAGGAACAACTCACGAACGGCTTGGCGGCCTTCGACCTGATCGCCACCAAGGCCACGATCCTTCGGCGGGCCGATCGGACGTTCGTCGGTACGGCGCGGACCGCCTGTGCCCGCGGCAGCGCGACGACGACCGGTTGCCGCCGCCGGGCGAGACTGGCGTCCGGCGGCTGCCCGGCTAGAACGGCCAGCACCAGCGGCCCGGGGCTTTCGTTGGCCAGTCACGGGTTGGTACGAGCAATAAGAGCGACCGACCAGCACGCGATGCCTTCGCGACGGCCAAGCGAACCCAGGCCCTCGGCTCGGCGACCCGACACGGTGACAACGGCACCAATTGCGTCGGACAAATTTCTTTCCATCACATCTTTCATAACTGACAGTTTGGGTGATTCGCACACCACTTTGCAGTCCACGTTGCCCGGCTCCCATCCGGCGGCGCGGACCCGGGCGGCTACCTCGGCAAGAATCAGAAGCGAATTCGCACCCTGCCATTGCGGGTCGGTGTCGGGAAAAAGCTGGCCGATGTCGGGCAGGCCCGCCGCGCCCAGCAACGCATCGGCGACCGCATGAGCAATGACGTCGGCATCGCTATGCCCGGCTAGGCCACGTGAATCGGGAAACGCTACGCCGCCAAGAACTAGTTGACGTTCGGGGTCATCGGTGAATCGGTGGATGTCGAACCCTTGGCCGACGCGAATGTCCATGTCAGTGTCCAATCCGGTCTCGTGCCCACGACAAGTCGTCCGGCAGGGTGATCTTTCGGTTCTCCGGTTCGCCCGACACCACAACCACGTGGGCGCCCACGGCTTCGACGACCGCGGCATCGTCAGTGCCTTCGCGTCCACCCGCGTATGCCCGACGCAGCACCGCAGCGCTAAAGGCCTGCGGGGTCTGGACGGCAACCAGGCGGCTGCGATCAGGTGTAGTAACGACCACGCCTTCGGCCGTGACCTGCTTGATGGTGTCGGTAACGGGTACGCCCGGTACGGCACCGTCGGCACCGCCTCGCACTGCGGCAATGACATCGGCAAAAATGGTCGCTGAAGCAAACGGCCGGGCACCGTCGTGCACCAAGATCACGTCGACATCGTCGGGAACCACGGCCAGGCCGTTGCGGACCGATTGGCTGCGAGTCGCTCCCCCGGTCACCTCCCCCGGCTGAGCAATTTGGCCGTCAGGGACCACCACAACCACCCCATCGCACGCCGAACAAGCCGTCTCGATCGCCCAGTCGACCACTCGCTTTGTGCCCAACGACTCGAACTGTTTCAGACCGCCAAAGCGGTTCCCTGAACCAGCGGCAACAATAATTGCCCAACTTCTCATCGCGGCCCATACCCTTCTTTACGCTTGTCTCGGCCACGAACGGTAGTCTGACATCGCCATGGCTCACGAAGAAGTTCTGTCCAAGTCCGAGTTCTTTGCTGCAGTTCCGCGTGACGAGCTCAGCCTTCTTGGGTCCGCAGGCACGGCGCGCCGCATGGTCCGCGGAGATGTGCTGTTCGCGTCCGGCGATCCGTCCAACGAATTGTACGTAGTCCTGTCGGGCCGCGTAGCAATCACGAACCGCTCAGTCGATGGCAGGGAGAGCGTGGTTGCCCTCATGGAAGCCAACGACCTTTTCGGCGAAATGCCGCTGCTGGACGATGGCGTTCGGTCGGCCGAAGCACGTGCGCTCGAAGCAAGCATGGTGCTCGCCATACCCTACGGTCCGGTACAGGCACTGTTCGATCGCGAACCACGGCTGCTGTGGGGTGTGGTGCGTCTGTTGTCGTTACGGCTCCGAAGCACCGACGAAGCATTGTCCGACGCCATGTTCCTCGATGTCACCGGTCGTACCGCAAAGCGACTTGTGGAACTGTCCGACGGTGCCGACGAGTTCACGTTACCCATCACCCAAGAGGAACTAGCGGGCATGGTCGGCGCGTCGCGAGAGCGGGTCAACAAAGCGATTTCCAGTTTCATTCGGCTGGGTTGGATCGATCAGCAAGACCGTCGGTATCGCATTCTCATGCGAGACCGCCTCGAGCAACGCTCGCGCTGACTGGCCAGCCCATTTCCGCAACTGTTGCGCCTACGGCCGCGTCTGGCCCGGCCATTTCCGCAACTGTTGCGTGAATGGCCGCGGCGCTCAGGCGTCGCGGCGGTTGAAGAGCCAGAGCGCCGCTGCGCAGAGCACCGCCGCGAATCCGGCAAAATAGAGGCCGCCAGACCAGCGGCTCATGACATCTTCGGCACCCTGGTTCTGCAAGAACAGCTGCGCTCCGGCCGAGAACGGCAAGAATTTGGACAGCTCTGGTACCTTCACAAGACCGAGCATCACCGATGCCAAACCTTCGAAAAGGAGCGGCCACAAAACCAGAAGGCAGATCGCAGCCGCAGCATTTCGTATCAGGGTCGCAATGGCCAGACCTACCAGTCCGTGCAACGCGAACAGGATCAGACCACCCCCGAGAGTAGCGATATGTTCGTTACCAAACTCAGGTGCCTGACCCCGAGCGATAAGAATCACCCACGCAAGGCCTGTAGTCAGACCTAAGGCCAGGGCAGCAAAACCCACGTTGAGCAGTACAACAAGTACGGCCTTCGCAGCGAACAACCGAGAACGCTGCGGCACCGCGGCCAAGGTGGCCCTGATCGACTGCGACCGGTATTCACCCGCCATGCACAGCACTGACACCACACCCAGAAGGGTTACAGCAATAGATCCGCCGGTCAACGAAAGCACCAGCGGGTCGAAGTCGCCCAACGGGTCGATTCCGACATTTGCGGCCACCAAACACCCCACAACAAGCGTGAGACCAAACGCGATAATCAACAACACTTTGGTTGAGATAACGGTACGAATCTTGAGCCACTCGGCCGACAAAAGCTTCATGACCGACACTCCGGTGCTGCCCATGTTGACCCGGCAACAGGCGCAGATGGCGCAGGTGCCTCGGGAAATGCCTGGCCACGGAACTCGACCGACGAGCCTGTCGCTTGCATGAACGCTTCCTCCAACGAGGCCTGCTGCGTGGACAGCGAGTGAAGAACTGCGCCTGACGCAAACGCCGTTTCACCCACCTGCGCAGCGGTGAGACCTTCAACCCGCAAACCGCCACCACCATCCGGGCTGACGAGGCCGCCCCTATTGCCTAGGGCAACAGCCAGTTCCGACGCCTGCGGTGTTGACACCGACACCCACGCTCGGACGTTGGCAGCTATGAACGTCGCCATTGAGTCGGCAGCGATAAGACGACCTTGGCCAATGACCACAAGATCATCGGCAGTTTGATCCATTTCGGACAACAGATGACTCGACACCAACACCGTGCGACCTTCAGCGCTGAGAAACCGCAAGAACTGGCGCATCCAACGAATTCCTTCGGGATCGAGTCCGTTCATCGGCTCGTCGAACAACAAGATCGGCGGATCGCCCAGCAATGCCGCGGCCAGTCCGAGGCGCTGCTTCATCCCCAATGAATAGGTTCCATGGCGGCGGTTCGCAACCTCGCTCAAGCCAACAAGGTCGAGAACTGCGTCGACGCGACTGGCCGGCAGACCGTTGCTGACAGCCAGATACCGCAGATGGTTGCGGCCCGACCGACCGGGATGGGCGTAGCCCGCGTCGAGCACTGCACCGACCTCGCTCAACGGTCGCTTGAAATCGCTGAAAGGCTGGCCCGCGAAACGGACCGTTCCCACGTCAGGCCGATCGAGGTCGAGCATGCAACGCATCGTGGTGGACTTGCCCGACCCGTTGGGCCCAAGAAATCCGGTGACGCGACCCGCTTGCACCGTAAAGCTCAGATCATCGACAGCGACACGTTTCGCGAACGATTTGGTGAGGCGAGATACTTCGATCACAGCCGCTCAGCCTACTTGTCCGACGCAAAAGCGCCTCGACATAGGCCAACCGGACCATCTCCTGAACGTTCTTGAGATATTTCACATGAAGACCCTATGGGCCGTTCGTACCATCTTCTGCGTGGCAAGAAGATCCCGCCAGGACACCCGGCAAGCACTCATACACGTTGCTCTCGATCAGATCCAACGAGAGCGGTTGCACGTCGGCATTCAGCACATCAAGCTTCCAGTGGTAGGGGAACTGTTAGGCATGAGTGCCGGGTCCGCCTACTACGCCTTTCCCGAAGGGCAAGATGAATTCCAAGCAGAACTGGTGGAACACCTCGCTCGACATCTCACACTCGGCTCGGTTGAAGCAGAGCTACGAACGGTTCGAGCAATTCTTGAGGTGGGGGCACCGATTGATGAACTCGTTCGTGTGGTCGACGCCGGCAGCGATACGACCTGGTTCTCGATGTTCTTGTCGTTGTGCGCCGCGGTCAAATCCGACGAACGTTCCGACCTCAGCCGTATTCTTGTCGAGGTCATGCGACAACGACACATCGAGTTCCGGGTGGCACTTGACTCGATGCTCGTTGCGTTCGACCGCCAAACTCGTCCGCCGTTCACGGTCGACGATCTGTCGATGATGCTCGGATCGTTGTCCTATGGTCTCCGTTTACGGCGCATTACACAACGAGATCAGGCGGAGCGTGTCGTTCTACGCCAGAACGATGCCGGCCTCATTCGCCCCTGGAGTGTCTACGCCTGCGCCGTACATGCCCTCCTGAAAGGCTTCACGCAGGCGAGCCGAGTCAATCCCGACGAACCCGACGACGAGCTCATAGCCCGGTCAGCTCGGCTCAGCCTGGTGGCTGTCGAGGCAGCCGCCGACATCGACACAGCCCAGCAAGCCCTCGCTATCGCTCGACGACGACTGACGTCGCTCGGTGATTTTTCGAACCTCGTCTGACCAACCTCCGATCAGCCAGAGACAACGTCGTCCCGTTTGGGCAACGTGCTATCCACGAACTGTCCGACCGCCTCGATGACCATCTCGTAACCGGTGGTGACCCCGCCGTCAACAACGAACAGCTTCTCGCGCAGCAACACACTGTTGGCGTCCCGCCATCGCTCCAATCTGATCTGTGCGGTCGGCGAGGGAAGCGATGCGCCCATGGACGCCAGACTCGCATCGAGCACCGCTCGCCGATCGGCACCAATCACGTTCGTCAACTTTGTGACGTCACCGTCAACTTCCGACGTTGGTATAGACACTTGGCTAATTGCCTCGGCCACCGTGGTCATTGTCGCCCCACGACGAATCAGATGCAGCAGCGATCCGACGTCTAGACCACTCGCTAGTGGATGTGTGGCCATCTGCACCGCTGACAATTTCAGCCACTTGCCGAGCTCGGTCGCTGGTTGGCCCGCGTACGGATCAGATTTAACGAACACAACGTTGTAGTTCACAATGACTTCAACGAAACCGGGTGTTTCTGGTGATCGAAGAACCGACGCCAGCGGCCGCTTCACGCGAACAAATCCAACGGCCGGATCCACGTTGATCGTCACGGCAGCAGGTTCGCCGACGAATTGAGCTTGAACAATGTGCGGCTTGACCGGACGGGCCACTATTCGCTCGGGAGCGTCGACAACAGGAAGGCTCGAAACCGTTTCAGTTGGGTTTCCGGCGCTCGTCGACCAAAAGAGGCCCCCAACAAATAGCAGGCCTGGCAGTAGCAGCGCGGCGACAACACCCGGCTTGCGCGACAACAGTGACGAACCTACCGCCGACGTGGACGATTCGACGCGGGCGGTTGTGTCGGCAACGTCGAACGCATCAAGAGCGTCGGGCGTCCACCCGTGTGGCGGCAGCGGACGAGGCCGTGTATTGGGTGGGGCAAGAACGGGGAGGGAATTGCGTTCGTGCGACGTGCCGGGAGGGTTCCAACTCATCTCACTGCCTCACTCATTAGGGCCGCTATCCGCGACGATGACTCGATCCTTACTACGTCGGCAGACGGTGGCGCGATCCAAGGACTCGGGGCAGTCGGCGTCATGGCGAGATCGATAGTCAACGCGGTGGCCCCGGCACCTTGCGGGTAGATGACCCTGCGTACCAGCCCATCGGTCGAACCTATCCAGACCAGCACCGTCACGCCTTGTGTCCACCCGAGTAACGACAACTGCCGTTGCTTGTCGACACCCACCTTGTCGGTAGAAACAACTAACTCATACTGATCGACCCCAGCGCTGGCCTCAGACCCCGACTTGGTCGCCACCAGCACCCCAGGTGACGAGAGCACGCTCAGCGCCAACGAGGGGCTATTGATACCGGTTCCGGTGAGCTTTCCCAGTCGAATCTCGGCCGCAGACCCGACCGGCGAGACCACCCATTTTCCAATGACAAGCGAGTCGAGCGCATCGAGCAACGGGGCACGGACAAAGAGCGTTCCACCAACGACAGTCGTGTCGACTGCGCCGAACTGTCCGTCGGCAGCAAACGACAGCGACGTGCGTTTGGCAGTGCGGTCAACCAAATACGAACCTTTCGTCACCTCGCCCGTCGGTGATTGGATCGAGACCGCACCAGTCAACAGCGGCGTCGCGCTCGTCGAATGAAAAGCGTTGGTCACTACGGTCGATCTGTCGAGCTGATTCGAACGGCGATTGGCCTGGAGCCAACTGATACTGGTCACGGACAACGCCAAGAAGCCGATCACGACGAGAACCACGTTGCGAAGCGTTAGCTTGCGGGGTGCATCCGGGGCTATAACCTGCTCGACTTCGGGCTCATTGTCGTGGCCCCCGAGTGCCGACGACAACTCAAATCGTTCAGGAGCATCCGTGTCAGAGATTACCGACCCTGGCTTGGGCGGACTCAACGTCGAAACTGGTTCGCCCAACCAGCCATCAGGAATATGCAGCTCGTTGGCATCGAGAACGTCGAGCTCAAACAGCGGCGATCGGTCACCACCCAACAATTCAGACGTTGTGCCCGACGCACGGCTGACATCCAAGCCAACCAGCGAGTCAGCAGGTTGACCACGGTTGGATCTGGACACGGCTCGCTGCTCCTGCAGCCACCAGTTCGTCGGGTCGTGTGGAGTTGGTTCAGTATCGGCCACCCCCCTCCATCGGCAGCGGCAGGTGAACTGACAGCAACCGGGTGGCTCGACACGATCATGATTTTGTCTGCACACGCTCAAACAACGGGATAAGTGGGTCCGGTGGGTCTCGAACCCACAACCTCGCGCTTGGTCTCAACACCTATGAAAGAATCGTCGTATGAGCGAACTAACCGTGCGAATACCAAGAATGGTATGCTGAGATCTAATGTCCACTCAGCTCGCAGTTCGCCTGTCCGACGCTGATCTAGACGGCCTTGATGCGCTCGTGTTGGCCGGGATCGACCGCACCCGAGTCGGCATCATTCGGCAAGCCGTCGAACGGTTCATTTCTCAAGAGCGCCGTCGACTCATGATCGAAGCTGACATCGAGTCGTGGGAGCGGCATCCCGAGACGACCGAAGATATGGAACGGGCCGGTCGAGCGGCCATCGCCGCCTGCGAAGCTGAGGACTGGAGCGCCGTGTACCCGGCCCGCCTATGAACCAGGGCGACATCTGGCTCATAGAAACCCAAGACATGGTACGTCCGTGCCTTGTCATCACCCGGCCGTGGGCGCTCGACCGCATGCGAAGGATCACCGTCGCCCTGGTAACCACAACCCTGCGATCAGGCCCCACACAACTACCGCTCGGACCTGCCGAAGGTCTTGCGTTCGAGTGTGTCGCCAACTTCGATGACTTGACGGTAGTGCCAAAGTCGAGCCTCACGGCGCGCCTAGGCGGTCTTGGCAGCCGTCGTCATGAAATGTGCAGTGCCCTCAACGCTCTGGCCGACTGCTAGCCGCCGAAACACTGCGACGGACTCTTCGGGGACGCGTTTTGTGGCTGAACCCCTCAGCACCGGGCAAGCCATAAACGGACCCGTCGCCGTATCTCCAATCGGGAAGATTTTTCAGCTTGCTCGTCTATTTGGTGCCCATCTTTTGCCCTCTCGCCGGTCTCTAATGTCCCAAGAATCTACCCAGTATCACCAACACTTGTAACCGAACATGTAACCATGAGCGCCGGTCGAGGGGGTTCGGAGCCAGCAAACCCCAGTCCTTATTGGGTTTGCTGGCTAAGTGGGTCCGGTGGGTCTCGAACCCACAACCTCGCGCTTAAAAGGCGCCTGCTCTTCCATTGAGCTACGGACCCGTGTCCGTAGCCTAACCGGCACGGCCGCCAGAGGCAGAGTGAAATGGTAACGGGGACGAATCGGGTTGACCTTTGCGTGTTTCGACTGCTTTTCGGGTACATCCGCAAACGGGTCGAATAGTAGGCGCGTCCGAGCCGCGCGATCGAACGTTTTTCGGGTGGGTCGGTTCGGATGTCCTCTGAAACAACTTCGCTTTCGGTCAAGCGGGTTCGTTTCGACGGCCGTATGGCCGATAAGTACACGGTGCCCAGCCTTCGCAATCCCAGACGCCGGATTATTGTTCTGCTTGGAGCCCTTGCTGCTGCCGGCGGGGGCCTGGCGTACGCTGCCCCCGGTGACGTGCCTGAGTCGACCGCCTTCTCGAAGTCGGCCGAATTCGCGGGGTTTGGCGTCAACTACTCGACAACGGGTGCGTCACAGGTTCGCGGCGATCGCGGCGGTGTGAGCGGTTTCGACTGTTCGGCAATCAACACCGCTTCCTCCAGCGCTGCGCTCACGGTGCCTGCCGGCGCATCGCCAATCAGAGCGATGTTGTACTGGGTCGGCCTGGAGAGGAACGATCTTCGCGGCTACACGACCGCCACCCCCGTGGACCCGACGGTTCGGCTCATGCGATCGAACGGATCTTCGACGGTCGTGACCGGTGGTCGGCGGATGGTGGCTGCCGGCACGACGAACGGCAGACCCATCATGTATGCGGCGTACGAAGCCGACGTCACTTCGATGATCGGGGCATCGATGTCCGATACCTACACCGTTGCCATCACGGGTGGTATCCCCGGCCTCTGCAGCGAAGCCGGGGAGAACGCGCGTGGTTGGCAGTTGGTCGTGGTCTACGACGTGCCGTCGCCGGACTACTCGATCGTCTACATCTACGACGGTCTTGAGTATCTCCAGAACCAAACACGATCGATCACCATCTCGGGATTCGATGGACGGTCCGACCTCCCGTCCACGCTGACCGCGTTTGTCGTTCAGGGCGACAGCACTATTCCCGGTGAATATGCCACAACCTCAGATCCATCGTTTCCCGATTTCCCGGTGAACTTCGCGCACGAATCGGTCAACGGGTCTGCGGTGTCCGCGAATGGACACGCGATCGACATCGCAACGCTGACCGGATCGCTCACTGCGGGTACGAGATCGATGACGCTGGATTTCGGCACTCGTGGCGACATCATCGTGCCAACCACCTTCATCCTGAAGCTGGCCAGCAACCCCCTGGTGCCTCCGACAACCACCACGTCCCCAGCACCAACAACCACGTCCACCCTCCCACCCACCACTGCGGCGACGACGACAACTACGTCCACTGCCGCACCGACCACTGCGGTGGCGACAACGACTACCTCGATGGCCGCGACCACCGTTGCTTCAACTTCGACCACGCTCGTGGTCGCCCCTACAACGACCCTGGCAGCCGAACCAATCCCGCGTCCGCCAACGTAGATCGGCTGGTCACCCCCAAGGACCATGGTAGGGGTTAGAACCGAACGGCTTCGGCATCGATTCGGTGCTGCAAACCTCGGGCAGGTAGCAATCGATTTGCGAGGTCGACCCGACATTGGAAGGTTCCACTGTGGGCATGCGCGACCGCTGTTCGTCGCGCCGGGAAGGCACCGCTCTACAGCGGGAGCCCGGCTACCGAGCGGCGCTCGATCGTGACAGCCACGGCGTAGCCGGCGAGAAGCGACGCAATCAGGCTGATCAACTGAGCTAAGTGCGAAGCGGGCCATGACTTGCCCCAGAAGCGGAGGATCGGCTCGGGCGTAATCAGCCTGGCCCGGACCAGTGCCCGGCAGAACTCGAAGTCTTTCGGTCGGCCGGCGGAGAGTTTGGTGAGCCAAAAGTCGTTGATCTCCAAGCAAAGTCCGGTCACGCCGTCGGTGTTGTCGTTGGAATATGCAACGGGTGTGGATAAGCACACTGCGGGTCGGCTGTTCCGCGCTGGGGATATCCCTGGCGCTCGGAAGTTGTCGACCTGGATCGTCACCCGAGCGGTCGAGGATGGACCATTCGCCCGATGACCCACCTCGGTGACGTCATCGAGTTCGGCGCCGACCAGGCCAGCACCACCGACCGGTGGTACGGCTTCACCTTCGAGGCCGAGCAAACAAGCCTCTCGTTGGGCCGGACCGTATGAGAATTCCATTGACGCATGCGACGACGGCACACGATCGATTCGCGCCGCAGCGGAACTCGAATGCGTTGAGTCATCGATGTAGCCGTTCTACGTGCCCATCCGATAATGTCTTGTCATCCGACAAGTTCACCTGTAGGGTGAAGGTGTGAAATATGCGATTCGAGTTCGAGGATGACAACCTTCGACGCCTCTACGAGGAGCCGGATTTTGTGCTGCCCCAACCCGGTCCAGACCTCATCAAGTCGTATCGGAAGAAGGTCGGCTTCCTCGCTTCAGCGGACACCGAACTTGATCTCCGTAACTACAAGGCACTCCATTTCGAGAAGCTGTCGGGCGGTCGCGCTGGACAGCACTCGATACGGCTCAACAAGCAATGGCGGCTCATCTGGCGCATCGAGTCGGACGCTCAGGGGCGTCTCCTGATCATCATCGAAATCGTCGACTACCACTGAGAAAGGAGATTCGAACCATGACGATCACCTACATCCCTGCCGAGGTATTCGGCCCCGGCGAGTACTTGCGCGACGAACTCGACGAGCGCGGCTGGACGGTCACCGAGTTCGCTGAGATCCTCGGCCGGCCACTCCAGGCAGTCTCTGAGATCTTGAACGGGAAGAAGGAAATCACAACCGAGACTGCGCTTGCATTGAGCGAGGCGCTCGGAACAGGCCCGGCACTCTGGCTGAATCTTCAGACCAACTACCGCCTCTTCGAACAGCGCACGCGCACGAGTTCCGCCGAGACAATGACACCGGTCGCCCGCCGCGCCCGCCTGCGTAGCTTGCTCCCCCTGGCCGAGGTGCGCGGTCGGGGGTGGTTGCCGAATACTGACGACCTCGACGTCATCGAGGATGCGGTACGTCGATTCCTCGACCTCGGCTCGCTCGACGAGCGCCCCGACGTCGCTCTCGCCGCACGACGGGCGAACACGACAGAACCAATCACGCTCGAACAGACAGCTTGGCTCGCCCACGTACGAACGGTCGCAGGCACGCGTTCTGTCTCTCCATTCGATCGAACCAAGCTCGCCGAACTCTCCCTCGAACTACCCCGCGCACTTCGCGCAGGGCCGAGCAAGCTGGCAGAACTTCAGCCGCGCCTGGCCGAATGCGGAGTGATCTTGGTCGTCGCTGAAGGACTGCGCGGGGGCAAGCTCGACGGCGCCGTCACCTTTCTCGGCGATGGTCGGCCCGTGATCGGCTTGACGACTCGGGGTGACCGCTTTGATGGACTCCTCTTCACATTGCTCCACGAGTGCGCCCATCTCGTCCTTGGTCACATCGCGCCCGGCGATCCCGCAATAGTCGACGACGATCTCATGGACACTCAGAACGATCCGAACGAGATCGCCGCCAACGACCAAGCGTCCGCGTGGCTGTTTCCAGGAGGATTCGAGATCTCCTCGACCACCCTGCCCGCGATCGTCGCCACTGCAGAGCGCTACCAGGTTCACCCCAGCGTCGTGCTCGGACGGGTGCAGCGCGATAGTCAGAACTGGAAGTTGCATCGCCCTCAGATCGCCAAGGTTCGCACAATTCTCGCTGAGCAAGGGGTGCTCGTATGACTGGCGAAACGGGCGAAACGCGGCGCCAGATCACGATGCTTCCGTCGTTCTCGCTGTACGTCACGGCCACCAACGTCGAACTCAGACCTTTCCGTCATATCGTGTCCGATGTACAGATGAACACGGAATTGAGAACGGTGTCTCTACTTCGTTTCAGGCAAACCAGCAGCGAGCACGATGATCGGCCACGACGCCGAGGCCGTTCCCGACGTCGCCACGATGGTGTGGCTGCCCGATGGCGCAGAGGCTGGCACCATGAAGACTGCGGAAAACTCACCAGCCGCATTCGACATGGTGGAACCAAGGAAGATCGGATCCGAGTTGAGGTGGATGTTGATCAACGCGTCGCCCGGCATCTTGTCACCAGCGACCGTAATCTCTCGACCGGCGGTGGTCGTCACGACTGAGGTGACAGTGGGGGTGACAGGAGGCGGCGTCGGGTCAGGAGGGGTGCCACCATCGGTATTCGACCCACCGTCAGTATTGGACCCGCCGTCAGTATTGGACCCGCCACCAGTATTCGAACCGCCGTCGGTATTGGACCCACCGCCAGTATTCGAACCGCCGTCGGTATTGCACCCGGCGTCGATCGTCGGGCTGACGGCGTTGCAACCCACCACATTCAGGGCTGTGTCCGCCCATCCGGATCCTTCGGTAATCGACATCACATGGGTCCAGATGCAGTCAGTTGTGGTCAACTCGACCGAGAATGACCCGCCAGGATTACTGACCGGGCTCGTGAGTTCGCCGCTGGAATGCCGCGTGGTCACATTGTCGCAATCTTTCGAGAACCAGCAGAACTTGAACCGCATGGTTTCGGGTGGGAAATTCGATCCTGTCACGGTGAACGGAGTGCCGAGCTGGATTGGGCCCGACAACACAACGTCATACGTATAGCCGACGGCCGCCTGCAGTCGGCGCGGTCCACCGAGAGCGAAACTCGAGATCGATGGCACGGCCAGCACCCCTGCCCCTGCTGCCATGCGAAGTAGGAACGTACGTCGATTCGACGCTTCGGCTGGTACGTACGGCTGCAGATCTTCACTCATCAGTAATCTCCCGGCTTCAAGGTTTGTGACCGGATCTTCGGCTAGTAGACAAACAAACAAAGCACTTGGCGAATTCTTGACAGTCTGACCGAGTGCCCCCTTAGCGTTCGAACGAGGCAGACTGATGCAATGGCCGACCTGCGAAGTGCTCTTGCCGAAGCAATCAGATCGCGAGTCATGGGCGACCAGCCGCCGGAGCGGGCACTCGAACTCATGAACCACCCGGGACCACGGTGGTTCGAACCCGACCGCCCAATTTGGACCGTCCATGCCGATTCCTCGATGTTCATCGGCGGTCTTCGTACGTTGCTTCTGCAAAGCATGCACCCGCTGGCCATGGCCGGCGTAGCGCAACACAGCGACTATCGCCATGATCCTTGGGGTCGACTCCAACGCACAGCCGACTTTCTGACATCGACCACCTTCGGGCCCGCAGTCGACGCAGAACGTGCAGTCGGCATCGTGCGCAAGGTCCACGAACGCGTCACTGGTGTGGCACCTGATGGGCGGCTCTATTCGGCGAACGATCCGCACCTCTTGGCATGGGTTCATATCGTCGAAGTCGACAGCTTCCTTCAAGCTCACCAGCGATACGGCCAACATCCGCTGCTCCCTCAGGAAGCCGACGGATACGTCGCAGACATGGCCGTGATCGCCAGCGCCCTCGGCGTCGTGCATCCACCGACCACCGTCGCCGGCCTCAAGGCCGCATTACGGGGTTACCAACCTGAGCTACGCGCCACCAAACAAGCACGCGAGGCCGCACGATTTCTGCTGACCCCGCCGGTACCCGCCCCCGCCATTCCGGCCTACGCCATCTTGTCGGCCGCGGCCATTGGGCTGTTGCCCTGGTGGGCGCGTGTGAGCCTGTGGCTTCCCGTCACGCCTATCCTCGATCGGGTCGCGGTTCGACCCGCCGGCAGCGGCCTCATGTCGGTCATGCGGTGGGCGTTGACCGCGCCACCGACCCCCTCGTCTGCGCCCACGTAGCACCTTTGTTCACATCAATGTCGTGAGGAAGGCCCAGTACGCGTTCGCCGATGATGTTGCGCTGTACGGCAAACGTACCCCCGCCGATAGTCAACGCCGGGCTAAACAAAAACCCGTACTGCCACACTGCTTCAACGCCAGGTAAGCCAACGATGTTCATATCGGTAGTGCCCCGGGCCGACGAACCGTGCAACGTGCCAGGCGGGCCGGCACCCGCGAGCATGGCCGATGCTCCTGCCAAGTCTTGAGCCAACGCCATGATGTCCTGGCCGTGTTCGTCGGCCAACGCTTTACGCACGCTCGCTTCAGCCCCCGGCTCGGCACCCTTCACGGCAGCCGTGAGCGTTCGCAGGCGGATGAGGTCGAGCACTTTGGCATTCATAGTGAGTTGTGCAGCGCGTTGACGTACGACCGGGTCGGCAATTCCACCATTGACCCTGGCAAGACTCACCAGATCGTCGGCGCTTGGACCTTCGCCCCATAACGCGCCGCCACCCGACAAGCTCACGCGCTCGTTGCCCAGCGTGACTTTCGCCAGACGCCACCCATCGCCTTCGTCGCCGACGAGACAGTCGACCGGCAAACGAACATCGTCGAAGAACACCTGATTAAACGAGTGAGCCGTGGTCATGTCGATAATGGGTGTGATCGTGATGCCGGGAAGATCCATGGGACACACGAAGTAGGACACACCACGATGCTTGGCCACGTCGGGATTGGTCCGGGCAATGAGAATTCCAAACTGGGCACGGTGTCCGCTCGATGTCCAGATCTTGGAACCGTTTACCACGTACACATCGCCGTCACGCACCGCGCTTGTCGACAAACTGGCCAAATCACTACCCGCATCGGGCTCGCTAAACAGCTGGCACCAGAACTCAGCCCCGGACAACATCGGCGGCAAGTAACGAGCCTTTTGTTCATCGGTGCCCGCGAACAGAATCGTCGGGCCTGCCCAACCAACCCCAATCGGGTTATACGGTAGATCGACACCACCACGAGCCAACTCGTCGTCAATGATGAGCTGATGAATCGGGTCGGCATCGATACCGTACGGCCGGGGCCAGTGAGGCGCCACAAACCCAGCATCGGCCAACTCGTGGTCCGACGGGGTCGGGTGTTCGCGTAGCCACGCTCGAACGGCAAGGCGACGGTTGTCATCGTCGGGGGGCAGATCGAAATCCATAACCGAGTGTGTCAGCTGTCGGCTGCGTCGACGCCACCCGACCCAGGTGCAACCGTCAATGGCGAATCGACCACCTCGTGGCGGGTGCCGTACATCGAAGCGAACGCCTGAATGCTCGCTGCCATCGGCAACGCGAGAACTGCGCCAACCGGGCCAAGTAATGCGCCGCCGATGATAGCCGAACCAAACGCAATGGCTGGATGCAACGACATAGTGCGAGCGGTGATTCGAGGCAGGAAGACATAGTTCTCGAGCTGCTGGTAGAGCAGCACGAACCCCAACACCCACAACGCTCGAACCGGCCGATCAACCAAGGTGACCACTAACGGCAAAACGCCGGCAAGATACGTACCAACCACGGGTAAGAACTGCGACACGATACCCACCCACAAGGCCAACGCAACCGCGTTCGGAACACCGATAAGCGCGAACGCCACCCAGTGGCAAGTGGCCGACAACAGGGCGAGGACCGCTCGGGAGTAGATGTAGCCACCGGTCTTATCGATGGCAACCTCCCAGCCCGACAACACCCGCGCCTGCAGTTCCGGACGCAGCCGACTGCACAAAGTGCGGCGCAGTTTTGGCCCATCGGCCACCATATAGAACGAGAACAGTCCGACACCCAACAGCTGGAAGAGCACCCCGGCGGCCGTGGTCGTGAGCTTCAAACCGTTCGACGCCAAGTCTCGCAACGGGGCTCCGTCGGCCGAAGTTTGATCAATCAGCCCGTCGAACGAAAACTCAGTGTTGAACGTATTGTTAACCCAACGTTCAATCTCGCCGAGGTACTCCGGTGCGCGGTCGGCCAGGTTGCCCACCTGGGTGGCGACAAGAGCACCAATCACCCCAATGAACGCCAGAGACGACACCGTGATGGCACCGAGCAGAATTCCGGTTGCTGAACCGCGGCGCCAACCCCGCCGGGCAAGCGCATCGACAGCTGGTTCGATAGCTAGCGCCAAGAACAGCGACAACAGGAGCATGACGAACAGTGTTTGCAAACGATCGACAACAGTACGTCCGACGTACAACAGGCCGAACACACCCCAGAACACAAAGATTGCTCGTATTACCCACGGCGGGATACGAGTGTCTCGGTTTCGAGTTGGTTCGGGCACATTCCCAGCGTAGAACGCTTCGAAGCCCATAGAGTCCCACCAGTGCGAACGACCACGACTCAACCTCGACGCATTACCAGCGACTACGGCTTCACGTTCCTCGCGGCTGCGCTGCTTCTCAGTGTGCTCGGCAGACCCCTTGTCGCCGATTGGCTCGATACCGGGGCGGTGCGCACCTGGAGCACAATTTTCGTCGCCATCTGTGTACAGGCGCTGCCGTTTCTAGCATTGGGCGTCGCTCTGTCGGGAATCATCGCCGCCGTACTCTCACCAACCTTCCTTGCTCGAGTCGTCCCCAAACGGCCGGTACTGGCGGTCCCGTTTGCCGGGCTCGCCGGGATCGGGTTGCCAGGATGCGAGTGCGGCTCGGTACCAATTGCCGGTCGGCTCGTGGGAAGCGGCGTCAACCCTGCCGCAGCCCTCACGTTCCTACTCGCCGCACCGGCCGTGAATCCGGTTGTTCTCATCGCTACCGCAGTGGCATTTCCGAACAGCCCCATGGTGTGGGTGGCACGATTCTGCGCGTCGATGATTACCGCTGTGACTGTAGGCTGGCTCTGGCTCGCATTTGGTCGGACCGAACTGCTCGACAAAGCACTACGAAACGTTGTCGCCGACGGCAGTCGATGGGAACGCTTCCGGGCCGCCTGCGTTCACGACATTTTGCATGCCGGCGGCTACCTCGTTGTTGGTGCAGCCGCGGCCGCAACCCTGCAGGTGGTCGTGCCGCGCCGTGTGCTGAACTCCATTGGCTCCAATGCCGCCGTAGCCATCCTTACCTTGGCGATCCTTGCGGTGTTGCTGTCGATTTGCTCTGAAGCCGATGCATTCGTGGCCAGTGGGCTCTCGCAGTTCAGCATGACTGCACGCCTCGTGTTCATGGTGGTTGGCCCCGGCGTCGATCTCAAACTGTTGGCGTTGCAAGCGGGAGTGTTCAGCCGCCGGTTCGCCGTCGTGTTCGGCACCACTACGTTCGTCGTGGCAACCCTCACTGCCACCGTCATCGGCACGGTGATGCTATGAGCGAATCGCACGACCATAGGCACTCGCGTCTGGGCGTCAGCGACGACGCGCAAGGAGGGCTCCTCGTTGCCCTCGCCGTCATCGGCTACCGACTGATATTCACCGGCGAGTATCTTCGGTTTGTGCAGGGGCGGATGAAATGGCCGCTAGTGGTCGCGTCAACCGTCTTCTTCGTGCTGGGGGCGGCAACCGTTGCCAAGGCGTGGCGTACCAAGGAGGCGACAACTACACAACGGCACCTCGGCCCCGCCGTCGGGTGGCTGCTCGGCGCTCCCATTGCCGTGCTCCTCCTCGTAGCACCAGCGCCCCTGGGCGCCGACTTCGCCAATCGACAAGCAGTACGAACCACGCGACTGCCCCAATCACAAAACATCACCTTCGACCCGCTCCCCGCCCCCACCAACGGCGCCGTTGACCTGTCGCTCACCGACTACAGCGAGCGAGCGTTGTATGACTCCACCGAAGGCCTCGCGGCGGTGCCTGTACGCCTCCTCGGTTTCGTCGTACGCGACGACGAAGCGCCGGGCGGCTACTTCCTCACCCGTTTCCGCATTGCCTGTTGCGCGGCCGACGCGTTTGCGGTGCAGGTTTCGCTCAAGGGTAAAACCGGCGACTACGCCGATGACACGTGGCTCGAAGTAGTGGGCACGTGGACACCGACCCAAACAACTGCCGACGGTACCGAGTTTCTGCGAGCGGTCATGCAGGTGTCGACCATCACCGAGATAAACGATCGGCCCGACCCGTACGAGTAACGGGGCTACTTCTTCGTCGTTGCCATAGTGTCGACAATGGCCCACGTAGCCGCGTCGACGGCGCTGGTAACGGGTAACTTGAAGAAGCCTTGCAAGCTGGCCACTGCACGCCCCGTGGCGGCCCCGTAGTCTCCGTCGATCTCGAGAGTCTGCCCACCACGCTGCGCAAGCACGCCTTGCAAATACCTCACCGCCTCACCCTTGGCACCAATGGCGATGTTTGGCTTGGACGATGTTGGCCACGTGCCCCAACGCCCCGCTGCGGGGTCGAAGACCGCCCCCGGCGCTACTGTTGTCGCCACCGTTGACGAGGCAATCAACACCGTCTGGATGGTTGGTGCAGCAGTTGTTGCCACGGTAGCGGTGGACGCCGCATTACCAAACTGGCTGCGCAATCCGTACGCCGTGCCGGCACCAATAACGACCAAGCCAAACAGCGGTATAAGCACCTTGACCGCTCGCTTCGGTTTGCGATACTCACCCAAATGGATCAAGCCGCTGAGGTCGGGCCCGGCCTCGGTGCCGCCGGTACGCTGCGAAGATGACGACGAAATGCGAATAAGTCGATGCGTCGCACTCGTTTCGTCGCCTGTTGACGTCGACTCGTCCATCAATCCCCCACCTGCCACTGCCGGTGTCCTTAACGTAGCGGTTGGCGGTACGCCAACGAACGCAGAACCGCTCTTATTTCGGCAAGGATTTGATAGCGGCCGTCAACTCGCCAACGAGGTCACCACGACGGCCGATTTCGATTCTTGCCAAGTCGAGCCAACTAGCGAGTCGCCGCAGTTCGCCAGCGAGGGCATTGACCACCTCGACACCATCCGCCCCAGCCTCAAGGTACGCTCCATGAACCAACAACGCACCACCGTGGCGGTCGGCTTTGAGGTCGACGCGCGCCACCAATTCGTCACCGAACAGGAACGGCAACACGTAGTAGCCGAACACCCGCTTGGGTTCGGGAACGTAGATTTCGATTCGATAATGGAACCCAAAGAGTCGCTCGGTGCGATCACGATTCCAAACGAGCGAATCGAACGGCGACACCAGTGCGCAGGCATGCACCCGTCGTGGGACCACCAGGTCGGGCAACCGATAGGCTGGCACGGCCCAGCCCTCGACCCGCACAGGCACGATTCTCGCATCCTCGACCAATTCGGCGATCAGCGGCCGCACCAACGGCACCTTTTGTCGGTGATAGTCCGCCATCTCGGCATCGGTTGCGACACCAAGTGAACGAACCGCCCGCACCAGCAACTCCTTTCGGGCGTCGGGCTCAGATGGCGTGACACGTTCGAGCACATGCGCCGGAAAAAGCGCTTCGGGGACCAGATACTCGCGTTCAAAGTTATTGGGCCGCCGACGGGCGGTTACCGCCCCCACCCTGAACAGATACTCCAAGGCCGTCTTGCCAGGGCCCCATCCCCACCAAGGCCCCTGCTTCGGGCTGCCACCGGACAACTCGCCCGCACTCAGTGGGCCTCGGTCGCGTACCTCGGCGAGGACCTCGTTGACGAACTGTGGACGTTCTTGGTTGATCTTGGCCAGACCCGCCCACATGCCCGCCTCACGCGCCCGAGACATCTTCCAGCGGTACAGGTGATGATCATCGACCGGGATCAGACTCGCTTCGTGGCCCCAGAACTCGAACAGGTCACCGGCAGCAATCATCGACGGAATGAGATCACGACGATGCGAGCCAAGCCGGGCGAACATCGGTAGTTCTTGGCTGCGAACCAACACGTTGACCGAATCGACCTGAATCAGGCCTATGCGGTCGAAAACCCGGCGCCCATGTCGACGGTCAACCGCCCCCGAAGGGCGATTGTCGGCAAATCCCTGAGCGGCAAGCGCTACGCGACGGGCTTGGGAAATCGAAAGCTGTTCCACAGGTTGGCCACGGTATCAACCTGCGGGTCGAGTGATCACCAGCGGTTCACCAGGCGCATCGACCTTGAGCGACACTGCACCGCCAACACCAGACCGCACGGTCATGTCGCGCACACGACCAAGTCCATCAATCTGAATTCTTACCGGTACCAGTGAGCCCGCAGCGATGAGCCCACCGTAGCGACTGTCGTTCGCAGGTATGAGCGAACCGGAAATGAAGCCTTCAACCAGTGTTCGACCACCCTCGTCGTCAGCATTGGTTACTACCAGTGTGTCGGCGGGAACAAATGAAAGTAAGCCGAGGATTCCCGTGATGTCGAGCGGACCACCAAGTAACCCCCGAACCGTCGGTAGATACGGGTCGGTGATTGGCACCCATGCGCCGGTCGGAGCATTGTTGCCGAACACGTCTCTATCGGCGTTAACCAACGTTTCCTGGCCGGCATGCCACATCTGCACCGACAATGCTCTGTCGCCCTCACGCGTGATTGTGAGCAACGCCGAATCAGTAGTCAGGTCGAAATCGCCCGACATCCGAACCGTGCCACCTGGTTGAGCTGTGTCGACGACAAGAAGTTTCATCGTGCCCGCCGCCAGCGTTCGGTCAGCAGTGACTAACAGTTCGGCCGACGCCCCACGAGCCGTGCGCTCACGGGCCGAAAGCATCTCTGCCGCAGTTGCACCCGTAGCCAAACGCCCGACCGGCGCCTCGGGCTCCGGGCGCAGCAGCATGCCGCCAGAGCCCAGAGAAACAGCAAGGAACGCCAGGAACAGACCAATGCTGGGCAACCGAGTTCCGCGACGCGCCAACTTGCGCAGGTTGACCGCCTTGGCAGCCGCCGACGGCGCAGGTCGTGGAGCGGCGCGCGTCGAGGACCTAGGCGTGTTCCAGCCAACGGTCATAGCCGTGTCGTCGCGACGTCGGTTGGTTGACTGCGTCGTTTTTGCCACCCGCTCACCTTCTTAGCTCGACACAACTTGATCGGCAGGAGAAGTTGGAAATGAAGGCAGTACGGTAGCCGACTGCATGTCTGATTCAGCATCCCGACGGATCGTCGGCACTCTTATGGCCACGGCGGCGCTTGGCGGCCTCGGTCAACTCATTGGCTTAACGGTTGCTGGGCTCCTGGTTCGAGACCTTCTCGGCAGCGCAACCTGGGTCGGAACTGCGAACGCGGCAGCATCAATCGGCACGGCTGTTGGCTCTATCACCCTCGCCGGATACATGCAGCGTCGGGGTCGACGTTTGGGGCTCAGCCTTGGATACGGCATCGGAGTTATCGGGGCTCTACTGGTGGTGGTTGCAGCACGTTGGCATAGCTACCCCATGTTGCTCGGCGCCCTGGTGTTGTACGGCGTGGCGAATACGGCCAATCAGCAAAGCCGGTTTGCAGCCGCCGACGTGTCACGTCCCGACAACCGCGGGCGCCTCGTGGGACTCGTCGTTTGGGCGTCGACTCTGGGCGTTGTCCTCGGCCCGAAGGTCGCCGGACCAATCGGCGAGCGATTCGAAGACCTTGCCGACGGGGCGAAGGGCGGCGCGTTCGCTGGTGCCGCCGTTGCGTTCGCTCTAGCCACTGTTGTGCTGATGATTGCACTGCGGCCGGACCCACTCGAGATTTCTCGCCAGATGAACCCGGTTTCAGACTCAACTGCCGTGAAGGTCAACGTCGATGTCCGCGAGTGTTTCCGCCGACCAAAGGTCCGACTCGCCACGCTGAGTCTTACCGTTGGACAGATTGTAATGGTGGCCGTGATGTCGGTAACCAATGTGCATTTGGCCGACAACGGGTACACCCTCAGCGCTATTGGCACCGTGTTATCGGGGCATGTATTCGGCATGTACGCGCCGTCGCCGATCTCGGGGTGGCTGTGCGACCGGCTCGGGCGGCTGCCCGTGATCCTCGGTGCCAACCTCGTTATGATTCTCGGGGCGCTGTTGGCCGCGGCTGCTGATCCGGCCAACCACGGCGCAATGATCATGGCACTGTTCCTGCTCGGTATTGGATGGAACGGGAACTTTGTTGCCGGCAGCGCGTTACTTACCGATGCAATCACGCCTGCAGAGCGGCCGCGGCTCCAAGGTACGAGCGACATGATCACGTATGCGGCGTCGGCGGGCGCGGCGTTGTCGGCAGGCCTGCTGGTAGGCACAACCGGCTATTCGACGATGGCCGTTTGCGGCGCTGCCATCGCGGGGCTTGCTTGTGTCGTAGTGGTGCTGATGCGTCGGGCGATTCAACCCGACACCCAGGCTGTCTAGTCGGCCTCGGTAATGGTGATCGAGTTGATCACGACATCGACGACTGGGCGGTCGCCGCTCGCTGTCGGAACATTTTGAATTGCTTCGACGACATCGAGGCCCTTCACAACCTTGCCGAACAGCGAGTACGATGGGGGAAGGCTCATGCCACTTGGGCCAGAGATGACGAAGAACTGGCTGCCGTTGGTGTTGGGTCCGGAATTCGCCATGGCCAACGAGCCAAGTTCATACTCACCCTTACGAGGCAGTTCGTCGTCGAACCGATAGCCGGGGCCACCCGATCCCGTGCCGGTGGGGTCGCCACCCTGCAGCACGAATCCCTGGATGACGCGATGAAAGATGATGCCCTCGTAGTAGCGATAACGAGCGAGGAACACGAAGCTGTTGACGGTCTTGGGGGCCTTGAGCGGATCGAGCGCAACAATCATCTGCCCCATCGATGTGTCGATAGTGGCGGTGTAACGCTTGTTCTTGTCGATGCCCATCTCGGGTGGACCTGAGAACTTCTGGACCTTGGGTGACGAAGCATCGGCGGCAGGAAAGGGATGAGACATGGCCGAGATGGTACTTCGTGAGCACCCAAGATCGGCAAGCCCGGTAGACTCAACGGTCATGCTCGACGAAGAACGAACGCGCTTGCTCGATACCATCGAGCAAGAACTCGGTCTTGTTCGCGACGCACTCGAGCATCTCGACGACGAGGGCTGGGTCGAAGCGAATTTGGCCACCATCCTGACCAACTCCTGAGACCAGTTGCCCGTAACCTCGGCCAGTTCTGGCCGACAGTTACGCCATGCCTAACCAGCTGCGCCAGGCACATGAGGATCCGCTGCGAGCCACCGGCTCACTACGCGCTCCGCAACCACTAGCCGCAACCCGACGGTGGGTCAACAGCAACGCCGAACAGGCATTGGGAACATTGCTGGTCGTGCCAGCCATCACCGTGCTACCAATTCAGCAGTATCGGGTAGCCGTCATGACTCTTGGCGCACTGCTGGTTGTATTCGGCCTTGTTGTTCGTCGGGCCACCGAACGCGACGGGGTGAGCCCGTGGGTAACCCTGGTCGGTTCAACGGGCATGGTGGGAGTGCCCTCACTCGCGCCGGAACTTCTCATTCCAACGCTCATCTTGCTTACGGCGTACATGACATTCGTCGCACGCGCCTACGGGCGCACGTACGCAATCGGCAATTTGATCACGTCGGCGGGCTTGCTGATTCTGAACACGTGGAGCAACAGCGTTGTCGCCGCGCCAACCCTTTCCATCTGGATCACCGGAACGGCGTTGACCACAAACCTTGTCGGCCGTACACGCGACCAGTTCGCCACCCTCGTCCACGATCTCGGTGTGGTCGTGTGGGACACCGCACAGGAAGGTCAAGCCCGCCGCGGACGAATCTTCGAAGATGACCGCCACATCTTGGACTATCACCAGGCCCAAGTAGACGCGGGCCGGGACCATGAGCTTCGGTATCGAATCCAAGACACCGACGGCCAGCGGTGGCTGCTGGAACTTGTCCACGTGACTCCGAGCGGACAGAGCGGCGTACTTATCGACATCACCGACCGAATGGAAGCCGATGATCGTTTGTTGTTGTATTCCGGACTCGTGGAATCGGTCGGGTTAGGAATGATGCTCGTAGAACTCGCCGATCTCTCCGACGATTATTCGCTCACGATCTTGGCCGCGAACCCGGCTGTCGGAGCCATTCTGGGGTTGGATTCCAACGACCTCCCACGCACACGCTTCGCTCTGTCGCTACTGCAGATTGCCGAGTCCGGCTTGATTGCTCAGATCGGCGATGTTGTTCGCGACGGCCAAACCATCGAGTACGGGCCGTGTCGTACCCGGGTAGATGGCGAACGTCGATACGTTCGGCTTCGAGCGTTCTCGCTACCTGGCCAACTCGCCGCTGTGACCATCGAAGATGCGACCGCGTCGCAGATGGCCATCAGCGCGGTCACCCACGAAACCCGACATGATCCGCTGACCGGTCTGCCGAATCGCAGCTACCTCAATCACCGACTGCACGACGCGCTCGAACAAGCAGATGACGCTACGTCGGTCATAGTGCTCCACGCCGACCTCGACGAGTTTCGCGACGTCAACGAGGCATTCGGTCACGCGTTCGGCGACCGGGTATTGCACGAGGTTGCCCGTCGCCTGCGCCAGGCGTTCCCCGCCACGCACACCATCTCACGCCTGGGTGGCGACGACTTCGCGGTAGTGATGGTGGGGCCGAGTAGCCGCCAACAATGTGATGATGCGGCCGACATGATTCGCCACGCAATCACCGAACCAATCGAGCTTGACGGGTTGATCGTGCAACTCGAATGCGCAATCGGCATCGCCGGACTCAAGGACGAGCCGTACGACGCGACCGGTCTCATTCGTCGGGCCGAAGAAGCGATGTATGCAGCCAAACGTTCAGCGCTGCGCCAGGCCTACTACGAGGAAAACGCTGTCGATGCGAGCCGTCGACGGCTCAGCTTGCTCAGCGAACTGAGTGCCGCAGTGGAGACAGGCGAGCTGATCAACCATTATCAGCCGATCGTCGATTTGACCACGGGCCGAATCGTTGCTGCCGAAACTTTGGTGCGTTGGGAACACCCGGAACACGGTTTGTTGTCACCAGCGGAATTCATCGACCTCGCGGAACTTGCGGGCCTTGGGCCGACACTCGCCCATGGTGTGATGGCCCAAGCCATCGCCGATGCTGCACGCTGGAACAGCAACGGTCTCAAGGTCGCCGTAACCATCAACTTGTCGGCCCGCAGTCTGCTGCATCCAACGCTCAACGACTTCCTAGCCGAGATGCTCGAACACAGCGGCTTACCACCGAACTACTTGCGCATTGAGGTCACGGAGGCCGCGGTGTCGAGCGACCGACTCACCGCTATCGCCACCCTGGCGACGATGCGCGCCGCCGGAAGCCAGGTCTCGATCGACGATTTCGGTGTGGGCTATTCGTCGCTATCGCTACTTCGCCACCTACCGCTTGACGAGGTGAAACTTGATCGACGGATGCTGGCTGATTTGGACAACAATGACCCGACGCTCGTTCGGGCGGTGATCGACCTAGCGCATCAACTCGACCTGCGGGTGGTTGCCGAAGCGGTCGAACACCCCAAGGTTCTTGAACAGCTGGTCAACCTCGGGTGCGATCGTGCTCAAGGTTTCCTATTCGCACGTCCAATGCCGGTCGACCAATTCGTTGCGCACGTTTGTGCGCCACCAGCGGAACTCGCAACCCGCCTGGCCTGGTTGGTGCAACGCGAGTTAACCGGCCCGCGGACGCGAGCTGGGGGCAACGTTACGAACCTCGCCGAGCACAGAGCCCGTCGGGCGTAACTAGCTGGCACCCAGCTCGTTCCCGCTAACCTCGAAAAGGACGGACAGCCACGGGTTGAGGGACACGCAGAAATGAAAAACGCAGAACTCAGATTCGTATCGCTTCTACAGGATGGCTCGCGCGATGTCGTCGGCTTGCGCCTGCGGGTCTACCTCGATAGGCGAGAATCATCGGCTGTTAACGCCGTGATCTCGGGCATCGACCTGGCACAAACCAACCTCTCGGCAGCCGACGTGCTCAGCAGGCCGGGGGCACTGCTGCGTTGCGTTGCGCCTCACGTACAAAATGCGCTTGACGATGGCCGCCTTCCTCTTGCTGACTTGAAAGATGTCATCGAGGTACGGGTCAACGGCGATGACCTTCGCAGCGAACTCAAGTCGACTGACGATTCGCTGTCAGTCGAGTTGAATCAGCGACACACGCGCCGAGAGCGCGAGCGCTTCGAATCTCGAAATGTTGAATCCCTGAGCGTGGCGAACTTCGCCGGATTCTGCGCGTCTCAAACGTTGCACATCCAAGATCTCACCGTTCTGGTTGGGGCCAACGGATCAGGCAAAAGCGGAATGCTCACCGTGATGGACCTGGTTGCAGCGCTCGCGAGCGGTCGGGACACGAAAAGTCTGGTGGGGCCGGGTTGGCAGAATGTCGGATGCGACGAACGGACCACTCTCAAAATCGAGCTATCCCAGCCAAAAACGGTTGGCGGGGGAAGCCACCCCCCGATCATCTACGAGGCCACTATCGAAGATCGCGATTCTGATGCAGCAATCGTGCTCGAGAGCCTAAGCGATGGCCCGAACTCAACGCTGTTGAAGCGCCCTGAGACGATGTGGGGAATTGTTTATACCGCCCAGGCCCTGCTTAGCGGCAAGGAAGTGTCAGCACAGATCGCCTCTCCCTACAACTGGCGAACCTCGGCGCTCTCGTGGTTTCGCGATGATTCGGTCTTTCCGAAGAGCCAGCCGATAGCCGGCGCACTCAGCGACATCGCCGTCTATCGAGGGTGGCAATTCGGTGGAGCTAAGACCATGCGACGTGTCATTCATCGCGATGATATCAACGGCCGTTTGAACGCAGCCGGAACGAACCTCCCGGAGGTGCTTGCGTCACTTCTGAGCAATGGTGAAATCGCGAACCAACTCAACAAGGCGTTGCGGGAGGTCCTTCCCGGTGAGGTCACTCTCTCCGTCAGCGGACAACACTCGATGGAGGCCACGATACGCATTGCGCTCGATGGTGCCGAGCTCACGCTTGGGCAGCTGTCCGACGGGACGTTGCAATGGCTGCAGCTCCTATCGATTCTCAAGAGTCCGAATCGAGCGTCGCTCATCGCACTAGACGAGCCGGAACTTGGTCTTCATCCCGACTGCGTGGCGGCGCTCGGGAACCTGCTGTGCGACGTTGCCGAAGATGGGAGGTCGCGGCTGGTGGTTGCGACGCACTCAGCGGCGCTGCTCGATGTCTTCGAAGCGCGGGGCCATTCTGGTGGTTTGCGCGTGTTCGAGCGCGATCAAGGTGGCGTGCGTATCACTACCCCGACCGCACAGCAATTGGCGATTTGGTGCGACGAAACGACGACCCTGGGGGAAGCTTGGTTGCGGGGCGCCTTCGGTGGAGGTCGTTGGTGAGTTTGACGATTGTTATCGAGGGCGGCTCGAAGGGAAACGAGTCCGTCGAGAAGAAGGGCTTCAGCGTCTTCTTCGGAAAGGTTTGTGCCGGGAGTCGGCCGCGAGTGAAGTTGGCAGGAGGGCGTGGCCAGGCGATGAAGGCCTTTCTTGACGAGCACCGAATGGGCAACGACGTTGTTCTCTTGATCGATGCTGAAGGCCCCTGCAATCACGACACGGCGCATTCGTTTCTCGTCGCGACTGCAGTCGACCACGGGATACATCAGATCGCTAACGCTAATGTCGACGACGTTCACCTCATGGTGCAGGTGATGGAGTCATGGCTGTTCGCTGATCCTGCAGGCGTGAAGTCACGGGTCAGGCATCTCTCCGACGAGACACTTGCATCCGAACTTCGCCGTCGCGGAGGCAACCTTGAATTGATTCCCAAACCAGACGCCATTCGACTGTTCGAGGAGGCCTGCGGCTCAAAATATCGCAAGGTAAGTCACCTTGAATTCATTGGACAGATCGATCCAGTGAAGGTCGAGGCCGGGTCCGCTTTCGCTGCGGCGCTTTTCCGCCGATTGCGAGGCGAGGAATCAGTCTGGCCCTGAGGTTACTGGGCGTAACCGTTGGGCAGGCTATGCGTCCTTGGTCCACACTTCGCGACCGGCCATTCCATACGTGCGCAGCAGGAGCGCTTTGTCGGGATGGATGGCGATGAATGCAGTGCCAGGCGAGTCGTCGGGACCGCCGGGCGCGAACGCGTTGAGGTCGTAGTCGAAGACACCGGTCCAGAGCCGCCGTTTGGTTTCGAGATCGGTGTGGATCGTTGCGGTTCCCCAGACCTCGACTCCGTCGCCCGTTTCGTTCACCTGCCAGTGAATGGCGACGTTATTGTTCGCCTCGATGTTGCGGGCTTTGACCGACGTGTCACCAGCCATAGTCCACAACACATCGCCGTCCCAGCACGGATGTACCGGCACAACGTCGGGCTTATTGTCGGCCCCAACCGTGGCTAGGTGCGCCCACGGGCTCAATGTGGCGGCAAACGTTCTGATTTCTTCGAGGGAGGCCATGGCGTCCATCGTAGGCATGTTCGCAGAGTATCGCTACCACGTGTCGATCATCGGCCGTTTTTTGGTGGTGCGAACATGGACAGGCGGCAAGGCCCTCAGTACTTCCACGATGCGTCGTCGGCTGTCGGCTGGATCAATAACGTCGTCAATCTCGAAGTGGGACGCCGCGTTGAGAGCCTTGCCATGCTCGTATGCCTTGGCCACCATCTGCTGGAACAAGGCTTCACGTTCTACCGGGTCGGCTATGGCTTCAAGCTCACGGCGGTAGCCGAGTCGCACCGAACCTTCCAGGCCCATGCCGCCAAACTCGCCTGTTGGCCACGACCACATAGCCACGGGGGTTTTGAAGCTGCCACCAACCATGGCTTGCGCGCCAAGTCCGTAGCCCTTGCGTAGGACGAGCCCGATGATGGGCACGGTGACGCTTGCACCGGTGACGAACAGGCGGCTGCAATGCCGCACGAGCGCAGTGGCTTCGACCTCGGGACCGACCATCATCCCTGGCGTGTCGACCAGCGACAAGACCGGAATGTCGAACGCGTCGCACAGCTGTAGGAATCGCGCTGCTTTGTCGGCCCCAGGAGTTTCGATGGCACCGGCAAGATGGTTGGGGTTGTTCGCAATAACGCCGATGGGGCGACCTTCGATACGAATGAATGCGGTGACCATGCCAAGGCCGAAACTCGGCCGCAGTTCAAGCACGCTGTCGGTATCGGCGAGTAGCTCGATGACCTTGCGTACGTCGTAGACCCGGAGCCGGTTCTCGGGGATGACCGAGCGCAGCAACCGGCTGTCGGGCGCCGTCCACGTCGTCAACGCACCCTGGAAATACGAGAGATACTTCTTGGCCACCGCCACGGCTTCGACCTCGTTATCGACGGCGATATCGACCACACCATTGACGGTCTGCACGCTCATGGGGCCAACGTCTTCGGGCTTGAAGACGCCAAGGCCGCCGCCTTCGATCATGGCCGGCCCGCCCATGCCAAGGTTGGTATCGGCCGTGGCGATAATCACGTCGGCACATCCGGCAATAGCGGCGTTACCGGCAAAGCATCGTCCGGCGACAATCGCCACGAGGGGAACACGTCCTGACAACCGCCCCCAGAGCATGAACGCCAGACAATCGAGTCCCGACACGCCAGTGCCGTCGGTGTCACCAGGTCGGCCGCCGCCACCTTCAGCAAAGAACACGACCGGCAACCCAAGGTGTTCGGCAAGTTCGAACAAGCGGTCCTTCTTGCGATGGTTTTGCAAACCTTGCGTGCCAGCCAACACCATGTAGTCGTACGAGAGCACGGCGACACGCGCCCGGTCGTCGTTGAACAGTTCGCCGTTGACCCGGCCGATTCCCCCGACCATGCCATCGGCGGCTGTACGTTCGATCAGGTCGGCAATGGGGCGACGGCGCCGTTGTGCGGCTATGGCGAGGCCGCCGTATTCAACAAATGAACCTGCATCGACTAGGTCGGCGACATTCTCGCGAGCGGTCCGATGGTTGAGTCTGTGACGTTTGGCGACGGCCTCGGGCCGCGCCGAGTCGAGCAAGACTGCTTGGCGGCTGAGTACTTCGGCCAGGTCGGGGCGAATGTAGTCGAGGTGGACGTCGGCCATGACCTCGACTTCGGCGTCGATGACAACGCCGGGTTCGATCGTCAACAGAATCTGACCTTCAGTTACCATGTCGCCGGGAGCGACCGAGACCAAACACACAACACCGGCTTCGTCGGCCTCGATGACATGTTCGAGTTTCATCGATTCCATGATCATGAGCGCCTTGCCGCGGGGCACGCTCTGACCCTCGGTGACTTCAACGGTGACGATGGTGCCTTGCATCGGGGCTACAACAGAGTGCATGGGCTCGATGTTCGCACGCGTCACGCCGCGTCTACGGATTCAACCCGCCGCGAACACCACTGGCAGCGACGCGACGGACCGAAACGACCTTGACAGTGTGGGCCAGGGCACCGACCCGGCGGCGAGTTGGGGTACCCCGCACCGCTCGATGACGAGGCGAGACCCAACGATTGACTCCATGCGGGCCAGCTCGTAGCCGATGCAGAAATGTTTGCCGAGCCCGAACCCGAGATGGCCAGACCGACCGGGCGCAGTTGAGCCTCCTGAGCGCAGTTCCTTGCCGAGATGCAGGTCGGTTCGATGTAGATCGAAACGGTTGGGATCGGCGAACACCGTGGGGTCGAGGTGAGCGGCGCCGAGCATGATGCGTACCCGCGAACCGGCTGGAATATCGACGCCGTGCCACTGCACGTCGGTTCGGGTATACCGGTCCTCGGCGACTACAGGTGCGGTTCGGCGCATTGTTTCGCTGAACGCGTTGTCCCACAACGTCGGGTCGGCGATGACTTGCGCCATCAGGTCGGGCTCCGACAGCAGATGCCACCACATCGACGACATGGCTTTGTCGGTTGTTTCACCTCCTGCGATGAACAGCAACCCAACCATGGCTACCAATTCTTCGTGTGACAACCGTTCGCCTTCGGCTTCGGCACGGGCGATCTTCGCGATGAGGTCGGTACGGCTGGTGTCATCGACACCAACCAGCGACGGGGCGATGTGCGCACAAAATTGTGTATGAGCGGCGCGTCCTGATTCGTGCATCGACGGTGCGAGGCCGCGAATCATGGCCGTGACCCAATCACGGAACAGCTGCCCGTCGCCTTCCATACCGAGCATGGCTGCAATGACATCGACGGGCAAGTGTGTGGTGAGGTCGGCAACCAAATCGCAGCCGGCTTTGTCGACGAAACGATCGATGAGATCATTCGCGCATCGTTCGACTACGTCGGTGTAAGCGGCCAGTCGTTTCCCGACGAAGTCAGGCGCGACGATGGAGCGCCGAACGACGTGCCCATGATCGTCACGCGAGATCAAGGTTGGGCCGAGCACCACGCCCGTCGACTCTTCGTACGTTGCCGCCGAGTAGGTCTCGTGGTCACCGAACACGGCAGCCACGTCGGCGTACCGAGAAAGAATCCACACCTTCCCAATGTTGTCGTAGAAGCACGGATGGTCGTCACGAAGTTGTTGCCATACCCGTTCGGGATGGCGCGAATACTGCTCGTCATACAGCGACTCCGGTGCGATCACCGCTCTACCTCCCCGATATCGTCAGCGTAAGGGGGTGCGCTCATGGTCGCCTATGTGGACGACATGTTTGGACAAGTTGCAGTAATAACTGGCGGTGCTAGCGGTATTGGGTTGGCCATGGCACACGCCTTTGGTGCGGCGGGAGCCAAGGTGGTTATTGGCGACATCGAAGTGGGTGCGCTCAACACCGCCTCTAACCAGCTTTCAGACATAGGGATCGAGTGTCTGGCTGTGGAATGCGACGTATCGTCGTGGGAACAGGTCGACGCACTCGCCGATGCCACGTATGCGCGGTTCGGTGCCGCCAACGTCGTGTGCAACAACGCTGGTGTAGTCACGTCCGGTGCCACATGGGAACAGTCGTTGAGCGACTGGAAATGGGTGCTCGACATCGACCTGTGGGGTGTAATTCACGGCATCAAAGCCTTCGTGCCACGAATGGTCGCCGCTGGCACGACCGGTCACATTGTCAACACTGGGTCGACCGCCGGAATACTGGGGTTCGCCAATATCGCCCCGTATGTGGCTGCGAAACAGGCCGTGGTCGGGCTGTCGGAATCGCTTCTCAACGATCTACGCGCTCGCAAGATTCCCATCGGCGTGTCGGCGTTGTGCCCGGGGGTAGTTCGCACCTTCATCGGGTCCAGCGAACGCAACCGCATCGGGCATGGGCTCGGACCAAACATCTTGCCCCTTGACGCCCCTGAAGCGCTCGACCCGTCCGACGTTGCCGAGCAGGTATTGGCTGCCATTAGGTCGGGTACTTTTTGGATCCTGCCGCACGAACGTTACGTCGAGATGTTTGTCGAGCGGGCCGAATCGGCCCGACGGCGAGTTGATCCCCCTGTCCCCTTTGTCAAACGCTAAGGAACGCCCCATGTCCACCGCTGATCTTGTCCAAACCGTTGCCCGCCTCGAAGCGAAGATCGCCCGCCTCGAAGCGGTTGAAGGTGTGCGAGCTGCGTTCAACAAATACCTGTACTCCCTAGACACCGGCAATGGGCCAAGTATTTTGGATTCCTACACCGAGGCCGCCACCTTGGAAGTCGTCAACTTCCCACCCAAGGGAAACGACATGCACTTCGAGGGCCGAGCCGAGATTGCGCCCCTGTACGCCAACTATGGCAAACCTGCGGGCGAGCGCATCATCTCGGGCGGTCACAATTCGACCAATGTCTCGATCAAGGTTGCCGACGACGCCCGCTCGGCCAAGCTCTCGGCGTACTTCACCACCACGACCAAAGTGGGTGTCCAAGGCGGCCGGTACGAGGGTGTTGCCGTGTTGTGTTTCGACGGCCTCTGGCGATTCAGCCAACTCAGCATTATCAGCGCCTGGGGCTGGCAGGCCGACGTACGTACTATTACCGAATCAGTCGATGAAGCTCGATCCATGTTCGGCGGCGGGCCAGCTACCGGCTGGCTCTAGTGGTGGAGCGGTAGGCTCGGTTCGCATGAGTCAGAACCTGCGCAATTGCGTCACCGCCATGTACGGAATCGACCATGTGTTGCGCCAGGTACCCGACACCGCCTGGGACCTGGCGTCGCCGTGCGAAGGGTGGTCGGTGCGCGATGTCACCGGTCATGCGATTGGTGTCGTTTCCAACGTAGGGTCCCGGTGCGGGTACGGCGAACTGGTCGATGTGTTCTCCGACAACCCGGCGCGAATTGCGGGCGAGAACCCGTATGCGAGCTGGTACGAGATTCGCCAACGAGTACTGGAGGCGCTCGACCAGCCCGGCTCACTGCAGGTGCAGATTGAATCGGCAATGCGAGCTAGTGCAAAACATCACCTCTGCAACTCGAAGTCGAAATCGTGACAGTTTTCGTACAGCCTTTCGACTTCGAGTCGCCAGACCGGCGGGACGGCTAGCCCGTTGGAAGGTCGAACACCGCTTGGTATCCGGTACCGAGGCGGGTTGGCGCAGTGCGGTCGGCACGAAAGAGCGTCAACACACCATTGGCTTGGATGACGGCCTGGCCTCCGTCGTCGCGGCATCCAAGACCTGGTAACGAGACGGGTATGTCGGTTCGAATGTCGATCGATAGGTCGGGTGACACCGAGTTCGCCGACGCAGGCGCCCCGCCAGGAACGACGTCCTTCGCTGGCGGCTCAGATTTAAGACGGTGATTCGCAGGTAGCCAGCGGCGCGCTCGGGGTCACGGACGCTGGTGAACGAGGAGTACAGACGGGTGAATGCCTCTTGCACCACCTCTTCGGCTTCTCCTTGTTGGTCAAGCACCGCTCTAGACCGACCATCTGGCGGCAATGGCTGTGGTACAGCTCAGTGACCACGTCAATACAGACGTGTAGCGCCGCGTTTGGTTGACAACGAACTTGAGAAATCCTCAGGGAGTCCAGGTAGTAGGACTGCGGTCGCCGGTGGCTCAACGATCTCCATGAGCGGCCGACCGGCCGCACGTGGTCATGCTCAACGAATCGATAGCCGGGCGTCGGAGCCGGGCGGGCGACCTTCCACGAGTCGCAGGAGCGACTCGGCTGGCACCGACAACGGGTCGATGGTGCGGGTAATGAGCAGGTCGGTATCGACCCTGCCGTTCTCTACGGTTGGGCCGAACGGGCTCCAATAGGCACCATCGACGGCGATGGTGAGTTCGGCGGGAATTTCGTAGTGAGGGATGGCCATGCCCATACCCTCGGCGGTGGCACGACCGCGAGAGATCACAGCACGAAAGAGGTGATCTGCTTCAGCCACACCCCACGACGAAACAAGTTCGCGCAGTCGCACTGTGCGCTCATCGTCGAGACGATCAGGCTCGGCCGTCGTAGCGACACGCACCCGAACGCCGGCGTCGATAAGACGAGGAACGACGTCTGCGACCTTGGCGAAATTTTCGGGCCCACGCATCTCGTCGTTGTGATCGGGGTCGGGCGAATCGAGGCTGATCTGCACCGCGATATTGGGCACGGCAAGCCGGGTGGCATTGGCGAAGCGCGTAGGGCCAAACATGGTGCCGTTCGTCAGCACAACCGTCGGCAGGTGCTCGCTGAGCGCCAGAACGGTATCGACCATTTTGGGGATCAGGAACGGTTCGCCGCCGGTCACACCCAGGTCTGTGAAACCGAGCGCAGCAGCCTGTTCGGCGATTGACCGCATGCGCTCGGCGCCGAGTTCACGCCGGGGTGACTTCGGGTTAGATGCCGTCAGGCAATAGGTGCAGGCAAGGTTGCAGTTGTAGTTGCTGTACATCCACACCCGCCCGGGCAATACGCCCGACGCCACCGCGTCGGCGATGCCGCTCATGACGCCACCGCGAAGCCGTCGGACGTTAGCCGGGCGATAGTGCCGGTGTCGGTAGGTAGTTCAAGGGCTGTGCAGTACCGGTTGAGTAAGAGCGTTGTCGAAACCAGCAATGTGAGTTCCACCAGTTCGTGTTGTGAGAACCATCGCTTCACCTCGGTGGCAAGATGCTCTGGAATTGGACCCGAGCCCGCCACAGCGTCGACCCAGGCCAGGAGCGCCTGATCGCCAGCTGCGTTGAATGCTTTGTCAACGGGCGTTTCGGTTCGCAACGCACACACTTCGTCTCGGCTGAGGCCCGCATCACGGGCCACCATGGTGTGGGCATTCACGCAGTACTTGCAGCCGGCAACGGCCGACGTTCGTACGATGACCATTTCCTTTACGCGAAAGCCGATTGACGACGGGTTCAAGACCGTACCGATGAAGGCCAGTGACACATCGACAAGCTCGGGCACTTGGGCGAGTGACGCAACAATTGGCCCCGGGTCTCCCCCCTCAAAATACTTCCTAGTCGTCAGCGGCGCCGTCGCCTCAGTAATCAATTCAACCCGTGACATCAAGACCTCCCTACCGTTGCATGGACCCAGCGCGCCAATGGGCTCTGGGGATTGTCTCTGACAGTTGCGATGAGGTCGTCGAACGTGTCGACATCGGCGAGTATTCGCAGGTGATGAACGTCGAATCCGACCCCAGCCAAGCGGGCCAGTTGGCTAGCGCCAGTGTCACTTCGGCTCATTGGTACGCCCAGCACCGCAGCCGGGCAGGGCTGCGGCAACCCAATGCACCAGTAGCCGCCATCGACGGTAAGGCCGATAACAGCCTTGCCCTCGGCCAACGCAGCGATGGCCTCGCGGATGTCGGCCGGGGCTACGTCGGGGCTATCCATCGCCACAATCAGTGCCGGGCCGGCAATGTCGTCGAAGCCGTTAGCGAGTCGTTCATCGAGGCCCCCGCCGCGCTGGGCCACGACGACAAACCAATCAGGGATCCAGGAACCGGGCTGCCCGTCGAGCAGGATTGCCGGGGTGATGTTGACCGATTCCAGTGCCACCGACTCGACGACGCCGACCACCAGCGCCAAGAGTTCGCTGGCCACCGATGCAGCTTCGAAGGGCGTCAGCGGCGGACATAACCGTGTCTTGACTGACCCGGCTACGGGCGTCTTGGCGATGACCGCCACAGTGGTTGTGTTCACGTCCATTAGTACGAATCCTGACACGGCAACGGATTTTCGGCACCTCAGCCTACCGAACAACAGTGAGAGACTTGCTGGCAATGCGAGTCCTGGTCACCGGCGGAGCCGGATTCATCGGCAACCACATCGTCTCCCAATTAGCCGACGACGGACACGACGTCGTCGTTGTAGACTGTCTTGAACCGAGCGCGCATTCCGGCATCCCCGACGGGCTGGAGCCGCGGGCCCAGTATTGCTGGGCCGATCTGGCCAACCTCGACGCTTGGACTACCGCTGTTGGTTCGTTCGACGCCGTGTGCCATCAGGCATCCAAGGTTGGGCTTGGCGTCGATTTTGGCGATGTTCGCGACTACGTGCACCACGGCGACACGGCCACGGCTGCGTTGCTCTGGCACCTGCACCACCAACGATTTGCCGGGCCGTTCGTGCTGGCCTCGAGCATGGTGGTGTACGGCGAAGGGGCCTACCAATGCGCCACTCACGGCTCGGTGCGCCCGGCACCTCGTCGGGTTGACGACCTCGACAACGGCCGATTCGAACCACCGTGCCCCGTGTGTGGCTCGCCCTTGTCGCCGGGTTTGGTGACCGAAGACGCTGCGCTCGACCCGCGCAATGTGTACGCCGCCACAAAGCTGCATCAGGAGCACTTGTGCCAACTGTTCGGCCGAGAGCATGGACTGGCGGTCACCGCTCTGCGCTACCACAACGTGTACGGCCCGCGCATGCCTCGCAACACGCCGTATGCCGGTGTGGCCAGCATCTTTCGTAGCCAACTCGAAGCAGGAAAGCGCCCCACCGTCACCGAAGACGGCGGCCAGCGCCGAGATTTCGTTCACGTCGATGATGTTGCACGCGCCAACCTGTGCGCCCTACAGCGTGGCTACGATGGCCCGGCCAACGTGTGCTCTGGCATGCCAATCACCATCCATGAGATGGCAAGCGCGTTGTCGGCGGCGCATGGTGGAGGCCTCGAACCGGTGGTCACCGGTGCCTACCGTCTGGGCGACGTTCGCCATGTTGTAGCCGACCCATCCCGGGCTGCCACAACCATTGGTTTCGTCGCCACTGTGCATCCGACCGAGGGTCTTACCCGTTTTGCGACCGACCCGCTACGGCGCTGCGATCAGTAACTACTGCTCGGCTTCCTGCATCGTTGACTAGGCTCTTTTTGTATCGTTGATTCACGGAATTCTGTAGTGTAGAAACCTTGCTAATGGTATCGTTGTACGGTGGAACACGACGTTGCAGCACAGTATTTCCCACGCATTCTGGACCAAGAGCTCTCGGTACTCATCCAGTCATTGCCAGCCATCAGTATTGAAGGGCCTAAGGGCGTAGGGAAAACGGTCACGGCCCTACGGCATGCAAGTACGCGGTACGACCTCGACGACTCCCTACTCCACGAGGTGATTCAGGCCGATCCCCGCCGCCTGCTCAATGGCGTCGAGCCTATTCTCATTGACGAATGGCAAAGGTTCCCACCATCGTGGGACCTAGTCAGGCGGTCGGTCGATTCGGCCCGTCGGCCCGGCCGTTTCTTACTTACCGGCTCAACATCACCCGCGGCACCGGGAACACATTCGGGCGCCGGACGAATCATCACCATCCAAATGCGGCCGATGACCTTGGTCGAGCGGGCAGTTGCGTCGCCAACAGTTCAAATATCCGATCTGCTTTCTGGTCGCAGGGGACCCATAACTGGCAGCACCGACGTCGACTTGGAACGTTACGCGCACGAAATCATTCTCGGTGGCTTCCCAGGAATGCGAGACAGGGTGGGGCGCGCCCATCGCGCTCAGCTAGACGGGTACCTCAGCCGTATCGTCGACCGAGATTTCCCTGAAGCGGGGTTGTCGATTCGCAAGCCTGCGGCACTGCGAAATTGGCTCGCAGCGTACGCCGCAGCGTCGTCCACGTCGGCGTCCTACGAAATAATCCGCGACGCGGCCACGCCCGGCAACACAGACAAACCTTCGAGATCGGCAACTGGACCTTATCGAGATGCGCTCACTCGGCTCTGGATCGTCGACCCCGTACCGGCCTGGGTGCCGACAAACAACCACCTCGCCAAACTCGCAGGGGCCCCAAAGCATCAGCTGACTGACCCAGCGTTGGCCGCCCGACTCATTGGAATTGGCGTCGACGGATTGCTAACAGGCCAGGACTCGGGACCCAAGATTCCGCGTGATGGAACGCTGCTCGGGGCGCTCTTCGAGTCGCTGGTTACGCTCGATGTTCGAGTGTATGCCCAAGCGGCAGAGGCGACTGTTCGGCATCTTCGATCGAAAAATGGCGATCGCGAGGTCGACTTAATCGTTGTCCGCGACGATCATCGGGTGCTGGCAATCGAGGTGAAGCTGTCGGCATCTGTAACCGACGGTGATGTTCGGCATCTGCATTGGCTCAGTGATCAACTCGGCCCCGACCTACTCGATGCTGTGGTAATTACAACTGGCCGAGACGCGTACCGAAGGGCCGACGGAATCGCTGTAGTACCGGCAGCACTATTGGGCCCCTAGCGAGCGGCCAGCAATCCACCTAACGGCGGCGAACGCGGCCCACACGTACAGCCAGCCAGCGATGACGTCGATGGCGTAATGTTCGCCGCCGTACAGCAGCGTGAACGCCATCGCGAACGGGTAGATCAAAAGAAGCGGACGTAACTTTCGACGCGTAACGCGTGGCCAGAGGAACGCCACGATCAGCATCGAGTATCCGGCATGAAGCGACGGCAGCGCCGCGACTGAGTTCACCGAGAGTCGGCCGAGTTGCAAGATTTGGGGAGCCGCCCCGAAATCAATCTTGCTCCAGCCCCGCCCTACCGACCGCTCTAGCGGGGGGATCAGACCACGATCGGCGGCCATCCACGGCGGGGCTGCCGGCAACAAAACGTACGTGACGATGCCGAGCGCGTTGAGCATGAGATAGCGCCAGACGAACTTCAGCCAGAGCGCCCTGTCGCGAATCCACAGCACCGCAGCGACACTGAACACCCCGACGAAATGCGACGCATACACAACCGCCACGCCGAGTTCCCACCACGACACGCCGTCGTTCGATGGGTACAAGCGGTTTTGTAGCCAGACAGTCGGCAATCCACCAAAGATGAAGCGTTCGACGTTTACGAGCGCTTCCACCTGAACTGGCATGCCGATGTCATTGGCCAAACCTCTCGACAAGTCGTACACCACAAGTACGGCCAGGAAGGGCAGCCAATCGACCAACGCCCGCACTACCCGACTCCACGGGCGGCCGACGCACGAGATGGCAAGCGCGCCACCGATCCACAAGAAAATGCGCTCTCGATCGAACGGGAAACCCTTTTTCTGGTACTGATGAACGAACGCGGCGACGTAGCCGACGGAAAGAACGGTTCGCGCTGCGCGCCAAGCCAGTACACGTGACGAGGTCGTGACCGTTGGGATCAGTTGCGACGAAACACGACGAACGTGAATGGCTGCACCCCCCCAGACGGCGTGACGTGCTGATGTGGTTCCACACTGACCATGGCGAAGTGTGGGGTGAAAACGGCGCCAAGTTGGTCGGCGTCGTAGCGTTGGACAGGGATGCCGCTGCAACGGTCGGGCCCGTCGAGGGCAAACGTACCCACAATCAGCACACCATCATGATCCAGAGCTCTAGCAGCACACGCGACGTATGCGCCTCGGTCGGTCGGCTCGGTGAGGAAATGAAAAACCGCTCGGTCATGCCACACGTCGAAGGAACGATCTGGTTGCCACACGGTGACGTCGGTCGAAATCCACCGGACCTGACTACCTCGCCCGCCGAGCCGAGCGATGTTGGTCCTCAACGCTGCCGTTGAGATGTCGACAACGGTGAGGGCCGAATAGCCATGGTCGAGAAGGTCTCCTGGAAGCCCAGATGCGCCGCCACCGACATCGACAACCCGACTTGTTCGATCTGCAGCAAACCTCATGATCAACGCAGACGAAAAGTCAGTGGATGTCTGGAACCAGCTCAATGACGACGGCTCACGTTCGGTCCAGATGGTCTCCCAATGAGCAACACGTTCAGCTACCACTTTGACACCAGCCAGGTTTGAAGAATGATCGTGGTCGCAGCCTGCACGGTGAGCCAGATCGTGCGCCGTCGAAGAACGACGACACACGGTACTAGCCACGGCAGGAACAGCAGCCATATGCGCTCGACTTCGGCCTTCGAATACTGGGAGAGGTCCGATGCGATAACGCACAACAAGGCCGAGCCGACCAAAGCCCACATAGCGCGCGACCGCAGTCGCGCCAGGGCAACGATCACCGCTGGCCCAACGGCAATGAGCGCGGCGCCCAAGTTGCCGATCACGAAGTACTCGCCGGGTCGAAACTGCGCTGTACCCCACCAGTAGAACTGCCGTGTGGTGTTGGCACCGTCGAACCACCAGAACCCGTTCAACGCAAATCCGGTTGTGACCACCAGTGCAGCAATGACGGCCGCCGCAGCGGTTTGCGCAGTGGCCCGTGGTTTGCTTCGAAAGCCGCACGCCAACAGCCCGAGAGGCAACAGCAGGAGCGGGGCGACTCCGTAGGTGCAGAACAGCCCGAACGCCAAGGTGAGACCGCCCAGCCCGCCAAGCATCCATCGGCGTAGCGCCGCCACGGTCGCACGAGATACAACGAGCGCGGCGATGCCCACTGCGCACACAGCCGTGTAGAACGCGTCGGCTGATGTGCCCATCCACACCGCGTACGGAACGAGCGCCAAAAACGGGGCCGTCAGGCGAGCCGCTGGTTCTGACACCACGGCGCGAACCGTGACGAGTACAGCAATCGGCAGCACAAACGCACCGATGTACGACAGCGCCCCGGTGACCCACGGCGCACCGAGACCTACGGCGGCCAAGCCTTTCAGCACCAGGAAGAAGCCCGGCGGATGACCTTTGGCGTGGACGCTATAGTTCAGCAGGAAATCGACAGTGCCGTAGTCGCGAAGCATGTCGCCGACGGGTGGAAGCGTGGCCAAGTTCGCCCAGTATTCGGTGGGATGAACGACCGGATCAAGCACATGTGACAGTCCATCGGTGGCAGCGACGACAAACGTAAACAACGCAGCAGCGGCCCCCATAGTGACGACAACAACGATAAAGCACCCGCGCTCAGCGACGACTGGCAGACCTACGACAAGCACGGCCGCGACGACCAAGGCCACGAGCGTTCCGAGGCTTGGCCGCCAACGCCACTGTCCGACGAGCGGGGCTGCACCCAGCTTCACGTTTGGATCGGCTTGGATGCTCCAACCCCACACGACGCTGGTGATACCGATCGCAGCGGCAATGGCGAGAATGACCGCGGTAGTGGTTAGTCGCTGAACCGGTGATTCATCACGCTGCATCCGGCACGTCTTGACGACCAGGGCGGGCGCACACGAACAGGCCCACTGCAAACAGCCCCCACAGCGCGATGTTGGCACCGGTGCCCCCGAGCATGCTGCCCGTACCATTGCGCCAGCGCAGCACAACCTCGAGTGTCATCAGAGCAAATACTCCGGCCGAAATCATGACCAACAACCGTTTGCCCGTGAACGCTCCCCCGATGGCCACCGCCCCGAGAATGATGGTGAGTAGTGCGCTAAACGGGTTGAACCACGCTACCTTCAGTTCTCCATTAGACCATCCAAATTGAGCGCCGGTCCGAGCAGCGAAATCGATGCCGCGAGCCGCAATCAGTCCGACAACCCCAAGGGCAACCGCTGCCAGTCCAAGCGCGCTGATGGCCCGACCGCGGGCCTTGTCCCCTGCCTTGAGCACACCATCGAGACCAAGGTGATAACCGGCAGCCGTCGCAAACAGGAGCAGATGGATGGCGAACATGAGGTAGTACGACCATGGCCACTCGTACGCCTTGTCGTAGTTGAGTACCGACAGGAAAATGGGGACCGTGAGGCCAGCGCCAACAAGCGCGGCCAACCGCGTTTTGTATCCAAGAATGAGCATGATGGCAACGGCCGATTCGAGGAGCAGCGTGATCCAGCCAAACAGCCGATACTGCTTGAGCACGACATTCTCCACGAACCATGCGTAGGGGCCAAACACCGGGAGCCGCACAGCAGAATCGACGTATTTGTATAGGCCGTTCTGTTGTGCAAGCCCAAAGTCAGGCGGGCGCTTCCATTCAAGATTGGCGAGCCATAAGACGCCCACCACCATACGCATGGTGCCAATAATCAGGCCGTCGAGCTTGTCGGTTGCGAGCGTGAAGACGCGTTTCATATACCGACGTTACGCCGCCACGGCGCACAGTGGATGACCGACCAGTGGCGGAGCGCTAAAGCGAACGGTAGTGAGCAAGCGACGCCGAAGGCAAGCTAGGGCTAGGCGGCTGGCGAGAACCGCACCGGAACCGTACGCGGGCCGCGTACCTGACCGCCGGCCCAGGTGACCTGCGTCGGGTCGATGATCTCGAACTCAGGGATGCGTGCTAGCCACTCCTCGATGGCGACCCTGATCTCCATTCGCGCCAGGTTGGAGCCGGCACAACGGTGAATGCCGGCACCGAAAGCCACATGGCGGTTGTGCCCACGATCGAGAATGACCTTGTCGGGTTCCGGAAAAACGTCAGGGTCGCGATTGGCTGCTGGGAAGTTCATCAGGATGCGGTCGCCGGCTTTCATCGGGCACCCGTTGAATTCGACATCGCTCGACAAACGGCGCGCCATGGTCACCGGCGAATACGCACGGAGAAATTCCTCGATGGCAGTCGACATCAACGCCGGTTCGGCGATCAGGCGCTTGCGGTCGCCAGGGTGAGTGGCAAGGTGCCACATGGTGGACCCGATGGACGACCAGGTGGTGTCGATTCCCGCTATCAACAACAACGCACACATGCCCATGACGAGTTGCGGCTCGACTTGTTTGCCATCGTTCTCGGCTGCCAACAGTTCGCTGATGAAATCGTCGGATGGTGCTGCTTGGCGTTCGGCGACGGCACCCTGCAGATAGTTGAGGATGCCGGTGATGCCACGCACCCGTCGATCGGCGTCGTGCGCAAATTCGAGGACGTCTCGCACCCATTCGGTGAACGTGGGGGCCATCGACTCGGGCACGCCGAGAATGTGTCCGATGACTCGAACCGGTATCTGCTGGGCGTAGTCAGCTGCAGCATCGGCCGACCCGGCGTGTACAAACCCATCGACGAGCCGACGGCATAGCTCGCGTGTGTAGATCTCGTACTCGGCAACGCGCTGCGGGCTCATGGTCGGCAAAATGAGCCGGCGGGTCCACGTATGTAGCGGTGGGTCGGCGCTGATGGGTGGAAGTCCATACAACAATGGCTGCGGGCCGACGGAACCGTCGGCTTGTTGTGGTGGTGGCATCACCGAAATGCCATTGCCCGAAGGGAACCGGTCGATGTCGCGAGCCATCTCGGTAACGTCGGCGTAGCGGGTTGGTAGCCACGAACCGCCCCACCGTTCGGTGTGAGCTATGGGGCAGGCCGACGTGCGCAGTTGGTCCCAAATACCATAGGGGTCACTGACATACCCAGGGTCGAAAATGTCGTAGTCGGTTGCCCAGGTCTCAACCGGTGCCGTGTGTGTCATGTGTTTCCGCCTTTGTGAAGCCGATGTGCAATTCCTTCAGAGCCCGCAGGCAGAAGTTTGGTGCGATCCTAAAGTCATTCATCGGCTCACCGTGGTCGGTCGTGAGAAAGTGCAGATCATCGACTCGGTCGAGCAACGCCTTGAAGCTGATGTAGAGCTCGCGTCGAGCCAAGGGGGCACCGAGGCAGTAATGGACGCCGACGCCGAAGGTGAGGTGCTGGCGTGGGCTGGTCCGATCGAGGTCGATGTCGGCCGGGCATTCGAATCGACGTTCGTCTCGGTTGGCCGAGGCGTAGCGGATATTCATGGTTGAGCCTGCAGGAACATGCACGCCGTCGATCTCGACATCGACACGAGCAGTTCGAAATAGCCCCTGTACGGGACTTTCCAGCCGTAGCACTTCCTCCACGAACACATCGAGTTTGCTGGGGTCCTGCTTGAGTCGGGCCCACACCTCCGGGCGCTCAATCAGCAACATGACACCGGCCGAGATGGCGTTGGTACTCGTTTCGGACCCGCCCACGAACGTGTCGGCCATGAGCTCGGCGTGGAGTTCGTTATCGTTGAGCGTGCGACCCCATTCAGGGATAACGGTGTTCACCATGTCGGACAGGAGCGAGTCGTTGGGCAGTCGTCGCAAGCCTTCAATGATCGGTTGGAAGTAGTGCTGCGCTTCGATTTCCATTTCGGTCGACCAGACGGCTTCTTCGGTCGTTTGCATCATTCCCAACCGCTGGACCCATGCGTCGGTCCACGCCTTGATCTGCCAGATGTCTTCCTCGTTGGCGCCCATTTGGCGACCAATAACAATTAAAGGCAGCGGAACGGCGAACTGTCGAACCCAGTCACAAGTACCGGTGTCGATGAAATCGTCGATGAGGCGATGCGCCAACGTCTCGACGAACGGGTCCATCTCCTTGATCTTCGACGGACGAAACGCGTGGTCGAACAAGGTACGCATCTGGCTGTGCTCGGGATTGTCGCGACCCGCAAGTGTGGGTGCCGGCAACCAACCTTTGGTCTCGTACAGCTCTTGGATTCTCCGGGCCCGTTCGAGCGCCTCAGGGGTTTGGATCGCTCGGGCGCCGCCTCGACCGCTGCCGAATCGATCGACATCGAGCAGGATCTTGCGGACGTCGTCATAACGAGAAACCACGAACATTCCCGTGCGCGGGTCGCGCCAGACCGGGGCCTCGTCACGCAGTTCGCCGTACGCCGGGTACGGGCAGTCGTTGACTGCCGGGTCGAAAAAGTTGACGTCAGGCATCGACACTCCCCAAAGAAACGCTAGACCACGAGCCTACGTTTCCAAGGTTGTGTCGGGCAGCATCGTGCTAGTCGGTTCGCCGTAGTTCTTGCCATTCATCGCCGCCGTTGGCGACGACCCACCAGCAGTAACCTCATGAGGGCAAGGAGCAATCCTCCAACGGCAACACCTGCGAGAAGCGCTCGCTGAATGCCAGCGGATCGGGCACCGTTGACCTTCGCGACGATCTGATCCGAGGCCGCTCCCGCAGTGAAAAGATCGTTGTTCGCAAAATTGGCACGGGCGGCAGCCAGCTTCGGGAAGACATTGGATCGCCACTAGCCGATGCGTGTGAGTAGACCATGGTTAGCGGTGGCAACCTGCGTAGCGACGCCAAGCGTTGGTTCTGCGCTTTCCTCGTAGATCTTTTCGAAGGAGGCGGCGGCACCATTTGCAGCGCGCCGGCACGTTGTATGAGCTTGTCGCGAAACGTCAGGATGTCGTTTGCTTCTTGCATGCTGGCCTTGGCTTCGGCGAAGCTCCATGAGTCCATGAGCTGTCGAATGCCAATGGGCGGGACCATCCGGCACCAGCCGATTCAAGCTGGTAGTACGTGACGCGAACAGTTCGCTGTTCGCCGGTGAAAATAGCTGCGTCGAGGGCGAACTTGGCCAGTTGATAACCAGTCATTTGGCTTGTGCCGAATGTGGTTGTAGTCGGCCTGTCGCCAATTTTGGCGGTGACGAGTTGAGCGGTGAGCGGGATAGGAATACTGACCGAATCGAAGAAGCCAGATGTCTTGAGTCACCCTCCAGAACCTAGACCCCGGCATTGAGCTCGCAGACCCCAAAGCGGCAGAATTGAGACATGCTCAGATGGCAGGCACACTGGGACACGCTCGTAGCGCAGACCGCGGGAATCGACCAGTGGTGCAGTCGTTCCCCATGGCAGTTTGCCGTCGACCACGCATTTCATCCCCGCGACGCACCTTCGTCTGGTTCCCACGCGGCGGTCGCCGAGGACACCTGGGGTATGTTATTTCGACGTAGCGTTCTTGACGACGGCCGAATTGCGCTGCTGCCATTCGATGCAATCTGGGGATTCGCTAGCCCGGTTGTTGCCCTCGACACTGATCTGGCTCGCAGCGTTCACGCTATTGCTACTGCGTTACGGAACGAGAGCGACTGGACCGCGACTCTGGTCACCGGGATCAAGCCTGCAAGCGACCTTGAGGGCGCTCTGATCGCGAACCTGTCGCAGATTGGACGCCTTGCACTAGCCGACGAAAGGGTGAGGGCTGTGGCGTCGCTGCAGGGCGGTATTGCTGGCTACATGAGCCGGCGACCCCGAACCTTCGAACGCAACCTTCGCCAGGCCACGCGCCGTGCAGGGAACAGCGTCACGTTCGAGTGTGCCGATAGGTCCGAACCTGCCTCCATTATCAGCCGCCTTCATGGGGTCGAACAACACAGCTGGAAAGGTCTCGAATCGTCAGGTATCGAGAGCCCGGAAATGTCGGCCTTGTACGGTTCTCTTGTGTGGCGACTGTCGGTTCTCGGCGCCCTACGCGTGACGTTTGCGGTGCGAGGGGGTCGCGACGTGGGTTTCGTGCTGGGAGGTGTTCTCGGCACCACCTATCGGGGCTTGCAGCTCTCCTTTGTCGAAGAGGTGCGGGCGCTGTCCATCGGCAACTTGTTGCAGTGGAACGAACTGGTGCGGCTGTGCGACGATGGCGTCGAGCGGTACGACTTGGGCATGGACATGGAGTACAAGCGGGTGTGGGCCGAGGAGCGGTTCGTGACTAGACCGATTGTTGTATTTCGGTAACCACACTGCCACCGCTGGACGACGAGCCGCACCAGCCGCAACCTGCTAGAGGATAGTGACCGGCAGTTCGCGTGGCCCGCGAACCTGCCCGGGAGCGAAACGCACTGTTTCGCCTGACAGTTCGAAGTCGGGGAACCGCGCCATCCATTCTTCGAGCGCGATACGCAGTTCGAGGCGTGCGAGGTTGGACCCAATGCATCGGTGAATACCCAAGCCGAACGCACTGTGCCGGTTTTGCGCGCGGTCGAGCAGTACCTTGTCGGCGTTATCGAAGACTTCAGGATCGCGATTACCCGCCGGAAACGGGAGTAGGACCCAGTCGTCTTTCTTCATTGGGCAACCTTGGAACTCGAAGTCGTCGACAACCAGGCGGGCCATGGTGACCGGAGCATAGGCCCGCAGCAACTCTTCGACTCCTGTGTCCCACAGATCGGGTTCGGTGGCGAGGCGCCGCCGGTCATGAGGACTCTGGGCGAGGTGCCACAGGCTCGACCCGATTGCACCCCACGTGGTATCGATACCGGCCACCAGTAACAGCACCACAGTGCCGCGAACGTGTTCGTCGGGAAGCCTTTCACCACCGCCGATGTCGACGTTCAAGAGGTAGCTGATGAGATCGTCGCGTGGGTTGTCTCGATGATCTTGCAACTGAATGTCGAGGTAGGTTTCTAGGCGCCCAAAGAACTCGTCGCGCTCATCAGGCGGCGCAGCAACATTCTCGAGTACCCCGTGCACAAACTCGCGGAATAGTTCCTCGTCGCCGATTGGCAGGCCGAGCATTCGGGCGATGACGTCGACTGGGATATGCGCGGCGTAATGCGCCGACGCGTCGACTGGCTCACCAGCCAACCGTCGTGCGTCAACGGCATCGAGCAGACCGCGGCACAACGTGCGGATCTGAGGTTCGAGTTGAGCTATTACCTTCGGACCGAACGCCGGCAGCAAGAGGCGACGGGCGAAGGAATGAAACGGCGGATCAGACGTGATGGGCGGCGCTCCACCTATGGGCGCTTCCTCGATCGGTCGGCCTTCTTCCACAACAACGCCACGGCTCGTGAAATGTTCGGTGTCGTACGCGATCGCCGAAATATCTTCATGACGCGTCGGAAGCCAGGTGCCACCGTAACGATCGGAGTGGGCGACTGGGCATACCTGTCGCAACTGGTCCCAGATGGGGAACGGGTTGTCGACCCACACTCTGTCGGTGTGGTCGAAGTCGGTGGCCCAGTCGACGACCGGAGCATGTCGATTTGTGCCATCGGCGAGATGTGATTCGGTCATGGTTCAGCCTCTCATTCTTTCGCGCCAACCAGTGGAGTCCAGTCCCAGTTTGGCGTACCGCTTCTCGATCCACAACGGAATGTCGCCATCGTCGCCAGCAAGCATGGCGGTGGCTTGCACGCCGTGTTCGTCCCACACATGGCAGCTATTGATATTGAAGGCGAACATCTCCTTTCGTTCCTCGGCAGTAGGCGCGCGACGCAGTGCAACCGGCACTGCATCAGCGATCGCAGCGCGCATCGAAAAGCTCGACTGAATAGCCACCGGTGCCATGGCCTGCAGAAGCGCTGTTGTGTGCGTGCAACCACGGGGCCCTCCGAAAAGTTCGCGAACCTTGTGCGTGAACCCCCGCGAGATCGACAAGCCGACGAGCTTGCCGTAGTGCGGCACAATCAACGGACACGTCGCATGAGGGTGCACGTCGAGGACCACTTCGGCCCGCATGATTTCCATGGATGGGAATGAAACATCCAGCTCGACGATCATGTGATGCACGACCAACGGCTCGACATCGTCGGCCACATACATGCCGGCCGGCTTGGTGTCGCGCACTGCGCCACGCAGCATCAAAAGCGACAAGTTCTTGCGATACGCCTTCACCTGATAGTCGCGGGTATGCAGTAGTTCCAGGTCGGCGTCGCCGGGCAAAAGTTCGTTCACCCTCTCACCTGATCAGGTTCCTGGTGATGCGCGCCAACTGAACCGACCTACAGCCAAAGTATCGGGTAGGTTCAACAGATGGCTGATGGCAGTGTCCAATCGATACAGCGGGCCTTTGCCGTGCTCCAAGCCGTGGCTACCGAGTCCGCCGGTATCAGCGAAGTGGCCCGTCGCACCGACCTGCCAATCAGCACCGTGGCCCGATTGCTCGCAACCCTCGAGGGTATCGGCGCAGTAACTCGCCACGACGACGGGGTCACCTATGGCGTCGGTCCGACCATGGCCGACCTCGCAGCCGCGGCAGACCCGAAGGCCAGCCTCGTGATGCGGGTGCGGCCGTACCTACTCGACCTGGTGAGCCGCACGAGTGAAACCGCTGGAATATCTGTACCGACAGGGTCCGAGGTGTTGTACCTCGACCATGTCGAAGCCAGCCACGAGGTACAGGTGCGCGACTGGACCGGCACCACCCTACCGCTGCATGTGGTGTCGTCGGGCCTGGTGTTGTTGGCGCATCGAACCGCACGCGAGATCGACGACTACATCAGTAGCGGGTTGGTGAGTTTCACCGAGCGAACCATCGTGTCGCCCGACGATTTGAAGCGTCGGTTAGCCGAAACGCGACAGCGAGGTGTGGTGTGGACCCGCGGCGAATACAACGAAGGGGTCACCTCGGTTGCTGCGCCGGTCTACGACCAAAAACGCAGCATCATTGCCGCCGTTCACTGCCATGGGCCAAGCTACCGGTTCCCGTTGGAAGGAACCGAGGACGCCGTCGCTAGCGCCGTCATGACCACCGCCCGCCGAGTCAGCGCTGTGGCGAGCTAGTGCTCTGAAGCCCACAACGTCACATCAGGCGCAGTGGAACGCTATGGATCCGAGTGGGCCATAGTCGATGTGGAATGTATCGCCGGCGTGTACCCACACTGGCCGGGTGAACGACCCGGCCAGCAGCACCTGACCCGCCTCGAGCCCAATGCCATGCAGCGCAAGTTTGTTGGCCAACCACGCCACCCCGTTAGCCGGGTGGTTCAACACCGCCGCTGCGACGCCAGATTCCTCGATAACACCGTTTTGATACAACAGCGCCGACACCCACCGCAGGTCGACGTCGTGCGGACGCACAGCCCGGCCACCCGTGATGATTCCGGCGTCGGCTGCGTTGTCGGAGATGGTGTCGATGATGGTTCGTGCACTGCCCGATACTGGGTCCTTCATCTGAATGCGCGAGTCGAGAATCTCGATTGCCGGGGTGACGTAGTCGGTGGCGTTGAGCACATCGAAGAGAGTGCAGTTGGGGCCTTCCAAGGGCCGACCAAGCACGAAGGCCAGTTCGACTTCGATACGAATCGCAATGAACCGATCGAGGGGAACCGTCGACCCGTCGGCGAAGAACATGTCGTCGTAGAGCACGCCGTAGTCGGGTTCGGTTATGTTGACCGACTGTTGCATGGCCCGTGAGGTGAGCCCGATCTTTCGGCCTTTCACAGTGAGACCCTCGGCCAAACGCAACTCGACGCCGGCGCGCTGGATGGCATAAGCATCGTCGAAGGTGAGTTGGGGATATTGCTGAGACAACTGGCGCATCGGCGTGCGTGTGCGTTCTGCTACGAGGAGTCGTTCGGCTGCATCTCGGATCACGTGCGGGTCGACCATGGCCTACTTTCTAGTATGGGCCTTTCTTTCTAGTATGTGCGGTAATGACTCCACACAATGACGGGCCCATGTTCGAGGACTTCACGGTTGGCGGGCTCATCCCACCACTTCCGTCGATCACCCTGACCGAAGCCGACAATGCCCTGTACCGCGCCATCACCGGCGATCAGCACCAGTTCGCCGCCGACTCATCGATGTACCGCAGGGCGGGCGGGAAACAGGCGCTGGCCAACCCGGGCCTCGTCATGCAGTACTCGATTGGCCAAACCACCAACGCCACCCGTCGAGCCATCGCCAACTTGTACTACCGATCGGTTCGCATCTTGCAGCCGGTCGAAATCGGCCAAACGCTCACCACCCAAACGGTCGTGCTCGGCCTGAAGGACGCGATGCCCAAAGATGGCCAATATCGTGGCCGTGTGTGGCTGGGTATCACTACCCGCAGCGAACACGGACCCGTCGTCGAATACGAACGCTGCGCGCTCATCCCATCGCGAGGTGATGCTGCCGCCGGACACGCCGACGAAATCCCCGGGCCGTCCGGCCCCACTCCCCTCGCCGAACTCGCCAACCTGGTACCTGGTTGGAACCTTTGCGAACTTCAGGCAACCGATTGGAAGACGGGCGACACTCGCTCCGATCCGCTTCGCGACCATATCGACATGGCTGCACCCTTGGCCCGCCTCACGTTCAACCAGGCCGCTGTTCACCGAGATCACACCCGGGCCGCCAACGGTCAGCGACTCGTGTACGGCGGGCACGTACAGGGATTGGCGCAAGGGTCCCTCACCAGGCAGCTGCCGGGTCTCGCCGCGGTGGTGGCGTGGGACGGCTGTGACCATCTGGGGCCCGCGTACGAAGGTGACCTATTGGAGTTCAGCCACACGCTCGTTGATCAGATGGTGGTCGACGGCGGCAAGCTCATGCGTTTCGACGTCGCCGGCCGCCGAGCCGGCGACGACAGCGACCTCTTGAAATGGACCCCCGTGGTGTACGCCCGGGTCTAATACCAGACACTGCACCACGGCGCGACGGGCCAGCCGAACACGTCGGCTGCTTGGGTGACGGCGCCACGCCGATGTTCGTCGAGTTGGCCGGCTTGGTGCAGGGCGACAACTGACGTGCCACCGAGGGCAACCGCACCAAGTACCGTTACCGGCATGGTGAGATGAGCAGCCTTGCGGGTACGTGTGACGGTGGCACCGGCGGGCGACAAGTCGAACTGGTAACGGCCGTTGGCGAAGCCGTCGTTGTCAGTGACCTCGATAACGATGTTCACGGCGCTGCGATAGGCCCGGCGAGTGAACAACTTGGAGACGTCGAGCACCCGCAGCCACGTGAAGTCGGACATTCCAGTTGTGACAGCGGCGCGACCATTGGTGAACAGCAGACCAATCGGTTCATCGACAGGCCGGTTGTCGGCCTTGACCGTGGTTACCCAATCGACCCTGAGGGCAAATCGCCACAGTGACGACCACGCGACACGGTTGCTCGAAAGCAATTCGTCGACGGTGAGGGTGACGTTTGGGCGTCGGGCGGTGAACTCACCGTCGGTTCGGTATCGAAGCACGCCATCGATGCGGCCTCGCTTATCGCGATGCACAAGCACCCGACCCTTGTAGGGCTTGTCGCCGGGGTAGCCGGCGAGGCCGAGGTTGTCGCTCGACCAATGCGGCTGCCACACAATATCGCCAGGCTGCGTGGGCAGAATCGACGTGTGTAACGCGCTGATGAGTGCTGGCGCTTGGTCGAGTTCGACGAAACTCACGCTGCCAGGGTCACTCAATTCATCGGTCAATGACACACTGGCATCGACTACTACGTTCTTGGACCATGTTGCGGGGCCGTATCCGAATCGACCGTAGATGGGCCACTCGGCTGCGATGAGGATACTGGCGGCCTCGCCGCGATCGCACGACTCGCGATGATCACGCTGCATCGCTGTCGACAGAAAACCTTGGCGTCGGTGTGTCGGCTGCACAGTCACCGCCGACACCGCGGCGACAGGCAGTAGGGTTTCACCTGGCATCGACAGGTCGATACCGAAGCTGCGATACGTGCCCACGATGTGCGTGCCATCGAACCCGGCGAACGTGCGGTGTAGGTCGACATGCAGCGCAAGCCGGGCGGCTCCTTCACCTGTAGCCGCTGGCGGCATCATGAATCCGGATTTCACCGCAGCGACCCAACTATCGAATTCGTCGCCGGTGATAGGTCGCACATTCACGGACATGTTTCCGAGTCTTGCACGACCGCGTTAGGTTTCGACGATGAGTTTCTTGCCCGTGTTGTTCTTCGATCGACCCTTGCCCGACGCGTATCGCGACCTCCTCGACGGGCGCGCCGATGTGGTTGGTCCTGACGAGGACGACCTGGCACTGGCCGACGGCGTAATCGCCAGCGTGATACGGCACTGGGACGCCAGCGCCCTGGCCAGCGCACCGCGTGTCAAGGTGGTGTCGCGCTCGGGGATCGGCTACGACAACCTCGACGTACCAAGCCTGACGTCGGCCGGGGTGGCCTCGTGCTTCGCCCCCGATGCGCCAACCGTGTCTACTGCCGAACAGGCCATTGCCCTGATGTTGGCTATCACTAAGGAGATTCCTGGCCAGGCCAATCGGGCGGCCGAAGGCCTTGGTCCCCTACCGGTGCCCACCGCGTTGGAACTCGACGGACGGGTGCTCGGGCTGGTCGGCTGTGGCCGCATTGCACGCCGCGTGGCGACAACTGGGCTGGCACTGGGAATGCGGGTGATCGTGCATGACCCCTATGTCGATGTGGCACCGGTCGCCGGTGTAACGATGGTTGCCCTGGCCGACATTTGGGAGCGCTCCGATGTCATCTCGCTGCACGCACCATCCTCTCCAGCTACTCGACACATGATCAACGAGTCAACTTTGGCCGCTCTGCGCCTAGGTGCCTATCTGGTCAACACCGCACGAGGCAGCCTGGTCGACCAAGATGCCCTGCTCGCTGCGCTCAACAGTGGTCACCTCGCCGGCGCGGCACTCGATGTCACCGAGCCCGAGCCGCTGCCGATAGGCCACCCACTACTTGCCCACCCGCGGTGCATCGTCACCCCCCACGTGGCATCGTCGACCACGGCGGCGCGTCGCCGACTGTACGAACATGCCATCGACAATGCACTAGCCGTCATTGCTGGCGAGCAGGGAAACCGGGTACCCGGCTCATTCTGATACAACATCTTCAATGGATTCGTTACGACAGCAGTGGGCCGACGGCAAGAGCACGCTTGGCGGGTGGCTCGCCATTCCCGACACGGTTACCGCCGAGGCGGCCACACGTTGCGGCTTCGATTATGTATGCGTCGATATGCAACATGGCCTGGCCGACTATCACCACATGGTCGGCATGGTTCAGGCCATCGAGCTCGCAGGTGGGGTTCCCATCGCGCGCGCCCCGTGGAATGAGCCAGGTGTGATTGGGCGCATTCTCGATGCCGGTGCTCATGGCATAGTCGTACCCATGGTCAACAGCCCTGCGGAGGCCGAGGCCGTTGTTCGATCGTGTCGGTATGCACCCCTCGGTTCACGAAGCGTCGGGCCCATCGTTGCCGGCATGCGCCGCAGCGGTTATCCCGAGTGGGCAGCGGCCACTATTGCCACTATTCCAATGATCGAATCAGTCGAGGCGGTCGCTCGCATCGACGACATTCTGGCCGTGCCCGGCATCGACGCCGTGTATGTCGGTCCGGCCGATCTGTCGGTCAGCCTCGGGTTGCCACCAGGCAACAACGACGACCGTTCTGAATTCACCGAGGCACTGTTGACCATCGTGGCCGCGTGTACCCGCGCCGGAGTGGTACCTGGTATTCACGCCACCGGTGCCTTGGCAGCCCGACGCTTGGAGCAGGGTTTCCGCATGATCACGGTCGCAGGCGATCTCTTGGCCATGCGTACCAAGATGGCCGAGGAAATCGCTATCGCTCGCGGCGCCCAGCAAGGAGCGAGCACCGACCGTTCGATCTACTGACCGGCGGCAAGGGCCTAGTCGCTGTCAAGAGGATTCGTGCTGTCTGACAACGCCGATCCGCTCCAAACGCGGGAACACAACGCGGTGTGACGAAGGCGTCGACGGTTTGTCAGCAGTACTGAACACATTCTCGCCCGACTGCGGAGTCGCAAAACGTTACGAAATCCGGGGCGAGATGGTTAACGATCGAGCGAAATGGCTAACGATCGAGCGAGATGGTTGACAGCGCAGGGTTGATAGGCGTATCAGGGGGCTAGAGGACGGCGCGTACCGAGTCTTCGAAACGGCGGACGTGCGCGGCAGCCAATTGGCCGGCTAGATCACCTTGACGATTAATAATGGCATCGAGCATCTCGGCATGCTCGTCGATGTGTCCGCCGACATCACCCATGCGGTCGGCGAACAGGTACCAGATGCGGGTTGCATGGGTCAGGTACTGCGTGAGCGTGGCCGCCAAAAAATGGTTGTGGGCAGCCTCATAGATAGCCAGATGAATGGCGTAATCCAGGCTCATCAGGTCGTTGAACGCCACCAGACCGCCGCGCAACTGGCTGGCGAGATCACTGAGCGCAGCCCGGTCGGCAGCCGTGGCTCGCTCTGCGGCACGCTGCGACACCCGAGCTTCTAACACCTCGCGAACATCGCTGAGCGACGATAGGTCGGCCAGGTTGACGTCGGCCGCAAACGTGCCACGCCGCGGGAAGATCTGGATAAGACCTTCGGCTTCCAACCGCTTCACCGCTTCACGCAACGGGGTGCGGCCGACGCCAATTTGCTGGCCGAGCAGGTCTTCGTCGAGCGGTTGACCAGGGCGAATTTCTAGATGAACGAGCATGTGTCGCAGCGCGACGTACGCCGCCTGAGATTGGGATTCCACCACGCCGTTCACCCTGCTAGTATGCCATAGATATATCAGATGGACAGGGAGAACAAGACGTGAGTGAATTTCCGACCAAGGCCAAGGTCGTCATCATCGGTGCCGGCATCGTGGGCAACTGCCTCGCCGGTCACCTGACCGAACTCGGCTGGACCGACCTGGTGCAGATCGACAAGGGACCACTCCCCAACCCCGGCGGCTCCACCGGACATGCGTCGAACTTCATTTTCACCACCGATCACAACAAGGAAATGGCGTATCTCACGCTCGAGAGCCAGCGCCAATACGAAGAACTCGGCATGAACAACACCTGCGGCGGCATCGAAGTTGCCCGCACCGAGGAGCGCATGGAGGAACTGCGCCGACGCATGACCTCGGCTAAGTGCTGGGGTATCGATTCCCGTCTGGTGACCCCGGCCGAGATCAAAGAAATGGTGCCGTTCATCAACGAAAAGATCCTGCTCGGCGGGTTCTACACTCCAGGCGTGTCGGCCGTCGACTCGCTGCAAACCGGTACCATCATGCGAGAGCGTGCTGTGGCCAAGGGCATGCAGGTTTTCGCCAATACCGAAGTTCTCGATGTCGAAGTTGTCGACGCTACCGTCAAGGCTGTCATCACCAACAAGGGCCGCATTGAGGCCGAATACGTGGTCATTGCATGTGGCGTGTGGAGCCCCCGCATCGCCACAATGGCCGGTGCCACCATTCCCCTTACCCCAGCCGTTCACCAAATGGCCGATGTCGGCCCCATCGAAATCCTGCAGAAGTCAGGCAAAGAACTCGCCTACCCGATCATTCGTGACATGGACACGTTCTGCTACGAACGCCAGACGTCGGGTTCGATGGAAGTAGGTTCATACGCCCACCGCCCGATTTTCCATCACCCCGACGACATACCATCCATCGAAGATTCGGCGCTGTCGCCCACCGAGCTTCCCCTATCTCAAGACGACTTCGACCCGCAGTTGGAACAAGCCATCGAGCTCATGGGCGAGATCCTGGAAACCGCCGAGATCCGCTACGCCATCGATGGCTTGTTGTCGCTGACCCCCGACGCCATGCCAGTGCTCGGCGAGACCACCGAGGTACGCAACCTGTGGTCGGCAGCGGCGGTGTGGATCAAGGAAGGCCCCGGCATCGCCCAGCTCGTTGCCGAATGGATGACCTACGGCTACCCGCACATGTGCGACCCGCACTCGAGCGACATCAACCGGCTGTACATGCACGAGCGCACCGAGCACCACATCTATGCCCGCTGCGCCGAGCACTTCAACAAGACCTACGGCATCGTGCATCCGCGTGAGCAGTGGGCATCCGAGCGAGGCATGCGCCGCAGTCCGTTCTACGCCCGTGAGGAAGCCCTCGGCGCAACGTTCTTCGACGCCCGCGGTTGGGAACGACCGCAGTGGTACGAATCGAACGCGCCGCTCGTCGCCAAGTACGGCATCGAAGATCGGCCTCACGAGTGGGACTCGCGCTGGTGGTCACCCATCATCAATGCCGAGCACCTCGCAATGCGCGAGAGCGTCGCCATGGTCGACCTCACCGCCTTTAACGAGTTCGACTTCACCGGTCCAGGCGTGCTCGACTTCATGCAGTACATGACCGTGAACTCGGTTGCGGTTCCAGTCGGCAAGGCGGTCTACACCCCGCTGCTCACCCCGCACGGTGGCTTCCGTGGAGACCTCACCGTCATGCGGCTCGGCGAGGAACACTTCCGCGTCGTCACCGGCGCCTTCGACGGTGCCCGCGACAAGTACTGGTTCTTGAAGTACATGCCAACCGACGGCACGGTGCATTTCGAAGACAAGAGCCCATCCATCTGCACCGTTGGCGTGTGGGGTCCCAACGCTCGCAATCTGGTCGAGAAGCTCACCACCAAGACCGACCTTTCGCAGGACGGATTCCCCTACGGTTCGGTACGCGACGTGCTCATCGACGGCATCCCCTGCACTATGTTCCGCATCTCGTATGTGGGCGAAAACGGCTGGGAGATTTACACCAAGATGGAGCACGGCCTACGGCTGTGGGACACGTTGTGGGAAGCCGGCCAGGAGTACAGCGTCACCCCGGTAGGTATTGGCGTATACGGCGGAACCGGCAGAGTCGAGAAGGGTTATCGCCTCATGGGCGCCGAGCTCGAAAGCGAATACAACCCGGTTGAAGCCGGGCTCGATCGTCCAAAGGTGAAGGCCGCCGATTTCATTGGCAAGGCTGCCTACTTGGCCATACGAGACGAGCCAGTTTTCGCCACGCTCTGCACGCTATCGGTCGACGATCACACCTCGGCCAGCGGCGTGAAGCGGTACATGATGGGCGGTGCCGAGCCAATCCTCACACTCGACGGCGAGCGCATCCTCGACGAGAAGGGCCGCGTCTCACGGGTCACCACGGCCGCGGCCGCACCGTCGCTCGACACGTTCTTGTTGCTGTCGTACCTGCCGCCAAAGTATGCCGTTGAAGGCACGAAACTGCAGGTCATGTACATGAACGAGCTGTATCCGGTGACCGTTTCGCGGGTGGGCAGCAAGCCGCTCTTCGACGAAACCGACGCCCGGATGAAGAGCTGATGCGAACCGCCGTTTGTGTCAAGCGGGTACCAGCGCCAGGTGCCCGCATCAACATCAGCGCCGATGGTCAATCCATCGACACCACTCACCTGGCCTTCACCACCAGCCCGCACGAGGAATGTGCGGTGGAAGAAGCGCTTCGCCTCACCGAAAAGCATGGTGGCGATGTCACCGTGTTCACCCTTGGCGCGGGCGCGGCCGACGAGCAGTTGCGCTACGGGCTGAGCCTTGGCGCGCAACACGCGGTCTTATTGCCTACCGACGGAACCGACTGGGACCCCCAGCGAACAGCCGCGGCGCTAGCCGACGCGATTCGCGAACGTGAAGCACGAGATGGTCAATTCGACCTCATTTTATTCGGGAACGAGTCGGCCGATTCCGGCGGTTTTCAAGTCGGCATCCGGGTCGCCAATGCACTCGGACGGGCCTGCGTCAATGGCATCAAGGGCATCGACATCGCCGACGGCATCGCCACTGCTCGACGCGAATCCGACGTTGGTCTCGAGGTGTACGAGCTCGCCATGCCCGCAGTCCTCGGCGTGAAAGAAGGCATCAACCTGCCCCGCTACCCAACGCTCAAGGGCCGGTTGTCGTCCAAGAAGGCCGACGTCGATGTTGTTACCCCAGCGGGCGTTGCTGGCGGGCAGATCGCGCTTCGATTGCTCCCCGCCGCCGAACAGGTATCAGAAACTGTCATCCTCGGGCACGGCCCCGATGCTGCACCAGCGATTGTTGACCTTCTCGAAGAATTAGGTCTCCTGTCATGAGTACGGTCTTGGTGGTCCTCGAACATGACCGCGGCTCGCTGGCCGACGCCTCGCTCGAAGCCCTCACCGCTGGCCGTGGCCTTGCCGGCCAGCTCGGAGTAGGGATGGCAGCCGTTGCGCTCGGCGGTTCGGCCGCCATGGCCGGTGTTGCCGGAAGTTACGGCGCTGCGACCATTCACGTCGTCGACCACGAGTTCCTGGCCGACTACGGGCCCGAAGCATGGGGCGAGTCGCTTGCGCAGCTCGTTCAGTTTCTGCAGCCAGCTGCGGTCATCGCCACCGGCACCGATCGCGGCAACGAGGTCATGGCACAGGCCGCCGCTCGTTTGGATTTGCCGATGGTCGCGAACGTTCTGGAAGCACGCCCGAGCTCGATGGCTGGCTCGCTCTGGGCGCTTACCCGGGTGCGGTGGGGTGGCTCGTTGCTCGAATCGACATCGCTCACCAGCGCTACACCGATGCTTACGTTTAGCCATCACGCCGTAATCGCCGAACCCATCGCGGCACCTGGCTTGGCTGGTGTGGAAACGTTCGTGCCGTCGCTCGACGCAGCCCACGCCCGCACCAACGTCCGCGATCGCGTCGAACGCCCGGCAGGTGTCACGCTCGCTACGGCACGCATCATCGTTAGTGGCGGCCGAGGTGTCGGATCAGCCGAGAACTTTGCGCCCCTCACCGAACTCGCCACAACCGTGGGCGGGGTCGTTGGTTGTTCGCGTGCTGTCACGAACAACGGCTGGCGACCACACTCCGACCAGGTTGGCCAAACCGGTACCCGTGTGGCCCCCGACCTGTACATCGCGTGCGGGATCTCGGGAGCTATCCAGCACTGGGTGGGCGCCATGGCGTCGAAGAAGGTGCTAGCGATAAACACCGACCCCGAGGCCAACATGGTGACCAAGGCCGACTACGCAGTCATCGGCGATCTCCACAAGGTCGTTCCGGCGGTTACGGCCGAAATCCTTCGCCGCCGCGGCTAGGGGCCCAATCCGGCCATATGCGCAACAGTTGCGGACTCGGCCGCGCCTGGGCCAGCCATATCCGCAACAGTTGCGGAAAGGGTGGACGTGGTGGCGGAAGGCTTGGCGGCTGCGGGGGAAGTCGCTAGCCTTCCCATTTCGTATGAATGATCATAAACACGCCCACGGTCATGGGTCCGCTGGAATGGCTGGTCTGGCGCTCGGCGCTCTAGGGATCGTGTACGGCGATATCGGCACCAGCCCGCTCTACGCCTTTCGCGAAGCGTTCGAAGGACACCACCTTGAAGTCACCCCCGACGGTGTTCTGGGCGCGTGTTCACTGGTGTTCTGGGCGCTCATCATAATCATCTCGGTCAAGTACCTGTACCTAGTGATGCGGGCCGACAACCGGGGAGAGGGCGGCATCTTGGCCCTCCAATCACTCGTTCCACGACTGACCTCCAAGGGAAGTCTTGCACTCATCGCATTGGGCATCTTCGGTACGGCGCTGCTCTACGGCGACGGTATGATCACCCCAGCGATTTCAGTGCTCGGCGCCGTGGAAGGGCTTGGCAAAGCCGCCGATGGGCTTCAGCGGTTCGTTATACCGATTGTGATCGTGATACTCACGGCGTTGTTCCTCATCCAAAAACGTGGCACTGCTGGCATCGGTAAGGTATTTGGGCCACTTATGTTTGTGTGGTTTGTCACCATCGCCGTCCTCGGCGTTAGTCAGATTGTTCGCGAACCCGCCGTCCTCAAGGCAATCAACCCGTTGTATGCCGTGAAGTTCTTCTCGGAATACGGCCTCGATGGTTTCTGGTCGCTCGGCTCGATCTTCCTCGTAGTCACCGGCGGCGAAGCGCTGTACGCCGACATGGGCCACTTCGGTCGAAAACCCATCGGTATGGCCTGGTTCAGCCTCGTATTGCCGAGCTTGGTGTTGTGCTACTTCGGCATGGGAGCGCTGCTTATCCGTCATCCCGAGGCGATTGAAAATCCGTTCTACGACATGGCCCCCAAATCACTGGTGTGGCCGCTCATCATCTTGGCGACCGCAGCCGCCGTTGTCGCTTCGCAGGCGTTGATTTCGGGTGCCTTCTCACTCACGACTCAGGCCATGCGCATGGACTACTTGCCCCGGGTCAAGGTGCTCCACACATCGTCGACCCAGATGGGCCAGGTGTATGTGCCCATCGTCAACTGGATCTTGATGATCGCTTGCATCGGCCTCGTGCTTGGCTTTCGAACATCAGGCAAGCTCGCCGCGGCGTATGGCATTGCAGTAACGATGACCATGGCAATTACCACCTTGCTGTTCATGGCGGTCGCTTTCCACCGTTGGAAGTGGTCCAAACTCAAGGCGCTCGGCATTGGTATGCCGCTGCTGCTCATTGACCTGGCGTTCGTTGGGGCCCAGCTGCCTAAGATCCCATCTGGCGGCTGGTTCGCACTGGTGATCGGTGTCGCCCAATTCAGCATGATGTCGACATGGCGCAAGGGCCGCTCCGAAGTAGCCAAAATCATCAAGCGAGGCGAGACGCCAACCTCCGAGTTCGTTGATGCGCTTCCCGATCAGTCGTGGGAACGGGTTCCCGGCACGTCGGTCTTCTTGTTCAAGGACGTTGGGGCAGTGCCGCCCGCCCTGCTCGTCAACCTCAGCCACAACAAGGTGCTGCACGAACGGGTGCTGTTGCTCTCGATCGAGACCTCCGACGTCAGTACAGTCGATCCCGCCGAACGGGTGGCGGTGAAGCGTGTCGGCCCAGGCATTCATCAGATCGTCCTGACATTTGGATACATGGACGACCCGAATGTGCCACTGGCCCTGTCGGGGCTGAAGTTCGATGGCAGACTCATCGATCCGAAGGACACCACCTACTTCTTGGGGCGCGAGACCGTGGTCGCCACCCCCGCAGGCACCATGCCCGGCTGGCAGGAGCGTTTGTTCGTCCTGCAGAACATGACCGCGGCAAGTGCCGCCCGCTTCTTCTCGCTTCCATCTACGGCGGTGTTCGAAGTGGGCACCACTATCGAGATCTAAATCATCGAGATCTAGGCCAGTGCAGCCCGCACGGCGGGCACAACCTCGTTGAGGTACAGCGAAAGAGCGTCGTCGTCCCAGGGCGCTCGTAGCGCAATGTTGATATCGTCGGCCCCGGCGGCAACGTAGGCAAGGATTCGCTCGACTGCGTCGTCAGGAGTTCCCAACAGGGCTCCCCCCTCGATACGGCTGAACGCGGCGCCCCACTGCGACTGGAGCTGCTCGCGCATCGCAACTGCTCCTGGCGATGTAGCGGAGAGGCTGAACATCAGATTGACCCCACGACGGATATCTCGCGGGTTACGCCCCTCGTGTGCGCACCACGTGTCGAGTACTGCGCTAAGCCGGGCGAACTCGGCAGTACTGACGTAGGCCGTGTTCCAGCCGTCGGCCTTGGCCGCAACGATGCGCAATGTGCGCTTTTCCCCCACGCCGCCGATCCAGATTGGAAGTCGCTCCTGAACCGGGGCAGGAAGGTTCGACGCGTTGTCGACCCGAAAATGACGACCCTCGAACGTGGTTCGATCCTGGGTCAATAGCCCACGGATGATGGTGGTTGCCTCGTCGAGCATGTCGAGCCGCGTACCGATACTCGGGAAGTCGTACCCGAAAGCCTTGGCCTCCTGCTCATGCCAGCCAGCACCCAGACCGAGTTCGAAACGGCCGTTCGACAAATGGTCAAGCGTTGTGGCGGCCTTAGCCAGCACGCCCGGCGACCGGTAGCCAACGTAGAACACCAGACAACCAAGCCTCGCGTGTTCGGTGGTGGCCGCCAAAGCACCGAGCACCGTAAGCGCCTCGAAATGAGGCAACGTTCCGCCCGCTGGTGGCGCCTCATACAAATGGTCCCACGCCGAAATCCAGTCGAGCTGCGGGTCCAGTGTTCGCCACACCGACCGCATCGCCGACATCGACATATTTTGTTGGCCGACGTGAGCGCCAAGACGAAGTGACATCGTCGAAAACTACCGACTGAGTGATGCCACACAATCATCGAGGGCTTCGAGCGCGAACGAAAGCTGATCGTCGGTGTGCGAGAGGCCCACGTTCATCATCCCCCGCGTCGCAGTGTAGATACCACGTTCGAGTAGTCCGAAGAACACGAGTTCTTGCAGTTCGTTGTCACGCTTGGCCATGTCGAGCGCTGACGTCGGCGGGTTTGGCAGCGCATGTAGGGACATCATCGACCCGTAACCGCTGACACATAGTGGTACATCGTGACGGGCAAGGACGCTGGCGACGTTGGCACGAAACTCGGCACCTCGCTCCGTGTGGGCTTGGGCACACTCGGCCGTATACACGTCGCGCAGAACCACCTCTCCCGCGGTCATAGTGGCCACGTTGTTGTTGAAGGTTCCGGCATGACTGATTACTCGTTTGCGGCCGGCCCCTGGACTGGTGTCGAACTGGTCGAGTAGGGCAGCGTCGCCCCCAAAGGCTCCGAAGGAAAACCCGCCGCCAAGGTACTTGCCGAACGTTGTGATGTCGGCCCGCGCCCCCATCAACTGCACCAAACCGCTCCGGCCATGTCGCGATGTCATGACTTCGTCGGCGATACACACCGCGCCGACACGCCTAGCCGCGTCGAACACGCCACAGAGAAACTCGCTCGCAGCCGGAACACAGCCACCCGAGCCGAGCATCGGTTCGATGATGACCGCCGACAACACAGCGCCATGTTCCTCGATCAACCCCAACGTGCCGGTCAGATCGTTGTACGGCGCGACGACAAAATCGTACGGGGCGTTCCATGGTGCCGCTCCGCTGGCGAAATACAACACGCCACCGTGATAGCCGCCGTAGAACACCATGATCTTCGAGCGGCCATTCGCCTGCATTGCCGTTGTGATTGCCAGCAGGTTGGCTTCGGTCCCCGAATTCGTAAACCGAACTCGGTCGAGGTTGAAGCGGTCACACATGAGCCGAGCGAATCGAGCCTCGGCAGGATGAATACCACCCACGCTCACGTTTGTGCGAAGCGCCGTCGTGACGGCGTCGATAACCCGGTGCTCGCTGTGACCGAGAAGGCCAGCCGTATAGTCGCCAAGCAGATCGACATAGGTATGGCCGTCGATATCGGTCAGCGTCGCTTCGTGGCCGCTCACGAACGTCAGTGGAAACGGAGCATGGGTCAGCACCGTTCGCGTGTGACCGCCGGGTAGCACCTTGCAGGCATCGTCGAACGCCTGTCGGCTACCAGGATTTCGGTCAGCGAAAGCCTGCTGGATGCTACGGACACGATCGGACGAGCGGGGACTCACGGTTGTGATCTTGACACATGCCAACATGTCGGCATGCCTGTCGAACCGTTATCTCCCTACACTATTGCCGTAATCGCCGGCCGCCCCGAGGGAAGTGGCTCGACGCTGAATACCCCAATCGTGTTGGCCTCCAACTTCCGGGACAGCAACGATTACGGGCGCTCGTCCGGAACTGACACGTGGGTCTCGTTCGAAACAGCCATCGGTGCCCTTGAGGGCGGCCGCGCGGTCGCGTTCTCTACCGGCATGGCTGCGGCAGCAGCAATCATCTACGCCCTCGCTCCAAAGACCGTAGTGCTGCCGAGTGCTAGCTACATGGGCGTGCGCGGGCTATTGACCGAGTACGAAACCCAAGGGCACCTAGTTCTTCGGCCCGTCGACATCACCGACACTGCCGCCGTTGCCAACGCAGCGCAAGGCGCCGACGTCGTCTGGATTGAAACACCAACGAATCCAACACTCGACGTAGCCGACCTTGTCGGGATCGCCTCTGCGTGCCGATCGGCCGGTGCCGCCATGGTCGTCGACTCGACGTTCGCGACCCCGATGTTGCAACGACCACTCGAACAAGGTGCAGCCGTCGTGTTGCACAGCGCCACGAAGTTCATCGGTGGACACAGCGACTTGCTGTTGGGTGTCTGTGTCACGAACGACGATGCCATCTTCGACCGTCTAATCAGCGCCCGCACATACCAAGGCGCAGCGCCGGGCGCGCTGGAAACCTTCTTAGCCCTGCGCGGTTTGCGTACGCTGCCAATCCGATTCGCAGCCTCGCAACACAGTGCCGCCATTCTGGCTGCTCGACTGACGCAACACCCTGCCGTGTGCGACGTGCGCTACCCGGGCTCAGGCGCGATGGTTGCATTTGTGGTCGCTGGTGGTGCCGGCGCTGCCGATCGGGCTTGCGACAGGGTGCAGTTGGTTGTGCCAGCCACGAGCCTTGGTGGCGTAGAAACAACCATGGAACGTCGACAGAAGTACGCCGGCGATGCCCACATTCCGCCCGGCCTGATCCGCATGAGTGTTGGCATCGAAGCGGTCGAGGACATCTGGAACGACCTCAACCAAGCGTTGAACGCAGCCTGTCGGTAGGCGCAGAGTGGGGTTGCTGTGGCTTGATGAAAACGAACCGTGACTGCGCCCAATAACTGACCGCGAAAAGCGCTATCTCGGTACCGAGCTTCGACACCGCAAGCCCTACGCCAAGCCGTTCATGCAGCACATGCAAGACGACGAAATTGATAGCCATGATGGTCGCAACAAGTGAGAAGTATCGACACGCGCTAGATGTCATCGACGCGCCGCGACCATGGTTGAACACCAGGCGACGGTTCGCGGCGAAGTTGAAAACCGAGCTGACAGCTCGTGCCGCCACGACCGACACAAACAGGTTGTGGGTGAGACCCTTGAGCGCAACCAGCAATACGAAGTCGAGTACAAACGCCGCGAGCGACGACATACTGAACTTCAGGAGCGGGGCATACACGCGAACCGAATCGACTACCGGACGAAAATGGGTTGACGCATTCCCCTCGGCATACACCGTGTCGACCATGACTTCGTCGATGCGGATTCCATCTTTGGCGGCTTGCAGTAACACACTTGTTTCGTATTCGAACCGGTCACCCTCGACGCTTGCCAACCAACCGAGCAAGGTGCTGGGGTACGCACGTAGCCCGGTTTGGGTGTCGACCACCCGCACCCCTGTCGAGATGCGAAACACAAGCCGGGTGAGGGCATTACCGAACCGACTCTTAAACGGCACATACCCTGTAAAGCCCCTCGCGCCGAGCACCATGGTGTTGGCGTGGCCGCTGATCGCAGCACCAACGCGCAAGATGTCGGCAACACGATGCTGACCATCGGAATCGGCACACACCACATCGTCACCCGGGTAGGTAACGGCAATATGCGCAAAACCCTGCTTCAACGAATACCCCTTGCCGCGGTTCGGCATATGCCCAATCACCGTGACCCCACGAGATTCGACCTGACGAAAGATCGGGTCGAACTGAGCGCCACTGCCATCGTTAACCACCACGATCTGCACGTGATCGTCGGCCAGGGAGATGTTGTCGATGAGATCCACCAGCTTGTCGTCGGGTTCGTAGGCAGGGATCAGGATGATCACGACGAACTCGTAGCCGCGCTGCCGCCGATGTACAAGATGTCGCTCGTGCCCCGCTCGTTGCCCTTCCCGAGCGGACTATTGACCAGCGCGCCGTTGAAGTACATGGTGGACGACCCACCACCATCGAGGTTGTAGGCGACCGAAGCGCCGAGCTCTTTGAAGATGGCCGCAAACTCGAGCACCGATACACCGCGGCTATATCCCTTGCTGCGGCCGTCGACTACAACGAACACCAGGTGGTTGTTGTCGATGACGCCAAGCCCGGTGCGGGGCTGGTTGCCTTGAATCGAGTGGTTACCAACGTTGGTGTCGATCTGCACCTTGTCGATGCCGGGCACCACCTCGCCACCGTCGACCAGGCCAGGCCCAAACGAGAGCGTGTTCCACACGCCAGCAGCGACGAGTTCGGCGCCCGACGTTGCTTTCTCGTCGTACAGCTTCATGGAACCGTCGCGATAGAACGCTAAACCTTGACGGGCGCCGACGTCACGAAACACGACGCCGTTGCGGATAACAATGCCGGATTGGCGAAATCCGTAGTAGTCGCCATTGATGGCAAACACCGCGTTATTGGCCTCGGCAATCGTGGACGTGTCGGCGACGATGTTGGAGCCGAACTTGTTCTGAGCAAACGCCGAACGCAGTTCGGTGGCGTCACCAAGCACCACGTCGGCAACGAAGTACGTCAGTACATCGGTCCCGGTACCGGAGACGACCTTCTTGATGGCGATAGACGTGGCGCCGTTGGTGTAACTGTTCTCGGTCGTCGCCGGCGCTGCGGCGATGGTCGACTGTGCAACCGTTGGCAAGACGATGGTTGCGGTAGTGGTCGAAGCAGACGCTGGCTTGGGCGTCGCGCTCGTTGACGTTGAAACCGGAATCAACGTTGGCACGATCGCCGTTGAGGCAGCGGCCTCGAAGGCGGCAACATCGGCGATTTCCACGTGGTCGATCACATACCGGTTGAGTGCCCACGCCGCGGTACCACCAGCGGCCAGCACAAGTACCAAGCCGATGCCGACGACCATCTTGGTGACCCGCCGCTTTTTCGAAGGCTTAAGTTGGTCGGTCATTGATCACTTGCTCCGACGGTGACGTAGCGGCTAATTACGCGATGCCATTTGTTGCGCGGCAAGTCGGGGTACAACGAGGCGATGCCAACGCAGTACTTGCTGACCGACATGGGGCGGATACCGACGCTCCACAGCACCCGGTCGGCGGTACCGACATGGTTCGTCGATTTCGTCTCGACGATGGCGTGACCCGGCATCGAGACCTCGACGGATTCGTCGTCACCGACGCAGCTCAAAGCCGTGTCACAGGTGACCCGGCCACCCGCTTCCCGATCGACCAACGTGACCCGTTGGTACAGCGTTGTGAGAACCGGCCTGAGATCGGCACCGTTGGCTAGCAGCAGTCGCTCGCTCAGAAAAGCAAGCGCCCGTTCGTTGACCCGATGAGCATCGGCGACCTCGTACCCGATTCGGTCTTTCACCGTCTCGTCGCGCCCGCTCTTCAACTTCAACTCCAACATGCACAGCCCCGAGTCGAGATATGTACGTGTACGCAACTTGAACCGATCTCGGCGCGAATACGCAGCGCTTCGAAACGACGCCCATTCGGCAGTGTCGAAATAGACCGACTCGTAATTGAACTGGCGTCGGGCATCGATTTCGAGCACGTCCATGTTGAGCAGGACGAACAATTCCTCCATGAGCTCGAGCGGCACAATGTACTTGCGATCGACTCTCGTCTGCAGTTTTGCGTCGTCCAACACTTCGGCAAGCGACACGCCTCGCAGTTGGGCTACCGCGCTCAACGGGACGCTCGATCGGGCGCTGGCGCGACGGAGTCGTGCGAGGTCGTCGGGCGCAGTCTGTACCGAACATCGACGGTCGTGGTGTCTCGAACCAAGTCGAGTCCGGTAATGGTCACCTGCTGAACGTCCGCGCCCAACAACGATTCCAGCCGCGAACGCAATGCAACCTCATTGGTGAACGCGGTGTCGAGCGTGATGATCTGGTGGCGGCCATTGCGATGTAGCCCCGGATGATCGACTGCGAACATCATGACTACAAGCGCGACCGAAAGCACCGGCGTTGTCCACAACGGTTCGGGATGGATACCGCACAGAAGGCCCAAGGCTAGCGATACGAAGTAATAAGCAATCTCGGTGTGGGTAACCTCGGAGGATCGCAGACGAACAATGGACAACACACCGAAGAGCCCGAGCCCGAGGCCGGTGGCCGACGTGGCCGGGGCGTTGGCCAGGGCCACGATCACAACGAAAACGGCGACGTTAAGACCAACGTACGACAGGACCATGTCGCGACGGAAGTGACGCCGGTAATAGATAGCGAAGGCGAGCGTCGCGATTGCGACAAGGTCAACGATGGCCGCTACGAGTGCCGAGGACGAATTCATGACGCTATTTGACAAAACGAACCTGGATGTTTGCTGTGAGTTTTCCCAGAATTGGCCGTGAACATTCAAATCCACAGGGATTCCACAGCAAATTCTCATCCACATGACGGCAACGGGGTGTTCGATGCTCACCATGACCTGCAAACGCTCACTCGGTATCGCGTGTTTGGTGGCTCTTGTCACGTCGTGTACGGGCTCGACAACGACCTCGACTCCCGATGCCATTGCCGTCACCGCTGGAGTCGCCAGCAGCACAATGCCGACCACCTCGGCGATACGCCTGTTCGACTCAAGCAAGGTGCACGACATTGCCGTCACGTTTGCCACCGCGGACTACGACGCAATGGTCGCCACGTTCAAGGCGTCGAGCGACAAGTCGTGGATCAAGGCAACCGTCGTCATCGACGGCGCAAGTTTCGCCAACGTTGGTATGCGGCTCAAAGGCAACTCCACGCTTATGTCGCTTCGGGGAGTCGGGCCGCAAGGTGCACAACCAGGTGCACAACCAGTTGGCCCTGGCGGCACGGCAAATGCCGCCGCCCCCGAGTCGCTCCCCTGGCTCATCCGTCTCGACAAGTTCGTCGACAACCAACGCCTGAACGGCACGGCCGAAATCGTCATCCGGGCCAGCAGCACCCAAACGTCGATCAACGAAGCAGTAGCACTCGAACTGACGGCGGCGGCGGGCCTGTCGACGCAGCGAGCCATATCCACACGGTTTAGCGTCAACGGCGGCACGACCGACCTGCGGATGGCCATCGAGAATCCGGGCAATGAATGGCAGAAGTCCACGTATACGACCGACGGCATCTTGTACAAGGCCGAAGCATCGGGTGACTACAGCTACCGAGGCGACGACCCGGCCAAGTACGTCGACGTCTTCGACCAGGAGAGCGGAAAAGCCGACAACCTCGTTCCGCTCATGGACTTCCTGAAGTTCATCAACGACTCCGACGACACAACGTTCGCCGCCCAACTCGGCGACCGCTTCGACGTTGCATCATTCGCCCGTTACCTGGCCATGCAAGATGTCATCGACAACTTCGATGACATCGACGGACCCGGCAACAACAGCTACCTGCGTTACGACCTTGCCACCAAGAAGATGACGGTACTCACGTGGGACCTCAATTTGGCCTTCGGCAGCCGCCCCGGCGGTCCCGGCGGCGGCTTTGGTGGCGGCCGTGGTGGCCAGATCCCACCGGGCGGTGGGCAACCGCCCGTCGACGGTCAGGTTCCACCTGGTGCCCCGGGTGGCGGACGCGGCGGACTTCCGGGGGGAGGCCCCGGCGGATTTCCCGGTGGAGGCCCCGGAGGCAAAGCCAACATTCTCGTCACCCGCTTCAAGGCTCACGCTGCATTCAACCAGCAGTATCTGGCCGCAGTCACCGATCTGAAAGCCGAACTGTACGCAAGTGGTAAGGCCGCCCAAATCGTGACTCGCTGGACCGACGTGTATGCCCAAGCCACGGACCTCGTTGATGCGGCCACGGTTGCCACGGAAGCGGCCGCTGTGAGCAAATACTTCGGCTGAACAAACCGAAGCCACCTGCCACCCTATGATGCCACGAACCGCGATTCTACGGCTGGGGGCGTCTTTGCGAACAGGTCGATTGCTGTCAGGCGGCCGGCGCATCCTTGCCCTCGTTGTTCTACTGGTCGCTGGCGTGCTGGGCATGGGTGCAGCGCCCGCTCTCGCTGCCGACGGCGTAACCATTAGCGCCACCGCCGGGGTCGAAGGTCTGGGCGCACTCGGCAGACCAACGCCGATTCGGATCTCGATAAGTTCGACCAGAACCGTTCGGGGAACCTTGAGCATCGCCCAGATCAATGGCCCACCCAGCATCCGTGGCGATCGCGACATCGAAGTAGCAGCAGGAACCACCAAGGAAGTGTGGATGTCGTTGTCGGCCTCACCATTCGGGTTCGGCGGCAATGTCGAAATTGTGATGAGCGAACGTAACGGTGACAAAACGCGACACGAAGTAGCTGTCGGTATTGCCTCGGACGTCAACCTAATTGGCGTCCTGCCCCGCCTGGCAGCTGCCTCCAGTCCACCCAAGGAGATGGTGTTCGGTGGAGACCTTGGCAGTGCACGCATAGCCAAGGTCGACCCCGCGCAGCTTCGGCTGGGACCCGACGGCATCACAATGTTCGACATCATTGCCGCTTCGGCCAACGACCTCACGCAACTCGACGCGGTCGACCTGAATACGGTGGTCGCCTGGGTTCATGCGGGCGGCCAACTACTGGTCGATGACGACCCGGCCGGTGCATTACCCAAGGCCTGGGTCCCTGGGCTTGCCGGGTACATAGCTGCCGGACACGGCGAGGTACGGCTCACGAACGGAAGCCTTGCCGCTGGTACCTGGACCGACACCATCCAAGTCGCCCCCGCAACGAACAACAACGGGCCAGGCTCGCAAGTCCTGAGCAAGCGGGTGGGGAGCGGCCCACCTATCAGCACGCTTACCAGTGATGCCGGACTTCGCCTCCGTCGCTTCGGACCTGTGCTGTTGCTACTCGTGTTGTATCTGGCCCTCATTGGGCCGATTTTGTTTTTCGTCTTGCGTAGCATTCGCCGACTGCCGATGGCCTGGGTGGCAATACCGATCCTGGCGCTCGTGACCAGCGGGCTAGTAGCCGTTGTCGGTGGCAAATCTCGAACCTCGAAGAGCGCGTCACACGTCACCATTACCGAACTGACACCCACAGGCGCCATTGCCACGACCAACGGTTTAATCTTCAGCAATACGGCAGGCAGGCGGGGTCTGCGGTACGGCCCGGGCTGGTCGGCGAAACTGTCCCAATCGGGCGATTTCAGCCAGGTCGTGGTCGAGCGACGCGACGATACCGGCGTCGAGGTGTTCGCGGAACTCGGCTCGGGTCAAGCCAAGTTGCTCGACGCCAACGGCCTCCTCGCAGCGAATGAAATCTCCGATGGCATCGAATTGACTGCCGTCAGCGACACCAACGGCACAGCGACCGGCGTGGTGCGAAACACCGGCAAGCAACCCCTCGACGATGTCGCCGTTTTCGTTGGTTTGAGCGCAACGTACCTGGGTCGTATCGAACCAGGTGCCCAACTCGCCTATGTCGTCGAGGCAGCAGCGACACCGGTTGACATACCCGCCGAGTATCAGGTGTGGTCGAACGACCAGGGCAGTTTCTTCGAAGGCGGCGGTTTTTTCCCTGGCAACCAAGGCAAGTTTTTCCCCGGCAGGGAACCCATTATGGCGACCATCGCTGCCCCGTTCCCGGTTACGACCCTGGCCCCTGGTGCGAACTCAACCGTCGCCGACGAGCCGGTTGTACCGCGTACTCAGGGTTCGATGGCTGCCCAAGGCTCTACACCGAGCGCCAGTATCTCGGCGTGGATCTACGCCCAACGCGGTCGCCAAGCCACAACAATGTTTGGTACCGCGCAGGCGGTTGGATGGCGACGCGACGCGACGGGACCGCTGGCAACTCTCAACGGCCAAGTGGTCACGGCTGGCCGAATAGCCATCGCAGCCATTGCCCCGGTGACGCCGACGCGACGCATTACCGACATCACCGTGCGCCGCGAGTTGGTACGTACCTCGGGATTCAACCAAGACCAAAACGGCCCCTCCGAAGCGGGAATCGCTCGTTTCGTGCTCCCGCCCGAATCGACAGGCGACAAGCGGGTTTTTACGACCACGACGCCACCGTGGATGACAGAACTCGCCATGTGGGATGGCAGCACCTGGCAGAGCATCGATGTCACCGGCCCAAGAACAAACGTGCCGGACTCGGCCATTCGCAGCGGCGTGATTCTCGCCCGATTCAAAGCAGCGCTCCTGAACGACCCGGGCGGTACGAACTGGACTGTGCAGGAACGCGAATGACTATCGCCCTCGACGTGCAACATCTTTCCAAGACGTACGGCCAACTGCGCGCCGTTGACGACGTGTCGTTCGCAGTACCGACAGGCGCAGTGTTTGGACTGGTCGGGCCGAACGGCGCCGGCAAAACCACCACGCTGTCGATTCTGGCCACGCTGCTCTTGCCAACGTCGGGAGACGTTCGGGTCGGCGGCCACGACCCAGTCACCAACGCGCGGGCGGTGCGCGCCGTCATGGGTTACATGCCCGATTCGCTTGGCGTGTACGAGAACCTTCAGGTGGACGAATACCTGCGGTTCTTTGCCGACGCCCACAAAGTGCCCAAGGCACGACGCGACGAACTGGTCGGCGAACTACTCGAACTCGTCGACCTCGATGTGAAACGCACCGCCATGGTGAACTCGCTGTCACGGGGCATGAAACAACGCCTCAGTTTGGCGCGAGCCATGGTGCACGACCCGTCGGTGCTGCTGCTCGATGAGCCCGCTAGCGGCCTTGACCCACGGGCCCGGGTCGAACTCCGTGAGCTAATCGCTGGGCTGCGCGACATGGGCAAAACCATTGTCGTTTCCAGCCATATCCTGCCCGAACTCCAGGAAATCTGTAGCCACGTTGCCATCATGGAAGCCGGGCAGTTGCTGGCTTCAGGTTCCCCGGCCGATATCTTGCGCGACCTCGGCGAGGCTAAACGCGTCGCCGTGAAATTCGCCGATGGCACCACCGAGACTCACTCGGTCACCGGCACGACTGAGCAGGCCTCATTACTACGGCGGCTGGTGGTAACCGACGGCCGCGACGTTGTTGAATTCGTCGAGCAGGGCGGCGACCTCGAAGACCTGTTCCTAAGGATCACGAAGGGCGTGGTGCAATGATCACCGTCAACCCGGTACTTGGCCGCGAGCTACGTGAACGCCTTCGTTCGGGCCGGGCGTTTGCAGCTATCACCGTCTTTGTCGGGCTGCTTTTGTTGCTCACCTGGGCAATAAACACCGGTAGCAGCAACGCGAACCCTGGCGATCTCAGCGCTCTTACATCCACCGGACGCTCCCTGCTCGATGGCCTCACATTCGGCATGATGTTCCTGATGGCGTTCTTCCTGCCCGGTATTGCCGCAGGGGCGATTTCGGGTGAGCGCGAGCGTGAAACGCTGATACCGCTGCAGGTTACGTTGCTGTCGTCTCGGTCGATTCTCACCGGGAAGATACTGGCCGCGTCGGCGTTTGCAGCGCTGTTGTTGGTTGCTGCCACTCCGCTGTTCGCTACGGCCTACCTGCTCGGTGGTGTATCACTCGCCGAAGCAGTTCGCACCCTTGTGGCGCTCGGGGCTATCGCCGTCATGATCACCACCATTGCCGTTGTGTGCTCGTCGATCGTGCGACGAACACAGGCCGCCGTGTTGCTGGCGTACACCGTCACGTTTTTCGTGTTTGTGGCAGCACCATTCATTTTCGGTATGGCCAGCATTGTCGAGACGAGGCGGAACCAACCAACTGGTGCCCCTAACGGTGTTACGCGCGCCTTGCTACTTCCTAATCCGGTGGTCGCCCTTGCGGCATTCGCCGAGCCGACGGCGGGAAAACAAGACGGCTCGAACTCGGGGCCGTTGGCCAGTGTGCGCCAGGGTTTGCGAAACGACTCGATCGGTCAATTCCGCACCACATATTTCGGCATTCCCGATTGGCTGTGGTCGTTTGGATTCCTCAGCGTCGGTACCGGATTGTTCACGGTTCTTGGTGTACGAGCGCTGCGAACCCCGGCACGGACCGAGCGGTAGCTGTGGCTCAGATCCCCGCTGTCGTGCTGTCGTTGCTGTACTCGGTGCGGCGGCGATTGCGTGTGGCGTGGCTGGTAGCTGCACTGCAATGGCTGGCACCAGGTATCGCCGTCGCCACCCTCGTTGTAGTGCTCGTCGGTCGAGTTCGGCCGTGGGTTTGGCCGGAACGTGTAGCGTTGGGTTTCCCGCTGGCGGCGCTGGTCGTCATGGCCATAGCGGCAACCATCATTCGAATTCCGCTTCACGCCGCCGCGTTGGTCGCCGACCGAGGCTTCGACACACGAGACACTTTCTCGACCGCTCTCGACGTCGACAACGGTGCCTTCACCGACCGCATACACGCTCGGGCTTGTGCCCTCGCCGCCAACCGACGCGGCCGTGACGCCTTGGCGTTGCGCCTACTAGTACGACGACTCGCGTTCGCCGCGCTAGTGGCAGCGGCTGCCATCGGCCTGGCCCTTGTCGACAACCCGCAAGACCGTGTACGTGTTCAGCAAAGTTCCGATGCTGCCGCGGTACAAGCCGCAGCCGACAACCTGCGGGCCGAGGCCGCCGCGCTGGCCGAACGAGCAACCAACGCGGCCGAACGAGCCGTGGCCGACGAACTGACGAGCGCAGCCAACGAACTGGACCGCACAACAGAACTGACGAAAGCCGAGGAGATTCTGCGGCGCACCGAGGCGAACTTCGCGCAACAGGTGCCCCACGATGTGCTGGCGGCCAAGGCTGCAACCAAGGGTCTCGCCCGCAGCCTGGCCGGGGAACCCTTGGCCGGTGGCACTGCGTCGGGCACCGCGCAACAGTTCACCGACGCCGCAGCTTCGTTGCAAGAAGCGACCCCGGCGCAGCAACAGGACCTTGCCGAACGGCTTAGTGAATTGGCCGAAAGCCAACGCGTTGGCGACCCAGCCACGGCTCAAGCTCTCGCCGGTGCGGCGGCAGCCCTCAAGGCTGGCGACACGAGGACCGCCAGTAGTCAACTGCGTGCAGCTGCCGCCGCAGCCAACGCCACAGCCGCGAAAGTGGCTGCGGCGCAGGCGGCACGCACCGGCGGCGCCGCGGCCGCAAACGCCGCGGGGAAACTGCCCGGCAGCGGCAAGGGCGCCGGAGCCGGCACTGGCGCAGGCACAGGAGCTGGTGCTGGCACCGGGACGGGCTTGGGGAGCGGCAACCCGTCAGGCAACGTGAGTGGCGGTGGTTCGGGTGGTGGCCAACCGGGCCAGGGTGGCGCTGGAACGTCGGGTGGCACGTCGGGCCAAGGGCCGTCGTCGGGTGAGATACCTCAGCTCGGCGACGTGAACTTGCCCGTTGGTAGCGACGGCGAGCAGATCAATGCCGGCGGCACCCCAACCGGTGAACCGGGAGAGATTGTCGGCAAGGGCGACGGCCCCACCCAGGGCGGCTCGGTGCGCACGCCCGTATCGAACGTGCTTCCCACCTACACGGCTCAGGCCCTCGATGCGCTCAATCGCGGTGCGGTGGCGCCAACCGACCGAACTCTCGTGACTAACTACTTCGACGAACTGGCAGGCCAAACGTGACCATCGACATGACCCCTGAGCTGTACGCAACAACGGCTCAGGCCATCGAGAACGAGATCGGAAAAGTTATCGTGGGCCAACACGACCTGGTCCGTTCGGTGTTGGTGTGTTTGCTTGCCGAAGGTCATGCACTGCTCGAGGGCGTACCGGGGCTCGGCAAGACGCAGCTAATCAAGACGCTTTCGCAGGTGGTCGACGTGGAGTTCTCTCGCATTCAGTTCACACCCGATCTGATGCCCGCCGATATCACGGGAACCCAGATACTCGAAGAACGAGAGGACGGCGGACGCGTCTTCAAATTCCGCTCCGGACCAATTTTCGCCAGTCTTGTCCTGGCCGACGAAATCAACCGGGCGACGCCCAAGACACAGTCCGCGATGCTCGAAGCCATGCAGGAACGCACGGTCACGGTGGCAGGCGAATCACGCCGGCTGCCCAGTCCGTTCTTGGTCATGGCGACCCAAAACCCCATCGAGATGGAGGGCACGTACCCCTTGCCCGAGGCCCAACTCGACCGTTTCCTGCTCAAGGCATTGGTGCGCTTCCCCACCGCCGACGAACTGGTCGACGTCGTTACCCGCACGACAACTGGTGTCACCGCGCCGGTGCGCGCCGTGGTGAACACCGAGCAGCTTCGAGCCATGATTGCGCTGACGCCTCAGGTGCCCGCGGCTAGCCATGTGGTGCGTCATGCCGTCGACCTCGTGTTGGCTACCCATCCCGGTCACGACACTGCGCCCGACGCCGTGTCGAAGTATGTGCGTAACGGAGCATCGCCTCGTGGCGCCCAGTCACTCATTCTTGCCGGCAAAGTCGCGGCACTGCTCTCTGGCCGTCCGTATGTGTCGATCGACGATCTGCGTGAGTTGGCTCCAGCCGTGCTCCGCCATCGTCTAGTGCTCGGCTACGAGGCGGTCGCCGACGCCACGAGCGCCGACGCCATCGTTGCTTCGGTGCTCGACGCTGTACCCCGGCCGGCTCCGGCGATGCGCGGAGCTTCGTGACCGAGCCCCTGCTACCGGCCGAGCTCTTGGCCCGGCTCGAACGGTTGCAGTTGTCAACGCGCCGCAGGCTCTCGGGGTTTCAAACCGCACAGCATCGAAGTGTGCGCCACGGCACCAGCTTGGACTTCGCCGACTACCGCCAGTACCACCCCGGCGACGACTTTCGCCGTATCGATTACAACCTGTACGCCCGACTCGACGTTCTGGCCCTGAAGCTGTTCGAAGCCGAAGACGACATCACGGTGCGGCTATTGATCGACACGTCGGCGTCGATGGTCGCCCCGAAACTCGACCAAGCCGTACGGGCGGCGGCGGCAGTCGGCTGGATTGCGTTGTGCCGACGTGATGCCGTTGTCGTTCACACCTTTACCGGGGCGGCACCGGCGCGTTTTCGAGGCAGGAGCGACGCCCCTGCTCTGTTTGCTCATCTGGAACGACTTGTGGCCGACGGCGACACCCGATTCGTAGCTGCGGCAAGCGATCTTCTAGCCCGACCCGGACCCCGGGGCATGACCGTACTGGTGAGCGATCTCATGACACCGGAATGGGAAACCGGCTTGGCGCGCCTGCCTGCACGCGGTAGCGACGTGTCGGTTATCCATGTGCTCGACCGGGCCGAGATCGAACCGGACCTGTTCGGCGATGTCGAACTTGTCGATGCCGAGACCGGCAGGGGCGTCCCCATCAGCGTTACCGCCGACGTGTTGAAGGACTACCGAAAAACAGCTCAGGCCTGGCTCGACGACGTCAGTGCACGATGCCGGTACGTCGGCGCTTCGTATATCCGCCTGTTCGCCGATGACCCGTTGGAAGACACGCTCGTTGGTGGTTGGCGCGCAGCAGGAACACTGAAATGAGCGGGCTGCGGTGAGGTTCGGTAACCCGGTCGGGTTTGCGCTCCTCGCGCTGGCCGGTCCCATCATTGCCTTGCACATTCTGCGGCCCAGACGACGATCCGTTCCGGTCCCGTCCACCTTTTTGTGGAAACAACTCGAGCGGCCCGTCAGCTCGGCGTCGCCTTGGCAGAAACTGCGGTTCAGTTGGTTGCTCGCCGCCCAGCTGTTGGCGGTGGCGTTGCTGGCGCTAGCGGTCGCGCGACCCGAACGTGTGCGCCCGGTGCCACTGGCTCAGCACACCGTGTTCGTCATCGATGCATCGGGGTCCATGGCGGCCACGGACGGATCTCCCGATCGTCTGGCCGACGCCAAGGCGCGAGCAAAGAAGCTTCGACGGCAACTACCAACCGGTGGCCTCGCCAGTGTTGTCGTGGCCGGCGACCGGGCGCGCGTCGCGCTCACCACCAGCAGCAGCGCCGACGCGTTCGACGCTGCGCTTCGAAGCATTGATGTAAGCGCGGGGCCTCCCGACATTCAGGATGCGTTCACGCTCGCAGCCAGCCTCGACTCGGGCGACGTGCCAACCGGTGTCGTACTGGTGTCTGACGGTGGGTTGACCGCCGAAGAACGGGCGCTCGTGCCACCGGGAACACGGTACGAACGCGTCGGCGAGCGGGCGGCCAATCGCGCGGTCACCCGAGTGACAACCGAACCACGTGGCAGTGGCCAACACGTCAGGGTCGAGGTGCGTAACACCGGTGGGCCTCGCGTGCGACAACCGGTGCGGCTCGATGTGAACGGTCGCACCGTTGCATCGGGCGAACTCGACCTGGGCGGCGGGGCAATCTCGACGTTCGAAGCCGACGTGCCGGCCGGTGAACGCATCGAAGCGTTCCTCGACGGCACCGATCTGTTGTCGCTCGACGACCGCGGCGTGGCCGTGTCGGCGCAACGCCGCAACGTGCGCGTGTTCCTCGCCGGCGACGACCGCTTCATCGGTCAACTGTTGGCTGTGATGCCTGGGGTCACCGTGGAGCGCGGGGCGGGGTTACCAGCCAGCCGGGTCGACGTGGCCATCTACAACGGGGTCGCAGTCCCCGACGACATCACGGTGCCGTTCCTCGCAATCGCTCCCCCTTCTGGCACTCGTGAGGTCAAGGTCACGGGCACTGTCGAGCGGCCATCGGTCACCGTGCTGCGTACCGACGAACCGCTCATTGCCGAACTCGACCTCACCGACGTAGCCATCGCAGCAACGCAACGACTGACTGCCCCCGCCGCCACCACGGTGATCGGTGCAGTTGAAACCCCGCTGCTCGTCACTGGCAGCCGCGACGGGCGGCCCTACGCGTACCTCGGCTTTTCGTTGTCCGACACCAACCTGGCGTTGCAGGTGCCTTTCCCCGTGCTTGGTGACCGGCTCGTGAACTTCCTGGCCGGAGCCGACCCGGCCACGGTCGCTCTCACCGTTGGCGACGCCATCCCTGTCGATCGAACCGTCGCTACCCGCCTTGCGTCACCCGATGGCAAAGCATTCACCGTGAACCCCGGTGACGCCAACCCACTCGCTACCCGCGCCGGATTTTGGACGCTTACCACCGAAGGTCGACCTCCCGTAACACTGGGGGTGAACCCGTCGGCTCGTGAGTCCGACCTTGAACCGCTCGCCCAACTCGACGCCACGAAAGACCCGGCTACACGCGCCACAGGCGCGGGCACCGACGTGCAGTCACTCTTGGCACCGTTTGCGTGGGCGTTGCTGGTTCTCGGTGCCCTGGAACTGTTGTTGGCCCGGCGGGCAAATGCGGTGCCAAAGCGACAGTGGCGTGCGTCGGTTGTCGCCCGAGCAGCTATCGGCGCGCTTGTCCTTCTCGCCCTTTTCGGGCCGACGTTCAGCAGGGCCGCGAATGGAGTGGCCACCATCTTCGTGATCGACGGTTCGGCATCACTTGGGTCGGGAGGGCGCAACGACGCCAGCGAGTTCGTACGGGTGGCTCTGGCCGCCAAACCGGCCGACGCCCGCGCCGGCGTCGTGGTGTTCGGCGGCGATGCTCGGGTCGATCGCACGGTACGCGCCGACACCGCTTTCACCCGGCCAGAGGTGCGGGTCGAACAGGGGGCCACCAACCTGGCTACTGCGCTGCGACTGGGCGCTGCCATTGCCCCGTCGGACGCACGTCGACGGGTGGTTGTGGTTTCCGATGGGCGAGCCACACGCGGCGATACTGCAGCAGCTATCGACGACGTGGTCGCTGCGGGCATCCCTGTCGACACCTCATTAATTGCTTCGGCTGGTGGTCCCGACGTGGCGGTCGCCTCCGTGAAAGGCCCGCCCTTGGCTCGCATCGGCGACGCCATCAGCGTGTCCGCCGGTGTTGTCAGCAACGTCACCGCGCCGGTTGAAGTAACACTCGAACGCGACGGCAAACCGGTTACGACCAAGGTCATTGACGCCACCCCGGGCGTGATTACGGTCGACTTGTCCGACCCGGACCCGCCCGATGTTGGCTTGGCCCAATACCGGGTGCGGGTTCGCACCGCCATCGACACTGTGGCCGACAACGACGCAGCATCTCTTGGGGTGCGGGTCGAAGGCCCTGCTCGGGTGCTGGTAATTGAGGGTCTCAGCGGTGAAGGCCAGACCATGGCCGACGCGCTATCGGCTGGTGGCATCGTCGTCGAACGCACAACGGTCGACCGTCTGCCCGGACTCGAAGAACTCAGCGCATTTACCTCGATTGTGCTGGTGAATGTCGACGCACGGACCGTTCCCGGCGATCGGCTCGACTCGTTGTCGCGGGCCGTGCGCGACCTCGGCCGCGGCCTCGTCACCATCGGCGGGCCCCGCAGCTACGGCGTGGGTGGTTACCGCGACAGCGCCCTCGAAGAACTGCTACCGGTGGTCAGTGAGATCACCGACCCGTTGCGTCGCCAAAAGGTCGCCCAGGTGTTGTCGATCGATACGAGCGGGTCAATGGCCGCATGCCATTGCCGCGACGGCACCAACGGTTTGCCGGCGGGCCAAAACCGAATCGACGGCGGCGTCGCCAAGACCGATATCGCCAAGGCCGCTGCCCGTCGCACGATCGCCGCCTTGGCCAACGACGACGAGATCGGCGTGCTTGCCTTCAACGAGAACGCCACATGGATCGTGCCGTTACAGGTCAACCCGGGCGCCGACGCCGTCACTGCCGACCTAGCCAAGATCAAACCGCTCGGCGGCACGTTTCTGCCGTCCGCACTTGGCAAGGCAGCCGAGTCACTCGAAAAAAGCAACGCCGCGCTCAAACACATCATCATGTTCAGCGACGGGTTCAGCGCACCGGGCGACGTCGACAAGTTGGCGGCCGAAGCCAAACAGCTGTACGACGACAAGGGCATCACCGTGTCGGTGCTCGCTACCGGCGAAGGCGCGGCTCCAGCGTTGGAGAAAATCGCAGTCGCCGGAAACGGCCGCTTCTACGCCGGCGGCGATTTGTCCCGAGTACCCCAGATCATGGCCGAAGAAGCCGTGATGGCATCTCGCAACTTCGTCAACGAAGGCACCTTCCTGCCCGAAGTGGTGTCGTCACAAGCCGTTGTTCGGAACCTCACCGCGTCGCCCGAACTGTTCGGTTACGTCGCCACCACCACCAAGGCGTCGGCGGCGACGCTGTTGCGCATCGGGCCCGAACGTGACCCGTTGCTGTCGACCTGGCAGGTTGGCCTCGGTCGGTCTACGGCGTGGACGAGCGATGCCTCGCCACGGTGGTCGAAAGGTTGGCGGACGTGGGACGGATTTGTCGGCTTTTGGACACAGGTGGTGAAGGACACGTTCCCGGCGTCTTCGTCGGTGGGAGCAGTGCAGGGCGAAGCCGCCAACGGTCGGCTGACTGTGACCATGACAGCCGCGTCGGCGTTCCCCGACAACGCAGCTGGCGTGGCCCGAGTCGTAACACCTGATGGTCGCACGATCGAGGTGCCACTGAGCCGTGCCGACGCCACATCGTTCGTCGGCGAAACACCTATCGACGCTCAAGGGATCTATTCAATCGGAGCGTCGGCAGCCACTTCGACGGGCGAAACGTTGCTGACAGCTACAGCGCTATCGACTCAATCGTATGCACCCGAGTTTCGACCGGGTGCAGCCGACGCCGAGACGCTGACGCGCATCTCAACCCTGACCGGCGGCCGCCCCAACGTGGCGGCTGGCGACGTGTGGGACGCCGATGGACTTCGCCCCGGCCGACGCCAGATTGTACTTCGCGGCCCCTTGTTGTTGCTCGCCGCGTTGCTCTGGCCCATTGCCGTTGCGCTCAGTCGTCTGACGCTTCGACCCCGGATGTTGGCGTCCAGCCGCCGGGCGTCGCCGGTGCGTCCAGCCACTACTCGAACCAAGTCGCCCGACAGCCTCGCGGCCGAACCTGCAGACATCATCGACGTGCTGCCCGAGGTCACCACCACTACCGGAAAGCTCCTGGCCCGAAAGCGCGGCACACGCGACACGCCGTAACGGCACGGCCAGCGGGTTGACGAGTTGGGAGCCGACGCCGCGTGGGTGTCGGGCACTTCGGCGTTGCTGATGAGCGACTACGAGCGAAGGTCGGTTAGAAGCTGCGTCAGGTCGCGGTCTCGGTGGTAGCGGCGCTCGGTGATCAACCGGCAGGCCTCGGCGGCCAGCAACCAATCGCGGTCGTTGGCAACGGCCTTGAGTTCATCGAGATCAATGAGGTCTTGGCGCCGTCGATCAGTGTCGTGAGACAGCAGCTTGAGGGCAATCAGGTGACCGGTGCAGGCAACCGGCATCGAGAGGCCCCGGGCGACCACGAGAACCTCGGCGGCGGCGGCGACCTCGGGTTCGATGCCGCTGGATGCAAACAACAGGTCGACAAGGACTCCGCCCGGGATTCTCGACCGAAGCCGTACCGTTGCAAGTCGACCGAGGGCAAGCTGTTCAACGACTGCCTCGACACCATAACCACGAGCGAGCAGCTCGTTAACCGTTAGTTCGGCGTCGGCATCGGAGCCAACCGAAACGACAAAGTCGGCGTCTAGCGTGAACCTCGGTTCGGCTCGAAGCGACACGGCTAGTCCTCCGATGAGAGCAAAGGGCCGACGTAAGTCACGCAGGTCGGCCGCGGCTCCTGAAAGCGAATCGAGCAGTGCCGTCATCGACGCGGCCAGGTACCCGCAGTGCCGGCGCTGTCGCCGATTGGTGCGTTTGGCCGTAGTCGCAGCCACTCGGCCACGATCGCGTTTGTCGAAGCCTCGTCGAGTTCGGGGGCTTCGCGTCGGGCACGCTCGCGACGCATCTCGACGCCGAGGTCGAACATCTCATCGACCAGATCGAGTGGGTGAACCTTCACGGACGTATTGTATCGCCGCCCAACAATGAACATCTCGGGCTGCATAGACTCAACCTGGTGCAGGCAACCTTGTCGGCCCGCGGTTTTGCCCAGGCTCGCGACATCATGCGCCTCAACGAACTGATAGCCGAGGTATCGGGCCGACCCGACGAGTGGCCGTACTTCTTGTCGCTCTTCGGTACGCCCGGTTCGCATGAGCCGTGGGCGTGGCAGCTCGATGGTCATCATCTCTGCATCAACTGCACCATCATTGGCGATCAGCTCGTGCTGACCCCCACGTTTATGGGCTCCGAACCGTGCCATGTCGACTCCGGGCCGTACGCGGGAACGGATGGTTTTTGCCGCCGAGGAACGTTCGGGGCTCGATCTCATTCGGTCACTCGACACCGCTCAAGCGTCTACCGCAATCTTGCGTCCATCAATTCACCCCGACGACCTGCCTGCCGACTTGCAGCACGTGTACGACGGTCGAATGGCCTCGGGTGCGTTCCGCGACAATCGGGTGCTTGCGTACGAAGGTCTGCGGTCGACCAGCATGACCGACGGCCAGCGGCGAATGTTGCGCCGGGTGTTGTCCACATATGTCGGCTGGACGCGCCACGGCCACGCCGGTGTTCGCATGGCCGAGGTCGAAGCGCATCTCGACGAGACGTACCTGGCGTGGATGGGGTCAACCGGCGACGGGCCGTTCTACTACCGGGTCCGTAGTCCGGTGATCCTGATCGAGTTCGACCACCATCCGGGCGTCGTGTTCACAACCCGGTCCCGTCACGCAACCACGTGCACACAGTGGTGCGCACACCGAACGCCGGCGATTACGGCCTCGATCTACTACGCCAGCACCACGAGCATTTCGATCACACCCACGGCTCACACAAGCCGCGCCACTGATTGCTCACCACAGGTCGGGGGCAGACCAGCAACCCATCCGCCAGACATGTTGCAAGCGGCCCCGCCCGAGAGCGAAGCCTACGTGTCGGGTTTCAGGTGCCGCATGAAGCGTTCTCGGCCAGCCCGAGCCGCATCGAGGTCAACGGCGGTCGTCCGGTCATCAACAGGGTGTTTCACCCTCAAGAATGCGACATTGCTACGGGTTGATAGCACGTCAGGATGATCAGCACCCAACACCCTGAGGCGTAGTACCAGCAGTTCCGTACCGAACTGCAACGCAGATGGCCAGTCGCCCAGCCGGTTTGACAGGTGGGCGAGGGCGTCGACCACTGGAACGCGTTCGTCGCCACTAGCGTCCGCCGACAATGCGTCGTAGCGTTCCAGAAACGCGGCGCGCTCCAGCAGCAACTCTCCAGCGGATGTTGCGGTGAGCATCACGTTCTCGGCATTACCTCGACCGACCGCATCGCCATTGCGCAGCAACATCGCCAGCATGCGGCTGGCCTCCGTGGGGTGGCCCGACCGAATGAGCCTGTGCGCTAGCAGTAAACGCCAATCGTTGATCTCGGGTGAATGACCGACGAGGTCGAGTTCGGCACACAGTTTCGCGGGCGTTCGCCACGCCATCGTTGATGCGGTCCGACTGGCGCAGCAGTGTTGCGGTGTGAAACACACGCCCCTCGATTCCTTGGCCAGGTTCGCTCGGTACGTACGCGTCGTCGGGGTCTCCCGTCTGATCGAGGAGACGTAAAACCCCTGTCGTCAACGGCTCGGATCGCGTCGCTGACTCGGCGGCTAGAAACCTGGCGATTCGGCGTGCTACACCGTGGTCGCCGACGGTCAGGAGGGCGTCGGCCAACGATTCGAGGAGAACGGTGGTGTCGGGGTCGGGTGCGCCATCGCCGAGTTCGGCCATGACCCACACCGGCTGCAGCAACCCGATCCTGCCGACGCTATCGGTCACCTGGTCCTGAAGCCTGACAGCACCCGAAACGATGCATTCGCGGATCACTCTGCGATCGGCGCCCGAGAGCCGGGCCGCCCCCGAGTCAGCCAGCCGGGGTTGGCTGGCCCGGTCAGCGAGCCGTACAAACCGGTGGGCGCGCCGCACGTCGTGCGGGTCCACCTCGGCGAGACGAAGTTCTCGGATCAGTTCGTCGTAGATGTCGTTGTGAAGCACTCCACCAGCCCACGCGACGACCACCGCCGACAAGCTGGTAAGCCGCGACGGTGCCGCGAAATCGACGAGACGATCGACGATCTCGATCATGTCGCCCTGGCCGAGCGCCACGTCGCTGACACCACGCGACGCCATCACCTCGAAAATGTCGGCAAACGACTTCGTCCGTTCGACAAGCCGTTCGATAGCCGAAGCGGGCCATCGCGCACACTGTTCGCTACAGAGAACAAAACGCTGGTCGGTCTCCATCGCCGGGTCGAGGTCGACCCGCAGCACCCGTCCGCTGGCCGAGCCGAGCCGACCGGCCCGAAGCAGCCGAACGGCCGAGGGTGCGTCGGATCGCACGCCACGACCACCAAAACACGACTATCGAGCGGTTCGATCAGGGCAGTGACAAAACGGTCCAGCAGTTCAGGCTCGAAGAACTCGGCATCGTCGACAACAACAACGAGCGCAAACTGGTCGCGCGAAAATCGGGTCATTCTGCGACCGAACCGTTCGACGCCAGCGAGGTGATGGGCTCTCTGCCTCGCATCACGATGCCCCAGGGCATCGATGCCGAGGGCCACAACCAAGGCTGCCACCGAACCAGCGCGACCGCCCAACAGCCCCACAGCGTCGGCCGTCCCGAGCGAACGGGTGAACAAGCCAGATGGCGTCGCCACGCCAAGTACGTCGGCGATATCGGATTGTGCAGCCATGTTCGCAGCATCGGGTAACCACACCGCCTGCAGCTTCAAGCCATCCGGTGCATCCGATCCGTCAACGAGAATGGCGAGCGCTTGGCGATCAACCTGCGCCGATACATGATCGGCCAAACGTCCCAGCACGGTCGTGCGACCCCACCGCACAGGCACCGCCACCACCACGCAACGCGCGCCCACGCCAGGCCGACCATCGACACCCTCAACATCCTCGAACCACTCAACCAACTCGTCGAACAACTCGTTATGCACTCCCATTGTCCGCCCCTTCCGGGTCGTTACACGACCATTTGCTCACGCCCCGCGCGAAACTCTACAGAGCTGTAACCAGCGCCGTCGCCCGGGCGATCCAGTTGTGAAATTGCAGATGACGACAGCGGTCGACGTTGACACCCTGCGATATATGTATTACGTTATTAATGTGTGGACTTCGGTCCTCGAAGTGATTTGGCTGGCGTTGCCCGACCTCGATGTTGTCGTCCACGCGATGCGTCTTCGCAAGGTGTACTTCGGTCTGTTGCCGGAAGGAGAACGAACATGACAACCCGGGAGTATCGGACCGCCACTGGCAAGGTGTTGACCGACGCCGATCTTGACGCAATCGCTGACGAGGCAGAACACCGCGACTACGACATCGAGGAACTGAAGCGCCGCCGCCGAGGCCGCCCCACGATGGGTTCGGCGCGTGCCGAGGTGGTACCGGTTCGGGTTGATCCCGAGTTGAAAGCCGCGATTGATGCACGTGCGGCCGCCGACGAGACGACCACGAGCGACGTGATTCGCGAGGCACTACGGCGATATCTGGACGTCGCCTGAACACGCCCGACTTCCACGATCACGCCGACCTCGTCCGAGGTCCTCGAAGTCGCAGTCGCGACAGCCGGACTTGCACACTGACGATGCTCGTCGTCTCGCCAGAACGCGGAGTCGACCGTCCACGGCGTGCGGATGTGATGGACGTAGTCAGCTTGCAATTGGAGTGACAACTGCTCGAAATCGTCGTGATGGTGAGGCGATAACTTCGCAGGATCTCGGGGACCCGGGTCCACCGAGAACCAGTTCACCATGATGGTGCTACACCGAAAGATCCGACCGAACCGCGTCGGGTCGGCTGGGGTGTCGTCGAGTTCGTACACCCGGATAGCGGGGCCACCGGTCGGCTCGGGCCATGCCACATAGGCCGCAACGTTCGGGTCAGCTTCAGCGAAGAACGCGGCGTTACTACAGCGCGCCACGAGTTCGGTGTCAAGCGTCGTGAAGATGCGCACGATGGCACCATCGTTGTGAACCACGACACCGCTACGACCGGGTGGCACTACAATCAATGCCGGTCCAATCGCCTCGCACGCACTCGACCCGGAGTTGAGTGTTACCCTGGTTCCGCGTTCGGTGACGAGCAGGACATATTCGTCGAGTTGGTTCGTACGCCCGAAATGATCGCCGCCGCGGGCGTGAATGAAATTCACGATGATCGACTGGCTGCGCACCCACGATTCGCGACCACCGAACTCGATTGGGGCGCTACGTTGGCTCCCGGTCGGCGACCATCGGTTGATCCAGTAGCGGCAAGCTGGGATCGCAGGTCGCTGGTGTCGTAGGCCATCTTCGGATGCTCGCGAGACACAGCCCGACGGCCATGACCACTTTCACATGACCCCACCAGCGACGCGACGTTAGCGGTCTCGACCAGTCGCTGATTGCTGGTGTTGGACACGACGAACGACGGGGTGAAAGCCTGCTGGGCAGACCGATACCCACGTTTTGTCTATTGGGAGCGATTTGACTATGTCGCCTACGATAGACTAAAAGAGTGAAGCGGAAGGATCTGTTAAGCCAACTGCAAGCGATCGCCACCGGGAAAGGTCTCACGTTCGACATGACCGAAGGCGGGAACCATTCCAAGGTACGCATCGGTGGAACGCTTTTTCCAATACCGCGCCATCGTGAGATCAACGAACGCCTCGCACGGACAATCCTGTCCGACGCCGACAACCTCCAGCCCGACCATTGAAAGGGAGCGACATGAGACAGACCCACGAAGTTCGAGCCATACGTTCCGGTCGCTGGTGGGCGCTCGAAGCCACACAGATTCCACGTGCTCGTTCACAAGCCCGGCGGCTCGATCAAGCCGAACCTATGATCCGTGAAGCCATCGCCATGGTCCTCGACATCGACCCGGGTTCCTTTGATGTCGAGATCCATCCCGTCCTCGACCCAGACCTCGATCAACTCGTCACAGTTGTGGCCAACGCACGCGACACCGCGGCGGCCGCGCGAGCGGCTGCGACCGACGCTCTACGACAACTCGTCGAGACGGCATCTAGCGAAGGCTACACCGTTCGCGATATCGCCGAGATTGCCGGTGTCAGCCATCAATACGCTGCCAAGCTCACCAGCCGATAGCGGCGCCAAGCAACGGCGTATCGACCGCAACGACGACCAATCCAACAAGACTCGATAATCGCTGTCGCCTCCTCGTCGGCCACCATCGCCCGCGCTACTGCGGCAAGCTGTGATCGCAGGTCGCTGGTGTCGTAGGCCATCTTCGGATGCTTGCGAGGCACAACCCGACTGCCATTACGAGCGCGCCCAGCCAGACAAGCGATTGCAGTGGAGCAACATGCACGTTGAAAACCGTAGGCCCGGCTGTACTGCGAACCGCCATCACCACTTGCACATCACCCCACCATCGACGCGATGAAGCGGTCTCGACCAGTAGCTGATTGCTGGTGTTGAACACGACGAAAGACGGCGACATTTCATAGCCATCAACCGACACATCGGCTCGCACCTCGGTGGTATTCGGGCGGCTACCGACGCCCTGAGTTGTGCCGGCGAACACGAGTGATCGTCCGGCGACCGACGCTGTTTGCCCCGGCGTCAAGATCACTAGCTCGTGGCGTCCCGTGACCGTACCAACCACTCCCACGAGCATCACACCAAGCCCAATGTGGGCGAGGCGTTGCGCCGCTGATCGGCCCCGCCACGTCGCCATCGCCATACCAACGAGCGACACGGCGACGACCGGCGCGAGCAGGCGAGCGAAGAACCGACCATCGATAGCCACTAACGGGCCGCCGACAGCCCGACGAATCACCGGCGCAAGCGTGCCGACACCAACAACGGTCAGAACCATCAGGTTCGCAACCAGATGCATGCGGTGTAGGCCGCCGACACGTTCGCCATCGCCTCGGGGCAGGCGTCTCACGGCAACCCACGATGCAACGACGAGGACAACCACAACGCCAAGCAGTGCTCGGCCAACGACACGCGCATCAGCGAACGCATGGACACTGGCCGCGTTGCCCGAACGGGTGAGCCATGTGCCGGCCATGGCCAACACGAAGGGTGCCATGGATGTAGCGGTTTTCAGTCGGGCACCGGCGGTACTCGGCACATGCAATGCGGCCACGGCGGCCAGCCATGGCAGGAATCCTCCATTCTCGACCGGATCCCACGCCCAGTATCCGCCCCAACCTTGTTCGGCATACGACCACCAGGCCCCGAGCGCCAAGGCGACGGTCAATGTGGCGGCCGACAGTGCCAGCCAACGTCGACAGGCAAAAACCCCGAGGAACGCCGGCAAGGTGGCAAGCAACCCCACGTACAGGAGCGGCGGATGGATGACCATGGCCGGGTGTTCGAGAATAGGGAGTAAACCGCCACCGTCGACGGGCGCGAGCGACAGCCGTGCAAATGGGTCGGCGGCGAACAGGCTAATGGCGCTGAGCGATGTGACCAGGGCCGCCCCAACCCGCACATGACAGCGCTCGTGAGCGGCAATGGCGGTGACGACACCAGCAATCGTCGTCCAGAACAACAACGACGGTGCCGTGCCCGCCCACAACCCCGCCAGGCGATACGGCGCCGCTGCATCGCGTCGGCTGTGTTCGGCAACGACGCGCAATGTGAAGTCGCTCGTAACGAACGCCCATGCCAGCAAGGCCGCGCTCGCCGCCAAAAACCTGGCCGCACCCAGCAGCCAGGCGCGCCGACCGATAATCGTGGCGCCGACCCCGGTCACCAGGGCTGCGACGACCGCCCCATGGCCCACCAGCGACGCGTCCACCTGATCATTCTTATGGACCGGGCGACAACGAGCAACGACACCCCCATCGACGTCAGACGTTTCTATACTTCGAGTATGACGGTGATGGTGAGCGTCCGAATGTCCGATGACGAGGCAGCAGCACTTCAGCGCGAGGTCGCGCGGTCCAATGCCACAGCCTCAGAGCTCCTTCGAGCCGGTCTGCGCGCAGTACTTGCGCGGGCAGCCGCCGAGCGAGACGCGATCGCCTACGCCGCTTCGCCATTCTTGCCGACCGAGCTGATCGACCCCGACGTACAGCTGTGGCTTGAGACCGAGGATTGGTCAGCCTGGGAGCAGTGAGGCGCCGACGCGCGTTAGCGTGCGACGCCGTGGCATCTGAATACGACTACATCATTGTCGGTGGCGGCTCGGCCGGTTCGGCGCTAGCGAACCGCCTGAGCGCCAACCCGAAACACAAGGTTTTGGTGCTCGAAGCCGGGCGTCCCGACTATCGCTGGGACGTGTTCATTCACATGCCCGCCGCCCTGGCATTCCCTATTGGCAGCAAGTTCTATGACTGGAAGTACGAGTCCGAGCCCGAACCGTTTATGGGCGGTCGTCGCATTTACCACGCCCGCGGCAAGGTACTCGGCGGGTCCAGCAGCATCAATGGGATGATCTTCCAGCGGGGTAATCCGCTCGACTACGAGCGTTGGGCCGCCGACCCGGGCATGGAAACGTGGGATTACGCCCACTGCCTGCCGTACTTCAAGAAGATGGAAAACTGTCTGGCGGGCGGTGACAAGTACCGGGGAGATAGCGGTCCGCTCGTGGTGGAACGCGGGCCATCGAAGTCGCCGCTTCACGACGCTTTCTTCAGCGCTGTACAGGAGGCTGGCTTCGCGCTCACCGACGATGTCAATGGCTTCAAGCAGGAAGGTTTCGCCCGGTTCGATCGCAACATCCACAAGGGTCGCAGACTCAGCGCGGCTCGGGCATATCTGCATCCGGTGATGAAACGACCAAACCTCACCGTCACGTGTCGGGCCATGGTCGAAAAGGTCATCTTCGACGGCAACCGGGCTACCGGGGTGCAGTTCTCAACTCGTCGGGGCGGCCGTCAGACGGCAACGGCAAACGAGATCGTGCTGTGCGGCGGGGCCATCAACACGCCGCAGTTGTTGCAACTATCGGGTATAGGTAACACCGACGACCTGACCGCACTTGGCATTCCGCTCGTTCACCATCTGCCTGGTGTCGGCGAGAACCTGCAGGACCACCTCGAGGTGTACGTACAGCATTCCTGTACCCAACCGGTGTCGATGGCTCCGGCGTTGAAATGGCGGAACCGGCCGTGGATCGGGTTCAAGTGGTTGTTCCGCAAAGGTCCGGGGGCCACAAACCACTTCGAGGCCGGCGGTTTCGTGCCAAGCAACGACGACATCAAGTACCCGAACCTGATGTTCCACTTCTTACCGATTGCCGTGCGTTACGACGGCAGTTCTCCGGCGGGTACGGGCCACGGGTACCAAGTGCACATCGGGCCGATGTATTCCGACAGCCGCGGGTCAGTGAAAATCACGTCCACTGATCCCCTGGCGAAACCGGCGTTGCGCTTCAACTACCTGTCAACCGATCAGGACCGCCGCGAGTGGGTTGAAGCAATACGCATCACCCGGCGCATCTTGGGCGCGGCTGCGTTCAAGCCGTTCAGCGGCGGCGAGATTTCACCGGGGCCGAGCGTGGCTACCGACGAGGAGATTTTGGCCTGGGTGGGCAAGGACGCCGAGACAGCGCTGCATCCGTCGTGTACCTGCCGGATGGGCACCGACGAGATGTCGGTAGTGGACCCCACCACCATGAAGGTGCACGGGGTCGACGGGTTGCGGGTCTGCGACGCGTCGGCGATGCGTTACGTGACCAACGGCAACATCTACGCCCCGGTAATGATGATGGCCGAAAAGGCCGCCGATCTCATCTTGGGCGTCACACCACTACCAGCGGAACAGGTCGAGTTCTACCGCCGTTAACCTCAGCCAATTCCTTATGTACGAAACAGTTCGCCATATTAGGTCTTATGTACGATATAGTGCGGATTGGTGAGCTTCGATCGTACCGAAGAGATTGAATTCTCGGGTCAGTTGCCAGCATCGACCATCAGCGGGTTGGAACGCAAGGGTGATCTACAGCGGCTCGCCCCTGGGATCTACACCCGCAATCTTGCCGACGACCCCGCTCGCATCGTGCGCCGAGGCTGGCCACGCATCCTTGGCTATCTCCTGCCTGGCGCTGTCATAACAGATCGATCCGCCCCGACTGGTAGACCGGTTGACGGTGTCCTCTACGTGGTATCGCCTGGCCAGAACCGCGTGCCGATTCGCCTTCCCGGCCTCACCATTGTGAGGCGGCCCGGGCCTGGCCCAGTCGATGGTGACATCGAAATGCCAGGCGGCGCATTCCTTGCCTCACGCGCACGGGGACTGCTCGACAATACAGCGGCCTCGCGAAGCCGCGGCGCAGCGTCCAGAACGTTGACCAGAAACGAGTTGGGTGACTGGATAGACCGGCTGTGTCGCGTCGACGGCGAAGAACAGCTACTTCGCTACCGAATCGAGGCTGAAGCCCTTGCACCGATACTCGGTACGAAGGCCGCAGGCATTGAGATGCTGGTCAGCCTCATTTCCATGGCGGTGAGTACTGGGCCGGAACGAACTGTTGGTTCAGCGGCGTTGATGTCGCGACGACGGGGACTGCCGTACGACCACGCTTACCGAGGGTTGGCGCCGAATCGAAGCGCTGGACACACCTTTTCAGCGTGCCACCTACGTCACATTCCTGGTCGCTGAGGTTCATCCCTTTGCTGACGGCAATGGCCGCGTGTCGCGATCCTTCATGTCGAGCGAACTCGTGGCCTGGCGCTTCACCAGCAAAGTCGACTTCAGCGATTTCGATCGAGCGATGGCGGCTCTCACGACGGCGAACGCATTTGCAGATGCAACTGAAGCCGAGCGTGAAGGGATGCGTCTTGTGATGCCGGGTTGAGCTGTGACCCTGGTCTCTCGCATAGCCTCCTGGTAGAGTGATCCACCATGTGGATGCTTTCCGCATAGCAGGAAGCTAGTGAAACGGAACGAGACCTCATGAGCGACGATTTCGACGAAATTGACCTGAACGCGCTGTCTGACGATGAGCTCACGTCGCAGATGCACGACGACCTCTACGACGGCCTCGCCCCCGAGATCGCCCAGGGCACCAACATCTTGCTGGGCCGCGGTTGGTCGCCCCAGCGAGTGCTCGACGAGGCGCTTGTCGAGGGTATGCGAATCGTCGGCATCGACTTTCGCGACGGCATCTTGTTCGTTCCCGAAGTGCTGCTGTCGGCCAACTCCATGAAGGCCGGCATGGAAATCCTTCGGCCGCTGCTTGCCGAGACTGGCGCCGAGCCGGTGGGCAAGGTCGTGATTGGTACCGTGAAGGGTGACATTCACGACATCGGCAAAAACCTCGTTGCCATGATGCTCGAAGGCGCCGGCTTCGAAGTGGTCGACCTGGGCATCAACACCGATGTCGACAAGTTCCTGGCCGCGCTCGAGCTGCACAAGCCCGACATCATGGGCATGTCGGCGCTACTCACCACCACCATGCCCTATATGAAAGTTGTCGTCGACACACTGAAAGAAAAGGGCCTGCGCGACGACTACATCGTGCTGGTAGGCGGTGCCCCACTCAACGAAGAGTTCGGTATCGCTGTCGGTGCCGACGCCTACTGCCGAGACGCTGCGGTCGCCGCAGAAACGGCAAAGACTCTGGTAGGCGCACGCCGTGCCCTCCGTCGCAGCGCCTGACGAGTTGCACATCATTGCGTGCGGCGCCCTCGCGGGCGAACTGCGTGCAGTACTGGGGCAGCTCGGCGCGTCCGACACGGTTACGGTCGAGTACCTCGCGTCGTCGCTACACAACCACCCAGATCAGATTCCCGGCCGAGTCGACGACATGTTGACCCACCATGCAGGCAAGCGACTTGTGGTTGCATACGCCGATTGCGGCACTGGGGGTCTGCTCGACGTGGTTCTCGAACGTCACGGAGTCGAGCGCTTGCCCGGCGCTCACTGCTACGAGTTCTTCGCGGGAAGCGACACGTTTCACGCGTTGCACGATGCCGAGCCCGGCACGTTCTATCTCACCGATTTTCTCGCCCGTCACTTCCACCAACTCGTGTGGGTTGGCCTGGGTTTGGATCGTCACCCGGAACTTCGAGACTCGTACTTCGGTAACTACACCCGGGTGGTGCTGTTGGCACAGTCCAACGACCCCGGCATCGAAGCAACCGCCCGCGCCGCCGCCACCCAACTTGGGCTGGCGTTCGAGTTGCACCCGGTTGGCCGCACACCTTTTAGACGATCTCTCTCCCATCTCCTCACGAAAGTTGCGGTGTAAACGTGCCTGCACACCTCGTTACCATCTTTTGGCGTGACATCCCGTCTCAGGTCAACGGCCAGATCGGCCGTACTCGCGTTGCCGCCCCTCTTGACGACCGTTTCCAGGTCGCTATCGACAAAGCAGCAATGGTCGCCGACATCACCGATTCCGACGCCTACATCGCCGAGTGGCGCCGGTCGGCCCGACCGTGCAGCGACGACCTAGCCGCCGAGGCGACCGCCGAAGCCGAACGAATCGACACCGAGTACACACCCGCACGAATCAAACACTTGGTCGCAAACGGCGGCTTCGAACACACCATCACCGACGAGGAATCCACCCCATCATGACCGACACCATTCTCAGTTCTGCCACTCGTGAAGTGGTCATTGGGTTCGATCGCCCGTTCGTCATGATCGGCGAGCGCATCAACCCCACCGGGCGCAAGTTGTTGGCGGCAGAAATGAAAGAAGGCAACTTCAGCCGGGTAGAAGCCGACGCTCTAGCTCAGGTGCTTGCCGGTGCCCACATGCTCGACGTTAACGCCGGTATCCCATTGGCCGACGAGCCCGCGCTACTTGCCCGAGCAATTCAGCTCGTGCAGTCCGTTACTGATGTTCCCTTGTCGATCGATTCATCCATCGTCGAAGCACTCGAAGCCGGGCTCGCCGTCTACAAGGGCAAGGCTCTGGTCAACTCGGTCACTGGCGAGGACGAGCAGATGGAACGAGTGCTGCCGCTTGTTGCCAAATATGGCGCGGCTGTTGTCGCCATTTCGAATGACGAGACCGGTATCTCCGAGGACCCAAACGTCCGCTTCGAGGTAGCCCGCAAGATCGTGAACCGGGCGTCGGACTACGGCATCCCGGCGTGCGACATCGTCGTTGATCCCCTCGTCATGCCCATCGGTGCGCTTGGGCAGGCAGGCCAGCAAGTGTTCGCTTTGCTGCGTCGGTTGCAGACCGAACTGAAGGTCAACACCACGTGCGGTGCTTCGAACGTCAGCTTCGGCTTACCGAACCGTCACGTGATCACCGGAACGTTTCTGGCGATGGCCATCTCGAACGGCATGACATCGGCGATCATGAGCCCGCTTCACCCCGAGGTCAAAGCCGCCATCCGCGCTGCCGATGTGCTAGCCGGCCACGATCTCCACTGCGCCACCTGGATCAGCGAGAACCGCGAACCGTCGGCCGAGGGCGATGCCCGCGACGCCCGCCGTCGCCGACGTCAGGCCTAACAACCGGTCGACTATGCCTCGCATCGTCTTCACACCATCGGGACTCGACGGAACCGTCGACTCGGGCACCACGGTGCTCGACGCGGCGCGGCGTCTCGGCGTCGACCTCGACTCGGTGTGTGGTGGCCGAGGCATTTGCGGCCGTTGCCAAATCGAGCCGGGCATCGGTTCGTTCGCGAAGTGGAGCATCTCGTCCACGTCCGATGCGCTGAGCGCTCGCGGTACGACTGAAGCCGAGTATCACGGGCGTCGCCCGCTCACTGGTGCCAGCCGTCTTGGCTGTGCCGCCCATGTACTCGACGACGTGGTAATCGATGTACCGGCGGCGAGTCAGGTGCATCGTCAGGTCATTCGCAAGTCGGTCGATGTCACCGGTCTCGTTGTCGACCCGGTATTCACGCTCGCCTACATCGAGGTGGTTGTGGGCGAATTAGGCGAGCCGCTCAGTGCTGTCGACCTGTTCGAGACAGCGCTCGCCGAACAGCACGGCGTCAACAAACCAACTTGGCCACGGTCGATCCTTCCCCGGCTACAGCCCGCCTTAGCCAGGGGTGAAGGTTCGGTCACCGTTGCCCTCAGTGGGGGCCAGGCGGCCGCTATCTGGCCGGGATTTGTCGACACCGCGTATGGCATTGCGGTCGACATTGGGTCCACCACTGTTGCAGGTCATTTGTGCGATCTGACTACCGGCGACATCGTCGCGTCGGCGGGCCGGATGAACCCTCAGATCCGGTTCGGCGAAGATCTCATGAGCCGCGTGTCGTACGTAATGATGAACAAGGGCGGCGACATCGAGCTGACCACGGCCATCCGCACAGCGCTCGACGAACTCGCCGGCGAACTCGTAGCCGAAGCCGGCATGAGCCGAACCGACGTGATCGACATGGTGTTGGTTGGCAACCCGATCATGCATCACATCGTGTTGGGCATTGACCCCACGCCACTTGGCATGTCGCCGTTCACACTGGCTACTAGCGAGGCCGTTCATTGCACTGCCGCCGAACTCGCGATCGATCTCCCGATGGCGAGCGTGTATCTCGCACCCTGCATTGCGGGGCACGTCGGAGCCGACGCTGCCGCTGCCATGCTTGCCGAAGGTCCGCATCGAGGTGTTGCCAGCCAACTCCTTGTCGACATCGGCACCAACGCCGAGATTATCTTGGGCAACTCGTCTTTCCAGTTCGCGGCGTCTTCGCCCACCGGCCCGGCCTTCGAAGGGGCCCAAATTAGCTGCGGCCAGCGGGCAACTGCCGGTGCAATAGAACGGGTGCGCATCGACCGAGACACGCTCGAACCACGGTTCAAGGTGATTGGTTCAGATCTGTGGTCGAACGATCCCTTGTTCGAAGACGACACCAAAGACCTCGATATCAGCGGCGTGTGCGGGTCGGGCATTATCGAAGTGATCGCCGAGATGTACCTGTCGGGAATCACCGAAACCGATGGCACGATTGCCGGTTCGAATGCCGCACGGTCGGCACGTGTCATCGCCGACGACCGCACCTTTTCGTACGTGCTCCACGAACACGGCGACACCCGTCTGCTCATCACGCAGAACGACATTCGGGCTATCCAGTTGGCGAAGGCAGCGTTGCGCGCTGGCATCGATCTGCTTGTCGAGCATGCCAACATCACCGACCTCGGCGACATCCGCTTGGCCGGCGCATTTGGTGCTCACATCGACCCGTTGTACGCCATGGTGCTCGGCCTTGTACCTGACTGCCCACTCGATGGGGTCCGGTCCGTCGGCAACGCTGCGGGGGCAGGGGCCGTACGGTTGTTGCTGTCGGCGTCGCAACGAGCCGAGATCGAACAGGCCGTGCGCAAGGTCGTAAAGATCGAGACCGCAACCGAACCACGGTTCCAGGAACTGTTCGTCAACGCCATGGCGTTCCCGCACGCCACCGCACCAACGCCGTATCTCGCCGCCTTGGTCGCATTGCCAGAGCGCACCGAATCAACCGGAGGGCGCAGCAACCGCCGCCGCAGAAGTAGCACCGCAACCTCGGAGGAAACCGCATGACCGACACCTCATCCACCAGCACGGCCGACACCCACGCAACCGCGCACTCCGACAGCAGTTCGGGTCGCCGCAGCGGTGGGCGTGCCGGCCGAAAAGACATGCGCGCGTCGCACGTTATCGCCCGCGAACCGTTCCTCACGCGGCTGCTCAAGCCCTACGAGATCGTGTCCGAAGAAGGCTTGTCGATCATCGAGCACAACGCCGACACCATTCTGGAAGACGTCGGTGTCGAGATCCGCGACTACGACTCGGCGCTCGCTGTGTTCGCTAACGCAGGTGCCATTGTCACAGGTACCCGAGTCCGATTCCCTCGTGGTCTGTGCCGCTCGATCGTGCAGGCAACTGCACCGGCCATCTACACGCAGCATGCTCGGAACCCTGCGAACTCGGTGCAGATCGGTGGCGACGCCACGGTGTTCGCCCCCAACTATGGCTCCCCGTTCATTCACAACTTCGAGGACGGCCGCCGCTACGCAACCATCGCCGACTTCCAGAACTTCGTGAAGCTCTCCTACATGTCGCCCTACCTGCATCACTCAGGCGGCACTGTATGCGAACCGGTCGATATACCCGTGAGCAAACGGCACCTCGACATGGTGTACGCCCATCTCAAGTACGGCGACAAGCCATTTATGGGTTCGGTCACCGCAGCCGAACGCGCCGCCGACAGCGTAGAGCTGGCCCGCATCGGGTTCGGCGGCGATCTGCGGGACCGCACGGTCATGACCAGCCTTATCAACGCATCGTCGCCGCTCGTTTGGGACGGCACCATGCTCGGCTCAGCCGAGGTCTACGCACTCAACAATCAAGCGTCGATCTTCACGCCGTTCATCCTCGCGGGCGCTATGGCGCCAACGACATCGGCCGGGGTATGTGCACAAACATTGGCCGAAGCACTCGTTGGCATGATGTTCGCTCAGCTCATCAGGCCAGGTGCGCCAGTGATCTTCGGATCGTTTGCGAGTTCGATGTCGATGCAGTCGGGGGCTCCCACATTCGGCACGCCCGAGCCCGCGATTGTGCTCTACACCTGCGCTGCGCTTGCTCGCCGACTTGGCGTACCGTTCCGTTCCGGCGGCTCATTGTGCGCGTCGAAACTTCCCGATGCCCAAGCCGCGTACGAGAGCTGCGCCACGCTGATCCCCACGGTGATGGCCGGCGTCAACTTCGTGTTGCACGCCGCCGGTTGGATGGAAGGCGGGTTGGCCATCGGTTACGAGAAGTTCGTGCTCGACTGCGACCAACTCGGCATGATGCACACGTTTGCCAAGGGTCTCGACATGTCCGAGAACGGGCAGGCCGTCGAGGCCATCACTGCGCACGAGCCGGGCATGCATTTCTTGGGCACGGCTCACACATTGGCCAACTTCGAGACCGCGTTCTATCGTTCGGACACCGCCGACAACAACAGCTTCGAGCAGTGGGCCGAAGAGGGTAGCGTCGACGCTGGGCATCGGGCTACAGCAATCTGGAAACGACGCCTGAACGAATACGAGGCCCCCGCGCTCGATTCGGCCATCGACGAAGAGATGCTCGACTTCATCGCCCGACGCAAAGCCGAGCTACCCGACACCTTCGCCTAGCCGCACGGTTCGGCCCTGGCGCTTTGGAGCGGATCGATGTTGTGTGACAACGCCGGTCCGCTCGAAAGCGGCAGCGTGCGAAAAACTTCGACAAGTTCGGCGACCGTTGCCCTCATCCGCCTCGTGATGTCGTCGTCGCTGACCTGTTCGGTGTGCCAACCTAAGCGGTGACATTGACGGTCACGCCATCGGTCATACATGTTGTCGAGCCGACCTCCGTGCCAGGTGACGTGATCGACCTCGATGAGGAAGTTGCGATCAGGCACCGCAAGGTCGGCGTGGATTGTGGCACCATCGGGAAGCCGAATGGGAATTTGTCGTACGAGCGGGCCGATACCTGCGCGCTCCAAGGCTCGGCACAACCGAAGTTCAAGGTCGCTCTGGACGGGGCGACGCCAGACGTCGCGACGGGCGAACACATTGGCAAAGTTCGCCGACCCATCGCGCCCGGGTCCGGCGAGCCGGCGGCCCACCGAATGAAGGGTCGGCACGGTGAACAGCTTGCGATCGAGGCCTTGCTCGACAATTGATTCAAGGTCGTCGGCTGAGCACATGGAGGCCAAGTCGAACACGGTACGGGGAGGAGACGTAACCGAGATTCCATCGGGCCGCATAACCACGTCGGTCGCTGGCAGTGCCAGGGACTGATGAACGCGCCCCAACTCGGTGGCCACCCCACATCGGGTGCTATGAGGAACTGTTACATGCAGCTCGCGGAAGGTAAACAGTTTGCGAAAGTTCCAGAGGCGTCCGGCCGACGAGTGGGAAATGACGCCGCCGGTTGCTGCTACCAACGTGGCCATGCCTTGCAACTCGGTTCGCAGCGAGGACGCCGAAAGATACACGCCGGTATGGACCACAACCAGCCGACTGGTTTCCAAAAGCGTGCGGATCGAACCTGCCGTAAGACCGAGAGCATCGAGGCGTTCGCGGGTGATGATGCCATGGTGATCGGCCAGCCAGGCCGACAAGCTTGGCTCGAGTGAGCGTGCGGACATAGGTCTCCTCCTGGTCATCCGAATTCGGAGAGCGGGGAAGTGACACCAACGGTACCTGAAGGGTGTGACGAAGTTGCCGGACTGCCACTTTGGAGCGGATCGATGTTGTGTGACAACGTCAATCCGCTCGAAAGCTAACCGCGGGTTGCGGGTAGGTCTGAACCGTCGACCGTTCGACGCGCCTGCTTGTTTCTAGCCACAAAGAACGTGCACACGGCAAGAACACCGGACCCGACGAGGAACGCAGTTCGGATACCGATGACGTCGCTGAGCCAGCCGAACATCATCAACCCAACCCCGTACATGAGGCCGACCGTCGCAATATATAACGACAGGATTCGGCCCCGTTTGTCGGGCGGCGCGTCACGCTGAATCATGCTTCCGATCAACGAAATGGTGCCCGTCATGAACAACCCCAGCAGTCCTGCCCCGATGGCAGCCTGCACCACGGTCGTGGACGTTATGTAGACCACCATGCCGACAATGCTTGACGCTGTCGTTAACGTGACCATCGTGCTGCGGCCATACCGAGACACCAACGACGGCACCAACAACATGCCAGCAATTGCGGCAACGCCCTGGACGGAGTTCAACAACCCGGCGGTACCTTTCGGTCGCCCAAGGATCTCGGATGCCATGTACGGCACCAAGCCGACGAACGGGATAATGGTGAACTGAAGGACCACCATAGTGAGGGTTGCAAACCGGCACCCGTGACTGGACACCAACCCCCGGGCTCCGGCGACAAGTTCGGCCATCTTGCCCGTGGTCGTGGTGTAGGCAGGCCGGAATGGTCGCCGAACCAACGCTACCGCCAGCCACAACACCACGAAGCTGGCAGCGTTCAAACCGATAGCCCATGCAGGGCCAGCGCCAGCGATCTGTAAAAGACCGGCTACGGCGGGTCCTACAACTCGACCGGCGTTCCAGCCCATCATGCTGAGCGACGACGCTGCGAGTAGCTGATCTTTGGGCACAAGGTCCGGCAGGATCGCGCCGAACGAGGGCGCACCGAGCGCACCAGCTCCCGCCTGAAGTACCACCATCAACGCCAGCGTGTTGGCGTTGCGAAGACCGTTGGCCAGAGCAACGGCGATGCCTGCGGTGACGATGGTTTGAACGCCCAACGTCGAAAGAAAGACACGCCGGCGGTCGTGCCGATCGGCAAGAAGACCCCCGAGCGGTGAACACAAACCCTGCGGCCCAAATGTTGCCGCCGAGATCAGAGCGGTGGATGTTGCCTTCCCGCTCTCGGACGCAACCAGCGTGGCAATGGTGACGAGCTGTACCCAGGTTCCGATGTCGGACACCATGCCGCCCGACCAAAACAAGGCGAACAACGGCCGACGTAACGGGCGCAAGCTACTCGGCACGTAGCGATACGGTACCGGGTCGGCCGGGCCACAACGAAGCTCAGGCTTTGTTGAAGCAATGTGCGTACGCGGCGCGGACCGCGAAGGCTTGGCGCACTTCGTCAACTACGTCGGTGCGGAATTCCTCGCGGTAGGTGGCGTCGGTTACGAGGTAGACCGTGAAGTAGAACCCGGTGAACGCGCCGAGGAATGCCGACACGCGCACCAGCGGCTCGGTAAACGACAGCCGTTCGGCGCCGAGGAAAACATGGAAGTACTCGTGCACAGGGGCAAGGTCTCCAACCCAGGTTTGTTGTACGTCGAGGTGCATCGCCACGAATCCGAACGCAGTCAACAAGCTGAACATCGCCAGCGCCACGAGCGTGATTTGGATGGCCTGACTAAAGATCATGACGAGACCAGTATTGAGCAGATGCCGACGCCGTAGCGGCGGCTCGGGCGGGTCACCAGTTGTCGGGCACGGCAACTCGTCGGCAAGCTCAGCGGGGACTAACGCATGGATTTCGGACCATTCGTGGAAGGTGCCGATGGCGGCCAAATCGCCTGGCAGCCGGGAAACCAGGAAAAGGCCACCAAGCCCCACGAAGCCGAACAGCACTATCCAGAACGGCGCCCCGGTGAGTGTGCCTGCGAACTGCCATGTTTCGGTGGTGATAAACAGCACCGTGATAATCAACAGCAGCAACGGCAGGGCGCGGATGAGCAGATTGGCGAATGTCGGTACCAATGTGCGGAAGCGGCTGGTGGCCCAACGCAGAATCGACAAGATGCCGTAGCTGGCAACTACATAAAGAACACCCAGCACCACCAGACCCTCACCGATGGCCGCGGCGACACCTCCCCACTGGGCCCCGAATATCAGCGGCGGGATGGCCGGGGTCAGCACGAACAGCACCAGTTCGACGGCACCAACTCGACGCGGCGCAGCAAATGTTGGTTGTCGCCGCAGACGGTTGGCAAGCATCCAGCCGGCGATCAATATGGCGAACCCGGCTGCGCCGACGGCGAAGTTACGTCCGGCCGACCATTCGGCCAGGTTCAACGCATTGAAGCCGCCAAGCAGGTACGCGACGATCAACAAGGGCAGAGACCGCGACCAGATTTCCGAGAGCGACCGGTGTGATTGTACGAAGTGCGGCAAACCTCGTTCCTCGAACCAGGCTTCGGTTCGGACGAACGGGCTGGTCATTGTCGGCGGGCTATTTCACGCCGATGAGGTCGACGACGAACACCAGCGTTTCGTTGCCTTTGATGGCGCCGCCGGCACCCCGGCTGCCGTACCCGAGGTCGGGCGGGATGGTCAATGAGCGGCGACCGCCCACTCGCATTCCCGCCACGCCGTCGTCCCAGCCCTTTATGACCTGGCCGGCACCGAGGCGGAAGTCGAACCAATCACTGCGGTCCCATGAAGCGTCGAATTGCTTACCGGTGGACCAGGCCACGCCAACGTAGTGCACGATCACGGTCTTACCGTGGGCGGCAACGTCACCGTCGCCGACGACAAGATCGTCGATAACCAACGACGCCGGCGGGTCGCCAGCAGGAATAGTAACGACAGGCTTCTCGTTCATCGACATGACATCACAGCGTACTCGCTAGTCTCACTCGCTATGTCGGAATGGCTACTTGTCACCTTGGTCGCGCTGACGATTCTCGTCGGGATCGTCGGCACAATTGTCCCGGTTATCCCAGGCCTGTTGCTGTCGTGGGCCGGAATTTTGGCCTACGCGCTAACTCGGGGATTCGGAGTCGTCGGCTGGATCGTGATGGCGATCGTCACTGCGCTGCTTGGCGTTGGCACCTACTGCGGATTTCGGATTCCCCAACGTGACGCGGCTGCCATCGGCGTTACAAAGAAGGAGCAACTTTTCGCTCTCGCAGTCGGGATCGTTGGGTTCTTTGTTGTGCCCATCGTGGGCTTGCCGCTCGGTTTCGTCGTTGGCGTGTATGCAGCCCGTCGCTATGTCACGGGCGACGCAACGACGTCGTGGGAATCAACGCTTACGATCGTCGGTTCGCTGCTCAAAGCAGCCTGGGTCCAGGCGCTGTTCGGCATGGCAATGGGAGCCGTCTGGGCCGTCTGGGTGATAGTGCGCGCGGTCGGCTAATATCACCATTTGATGATGGTATCATTTGTGATAGTCTCACAGATGACAGCAACAAGGGGAATTCCTTGGTCTTCGCAGGACGAGTGAGCGAGATGAATCGGCTAGCCGGGATGGTCGATGCCGTTCGCGCTTCGGGGCGCGGGCGGTTTGCGCTGGTCCGTGGCCGACGCCAGGTCGGAAAGTCACGGCTGATTGAGCAGTTTCTCGGCCACGCCGAAGTGCCGTCGCTGTTCTTTACGGCCACGAAGGGACGCGTACCCGAGGCCGAACTCGCGAACTTCGCCCGCGCAATCGGGGCAAGCGGGCTTGATCCAACTGACTCACTCGCTGGCACCACATTCGCCGCATGGGACAGCGCGCTTGCCGCTCTCGCCCGACTCATCGACCGACCAACGGTGCTGGTTATCGATGAGTTTCCCTACCTACTCGACAGTGCTCCCGACGTCGAGGGCTCATTTCAAAATGCGTGGGACCGTTGGCTGCGCACCGTTCCCGTACTACTCCTTGTGATCGGTAGCGACCTCGCCATCATGTCGGCGCTCGCAGAGTATGGCCGCCCGCTCTACGGCCGACCGACCGACGAAATGCATGTTCGTCCGCTTGACCCGGGCGAGACCGCCGAGCTCACCGGCCTCTCGGGGGTAGATGCATTCGATGCCTACCTCATCACCGGTGGATACCCGAACGTAGCGAGCGAATGGACACGGGGCGGATCGATGGATGATTTCCTCGCCCAACAGTTGGCGACCTCGTCCGAGCGTCTCGTCATCACCGGCGAGCGGATGCTCGCCGCCGAATTCCTGCCCGACTCCTTCGCCCGACAGATCCTCGCCGCAATCGGCTCCGGCTCGGCTACGTTCAAGGCCCTCGGTGCACAGACTGGCATCGCGACAGCCACCCTCAATCGAACCCTGACGATGCTCGATAGCAAGGCGGTCGTCGCCATCGACCGCCCATTGTCGGCCCACCCGCCAACCGAGACGCGCTACCGGATCGCCGACACGTACCTGGCATTCTGGCTCCGGTTCATCGAACGAACAATTCCGCTACTCGAACGTGGCCGGGCCGATCTAGCGGTCACCAGCATCCGCGATCAGTGGCCCGACTACCGAGGGCGCGCCATCGAGCCGACCGTGCGTGAGGCGGTAGCGCGGCTCGTTCCCTTCGGCACTGTCGACGCCCACGCGGTAGGCGCGTACTGGACTCGCAGCAATTCAACCGAGGTCGACATCGTCGGCACGACCGGAACAGCCAAGCGAAAGGCCGTCTCCCTTGTCGGATCAATCAAGTGGCGCGAGCGACGACCTTTTTCAGGCTCTGACGCGCAGCAGCTGGCTATTGGCGCCGCCAACGTTCCGGGCGCAGACGACAACACTGTCCTCGTGGCGGTTTCGTCCTCGGGGTTCGATGTGCGCGACATAGCCATTCGACTAGGACCGGACGACTTACTCGACGCCTGGACAACGGCCAAGGTTTAACTGGGTTACCAAAGGCGAGCCAGTGCCATCCATGCTTGTGTGGTCAGCCGCAACGATTCCACGTCGATACGTTCGTTGTTTCCATGGAACCTTGATGCAAACTCACCGGTCGATAGCCCGGGGCTAAACAACCCAAACCCGTAGGCAACGGTACCGACCTCACGAAAAAATGTGGCGTCGGTACCGCCTGCGGTGATGCGAGGGACAAGCGTTGCCTGCGGATGAAACTGTCGGGTAACCGTTTGTAGTGCGTCGTAGAGCGGGGTATCAACCGGCGAGATGGTCGGGTTCGCCGCATTCGCGAGTTCGACCGTGACCCGGGACGCCAATTCGCCGCCGAGCGCCTCGACCAGCATGGCATCGACCGCGGCGTGGTCTTGGCCAGGCAACGTGCGCACGTCGAGGTCGATGACAACCTGGTCGGGAATGACGTTGGTCTTTTGACCGCCGCGAATAACGTTGGGTGAGAACGTGGTGTGCGTACAGGCGTGAGCGAACTTGGCAACACCGTGGTCGGCAATGTGTCGTAAACCGGCGTCGATTGTGGCGGGGTCGTGCAGCATCGCCACCACGTCGTCGGACAGGTCGAGGCTAGAGGCGTACTGTTTCCAGATGTCGTTGATCACCGCTGCGGGGCGGTACACGGCGAGGCGACGCACTACCTCGGCGGCGGTGACGACAGCGTTGTCGGACCCGTACGGCATCGACCCATGAGCGGGCGTGCCTTTCACAATGATTCGCCGCCACGAGGTCCCCTTCTCGCCAACGGTGATGGTGACCCGATGGCCCCGGTCGCTGTGTAGCGACAGGCCGCCGGATTCTGTGATGAGGTAGTCGCACCCGACAAGATCGAGCTCGTGGGCAACGAGGTGGCGGGCTCCGTGATGGCCACCCGCTTCTTCATCGGCAACGGCGCAATAGATGATGTCGCCCCGGGGCCGAAACCCCGACGTTTTGAGTGTGCGAACAGCTACCGCCATCGAGCACGTGAGGTTCAACATGTCGAGTGCCCCTCGACCCCACACCTCGCCGTCGATTAGCTCACCACCGAACGGGTCGTGGTTCCAGCCGGCAGCGTTCACCGGGACAACGTCGGTGTGCCCGAGCAGACACAACGACGGCGCTGTAGCGTCGGTGCCTTCGATGCGGGCCACCAACGTGCGACGGCCCGGTGTTGGCTCGACGCGTTGGAGGTCGAAGCCAGCGCCTTCGAGATAATTCTCCAACAGATCGCTGGTACGGACCTCTTGACCGGATTCGGGTCGGCCATCGTTGACGCATTGATTGCGGATCGATGCCTGCAACAACTCGATGGTTTCGTGCGTGGCTCGATCCGCGGGCATACGACGACGCTAATCTTCAGCCATGACCAAACCACGCGTCGACCTCGGAAGTTACGGCATCTGGTACGGAGGGCTCGACGCCCTCACTACCGCCGAAGCCCAAGATGCCGCCCGCCGCATCGAACAACTCGGCTTTGGCGCGTTATGGGTGGCCGAAGCGGTTGGGCGCGACCCGTTTGTCAGCTCGGCCAACCTGCTTGCCGCCACTACCACGCTTAAACTCGCTACCGGCATCGCCAACATTTATGCCCGCGACCCTATGGCTATGGCGGCGGCCCAGAAAACATTGGCCGAGGCCTACCCCGACCGTTTCCTCCTTGGCCTTGGTGTCAGTCATGCGCACCTTGTAGCCGGAGTCCGTAAGCACGACTATTCCAAGCCGTTGACCTACATGGATGCGTACCTCGACCGCATGGATACAGCGCTGTTCCTGTCGAAAGGTCCCGAGCACGACCCGGGCCGAGTGCTTGCGGCGTTAGGCCCGAAGATGTTGGAGCTGGCGGCCACCAAGGCCAACGGAGCCCACCCGTACTTTGCTACCGCCGAACACACCGAGTACGCCCGAACCATCATGGGTAACGACGCACTGCTGGCACCCGAGCAGATGGTGGTGTTGTCGACCGATCCCGCCGAGGCCAGGCGCATCGCACGCGCCAACATGAAGATCTATCTGGGTTTACCCAACTACTTCAACAACCTTGTCCGTTTGGGTTTCGAGGAAGCCGACCGAGCCGATGGCGGCAGCGACCGCCTCGTCGACGCAATCGTGGCCTGGGGAACCGACGAGTACGTGGCCGACCGCGTCCGTCAACACACCCAAGCCGGAGCCGACCACGTATGTGTGCAGGTGCTCCACGACGGTAAGGGTGCTCCAGCCGATGAGTTCGCCCGGCTAGCAGCTCAGCTGCTGTAAAGGTCGGTCTCCGTCAGGTTTGGCAGACGTCGGTACCGGTATCGAGCGAGGCTCCGGTATCGCTAATGAAGTTCCACGAATACCCTGTCGACCGAAGCGACAACTTGAGCAGCCCGAAAGCGTTCGCTACCCGCAGTGCCGAACCCGGCTTGGCCGCAGCAAACGGATACAGATTTCGGCCGCCGGTACCAACGACGAACATCCTCGGCCCAACAGTGGGCCGATCGAACCGTTCGTAGTTGTGCTCGTGTCCGGCTAACACGATGTCGACCCCAACCGCTGTGAGGCGATTCATGAGCGGTTGTGTCGCCGGGTTGTTGCCATGCGACGACCCCGAGCTCACAAGCGGATGATGCCAGTAGGCAAGAAGGCATTGCCGGCCCGTCGCAGCGTTCGCGGCAAGGTCGGCCGCCAGCCACGAGTCCTGGACCGAACCGGGCGCGCAAGGAACCGCAGCGCAGTTCGAGTTGAGAACTACGGCGTGCCAATCCTTGCCGATGTTGTAGCTGTAGTAGCCCTTGGTACGGTCGCCCGCCAAGGACCCGAAATAGTCGTAGTAGCCGGTTGCGCCTGGCGTGTTGTACTCATGATTACCTGGCGCAGGGCGAGTACGGGCCTTAAGGCGCCCGAACGTCGTGTGGTATTCGGATTGGAACGACGCAAGTTCGCCGTTGTCGTATTGCAGATCACCAAGGGCAAGCAGCGCCGACGCCGCCGGATCCGACACTGCGAGGTTCGACACCTGCCGGGCGTGGCAGGCCGTTGGCATGACGACGTCGCCGGCGCGACACGACATATCGCCGGCCGCCACCACGGTGTCAGTGCCAGTGAGGTAGCCGGCGACGTCGGCAACGATGTACGTGGCGGTCGAACTGTCGAAGCACACACCACCGGTAGCGTCGAGGCTCACGGTGACCAGGTTAGGCACTGTTGAACCGGCCGCAAAGTTGAGGTTCGACGTCGTCGGTACCGACGAACCGCACGGGTAGACCGTGAGCCAACCAGCGCCAGAGGGGTCTACCGCAGTGACATTCATGACCACGGCATCGGCGTCAGGCGGCACCGATGCTAGCCCCGCAACCTGCACCCGCAACCGTGTGCGTGCAGCCAGTTTCTGCCGTGCGGTGGGCCCAGCGGACTGCCGAGTGTCGACGAGCCGATTGGGCACCACCGCCACATACCCCGATGCCGACGACGGCGATGCAACCGCAGAAAGGTCGGCGATCAGGTGCGTAGAGGCACTCGAGAAGATGCAGATCTCTCCGCGGCCCGACAACGCGACAGTCACAAGGTTGGCTACCGTTTGGCCGGCCTCGAAGTTCAGATTCGAAACAACCGGGCGGGCAACGTCGCAGCGATACACCGTCACATATCCGCCAACGGTTGACCCTGCGACCGTCACATTCAAGGTGGCTGCAACGGTGTCGGCAGCCGCATGAGGAGCGCTCGGCGACGCCACCCCGACGCGGACCGTACCGAGCGCTGCGACGGGCCCGCGCACGGGCACACCGAGCGGTTGACGCGTGTCGAGTATCCGCTTGGGAGTCACCGTGCTGATCCTCGCGGAGCCTCCGAACTCGTAGATACCAGCGAGGTCAACCAAGATGTGCACGTTCGCCACTGCATTGAGACAGAGCGTGCCTGTCGGTGACAACCGTACAGAAATCAAGTTGGCGACGGTCTGTCCCGCCACGAAGTTGAGGTTCGAGACCGTGGGCATCGCAGCATCGCACGGCCAAGCCGTAAGCCATCCGGCGCTCTCGGCTTGGGTGACGGTGATGTTTGCGACCACCGCACTCGTCAATAGCGTCACATATCCGCCGAGACCGACGGTCAGCGTCGTGTTCGAAGGGTGGCGTTGACCACCAGGGTTGTTTCGCGTATCGACGACTCGTGTCGGGGTCATCGGCTTGAACCCCGGTGTCGATACGTCGCTAGATGCAGCCTCACCACTGTTGGCTGCGTCGACGGCGGCCGCAGGTATCTGTGCCGCACCTCCCAGGATAAGGATGGAAACAACGCCTACACACATGAACGCGGTTCTGCATAGCTGCGTGCGCGCCGTTGTCATTCGTCGAGGCTACATTCAACAGATGACTAGCTTCCCAGCCCATCCATCACAGGTCACCACCGAGTGGTTGTCCGACGTTCTCGGCCACGCCGTTACCGGGTTCGATTCCACCCCCGTTGGTGAAGGTGTCGGCATGCTCGGGGTTATCGCTCGCCTACAACTGCGCTACGACGGGCCTCACGACAACGCGCCGGCCTCGGTTGTCGTGAAATGCGCAACCGACGTTGCTGCTAACCGCGCCGTGGCCATGGGCTTTCGTGTGTACGAACGCGAGGTGAAGTTCTATCAGCGTCTGGCCGACAAGGTTGGCGCTGGTGTACCGCTCTGCTACTTCGCCGAGTTCGATGACGAGAGCGGCGATTTCATGTTGGTGCTCGAAGATTTCACGGGCTACCGGGCAGGCGATCAGGTCGAGGGTTGCGGCGTCGAAGACGCCGAGGCATGCATCGATGTCATGGCTCGTCTACACGCCACCTTCTGGAATGCCGATTCCCATCCGGAGCTCGACTGGATGTTGGCCGATTTCCAAGTAGACGGTGAACTGCACCGACCTGGTATTTCGGGTGGGTTCGGGGTTGGTTGGGACCCCTGCATCAGTATCTTTGGCGCCCATATCGCGCCCGAAATCATCGAGGCAGGACCCCGATTCGCGGCCAACGTCAACGAGCTACACCTGCGCATGGGCGACGGTGCCAAGACCCTCATTCACGGCGACTTCCGGCTCGACAATTTGCTGTTCGGCCAGACCCCCGAGGACCATCCGATGGTGCTGCTCGATTGGCAAGGCACGCTCGTGTCCAAAGGAACTCAGGACGTGGCGTATCTGCTCAGCCAGAACCTTCGCACGCCCGAGCGCCGCACCCACGAACTGGCACTTGTGACTCGTTACCACGAGCAGCTTGTCAAGCATGGCGTTACCAACTATTCGTTCGAGCAGGCTTGGGCCGACTATCGACTCTCGGTTCTGTACACGTTCGCGTATGCGGTCGTCATCGGCGGCACGCTCGATCCGTCGAACGAGCGTGGGCGAGCGTTTATGGCCCAGCTCATCGACCGATCGTCTACCACTGTGATGGACCTCCAACTGCTCAAGATCCTCTGACATGGACCTCGGCCATATCCGCAACAGTTGCGGATATGGCCGGACCAGAGGCGGCCGAATCCGCAACAGTTGCGGAAGTGGTGGCCTTGGGCCGAGAGGCTCTCGATCAATTCGTCGTCAAACGCTACGATCGAGCCATGAGCGATATTCGTGACAGTTTCGAACCAGGCGTCATTACCGGCACCGACGTCCAAGACGTGTTTGCCCTGGCGAAGGCCAAGAGCTTTGCGCTTCCGGCCGCAAACGTCACCGGTAGCAACACCATGAACGGTGTCATGGAAGCCGCTGCCGCGCTCAACTCGCCCGTCATTATCCAGTTCTCCCATAGCGGGGCGTCGTTCCTCGCCGGCAAGAGCGTCAAGAACGCTGGTGATCGAGCGTCGATCCTCGGGGCCCTCGCCGGCGCCGCTCACGTCAACGCCTTGGCCGCGGCCTACGGAGCCCGGGTGATCTTGCACACGGACCACGCCGCCAAAGACAAGCTTGGGTGGATCGATGGCCTACTCGATGTTGGCACCGAGCACTACCAACGCCATGGCAAGCCCCTGTTCAGTTCGCACATGCTCGATCTGTCCGAGGAGCCGCTCGAAGAAAACATCGATATCTGCAAGCGCTATCTGAAACGCATGTCCGACATGGACATGACCCTCGAAATCGAATTGGGCATCACCGGCGGCGAGGAGGACGGGGTCGACAACACCGACGCCGACCACGACGATCTGTACACCAAGCCCGAGGAAGTGGCGTATGCCTACAGCGAACTGATGAGCATCAGCGACCGCTTTACGGTTGCGGCGTCGTTCGGCAATGTGCACGGCGTGTACAAGCCGGGCAACGTACAACTTCGCCCGTCGATTCTGCGCAACAGCCAAATCCATATTGCCGAAAAGTTCACTACCGGGCCGCTTCCGGTCGACTTCGTCTTTCACGGTGGGTCCGGTTCGTCGCCAGAAGAAATCGCCGAAGCCATCTCGTACGGCGTCATCAAGATGAACATCGACACCGATTTGCAGTGGGCATTCTGGGATGGCGTTCGGGGCTACGAAACCGCGAATCACGGGTACCTGCAGAGCCAGATCGGTAACCCCGACGGCGACGACAAGCCCAACAAGAAGCAGTACGACCCCCGTGCTTGGTTACGCGCTGGCGAGATAACGTTCGTCGAGCGTATGAAGCAGGCATTCGCCGAACTGCACAACGTCGGCACCCTGGCATAGCAAAAGACTCGATCCGAAAATCGTCCGTATCATGTAAGGCATGACCGACCCAGTCCTTCAGACGTTGGCCCTGTCTAGCCAGTGGCCCACACTCGACCCGTTCTTGTTTTGCGCGCATCACGAAGACGAGTATCCAGCAGGCAACCACCAACTTGGCCCGGCAGCCAGTTTGGCCGGCCGCAACATCGGGCAGGACTTTGCCGGGAAAGACGGCTGGAACATGTACCACGGCCGGGTGGTGCCGGGCTTCCCACAGCATCCTCATCGCGGGTTTGAGACGGTCACGTTCGTGCGCCGGGGGCTTATCGATCACTCCGACTCCTTGGGCTCTGCTGCCCGTTTCGGCCGGGGCGATGTGCAGTGGATGACCGCCGGCGCCGGCGTGGTGCATTCCGAGATGTTTCCGCTTCTCAATGACGACCGACCCAACCCGCTGCAACTGTTTCAGATTTGGCTGAACCTGCCCCGGGTCGACAAGATGGTCGATCCGTATTTCACCATGTTGTGGGACCACGACGTGCCCCGACACATCGCCAAGGACGACGACGGCCGTGTCACCGAGGTCACCATTCTCGCCGGAGAACTGGCCGGTCTCGAACCAGCCAGTCCACCTCCAAATTCGTGGGCGGCGCGGGCCGAGGCCGATGTCGCCATCTGGCACATCCGCATGGAGCCCGGTGCCCAATGGAACCTGCCACCGACACAGGGCACCGAAACCAACCGTGTGCTCTACCTGTTCGAGGGAAGCGGGCTCACGATTGGCGAGCACAAGATCGGCCCTTCCACGGGAGCGGTATTGCGGTGCGACGAGGCGGTGCGTCTCACCGCCGGTGACACCGAGATCGAGTGCATGATCCTGCAGGGCCGCCCCATTGGGGAACCGGTTGTGCAGCACGGCCCGTTCGTGATGAACGACAGAGCCGGTATCGAGCAGGCGTTCAACGATTACCAGAAGACACAGTTTGGCGGTTGGCCATGGCCGTCAGACGACCCCACCCACCCGCGAGATCAGGGTCGGTTTGCTCACCACTCCGACGGCCGAATCGAGACGGTCGACGTCTAGAGCCAAGGTCACAGCCCCAGGACGTTGCGGAGAATTATGCGTTCAGCCAAATGCGTGATCGAGACTGCCCGTACCTGCTCAACCTGAAAGCCCGTCACCTGCGGCGCCATCAAGTACACGGCTCGAGGTTCGATAATCCACAATCTCGGCTGGACTCATCTCGCCGAACGCCTTTCGGACGGTCGTCCACCAGTCGTCACGATCAAGGCGATGCACCGCCTCAGATAGCGCGGAACCGAATAGTTGGCGTCTTTTCAAAACGCCATATCAGTAGCTTATCAACGCAACTGCCGGGTACTCCTCTGAACAGATCACGTTCGTAGCCCAATAGCAGTGCAACATGTCGCGCCGCCGTTGCGTTGCCGCCCTGCTCCTCACGATCGGCATGCTTGTGGTTGCTACGCCTGCCACTGCTTACCCCACGGGCGGTTTGCTGCCGCCTGCACTACAACTGCAGTGTTTTCACCGCTCAAGCCATTAGCCGCGGCGCTGCCCGATATGGCCTGTGTAAGCGACGCAGCGTAACCGCGCGTTAAAGGCGGCGCTACTTTTCGGCTGACGGTTCCTTCGGCAACCCGAGCACGCGCTCGCCCACGATGTTGCGTTGCACTTGGCTGGTTCCACCCCAAATGGTCTCGGACCGCGAGAAGAAGAACGCCGACATCATCGGGCTCACCGGGTAGCCCTCGCGGCGCCGGTCTCGACCCGTTCCCGGCCACGATGACGACGTTGGGCCCGTAGTCACCAGCATCGAATCGGCGCCGAAGATATCGAGACACAATTCCATAGCCCGCTGATGCATCTCGGTCCAAAACATCTTGTTGGCTGCGCCCAGCGCGGCCATGCTCGGATCCTTCACGCCGGACAACGTGGTCGACAGCGATCGCAGCCCGTTGATTCGAAGAATCTGAAATTTCGTGTAGTACTGCATGAGCCGCTGACGAATAACCGGGTCGGCGATGGCACCGTTGGCCCGTGCTGCTTCCACCATGATGCGGTATTCCTCTTCGAACCGGCGGAATCCGGTGGTGGCCGACATACCACGCTCGAACGCCAGGGTGGAATTGGCCACCTTCCAGCCGTTGTTGACCCCGCCCACCACGTTGTCTTTCGGGCACCGCGCATTGTCGAAGAACACCTCGCAGAACTCGGCGGTGCCGTCGGGCTGCACAATGCCCCGCACCTCGACACCGGCCTGACGCATCGGTACCAACAGATAGCTGATGCCTTTGTGCTTGGGTGCATCGGGGTCGGTGCGTGTGAGCAGGAAGCAGTAATCGGCATGGTGACCCTGGGTGGTCCAGACCTTTTGTCCGTTGATGACCCACTCGTCACCGTCGAGGTAGGCCGTGGTCTTCAGGCTGGCGAGGTCGGAGCCCGAGTTCGGCTCGGAGAACCCCTGGCACCAGCTCATTTCGCCCTTCAGAATCTTGGGTAGAAACTCCTGCTTTTGTTCCTCGGTGCCCCACTGCAAGATGGTGGGACCAACCAGGGTGTCACCGAAAAAGTCGGCTCGCAACGGGGCTTTGGCCCGCGCAAACTCCTCGGCGAGCACCACGCCTTCTAATGTCGAGAGTCCTTTGCCGCCATATTCCTTTGGCCAGGTGGCACAAATCCATCCGCCGCCGTACAGCTTCTTCGGCCACGACAGGTTGAAGGCTTTGCGGTCGTCGGCTGACAGTTCAAAACCCGGTTCAAACCAGCCCGTCGGGAGGTTTGCTTCGAGCCACCCCCGTATTTCTGAACGGAAGGCTTCAGCTTCTGGGGTGTAGTCGAGTTGCATTCCCCCATCGTGGCGACAAAGTTACCGGCGGGTCAAGACACACGGCATTCACAGTGGGCACACGAGTCGGAAACGATCCAGCCGTACTGTCGATCCGATGGCCGAACTTACGAGTCAAGAACAGGCGTTGCTTAGCGCGTTGCGCGAGGCGAGCGGCCGAGTATTGGGTCGAGCGCAACTTGCTCAACGTCTCGAGATTCAAAACCTGTCGCCGCGTCGGGTCGACTCGCTGTTGACGAACGTGAGAAAGCACGTTGGTGCCGAAGCAATCGTGACGGTCAGAGGGCGCGGCTGGCGGCTTGTCTCTCGCTAGCGGGCTCGTGCTTGTAGCATCACTGCGTGCAATATGGGGATGAGCAAGCTCGCCTGGCGTCTTTGCGCGGCCTGCGTTTGCTCGATACGCCTTGTGAAGAACGATTCGATCGGATAGTTCGGCTCGCATGTCGAGCGCTCAACACCCCCACTGCACTCATCACCTTGGTCGACGCCGAACGGCAATGGTTCAAGGCGCGTGTTGGTTTTTCTCTCGGTGAAACTCATCGCGACGTCTCGTTTTGTTCCCACGCAATTGGTGCTCCGGCTGCCGACCTCCTAGTCGTTCCCGACGTGACGAAGGACGACCGGTTTGCTTCGAACCCGTTTGTTGTCGGCCCGCCGCACGTGCGCTTCTACGCAGCTCAACCAATCCATGCCCCGGACGGCCGGGCGGTCGGAACGCTGTGCGTAATCGACTCCGTGCCGCGTCAACTCTCCCCTACCGAACGAGTCATCTTGCGTGACCTCGGCACTATGGTCGACGAGCTGCTTTCCAGCCCCGCGTTCGTCTCGGAGGATTCCATGGCCGCGCTCGAGATGTGGGACGAAAAGATCCATCTTGCCTTCGAACGGTCGGGCATTGGTACGGCCATGCTGAACCCTAAGGGCGAACTCTACGCCGCCAACGAAGCATACAGCACCATTTTTGGATACCCCTTGGTCGACATGTTGGGGAAAAGCCCGGGACAGTTCCGCCACGAAAACGACCACTTCGTTGCCCGAGCCGAGATCGTCAAGCTCTTCAGCGCCGAAATTGCCCGCCTCAGCGTCGAGGTTCGAATTAAGCCTGGCGATCGAGACATTGCCTGGCTGCGAGTGCACCTGGCGAGGCTCGACTCGTCTGGCGGAGACTCTACCATTCTACTTCAGGTCGAGGACGTCACACGCCGACACCAGTTGGACGACGCACTCCGACACCGTCACGACATGCAACGAGCTGCCGTCGATGCCATTAGCCATGGGGTCGTACTCACCGACGAACACGGACACATCCACCTCATGAATCCGGCCGCCTGAGCTCGAGCACCTTCATCCGGAACGCATTCACCAGTTCATCAACACCGCCACGTCGGCTGGCGCGGTTATCGAGTGGGTACGACCCGACACCCAGGTACTCACGTTGCGACTGACGAGCGGGTCATTGGCTAACGTCGAGCAGAACCCATCCCTCACTGTCATTGGCCTCGCCGACCTCACCAACGAACGTGCGCAGCAAAGCCATCTCATTCACCAAGCAACCCACGACGCTCTCACTGGTTTACCTAATCGGACGTTGTTCGAGAGCAGCCTTACCAGTGCGCTAGCGAATGCCGGCAATACCGGAAACCGCATTGCTGTCTGTTTCATCGATCTCGACGGCTTCAAGGTCGTCAACGATATCGCTGGACATGACGCTGGCGATTCCCTATTGCGCCGAGCCGCCATCATGATCAAATCGCTTGACCGCGGCCATGATCTGGTCGCGCGGTTTGGCGGTGATGAATTCGTGGTACTCCTCGACCCCGTCGTCGACGAGGCCGAGGCCTACGGCATTGCCCAATCGATCGTCAATGCCGTTCGACGAAACAGCGACGACTACCAGGATCAAAAAGTGAGTGTCAGTATCGGAGTTACCGGCAACCACGCCGACGACACTGCAGCATCAATTATCGCTCGGGCCGACACTGCCTTGTGTCGCGCGAAAGCAGCAGGCAAGAATCGGGCCACCCTCTATTGCGACGCCTCCAGCCAAACACAGCCGGATCTGCCCGTTCTCCTCCTACCACCGCAGCAGGGCGTTCCCCTTGTACTTCCAGGTGGGATGCGTCGCCAGTGGCTGCCCGCCGTTGGTGTTCTCGCTGCATCCACTGCGCTCTCAGTTGCGGGACTCGCAAGCAGCGAGCGAGTCGCCCAGGCGCTGTTTCCGTTCATCCACGTTCTGCAACTCGGTACGCTCGTTGCCGGTGTCCGACGCCGGGGCCTGAACCGCCGGTGCTGGTGGTTCCTTGGCGGCATTATGGCGTTCTGCATTCCAGCGGCATTCTTTGGCGCTGCTGCCGCATCGGCCGACAACCGGCTTCTTTTTCTTCGAGCCGCATACGCAAGCGGCTACCTCGCGCTTATCTCGGGCGTCATTGGGGCAGCACTGATAACTCGTCCGTTGGCACAAGTTCCGCGCCTCGCGGCCCAGATGGCCGCCATTATTGGGGGGATAACCGCCAGCGGGCTTGTCTATCAGTGGCTACCACATGCACGACCCGGAACATCTGACACCCGAACAATTTGGGGGGTCGCTTTCCTCGCAGTGATCGGAATGGTCATTGCGTTTCCGTCCCTGGTCACTCAGCTGCGATCCCTTGGACGATCGGCCGAGGTATGGCTCGCCGCTGGTGCCGTTGTCTACGCCGTTGGCCAACTCTCCCTAGCCTCGGCGATGCACAACTCGTCAACACGTATTGCTGGGCCCGCAGCCTTGGCGTGCGGACTGATAGTTGCATCAGCTTTCAGCCCCGATGCGCGCTCGGTGGGTACGTCGCTTCCAGCATTTACTCGACGACGGCGAACAGTTGCGTTGCCGGCAGCACTGGTCACCGTCCTGGTTGCAAGTATCGTGTTGATCATTGCGTACGAATCGGGCTGGCGGTCCCAAGTAGTCGTTGTCACATTGGCTCTTGTTGCCGCCACTCAGTTGACGGTACTAACTGTCGTCGCAAGTCTTCGCTTCCACCATTTTCGACAGCTTCATCGGCCAGGTATGGTCCGGCTACGCCGTGAACTGCGTGCTGGGCTGATGGCCGGGGAAATCGAGCCGTTCTTCCAACCAATCGTGCGTGCTCTCGATGGTCAACTTACCGGTTATGAATGTCTTTCCCGTTGGAACCATCCTGACCGCGGCATCGTCGCTGCAGCCGAGTTCATTCCGCTAGCTGCGAAGGAGGATTTGCTTGGCGAAATCGACTGGTCGATGCTGTCGATGTGCCTCGACAACCTCGACAACCTCCTAGCCGTTCCAACGGTCGAACACCCCTTTGTGGCTGTCAATTTTCAGCCAAGCGAGCTACAGGAGGTCAACTTCGTACAGCGGATCGGCGACGAACTGGCCAAACGCGGCCGTGACGGAACCGGGCTCGTAATTGAGATGACCGAACATTCGACGATCTCAAACTGGTCGGCACTCGTCGCAAATGTGCGGATACTCCAGAGACTTGGTATCAGGTTCTCGGTGGACGACTTTGGTGTCGGGCAGGCCAACTATGGTTTGCTGCTCAACATCGAGCCCGACATTGTGAAGCTCGACAAGACACTAATCGACGCAGCCTTCGAAACCGCTCGAGGTCTCACCTTGCTCAAGAGCGTCCTCGCCGCAGCCAAGGTCACGGGTGCCGTGGTCATCGCCGAAGGTGTCGAGGACGCGTCGAGACGGCCGATGCTGAGCGACCTCGGCATCGACTACCTGCAGGGCTACGCCTTTGGCACGCCCGCAGCAATATCTTTCACCAACATCGACACCAGAGAGCCATACGGAGTTTCCTGCTGCCCGACTTCTCTAAAGCCAATGCGTTCGTGAAAACGGAGCGAGCCCTCGTTGGGGGGCCGTAGATTTACCTCGCATGCGAGAACCGGCGTGCAGATGTGCCGCTCAAGTTCCTCGTATAACAGCGACCCTAGACCCCTGTTCTGATGGCTTGCGGCAATCGCAATCCGGTCAAGGTACACAAAGTTGTCGTACCGTTCGCCGAACCAACAATAGTTCGAGCTGTCATAATCCGCTAGTGGCTCAAGGGCCAGTGAAAAGCCGACCAGCACCTCACCGTCGAAGGTACCAAGCGACACGGCCGCCGCTCGAAAGATATGTGCGAATCGCACCTCTGTTGCCTCGGTTACCGCAGGAGTCGAGGCGTTGTTGATCGCCAACGCAGCAACAAGATCATGGGCTTGAAGGAGACGAACATCCATGCCAGAAGGTTAGGGGACTAAACGGCGAACAGTCGCTGCCGACGTATAGGGCATGAAGTATCGCCACCGAGTCGCCCGTATCTGCAGTTCGATCATCACGGCGGTAGCGGTGCTCGGGTCGATGCTGACCCCATCGGCTGCGGCTGACATCCCAAATATTAAGGCCAGCGACTACCTTACCGTGAACCCGGAACTGCCAGGCGGCGTGACACCAGGAACACCACGGACACTGCTGCTTGGTGACTCGACGATGTCGGCCCTGTGGTGGACTACCGGCGGCGAGGCCGGCTTAGAACCACTCGATTATCACTTGGACGCAGAGTCGTGCCGCACCATCTCGGTGCCGTCGTGCACCGGTCGCACCAACCCGAATTCTGGCGAACGGTACAGGGCACCTAATGCCCTGACGGCGCTAGCTTCGTATCCGCAGGGCGAATTCGACGAATTGGTGCTGATGGTTGGCTACAACGAAGGGTCGGCGACGTTTCGCAACTCCGTGCCACTCCTGCTCGACCTTGCCAAATCGCAGGGTATCGACCATGTCACATGGTTGACGTTTCACGTTGCCGGAACCTATGTGCCGCCGAGAGGCGAGGATGTCTCGTATCGGTCAAACAACGAACTGCTCTACGAGTACGCCGTCGCGTCGAACGGCTTCTTGACACTGTTGGATTGGGATGCCTTTGGCGACGAGAATCCAGGCACCATCATGGACGACGGAGCCCATCTCACGAGCGCAGGCGCCGTGAGCCTCGGATACTTCATCACCGAAGCAATTCTGAGCATGTGGGAACCCGCCGATACGGGTGGCGTCGCTGGTCTGGTGCGGTCACAACTCGAACCGGTCGCGGCCGGCTTCGAGTTGGTCGATTCTCCGCGCCGGGTTCTCGATACTCGACTTGGGGTCGGCCAGATCCGAGCCAGAACGCTTCGAGCCCGCCAATCCTTACGTGTCGACGACCTTGGGTTGCCGAGCGGAGCGACCGGCGCACTCATCAATCTCACCGCCGTGCAACCAGCGGCTAGCGGCTACCTCACCGTGTACTCGTGCACGCAGGTGCCGCCTCTGGCGTCGACACTCAACGTGTCGAAAAGACAGACAAGAGCCAGCTTTACGCTCGCAGCTGTCGACGCCGACGCTGGCCTTTGCGTGTACTCATCGGTGACGACCGATGTGGTTGTGGACCTACTGGGATGGGCGACGACTGACGGATCTACGACACTCGTTCCCAAGTCACCTACCCGGCTCTACGACACCAGAACGACCAAACAAATCCTGAAATCTACGATCGTTCGCCTCGTCGACCTCGGCGAGTTGGCCGGGGCAACCGGCATGGTTCTCAACGTCACTGCGGTAACACCACGTACCGACGGCTATGTGACGGTGTTCCCGACGGACCTCGCCGGCACTTGTTCGGCACCGCCAGAGGTATCGAACCTGAATTTCGTCGCCGGTGAGACCGTGCCGAACCGGGTCGACCTACGAGTGTCTGGCCGCTCAGCCGCCTGCATCATGAGTTCGGCCGACACACACATCGTCATCGACCTCATCGCGTCGTACAGCGCTGGGGGCGAACGTTGGACTGCGCTGACACCATCGCGTGTGCTCGACAGCCGAACCAATGGTGCGCCGCGCCGCCAGAGCTTCGAAATCCCGGTTGGGATCAGCGGTCCGGTCGCTTTGACCGCTACGGCTGTGGGCGCTTCCGGAGCAGTATTCGTAACGGTGTACGAGGCCGAACCCGATGGCACCTGCCAACGCCCACCGTTGGCCAGCACGCTGAATGTGAACGGGCCTGACGCCCGAGCCAACAGCATGGTCGTGGTCGCCAACTACGGTGTCGTGTGCGCCCAGGCAAGCGCTCCGGTCCACCTCGTTGTCGACCTCGTCGGCTCTAGCCGGCAGCCTTTTTGAGCGCAGCAACTGCCTTCACAAAGTCGGCTGACTCCTTGGCTGAAAGACCTTCGAAAAACTGCGCCGTCAGCGCGTCGGTCATCTTTTCGGCTTTGTTCCACAACGCTTTCTTCGGGGCTGGCGTAGCGTCTTCCGAGTAGCCGAAAAGCTTCCAGCGCGGCACACCACCCTTGGTGTAATGCGCCTCTTGCGGGGTGAGGCCAACAGCAATCACTGCAGTAAGGTGGGCGCTACCGCGCAGCTCGCGCAGCACATTGAACGCCATACCGGCGCGCCCGGCAGGGTCGTCTTTGGCACCAAGGGGCTGGCGCTTCCAACCTGCGAACAACGCCATGCTCGCAGAGTCGGCGTTGGCAATGATCTTCTCCGAGATGTCGGCGAAGCGGCCAGCCTGCTTGACCCGGCCAAACGTTGCCCGTCCCCAGGCCCGGGCACATTCGGCGTATGCGGGTGCTGCCGCGGAAGCAGACATCACTGCCGTACCGGCCTCCCACATCTTGCGGACCATACCCGGCTCGAAGTAACCAAACGCCGACGACACAATCTCGGCGTCGCAGTCGCCCAACACCGAACCACGACCCAGCACGTACCACGCCATGCCGTTAGGCATACCAAGTTCCTTACCTCGCCCCAGTGTGTCGGGTGTGAAGTAGAAGCCGGCACCCAGCTTGTTGATGTCGGCGGATGTGGCTTGAACGGTAGCGAGCGCTTGGTCTGACATAGGCATTGACCGTAGCGCTCGGCGTACTCTTGCTGCATGACTGTGATCGACACTGCACCGCCGAAGGCCGAGCGATGGACTGCCCAGTGGAAAGAGTTGTACGAGGAAGTCATCAACGTCGGCTTGTGCACGGGGTGCGCGGGGTGCGTTATTGCCTGCCCGCACGACGTCATTGGCTACAACCACGAGGAGGGCGGTTACAAGCCGTTTCACCTGGAAGAGGAACTTGGGCCAACCGATTGCGGTCACGGCCAGAAGGGCTGCACGTCGTGCACCAGGGCGTGCCCACGGTTTCGCAACTGGGAATCGGAAGCAAACAACCACCTCTTTGAACGCGATCGTCTCGACGACGAGATGCATGGCATTTCCGAGCAGCGGCTACTGGTGCGGGCAACCGACGAGACCGTCCACAAGATGGGTCAAGACGGCGGGTTCGTTTCGGCCATGCTCATCTGGCTACTGGAGGAGAAGTACATCGACGGAGCGCTGGTGTCATACCTCGAAGGCGACGGTTCGAGTTGGAAAGCGATCCCCGGTGTCGCCACCACCAAGGAAGAAGTCCTCAAGGGCGCCGGTAGCCGGTACACCTATTCGGCCAACACGCTGGCAGTCAAAGAAGCGCTAGACCGCGGCCTCAGCAGCCTGGCACTCGTCGGTATGAGCTGCCAGTCGTCCATTCTTCCCATCATGTGGCACCGCAAGGTCGGCAAAGCGGGCAAGCCGTTCAAGTTCAACATTGGCTTGCTGTGCTCCAAGACCTTCGACGACGCCATCTTCGAGGAACTCTTTCTGGCTAAGTACGGCCTACACAAAGAGGACATGGTCAAGATGAACATCAAGGGCGTCTTCCAGATTTGGATGAAAGACGGCGCCTACCATGAAATCGACCTCAAGGAATGCCACCAGTGGACCCGCGAAGGGTGCAAGAGCTGCCCCGATTTCGCAGCGATGCACTCCGACATCGCTACCGGTGGTATCGGCAAGGACAACGACTGGACGTTGTGCGTCGTACGTACCGAGCTTGGGCGCGAGGTGATGGTGCGAATGATTAAGGCCGGTGTCATCGAAGCTCGCCCGGCCGAGGAGGACGAGGTTGCGATGAAGCTCCTGCGTCAGCTCTCCATTGTGAGCCGACGCCGTTGGCCCAAGGACCATGGACACCAAAGCGTGTCGGTCGGCGTGCCCATCCCCAAGAAGAAAGCCGACGGGTCAACACCCGCCACCCACTAGCGCCTGGGTCGCTTTGTCGCTACCAACTCCATCGTGCAGGGATCCTACTGCACGAGGTCGTTAGCCCGAGCGAAAACCGCGTCGATCATCGGCTCGGTGAGGCGGCCGGTGAACGTGTTTTGTTGGCTTGGGTGAAAGCAGCACAGCAACGTGACTCCGGCCGACGTAGCCACCTCGACACCATGACCAAACTTGGGCCTAGGATTCACGCCGAACAGCTGGCACGCCGCCTCATAGGCAAACCCACCGAGGCAAACGACGACTTGCAACTGCGACAACAGCTGGCGTTCACGATCGATAAAGGGCCTACAGCAGTCGCGCTCGCTCGGCCACGGCGTGTTGCCCGGCGGTGCGCAACGCACTGCCGCCGTCACGTACGCGTCGGTCAGCGTAAGACCATCGTTTCGATGATCCGAGTTTGGTTGGTTGGCTAAACCCGCTCGGTGCATGGCTCGAAACAACCAGTCGCCCGATCGGTCCCCGGTGAACATGCGACCGGTGCGATTAGCGCCGTGGGCGGCGGGAGCGAGGCCGAGAACCAATATCCGGGCCTGCGGATCGCCAAAGCCGGGCACCGGCCGGCCCCAGTATTCCCAGTCGCGATATGACGCTCGTTTGTCGACCGCAACCTGCTCGCGCCACGACACCAGCCGAGGGCACGCTCGACAATTCATGATCTCGTCGGCCAGAACACTGAGTGAATCCACGTTGTGCACAGTAGGTTGGGGAACCGCATGGCAAAAAAGAAACCACCAGAATCAACGCTCATTCTTCTTGTGCGCCACGGGCAAACTCCGACTACTGGCCAGAGCCTTCCCGGTCGAGCGCCGGGCCTGCATCTTGCCGACGACGGTGTACGGCAAGCCGAAGCGGCTGCGGTTCGCATTGGCGAGCTCAACAAAGTCGACGCTATCTACGCGAGCCCGCTCGAACGAGCGCGGGAAACTGCGGCTCCCATCGGCATCGCCCGCAAGCAAAAAGTGCTTATTGAACGCGGGTTACTTGAATGCGATTTCGGCGATTGGACTGGTGCGGAACTGAAGTCGCTCTACAAGCTTCCCGAGTGGGAGACTGTGCAGAAATTCCCGAGCGGTTTTCGTTTTCCTAACGGCGAGAGCTTCACCGAAATGCAGGGGCGCATGGTCGGAACCCTCGACCGTTTGCGAACCAAACATGCCGGTGGGGTGATTGTTTGCGTCAGCCATGCCGACCCCATAAAAGCCGCGGTTGCACAGGCAATGGGCACCCATCTCGATCTGTTCCAACGCATTGTCATCTCCACGTGCTCGGTCACGGCAATCGCGTACGGTGCCAGTGGCCCGGTGGTGCTGACGGTGAATTCCACCGGCGGTTCCCTCGCTGCGCTCAAGCCATCATGAGTGACCGCATCGACCTCGACGACCTCACGTCGTTCACGGCTGGAGCCGTGGGCGAGCCAGGATCCCGCGTGTTCTATCTCCAGGCCCGTACCGCTGCGGTGACCGTGTCGGTGAAATGCGAGAAGGGTCAGGTCGACGCGCTTGCGCAATACCTGGCTCGGTTCATGGAGGATCTTCCGAGCACCGAACGCGCCCAACACCCAAGCCTCGATCAGCTCGTCGAGCCCATCATCTCGTTGTGGATCCTGGGCGCTATCGGCGTTGCCTATGACGCCGACGACGACCGCATTGTTTTGCAGCTCGAAGAAGCGGTACTGGTCGACGAGGACGACGAGTTCATCAACGAGGCCGAGCACGGTGTGCTGCGGCTACGGCTAACCCGGGCTCAGGTATTGGCGTTTGTCACTAGGGCCCGCAGTGTGGTGTCAGCTGGGCGTCCCCCGTGCGAGTGGTGCGGCGGGCCGGTCAATACTGTCGGGCACGATTGCCCCCGAATGAACTGATGGGCGAGAGTAATTCGTCGCAGATCGAAGCGTGGCTCAACACGGCCGACATCGATATTGAAGGTCGGATGCCGTGGAGTTCCAACGCCACGTTTCGTATCGACTTGCTTGTCGACAGCGAACCGGTCGGTAAGGCAATCTACAAACCTCATCGCGGCGAGCGACCGCTCTGGGATTTTCCCTCCGGCCTGTATCAGCGAGAAGTAGCGGCGTACCGCCTGTCGGCTTGGTTGGGGTGGAACTTGGTTCCGCCGACTGTCGAACGCGATGGCCCTCATGGCATCGGGTCGATTCAATGGTTCATCGACGCGCATTTCGATCAGCACTACTTCACGCTGTTCGAGACCAGAACCGACCTCCACGATCGGCTCATGGCAATGGCCGCTTTCGACGCCCTGTCGAACAACACGGACCGAAAGGGCGGCCACGTGCTGCTCGGTCAGGACGACTCCATCTGGGGTATCGACCACGGGTTGTGCTTTGCCGCCGAGTACAAGCTGCGCACTGTCATCTGGGAGTTCGGTGGCGACCCAATTCCCGACAAGCTCCTGTCTGACATCGAACGACTAGCTACGTCGGTTCCGTTGTCTATCGCGGCGCTTCTAAACGCCAACGAGGTAGAAGCGTTGCAAGACCGAGCCGCGGAACTTGCAGAATCTGGCGTGTTCCCCGAGGACCCGACCGGCCATCGCTATCCATGGCCCCTGGTCTAACCAGGGGTCATTGGTAGACGCGGATGTACTCAATCTCCATCTGTGCCGGAAAGCGGGTTGCGGCGTCGACCCAGCCCGAGAACTCGCCACCGACGGCCAGGTTGGCTACAACGTACATATCGACGTTGGGAATTGCTGTGCCCGTTCGAAACGTTTCCTCACCGTCGATCGTCCAGGTGAGCTGGTTGGGTTCCCACAAAAGCCCGTACGTGTGCCACCCAGACGAGTCGGCGAGTTGCGTCTCGCCCTGCACCTGATCCTGGCCGACCGGATGGAAGGTGTGCTTCACCACTCCCAAGCGGCCACCTGCTTCAACGATATCGATTTCAGGTGGCCACGACAGGTCGTCGGGCAGCAGCCAGAGCGCTGGCCACATGCCGGAGTCGATGGGCAACCTGGCGAGAATCTCGACGTACCCGTAACGAAACGCCCGCATCCCGCTGACGATTCCGGATCGATACGAGAACCACTCGGGGACGCCGTCTCGTTCGCCTCGTACCCTGTCCCGTTCGGCTCGCAGCACCAGCCGACTGTTGGCGACCGTCACATTCGATGATTGGTACCACTGCTCCTCGTCGTTGCCGTCGTTTCGCGAGCCGTCCTTGCCGATGTGCCAGCGATACACCGGTACCCAGGCTGTGTTATCGAGACGTGTTCCGTCGAACTCATCGGCGAAAACCAACCTACGGCCGGCTGCGGCCGAGGACGCATTCGGGTTCGCCTCGGCGGACATGGCAGGCACGATAGCGCCGAGAAACAAGACACTGATTGCAGCCAGCGCCGCTGCCTTACTCCTCACAGTCTTGACCGTAGTCAGGCACGACGACGGTTAGCCCAATGTCGCTCAGCACAAGCGCAATCTCGGCAACACGCTCGTCGGGTACAAGCAGATGGTTCCAGCCATCCTCGTCGAACGTGAGCTCGGCGCCAATGACCGCTGCGGTGGGCTGCAAGCGAATGTCGGTATAGCCAACCTCGGCCCGGAGCTGATCGATGTGCACCGTCGTGTCGCCTGGGAGCACCTCGATGAACATGAGCGGCCGTTGCGTTCGTAGTAGCTGTACGGCACCGCGCAACACGTCGAGTTCGAACCCTTCAACGTCGACTTTCACTATCGCCACGTTCGTAACCTTTCCCAGCCGAACAACCTCGTCAAGGGTTGTGACGTCGACCGCGACACCGGATGCTGCACCCTTGAATTCCGGATTCAAAGAGGAGCTAGTTTCGACAAGGCCATGCTCGTTCGACGGCACGAAAAGGGTGGCGCTACCAGTCTCTCGACCGACAGCCTGACCGCGAATTTCGATGCGGTCAGCGCGCCGATTCACGGTTACATTGCGCTTCAACATTTTGGCAACTGGTGGATAGGGTTCGAACGCCAGAACACGAAGTGACGGATGCACTGCGCAAGCCAGCAGCGAGTACCAGCCGGTATTCGCGCCCACATCGATAACGGTGCCGTCGGCGCGACGACACAACGCCACGAACACGTCGGGCATGGGCTGCTCGAAACCGTCCCAACCGTAGGCGAGCATGACCAGCACAATTCGGTCGGTGCCACGAACCGGGTCCATCAGAATCGATTCGGTGCCATCGGCCGGTGCATGCGAACCGCGAGCGGGTATCACCACTCGGTGCGGACGCGACTTTCCTCGGCCGTCGTTCGCTGCCTTCTGGAACAACCCGGCGAGCTTGTCGGCCTGTAACCGGCGAGCGACGCCAGCTGCGATGGCACTGACCGGAAAAAGCCGAGCAGCCAATCGGTAGTTCCAGCTCGCGGTTGGCACAAATAAAACCCTAGCGCCGCCGCATGCCACCAAGCAGCGCAGGCAGGGGTAGGACAGCATCAAAGAACATCGGGCACCACAAAGTTCGCAAAGAGAAACTCGGGATCTCGGGCATAACGCGACACCCATGCACAATACTGACCGGGCCTCACTGTCCACTCCGCGTCGGCACGGACCGCAAGCTCGGAGAATTCCACCGACAACGTGACCCGCTCGGTTCCCCACAACCCGACGTGCACCCGACGAAACGCTCGAAGCTGGCGATCAGGTCGGGTCGGGTCGCTAAAGCCGGGCCCGATGTAGATCTGCACAACGTCGGACCCCGCACATGGCCCGGTGTTCACGACCGACACGGTGAATGTCACAATGCCGACGCCGACAAAAACAGTGAGATCTCGCAGCTCGAAGGTTGTGTAGGACAGCCCGAACCCGAACGGGAACGCTGGATCGGTTTCGTTGCGGGCAAGGTGGGCGTCGCCGTGCCATTGGTCGTAGGTGATGGAATGTGCCCACCGGTCGAAAACCGGGTAGTCGGCCTCGTCCTTGGCGATGGTGAACGGCAGCCGTCCGCCAGGATTCGCTGCCCCGGTGAGCACGGCACCGAGCGCATTTCCACCCTCCATTCCCGCGTACCACGCAAGCAGCACCGCTGGCACCGAATCGACCCACGGCATCACCACTGCACTACCGGCAACGACGACAACAACCGTTCGCGGGTTAGCTGCAACGGTTCGAGCAATGAGTGCTTCGTGAGCAGCGGACAGTCGAAGGCTGGCTCGATCACCACCGGCCCGGGGTCGAGAATCGGGTTCTCGATTCGCGCCCATTCGCCGGTGCATCCGGCGACCAAAGTCGTCTTTGGGTGTCGGGAACAAGGCCGACACGTCGACGCCGGTGGGAAGTACGTACTCGCCTTCGTCCATTGCGGTGTAGCCAACGACCACAACGGCAATGTCGGCTTTGGCCGCGGCTGCCTCGACATTGATGCCCGCAATGTCGACATGCTCGAAGGCTTGCTGCAAGCCTTGTGCGAATGTTGTGACCTCGGGCGGATGCACGTCGGATGATCCTCGATCACCAAGATTTCGTTCCGTCGCAAGCTCACCAATCACCACAATGCGAGCAGATGCCGGCAGCGGCAAGAACGAGTCGACATTCCTGAGCAGCGTCATCGATTGTTCAGCCGCCTGACGAGCCAGCGCTCGGTGCGCATCGCAGGCCACCACCGATATCGGCGGCGGCGGTTCACGGTGACGAGACACCCACCTGAGCTGGGCTGCGAGCACGCGTTCCACCGCAGCGTCGACCGTGCTCATATCGAGCTGATAACGAGACAAAGCACCCGGAAGATCGCGGGCCCGTTGCTGGCGGAATGGCATCTCGATATCAAGCCCAGCCTCGACGGACCGAACCGAGTCTCTCAACCCAAAGATGAAGTCCGAAACAACGATGCCGTCGAAGTGCCATTCGTCGCGCAAAACGCCGGTGAGTAGTTCAGCGTTCTCGCCACACCATGTCCCGTTCATCGAGTTGTACGCCGACATAACAGCCGACGCTCCCGCATCGATAGCCTGCTTGAAGTGAGGTAGATAGACCTCGTGCAACGCTGCGTCGTCGATGGTGACATCTACTTGGAAACGTGCGCACTCAATGGAGTTCACGGCAAGGTGCTTCACGCATGCCATCACCTGTGTCTCGAGGCCCCGCACGAGCGCTGCGCCCATTTGCCCAACATGAAATGACGATTCTCCGTAGGTTTCTTGCGCTCTCCCCCAAGCTGGGTGTCGCAGAAGGTTCACACAGACCGCTCCCGTGAAGTTGGCACCGCTGGCCCGTAGTTCTAAAGCCATAGCTCGGCCAATTCGTTCTTCAAGGTCCGGGTCCCAGGTGGCACCGCGCGCCATGGCGACTGGAAATGCTGTTGCGTAGCCGACCACAACCCCACGCGGCCCATCGCTGAACCAGATCCCCGGTGCACCAATTCGATACACCTCGGCCGCCGGGTACGGATGTTTGTAATAACCGCCAGCCAGCATGTCGGCCATGCCGGGCCAGAACTCCGTGTCTCCGTCGAGACACCCGAGCCTCTCTTCAAGGGTCAGTGCCGCGCACAACCGACGAGCTTCGGACGCGATCGACGACGGGTCGGCTCGGACCACGGCAACAGCATCGTCGAACAGTCGCGCCACCCCTACAGAGTAGATGGTGCCCGCCCAGCCAGGTTTGAACCCGCCACGAATTTCTGAACACCATCTCGCCCTGATGCCGAGTCGGTTTTCGCTACTGGAGCCGGGCGAGATGGTGTTCAGTTTTGGGTGATGGGCCATCGCGGTGGGCGGCTCCGTTCGGCGGTCCTCGTTCGGTGGTCCCCGTTCGGCGAGGGCAGGGCGGGCAAGATGTGGGCATGGACCCGAGGGAACTGCATAGCGTCGTGCGTACGTCTGGGCCAGACGAACTGATGCAGATCGTCAACACGCTCGCCGCCCAACGTGACTGGGAAAACCTGTGGTCGCTTCGAGCCGAATCAGATGCCTTGGACCGCAGCGACCTCGCGCTCTGGACCGTCACGGCGCACTGTGACCATGTGCTGGCATTGATGGCTCCTGCCACATGGGTCGGGCGTCTTTTCGAGAACCGGCAGAGCTTTTCGACACTCGGGCCACTGACCGAGATCGCGGCCGTGAACCACTCGTGGCGAGACCTCAGCGAGGTACTTCCGCCCGGTCCCGAGGCCGAAATCGTGGCCTACGAGCGGGTGGTGCGAGGCGACCTCGATGTTGCCGTCGATGAACGCCTCGACACCAGTGTGCTCAACCTACCGTTCGCACTGGCGCCGTGGGAACCGGCGTATCCACGCGCCCGCTACACCTCGAGCGCGGCACATTTCCCTGCGCCGACCGCACCGAAATTCGGATCGGCAACGACGCTACCGGGAGCGGGCGAAGCGATCGGCGACCCGCACGTCACCGAGGTTTTCCGGGAGTTGGTAGCGGCGTGGACCACAGCATCGACTGGGCACGCACACATCATCACTGTTGAAGGCAACCATTTGAGCGCCGTCGCCGCCCTGGGTTTTCGCACACCAAGCGTGGTCGAGATTGGAGCAGCGCAAGCATTCGCGCTGATGGCCTGGGCGGGGGCCAGCAGCGGGAGCCAAGGTCACCGCCGCGGCATGGCCTACGGGCGACAGGGTGCCTGGCAATGCGCGGCCGCTATCGCCGGCCTCGCCGAGGAATGGCCGATCTCATCGGATGAAATGGGAGAGGTGGTCAACTTTCTCAAGTGGTACGCGTGGCAACCTGACGATGGCACCGACGAACCGGCGACGTGGCAATTACGTCTCGCGGTCTTCGACCTGGAGGAAGAACTGGGAATGGCGATCGACGCGGTCGACACCTGCCGCTAGAGCGACGCGGCGGCTCGACGCCCTTCGAGTACCGCTTCGAGAATTGTTCGGGGTGCGACACAGTCACCAATATGGACGGCGTCGTCGGCACCGGGTAGCGCGTCGGCCGGTAGGCGAAACCCACAATCGACAAATGCGGCGGCAACTACGATGCGACGTCCGGCGCCGAAGCGATCTTCTAGTTCGACTTCGCCAGCCCGCACGGCGCGCACCAACGACCGGCGTTCGATCGTGACACCTCGCTGCGCAAGCCGAGTGTTGGCCGGCGCAAGATCTCCGGTGCGAGCCAGTTCATTGCCAGCAATATTGTCCTGTGTGACCAGAATGGCCCGGTCGCCAAGTTGTTCTGCGAGGGCCACTGCGATTGGCCCCCCGATGGGGTCGTAGATCACGACCGTGCCGTCGTCGGGTAGCGAAACCTCTCCGTGGCGTAACTCGGCAATGTCGACAACGACAGCGCCGTCGCCAACGTCGTACCCTCGCCGCCCGCGTTGAGAACCCGTAGCGACCAGAGCAGTCGAGTCGACATGGTCGACGTGCGAGCCCAGGACGACTTCAACCCCTAACCGGTCACATTCGGCTATTTGCCAGTCGATGAATGGCCGGCCCGGTCCGGCCACGGCGGCCATGCCACCCAAGGCCTCGCGCTGCTCGACGAGACGAACGTTGTGCCCCCGCATCGATGCAACCCTGGCCGCTTCAAGACCGGCCGGGCCGCCCCCGACCACAAGAACGAAGCGTGGCACCAACGCTGTCGGCCGCGACGACGGTTCGCTGTCTTCGTACCCCGTGGACGGTTCGACAACGCACGAGATGATTGGATTTCGGGCATCTCGAACCTGACACACCTGGTTACACCGGATACATGGGCGAGGACTACCACCGTCACGCCGCTTGCGAACAAGATCTGGGTCGGCCAACTGGGCCCGGGTCATCTCGACGCCATCGGCCGCACCGCTGTCGACAGCCCATGCTGCCGCGTCCAACTCGACGACTGCTCCCTGCAAAAACACCGGTACCGTCACTGCAGCCTTGACCGATCGGCACAGTTGGGCGTTGACCATGGCTGGTTCATGAAAATCGGCCCTGGTCTTTTCCACCGAAAAGATCGAACCTCGGGTTACAACCAGGTAGTCGACAACCTGCTTCTCACAGAGAGCCGCTGCGAGAGCGGGCGCTTGTTCCGGGGTGATGCCAGCCCACGGCGCCAGTTCGTCGCACGACAGCCGTAGCCCAACCAACGCACCTGCCCCGACGCCTCGGCGAACAGCGGCAAGTACGGCGCGAGCAAACGCTAGGCGATCGGTACCCCATTCGTCGTCTCGGTGGTTGGTAAGGCCCGACAAAAACTGGCGAACGAGGCTGTGCTGGCCGGCGTTGACCTCGACCCCATCACACCCAGCATCAATGACCAAGCGCGCCGATTGTTCAAAGCCAGCGATTACGGCAGCGATATCGTCGGCTTCCATCCATTTGGGAACCTCGCGAGCGTTCACCTCGGGCACGCGGCTCGGCGCCCACAATTCACGCTGGTTGTAGGCGCTCGATCCTTGGCCCCCGGCGTGACCCAACGCGGCCACAACCAGGCTGTCGTGCGGTCGGCACGCATTGACGATTGCCGACCAACCGTCGCCACACCGTTCGGCAAGCGGGCTGCGTTCATACGGCCAGTCGCTTACATGCACGCTGGCTTCCTCGGTGACGATGATGCCGCACCCGCCTTCGGCCCGTCGCCGATAGAAAGCCGTGTGACGCGAGGTGAGCATCCGATCGTCGTCGCCGAGATTAGTGACAATGGGGCCAAACATCACCCGATTGGGTGCGGATCGTGGTCCAATCGACAACGGTTGCAAAAGGGCGTCCACTCGGTCAGATGGTAACGGGCCAACCATGCGTACGATCCATTCATGATCGCCAACGAACTGTTCGACCTGTCCGGAAAGATCGCTGTCGTGACCGGGGGAAGTCGCGGGCTTGGTCGAGCAATGTGCTTGGCCTTTGCGGCGAACGGGGCCGACGTCGTCATTGCTAGCCGTAAACTCGACAACTGTGTGGCGGTTGCAACCGAGGTAGAAGCTCTTGGACGCCGAGCGCTTCCAGTCGCATGCAATGTAAGCGATTGGGATCAGTGCGACGCGCTTGTCGAGACTGCGTACGAGCATTTCGGGCGTGTCGACATTCTGGTGAACAACGCTGGTTTGTCACCGCTGTACCCGTCGCTCCCCGAAGTAACCGAGGCGCTGTTCGACAAGGTCATCGCCGTGAACTTCAAGGGCCCATTTCGGCTCATGGCACTGATCGGCGACCGCATGGCTCGCGGCGATGGCGGCTCGATCATCAACGTATCGTCCATCGCTGCGGCTCGGCCCGGACCGGGCGAGGCGGCCTACGCAGGTGCCAAGGCCGCGCTCGAAGCAAACACCAAAGCGTTCGCCATGGCGTACGGACCGACCGTGCGGGTGAATTGCATCGAGCCGGGTTCGTTCCTGACCGATATCTCCAAGGCGTGGGATCTGTCGTCGTTCAACAAACACGCTAAAGCCACCTTCGCGTTGCAACGGGGCGGCGAGGCCGACGAGATTGTTGGTGCCGCGCTGTACTTCGCTTCGGCGGCTAGTAGCTACACCACCGGCGCAATACTGCGTGTCGACGGCGGCGTACCATAAACCCCGACTGGCTCTTAGTAAGGTTTAACGCGCTAACCCTCACTAGGACCCCGCACGCATATAGCGATCGTGTTCTAGTGTTGCAGCCGTCACATCGACCGGCGATCTAGGAGATTTCGATGACCATAAACGTTGGCGAGCTGCTCACCCGACGAGCTCACATCAGCCCCGACCTCGAGGCCACGTACGAGCCCATGGCGGGTGGTCGTCGGCTGTCGTATCGCCAACTGAACGCTCGGTCGAACCGGGTGGCAAACGGGCTACGTTCGCTCGGGGTCGCCCAGGGCGACCGCGTTGGTTTGCTGTTGATGAATGGCTCAGAGTTCGCCGAGGCCTTTTTTGCGGTTGGCAAGATTGGGGCCATCAATGTTCCGCTGAACTGGCGGCTTGTTCCCGACGAGCTCGAGTTCATCCTCAAAGACGCCGGTGTTTCGGTCATCTTCTACAGCAGCGAGTTTGCGGCCAGTATCGCTGAGTTGAAGTCACGCGGCGACCGAACTGATCTGGTCCATTTCATCCAACTCGGCGGGGAAACAGCCGACTATGCCGCCTCATACGATGCGTTCATCGCTATGGCAAGCGACGCCGAACCCCCATCCGCCGGCACCGACGACGACCTGTTGTTCATCATGTACACGTCGGGCACAACCGGGTTGCCCAAGGGTGTCATGCACAGCCATTCCACGGTCATGTGGGCCATGCTCACCATCGCTGCCACCGCCGATATGCGGTACAAGGATCGGTACCTGTTGTCGTTACCGATGTTTCATGTCGGAGCGCTCACCCCCGTAATCGGATGCATTTACAAGGGAAGCACGCTTGTGCTCCTCAAGGCATTCGACCCAAAGCTGTCGTGGGAACTCATTGGTTCGGAGCGCATCACCACCACGCTGATGGTGCCGGCGATGTTGCAATTCATGTTGGCCACCTACAAGCCCGACGAGCACGACGCGTCAACGTTGCGTTGGGTGATGTCGGGTGCGGCTCCGGTGCCGGTAACGCTCATCAGGGCGTACGAGGCGATGGGTATCGAGATACACCAGGTGTACGGCCTCACCGAATCAGGCGGCCCGGCCTGCCTTATCACTGCCGACGATGCTCTGGTGCGTGCCGGATCAACCGGGCGATCGTTCTTCCATACCGACGTGAAGATCGCAGATCACGATGGCATCGAAGTGGCACGAGATACCCCGGGTGAAGTGCTGGTGCGCGGTCCACACATCATGATTGGTTACTGGAATCGGCCCGAAGCCACAGCCGACACCATCAAGGACGGCTGGTTGTATACCGGCGACATTGCCACCATGGATAGCGACGGGTTCGTCACCATCATGGACCGTGCCAAAGACATGCTCATCTCGGGTGGCGAGAACATCTACCCGGCAGAGCTCGAAAATGTTGTGCTCGGCAACCCAAAGGTGGCCGACGCTGCCATCATCGGCGTACCGTCGGCGAAGTGGGGCGAGTCGCCGTTGGCCATCGTGGTCAAGAAAGACGACAGCCTCACCGAGGCCGAGGTCATCGAGTGGTGCAAGGGTAAGCTGGCGCCCTTCAAGATGATCCGCATGGTCCGTTTCGCCACCGACATTCCTCGTAACCCAACGGGCAAGATCTTGAAGCGCTTGTTGCGCGACGAGTACAAGCTCGACGCACCTGAGTGAACCTTCGTGCCGTAGCGGCCGGTGTCGCGTTGGCGATGCTGACCGCATGCCAATCGCCGCGCTTCAATGACACTGACGCGGCGTTTGTTCATCACATGGTGCCGCATCACGAGCTTGGCGTTCGGATGGTCGACGCCGCGCTCAAGAACGCCGACGACGTTCGCGTTCGCGAGTTGGCGTTCACCATGGGCGGCTACCAGACAAGCGATCTGTTCGACCTTCGCGCCTGGCGTAAGGCCTGGGCCGTTCCCAAGCACAGCTCGGCTATAGGCATGCTGACAACCGACGAGGAAGCGGAACTAGGAGCCGCCGCAGGCGCCGAGTTTGACGAGCTCTGGTTGACACAAATGATCCGTCATCACGAGGGAGCTGTCAGCGTCGCCGGGGCAGAATTAGACACCGGGCAGCATGCCAGAGCAAAGGCGACAGCGAAACGAATCGTGAAGGTTCAATCTCGTGAAATCACCGACATGCGCGAACTGCTGGACCTGCTCAGCCGAGAGTGATCCTCCCCCCGAGTACCTAGGAGAGTTTCGAGAGCGCCAAAATCTCTCGGTTGTCGGCGGCTTGCATTCGGGCAATTAGTCCTTTGCGCTCATCGACTAGTGCCGCCGCCACGTCGCCGCTGAGCTGCAAAAGCGTCGCTTTGAGCTCGGACTGTACGAGGCACGTCGCATCGTTTACCGCGGCGTCGATCTCGGCTTGGGCTTGCGTGCTCGCGTCGAACGCTGCCGAATTACAGGCTTGCAACCTTTCGCGCGGCAGCGCGCCGAGAGCGCGGTAACGCGCGAAAGCTTGCATCTGGAGCGAGAAACTTTGACCTACTATCTACACTTCGGCGGCAGGTCCCTGCCGAGGCACAGGAGTTCCAACAGTATGTCGATCACGATTATCAGCGGCGGCACCCAAGGATTGGGCGAAGCTGTCGCCCGCCGGCTCGTGGCCCTCGGTGGCCCTACCGGTTTGGTCCTGAGCGGACGGTCAATCAACCGCGGCCAGCTACTCGCCAAGGAGTTGACAGCCAGCGGCACTCCCACCATTTTTGTCGCTGCCGACGTGTCCGACGACGACGCCCCGGCCATGGTTGTCGGCGCGTGCCAGGAACGATTTGGCACCGTCAACGGCCTCGTCAACGTCGCCGCCACAACAACACGCTCAACGTTGTGGGCCGACACGCCCGCGCACTTCGACGCCATGATGGCCGTGAATGTGAAGGCGCCCTATTTCATGATCCAAGCCGCGGCCAGGCTCATGTTGGCTACCGGGGCTAAGGGTTCCATCGTGAATGTCGGGTCCACATCGGGCCATGGCGGGCAATCCAAGCTGAGCGCGTATTCCATCTCGAAGGGTGCGCTGTCGATCATGACGAAAAACCTGGCGTACGCGTTGATGCGCAACAACATTCGGGTCAACCAGGTGAACCCAGGTTGGATGGCAACCGAATCCGAGCACCGCACCCAGATACACGGCGATGGCGCGCCCGAGGACTGGCTGGAGCTAGCAGCCCCCAACCGACCGCTCGGTCGCCTGGTTCAGCCGTGGGAAGTTGCCAACACCATCTGCTATTGCCTGTCCGACGACGCCGGCTTGCTAACCGGAAACTGCATCGACGTCGACCAGTCGGTGCAAGGAGCCGGAGACCCACCGTTGCCACGCGCCGACGATACGCCTCAGCCCCCTTGAACATTGGCGAGGGTGACCGACGCTCTTCGCTAACCAACCCGTCCCCCGGCCACGGGTGTCTTTCTGTGGACTCGCGATTGTGGTGGGAACCTGACCTACGGCTCACCTACAGGTAGATGCCCGACACGTATGGCTCGTCGCAACGCACCAATCGTGGCCGACGAGACGCCGCGTACACCTCGGCCAGACTGAGGCTTCCATCGGTTTGGTCGCCCGTTGGCAAAGCCACGTGCCCCAGCCAGTGCTTCGCCTCGCCCTTAGACAAACGCGGCACTGTCACGTCGGCAATGCAGCGCCCTGGGCGCCGCACCGACGGATGCACACCAGCGAGCGGTTCTGCCGTTGTCAGGCACACCAGCAGGCGGGCACCGTGACTCACGATGCCATCGGTGACGTTGAGCAACCGGGCCACACTTGCACCGTTGGCGGCCTTTGCGTTAGAGCGGAAGTACTCGTCGCAATCCTCGAGGACAATGAGTCGCCAACGGTCGTCGGCCGCATCGCGCCCATTCAACGCAACCTCGTTCAGGTATGCCGGCTGCGACAGGAAGCGGTCGGGATCAAGCAACACTTCAACGCTGCACCAGTCGGCCCACGCGGTAGCCAACGAGCGCACCAACGTCGATTTCCCCGTGCCCGTCGGACCTTGCATCAGTAGCAATCGGCCAGCCGGAAGTGTGTCGGGGGTCAGCGCCATCAATGCGTCGATGGTCGGTTGAGCTGACGCGGCATAGTTGCGTCGAATCGAAGGCCACGTCGAAACCCCTACCCGCTTGCGGGACCGCACGATGCCGTTGCGACCGTCGTGCACGAATGTTAGCTCGACCGTTCCCGGCTGCTTCTTCGGCTTTACCGCCTTGCTCCGTAGCTCAGCCATCACTGCCTCGACGACGCCTAGTTCGTGAGCAGCTACCGAAACGGTGGTCTCGCCCCCGACGCTTTGACGCACAACGGCTATCCACCCGATGCCTACTAACACCCGCACGACACCCCACGGGCTAGCGAAGGTGCGCACTGCCTGGCATCGTTTCGGGGTCGGTTCGGGCTTGAGCGTGCCGAGTTCGGCCGCTCCATGGCACGCCATGTCGCCGAGCAGGAAAGCTGACGACACGAGCAGGTTGATACCTCGAAAAACGTCGTCGGTGTCGACCAGTTGATCGCTATGAGTGCGCACATGATCCTCGAATGCTTTGACGTGCTGAGCGAGTAATCCGGTAGCCACGGGTGACTACGATGCCATGTCTTGTCATGTCATGCGAAGAATCGGGCCGAAGGCGAGCTAGTTTCGGCACCATGACCGACCTGTTCACGAGTCATCAGCGTTACGCGGACCTCGATGATTGGCACCACAGCATCGACGCTCTGCGCGCTTCGGCGCCTCACCGCCGACTGGTTCAAGCCGAGCAGTCTCAATCGTTTGCAGTCGCGTCTCGATGAGTTGAGCGTAGAAGTGGTGGCCCGCATGGAAGCGAAAGGAGGCCGGTGCGATTTCAGCCGTGACGTGGCGGTTTGGTATCCGCTACAGGTGATCCTGGCCATTCTCGGACTGCCCGAAGGCGACTACCCGCGAATGTTGAAACTCACTCAGGAGCTTTTCGGCGGCGTCGAGATCGCGAAAGGCGACTGGCTCTACCTGTCCTACCTGGCAGCGAACCGCGACCCGAAAATGTTCCCCAACCCGCACGCGTTCGATATCGATCGGCCCAACGCCGACAACACCTCGCGTTCGGTTTCGGGGCGCACTTTTGTCTGGGTGCGCAACTCGCCCGTATGGAGATGCGAAGCCTGTTTCGCGAGCTCATCCCCCGCATCGAACACATGAGCACCGTCGTTCGGTCGATGTTTGGCGCCCTTGTTGTGTTGGGTTCAACAACGGCAATCACGGTCGCCACGGCAGGCCCTAGCTCGGCCGTTGCGGTGACTCGGCCGACGACGTCACCTCGCCGCACCGGCGGCCGGAGCGACGCCCGTGGTGAAAGGGGCTAGCTAGTCAGGCGCGACGAGAGCGAACGAGGCCCTCCTGAGCGATTGTTGCCAGATGCACCCCGTCGATCGAACGCACTGAGCCGGTGGACATGCCCCGGGCGTTCACCAGGCCGTGGCCGCTCATGTCGAACAGCATCCACTCATCAGCCCGCATCGGCCGATGGAACCAGATGGCGTGATCGAGGCTGGCCGTCATCAAGTCGTCCCAGTTGGGGTTGACCGGGTGCGATCGGACGATGGCGTCCATCGGGTTGTGATCGCTGAGGTAGGCCAGCGCGCACGCGTGAAGTGTGTGGTCGTCGCCGAGGTCTTCAGGTACACGAATCCACACCTGCGATCGAGCTTCGCCGGGGGTTGTAGGCACCTCGCGCACGTCGCCGAACAGCGACCACTCCTGCTCGGGCAACGCTTCGGGACTAGGCACATCGGACGCGCTTGTCGACTGCTGGATGTCGACGTCGTCCTCGTAGCGTTGAAAACTGGCGTCGAGGTTCAGAATTGCGCCGCTCGACTGGCGAGCGACGACGCGCCGGGTCGTGAACGATCGGCCTTCGCGCAGTCGGTCCACCTCGAACAGAATCGACTTCTTCGGCTGTCCGCCTAGCACGAAGTACGCGTGCAGTGAATGCACACGGTGCGGTTGGGTCACTGTGGCCGAGGCCGCCCGAAGGGCCTGAGCCACGACTTGCCCTCCGTACACCCGGCCCCACTCGTAGTCGGGTGTGTGGCCGAGGAAGAAGTCTTCGGCCACATGGTCCAACGCCATCAGTTCGGTGAAGTTGGACGGTAGCGGACCCTCGCTCATGATCGTCACCCTACCGTTGCCGTGTCGGAGTAGTCAGGGCCCGATCCGTCCCCACCTGACGATGAGATCTAACCTCGATTCGAATCGGATGAGAGGACGAGCTGTGACACACGACTTCGACATCGTCATCAAGGACGGCATGATCTTCGACGGGACGCGCAACCCCAGGGTGCGCGGCGACGTCGGCATCAAAAACGGCAAGGTGGCCGAGATCGGCCGCATCGCCGCCTGCCGCGCTGAACGGGTCATCGACGCTACCGGGCTGCATGTCGCGCCCGGCTTCGTCGACCTGCACACCCACTACGACGCCCAGGTTTTCTGGGATCCCTACTGCACGTTGTCCGGCTGGCACGGGGTCACGTCCGTAGCAATCGGGAACTGCGGATTCGGCTTCGCTCCGGTCGCTCCCAATGACCGCGAGCGGGCGATGCGTTCGATGACTCGCGTCGAGGCCATCCCGTACGAGTCGATGCGGCTCGGTCTGCCGTGGGACTGGGAAACGTTCCCGCAGTTCCTCGACTCGTTGGACCGCACGCCCAAGGCGTTGAACGTGCTGCCGTTCGTACCGGTGGGTCCGCTGCTCACCAGCGTGCTCGGTCTCGAGGCGGCCAAGGCCGGTACCGTACCGACCGACGATCAGCACGCCACGATCGCCAACCTCCTGCGTGAAGCAATGGATGCTGGCGGTTGCGGCTGGTCGGCACAGCGCCTACCGCCGACCGGACCCGCGGCGGTTCAACGCGACTGGGACGGTACCGCGATGCCCACCGACGTCATGCACGACGAAACGTGCCTGCTGCTGGCCTCCGTACTCGCCGAGCGGAACCAGGGAGTCGTGCAGATGACACTGACCACCAACGACCTGAAGCACGACCGGGCCCATCTCGAAGACATCGCCAACATCTCGGGCCGGCCGTTGCTCTTCAATGTCGTGCAGGCGTTCGAGGACAAACCGCACGTCCATCGCAACACTCTCAACTGGCTGGCCCGGTGCCGCGAGCGGGGTATCCCCGTGTACGGCCAGGGCCTCACGACCGACGCCGGCTTCACGTTCACCTTCGAGGACTGGAACCTCTACGACGACTCCGAGCCGTGGTGTGAGGCGACAACCGGTACCCTCGATGATCGGCTGCGCAAACTCGGCGATCCGGCTCGACGCCAGGCCCTGCGAGACAACCTGCCTCGCGTCGCGTCGGCACCGCTTGAGTCGGTCACGGTGCTCACACCGAAGTCGGCTGCGACTATGCGGTTCAAAGAGATGTCGATCGGTCAGATCGCCGAAGCCGAGGCGAAGCACATCGTCGACGCCATGCTCGACATCGCCGTCACCGACCGACTCGAGACCGTGTTCTATGCCATGCCCCCGCAGGGCGACTCGGGCCTGCTCGACGAAATCATCGTCGATCCGTATGTGCTCTTCGGAGTGTCCGACGGCGGGGCCCATACCAAGTTTCTCACCGCAGGTCGCTACCCAACCGAGACGCTCGCTGTACATGTCCGCGAGAAAGAGCTGATCTCGTTGGAGGAGGCCCACTGGCGGCTGTCGGCGCTGCCCGCGTCGCTCGCTGGCTTCCGTGAGCGCGGCACGTTGCGGGTTGGTGGTCCGGCCGACGTCATCGTCTACGACTACGGCGCGCTCGAGTCGATGCCGTCCGAGGTTGTCCACGACCTGCCCGGTGGGGAATGGCGACGGGTCCAGCGTGCTCGGGGCTATCGCTACGTGATCGTCAACGGGCAAGTCACGATCGAAAACGACACCCCCACCGACACCTACTCCGGCACCCTGCTCCGTCACGGCGGTTAGAAGTACCGTGATGGTGCGAGCCAGCCGGAATCGTCCGTTCTTCCGCAGCGGGTCTGGTGTGGGTTGCGGGTGCTCAGGTGGTGCCCCAATCGGGGGATTCTGATGGAGCTCGACGAAGCTATGCAGACCAGCGGCACGTGCCGTTTCTACAGGTCAGACCCAATCCCCGACGACGTGATGGCCCGCGTACTCGACGCGTCGCGCTTCGCCCCGAACGCGGCGCGCCAGGGGCGTCAGTTCACCGACCGGGCAGCATCGGCAGAGCCCAGCCCACCGACACGCTGAAGCCCATCTGGGCACTGTGATTCTGCCATATGCGCAACAGTTGCGGAAATGGCCGTTCCTGGGCGAGCCATATGCGCAACAGTTGCGGAAATGGCCGTTCCCGCAACCCGCTAAGACGGCACGAGGGGCAGGCGCAGGGTGGTCCGCACCTCGGTTGGATTCGACTCGAACCTCACCGATCCACCGACCGGGTCAACAGTTCGGCTGACGAAGCTGAGACCCCACCCGGTCGATGACAGTTCGCCGGCGGTGGCCACAACACGAGCCTTTTCGCGGCCCGTTACCACCACTTCGAGCACGGCAAAGCCGCCGATCGATGCTAGCGATAGTGAGAAGGGCGTGCCGTCGTCAGTATGGGAAAAGACGTTGTCGACCAGGACGTCGACAATCGCTACTAGATCGGTCTCAACAATCGGGACACGCTTTTTTTCGCCGTCAATCGATACCGTAAACGGTCGGTGTTGGTCCTCGGCAAGAATCGACCAGAACGCAACCCGGTCCTCGGTCACCGCACGCAGGTCGGCCACCACCCCCAACCCTCGTCGCGCGGGTGCCTGTGCGACACGAATGACGTCATCGATCACACGGCTCAGTTCGTCGAGGCCCGCCGAAACCCGTTCGGAGTCACCGGTTGCGATGGCGACGCCGAGCTCGGCTCGAACGGCGGTGACCGGCGTGCGAAGCCGATGCGACAGATCAGCCACTGCTACCCGCTCAGCGTTTATCAATTCGGCAATTCGTCCCGCTAAACGGTTCAGTCCTTCGCCGACGGCGCGAACCTCGGCTGGTTCTTCAACGGTCGATCTGGCAGCAAGGTCCCCCGCACCGAGACGGTCGGCGACGTCGGCGGTCCCCTCCATGGCTCGCACCACAGAACGGGTGGCAGCGTCAACCATGAGCACACCGCCGGCTACAAGTACCGCTCCCGCGACTACGAGACCGAGCCAAATTCGCCACGTACCACGACGCAGTTCGCTAGGCGATATGTACACCCGGATCACCGCAACGCTGCCGTCAGAACGGAAGGCTGGCTGCAACACAACCACGCCGCCGTCTCGATCAGTAACAAACTCTTCGCCGCGACGTGCCCGCTCAACAGCGACATCCGAACGACCAAGCCGTGGGGCATCGCCGAGCACGATGTCTGTGGACAGCACCACATCTACCTGGCGTGGGGCAACCCGGCGAGCCACGCCGAACACCGCACCCGGCAATCGCGGATCGCCAACGTCCACGACGAACGGCACGAGGCTGCGGGCATCCGTGCGGGCCTGATTGACAACGGTCGAGGGCAGAAGTGTTCTTTGCAGCACAATCCCGAGTGGAATAGCCAGAATTGCCACAATCGATGCCGATGCCAGAACAGCGCGTCGTACCAGCAAGTGGCGCATCGACCGAACCGGTCGAACCGAGCGACGCCATCCGCTCAGCTCGATTCCTCGACCTTCACACCAACGCCGCGCACTACATGAACGAAACGAGGCTGATCCGCAGATTCTCCGAGCTTGCGGCGCAGCCATGACAGATGCACGTCGACAGTTTTCGGCGTCGCAAAGAACGGCTGGCGCCACACCTCGGCCAGCAGTTCCTGCTTGGACACCACCTCCCCGGCATGGGCCATCAAGTACTGGAGCAGCTCGAACTCTTTGCGGGCCAACGCAACCCGCTGCCCATCACACGAGACTTCACGCGTGCGCGGGTTCAGTCGAAGGGCACCTACCGACAATTCGTCGGACGGATCACTGTTGAAGCGTCGAAGGACAGCCCGGATGCGGGCGTCGAGTTGGTCGGGGCCAAACGGTTTGCACAGGTAGTCGTCGGCTCCGGCGTCGAGCGTGCGCACAATTTCGCCTTCGTCGACCCGAGCGGTGGCAACGATCACCGGAACGTCGCTCGCGGTTCGCAACATTCGCAGCATCACGACGCCATCAACGTCGGGCAACCCAAGATCGAGGATGACGACGTTGGGTCTGCTGCTGATGGCAAGATCGAGGCCGGCCATGGCGGTTTGGGCCACATGGACAATATGGCCCGATGCAGTGAGCGCCCGCGCCCAACCATCGCGGACAAGTTTGTCGTCTTCGACAATGACAATGACGGCCATACGTGCGGCATCCTCCTATGGCATCATGGCCCAGATATGGGCTCCCGCCACAACGCCTGCTCGTGGAACCTTGCACTTGCTTGTTGTCTGCTTGTGATCCTTGGTGCGGTCGGCTGTTCCGACACGGCACCCAAGCCCGTCGATAGCGGCGAGCTGGGAACAATCACAACTCGTGGTCGCCTAATCGTCGGCTTGAAGTTCGACTTACCGGCGTTCAGTGCCAAGGATCCAACAACGGGACGCATCGAAGGCTTCGACGCCGAGATCGCCCGGCTACTTGCGTCGAGCCTGTTCGGAGCCGCCGCCGAAACCAACGTGGAGTTCGTCGAGGTTGTCTCTCGCGATCGCGAGGAAGCGATTCGAACGGGCCGGGTAGACTTGGTTGTTTCGACGTACACCATCACCGCTGAACGCCAAAAGCTCGTTGCCTTTGCTGGCCCATATTACGTCGCCGGTCAAGACATTCTTGTGCGGCGCTCTACCACGGACATCACTGGCGTCGATTCGCTCAGGGGACGCAAGACCTGCTCGGTCATCGGATCCACCTCGCTCGACAATGTGCGCCGCCTCGCGCCCGGGGCTGACTTGTCCCTCACCTTCGACCGGTATTCGCTGTGTGTCGAGGCGCTGTTAGATGGGCGCATCGACGCAGTCACAACCGATGACGCCATCTTGCTCGGATTCCTGCGTGAGAACCCGGATCGGCTTCGACTCGTTGGGCGCCCATTCACCACCGAGCCGTACGGCATTGGTACGAAGCTCGAGGCTACAGCATTGCGGGAGTGGGTCAACGCCGTACTCGGCCAGATCTATGTTGACGGTCGCTGGAAGTCCTTGTACGAAGCCACCATCGGCAAGGCCGGGTTACTCGCCCCGCAGCCACCACAACTCCAACCGTAGGTGACTTGTGCGCCGTTCTTAGCCGTTCTTAGCCGTTCTTAGCTTAGCCTGGGCTTAGCCGTGATTTACGGCTGTGTTGGGCGACTCCATCGTGTGACGGGCGTAACTTCGCTCCTATGGCCGAACCGGCGATCGTTCTCGAACATGTGAACAAATTCTTCGGCAGCTTCCAGGCCTTGAGCGACATCAACCTTTCCGTTGCGAAGGGTGAAGTCGTTGTGGTCTTGGGACCATCCGGGTCAGGCAAATCCACCCTGTGTCGGGCGATCAATCGGCTTGAAGCAATCGACTCGGGAACCATCACCGTGAACGGCCAACCAGTGCCCGCCGAGGGTAAAGAACTGGCCCACTACCGAGCCGACATCGGCATGGTGTTCCAATCATTCAACCTGTTCGCTCACAAGTCGGTGTTACACAACGTGACTCTCGGGCCCATCCACACTCGGGGCAAGACACGCGCCGAAGCCGAACACGCCGCCCGAGCATTGCTCGACCGGGTTGGGGTGCTCAATCAGGCCGACAAACTGCCAAGCAGTCTCTCGGGTGGGCAACAACAACGCGTTGCCATTGCCCGGGCGCTTGCGATGGAGCCCCAGGTCATGTTGTTCGACGAGCCGACATCAGCCCTCGATCCCGAGATGATCAACGAGGTCCTCGAAGTCATGGTTGATCTCGCTGCCGACGGCACAACGATGCTCGTCGTCACGCACGAGATGGGCTTTGCGCGACGCGCTGCTCACCGAGTCGTCTTCATGGACCAGGGCGCCATCGTCGAGGCGGGCGAGCCCGCAGCGTTCTTTAGCGATCCCCAAACCGAGCGGGCGAAGGACTTCTTGTCCAAGATCCTGTCTCACTGAGAGCCGATCCAGGCTCGCTGACCCCGGAGGAAATCAACATGAAATCAACCAGAAGAAACCTATTCACCACTGTGGCAATCGGCCTAGTAGCAGTCGCCTGTGGCAGCGACAAGGCTTCGGTTGCACCAGCAACGACAGCTGCTCCGGCAGCCACGACGGCGGCCCCCGTCACCACGACGGCGGCGGCGTTCCCGGCCGATTCGGCCATGGCCAAGATCAAGGCAAAGGGCAAGATCGTTATCGGCACCAAGTTCGATCAGCCACTGTTTGGTCTGAAGAACCCGACCACCAACGAGGTCGACGGCTTCGACGCTGAGATCGGTCGCCTACTCGCTACCCGAATCTTCGGTGCCGATATTAAGGGCAAGGTCGAATTTGTCGAGACCACGTCCAAGGTCCGCGAAGAAGCGGTCGAACAGGGCAAGGTCGACTTGGTTATCGCCACCTACACAATCAACGCCGCCCGCAAGGAGCGCATTGCCTTTGCCGGCCCCTACTACGTTGCTGGTCAGGACATTTTGGTGAAGAAGGGCAACACCACCATCACCGGTATCGACACGCTTGGAGGTAAGAAGGTGTGTTCGGTCCAGGGCTCGACGTCGTTGAAGAACCTGGCCGAAAAAGCCCCTACGGCTGATGCGTCCATCACGTTCGACAAGTACTCGCTCTGCGTCGAAGCGCTACTCGATGGCCGAGTCGAAGCCGTGACCACAGACAACGTTATTCTCCTTGGCTTCGTTGCCGACAACCCCGACAAGGTGCAACTCGTCAATAAACCATTCACCACTGAGCCGTATGGCATCGGCGTCGCCAAGGCAGACACGGTGTTTCGCGGGTGGGTAAACGACCAGCTTGAGGCCATGGCCAAGGACGGCTCGTACGCCAAGGCGTGGGCTGCAACGGCAGGCAAGACCGGCCAGAAGGCCCCAACTCCACCGGCAGTCGACCGCTACTAACAGTTCACGGGAATGCTTGTCTGGGACAACCTCGATGTCTTTTGGCGGGGATGGACCACCACTGTCCTGCTCACCAGCGCTTCGTTCGCCGTGGCGCTGGTGATAGGGATGGCTCTGGCTAGCGCCAGGGTCAGCCCAGTGGCCCCGCTGCGGGGTGTCGCCCAGCTATACGTTGAAGTGGTACGCAACACGCCACTCACGGTTCATATGGTGCTGATGTTCTTTGGGCTACCCAAGTTAGGCATTCGGTTCGGGCCAATCACGACGGCTATCATCGTGTTGTCGATCTACACCGGAGCGTTTGTCGGCGAGGTCCTTCGCTCGGGTATGAACACCGTCGGTGTCGGGCAGATCGAAGCGGGTCGAGCCATTGGTCTGCCGTTTGTCGACCTACTTCGTTTAGTCGTTCTTCCCCAGGCGTTCAAGGCGACGGTCGCCCCACTTGGTTCGCAGTTGTCGGCCCTCGTCCGTAACTCGGCTGTGGCCTACACCATTTCGGTACTCGACATCATGGGACGTTCCGACCGCCTCATCACCGATTTGGCTCGTCCCATTCCCATCCTCATCGGCGCTGCGTTGGCGTACTACACGCTCACGATCCCGCTGGCGTTCGCTATCAACGCCGTCGACCGCCGGGTTCGGGTCGCTCGATGACCGACAGTCTCATTTTGGCTGACGCGCTAGGACCGCGTGGGCAGCGACGCGTTCGCAGAATCAGCATCGCTTCATCGTTCGTGGCCGCGGTGGTCGCTGGTCTCGTGATCTATCGCTTCCACGTGAAAGAACAACTGCTGTGGCGCAAATGGGATTTCATCATCGACCAGAAGCTAATGCGGTTCTTGCTTCGCGGCTTGCGCGACACCATCTCTGCCGCGCTAGTCGCCATGGCTATCGCACTAGTACTCGGATCGCTCGGCGCCTACTTCAGGCTTCACCCATCCCGTCCGGCACGAGCCGTAGCTATTACGATTATTGAACTCTTGCGAGCCACGCCACTGGTGCTGCTCATCTATTTTATGGGCCAGTTCGTTCCCCGATATGGCCCCGAACTCGGCAGTTACTGGTACCTGGTTATCGGCCTCGCCGCCTACAACAGTTCGGTCATCGCCGAAATCTTCCGGTCAGGCATCAATTCACTTCCAAAGGGTCAGCGCGAAGCTGGCCTTACCGTCGGGTTGACCGAGGGCGAGGTGCTGCGCCGCATTCTGTTTCCGCAGGGAGTCCGACGCATGGTGCCAGCACTTGTGAACCAGCTTGTAACCCTGCTGAAGGACTCGTCACTCGGTGCGTTAGTGCTTCTACCTGCCGTCAATGATCTCCTCCATCAAGGCAAGGTGCTGGGCGAATTCAAAAAGAACCCGTTGCAGGTCTATATCGTTATTGCACTTATGTACGTCGTTACCAACTTCGCGTTGTCACGCTTCGCGCAGCATTTGGAACGTCGGGGAGCTACTCCTCCTCGCTGATGCCCTGGGCAGTGCGGGCCACTGACACCACCTCGACATCGCGGCCTGCGACACCGAGTAGCCGTCCGAGCCGAAACGTCACATGAGTGCGCGCTGTCACCTCGGCTCGGGTGCACCGAGGCTCACAGATCAGTGTGATCTCATGATCTGGAAATCCTCGAGCGCTCAGGTATGCGCTAACGACTCTTCGGGCCTCACCGGGGTCGGCTGATGGAGTGCCGACACCTTGGCGCCCAGTGGGCTGCAGGGCCAACCGCCCGGCTGAACCCGACGCGTTCATGGCGTCGCGACGGGCTGCGATGAGCCGGCCGCCATCGACCACGAGCCCAGCAACAACCATGATCGACACCGTCAGAGTGACCAACATGGCAGTGAGGGCGAATCCCTGGTCGGTCGGTGTAGGTCTCATGACCTACAGACCGTACGTTGGCGGCAGCAAGAATTCGCGTGGAATTCACTCAAGATCCCACGACCTAGAATCAAGGTATGCACGACCTGGTGATTGGCGGCGGGACCCTGGTTGACGGTAGCGGTGCTCGACCCCGCGAGGGGGTGAGCATCGCTATCGACGACGGCATCATTTCCGACGTCGGTGCCGACGTCGGGCGAGGCCACAGAATGCTCGACGCTTCTGGCCTGTTGGTAACTCCCGGTTTTGTCGATGTGCATACGCATTACGACGCGCAGGTCACCTGGGATCCGTGGCTTACTCCGTCGAGTTGGCACGGCTGTACCACGGTCGTTGCTGGAAACTGCGGCGTCGGGTTTGCGCCCGCGGCCGCCGATCGCCACGACTGGCTTATCGAGCTGATGGAAGGCGTTGAAGACATTCCTGGCACCGCAATGGTGGAAGGAATCAGGTGGAATTGGGAGAGCTACCCCGAATATCTTGACGCCATCTGTGATCAGCCGCTGGTGATCGACTACGGCAGCCAGATTGCCCACGGGCCGCTGCGGGCTTACGTCATGGGTGAGCGAGGGGCCGCCAACGAGCAGGCTACGGCCCACGATCGCGCCCGCATGGCGGCGCTGGTCACCGACGCGTTGCGCGCCGGCGCGCTCGGATTCTCTACGTCACGCACCCCAATCCATCGCTCCAAATCGGGAGAGCTTGTGCCGGGCACCGCTGCCGACGCTGACGAACTTCTTGCCATAGGCAACGGCATGGCTGCCGCTGGCCACGGCGTGTTCCAGTTCGCACCCGATCATCCTCAGCTCGAATCCGAGTGGAGCTGGATGCGCAAACTCGCTCGTCAAACGGGCCGAACCGTCAGCGTCAACCTGAATCAGTCCGACCAAGCACCGGAGGTGTGGCGGCGCATTCTCGACCTCCTCGACGACGCCCGAATGGACCACACCCCCATTGTCGCCCAGGTCGCCGGCCGGTCTATCGGCGTCATCATGTGTCTTGACGGTTCGCTCCATCCGCTGATGTTCGCTCCAGCTTTTGCCGAGGTAGCCAACCTCGCTCGCGCTCAACGGGCCGCCGCGCTCCTCGACCCGGCGTTGCGACGTCGCCTCATCGATGAGCCGCTGAGCCTGCCAATGGACTTCGAACGGATCTACGCGGTCGACGGTGACATCGATTACGAACCGACGGCCGATATGTGTGTATCCGCCGTAGCGGCACGCCGCGGAATCGCTCCTCTCGAACTCGTCATCGATACCTTGTCGAGTGGTGGTGGTACCGGGCTTTTGTACCAGCCGTTCTTCAACTACTCGTACGGCGACCTGTCATTCACGTACGAGATGCACCGCCATCCGGGCACACGGGTTGGTCTGTCCGATGCCGGTGCTCACTGTGGCGCGATTTGTGATGGTGGTACTCCAACGTTCATGTTGACCCACTGGACACGAGACCGCACCCGTGGCCCAAGGCTTGCACTCGAGCACGTGATACACCGCCAAACCCGGCAAACCGCTGAACTCTACGGGCTACACGACCGCGGGCTTGTCGTTCCCGGATACAAGGCCGACCTCAACATCATCGACTACGACCGCCTCGGTTTCGACACGCCGTCGATGGCCTTCGATTTCCCCGCCAATGCTCGCCGACTCGTGCAACGTGGGCACGGCTATCGGCACACCATCTGTTCGGGCGTTCCCATTGTCGAGGACGATGCCTTTACGGGCGACTTGCCGGGTCGACTTATTCGGGGCCCACAAACAGCTGGCTGACCGCCTATCGTTGCAGCGGTATGACAAGCCCGGTACGAACCCGCGTTGCTGTTGCTGCGGGTCGTTTCGCTGCGGCTGCGAGCCGACGACTCGGGCGCGGCCATGGTGCGATCATCGGTGGTCGGGTCACGCTGGCGCTTGACCCGAAGGCGTTGCATCGTCTCACTGCGGGCCGCCCAGTGGTCATCATCACGGGCACGAACGGCAAGACCACAACGACTCGTCTCACCGCCGAGGCGCTACGGGCGTCGTATCATGTGGCGTCGAACCGGGGCGGCAATATGCCTCCCGGTCTCATTGAAGCGGCGTCGGATACTTCGGCTGAGTACCTCGTCTTGGAGGTTGACGAGCTGTACGTACCCCAGGTACTCGACGCGACACGGGCCCAAGTCGTGGTGCTGTTGAACCTGTCGCGAGACCAGCTTGATCGCATTACCGAGATTCGTCGGGTGGCCGAGTTGTGGCGATCAATGCTGCAGCGCGTCGACTGGCCCGTCGCCGTCATCGCCAACTGCGACGACCCGCTCGTCGTTTGGGCCGTCGGAGCGCACCAGCCGGTTCGCTGGGTGGCTGGTGGCTACGGCTGGAAGGACGACGCCACGCTATGCCCCGAATGCGGTCGTGTGCGGCCCATTGCCGACGATGGCAACTGGACATGCACGTGCGGTCTCAACCGGCCGAACGCCGGCCGGGTACCAAACCTTTCGCTAGTGATGCAGTTGCCGGGACGTTTCAACCTCGCCAATGCCGCTGTGGCTACCGCGGTGGCTGTCGAGTTGGGCGTGCCTGAAGCTGACGCCGAACGGCGGGTGGCGGCAGTACAAAATGTAGCTGGCCGGTATGCCACGGTGCAGGTTGCCGGGCGTAGCGTCCGGTTGCACCTGGCCAAGAACCCGGCGTCGTGGACCGAGACGCTCGACCTGATTGTGTCGGGTAGGGCATCGGCCGTTCTGTGCTTAAACGCTCGTACCGCCGATGGCATGGACACGTCGTGGTTATGGGATGTGCCCTTCGAAGGGTTGCAGGGACGTGCGGTCATTGCCAGCGGTGATCGGCGGCTCGACCTGTCGGTCCGCCTGCGGCTAGCCCGTGTCGACCACACTGTGGCGGCGGACCCCCTCAGCGACGTAGCCAAGCTACCCGCAGGGCCTATTGAACTGCTCGCTACTTACACGGCGTTTCATGAGGTACTAGATGCAACGGGGGTCGTGTGGTGAACGCCCTGTCTATTGTGCATCTGTTCCCCACGGTGCTGGGCCTATATGGCGATCGGGGCAACGCCATGATCTTGGCCGACCGAGCCATTCGGCGAGGCATCGACGCGACGATCATCAATGTGAACCCTGGCGATGCGATTCCTGCTGCGGCCGACATCTATCTGATCGGTGGCGGCGAAGATCTGGCCCAGATCACCGGCGTCGAGCTGCTCACCGCTGACAGAGGGTTGCACCACGCCATCGAGCGGGGCGCGCCTGTGCTGGCGGTGTGCGCCGGGTTCCAAATCTTGGGTCACACGTTTCATGCCGGCGGCCGACAGGTTCCAGGCCTTGGATTGCTCGACATAACGACGGCGCCAGGTACATCGCGCGCCGTGGGCGAGCTAGTGGCCAGCCCGGTAGGTCTCGGTCTGCCAGTGCTCACAGGATACGAAAATCACGGTGGCCGAACCACCCTTGGCGACGGTGTCGAGCCGCTCGCCCGGGTAGTATCGGGCGTAGGCAACGGGGCAGGCGACGGTACCGAAGGCGCCGTCGTGGGTCATACCATCGGCACGTATCTGCATGGCCCGGCCCTCGTACGAAACCCGGCGCTTGCTGATCTGCTGTTGTCGTGGGCTACAAACACGACGCTCGACCCATTGGATGATCCAACCGTCGAGGCGTTGCGGGCCGAACGCCTCGCCCACCGCCTGAGGTGGGTTTAGATAGCCCCCGAGAACGTATCGCAGGCGTTCATGTTGCCTTGGCTGAGGCCAGTCTTGAACCACTTCATACGCTGGGCCGACGAACCGTGGGTCCAGCCTTCTTGGTTGATGCGACCCTGAAACTTCTTCTGGATGAAGTCGTCGCCAACCCGCGCTGCCGCATCGATTCCGGCCGCGATGTCTTCGTCGGTGAGGTTCTTGATGAAGCCGTCCCGTTCGGCGTTGGCGGCCCATACACCGGCGTAGCAGTCGGCCTGGAGCTCTAGGCGAACGGCTGCAGACTGCGGGCCGGTTTGGTCACGTGAGCGCTCGACCTGTGTAGTGGTACCAAGCAGGTCCTGTACGTGATGACCATATTCGTGAGCGATGACATAGGCCTCGGCGAAGGGTCCGCCGATGGCTTCGAACTTGGTCCGAAGCTCGTCGAAGAACGCAAGGTCGAGATAGATCTTCTCGTCGGCTGGGCAGTAGAACGGACCCATAGCACTGCTGGCAGCGCCGCAACCCGTATTCACACCATCGCGGAACATGACCGTTCGCGACGCCCGATACTCGAAGCGATTAGCGGGCAGTTCTTTCGCCCAGAAGTTTTGGATGGAGTTAACGTCGGCAACAATGCGGCATTCCTGCTTCGCGTTCGCGTCGGCTCCGGTTTGACAACTTGTGCTGATGGCCTCGTTGTCGACCGAACTCTCGGCTTGGATCTCTGAGCCGCCGTCGGGCACCGCAATATTGCTCAACCCGCCGCCCCCACCGCCAGCGCATGCCTGGAACAGCACCATGCCGATGACGAGGAGCAAGCCGAGCCCGCCGCCGACCTTAGGAAGGCCCATGCTGCCGCCACCACCACCACCACCGGGGAAGCTCATGCCGCCCATGTTGGAACCGCCACCACCGCCACCCGACGATCGGCGATCTTCCACCTGTGACGTATCAAGCCGAGCTGACTCATCGAATTCCATTGGGTGACCTTCCTTTGAAACGGCAGCGGGCGCCGTTCCTGCTTCAAGACGATGTAGGGAGGCTAGCGGTCGCGACGTTGTTCGCTGCTCAGTCGAGCCAGACAACAGTCTTGCCCACTGATGCCACAGCCACAGGACCATGATTCGATTCGGACATGAACGAATTCGTCGGCAAGGTTGTACTCATTAGTGGCGGAGCAAAGGCCCGCGGCCAGGGCGCGGCCGAGGGTCGCCTGCTATCGGCCCACGGAGCAACGGTGATACTCGCCGACGTTATCGATGAAGAAGGCGAGCAGACAGCAGGCAGCATCGAACGCGCCGAGTACGCCCATCTCGATGTCACGTCCGAAGAAAACTGGGATGTGGTTGTCGGTGACATCATTGAGCGACACGGTCGCCTCGACGTCCTCGTAAACAACGCCGGCGTCGGAATGTTCGCCCGACTTGTCAACCTGTCGGTCGCCGACTGGGAACGAGTCATCGCCATCAATCAGACCGGAGTGATGCTCGGTATGCGTACTGGCGCCCGCGCCATGATCGCCACCGGCAACCCAGGGTCCATCATTAACATCAGCTCGGTTGCTGGATTGGAAGGGCTTTTTGGTTCCATGGCCTACGGCGCATCGAAATGGGCGGTGCGTGGCATGACCAAGATCGCGGCCAAAGAGCTCGGTCGCCACGGAATTCGGGTCAACTCGGTGCACCCCGGATACATCGAAACCAACATGCTCACCGACAGCGCTCTCGGCGAGAATGGCAACTTCGACAAACTTGTTCGCCGCACGCCACTCGGTCGTGTTGGCCAGCCGTCCGAGATCGCGACCGTCGTGCATTTCTTAGCGAGCGACGCAGCAAGCTACGTGACCGGCCAAGAGTTCGTGGTCGACGGCGGCACCCACGGCTAGTGTCACCCCGTGCGTGAGGTTGTGCTTGTCTTTGATGTCGAGGTGGTTGTCGATGTTCGTCATCTCGACAACCGGCATCTGCTAGCCGTCAGGCACGCCATCGAATCGCTCAAGGCAATCGACGTCACCTTTGTAGATGGAACGCTTGTCCACGATCCTGGCGTCACCGTCGTCGCGACCGCAGCACGTGACATCGCCATGGACACCGGCTTCGAGATCCAAGACGGGTCGCTTATCCTGCCGTGGGCCATCGAGCGAGTGGCTATGAAACTCGAGTCGTCGGGCGCTCGCGATTACCTCATTACTGGCGGCGGGCATGTACTGAGCAGCGGCACCCCTACTACTAACGATGCACGTTGGCGAGTCGGTATTCCCGATGCTGTGCATGGCGGCCTCGTCACTGGGGTAGACGTGAATGATCATGCGGTAAGCACCGCTATCGGTAATGCCGATGAGCTCGCCCAGGTCACTGTTACTGGGCCCAGCCTCGTCTACGCCGCGGCATACGCCATCGCCGCACTATATCTTGGGATCCGCGGCATCAACTGGGTGAAAAGTCAACCAATGTACGGCGCGCATACCGTCACAAAAGACGGCGAACGTTTGTGGACACCGGAGTTCGACCGGGTTAAGGTCCCGACCGTAACAACGGCCTGGTGACTCGGCCTTTCAGCACAATCGCCGCTAGCACCATCAGGTAGGCTACGCCCGACGCCACCGTCGCCTGCCGTAGACCGACGCGGTCCGAAACGGCACCAACGACAACCGAAGCCACCGGGTACACCAACCCGAGCACGGTGGTGTTCAACCCGATGACTCGACCGCGAAAATCGATAGGCGCGAAGCGCTGCCCGATAGCGCTGCAACCGCTGAGCACCATCAGGTACGACCCTCCAAGACCTACAAGAGCGACCACCGCAAACGGCGTGCTGGGAGCAAGTCCGTACAAAATTGTGGCAGCCGCTACCGCGCACATAGCCCCGAACAGCGATGCTCGATGCCCGTACCGACTGGTGAGCAAACCAAGCAGAAGCGCACCCGCAACTGCCCCGAGACCTTGCGCAGTAACAAGCGCTGACTGTGTTCGAGAGGTTCCTCGAAAAACCAACTTCGCCATGGCCGGGATGAGCGCAATAAATGCCGACCCGAACATCGTATTGACTAACAATGCACTAAACGACAGGCGAAGCTCGGGGTGGCCACGCACGATGGTGACTGCGTTCAACATCGACTTCATCACGCCAGTGTTTTCGCCGAGCCGTGGTGCCGATGGCAAACGAACCATCGCCAACGCAAGCAGCACTGCGAGGAAACTGATCGTATTGACAGCCAATGCCCAGGCGACGCCACCGAGAGTAATCACTAATCCGGCCGCCGCCGGGCCCAGCACCCGGCCAAGGTTCCAACTTGCTGACCCAAGACCCACCGCCGCCGTGAGTTCTTCGGGCGGTACAAGGTCACGCATAGCCGACGTATATGACGGCCACGACAACGCGCCAGCACAGCCCGTAACGAAGGACAATGCCGCAATCACGCCGGGGGCCAGGTTTCCGCCACGAGCAAGGACGGTAAGCACCCCGGCGACAACCAGCTGCACTGTCGTTGCCGCAATGACCACAGGCCGCCGAGAGAAGCGGTCGGCGACGACCCCACCAAACGACGACAACAAACCGATCGGCAGAAAGCCTGCCGCCGCGACTACGCCTGACCAAACGCCACGCCGGGTCGTCTCGGCGACGAAATAGGTGAGCGCGACGCTCTCCATCCACGTACCAATGTTGGAGATGAAACTGCCCGCCCAATATGCCGCATAGCCGCGATGACGAAGGGGGTAGAACGGTGATCCGGCGCGCATGATTGACCTACCAAGGTACAGCTGTATGTGAAAGGCTGCCCGAGTGTTGAGCTCCTCAGTGGTGGGATCGGTCGGATCAGGACAGGTTGTCGATTTCATCAATCGGTTCACTGGACCGTGGCTGTATGTCGTCACATTCGTTATTACGTTCGCCGAGACGGGAACCATGTTCTTTCTCATCCCGGGCGAGATCGCGCTGCTTGTTGCGGGGGCGGCGGCTGGGGCAGGCGACCTCAACGTTGGGCTGTTGCTCGTGGTGGCCTGCGCCGCGGCTCTTCTCGGCGACTTCACCGGATTTCATCTTGGCGATCGATTTGGGCCACGCCTACAACGCAGTTGGCTCGGTCGCAAACTGGGCGAGGACAACTGGCACAAAGCACAATCAATGGTGCAACGCCGACCATGGCTAGTCATCATCGTCGGTCGGTGGATCGGGTTCCTTCGGGCGATCATGCCCGCGTCGGTCGGCATGTCCGAAATGCCGTACCGCAAGTTCCTGGTCTGGGACGCAATTGGCGCTATCAGCTGGGCGAGTGTGTGCGTGATCGGCGGCTACAAGTTGGGGAGCAACTGGGAGAGTCTGGCCAACAACATTGGCAAGGCCAGCATTGCGTTGCTAGCGGTTGTGGCGGCTTTTATCGGGTTGTGGTTACTAAAGAAGAAGGTGATGGCAACACACGATCCGGCATGACCCGTGTGAGTGGTGCTTGTACGTCGACCTCGTCGCCCGGTTCGGGGCACGGTTGACCGTCGGGAACGAAAAGCATCGATGTGTGCATATGCGACGATTCGTGAAGTGCCACTCGTTGCCGAGCGAAGTGGAATGGGCTACGGCCGTCGGCCAATGGCGTGACGCCGTGCGCCGATCCGGCCGACACCATAACCAGGGATCCGGCTCCCGTGACAGCAGCCTGCCGATAGCCCGCGGGCTCGCCAGCATCGATTCGACGAACCGCCACCACGTCGGCTGTCAGTTGAAGGTTCGACTTGTCGGCCAACCACAATGACGTGCCGATGCGTTGGCGAATAGTGATGTCGGGATACGCAAGCCGAAACTCGGTTTCGTGTTCGACGCCGAGATGGCCAACGTACAACGTTGTTCCGGCCCGCAACCACGCCAACGTGTCGGCGACGATGGAGCTGTAGTCGCCGTCGAGCGGAAGGTGAAGCGAATAGCCGACAGGTTCACGGCCGAGGGCTTCAAGGACTGCGGGCAATTCATCAGCCGTAGCACCGTAGCGATTCATGGGGCTAGCCAGTTTCACTACGGCTCGACGAGGTAGCCGACTCTTGACCAGCACTTCGGCGTCTCGGCGCGAACCGACAGTGAAGATCGTGTCGCCCGAGGTCTCGACAAGCACTCCAGTCTCCGACGCAGCCACCGGTGTGAGCACCATGGCTTTCAGCCGTAAACCGGGAAGGTCGTCGAGTTCATGAATGGTTCCGACGGCCACCAGATCGGCTCCGAGCAACTGCGACACCTTGGCAAGCCGGATACGTCCGAATCCATACCCGTTGCCTTTGACCACCGGCACGAGTCGAGGGTGCTGTTCCCATACGGATCGAACCTGGTCTTCCCAGCCCGGTCCAATCCGCAACGTGAGTGCCATTGAACGCCGAGGCTACTGTGCCACGGCCAACAGAGCCTTCGACCGTAATCCCGAGTTGTTTGATCGGGTTTGTCGACATATGATTGTTGTCATGGTAATCTTCGGCTTTCCGAACCCTGTGAACGAAAAAGCGGCCCGCACCGTTGCTGCGGGTGTCGTACTGCAAGGCGTCGCTTTTGTCGTGTTCCGTCAGACCTGGATGTTGTTTCCGTTGGCGTTCGGGTTTCTTGCCCGTGTGCTCACGGGGCCGAAGCTCAGCCCACTCGGCACCTTCGCCACACGGGTTGCTGCGCCTCGCCTGGGCGAGCCCAAGTTGGTCGCCGGCTCACCCAAACGCTTTGCCCAGGGTGTGGGGCTTGCGTTTTCGGGCGGAGCCCTGGCCGCCGTCGCCGCAGGCATGTCCACCCTCGCCGTGGTATTGATCGTCGGCTTGGTAATCGCTGCGTTCCTCGAAGCGGCATTTGCGTTTTGCCTCGGCTGCAGCGCGTTCGGTCAGCTCATGCGATGGGGGCTTATCCCCGACGACGTGTGCGCCGATTGCAACGACATCACCGCTCGGCTTGCTGCCCGTTCAGAGCTCGTGGGGTCGCGTTCGTAAGGTCGGGAATGATCGGGGCCAGTGTCTGCTCGGCCAACATCCCCCGCCAGACCCCAGCACCATAGGCAGCATCGTCTGCGGCGCGCATGACCACGAATCGCAACGGGTCGAGGCTGCACCGCACGCGCCACCAGTCCATAAGCCCAGGGACGACAGCCGACACCAGCCAAAGTCGGCGGCCACGTCTTGTCAGTAACAACAGCGGCCACCACACCCGCGTTGCCGCGCTAGCAAGTTGGCGGCCAGCGCCAAGGTTGCCGCGCGCTGCCAGCATGAACGCTTCGAACTTGGGTACTCCCGACAACTTGCGGGGAAGCGCAGCAGCCGACCCCAGTCCCACCAGAACGCCGATGCCTGGATGTCCGACACATGCCGCGGCCCACGCCACGGCAGACCACACGTTCATTCCAACCGGTGCCAGAAAGTTTCGATGACGGCGGGCCAATGGTGCCGCCGAACGTCCGTATCCGTAGCGCTGGCGAAGCAGTCCAGTGACCTCGCGTCGGACGCTATGGGTGACCTCGCTGAGCGGTTCGTAGCGAACCTGATGACCAGCCGCGATGAGCCGCCAGATCAGGTCGACATCCTCCCCCGTGCCAAGCTTCGGATCGAAGCCTCCCACTGATTCGATCGCTTGCGCACGAGCGACTACCGCCGCAGTAGGGAGATAGCCAACTCGGGTGCGAGGCATGACGCGGGCAGGCTCGGTTCCTAAATCCAGTGGAGAACGTGCGGTGTCGTAGCGATCCAAAAACCGAAGACCAGGCGTTGCTCTCACTCTGGGCGCGACGAGTGCAACGGTGGGGTCGTCGAAGTGACCGAGCAAGGCGGCGAGCCAATCAGCTGGCAGCTGCACATCGGTGTCGACGAAGGCCACAAGGGGCGTCGTCACCAGCGCGAGGCCGGTCATGCGAGCCGCGCCCGGTCCCCCATTTATCGGTCGACGAACGTCGGCAGCGTCGAGCGCAATCGGCGACCCGTCATCGACAACAATCACCGGGCCGACGTGGTTGGGCCGCGCAGGCTGACGTCCGAAAGCAGGCACCACGATCGTGACATCGCAAGGCTCGTGTGAACTCGACAGCCCAGGTTGCGGATGCAGGACCCCAGCATGGGTTAGCCGCACGATCAACGTGTTGGAAGCAACGTCGTCGCCACGTGCGATCGAGTCGAACATGGCGCTGCCTGGTGCCGTGAGGCGGAACAGTCGCAGCGGTGAGCCGCCCAGAAGCGCACCTGCGGGTAGACGGCGAACCGACGAGTCAATCTGGTAGCGCATCGATTACCGCGATCAAACTGCCCACGAGCGACGTGAGCAGCATTCGGCCCTCGCCGGCCGAGGCGCCCATCGGGTCGCCGAGAACTCCACTGGAGCTCACCGAACGTACGCCGCCCAATTGCATGCTCGGCATCAGCGACCACAAGGGAGCCACGTTGCCACGTTGTGCCTTGTCGAGCCGTACAAGCTGCGGCGCAATAGCGAGCATCAATGACGTTTCGGTGCGTCCGGCGTGAGCGTCACCGCCTGCCACGAGCGGAAACCAGTGCACACCGCCCACCTGTCGAAGAGCGGATGCATTGCCGCCGTGACCGTTCACGAGCACGACGTGACGAGCCCATTGCGAAGCCGACCGCACAATGCCGGCTAACGCCAGAGCGGTGGCATGGTTGCCCACCGAGATCAGACCGGGAAACCCGGCATGTTCATCGGAGGCGCTAGCGGTCATCGTTGGTGCGACGACAACATCGACGCGCCGAGCGGCCGCTCCCATGGCAACCGCGTCGGCGATACGCGAGTCGGTATCGAGCGGCAGATGCGGCCCATGCTGTTCACATGACCCGATGGGAACCAGCACGACGACCCGCCGGCCCAACAGCTCGTGCGATGTCAGTTCGCCCAGTCGAGTCACATCCCCAAGGTACCTGGTGGGACTCCCGTCGGTTGCGCCCAGTAGCTTCCTGCCATGACCGATGTACTCGACCTTTTCCGACTCACCGACGCCGTTGCAGTGGTAACCGGCGGCGGTACAGGAATTGGCCGAGCCATGGCGCTGGGCTTGGCCGAGGCCGGGGCCAACGTCGTGGTCGCCGGTCGGCGTCCTGAGCCACTTCGGGCGGTTGCGGCGGAGATTGAAAGCCGGGGCGCGAAGGCGTTGGTCGTTCCGACCGATGTAACTATCGCCTCGGATCTCGAACGCTTGGCCCGCGAAAGTGTCGCCGCGTTCGGGCCGGTTTCCATATGGATCAACAATGCCGGGGGTCTTCAGGGCGACCCGATGGGGAACGTATCCAGCGTCACCGACGACGTCTGGCACTCGATTCTCGACCGCAACCTCACGTCGGTGTTCATGGCGAGCCGCACGGCGCTGACCGTGTTGAGCGACGGCGGCACCATAATCAACGTGTCGTCGATTGCTGGTTCGCGTCATGGGACTCCAGGTCACAGTGTGTACAGCGCTGCGAAAGCTGCGGTCAATCACTTCACGCAATCACTCGCTCTTGAGTGTGCGCCCAGGAACATTCGGGTCAACGCCATCGCTCCGGGCACGGTGGCCACCGAGGATTACTACGAGGCGTCGGGTTTCACCGATGCACAGTTCGCCAAACTGGCCTCGAAACAACCTCTCGGTCGTTTAGGAACGGATGACGATTTCAAGGCTGCCGCGGTTTTCCTGTCGTCATCCGCCTCGGCCTGGATCACCGGTCAGGTGCTGACCGTTAGCGGCATGCCCTAGCCAACTGGGGCCAGCTCCGTGGTGCCGCCATTGCAGTACAGCCGGTACGGTTGGGGGGTGACCGATTATCGACCTGCTGTTTGCCTCGTTGCCTCGCCCGGAAAGCGCTCTGCCATCTTGGACTTGGCCGCCACCCTCGACCGTGAGGGCTTTGCTGGAATCGCGTGCCCAAGCCTTGGTGGCACCATGGCGTTGTGTACGTCACTCGCCCACGTCACCAACGAGATCCCGTTTTTCACCTCGATTCAGCCGATCTATCTGGCGTCGGCGCACGAGTTGGCGGGAACGGCGTCTCACATCCAAGAAATCTCGGGCGGGCGCTTCTCGCTCGGTATCGGTGTGAGTCATGCGCCGGCACTCGACCGTATGGGTGTCACGGCAGGCAAGCCGCTTGCCGATACTGCGGCCTACGTCGAGCAGATCCGCAAGGGCGCCCCCGAGGTTCCAATTGTGCTGGCGACCCTTCGAGACAAAATGCTCGGTCTCGCTACCGTGATCGCCGATGGCGCCGTGTGGGCCAACGCGTCGCGATCCCACATGGCGGCGCAGCTTGCTCGTACTCCAGCGGCTCAGCGGCCCGGGTTTTTTCTCGGCAACATGATCCCAACGGTCATCGACGCCGACAAGAACGCAGCGCGGGCGGTTCATCGCAAGACCCTGCGTATGTACGCCGGGTTGCCCAATTATCGGAACTACTGGAAGGCCGCCGGCTACGAAGACGAGATGCTCGCAATCGAGGCTGCGCTCGACCGCCGCGATCACGACGCAATCCCGGGCCTCATGACCGATCGCTGGGTTGACGACAACACACTGTCAGGATCAGCGAGCGAGGTGCGCGACGGTGTCGAGGCGTGGCGCGAGGCCGGCATCACTACTCCGGTGTTGACCATGTCGTCCACGAGCGGTGGACAAGCAAAGGCGATTGCCGAGTTGTTGGCGGCATATTCCGACTGACACATCTTCTTTCGACGAGATGTCGAAATTCCGATAGGGCGTTCGTCGGTAGAGTACAAAACGCCCCTCAAGGGGCCTACCGAGAGGAACAGACCCATGCCGAGGTATGCCGCACTCATCTATAGCGCCGAACCAACGACCGAACCAACTGCCGAGGAATATGGCCCAGTCATGGCCGCGTACATGCACTTCGGTGAGATTGCCGGGGCGGCTGGCGTCATCGGCGGAGGTGAAGCACTTCAGCCGACGACTACCGCAACAACCGTTCATGTCACCGGCGGTGCCAAGGGCGGCGACATCGTCACATCCGACGGCCCGTTCGCCGAAACCAAAGAGGCGCTTGGTGGCTTCTACTTACTGGACTGCGCGAATCTCGACGAGGCAATCGCGTGGGCCGCTCAGATTCCGGGCGCATGGCTCGGTCGGGTAGAGGTTCGCCCTGTCATCGATTTCGGTGACGGCAGCTGAGCGATCCGCTCGACGAAATCATTCGGATCGAGGGTGGCCAGGTTCTGGCCACCCTCATTCGACTAACCGGCGATATCGACCGCGCCGAAGATGCGCTTCACGACGCACTCGTCGCGGCCGCCGAAACGTGGCGCCGAAGTGGCGTGCCGAGCAACCCGGGTGCCTGGCTCACGACGGTCGCGAGAAACAAGGCGCTCGACCGCCTGCGCCACGAGGCACAACGAGCACCGCGCGAACAGGCCGCGTTCCGGCTACTTACCGAGCATGCCGACTCCACTGCGCCGAGCACCCAAGAACTCGGCGACGACCGCTTGCGCCTGCTGTTCACTTGCTGTCACCCGGCGTTGTCGACCGAGGCGCAGGTTGCGCTGGCGCTACGAACCATTTGCGGTCTCAGCACCATCGAGATCGCACGCGTCCTACTTGAGCCCGAGACCACCGTTGGCCAACGCATCAGTCGGGCCAAAGCCAAGATCGCCAGAGCACGAATCCCGTACCGGGTTCCAAGCGCACACGAACTCCCCGATCGGTTGCGTCCGGTGCTGGCCACGTTGTACTCGGTTTGTACGGCCGGGCACAATGCGCCGTTCGGTGAGGCGACGTCGCGTGTCGACCTCGCCGACGAGGCCATTCGCGTGGCTCGACACCTCGTGGAATTGATGCCAGACGAGTCCGAATGTGTTGGTTTGTTGGCCCTGATGTTGGCCACCCACGCTCGACGAAACGCCAGGATCGACGCCTGTGGCGAGGTCGTGTTGCTCGCCGACCAGGATCGTTCGAGGTGGAATAGCACCGCTATTGGCGAAGCCGCCGCGTTGGTTGAATCGGTGTTGCGGCGCGGGAGGCCGGGGGCATACCAGATCCAGGCTGCGGTTGCGTGCCTGCACGGCCTTGCGCGTACGTCGGCCGATACCGATTGGCCTCAGATTGCCGAACTGTATGGCCTGCTCGAAGTTCGCTGGCCGACCGCTGTTGTGCGGGTCAACCGAGCGGTAGCGCAGGCGCAGGTGTCGGGGCCGCAAGCTGGCCTTGATCTCTTGTCGACGGTAAACCTCGAGTCAGTTGAACGATGGCATTTGTACTGGGCAACCCGTGCCGACTTCCACCGACGACTCGACGATTTTGCTGCCGCGGCTGGCGACTACCAGCGTGCACTCGACTGTCCATGCAACGACAGCGACCGCCGGTTTCTCGAACGAAGGTTGAGCGAGGTCCAGCGCTTGACCCGACGGTTAGCCCAGTAACGGGTAGGAATGTCCGGGTGGGTGGCTGACGAGGGTGTTGTTGGTGGGGGTGGTGACGGTGAGGACGCCGTCGGGGGTCATGGTGGCGTCCAAGCCTTTCCTGTGCAGTAAGCCGGGAACAAAAAAGGGCGAGGTTGGTGATGTCGGTTGGTCCGCCGTTGGCTCGGTGTTTGAGGTGGTGGACTTCTGACCAGATACCTTGGCGTCACACATCATGGTTTGGATCGTTGTCTGATCGAACACGGTCCCTGACGGGGTTTGACCAACATTGTGGTTGAGGTCGTTCAATGTCATGACAACGACCATTTCAGCCGAACGTCGCCCCGCAGTTTTGAAGCCTTGAACAATCATCCGAGCCATTTCAACGAGCGCGTCAGCCATTTTTTGGCTGTGGACCCGTATCGGTTCACCGGGTAGGTCGGGTGCGAGCAGCGACCGTAACGCAGCTTGTACCACGTTCCCCGTCTCGCCGGACAGACTAATATCACCACACGAGCAGCCCAGCGTACACCTGTACCCATGCAATAACAATATATAAAACACTTTGTTCGAACGTGCATTAGTAAAATATAATTCAACTCCAGCGACCGCTTGTGCCAACTACCGAGAGCGCCCTGTTCCAACCGTCGGCGTGGGCGACACCGCGTCAAGGCCTAAGGCAAACTACGAGTTGAACGCGCGCTCTAGCGCTGCGGGTATCTCCGATGGTCCGGCGACGGTGACTACTCGTGCACCGACCCGACGGCCGAGCGCGTCGGCTTCGTCGTGGTCGGTTTCGGGTGCGATGATGACGAGTTCGTCCAAACCTCGCGCCGCTCGCTCGACATCACCATCGGCTGTGGCTCGACAGTCCGATAGCAGCACCGTTACCTTTCGACCAGCCCGACTTCGAGCCAACTGGGCCTGGGCGGTGCGCAGAGCCAACGCCACGTCGGTGGTGCCAAAGCCGCGCAGACTCAGCACGTCGTTCACCACCCGCTCCGCCGGCTTCGTCGTGTCCTGGCTTTTGGCAACGATGGCCTCGTTCGAGAACGCTACGACGCTGTAGTCGTCGGGTGATCGCCACGCAATCGATGCAGCCGCCACAGCGCTAGTGGCCAATGGTCGACCTCCCATGGAACCCGACCGGTCGACGAGTAGACACCACGCGGTGGTCGGCTTGACCCAACCGACCACGCGAAGTTCGTCGACGTCGGGCAACGAGCCGGTAGCCCGAGCTAGGAATACTGGTTCCACTGAGGTATCGAGATCGAGGTCACCGCCATCGGGTCGGTAGCGTTGACGGGCCAACCGGCCGATGCCGGATCGGCTCACGGCACCTCTACGAGCAACGTCGATAACAATCCGGCCCGCTAGGCGACGAGCTAGTGCCTTGAGCTTTTGGTCAGTTGCACCCGTGAGGTCGGCCAGCATTGCTAAGGCGTCGTCGGCGTTCTCGTCCATGGCGTCGTCGAAGGCATTCTCATCAAGTTCTCCCACTTCGGGACTGATCTGTTCGAAGTTGTCGTGGCGTGCCAATTCTCGCCGGGCTGTCGTGCGACGATTTGCTTCGCTCACGGCTTGGTCGGCAGCCGCGCCCTCCTTCACCTGCCCGGGGTCGTCCCCTCCGCTGGTGGGTGGTCTTTTCCCGACGGGTCGTCCTCCAGCGGTTCGGCGAATACCGCCGACCAGATCTCGCGCACGATGTCTTCGCCCATCCGGCTGGAACCTTCACGGACCCGGATGCGCCCCGACAGGGCAACGAGGGCAGCATCGAGACCAGTGCTGTGTTCGGTGGGCGAACCACCGCGTAGGCCCGACAGACTGGCTGCGACGAGCACCGTGTCGATGGCACCACGAACCGATGAACCAATGCGAACGTCGGCATGGGTGCGGGTTTGGCGAACCACTTCGACGACCTTGCGCACGAAGTCGACGTCACCGGCGGCCTCGCCGGCGACCCGCCCGACGATACCAACCTCGTCGTCGGTTGGCTGGTAGTCGACCGCTACTCGACACACGCGGTCGTACACGGCCGACGAGATGCGGGCCGTGCCCACGGCGTCGAACGGATTCATGGCCGCTACGAGCCGAAATCCGTGGGTGGCTTCCACGCGTCCGAGGCGGGGAATATGCAACTCGCCTTCGCTCATGACCGTGATGAGAACGTTGAGTGTTTCTTCCGGAATGCGGTTGATTTCTTCGATGTACAACAACGCCCCATCGCGCAGTGCACGTACGAGCGGGCCATCTTCGAAGATGTCGGCGCTGTATCCTTGCGCCAGCACCCGGGCCGGGTCGAAGTGGCCAATGAGGCGAGCCGGGGTGAGCTCGGCGTTACCTTCCACGAACACAAAACCCACGGAGAGTTCGGCAGCGACGGCACGAAGCAGGGTGGACTTCCCGGTACCCGGTGGCCCCTCGATCAGTACATGGCGATGCGCGGCTAAGGCCGCCACCACGAGTTCGATTTCGCGCTGACGGCCCACCACACGCGGCCGTATTCGCTGTACTACATCACGTGTCACGGCCACACGCCAGAATCGATGGCGTCGTTGACCGCCGCCCGATCGGCGTCGGTGTCCTGGTCGACGTAGAAGTTGATGAGCTCGATCATCGCCTGACGAGAATCGGACTTTGGTGCGTCGTTCACGGGTCAGTACAGCACGACACCGCGGATGTTTTTGTCATCACGCATGTCTTGGTAGCCCCGGTTGATTTCGTCGAGCGAGTACGTCTCGGTGACCAGTTCGTCAAGCTTGAGATCGCCGTCTTGGTACATGCGTAACAGGTTGGGGATATCGAACCGGGGGTTGCCCGAGCCGAAGATGGTGCCCTTGATTTCCTTGTTCCACATGGCTAGTTCGAACAGGTTGACGGCAGCACCGACGTCGGTCATGGGCGATACGCCGGTAACAACGCACGTGCCGCCTTTTCCGACCAAGGCCATTGCTTCGGCCATCATCTCGCCCCGCATGACACCGGGCGCCATGATGACCTTGTCGGCCATTTCACCCCACGTCATTTCGTTGACGGCAGGGATGGCTTCGGCCATGGACGAGAACGTGTGCGTAGCGCCGAACTCCATGGCCTTCTCACGCTTGAATTCCGACACGTCGACGGCGATGACTCGCTTGGCACCGGCCATCTTGGCGCCCTGTACGGCGTTCATGCCGATGCCACCGGTACCGACCACAACAACGGTGTCGCCCGGCTTCACCTCGGCGCGGTACACCGCCGAACCCCACCCGGTGGCAACACCGCACGACACCAAACATGCCGCAGTGAGCGGGATGTCGGGTTCGATTCGGATGACCGATGCCTCGGCCACGCACGCGTGATTCGCGAAGGTGCCCACCTTGGCCATCATGTTGAGTTCGTGTGAGCCGACTCGGTGCCGGCTGGTGCCGTCGGTGATCATGCCCGGTTTGAATGTTCCGCCCCCGGTGTTACACAGGTTCTGACGCCCGGTCGAGCAGTAACGGCATCGACCGCAGCTCGGAATGAAACTGGCCGATACGTGGTCGCCGGCCTTCACCGAGCGGACATCGGAGCCGACCTCGACCACGATGCCCGCACCTTCATGACCACCAACGATGGGGAAGAACGACGGCATTCCCATGGCCGCAGTTACCTCGTCGGGCAAGGCCATATCGCCGGTAACTAGGTGTTCGTCGGAATGGCACAGCCCGGCGGCTTTCCATTCGACCAGCACTTCACCGGTCTTTGGGGCATCGACCTCGATTTCCTCGATCTTCCATTCTTGGCCAATACCCCACAGGACTGCCGCTTTGGTTTTCATCGCCTATTCGTACACCAGCACACCGCGGATGTTCTTACCGTCGCGCATGTCTTCGTAGCCCTCGTTGACACCTTCGAGCGGGTAGGTTCGCGTGACGAGACCATCGAGATCGAGCTGCCCTTCGCGATACAGGCCTATGAGCTTGGGAATATCGGCGCGCGGGTTGCCGGAACCGAACAGTGACCCGACTACTTGTTTTTCCATGAGTGTGAGGTCGAGCAGGCTGATGTTGGCCGACATCTCCATAGCTGGGTGGATGTTGGTAATGACGATGCGGCCCCGCTTGGCTGCCAGTGCGGCGGCTTCGTTGAGTACCGCACCCGAACCGACGCCCATGGTCATGATGACCTTGTTGGCCATCTGGCCCCACGAGATCTCTTGGATCAACCCGAACGCTTCGGTCATGGACGCTGCGGTGTGGGTGGCACCGAACTCCATAGCCTTCTCACGTTTGAACTCGACCGGGTCGATGGCGATGATGCGCTTCGCCCCCGCCAACTTCGCGCCTTGGATGGCGTTAGCGCCGATGCCACCGACCCCGACAACGGCCACCGTGTCGCCAGGACGTACTTCGGCGGCGTACACGGCCGAGCCCCAGCCGGTGACAACGCCGCAGCCAAGTAGACAGGCACGGTCGAGCGGGACGTCTTTTTCGATCTTGATGCACGACGCTTCGTTGACGACCGTGTGCTTGGAGAACGTGCCGAGCATGCACATGAGCCCTAGGTCTTGCCCGCGAGCGTGGTGGCGGGCCTCGCCGTTGACTTGACGACCGATAGCCATGAGCGCGCCAAGGTCGCAGAGGTTCTGGTGGCCGGTGGAGCAGCTGGGGCAACGACCGCAGCTGGGGATAAACCCGAACACCACGTGGTCGCCAGGTTCAAGCCAGCTCACCCCGGTGCCGACCTTTTCGACAACTCCTGCACCTTCATGGCCGCCGATAATCGGTAGGCCAAAAGGCAGATCGCCAGTGGTGAGGTGTTCGTCGGAGTGACACATGCCCGATGCGGCGAGTTTGACTAACACCTCGCCGTCCTTGGGATCATCGAGTTCAATTTCCTCGACGCTCCATGGCGTGTTGACTTCCCAGAGAATGGCAGCAGTTGTCTTCATGAGTCCGAGCATACGTGACCGTTGCCACGTCTGCGTTCCTGGCCCGGTATCGTTGCCGGTATGGACACAACGACCGAAATTGTCGACGCTGAAGCTGCCGAGTTGCTCGAAGATGAACTGCTCATCGAGGAAATATCGATCGACGGGATGTGCGGCGTCTACTGACGTCACCCCAACTAATGGCGGTCACGCTCGACGCTCCCTTCGAACTACACCCTCAGGCGGCTGTGCGCCCCGAGCCGTTCGGCGCGCTCGTCTATCACTACGGCACGCGGCGGCTCGTGTTCCTGCGCAAGCCCGAAGTGTTGGCAGTCGTCGAGCACCTGGCCGAGCACAACTCGGTTGGCGAAGTTCTCGCCGCATGCGGGGTAGCCGAACAGCGCTGGCCGTCATTCATGCGGGCCTTAACGTCATTGGAAGAATCGGAGATTATTCGTGAGCGCACTCGTCACTGACCTGAAACGTGGCCTCGACGCCCCCATTTGTCTCACTTGGGAACTCACCTACGCGTGCAATCTGTCGTGTATCCACTGCCTGTCGTCGTCGGGTCGGCGAGACCCGCGTGAGCTCACCACCGACGAAGCGAAATCGGTGCTCGATCAGCTCGCTGCGCTTAAGGTGTTCTATATCAACATCGGTGGTGGCGAACCGACATTGCGGCGAGACTTTCTCGAACTGGTCGACTATTCCATTGGCAAGTCCATCGGTGTGAAGTTCTCGACCAACGGCGCGTTCATCGATGCCGAGGCGGCGCGCCGGTACGCGTCGATGGACTATCTCGATATCCAGATTTCCATCGACGGTATCGACGCCGCCACCAACGATGCCGTGCGCGGCACCGGGTCCTACGACACCGCTCGCCGGGCCATGGACAACTTGTCCGACGCCAACTTCGGCCCGTTCAAGATCAGCTTGGTGGTCACCCGCCAAAACGTCCACCAACTCGATGAATTCAAGGCTCTCGCCGATTCTTACGGCGCCCAACTGCGAGTAACCCGCCTTCGCCCATCCGGGCGTGGCGCCGACAGCTGGCACGACCTGCATCCCACCAACGATCAGCAGCGAGACATCTACCGTTGGTTACTCAAGCACGGCGAGAACGTGCTCACCGGCGACTCGTTCTTCCATCTCAATGCCCTGGGTGAACCGCTCCCTGGTCTCAACATGTGCGGCGCCGGTCGAATCGTGTGTCTTATCGACCCCATCGGCGATGTGTACGCCTGCCCGTTTGTGCTGCACGACGAGTTCAAGGCGGGCAGCGTGCGTGACCCTGGTGGGTTCGCAAAGGTCTGGCGCGAGAGCGAGCTGTTCCTCTCCCTTCGCGAACCCCAGTCGCCTGGTGCGTGTACGAGCTGTGGCCATTACGACGCCTGCCAAGGCGGTTGCATGGCTGCCAAGTTTTTCACCGGGTTGCCGCTCGACGGCCCCGATCCCGAATGCATCGGTGGTCATGCCGACGAAGCGCTCGCTGCGGTGGCAGCGGCTGCACGTCCGCAGCCGACTAACAATCACACCTCACCAGTAGCGTTCACACGCCGCTCGTCTGCGATGTCGTAGCTCAGCAGTCGACCGCCGTACAGCCGCCCCTTCCGTCCGACTTCTTGTGCGCTCGGTAGCGTCCACAGCTACCGAGCGCCCAAGTATCTTCAGCTAGCCCGATGGTTCGACGACACGAGACGCGACCGGCGCCGTGCTGAGGCAGCGAGCGCAAGCCCAATGCCTATCAGCAGGACAAGCGCCCCCCCGATGAGGATCCGCAAGATATCGGCGCCGGTCCTCGGTAGGGCCGCCGACCGCAAGGTCACGGGCACATTGTCCACGTTGTTGGAAGCGACGGTGTCGCCCGCAACTCCGACCGTCGCCGTATTCGTGATGGATCCCACCGAAGCGACAACCACAACGTGGAGCACGATGGTTTTTGATTCGCCCGGTGCCAGAACCCCGGCGTAGCTACCGGTGAGCTGCTCCGGTGTCACGTCGAGCACCCAGCCATCACCGGTGGCCGACACGCCGCGGACACCCGGCGGGAGCAGGTCGTCTACCGTTACGTTGCTCACGTTGGTCACGCTGTGGTTCGTGATCGTGAGCGTGTAGGTGATCTCCTGACCCGTTGTCGGTGTCGGCGTGCTGACCGCAATGGTGATGCCAACATCGACATTGCCGACGAACCCGAAGTCGACCGAAAGGTTGGTCGATACGTCGGGCCGGGCGGCGTCGCCCGTCGTCTGATCGATATCGGTCGTCGGTTCGGTCGGACCGAGAACTACGACGTCCGACTGCGCCGAGGCCGCCGTGCCGGCACCATCGTCATTGCTGTCGATGTCGTTGTTCGCCGACGCTGCGTCCGGATCGGTCGAGATCCGGTTGACGAGAGCGCCGCTCGTGAAGTTCACTCCGGCGACACGAACCGCGTACGAGCCAGCCGCCAAACCGTCGAAGCGGTAGTAGCCGCCGCCCGCCGTCGTGGCCGTAGCACCAGTCGGGGTCAGGGTCCCGTCGAGGAGCTCGAGGACAACACCATCGATGCCAGGTTCACCGCTGTCGATGTCACCGTCATGGTTGATGTCGAGCCACACCCGGTTGCCGAGGCTGTAGGTCACGTTGGCTTGCGCCGAATCCTGGACCGGTCCGGGTACGGCACCGCCGGTGGTACCGGTGGCCGTCGCGATTGCGGTGTTCGTCACGTTTGCCGTCGCGGTCGTCGTGCATGTGTACGCCGGGAGACTGACGCCGACTGCTAGGTCGAAGCTCACATGCGCACAGCCTGATGCCACCGCGTCGGTCACCGTGATGCCGGTGAGGCCGGCCGAGCCGACGTTCGACACGACGATCTGCCATTCGACGAGGGTTCCGGCCGGAACGGTCACCGTGTCAGCGAAGGCATCGCTGCTACCGGCCTTGCGGACGGTCTTGGTGATCGAGAGGGCCGGGACCGGCGCCCAGAAGCCGAAGTCGACGTTCAGGTTGTCCTGGCCGTCGGCCGCAGCCGTGCCGCCAGCGGTCGAGCCGCCGCCGTATGTCGCGGGTTGATCTTCGCCCGAGACGCCGGCGCCGAGCGCGACGGCCGGGGAACGAACCCCGTTCGTTGCCGCGGTGCCGCTGTCAATGCCGTGGTCCTGGAAGTCGGTCGATGTGGCGAAGGTCGACTGGTTGCCCGTCGATGACACCCAATACTGGAGCGAACCGCCAGCCTGGAAGTTCACCGGATCAATCACGACCACGTAGGTGAGCGGTGCGAGCCCGTCAAACCGGTAGCGGCCGTTCGAGTCGGTCGTCACCGTGTGGAGCGCGGCGCCCGTCGGGTTCCCGGAACCGTCAGCGGCATAGAGCTTCACGATTACGGCCGCCTTCGCCAGTTCGCCACCGTTGCGGCTGCCGTCGTTGGCCGTTCCGCCACCGGCGCCGTTGTCGATCCAGACGTAGTTGCCAAGCGAGAAGCCCGGGGTCGTGATCGAGGCTTCGGAATCATTGTTCGTCGTCGAAGCCGCCGTATCGGTCGCGACCGTCGGGACTACGAGGACGTTCGTTTCCGTCACCTCACCAGAAGCCGGCGAGATGTAGGCCACGTTCTTGATCGTCGACGGGGCAAGCCCGCTATTGACCGTGCCCGTGACCGTGATCACCGACGCGTTCGTGGCCGAAGCCAGGGTGCCCGTCGACGTACACACCAGCGTCCCCAGCACACATGAGAACCCGGTGCCACTGATCGCCGAGATCGTCACACCAGATGGTGCAATGTCAGTAACGGTGTAACCGGTGATCGCTGTTCCCGGACCATTGTTTCGAGCCGTCAACGTGTAGGTAACGGTGGCGCCGGGAATGTACGGGCCAGCCGATGTGACGACCTTGGTCAACTGAAGATCGACAGCAGGGACGATCGTGACCGAAGCCTGCGCGTCGTTGTTGGTTGTCGATGTCGTCGTATCGGTCGCCAACGTCGGGACCGACAACACATTCGTTTCAGGGGTCGTCTCACCAGAAGCCGGCGACACGTACACCACGTTCTTCAGTGTTGAGCCGAGTGTTACTCCGGCGTTCACTGTGACCGTCACGGTGATCGGCGAAGCATCCGTCAACGCAGCCAAACCAGCATTCGACGAACACGACACCGTGCCCAACGTACACGTCCAACCCGTCCCCGAAATCGCCGTGGCCGTCAAACCAGACGGAACAAGATCAGTCACCGTGAACCCAGCCGCAGCCGAGTTCGGACCGTTGTTCCGAGCAGTCAATGTATAGGTCAACGAATCACCAGGACGACGAGGATCAACACCAGCAACCGACTTCGTGACCGACAAATCCATCGTCGGACCAGGAGTCGTAACCGAAGCTTGGGCATCATTGTTCGTCGTCGACGTCGCGGTATCAGTCGAGACAGTCGGGACCACCAACACATTCGTTTCGGTCACTTCACCAGAAGCCGGCGACACATACGCCACGTTCTTCAACACCGTCGATGCAGCCAAACCGGTATTGACCGTGCCGGTCACGGTGATCACTGCCGCGTTCGTCGCCGAAGCCAACGAACCGGTCGAGGTGCACACCAGGGTGGCGAGCACACACGTGAACCCAGTACCCGAGATGGCGGTGATCGTGACACCAGATGGTGCAATGTCAGTAACGGTGTAACCGGTGATCGCTGTTCCCGGACCATTGTTCCGAGCCGTCAACGTGTAGGTAACGGTGGCGCCGGGAATGTACGGCCCAGCCGACGTGACGACCTTGGTCAACTCAAGGTCGACCGCAGGAACGATCGTGACCGACGCCTGCGCGTCGTTGTTCGTCGTCGACGTCGTCGTATCAGTCGCCAACGTCGGGACCACTAGAACGTTCGTTTCCGGAGTCGTCTCACCAGAAGCGGGCGACACGTACACCACGTTCTTCAGTGTTGAGCCGAGTGTTACTCCGGCGTTCACTGTCGCCGTGACGGTGATCGCTGCTGCTGATATTGAAGCGGCCAGCCCGGCATTCGATGAGCATGAAACGGTGCCCAACGTGCAGGTCCATCCGGTGCCGGTGATCGCGGTTGCGGTCAAGCCGGAAGGGACGAGGTCGTTCACGGTGAACCCTGTTGCGGCCGAGTTCGGGCCGTTGTTCGTGACGGTCAAGATGTAGGTGAGCGTGTCACCAGGGCGCCGCGGATCGGAACCTGCGACTGTTTTCGTGATCGACAGGTCCATTGTCGGGCCCGGCGTGGTGACTGATGCCTGCGCATCATTATTCGTCGTCGACGCAACCGTGTCAGTCGACAGGGTGGGGACTACGAGCACGTTCGTTTCGGTCACCTCACCAGAAGCCGGCGACACATACGCAACATTCTTCAACACTGTTGATGCAGCCACACCGGTATTGACGGTGCCGGTCACGGTGATGACCGACGCGTTCGTCGCCGAAGCAAGGGTGCCAGTTGCGGTACATACCTGGGTGGCGAGTACGCACGTGAACCCGGTGCCGGAGATTGCGGTGATCGTGACACCAGATGGTGAAACATCGGTGACCGTGTAACCAGCCGAAGCTGTGCCTGGCCCGTTGTTCCGGGCCGTCAACGTGTACGACACCGTCGCGCCAGACGAATACGGCCCAGCCGACGTGACGGCCTTCGTCACCTGAAGATCGATCATTGGCACGAAGCTGAAGTCGACCGTGAGATTGTTCTCGTCAGCACCGCCAGCTACTCCACTTTCCGAGCCCGAGCCATAGCTGCCCGGCTCGTTCTCGGTGGTCGGCATACCTACACCCAAAGTCACCTTGGGGCTGAGGATGCCGTTGGTCGCCGGATCGGCGTTGTCGATACCATGGTCGCGGTTGTCCTGACCGATGGCAAAGGCCGACTCGTTCCCCGTTGACGACAGCCAATTCATCAGCACACCGACACCAGAGAAGTTCGAGCCATTCACCCGAACTACATAGTCGCCGGCATCGAGCGCGTTGAACTTGTAGAACCCGCTCGCGTCGGTCGTGACCGTCGCCAGCGCGGCGCCTGTCGGGTTGCCCGAGCCGTCGGAAGCGAACAGGCTGACCGAGACGCCCGCCTTACCGGCTTCGGTGCCGTCCTTGATGCGGTTGTTCTTTACGCCAGCGCCACTGCCGTCATCGACGAACACGTAGTTGCCGAGCGAGTACTTCGTCACCGCGGGCGAATAGCCGAAGTCGACGGCGTGGGCGTTCTGACCCGGACCGTTGATGGTGAGTGCGTCGCTCACACCCGTGCCGGTGTTGGCATCGGAACCCGTCTCGGTTCCGACCGTCTTCGACGTAATGTTGCGGGTTCCGCCGCCGAAGCTCACGGTCGTCGGAGCCGACACGGTATAGGTGGCGCCTGAGGCGAGTTCGGTGACGCCGTAGATGTTCGCTGCGTCGTTTGTGCCAACCGCCGAGGAGAACCGGTAGTTGCCGTTGCTGTCGGTTACGGCCGTGCGGGCAGCGAACCCGGTGACCGTGAGCGTCACGACGACACCCGAGATCGGGAGTTCACCGCCGTCCTGGATACCGTTAGCATTGGCGTCGTACCACACGCGGTTACCGACCTCGACGGGGGCAGCCGCGGCAAGCAACTCGAGGTCGGTGAGTGCCCCAGCTTTGCCGAAGCCGTTCGGATCGAGGGAGAAGCTAATACCGAACTCCTGGTAGCCGCATTGCTTCCAGGGCTGGAAGCCACAGCTGGCAGAGAACACGCCCGCCGGGCCGTTGCCGCGACGGAGACCGTTCGTCTCGAACACGTAGGCGATGCCATGGGTAAAGAGCGGGTCGTCGGCATCGAGCAGTTTGATGGGAAGTTCGGGGTTGCCTGGGATTTTGGCTATACCGCCCTCGTGTGACTCTGCGTGCACCCACGTCGGGTCGGAGTCGACGGCGTTGTCGTTGAAGAACTCGCCACTCCCCGGACCACCGACCACTGTTCCCGCTGTCGCTCCACCGGACTGTCCGACAGTGGTCGACCAACCCGAGAGGGTCCCGCCGCCAAGCGCAGGGCTTTGAGCCACCGTGCCGGCGTTCTCCGCCGCAAAGAGGCCGGAAGTCATATACGCGGTGCGAAGGAGATCGCCGGCGACCTGTGAGTTCTCGACCATCGTGGTAGAGCCGTTCACCGGGGTGAAGTGCTGCGCACCTGACCCCTGCCAGGCCCAACGATCAGCGAAGGAAAGCAGCAAACCGCCATCGTCGGCAAACTCGATGTCCGAGAGGATCGGCTGATGGTTAGTAGGGCTTTGGGTGTAGAGCGCAGGGTCGTCAGACCAGGTATTCCACTGCCTCGCCCACGGGGCGAGGTCGCACGTTCCACTGGTCACTCGCGAACAGGCTCGGCTGTAGTCGAGCTGAATGCCCGGCAGTGCGTTGGCATCGGCGACGAGGTTCCCAGACCAGCTGTCGGTAGCAACGGTGGCAGAGCCGTCAGGCAGAGCAACGGCTGCGGTTCCCGGGTTGTAGGCGTAGACGAAGGCACCGAGGTCGGCGCGTGTTCCGGTTGATCCGTCGCACACGACACCGGCGTAGACGAGGCCGTCGTGGACGGCGAGGCCCCACGGGCGGTTGGTTCCAGCCGTACAAACCGGGTTCGGGATCGCTTCGGCGGCGGCGACGCCATTGGCGGTGCCGTCGATATTTAGCGGGAACTTGTAGAGGTTGCGGTCGAACAGATTGACGGCGAAGAGGGTGCGGTCATCGGCTGACATGTCGAGATCGCCCCACCCGGTCTTGCCGACCTGGGCAAATGCGTCGATGTCACGGTTGCGGATCTCGGCGTCAAGGAAGTCACGGCAGGTGGCGTCCGAACAGCTGCCTTCTGGGTCGACGGAGCCTGCGTCAACCGCAGTCGTGAAGGTCGAGGTGGCACCGCCGGTCGAGCCAATGGCATAGATCGCGTCGATACCTCCCGTGCCGAGACCGGCTAGGCGCCGGAGGAAGGCGCCAGCAAAGATCTTGCCTGAGGTGCGCTGGACCGCGAGACCCCAAATCGAGCCGTGCTGCGACCACGTGGTGAGTTCAGTCGGGCCTGCGCCCGTGTACGGGTCGCCAGCGGTGAAGGCGTTGGTCCCTTGAGTCCGGGTTCCTCGGGTGAAGGCGTTGGAGATGAGGAGTGATTCCGTCGTGCGGCTGTCGGGCGTACCGGCGGCGGTGGCCGAGCCGCCCCAGTTGGCACCGTTCACCATCTGCGGGAGGCTCGTCGGCCCTGTGTACTGCGACGGGTCGATGAGGCCGACATCCTGGGTGCTGTTGCCGCCGCTGAGGTCGACAAAGCGGACGAGCGAGCCACCCATCTTCGTGTCGAACATGTAACTCATGGTCGCCGGCGGCACGATGTCGATGCGGCACTTGCCCGCTGGCAGAGCGGCAAGGGCATACGAACCGTTGGCCGCCGACGTCACCGAGATGGGCGCCCCGTACACGTCGTCGACGGTGTTGGCCGCGGTACCGGTGGCGTTATCGGGGCCGGTGTCGGTCATACAGGTGGCCCTGACGGTGATGCCGGCCTGGCCCGGTTCGGTCCACTCCGCCGCGCCGACCGTGCCGTCGGTATTGCGGTCGGCGACGTCGCGAACGTTGTTTATGTTGAAGTCTCGATAGATCGTTCCCGAAACACTCGCTGATCCGCCGATCGGCGCAGCCGACGACGGGCCGAGACGTGGGCCGAACACCAGGCCCGACGCCAACACAAATGCCGTCGTGGCGGCCGCAGCAACGATGGACAGGGAGCGTCGCGGCAAGGCACGCGGCTTTAGCATTTTCGGCATCATGGAACTCCGTCACTCGATGGTTACTTCTGAGTCGGCTTAGCGCGCCCGAAATCAAGCCAGTGTCTGGAAACATTCTGGCTGAGCAGTGTGGACCCCGGTTTGTTGGATCGCCGTATCAGCAACCTGATGGCAATTCGCCCATTGGATAGCCAACGGACGACTGCCGAAGCGGATCGTCTAGGTCGTGCCGGTCAACGCTAGAAGTTAGGGCCTACTACCAAAGTGACTTGGGGGCCTTGGAGCGCCACGACTCCTCCAGTAGCTCCTGCACCCTTACGCCCTCGGCGGCCGCGAGGTTGACTCGCACGCCCGAGAGTTTCTTGCCCCACCACAGCTCCTCGAACGCTTGCGGATCGTGCGCCACTGCGGCGGCCGTCTCCATGGCATCGACGAAGATGTGCAGGTGTTCCTCGTCGGGGGGCACGGTGGCGAAAATCTTGCCCCGCACTCGAAACGACGACATGTGATGGTGTGGTTGCTCGATCGCCTCGGGCAGCGACAACGCAAACGAACGAGCCTCGGCGAACTTCACGACGACCGAGTGTAGATCCCGGCCACGATGTATTTGGCGGCCCGCGTCGTTCTCTGTGGTTTGGGAACGACACCGAGGAGGCGGGCCAGGATCATGCGACTCGAGCTGCTTGCGGGGGCTATGACGCTGCTCTCGGCTCTGCCGTATCTGCGCGATACCATTCACGGGGCCACCCGGCCGCAGCGCACCTCGTGGGCCGTCTTCGCCGTGGTCGCCGCAGTCGCAGCAGTAGCGCAGTTGTCCTCGCAATCCATCGCGGGAGGGTTGCTCGCTCTCGGCTCCGCCATTGGATTCAGCGCAATTGCTGTGGCCTCACTTTGGTACGGAGTTGGTGGTTGCTCGCGTGGCGATGTGACGGCGCTCGTGATGCTCGCTGCAGGCCTTGTTCTTTGGGTCATTACCGACGAAGCGTTGGTTGCTATCGGGGTGGCGATTGCGGTCGATGTCCCGGCTGTGGCTCTGACGGTTCGAAAAGCCGCCACCGCACCCCACACCGAAACGATGGCGACGTGGGTAATAGATGGCGGTGCGGGGTTGGTATCGCTAGCGGCAGTGGCCGATGTTCAGCCCGCGCTACTGCTGTATCCCGCCTATCACGTCGTAGCCAACATGGCCGTAGTGGCCGCAATCCGGTCGGGACGTGCGTCCGCGCAGCGCGATCCCTCAGCCCCATAAACCGCTGCTCGGAGCGGGGTTCCAAACCTCGGTGATCTTTCCGTTTGTCACCCGGAAGATCTCGGCACCGCACAGCGTTACCTCGGTGCCATCGGCCCGCTTGAGCACGGCATCGAAAACGAAACACACGGCATTGTCGTTGGCGATGTAGACGACGTCGTCAAAGCGCATGGCACTGTATTCGCGCTGAAACCTCACGGCTCGGGCCATGCTGTCGGCGATCGTGAGTACCTGTGTTTCGCCGCCTGGTTCATGACGCACGGTTGGATCGGCGACAAGTTCGGCAATGGCCTCAGCGTTGCGCCTGTCGTACACCTCACTGACATAACGGCGAACAACCTCATCGGCGGACTTCATGGGCCCCACGCTACCGCGAGCCCCGATGGGTTCAGCCCAGTGCGTTCAAGGTGTCGGTTAACTGCCGCAACCCGCTGACCGGGCAACCGGCTTCTCAGCAGTCGACGGCGACTTGCAATGCGGCGCACACCTCGGCCATACGCTCCGCCGAGAGGCTGCCGACACGCTGGAGCAGAAACATGCGCTCGATCGTGCTGATGTTGTCGAGTGTGACAACACACTCGTTTGGGACGCCATCGGACGTGTCGAGCGCCACTTCAGTCGCAATGCCCCGTATCGTGCCGGTGATGGGGGCCACAATCACCCGCTCCACCACGGGTAAGGCTCCGTCCCGCATGAGGACCACGTAGGGGCGGCCCTGCTGGTTGGGTGATTCGCCCCACCAGATTTCACCACGCTGCATGCCAACCGCCGTCCTCCCGGTCGAGGGCCGCGGCCATTCGCTCTTGTGCAACGGCCATCAGTACTCCAAGGTCACCCCACTGGTCGGCGTCGCCTGGGCCTGATTGGGGTATCCGCGTATAGGCCTCGACGATTTGGCGATCGATTTCGAGCTTACGTCGACGCTCGATGAACTCGGCAACTGCCAACCGGACGGCCTCGGACCGATTCACGATGTCGTCCCAGGTCACGACGATGCGGTCCAGCTCGCGAACCTGTTCATCATCGAGGCGAAGTGCCAGCTGAGTTGTCATACAAATATGATATCAGAAACGCTATTCGGTGCGTTACTCGCCGCTGTACAACCGGTGCATGTCGACCAGTTCGATGTCGGGCCGGGTCGCTGCGAGACGATGCAGTTCGAGCGTGAAACCACAGCGCGAAACCAGAAGCCGCTGCACCTGCGGCGCTGCACGCTTGCCGAGCTTGCTGGCAATCTCATCGAGTCTGGCGACCTGGGCCACGCCAACTGGGACCTTGGTCGCCTCCACTTCTCCGATGGCGTGTATTCGGTCGCCGCCATGGGGAGCTTTCTCAACGGCCACAAGGTCCACCTGGTGCTTTCCGTTCAATTGCAGTACCCCGGGTGCAACCAGACGCGGTGATCCGCCGAGAGTGACCTCGGAAGCGAACGTCAACGCCCATTCGGCGGCCATCCATTCGAGATGAGGGCCGTAAATCTGTCGAGCAATGAGCGACCGGGCGTCGCGGGCGACGCGTGTCGCGGCACCACGTGTCAGTCTGCGTTGCTCCGGTTCGATAACAAGCCGATAGAACCTGATGATCGGATCGTTGAGGACAAGCGTTGTCCGGTTCGGGTGGAATGGATCTGGCATCTCGTCGACCCAACCACCATCGGTCAGAACCTTGGTTGGAAACGCGATCGAGGTGGGAGCACGCCCAAGTGCTTCGGCGAGATCCGAGCGGCGCCCCTTGCCCTCGGCAAGCGCGCTGAGAATTCCCCAGTAGAGCGCCCGGTCAGCAAGCGTCGGGTCTTCGTTCACGACGATACGACCCTCGCGAAACAGCGGTGATGACGAGTCAAGGAGATGCTCGATCATCCACTTCTCAACATTGCCGGCCCTCGGCGCGGCCCGGGCCAACGGCAGATAGGCGGGCGTGCCTCCGAGCAGCGCGTGGAGTTGAAATGCGGCATCGACGTTTCCGTCGAGCCCCCAATAAGTCGCAGCGGTTCGAAAATCGAAGGGGTGAATGACGAGTTCGAGTTCAGCGCGTCCTCGAAGCGGTGCACTGCCGCTTAGAAGGCCCCTCATCTGCGAGAACGCTGACCCACACAGAACGACTCGCGTTTGACCGTCACGTTGGGCGCGCGGCGTGAGTCGCGCCTGCATCAGCGAGGGCACCTCGGGCGCGGCATCTAGGAGATAGCCGAACTCGTCCAGGATCACGAGTGTCTCGGATTGTCGATCGAAGAGCGAGCCGATCGCCGATGACCACGACGGGAATACCTGGCTCTCGGTCAGGCCGCGGTAGACATTCCATGCAGCAGAGAAATCGCGAAGATTCTGAGCCGAGGTCTCTTCCAACGCCTGCCAGTAGAAGCCGCCCGTGGCTTGGGCAAAGGCTTCAAGAAGAGCGGTCTTGCCCTGCCGACGGCGGCCGTAGGCGATGCCAAGTCTGGCCCCGGGACGCTTCTGATCCCAGAAGCGCTCCAAGAGCGCCCACTCATGAACTCGGTTGAACAGCCCCTCCGGTCGATCTACTCTCATTCAGATTATTATAACTCCACTACGAGTAAGTTCCTGTTACCAACGAGACTTGGGGGCCTCGAAGCACCACGACTCCTCGAGTAGCTCCCGCACCCGTGCGGCCACCCGGCCTCAGCGCACCTCGTGGATCGTCTTCGCCGTGGTCGCCGCAGTCGCAGCAGTAGCGCAGTTGTCCTCGCAATCCATCGCCGGCGGGTTGCTCGCTCTCGGCTCCGCCATCGGATTCAGCGCCATTGCCGTTGCCTCACTTCGGTACGGAGTCGGCGGTGGCTCCCGAGGCGATGCGGCGGCGCTCGTGATGCTCGCCGCGGGCTCGTGCTCTGGGGCATAACCGACGAAGCGCTTGTAGCGGTCGGAGTGGCAATTGCCGTCGATGTCCCGGCTGTGGTGTTAACGGTTCGTAAGGCCGCCAGCGCGCCCCACACCGAAACGATGGCGACCTGGGTGATGGACGGCGGCGCGGCTTTAGTGGCCGCAATCATGTTGGGGCGGGCTGCCGTCGCTTCTTTAGCCCCTGAACTGCTGCTCGGGGCGCTCAGGTCGTCGGTTGGGCTAGCGGGTTCGTAGGGTCGCGAGACCGTCCCCGGAGAGGTGATCGAACGCTGCTCGACGGCCGGCAACAGCGAGTGCGAGGTGCTGGGCTGTGCCTTCGACGACGGGACCGGACCCTGTCGACCAATTGGCGTCAGTTGCCCGCACCGTGAGGCCGGCGATGCGCTGCTTGGACCCGAAGACCGGTTGGACGTTCTTGATGTGTTCGAGGACGGCGACGTAGTCGGCCGACGGAAGGGAGAATGGCCTGCCGACAGCCTCCGAGATGTCACCGGCGTGAATGGCAAGTTCGGTGAGGATGCCGGGCAGTTTGAGACCGGGAGGAATCGAACGCGACCCTGCCGATGATCGCGTTTTCCCAGCTATCTCTGACGGGGACATCGCGGCACCGATCTGCTGTACGAATTTGGCATTCATCCTTTCGAGATTGAAACCGGATCCCAGGAAGGTCGCGAAGACCTTGCCTTTCGAGATGGTGGGAATGACCAACATGTGTGCCACAACGTCCTTCACCGTCCAACCGGCGCAGAGCGACGGCTCGTTCCACTCGTCGGCCGAGAGTCCGGCGAGGTAGTCGCCGAAGGCTTCGCGCCCGTTTTTGATGCTCGTCCATGTATCCACTGTGTGCTCCAGTCGTGTCGGGGGGTACTTCCTACCGTAACGTCGAACGACGGGCCCCGATTTCGACACGAAGATGCATTGAGCGGTTAGGCACCTCAGCGGCGGCGAGCGACAATGAGGTGGCCGGGCCGATCGAGCTTGCTAGCCGACGTTGATTAGTCGACTTGGGCGAACAGCGTCTTGAGATACTCGCCGTGGATGAACCCGATCGGGTGATCGACAGCGTGGCCGGTTCGTTGCAGCTCGCGCAACCGGAACCCGTTGACCCGAGCTGAGGTGAACACGGCGTCGTAGAAGTCGGTCGGGGTGATGCGGCTAGAGCACGACGACTGCACCAGCACACCGCCGGGTTCAACCAGCGCCAACGCATACTGGGTCAGCTTTCGGTACGCCTGAATGCCTGCTTGCACCTCGGACCCTTTTCGGGCGAACGACGGCGGGTCGACAACAACTACCCCGTACGTCTTACCTTGGTTGGCGAGCCGGGCCATGACCTCGAACGCATCGCCGGCCAGCGTGGTGTGAATACCGGGACCGAAACCGTTGTGGGCCATATTGCGTTGAGCAGTGGCGAGCGCTTGCGTGCTGATGTCGACGCTGTGCACCGACTTGGCTCGACCCGCGGCGGCATACACCGAAAATCCACCGGTGCAAGCAAACACATCGAGCACTCGGCGACCGCTGGCAAGCGTGTGGACCAACGACCTGTTGTCACGCTGGTCGAGGAAATGGCCTGTCTTTTGGCCATGCACCACATCGGCTTCGAACGTGAGACCGTTCTCCAAGAACAACACCGGGGCCGTCGGGGTCTCGCCGTGCAACGCCGCACCGTCGGTGAGCCCGAACGTTGTTCCGCGCTTCACCTCTCGACTCAGCCGCGCCACGATTGAGGCGGGACCCAATCGCTCTACAAGCATCGGCACGATGGTGGCCAGGTGAGGCAACCACGCCGACGAGTACACCTTGACTACCAACGTGTCGGCGTACCGGTCGACAATGAGCCCCGGTAGCCCGTCGTTCTCGCCGTGCACTAGCCGGTAGCCAGTGGTGGCTCCGTACTCGGCAAGCTCACGACGCACGGCGAGTGCAGCCTCAAGCCGAACTGCCCACCAGGCCGTGTCGATCTGCGTTGGTTTACCCTGATGCAGCACCCGTACGCGAATAGGTGACGACGGGTCGAACAAACCCACGGCGGCAAAGTTGCGGTCGTCGTCGAAGACCACGGCAAGGTCGCCCGCCGCAGCCTGGTGGCTCACCGAGGTGATGGCTGTTTCGAAGATCCAGGGATGTCCGGCGCGTACCTGGCGCAACGCGTCTTTTGTGACCCGAACCGCGAGTCGACGACTGGACGCCGCGGGTATCTGGGAGAGATCAAACATAATTAGCGGCCAGCAATCGACAACAAAGAAGGGGCAATGGATTCAAGTATCAGCTTGGCGCCGGGTCGGTAGACATGAACGCCATCCCAGCGGTAATCGAGGCTGGTTCGGATGGCCGCATCATTGCACCATTCCCTTGGTCCAGGCACAAACGACACGTGAGCAGGGTCGGCGGCTGCAATTCGACGCAAAAGATCGTTGACATGACCTGTGCGCCACGGCTCGCCCCGCTCGGGTAGCGGTGGAACGGCAGCGCCCTTGGCCCGAACCGGGTTCATGCACGGCACTTCCAAAAGCGCGACTTTGGCCCCTGCCCCCGACAGGACGGTGATGCCTTTCTGCAAGCTAGCGGTGAACTTCGCGTCCCACGAAGCGCTGGCGAACGCGGCGACTCCCTCGTTGTATGCAACGTCGAACACGTCCCACGCCCCCACCATCACGAGGGCAACATCGGCTTGGGCGTTCTTGGCGCTGACCTGCCATTTGGCTGGCCATCCAGCACAACCGCCGTTGGCCCGCCGGTAGTTTTCGAAGCTGCTCCAGATAGAGCCGTCGTCCCAAACGCCGCACCCCGGCACCGAGCCGTCGGTGATCGAGAATATGGATTCGATGCCAGACGGAAGGTTCTTGACGAGCGATTCCGCCTGCGAATCACCGACAACAACCACTCGCACTGGTCCGAGCGTCGCAGCGGCAGTGGCAGTCGGCGACGTCGCCGACGCATCGACAGCGGCGATAGTGGAAGGGGTTGTTGCCAATTCGAACGCAGCGGCCTGGCCACCCACCACAACGCTCGATGTCGACGCACCGGCAATGCGAATGGTGAGCGGAACCAATAGCGCCAGCGCCGCAACGCTGTAGCCGATCTTGTCGAACGACCCCGAGGGTTGCGATGCCCACCAGCGTCCAAGTGCGCCGCGCCGTACGGGTTCTTCGACCAACCGGAAACACGCCTCGGCCACCACAACAGTCAGCGCCAACGAAACGAGCAATCGACTGGTTGATCGAGTGGCGTCAGTGAGTACCAGGATCGGCCAGTGCCACAGGTACATGCCGTATGAACGCCGCCCAACCGCCGCTAGGGCCACCGAGCCGAATACACGTCGGGTGAGGTGAGCCCCGGGGTGAACCGCCGCAGCGATCAGTACCAACGATGCGACCGATACCACCAGCATTCCACCGCGGTACACCACCGTCGATGTGTTCGACCAACGGGTCACCGCGAAGATCAGGACCGCTAAGGCGGCCAGAGCGGCGGCGTCGAGAACAGGTAACGAACGTTGGTTTGCTGTCGCCGATCGCCAAGGCCTCCACACGACGGCGAGCGCCGAACCCAAGAGCAGCCCACTGGCTCGCGTGATAGTCGACAGGTACACAAAGTTGGCTGACGATTGAGACCCGGTGCGATACGTGACGACGCCGATAAGCGCAGCTGCCAGCCCGGCTATCGCCAGCAACGCTCCGAGTCGCCGACGTCCGACCAACGCCCGAACGATCAGCGGCCACAGCAAGTACCACTGCTCTTCGACCGCCAACGACCAGAGGTGACGCAACAACGGCGGAGTGGACAGTTGTGCGAAGTATCCGCCGCTGTCGCCGGAGAAAATCTGCCACCAATTCGAGATATAGAAGATGGCGGGAAGTACATCGTGGCGCAAGCCGCCGAGCGTGTCGGGTCGCCATAGCGAGGCCCACACTCCGACGGCCACAAGCATGGCTGCCAGCGCCGGCAGTAGCCGACGGGCACGACGAATCCAGAACTGGCGAAGGTCGATTCGGCCTGTCGAGGCGTGCTCTTGAAGCAGCAGCGATGTGATGAGGTAACCGCTCACGACAAAGAACAATTCGACGCCGAAGAAACCACCGGCCACTCGTTTGAGCCGCAGCGCGTCGAGCGAATGCACGTGATAGAGGATCACGGCCACCACCGCCACCGCACGCAGGCCGTCGAGAGCGGGTTCGTAACCGAGTCGACCCCGTGATGGTTTCGTGCTCATCAACGAACGTCGACCGGGGGCTCAATCAGAATCGGCCGTACGTCGACCGGGCGCGAGAACCACGATGTTCCAGGCAACGCCAGCGAGTTGAGCCGCCACCGTCGAGACCGCACCTGCGGAATGCCGATCGGGTACAACGTCAGGTCACCCGATGCAGCAATGTGACAGCGCACAAAGCCTTTGAACGACCGCAACCTCAAGGCGCTAAACGCCTCGTTGTCGTGCATTCCTAACAGTGTGTGGGTCACCAAGAAGTACCAGCCAACAAGCGTTGCCGACATGAACCCGCCGAGCAGAACGACCGCACCAGCAAACGACAGCCCGTACATCAATCCGCTACCCGGCACGTCCTTCGCCAAGTACACAACAGGGGCCGCTAGGGCCACCTGCGCTGCACCGTGCAACCCGCCCACAAGGCGTGACAGCAAAGCGCGCGAGGGTTTGGCCGGTTTGGCGAAGATGGTGAAGGCGACGACCATGGCAATAGCCAACAGGAGCGCAAGCGGGCTGCGCACCAAACCGTCAATGATGCCTCGCATGTTGATACCGCTCAGCGCGCCGCGAACTGATTGATCGGGTCGGCGCGTGCCGGCTTGCACAAGCCAGGCAAACCCGAACTGTACGAACCCCATGAACAACGCGAACACCGGGTTGAGAGGCGCAAGAAACACCACGAGTAGCGAACGCCAACGAGATTGATCAGTCGACGGCCAACGCGCCTTGCGGGTGAGGTGTGACGTCTTGCCATCGCGTTTGTCGATCAGATCGATGTGATTGGGAAGGTGATGTGTCGGGTGAAGGAACGCTCCCCCGAGGCCCAGCGTCACCCGCTGCTCGGGCTCGGACCCGCTGTCCTCATACCGGGCGTAGTGATGCCAGTCGCCCGAGACGTAGAGGGCAATTCGGGCACGGTCTCGTACGATTTTCCGCCGCACGTAGTCAATGGTTTCGTGCGTTGTAGGGTCGCTTTTGACATTGATCCACGCCGGCGATGCGCAGACCAGAATGATCCGGTCGGTCGGGCGAAGGTCCTCAGCCGCCGCCAGGAAATAGTCGACCTGGGGGCGGTCGAGCCACCCCCCTAGCTGAGTATCGACGGCCCAGATATGCCAGCCTTGCGGCAGCGGAATATGGAAATAGCTGCGCCGCTGCCGAGTGCGCCATCCGCCAATCGAACGACCTTGGCAGAACACGCGCAGAAATGCTGTCAGTCCGTCGTACCAGTCGTGATTTCCGGGCAGCGCAAACAGCCAGGGTTGATGGCGCAGGTCGTCGGGTTCAGGGAACGCTGCTGCGTAGGGGCCGATGAACTGATTCTCGTACCGGTCGATGGAACCAGCCGGGTACACCGTGTCGCCACAAAGAACCACAAGGTCGGCTCGGGGAAACAAATGCGCATCGATGTCGAGTTGAGGCTGGGCTAGATGCCAGGCAACCGCATGGGTGGGCCCAAAGGCTTCGCCGATGTCAGCGACGAGATCGAACCAGGCCTCGTCACGACGTGACAGATCGAGCGGTTCGCCCGCCGTGATAGCTGCTTGCTGGTCTCGCTTGTCGGCATAGGTTCCGAACGTTGCCGCTAGGACATCGCGCAACGCTGTGGCAAGAAGCACGCGCGGATCGAACCAGCTGATCATTCGACGACGCGGAGCAAAGCCCAATTCGGCCGCCGACTCGTTGGCGGGACGTTTGCCAAGTGCCATGGGTGTACCAGTCTGCCAGAGCCCGCACTAACCCGCCCGACCCCCTGAACACCATCTCGCCCGACCAACCCCACCCCCTTGAACACCCCCTGAACACCATCTCGCCCGACTGCAGTATCGAAAAGCGACTCGGGACTCGGACTAGAACGTGTTCACTCGGGGTGGGTCCGCGATACTGGCCACCTGTGACCGAGCACCCGTCCTCAACCGGCCGCCCGGCCATCCGCCGTCTTGCCGTGGCGCGCCTCACGTCGGCCGGCGGTACCCATGCCGCTCGTACGGCGCTGGTCTTCGAGATCTACGACCGCACGAATTCAACCCGCTGGGTCACCGCTGTGCTTCTGGCCGACATGGCTACGAGCGCGCTGTTGGGCCCGGTAGCCGGATGGGTTGGCGACCATGTCGATCGGCGACGGGTGATGATCGTGTCCGAAGTTGCAGCTGCAGTCGCGTATCTCGCGCTTGCCTTCGTTCACGCACCGTTGCTCTTGGTGATCGGTTCGGCACTCGCAACCGCAGTCAATTCGCCGTTCCTTCCGACATCATCGGCATCCATTCCAAACCTGGTCGACGAGGCCGATCTGCGGTGGGCCAATAGTCAGATGAGCTTGTCGTCGAACGGTGCGCTCATCATTGGTCCGATGGTCGGAGGTTGGCTTTTGGCGCTCACCAACCTGGGCGTCGTCTTCACCATCAATGCCGTCTCTTTCGTGGCATCTGCCTACCTGATCCGCAAGGTCTCAGGCACCTTCAAAGCTCACGACCAAACCACCCAAAAGGGCATGGCCAATGGCTTGCGAGCCGGCTACCGAATCATCGTCACCAACAAGGTCATCCGTGGCGTCACAATCGCCCTGGCCATGACCCATTTCACATTCGGGTTAGCACTCGTCGCCGACCCGGTTCTTGCCGACGACTTTGGTGCAGGACCAATCGGCTACGCGTTGCTCTACAGCACGTGGGGCGTGGTGGCGCTGCTCGGTGCGTGGCTCGCGGGGGGCCGTTTTCCAAGCAGGCTTGTTCCATTCGGAATCATCGGTGGCCTCGCAGCGGTCGCTACCGCCTGCGTTGCTATTTCGGTTTTGCCGTGGTTCTGGGCGATTGTTGCCGTTGGCTCGCTAGGAGGCGTTGGCAGCGGTGTCTTGTTTCCGCTCACGACCGGGCTCATCCAGCAGCATGCCCCCGACGAAGTACGGGCCCGGGTCTTTGGAGCCATCGAGACCTTTGATAGATCGATGTATGCCGTCGGCATGCTCATCGCGGCACCGCTGGTAGCCAACATTGGGCCGCAGCCGACGTACCGGATTGTTGCCCTCGTGGTGTTTGGCGCGGCGCTGAGTTTGCTGCGTCTACCAGCGGCTCTACGACACTCCTTGTCATCCGCCCCCACGTCGGGCGGGCCTACGGAGGGCTTGGAACGTCCCGAAAGCCAACACGAGACACAGCGGTGAGTACAGGATCCGGTTCCACTCTCGGAACTCGGCTGACATTTTGTCACCCGCGATGACGTTAGCGACGGGGCCACCGCCGCGGCCGCTGTGGCAAGAAGCGCGGCGACGGCCCAGGTTGCCTCGGTCGATGGAAACCCCGTTCCCGATCCTGGGTTTTTCAGTGGATCGACCCCCACTACCAAACGGGCGAGATCCTCCGGACTCTTGGCAGGAACGTGGGACCCGGTTGCCCAGGCTGCGTGCAGCGCTGACGTGGCGGCCAAACCGACCATAGCGATTGACGGGGAAATGCCGTCCGTACGGATGCGCATGTTGATAATCCTTACTTGGATGTCGATGTCCTCATCCCCAAACCGTATGACACGATGAGAGGGTGAGTTCCGAACATGAAATGCAACTGGTCGTACACGTCCCAACCGAGGTCGAAGGCGGGGTGTACGCCAACTTTGTCGGTGTCTGGCACACCCAGCACGAATTCACCCTCGACTTTGCCGTCATGGGTATGACCGGCAACGACGCCGAAACCGGTGCGCCACAAGTGCCGGTGCGGGTGGTTAGCCGAGTGAAGGTGCCGCCGTCGGTCGTCTTCGAAATTGCGCGGGCCATCGCCGAAAACGTCGACGGTTTCGAGAAGCAGTTCGGTTCGATCAGCCGCCCCGGGAACTCGGCGACGCTGTTTCCACCGACTGACGATTAAGGTTCGCATCATTCCAATCCACGGGTTCATCGGCAACGAAGTGACGGCATGTACCTGGGTGACGGCGCGAGGCTTGACACGATGAGGATGCCGCGCCGCCTCCGATCCGTTCAGATCAACGACGTCAATCCCGAGGCGCTATTGGTGCGGGTGGGCCAGGGCGATCGTCAAGCGTTCGAAGCACTGTACGACACCATTGCCCCTGTTGTGTACGGAGTTGCCCGCCGCGTTGTACGTGATCCACAAATGGCAGAAGACGTCGCCCAAGAAGTGTTGTTGGAAGTGTGGCGCCAAGCGCCACGGTTCGACCCCGCCAAGGGACGTGCCGCCAGTTGGATCGTAACTATCGCACACCGTCGCGCCGTCGACCGGGTGCGAGCCGAACAGACTCGCCACAATCGGGAAGATCGGGTCGGCCGCGATGCCAGCGCCGAACCCGCCCAATCCGATGTCGGAAACCACCTCGAAGAACAGGTCGTGCGCGACGGCATCGCCGCTGGCTTGAGTGCCCTTACCGATACTCAACGCGAAGCAGTGCGCCTAGCATTTTACGAAGGCCGCACGCACTCAGAAGTAGCTCAACTTCTCGGCATCCCGCTCGGGACAGCGAAGACTCGAATACGCGATGGACTCATTAGGCTGCGTGATGCGGTGGAACCCATGGAAGTGAACCTGTCATGAACCTTCCGAACAACGACGATCTACATCTGCTCGCCGGCTCGTACGCGCTTAACGCGCTCGACGACGTCGAGCGGCGACGGTTCGAGAGTCATCTGACGTCGTGTACAACATGCCAGGACGACATAGCCGGCTTCCGTCTGGCCGTCGATGAACTTGCTGTTGCCACCTCGCAGGCGCCACCCCCTGCCATGAAGGCCCGGGTTCTCGCCGAAGTCGGACGCACACGGCAGGTCTCTACGGTTCCGGCACGGTCCATGAGTGTCGGTCGCGCACTGCCTCGCCTCGCGCTGGCCGCTGCAGTTGTGGCCGCCCTCGGTATGGGTGGCCTAGCTGCGCAACAGCGTGAGCGCGCCGACCGATACCAGGAAGCTGCATCGCTCGCTACTGCACCCGATGCGCGCATCGTTCGCCTCGCAGGCCGCACTGGTGCCGCCCAAATGATCTACTCGCCAACGACAGGGTCAGGCGTTCTTGTTGCCGACAATCTTGCGCCAGCGCCGAGCGGACGCACGTACCAACTGTGGATCATCGAGGCCGGTACGCCCCGACCTATTGGAACGTTCGACACCAACTCGGCTCACCATGGCGAGCTACGCGTCACGTCGCTTCCTGGCAGCGGCTCGCTCGTTGCGGTGACCGAGGAGCCAGACGGTGGTTCACAGCTGCCGACTACCGCACCGCTGTTGGCCAGCGACCCGGTTTAGATTTTCTTCAACGGCACCAATCTAAGCGGGTTGAGTCTCCGAACGTATGGCATGGAACGCACGCAGCGAACCAGCCACGACCCAAGGAGACACAATGATCAAACCCACTAGCAAGACCGCCAAGACCACGAAGGCATTCGGATTCGCTCTCGGACTCGCCCTCATTGGTGCAGCATGCGGAAGCGACGCCAAGGTCGCCACTCCGGCCACCACCGCCAGCCCAGCAACGACCAAGGCCCCAGCCGCAACCACGGCTGCCCCCACAGCCTCCGGAGCAGCCAAGAACTTCGGTGCCGGTTGTGCCGCTGTGCCGACAAGTGGTGCAGGCAGCTTTGACGGTATGGCAACGGCCCCGGCGGCGACGGCAGCATCGGCCAATCCGGTCCTATCCACCCTGGTTGCGGCTGTAGGTGCTGCTGGTCTGGTCGATACATTGAACAGCGCCGGCCCATTCACCATCTTCGCACCGTCGAATGATGCGTTCGCCAAGATCCCCAAGGCCACTCTCGACAAGCTGCTCGCCGACCCGAAGGGCGATCTCACCAAGATCCTTACCCTGCATGTGGTTGCCGGTCAGAAGCTCGATGCCGATGGTCTCGTAAAGGCCGGATCGGTCAAGACCGTCAACGGCGGCGACGTGAAGATCACCAAGGTTGGCAACGATTACATGGTCAATGGCGCCAAGGTCATCTGCGGCAACGTGCAGACAGCCAACGCCACCGTCATGATCATCGACACGGTGCTGCTACCTGGCTGATCCGAAATCGAGAGTTCCCCCCGGTTTGTCGGGGCGTCGCTTCTGCGGCGCCCCGACTCGCCGTTTTCAGCCGAGCGTACAGACCAATCCGGGTAGGCGTTGGCGCCGAACAGGGGCTATGGAACCTACAGAATCGCACCGTGGACCCGTGGTGCCGATTCGGCGTCGATTCGGCGCCACGGCGGGGCTACTCGCAGCCGCCACGGCGCTCGGTGTCGCCGAGTTGGTCAGTGGGCTAATCCGTGGCACCGCATCGCCCGTGGTGTCGGTCGGCGGTTGGGTCATCGACCACGTGCCGTCATGGATGAAGACGTTCGCCATTCGCACCTTTGGCACGAACGACAAACCGGCGCTCATCATTGGCACACTCGCCCTACTCGCCGTCTTCGCCGCCACTGTTGGCGTCGTGGCGACACGACGCCTACGCGTGGGCCTCGCCGGCGTGGCCCTGTTCGGTCTGATCGGAGCGGGCGCCGCAATCACACGGCCGAACGCTCGAAGCATCGACCTTGTTCCGAGCGTGGTGGGAGCAGCCATCGGCATCATGGTGCTGTGGCTGTTAGTCGGCCGCGAGGTGCCCGCCGACGCGGGCACCTCGTTGGCTGTCGGAATCGACCGACGCCGATTCATGATTACCGGGGCCACCGTGGCAGTTGCCGCCGCAGGTATGGGCGGCGTCGGGCGATCGTTGCGACGCCGGTTCTCGGTAGCTTCGGAACGAAGCGCAATCAAGCTGCCAACCGCCGCGTCGCTAGCGTTGCCGGTGCCCGCCGCTGTCGACCTCGGGGTCGCTGGCATTGCCCCTTTCATGACGTCGAACGCCGACTTCTACCGAATCGACACCACCCTTGTTACTCCCCAGGTAGATCCCGCGTCATGGCGACTGACGGTGAAGGGGATGGTCGGCAAACCACTCAGTTTCACCTACGACGATCTACTGAAACGCAACCTGGTCGAGCGCGACATCACGCTCGTGTGCGTTTCAAACGAGGTCGGCGGCAACTACGTTGGCACGGCCCGATGGCTCGGTGTTCCCTTAGCCGAAATCCTGGCCGAAGCCGGCGTGAAAGCTGGCGCCGACCAACTTGTGTCACGTTCAGTTGATGGGTGGACTGCAGGCACCCCGGTCGCCGACATAACCGACGGCCGCGACGCTCTACTGGCCATCGGGATGAACGGCGAACCGCTACCGATCGCCCACGGGTTCCCTGCCCGCCTTATCGTCCCCGGCCTGTACGGTTTCGTGTCCGCGACCAAGTGGGTAACCGGACTCGAGCTCACGACGTTTGCCAGTTTCGATCCGTACTGGGCCAAACGCGGTTGGGCCAAACGGGCACCGATCAAGACAATGGCCCGCATCGACACACCCCGCGGACTGCAACGAATACAAGCCGGTCCGACTGCGATTGGTGGGGTGGCCTGGGCCATCCATCGAGGCATTCAAGGCGTCGAGGTTCGCATCGATGACGGCCCATGGGTGCCGGCGCGTTTGGCCCCCGGGCCGTCGGCCGATACCTGGAGACAATGGGTATACGAGTGGGACCCGAAGCCGGGTACCTACAACGTTGCATGTCGCGCAACGGACGGCGACGGCCAGCCTCAGACGGAGGCGCGGGCTAACCCAATTCCCGATGGTGCCTCGGGCTGGCATTCCATCGTCGTCCTCGTCGACTGAGGCGCGGCGACCGTCAACCCAGATCGAGCAGGTCGACAAGCACCGACCGAATCTGCGCCAAGTGCACGGCTCCGACGTTCGCGCCCGTTTCGTCGACAATCTGTAGCTGGTCTATCACGCCGCAAAGGTGGCATTGAGCCACGGAGTTGACCACAACACCGAATCCGTCGATTGGCACGTCAGTGCTCCACGCACGCTCCACAGAGCCGGTGACCGGCACCACATGGAACGTGGTCGAGTACAAAGCGAGCGTCTGATCGGCGGTTACCACGATTGCTGGGCGAATCAATGCTGGCGTGCTGCCTATTGGCAATCCGAAATCGACTAGCAGGATGTCACCCGATCGCACGAGCCACTGCCGCGTTTGATGCTTGTACCACTGCCCGTTCATCGGGGGAGGCCGAACGCTCCGCCAAATCGCGACCCATCTGACGCTGGCGCTCGGCTCGGAGCAGCTTTCGCAGAGCAGCCTCGACAGTGAGGCCATCGCGAGACGCCATGGCCTTCAGTTCGTCTCTGGTTGCCGGAGATACTTTCATCGACGTCATCAGATTCATACCAATGAGCATACCTAACGGTACCGAATGTTAATCGCATATCTGCCAACTACCTCTCGTTCGACGTAGTATTCGCAGCATGGCGCGCAAGATCATTATCGACACCGACCCTGGTATCGATGACGCTATGGCCATCTACTTCGCGTTACAGGCCTCCGCGCTCGACGTCATTGGACTGACCACGATCTTTGGCAACGTCACCACCGAATTGGCGACAGTCAACGCCCTTCGCATCCTCGACATCGCCGGTCGGTCCGACATCCCCGTTGCCCCGGGCGCCAGCGACCCACTGTGCCATCGGTTTTCAGGCGGGGCTGCATTTGTGCATGGAGACGACGGGCAAGGAAACACAAACCGGCCACTATCGGCTCGACAACCTGTCAGCCAACACGCAGCACACTTCATTGTCGAGCAGGTAATGAGCCAACCAGGCGAGATCACCCTGGTGCCGATTGGACCTCTCACGAACCTTGCGTTGGCGCTACGACTCGAACCTCGCATCGCGGACAACGTGCGAGATGTGGTTCTGATGGGCGGCAATGCGCTAGGTCCAGGCAACGCAACACCAGCGGCAGAGGCCAACATCCACAACGACCCCGAAGCTGCCGATGTGGTCCTGGGCGCTAGTTGGCCAGTAACGATGGTCGGCCTCGACGTCACCCACCACGTTTTCATGAGCGCCGATCACCTCGACAGGTACGCCGGCATGGGCCATGCAATGGGCGAACACATCGCGGCAATCTCGCCGTACTATCTGAACTTTTACCGCGAACGAAACGGGCTCGATGGTTTGTACGTCCACGACTCGTCGGCCATTGCGTTCCTGCTCGCTCCCGAGTTGTTCACCACCGCGAATTGGCCAGTTCGGGTCGATACCACGCAGTCGTTGGGCCGAGGAAAGACGTGGCCGGCGTTGGGTGACACCGCTCGGCTCGACCTCGATCCATGGCGAAATCGCCCAAAGGTATCGGTGTGCGTCGACGTCGACGGCCCAGCCGTGGTTCAGCTCGAACTTGATACGATGAGTGGTCGATGAAGGTCACGAGCCTCTGGCGTTATCCGGTGAAGTCCATGCAGGGCGAACAGCTCACCACGGCCGACGTGACCAATGTTGGTCTCGCCGGCGATCGACAATGGGCGGTCTTCGATGTCGCCACCGGCCTGGCGCTCACCGCCAAACGCGAACCGAGGCTCCTCGAAGCCTTCGCCAGCATCGACAACGACGGCCATGTTGTTATCACGCTGCCCGACCGCACGGCGGGCAGCAGTGACCAGGCATTGTCGACCTGGCTTGGTCGTGCCGTCACGCTGCGACGGGCTACACACGACCACGCCGCCACGTACGAGATCGCAGCTGATTTCGAACGAGAGGCCGACAGCCAGCTACATACTTGGCAAGGCCCTGTCGGCTCGTTCCACGACTCGGGCCGTACCCATGTGTCTTTGGCGTCCACCCGGAGTTTCGGGTCATGGTCGGCCCGACGTTTCCGTATGAACATCATCGTCGATGCGTCCGGCGAGGACGGGTTCATCGGCGAAACGGTCGGTATCGGAACGGCGCGGTTGTCGTTCGTGAAAGCCATCGACCGGTGCATCATGGTCACCCGAGCCCAGCCTGCCATGGGCAACGATCCGGCTCTCGAACGTGACCTCGACGTGTTACGCATCATCAACGCCACGCGACAATCGTTCCTGGGTGTGGGCGCACTCATCCACACCACAGGAGCTATATCGGAAGGCGACACGCTACTGTAGTTTGAATTACAGTAAGTCAAATAACAGTAGATCGACCAGGCTGGGCCGTGGGCCTCGACCGCCTCTACAACAACTAGGGTTGGACCACGGCTGAGCGTGGCGCCGCCGCTTGGTTGGCTAGTGCGGACGCCGCGATCACGATCACAAGGCCAAGGTACTGAGGGCCCGTCAATGACTCGCCAAAAATGATCCACGACAGCGCTGCGGCGATCGGCACTTCCAACATCGTGATTAGCCCTGCCGACTTTCCGGGTAGGTGCCGCAGCGCCAGGTTGAACAGGCCGTAGCCACCAAGCGTGGGACCGAAACCAAGGAACGCGGCTAACAACCAGTTGCGCGTACCGCCGAGTGCAGCCAAGTTGCCGGGCTGGAACATCAACGTGACAGCCACGAGAAGCAACGTTGCGAACAGCATCTGGTACGCCAACGCTACGAACGGATGCACGCGTGTCGCAAACCGCTGATTGGCGAGTACATACCCCGCCTGTACCAGCGCTGACGAGACACCAATCAACGTCCCCTTCCACGTACTGTTCCAGGTCGACGGGTCGTACGCTCGCACGGCCAGGACAAGTCCAACGAGCGATAGCACGATGGCCAAAAGATGCAGTCGGTGCAGGGGTTCTTTGTAGAGGAGGCGTGCGCCGAGCGCGGTCCATACGTTGTAGGTGTACACAAGTACAACGGCGATGGCAGGGCCATTCAACGAGACCGAATTCATCCAGAGAATGTGGTAGAACCCGACACAGATCGCACCCACAATGGCCAACTCGGCCAGTATCCGGCGCGTCACACGGAGCGGGCCGGGCCGAAAAGCGAAGAAGGCGAAAAGCGCAATTGCAACAAACGCGTCGCGCCACAACGCCAACGTCAGGTTGGGAACGCCTCGACGCTGCAGGTAACTAATGCCCGGCGCGGTACCAGCCCACGACGTGGCGGCCAGCGCGCAGATGACAGCGCCTTTTCGCCGATGGCTTTCCACAACCAGATGGTCTAGCCGATGCCGCCCCTACGATTCGAATGCGTCGTAGTGCTCCGCGTCACCGTCCGCCACCCAAGCCTGGCAGACTCGCAGGCATGACCGACGACACCCGTACAGCGTTTCGCACCTGCCCGCTCTGCGAAGCCGGCTGCGGCTTGGAGATCACGGTTAAGGCCGGTGCAGTGACTCGCATCCGCGGCGACATGAACGACGTGTTCTCCAAGGGTTTCATATGCCCGAAAGGTTCCACGCTCAAGCAATTCCACGATGACCCCGACCGTCTTCGTACGCCAGTCGTCAAACGCGATGGCGAGTTTGTCGAGGTCAGTTGGGACGAAGCGTTCGCCACAATCGAGGCTGGCCTTATGCCGCTCCTGGCCGAACACGGTCGGCATGCGGTTGCCGTGTACCTCGGCAATCCCGGGGCTCACAACATGGCGCCCTTGATGTTCAATCGCAACCTTATCCAGTCGCTCGGCACCCGCAACCGGTTCTCGGCCTCGACGGTCGACCAACGCCCGAAGGAAATTTCGGCGTCGTTGATGTTCGGCTCCGTGGCGGTACCGGTACCCGATCTCGACCGCACCGACTACATTATTTTGCTGGGCGCCAACCCATATGCCTCGAACGGATCACTGTGCACGGCACCCGATTTCCCCGGTCGACTCGAACGCATACAAGCCCGTGGCGGCAAGGTTGTAGTGGTCGATCCGCGGCGAAGCGAAACCGTCGAACATGCCGACCAGCACGTTGCCATTCGGCCTGGCACCGACGCCCATTTGCTCGCTGCGATTGCCCACACGCTTCTCGCCGAAGGACTGGCCGACCCGTCGAACGTGGCCGCGCACTGCAACGGTCTCGACGACCTCCCGGCCCTGTTGTCGCCGTACTCCCCCGACCGCGTTACCACGGTGTGCGGAGTCAGCGCCGACACCATTCGTGGCCTCGCTCGTGACCTCGCTGCGGCACCAACCGCTGCGGTCTACGGCCGCATCGGTACCTGCACCCAGGAGTTCGGCACGTTGGCGTCGTGGCTTATCGACGTTGTGAACATCTTGTCGGGCAACCTCGACCGTGTTGGCGGGGCCATGTTCGCGAAGGGCGCTGTTGGCCAACCGTCGTCCAAGGGTAAACCCGGTAGCGGGCGTGGCTTTTCAATGGGTCGGGCCGTGTCGCGGGTGAGCCAGCAACCCGAGGCGCTCGGTGAGTTTCCGGTTACCGCGCTGCCCGAAGAGATCGAAACACCCGGACAAGACCAGGTGCGTGCGCTCGTCACCGTTGGCGGCAACCCGGCGTCGTCGAACCCGAACTCCGATCGCCTCAACGCCGCCTTGGCCTCGCTTGATTTCATGGTGTCGATCGACCCGTACATCAACGAAACGACCCGTCACGCAACGGTAATTTTGCCGCCGCCGTCACCGCTACAAAAGAGCCACTACGACCTGGCGCTCCTCAATTTTGCGGTACACAACGTCGCCAACTATTCGCCACCGGTTCTTCCGCTCGATGACGGGCAGCTCGAAGAATGGGAAATCATTCTGCGTCTCGCTGCCATAGCCGCCGGGCAGGGCCACGATGTGACTACAGACCAGATTGTGCACGACGCCGCCCGGTCCATGTTGGGCTCGGCTGTGCGTGACGAGTTCGGCCAAGTGCACGGCCGCGATGTCGATGAGCTCGACAAGCAACTCGGCGATCGAACCGGGCCCGAACGGATGCTCGATGTGATGTTGCGCACCGGACCGTACGGCGATGCGTTCGGTTCGGTGCCCGATGGCCTTACCCTGGCCAAGCTTGAAGCCAACCCGCACGGTGTCGACCTTGGCGCATTGGAGCCGGGCCGTATTCCCGATCTGCTGCGCACGCCGTCGGGCAAGGTCGAAGTTGTTCCCGATCTCATTCGTGGCGATCTCGGGCGGTTCGCGCAGTCGATGGATCGCGATTGGGATCACAGCATTGTGCTCGTTGGGCGTCGGCATGTGCGCTCCAACAACTCGTGGATGCACAACATCAAGGTGCTCACCAAGGGTCGCAACCGCTGCACCATGCAGATACACCCCGACGACGCCGCCCGCCTCGGCATTCCCGACGGATCAGCAGCCCGAGTCACGTCACGCGTTGGCGAGGTAATCGTCACCGCCGAGTTGACCGATGGCATCCGTCCCGGCGTCGTGAGCATCCCCCACGGCTTTGGCCAACAACTTCCTGGGGTTCAACTACGCGTTGCGTCGGAGTATCGCGGGGTCAATACCAACGTGCTTACCGACGAGTACTTCCGTGACGAGTTGTCGGGAAACATCGCCCTGAATGGCGTGCCCGTCGCTGTTGCTCCCGCCTAGCCGTTGCAATCTCAGCGGTCACCGCTATAGGCGTGGCTGCGGTGGGCGATCTTCAACACCACGATTGTTTTCGTGTCGTCCTCAATGCGGTAGATGATTCGATAGTCGCCCCGGCGAGCGGACCACCGACCCTCTAAATCGCGTTGCAATGGCTTCCCTCGACGTCTCGGATTGTCGGCAACACCTCCGAAAATAAACGCCACCAGTGGCTCACTGATTCTTGGTGGCACCGCATGGAGACTTCGCATTGCCGATCCAACCAGAAGTACGTCGTAATCAGACACGCTTCGGAGGGAGGCCGAGCGAATGACGAACTAGTGCCTCGCTGAACGTATTGCCTTGGGATACCTCAGCCTCGGCCTCGGCGAGCGATGCATGGATATCGGGCTGCGACAGCCAGAAAAGGGTCTCTTGCAGCGATTCCCACTCGTCGACGGACACCATTACCACGGCGGGTCGACCGTTACGGGTGATGGTGAACTGCTCATGCTGTAGTTCGGCGCGATCGGCATATTCCGACAAGTGTGTCTTCAAGTCCGAGAGTGAGGTCGTTTCCATACTCCAATTATCGACCTAAATATAGGTCATTACAAGAGCCTTTTGAAGGGCAATCAGCCGGGGCGGCTGGATAGCGTGGCCGACAGCGAGACGGTCGAGCCGTTACGCAACACATCAAATGACACCTTGTCGCCTGGTTTACGGGCACGAATCGCCGCACCCAGTTCCGACGCAGCCGTAATGGCTTTGCCGTCGAACTTCGCGATGACATCACCCGTTTGCAATCCGGCAGCGGCGGCTGGTGTGCCGGTCTGCACCTCGGTGACCGTAATGCCGTTAATGCCCGGTTGCGACGAAATACCAAGATACGCAGTGGCGGCAGCCGTAGGAGCCTGGCCCAACTTGAGCTGATCGAGCAACGGCGTGACGGTGTCGATAGCAATGGCGAACCCGATATTCTGGGCGTCGGGGATACCGGCTGAGTTAATGCCAACCACTTCTCCCGCCGCATTCAGGAGTGGCCCGCCCGAATTGCCCCGGTTAATCGCGGCGTCGGTCTGGATAAGGCCCGACAGTGTGACGTTGGCGTCGACGTCAAGCGTGCGGTTCTTGGCCGACACGATGCCCTTGGTCACCGACGGCGTATCACCAAGCGCTAGTGCGTTACCAATGGCAACCACATCGTCGCCCACCTGCAGGTTGGCCGAGCTGCCAATTGTCACCGGCATCAGATTTCTCGTGTCGGCAAGCTGCAACAACGCCACGTCACTATTGGGCGCGCTGCCAAGAACCGTGGCCGGACGACTGGTGCCGTCGCCGAGTTTGAGATTGATGACCACATTCGTGAGCGCACGGCCCGATTGGTCGCTGAGGTTGACGACGTGAGAGTTCGTCAGCACCAGGCCGTCCTTCGAGATGACGAAGCCCGAACCAGCACCGAACTGTTGGAAGACACCGTTGCGGGTTTGGCCTACTTCCACGGCCACGACCGACGGTGTGACCTTGGCGATGATGGCCTTGATGTCGAGGGCCGGACCGGCAACCTTGAACGCCGTTGACGAGGGAGACCCAGATGCAGCCGAGGCGGTAGTTGGTGCAGGCACCGGTGCCGCCACAGTGCCCGAAGCCTTCACCGTTGTCACCGCCGACACGGACGAGACAGCCGATTGGTCCCGTGCCGCGATAAGGGCGCCGCACCCGCCCAACGAGGCAAGCACCAACACAAGGCCGCCTATGGCGAGGTTCCGGTTCCGGCGAGGTTTCGGCGCAGCGGTAGGCGTTGACGGCGGGGACGGAACCACCGGGGCCGGGAACCTGAATGGTTCAGCCGGCGCACGAAAGTCTGGCACGTTGTCGTTGTTGTCGAACTGAAAGCTCATGGTTTGATAGCCCTCCGGCTACAGAATTCGTTGGGTCCACCGCAGGGCAGCCATTGCTGCCAACACGGTAGTGAGAAGTGCGGCACCGGTGAACCAAGCGGTCAGTTCACGGGTTTGGATATCAAAGCTCACTGACGTGCTGATCTTGTCGTATACCGATTCCAGCTGGTCGGCGGTCTCGGCCGAAAACGTCTTTCCGCCGGTGTCGTCGGCGATCTTCTTCATGGCATCGGGGTCGGCTGGCACCCGGATCGTTTGTCCTTCGGCCTTGACGGTACCGTCTTGCGTACCATAGGAGATGGTGCTGATCGGCACACCTTGCGCCTTGGCGTTCGCGATTGCTTCATCGAGGGTTTGCGCTGCGGTCAACCCGCCCCGCCCGATGGTTGGCGTGCCATCGCTCATGAGAACAACGACCGCCGATGAGGTTCCGCCGGTAGTCGGCGCACTGGATTGAGCTGCAGTGAGCGACGTGTCGATGGCATCTCCGGTAGCTGTACCCGGCCCGAGTTTCAGGCCATCAATCGCAGCAATCGCTTGAGCGCGGTCGGCGGTTGGGGCCACTAGCAGCCGGGCTTGGCGGTCGAAAGTAACCAGCCCGAGCAGAGTGGTTGGCGGGAGTCTTTCAATGAACGTTCGCGCCGCGGTTTGGGCCGCCGCCAGCCGCGTTGGTTCGACATCAGTTGCACCCATCGAGGCAGAAACATCAAGGGCGAGGATGACGGTCGACGACTCCTTAGGCACGCGCACCGTGTCGGCGGGTCGGGCAAAACCGACGACCGATAGCACCAACGCAACGAGCAACGCGGCCGCGGGAATGTGTCGCTGCCACCCGGTGAATCGCGGGGCGACTGAGGCCAACAGGTCGACGCTGGTGAACCGAGTTGCAAGCGTTCGTCGCCGCCGCTGCATCACCAGATAGGCGATAGCTAAAGCAAACGGCACCAGTAGAAACAGCAGCCGCCACGCCGACAAGAACCTCACGGTTGTACTCGTAATGGTAGGGCCGCAACGCGTCGGCGGCGACCGATGAACGTCGTGATGTCGGCCAGCCAGTCACCATCGGTCGAGAGCACCAGGTGTTCGGCACCAGCGGCCCGTATTTGGCCGGCGATGTGCCCGTGACGTTCCTTGGCCGCCGTCTGGTACCGATCACGCAGGCGAGCGGAGTTTGTTTGCACATCGATAAGCCGGCCTGTTTCGGTGTCGACAACCGACAGCATGCCGACTGCGGGCAGCGACAACTCGCGTGGGTCCACTACCTGAACGCAGATGACCTGGTGCCGGGTGGCGAGGCCGCGCAACGATCGACCCCAATCGCCACCGTCGAGGAAGTCGGAAACCACGATCACTTGGCCGCGACGTCGATGGATACGAGCAAGCTGTTCGAGCCCGTCCGCAAGGTTCGCCGACGGAGCAACAGGCGTTGAGCTGTCATGGCGAGGTGTGTCGTGCAGAGCAGCAAGAGACGCCATAAGCGACGTGCGACTCGAACGCGGTGCCGACCGGGTAATCGTTGGCCCACCGGTAGTGAGCACGCCAAGGCGGTTGCCCCGACGGACCGACAGCGACCCGAACGTGCACGCAGCAGCCAGAACGATGTCGCGCTTTTCGCACTTGGCTGTTCCGAAATCGAGACTGGCCGATCGGTCGGCAACAATCCAGGTTTCCAGTTCGCGCTCGGCCTCGGTCATTCGAACATGGGGTTCGAGCGAACGAGCCGTCAGGCTCCAGTCCAATCGACGGGCGTCGTCACCGGGTTCGTAACGACGGGCACCCGACGGTTCGATGCCGGGTCCGTTGTTGACACCGCGAAACTCGCCGGCAACTAGCCCATCGAGGCGCCGATTGATGCGCAGTTCAAGGTGACGAAGCGTCTCCGCGCGCTGAATGAGCGGCACCGGCGTATGACTCGGCCCAAGTGATCGGCGTTTCATGGCCATCAGCCAGCGATGCTCGCCGGGGGAGGAAAGTAGGTGGTACCAGCTGGCGCTTCGGCATCACGGGGTGACACCGACGGCGGCGCGGCGGCGACCAATACCTGTTGCACAATGGTCTCGACGTCGACCCCGTCGGCAAGCGCGTCGTAGCTGAGACCGATGCGGTGGCGCAGTACCTCAGGCGCAACTGCGGCAATGTCGGCCGGCAAGACGAACCGCCGGCCGCGCAGAACGGCCAGGGCACGAGATGCCGCCAGCAACCCAAGCGTGGCGCGTGGGCTCGCACCCAACGCAATATGGCGCTGCAGTTCGGGCAAACCCCATTTCGCGGGCTCGCGGGTAGACATCACGAGACGAACGGCGTACTCGGCAACGGCGTGATGGACAAACACGTTGTCGACCAAACTCTGCAATGCAAGTAGCTGGTCGACCCTCAACACAGTGTCGGCCACGGGGGCGCTAACACCCATACGCCGGGCGATCTCCATTTCCTCGTCGTAGGACGGCTGGTTCACGATGATCTGCATCAGGAAGCGGTCGCGTTGCGCTTCGGGTAAGGCGTACACCCCTTCCGACTCGATTGGGTTTTGTGTGGCCAGCACCAGGAACGGTCTGTCCACCTGGCGCGTGACGCCACCGATAGAAACCTGACGCTCGGCCATCACCTCTAGCAAGGCCGATTGCACCTTGGCCGGGGCGCGGTTGATCTCGTCGACAAGCACCAGGTTGTGGAACACGGGACCCCACTCGATATCGAACGATTCCGACGAAGGCCGCCAAATACGTGTACCCACAATGTCGGCGGGCACGAGGTCGGGAGTGAATTGAATTCGAGCGAACGAGCCGCCGACCACGTGAGCCAGTGTCGACACGGTGAGAGTTTTCGCCAACCCGGGTACGCCCTCGATCAGGCAGTGGCCGCGAGCGAGCAGACACACCATCGACCGTTCGACCATTCGGTCTTGGCCGACAATCACACGCTTGATTTGGAACAGCGCGTCCTCCAGTAACGCCGATGCGTTCGGCAGTGCGCTGCCAGAGAGCTGGTTGGAAGTGTCGGTCATCGTTACGGGCTTTCAGCTGCGGGTGAACGTTCAACGCCCAGTATCCCTGTCAAGTTCCCCGAAAACCTCGCAGCCACCTGTGAATTTCCTGAGAATTGGTCTCGACCCTCAAGCATCCCTCTAGCAGCCGATGGCGGCTTTAACTGCTCGACAGACCTCGTTCATCTTCTCATCGCCCAAAGCTCCGATGTGCTGGATAAACGCTTCGGGCGCTACCGCCATGAGCAGTTGAGCATTCAGATACGACGCATGGTTCAGGCCCGATTCGGCTCCCACGACCACTTCGCTAAGCAGGTGCCGCTGAGTTCGCGTGATCGGAATAATCTGGACGTCGTAAAGAGACACGTTCTCTGCCAGGATGAGCGCTGGTCGGGGCTTATCGAGCCGCACGATCCACAACTCGCCGCGTTTCACGACTCGTCGGCGAACTGCGTCCAAAGCGCACGCGCGGCAATTGCTGTATCGACCGTAGCGATACGTTCAGAGGTGATGCCGTACTCCGTCGCCCAATCGACGTCGTCATCGCCGTACGGCCGTGGATCACTTGCCCAGGATTCGGCACTGCGGCGTGCATGTTCGGCGGCAATCCAAGCCGCCAGCGCCTCGGAGAGAAAGCCCGAGAGGTTAGCGAGACCGAGTTGCCGAGCCTCGTCGCAAAGGTGCGCTGGAAACGTGACCAGTTTGCGCTCCTTGATTGTCATACGATGAGTATATACGTTCTTAGTACGGGAAGGTTCGGCGGTCACGTCCGAATTGGAACCTATGGCGAACGGCCGCAACGTGGGCCGGATCAACCTCGGCTACCAGCAACGCCTCGGTGCGCGCGCCCGATGCGAGCACCTCGCCGAGCGGGTCGACAATCTGGCTATCGCCCACATACTCGAGACCACCTCCCGAGCCGACACGATTCACACCAACCACATACGCCTGGTTCTCGATAGCACGTGCAATCAACAAGCTGCGCCAGTGATGACGGCGCACTTCGGGCCAATTGGCAGGAACGACGAAACAATCGGTGACGCCAGCGAGCTGCCAACATTCGTCGGCGAACCGCAGGTCGTAACACACCAAGAAACTGCACCGAAGCCCTTCGATATCGACTGTCAGGAAACGGGTTCCTCCTTGGTACTGCTCGGCTTCAAGCCCGTGACTAAACGGGTGAATCTTGTCGTAGGTGTGCAACTCCCCCGCCGGCCCAGCCAGTATCAACCGGTTGACGGGCCGAGGAATAGCGGGGTCGACCGTTGGTATCGAACCGCAAACCCACACATTGTGCCGCGCTGCAGCTCGCAGCAGAAAGTCGGTTGTTGCACCGCCAGGGCCTTCGCCGTGTTCGAGTGGGTTCATCGTGAAGCCGGTTGCGAACATTTCGGTAAGTACAACAAGGCGCGCTCCCGCCCCTGCTGCGGCGGCAATCATGGGCGCAACTCGTTCACGAGTTGCGGGCGCATCTTCGAACGAGATGTCATGCTGTATCGCTGCAACCTTCATACCAAAACACGGTAGTGGCTGTCCGCGCCGACGAGAGTGCCAGACCACCATGACAGGTCCTCGTTATCGTTGAGCCGACATGAATCCCGAACTCGTTGCCTCCATCAACCGATTGCGTCAACCGTGCCCCGCAATCGACGAGGTACAACTCGCTCACGCCGCCGCCGCGTGGGGAGGATTTGCGAGCCTGACTGAAGTCGGCAGCCAACAGGACCGTAACTACATTGCAGAACGTTCCGACCAGCGATACGTGCTGAAGGTCTCGCACCATGGAGTGTCGGCCAGCGAGCTCGATGCCCAAAATCAAGTGGCCGAACACCTCGCTCAACGCCTCTTGAACGACGATGTGTCCACGGTCGTTGCGGCAACCGATGGTCGGCTGATGGTACCGATTACTACCGACGCCGGAACGTCTTGGGCACGGCTACTAAGGTTCCTACCCGGCGGCAATCTCACCGAACGACGGCATCTTACGCCCGGGGTCATTCGGGCGTTGGGCGGTCTCGTGGGACGCACAAGCGTCGCCCTCGCCGATTTTGATCATCCTGGTATTCACCGTCAGTTGCAGTGGGACGTACGCCATGCGCCGGCAGCCCTCGACATCGTTGGTGGGTCAGTCACCGACTTTCGGCTAGCCGGTCGGCTGGCCCGGGCCATGGCTCAGGCAGCCGCCATCGTCTCCGACGCAAGCGACCGGTTGCCTACCCAGGCGACGCATCACGACCTCACCCAGGACAACGTCATAATGGCTTCGGCCGCGGCCGGAACTCCGGGCCGCCTGGGTGTTATCGACCTCGGGGACGTGGTGCATAGTTGGCGGGTCGGCGAGCTGGCAGTAACGGTTGCGAACCTTTTGTTTCGTTGCGGCGACGACCTCAGTCGTATGGTCCCCCTCCTGCAGGGCTTTCATGCCGAAGCGCCGCTGAGCCAGCTCGAGGCGTCGGTTCTCTGGCCACTTGTCGTGCAGCGAACGGCCGCCTTGATTTCGAACTCCTTCGACATTCTCAGACTCGACCCCGACAACGGCTACGTCGTCGAGGGTCTAGCCGAGGAGCGACAAATGTTCGCTACGGCAACCTCGGCTCCTATGGCCGCGTTGACGGCTTTGATCGAGCGTACGCTCGGATTCGAACCGCCGTCGCGCACGCTGACGGGTAGCCAGTTCCCGCTAGTCGCCGGTCTTGCGCAGGCAACCGTTATCGACCTTTCCACGGACAGCGCCCAGCTCCACGAGGGACGGTGGCTTACGACCAACGACGACACCCTTGCCGCTGCCACCATGCTCGACAACACTGTCGGGTGCACCGTGTACGCGCAGCCTCGCCTCACCGAGGCGCTCCTACTGCAACCGGTTCCACCAGCCAATGTTGCACTGGGAGTCGACATCTATTGCGCTGCTGGCACCGATGTCATCGCACCGGAATCGGCGCAGTTGTCGATGGTCGACGACGGGTTCGTGGTCGCGATGGACGACTTCAGCCTGCGGGTGACAGGCGTGAGCTCGTCGGCAGCCGGGTTCGTCGCCGCCGGCCAAGTGATCGGCCAGTCAGTCGGGAGGCTCAGGGTGCAGGCAACGGTTGCCGGTTTCACTGAACCAGTGCCGTTCTTCGTTCCCTCCGCCATGGCCGGTGCGTGGACCACCGTATGCCCTGACCCATCGGTGCTTATAGGACTGCCACTCGCACCGGCGACGCCGCCAACCGTGGACCTTCTCAGCCGACGACGCGCTGTCCTGGCCGATGTACAGCAGCACTACTACAGCAACCCGCCGCGAATCGAGCGAGGCTGGCGCGAACATCTCATCGACGAGAACGGTCGAACATACGTCGACATGGTGAACAACGTGGCTGTCGTTGGCCATGGTCATCCCGTCCTTGCACGCGTCGCCTACGACCAGTGGCTACGCCTCAACACGAACTCACGATTTCACTACGCCGCCATAGTCGAATACTCCGAACGAATCGCCGAGCTCTGCCCTGCCGGGTTGAACCGGGTGTTTCTCGTGAACAGCGGAAGTGAGGCTGTGGACCTTGCCCTGCGTATCGCTCGAACCGCTACCGGTTCTCCGCACGTCGTATGTTTGGCCGAGGCATACCACGGTTGGACCACCGCGTCCGACGCCGTGTCTACCTCTACTGCCGACAACCCGGGCGCGCTCGGCTCGCGGCCCGATTGGGTCCATCCGACCCTCGCACCCAACCGCTATCGCGGTCCTCATCGTGGGGCCGATTCGGGCACCCGGTACGCCGACGAGGTGCGACGAGTAGTGGCCGCGTTGATAGCCAACGGCCGCCGCCCCGCGGCGTTCATTGCCGAAGCGCTCTTCGGCAATGGCGGTGGGGTCACCCTGCCCGACGGCTTCCTCAACCAGGCGTACGAAGCTATTCGTAGCGCGGGCGGACTCTGCATTGCCGATGAGGTGCAAGTTGGCCTCGGTCGGCTCGGTCACTACTTTTGGGGTTTCGAGCAACAGGGCGTTGTGCCCGACATCATCACCGTGGCCAAGGGCGCAGGCAGTGGCCAACCGCTCGGTGTTGTCATAACCACCGACCAGATCGCAGCCCGGTTCGAAACCGAGGGCAGCTTCTTTTCATCATCGGGCGGCAGTCCAGTGTCATGCGCCATTGGGACTGCCGTTCTCGACATCATGGCAGCCGAGGACCTACAAAGTAACGCCCGACGAGTTGGTGACCTACTGAGTGGGCTGCTGACCGAACTAATGGGTCGCCATCGGCTGATCGGAGCGATTCACGGCATGGGGTTGTATCAAGGCGTCGAACTCGTGCGCGATCGCGTCACCATGGAACCGGCTAGCGTCGAGGCCTACGCCATCTGCAACCGGATGCTGGAACTCGGGGTCATTATTCAGCCCACCAGCGACAACATGAATGTGCTGAAGGTGAAACCGCCGATGTGTCTGGCGGAGGACTCGGCAATGTTCTTCGTAACCCAACTCGATCGAGCCCTCACCGATCTCTGCTAGTCCGAGATCGAGGACGCCCACACGCTGTAGAGCGGATCGCCGTGGGTTCTGGCGGGCGTGCACAATTCCATTTGCGCCGGAGCCCAGCCACCGCATTGTCGGAAGTACTCACTCACGATACGGCAGCGGCCGATGTCGTCGGCGGCTAGCCACCCGTGAATGGCCTTCGTGGGGAAGCACCGGTTGGAGAACGTGCAAACGAATAACCCGCCCGGCACTACTACCCGCCTCACCTCTCGGAACACCTCGACGGGGCGAGCCAAATAGTCCACCGACACACAACAGGTAACGGCGTCGAAATGGGCGTCGTCGAACGGCAGCGTCGGGTCGACATTCAGGTCGTGAAGTACTCGGTCGGTGGCCATGGCGTTGGCCGCAAGTTCGTGGCCATTCATGCCAAGCACCGTCAACTCGGCAGGACCGGTGAGGAAGTGCGAGATCCACGACGACATCAAATCGAGCACCCGACCATGCAGCCCAAGCCGTTCATACAGTGCTCCGACCGCAGCGATGGCCCGGTCGTCGATGTGGGTCAGCAGCCGGTCGAATGCATAGAAGTCACCGTCCTCAGACTCGTCGGTTCGGCGAAAGAACTCGGCCGGAAATTCGGTTGTCATACGGTCGCCACGACCAGCAAGACTAATCACCACGAAATAGGATCGACGCCACATGAATCCTCCAAGTAACGACCCTCACAGCCAACCAGGATGGGCCGCGCCGTCGGGTCAGTTCCCACCGCCGGGAAACCCACCAGGATTCAGCCAGCTACTGCCTCCCCCGCCACCGCCTCCCCCGTCCTTCCAGTCAACGCCGTTTCCTGATCTAACGCCGTCGACACCCGAGCCGAAGCGTTCACGAAACGGCCTCATAATCGGAGCCATTTGTCTGGTCGGCCTGTTGTTATTCGGTGGCGTCCTAGCCACCATTTTGTCGGCTCGATCCAAGACCTCGTCCGACAACCAAACGACGGCAACCACACTGTCGCAAACGCCACCAAATACGGCCCTCGATCCTCGCGTCAAAGACCTCGACAAGCTCGACATCGATTCGACCGATGCAATCAACGCTAGCGTCAACGGCACAGCAGACGCGCTCATCCGGTCGTGTAACGACATGCCTGCGCTTGACGGTGTGCCCCTGGTGACCCCCGGTCGATCAATCTCCACCGAAACCTTTTCGGCCGCCAGCATCACTGGAGAGTTTCCGACGGCCGCCGAGGCCAAGGCGTGGTTCGATCAAGCCACCAACATCGCTAAGGGCTGCACGTTCGATCACGGACAAGGCACCAAGGAAACCATCCTCGACGTCATTCGCGAAGATGCGCCGAACAAGCGCATCGTTCGTATCATTTGGAAAGTCGATGCGTCGAGCGGCCGAATTGTTGGCGAGGACGACTACGTATCGAGCGAAGCCACCGTTGGGGTTGTGAACTGCCAAGGCTCCCAAGGCGTCATCGATCAACCCGTCTGCGACCAACTGCGAAAGACGTACCTGAACCGTTTCGACAAACGCCTCAACTAGAGCCTTGACCCGGAAATAGCCCGCTAGTGGTCCAGGAGTCACGAGTTGGCGGCATCGCCACCGAACCGACCTGGTCGGCCACAACACCGAGTACCTGGTGCAGGCTCAGGCCGCCTTCTTCGAAACCCATAGCCGACGCAGCCATATATAGCTTCCAAACCTTGGCTCGGGGCAGGCCCACAAGCGCCACCGCCGTATCCCACTGCGCCTCCAGATTCGCAACCCAAGCGCGCAACGTCAGTGCGTAGTGCTCTCGCAACGACTCGACATCGCGCACCTCGAAGCCGGCGCGCTGCATGGCACGGCACGTATCGCTCACATCGAGTAGCTCGCCATCGGGGAACACATACCGGTAGGTAAAACTTCGTTTGCCGAGCCGCGAACCGCCGACACTCGAAATGGCATGATTGAGCAATCGGCCTTCGGGCCTGAGCACTGACCGCAAGATACCGAAGTACTCGTCGATGCGTTCGGACCCAACATGTTCCGACATGCCAACTGACGAGATGGCATCGAAGTTTTCGCCTCGCAGATCGCGGTAGTCGAGCAGTCGAATCTCGACCAGGTCGCCAACGCCAGCCTCCGCAACACGCTCACGTGCGCGTTTTGCTTGCTCGTCGCTGATGGTTATGCCAACTACACGCGCACCGTGATATACAGCGGCATGAATCGCCATGGACCCCCACCCACATCCAACGTCAAGCAACCGAGGGTTGGGTCGTTCGTGCAGACCGAGCTTGCGACAAATCAGGTCGTGCTTTGACGCTTGCGCAGCAACAAGGTCAGTCGACCCGTCGGGGAACCGGGCACACGAGTAGGTCATTGCTGGCCCGAGCACCAACCGATAAAAGTCGTTGCCAACGTCGTAGTGATGAGAGATCGCGCCGGCATCGTGAGCCTTGGAGTGACGTTGCCAGCGTGTAACGCGGGCCTCCTCAGGTGGCGGTGTTAGCGGTCGACCAATCACCCCAAGTCGAGCGGCTGCGACCACCGTTGCTGCCACTTGCCCCGGTGAAAACTTCTGGTTGGCTGCAGTTCGGCTTCGGAACGCGTCGATGGCTGCGTACAAGTCTCCGGTTATATCGATATCGCCACTGACAAAGGCTCGACCCAGACCGAGGTCGTTCGGTGCCCACATGAGCCACCGAAGCGCCCGAGCGGACCGGATGTGTACCACGTCGCCGCTCGACGCCGAACCGAACGTTGTACCATCCCAGAACTCGAAACGGACCGGCAATTCGCTTCCAATGCGGTCGGTACCGAGCACACTGGCGAGCAATGGGCCCAGCTTGGCTGCGACCCCCGAGTCGGTGGTCGTTGCTGTCACTGGGTGAAAAGCAGACTGAACCGGCACGTTCGATCTCCTGTTGATGTGAAGTTCTACTGATTCTGCCTCATGGCGGTGGGTCGGTAGAACCGAGGGGTCATATTCTCGCGCGACAACCGAGGGCTACGACGGTAACAACGTCGACTGCCACGAGACCATCTGCCAGTCGACACCAACCCGATGCCAGACCTGCAGGTACCGTGACACGAAGTCCTTATTGGTGCCGCCCGTCGTGACCACGATGTGCATGTCGCCATTTACCAGTAACACATCGCCGTATTCTCGAACTACCGCCTGCTCGATGTCGAGTGTCCGGTAGACCAACTCGCCGTTCTCGAACCGCGCGATCATCTCGGCTTTTGTTTCGGATATACCGGACGAATGGACATAGACACAGTCGTTCGCCATGATCGAACGCAGTGTTGCTGTGTCGCCGGCAACGCAGGCCCGCCGCCGCTCGGCCTCCAGGGACATGATGGGATGGATAGATTCAGGGGTTGGAGGCATAGATCGCAGTATCGCAGGACTAACGTCTCGTAGATGGATCTTGGACTCTCAGGTAAGAAAGCTCTCGTCACCGGTGGAAGTCGTGGTATCGGTCGGGCCATAACCGAGCGGCTACTTGCTGAAGGCGCAACGGTGTCCATCTCGGCCCGCGGCGCCGAAGGGCTCGAGACAGCCCTCTCGGAACTTCGAGCACATGGGGGCAGCGTTTACGGCGGCTCATTCGATGTCGCGAATGCCGAGGCATTACAGGCCTGGGTTGCCCAGTCAGCCGCCGATATGGGCGGCATCGACATCATCGTGTCGAATGCCAGCGGCGGGGGCGCTGGAAAGCTCACCGCCGAGGCGTTCCAGAACACACTCGACATCGACATCCTCGGTCTCGTACGCATGGTCGAAGCTGCGACGCCGCATCTTGAAGCATCCGGCGGTGCTGCCATCGTGGCCATCTCCACCACGGCCGCGCTCGAGCATTTCGGCAACGGTCTTGGTTCGTATCATGTTTTGAAAGCCGGGCTCATCAACCTGATCGCTGGCTACTCCCAGGCGCTCGGCCCCAAAGGCATCCGGGCCAACGTCGTATCGCCCGGGCCCATCTGGGTCAATGGTGGCGGCTGGAGCAAAATCAAAGCGGGCGTGCCCGATATGTACAACGCCGCGCTCGCCAACCACCCGTCGGGACGTCTGGGAACCGCCGACGAGGTAGCGAACGTGGTGGCTTTCCTAGCGAGCCCAGCGGCGTCATGGGTTACCGGCGAAAATATCGTCGTCGACGGCGGTTACACCAAACGAGTTGCGTTCTAGTTTGCCGAGCGTAAAGAGGGCGTTGAGATTTGGTGCATTCGCGCTACGAAGCCGATAAGGCCTCCTGTGGTTTGATCCCGACGGTGCGACGATTGCCGCATGAATCCTGTCGCAACCGTGTTATTCGTAATCGCTTTCGTCGGCGCAACAGCATGGCTTATCGTCGATCAATGCCGGGTCGGCCGGGTCGAGGCATCCAACAAGGACTCCGACGAGGCAGACTGTGCCCATGTCCCGCGGCCTGCTCAGGGTGTATCTCGGTGCCGCACCCGGCGTCGGCAAGACGTACGCTCTGCTGTCGGAAGGGCGTCGTCGACATAACCGAGGCGCGTCGGTAGTCTTGGCGACGATCGTGGCGGGTGGACGACCGGCACTTTGCGAACTAGCCGACGGGTTGCCCGTCATGACGTGCGCCGACGGTCGCCCCGATGTTTGCATGATCACGGCGGTTCGGCCCAAGGTTGTACTCGTCGACGACCTTGCAGCTCACGCGGCCACAGTCGACGAGCTGCTGGTGGCGGGGATCGACGTCGTGACGACGCTCGACATCTCACAGCTTCGCACGATGGCACCGAGAGCGGCGCTGATCACCGGCATGACATCTGGCGTCGTTGTTGATGACGAAGTTCTCGCACCCGAGGTGCAGGTTGAGCTGATCGACATGACACCCGCCGCGCTTTGCAGGCGTCTTGCCCACGGAAACATACTTCCGGCTGAAGCGATCGACGCCGAGGCGTTCGAGGCGTTTCGTCCCGAACGGCTCGCCGCGCTCCGCTCGCTGGCGTTCGAATGGATGACGGCGCGGCTCGGCACCGACGGCTCGGGCCCGGGCGAAAATAGCCAACCTTTCGACCGGCCGGTCGGTTCCTCCGACGAACCGTTGAGCTTGCTCGTGGCCGGTAAGGTGGGGGGTGTCGTTCCGCTGCGCCGGGAGCTGTTCGGCGCAGCGGTGGCTTTGTTCGGCCTGCCCGCTCTGACTGCGGTGTTGTCGCGCCATCGAACGTCGCTCGGAGTCGCCGCGACGCTGCTGCTCTACCTGCTCGTTGTGGTAGCCGTTGCGGCGATCGGCGGCAAGCGCCCCGCCATGCTTGCAGCCGTCGGCGCGCCATTGCTGGCCAACTGGTACCTCATACCGCCATTACACGCATGGCATATCGGTGACCAGGAGAACGTCATAGCGCTCACCGCTTTTGTCACCGTCGCTGCCGTTGTATCGGCGCTCGTTTCCATCGCGGCACGCCGGACGTTCGAGGCCGACCGCGCCGGTCGAGAAGCCGCCACACTGGCTCGGCTCGCCGCCGACCTCGCCGATCCTGACCCGCTCGCCATCCTGACCGAGCACCTGCGAACCACTTTCCACCTCGATGGCGTTACCGTCCTACGGCGCGACGCTCTGCACTGGCACACTGTTGCCTGTGCCGGTCGGCCGATTCCCGCTCCTAAACCGGGGCTGCTCACGCGTGACCTCGGCGGCGGGGCAGTGCTTGTCCTTGACGATCGGGAGCTCACCGTCGACGACCGGCGAGTGCTCGACGCGTTCGTGTCGGGCTTGACCGCGGTTATCGAACGACGCCGCCTTCATGAGGCAGCCGAACGCGTCGAGTCGCTCGACCGTGCCAATGTGCTTCGAACGGCGATTCTGCAATCGGTGTCGCACGACCTACGCACCCCCTTGGCGGCGATCAAAGCAAATGTGTCGAGCCTTCGCCAAACCGACATCGACTGGCCACCGGACATACAGGCGGAGTTCATTGCTTCGATCGACCACGACACCGACCGACTGACTGCCCTAGTGACCAATCTATTGGACGTGAGTAGGCTGCAAGCCGGAGCAGTTCACGCATCAATCCGATCGGTTTCGCTCGAAGAAGTGCTTCCGGCCGCCATCCATAGCTTGGGTTCAAGCGGTACGAACGTCCAACTCGACCTTCCGGAGCACATTCCCGAAATATCGAGCGACCCGGCTCTGCTGGAACGGGTGGTGGCTAACCTCATCGACAATGCCATCGCCTGGTCACCAGCGTCTCGTCCTGTGCGGGTTCGGGCCAGTCGCTTCGGGCCCTTCGTCTACATCCATGTTGTCGACCAAGGGCCGGGCATCGCAGCCGAGCTTCGAGAACAAGTGGTGCAACCGTTTCAGCGGCTGGGCGATTCCAAGGCAGCGGGCGTGGGGCTAGGACTGGCCATCGCAACGGGGTTCACCTCGGCCATCGGCGGCGAACTGACATTGCAGGACACCCCGGGCGGCGGGCTGACGGCGGTCGTGAAAGTGCCAGCCGCACTATGAACAGAGTGTTGTGCGTCGACGACGATCCGTCGATTCTGCGGGCGCTCGCCGCTAATCTTCGAGCGCGCGGGTTTCTGGTCGACAACGCGGCGACGGGCGAAGAGGCGCTGACTATCGCCATCAACCACCCACCCGACGTCGTGGTCCTCGATCTAGGGCTACCCGGCATGTCGGGCGTCGAGGTCATCGCCGGTCTGAGAGGCTGGAGCAAGGTGCCCATCATTGTGCTGTCGGCGCGCGATCGCGAGGCCGACAAAATCGCTGCGTTGGATGCCGGAGCCGATGATTACGTGACCAAACCCTTTGGCATGGGTGAGTTCCTGGCTCGGGTTCGCGCTGCAATACGTCGCACCACCCCTGACGAGGTAGCTCCGATCATCGTCACCGATGATTTCACGATCGATCTCGCGGCCAAGCGGATAGTGACAGCGACCGGCTCGCCACACCTCACGCCTACCGAGTGGCATCTCGTCGAGGTGCTCGTGCGGCACGCCGGAAAGCTTGTGAGCTCCCGCAAACTACTCCAAGATGTGTGGGGTCCAAGCTACGGTGAGGAGACGAACTATTTGCGGGTCCACATGGCCCATGTCCGCCGTAAGATCGAGCCGATCCCCAGTCAACCGCGCTACTTCCTCACCGAACCCGGTATGGGATACCGGTTCGAGCACCCTGACGAAGCGCGCTAAGAATCCGCTAAGGATGCTCGCCCGTTCAGAAGTTGCCGACAGAGTTAATGCTGTCTATGGCTCCACTGAAGCGCATTCTCATCGGCAAACCGATCTCGTCTTCCGAGGAGCAGCACCAACGACTCAGCAAGAAGATCGCCCTGCCGGTGTTCGCATCCGACGCCATCTCGTCGACGGCCTACGCCACCGACGAAATCTTGGTCGTAACATTGCTCGGTGCCGGTGTTGGCGCGGCCGCCTTCAGGCCGCTCGTGCCCATCGCCATTGTTGTCTGCGTCCTGCTCGTCATCGTCGTGACGTCGTATCGCCAGACCATTCACGCATATCCTTCCGGCGGCGGTGCATACATCGTGAGCCGAGAAAACCTGGGGGTGATCCCTTCGTTGGTGGCTGGGTCCTCACTGCTCGTCGACTACATCCTTACCGTTGCCGTCAGTGTCGCCGGAGGAGTACTCGCGATCAGAACGGCAACCGGATTCGGCAGCCGATGGACGGTGCCCCTTTGCCTCCTGTGCGTTTTGGTGATGACCGTGATGAATCTGCGCGGTGTCAAGGAATCGGGTGCAGCGTTCGCCGGGCCGACGTATTTCTACATCGTGATGCTGTTGCTGCTCATCGCGACTGGGCTCTACCGAATTTTCATCCAGCACGTTGGTCCGATCCCGGAGTCCCTCTTGTCCGAGGAAGCAATAGCAGAATCCAAGCTCACCAAGAGCCTCGGTCTTTACATGCTGCTGCGGGCGTTCTCATCGGGTGCTGTGGCACTTTCAGGAGTGGAGGCGGTGTCCAACGGGGTACCCGCGTTCGAGAAGCCCGAGAGCAAGAACGCCTCGATGGTGCTGGTGATCATGGGAACGGTGCTCGGCTCGTGTTTTCTCGGGGTGTCGGTCCTTGCCTCCCACCTCAAGCCGTACCGAGGTCACAACGACGGCAACGGGCTCGGGCTAATGGCCGAATATCTCTACGGTGGAAAGGGCGTCTTGTTCTGGCTCACCATGATCGGCACGTTCTCTATTCTTATCCTCGCAGCGAACACCGCCTACGCCGACTTCCCGCGCCTAGCCTCGCTCATTGCCAAGGATGGGTTCCTTCCCCGCCAATTCTTCAATCGTGGTGCCCGGCTAGTGTTCTCGAACGGCGTCCTGTTCCTGGCCGGAATGGCCGGTGTGCTCATCGTGGCGTTCCAGGGCAACATCTCTAAGCTGATTCCCCTGTACGCGTTCGGGGTATTCACGGGCTTCACGCTCAGCCAAGCCGGCATGGTCCGCCACCATCGCAAGCACCGCGACGGGAACTGGCAGGTGGGCCTCGCCATCAACCTGCTTGGCGCAACGATGACCGGAATCATTGCTGCCGTCATCATGTACTCCAAGTTCATCGAGGGTGCCTGGATTCCAGCAGCGCTCATTCCAATCATGGTGGTCGGCTTCCGGGCGATCGGCCGACACTACGCACAAAGCCGCAAGGCGGTAGCGATACAACCCGGGTATCGCACGCCGCGAGAAACACACACCATGGTCGTTCTCGTGGGCGCCATCAACAAGGGCGTTCTGCACGGCCTGCAGTACGCCCGATCACTGAACCCCGACCGCCTACTTGCGGTCACTGTCGTGAGCGACGACGAGGATCGGCTTCGAATCGAGCAACAGTGGGCTGAGTTCGACATACCCATCGAACTTCATATCGTCTACTCACCGTTTCGCGAGCTCACTCGACCCATCTTGAAGTTCATCGACGAACTCGACGAGCGCCATCAAGACGACATCATCACCGTGGTCATTCCCGAGTTTGTGACGTCCTGGTCGACTCAGTGGCTCCACAACGGAAGCGCATTCGCGTTGAAAGCCAAATTGCTCTACCGCCCCCATACCGCGGTGCTGTCCGTGCCTGTGCACATGGATGGCGACGTGGCGATCGACGCCTAGGAGATTCTGATGCATACCGTTGTCGTTGGCTGCGGCCGAGTGGGCACCAGGATTGCCCTCACGCTGACCGAATCTGGCCATACAGTTACCATCGTCGACCGGCGACCCGAAGCGTTTCGCTGGCTCGGGGACGAGTTTACCGGTGACACCATCGTCGGCGTCGGGTTCGACCGTGACGTTCTCGTCGAGGCCGGTATTGAACGGGCCAGTGCTGTTGCCGCTGTAACCAACGGCGATAATTCGAACATTCTGGTGGCACGGGTCGCCCGTGAAACCTTCGGTGTGGAACGCGTCGTTGCCCGCATCTATGACACACGCCGCGCCGCAATCTACGAGCGCCTCGGTATTCCGACGGTGGCGACGGTCGGTTGGACAAGTGCGCGGGTGCTATCACGGCTCACCGGCGAGGAGGGGCCTGCTAGCTGGGTTGACCCAACTGCACAGTTCACCATTCGAGAACGACTCGTCGACGCCACGTGGGCCGGGCGCACGTTAGGCGAGCTCGAAACAGCCCTATCGGGGCGTGCCGTTCTTGTCACGCGCATCGGCCTCGGCCAGTTCGCTCAAGCGTCACTCGTCGTCCAAGAAGGCGACTTGGTCCACATCCTTGCGCAGGAGGGCTTGTGAAAGTCGTTGTCGTCGGGGCCGGAAGCGTCGGCCGATACATGGCCGAGCAACTCGCGGCCAATGGTCATAGTGTCACCTTGCTCGACAGTGACGAGCGAGTGTCCGCACGTCACCAGCGCAACGTGGCGAACGTGGAATGGGTGATCGGCGACGGATGCGAGGTGGCGACGCTCGAACGCGTCGGCGCAGCAACGTGCGACGTTCTTGCCGCGGTCACCGGTGACGACGAGGACAACCTCGTCGTCTCGCTGCTGGCCAAACAGGAGTTTGGGGTTCCTCGCGTCGTCGCCCGCGTCAACAATCCGGGCAACCACTGGATGTTCGACTCGATGTGGGGCGTCGACGTGTCGGTATCGACCCCCCACCTTTTAACGTCGCTCGTCGAGGAAGCTGTATTCGTGGGCGCGTGGGTGCCACTCATGTCGTTCGACAAGGGCCGCACTCACCTTGCCGAGGTGACCCTCGACGCCCGTTCACCGGCAGCCGGCCGCGAAATTTCCGCACTTGGCCTGCCCCGCGGTTCGAGCATCGTCGCTGTCGTACGGGACGGGCACGTCATCACCCCACATCCCGACGTGGTACTGCGTGCCGGCGACGAGGTGCTGGTTCTCGCCGGCGAAGCAGCCCAGGACGAACTTCGCGCCTTGCTCGTCACCGCACCCGGCGAGACGACCTGACAATGGCTTGGCGTCGTGGTCAAGATGAAGTTCCGGTGCCCGATCCGTTCAACGTTGGAACCGTAGCGCTCGCTGCCGCCCAGGCCCGTTGTACAACTGCGATCATCGGACAGGTCACGCGGATGCGCTCGAATCCAACCAGTGGGCAACCCCAGCTCGAGATCCGTGTCAGCGACGACAGCGGCGACGCGCTCGTGGTTTGGAGCGGCCGGCGCGCGATTGGCGGTGTGACCTTAGGACGTCGCCTGCGAATCGATGGGGTGGCGCGGCGAGAAGGCAAGCTGTTGGTGTTCGCCAACCCTGCATACACCCTCTGTTAGAGCCGGCGACGTCGTTTTCATCAACATTTCGTGATGATTGTGGCGAGATCGGTCATGGTTGACCCAAGGCAAGGTTGATTCATCAGCAATCGCCTTTCAACGGGGACACCTTGGCCGATCTCATCTGAGTGTTGAGCCAAATACCGAACAAACCGTCACGATTTCTGAGCATCGCAGTTGCTCTAGGTGTGCTGCTCGCAGTTGTGGGGGGTCCCTTGCATCCCGCGGCGGCGGACAAACTCGATGCGGCCAGCTTGTCCTATGCCGGCGCGGGTATGACCTACGCGACGATCGGTAACTCCGAACTCCGCGAAACCTACGGATCCAACAACTGCGCGATTGCCACAGCTACCACAACGACAAACCTGCGACTCCCGGCCGATGCCGTCGTCAAGGCCGCGTACCTGTATTGGGGTGGCATGATCCAGAACCCGCTGCGCTCGCTGGTTCAGCGAGACTTCGCAAGCAGCGTGCCGTTGAGCATCGGTGGCATCGCCGTACCAACAACCACCGGTGCAACCTTTACCGATGCCATAACCCCGTCGGGACGTTTCAGTTTCAACGGCACCTACCGCATGCGTCGCGCCGACATCTCCAGCGCCGTCATTGCTAACCACCCTGCCGGGGCAACGCGCGGCTATAGCGTCGATATCGTCGGTGGTCACGTCAACGCATGCGCCTTGCGCCAGGAGAACGTCCGAGCCTGGCATATCACCGTGGTCTACCAGTCGACATCGACAGTAACCGGGGGAACAAAGGTCTTCCTCTTCGACGGTTTGCAAGGCTTCCTCGATCGAACTGACACCATCCAAGTTTCGGGATACCGCACACCTGGCGGGACGCCTGCGGGTCGTCTGACAATGGTTTGGTGGCAAGGTGACGCCGGGTTGGCCGGCGAGTTCGCCACCACCAACGACGGCGGTTCGGGCTTACCCGATTTCGGGTCGGACTTTGCCAACTCGTCATCGGGCGTTGCACTCGATATCGATACCGTCACAGGTACCGTCCAGCCAAACTCGACGTCGATGGCTATTGGCATAGGCACCACCCAGGACGTCGTTCTCGCCGCGTCCGCAGTCCTTCAGGTGGAGAATGCATCCGTCGAGATCAAGAAAATGACGACCACGCCGACCGTGATGGTTGCACCGGGGCTCGATAGCGAGGCCACCTATGTCCTCACCGTTCTCAACAACTCCACGGACGCGTTCGTCGACTTCGCCATAACCGACGTCCTCCCCGCACCCTTCAGCTACAAGGCAACCTCCAACATCAACACGCTTGGCGGCACGTCCCGAACGACAACCTCCAATCCCGTACCCGGGGCTACGACACCGACGTGGGGCAGTTTCCGTCTACAGATTAACGGCTCGGTCGAAATCACCTTCACTGTGACGGTACCTGCAGCGGCTCCGCTAGGCATCTACCAGAACTCGGTGACCGCCACGTCCACCACGGTTGGAGGTATCAACAACTATAACGGTCCAAGCAGCCCGGCTGAAGATGTCACTGTCGGCGCAGCCATCATTCAGAACGGCAATGTCAGCGGGAACGTTTTCCGTGACTACGACTACAACGGAACCCGCGACGGCATCGTCAACCGCCCCGGCTACGAACCGGGCGAGGCCGGCATCACCATTACCGCTTTCGACACATCGGGCCGATTCTGGACGACTACATCTCTCGCCGATGGCACGTACAACCTGCCGATCGTCGGGTCGTTATCTGCGACGGTGCGTGTCGAAATGGGAATTCCGGCGACCAAGGCTCACCTCCAGCCTGGTATCAACGCGGCGACTCGGTTTACGCCAGTGACCTCGACCGCTGTTAACTTTTCGGTTTCCAACCCAGCGGAATATTGCGCTAACGCCACAGACCTCCGGCTTGTTTCGCCATGCTGGAAGTACGGCGATCAGCGGTTCCCGGCAGCGAAGTCAACGCTGGAATCGTTTCCCTACAACAAGCCCAGCCCATCGCCATTGCCGGGAGCCGCAAACATCAGCGAAGCAACGTCGGCACAGATCGGAACAACGTGGGGCCTTGCTTACGACCCGGCCCGGGAAAACCTGTTTGCCGGTGCCTACTATCGCCGCCATGCGGGCTTCGGCCCCGCTGGAACGGGCGCGATTTATCGCATCGCCAAGCCCGGATCAGGCAACCAACAGGTCGATGTGTGGGCGAACCTCAACTCAGCCGCTCTGTTTGGCCCGGGTACAGCAGGCAACGACAGCCATCCACCGGCATCTGTTGGACCGTCGGGCGAAGCACCTTTGTTGCCCACAGCGACAATGACACGGGGACAGCGAGCGTGGTTCAACGACATCAACTCGTTCGACAGCGTCGGCAAGGTCGGCCTTGGCGATGTCGCAATCTCCGAAGACAACCAGTTCCTGTATACGGTCAACCTGGTCGACCGCCGTTTGTACAAGATCTCTGCTAGCACCAAACCGACAAAGGCAAGCGCCATCTTGCCGATGACCATCCCGCTCGCAGCCAGCGGCACTGCCCGCACATGTCCGGCCGACGACTCACGACCGATGGCCGTAACTCTCCACAACGGTGACGGCTTCGTGGGCGTGGTGTGCTCAGGCCAGAGCACGGCGTCGCGAACCAACCTGGGTGCCTACGTGTACAAGTTCAACCCGACCACACTCGTCTTTGATCCGACGCCCGTCACCACAGTCGACTTCTCGACCACCACTAACTATCGGCCCGGTCTGAAAGAGGACGGCAAGTACAACTGGTGGCGTAGCGATCTGCGTCCAGGCACATTGCACGACCAGGAATGGACGTCGATGATGTTGTCGTCCATCAAGTTCGACGGCAATGACATGTTGCTCGGATTTCGGAACCGCTACTTCGACCAAATAGGGCAGGCCAGCGGCACCCTCGATGTGACGTCAACCGAACGAGTCGATCCTGAATACAACGCTGCCCGCGGCAACATTTTCCGAGCATGTGCCAACGGTGGCGGAACGTGGACACTGGAATCGGGCACCGGAGCCGCCTACCGCTGCGGGGCTCTCGCATTCGCCAGCGGCATCTATGGAACCCAAGGCGCAACGTTGTACGACAACCAACAGATTCTTACGACCGGCGCACACGTCAAGCTACAAGGCACAGCAGCCAACGACCGGCTGGTGTCGACCATGATGGACGCAGGCGGGTCGTACACCAACGGAACCCACTCGTTCTCGGCGTTCTACGGCTGGAATATCAGCACCGAGGATTATGCCGTGTACCAAAGCGGCCCCGATACCTCGGACACGTTCGGAAAAGCCAACGGCCTCGGTGATCTTGAGGCCATCTGTTCGGCTGCACCGATCACGATCGGTGACCGAGTGTGGTCCGACGATGACAACGATGGTGTGCAGGATCCGACCGAAGCCGGCCTGCCCAACATCGAGGTACGTCTGATGCAAGGCAACAGCACGCTCGCAACAGCGTCGACCGATGCCAGCGGCCAGTACCTGTTCTCATCGAAGGCGGGTGTCAGCACCCCAAGTGCGCGTTACTCACTCGCAACCGTCGCCTTCGGCGCCACGGATCTGTGGGTGAAGGTCACGACAACCGATCCTGATCTGCCTCCAGGCTTGTTCATTACGGCCCGCAAAGCGGGCACCAGTCCCCGTGCCGATAGCGATGCGTTCAGCGACGGTGGAACGCTGCCATTCGATCTCACGGTCAGCGGCATGAACAACCGTGACCTCGACATTGGGTTCGCCACCACAGCAATCCTGGCCGAGAGTCTTTTCGCCATCGGCGACCTGGTCTGGGACGACGCCGACAACGACGGCGTGCAGGAAGCGGCCGAATTAGGTCGCAATAATGTACAAGTTGAACTGTTGAACAGCGCAGGGGTCGTAATCGACGTGGTGACCACCACGAACGGCCGATACCTGTTCGACGCACTTGTCGCAGGCACCTACCGGGTGCGATTCGGCCCGATCGGCGGGGGTCGTTGGAGTCCACGGGAAGGCTCTGCGCTTTCGGCCGCAACTACCAGCACAGGTTCAGACGTAGACCCGCTCACGGGCGAGACCGCCGATATCGTCGTTGACGGCGCTTCACCAATCGTTGTGCCGTCCGACAATGTCGTGCGCGCTACGGGAATAGTGAGAACCGTCGATGCCGGCGTGTACCAACCGCCTACCGACCGACCCCCCACTTAAGCTGCGCTGCCGCGCTCGGCTGCTCGCTTCATAATTTCCGGATCACCCTGTCGCCATAGCACGGTCAGGGTGACCCCGGTGATTAACCACCCCATGCCGCTACGCACAAGTGTGTCGTCGTAGTAGCCACCAATGGTGAACCACGCCATTGGGTCTGCCGAGTCGAGGATGTGGATTGCCTGCATATACATACGGCATCGAGCGTGGTCGTTGTTGACATCGACAAGTGGATTGCTCATGGTGTGTTGTGTGGCGTCGAGACCGCAGAACAACGGTTGCACGCGCGCCACCCACACGTCGGCAGACATCGACGATGGGTGCTGACCGTTGTAGCTGGAAAAGTCGATGGCCACCTCGTCGGCGAAGATTGTCCGGTACAGCGCGAAGTCTCGCGTGTCGATGCCATACGCGTATCGGTACACCGTTTCAGCGACGCTGATTTTGTCGTCGGCGATCATGCCAGTACGGCTCCTAGGTTCTCGTGGGATTGTTTGGTCAATGCCGTGACTTGCACGCGCTCGATCCCGAGTTCGCCCAGGCTCAACAGGTTGTCTTGAACCCGGGATGGCTCACCGAAAAACTCGCCACAAAGGTTCGAGCCGAGCATTTCTCGGGTGGCGAGAACATCGGGAGTCTCACCGACGCCAATCAAGACAAAGACACCGACCCTCACATCGGGATTGGCAGTGCGAGCGTCGTTCACCATGACTGCGAGCTCAGCGCGGGTCACGGACGCCAACGCGGCGAAATCGAGCTGACCACCTCGGGTTGTGCGACCGAATTTCAACTCGACACGATCAACAAGGGGTGTGATGTGGCGGATGGTCCACGGCCCGCCAACCGACGCTACCAACGGAATGGGAAGCGCCGTCATGCCGTCTAGTTGCGGCACATCCATCTGGTAGTGATCGCCGGAGAATTGGCACTGGCCAGTAGCGAATAGCTCTTTGACGATAAGCAATGCCTCGCGATACCGACGGGCACGTGTTGGTCCGTCGGGAAACTCCTGACCGGTTGCCAACATCTCTTTTTCGGTCCACCCCGCACCAAGCCCGGCCTCGTAACGACCCCCGGATAAACGCTGCATCGCCACGCTGGCCTGGGCGAATTCAAACGGCGACCGAAACAGGTTGTTGGCAAACGACGGCGCCAGGGTCACACGTTTGGTAGCACACGCCATAGCAGCCAGGCTGACCCACAGGTGCGGAAACGTTTCACGTAACCAGTAGTGATCCGAGCATGTGACACCGTCGTACCCAGCCGATTCGGCCATTGCCGCAAACTCTTGCGGGTCATAGGCAGCCGACGTGAGGTTTGCGAAAATCTCCATCGACCGTCGAACGTAGCTCAGCAATCGGCTGTGGCCCGCAGGGGCATCGCAAAAGTCGCTCCGCTACTAGTCGACGATATCGATGTCCTGATCGCGGTGAGCGGTGAGCCGCAACTGGGTTATGGCATAGCCATCTACGTCAGTGACATCGAAGGTGAAACTCGGCATCTGAACACTCTCGCCAATTGCGGGAATGTGATCGAGCATCGTGATTACGAAACCGGCAACTGTGTCCCAATCACCTTCGGGCAGCAAGACGCCGGTCATCTCTTCGAGCTCATCGGGTCGTACTTCGCCTGACACCAGCCAGTCGCCATCGGCCAATCGCCGACACCGCCGGCTATGGCGATCCGACTCGTCCTCGAAGTCACCAATGAGTTCTTCGATCATGTCTTCGAGCGTGATAATGCCAACGACAACGCCGTGTTCGTCGACGACCACTGCCAAGTGTTGGCGACGAGTACGCATCTCGACCAGGAGATCTTCGAGCAGCTTGTGGGCGTGCACGACGAATGCGGGGCGAGCAAGGTCTCCGGCGGTAACGCCCTGGCGTCGACTGGGATCGATAACAAGGGCATCTTTGATGTGGGCGACGCCGACGACATGATCCAAGTCGCCGGAATGCACCACGATGCGAGACCGACCCGACGCTCGGGCCGCGTCGGCCACGGCAGTCACCGACTCGGACGCTGCAACCGACACGATGAGTCGACGTGGGGTCATGGCATCGGCGGCGTCAAGGCCCGACAATTCGAGCGATCGGGCGAACAAATGATGTTCGGCCACATTGATGGAACCGGTATGTGCCGACTCATCGAGCAGCAGTCGCAAGTCGGCCGGCGAGTGAGCCAGCGCCAGTTCATCCTGCGGCTGCACGCCACACAGACGCACGACGAAGTTGGCGAACGCATTCAGCAGCCGAATGACCGGGCGAAACAGCAGAGCGAACCATCGGAACGGCCGGGCCAGCATGAGCGCCGAGTTCTCCGGATGCGATATCGCCCACGACTTCGGAGCCATCTCTCCGACAACCATATGCAGGAACACAACCAGCGACAGCGCAAATGTGAACCCGACGGCATGAAGCAATCGCTCATTGACATCAGCGAAGCGACCGACGAGGTCTTCGAGGAGGTGGGACAAAGCAGGCTCGGCAACGGCACCCAGCAGTAGTGACGCAATCGTGATACCGAGTTGTGCGGCCGCCAGCATCAACGACAGCTCGCGCTTGGCCGCTACTGCATGCTTGGCCCGCCGGTCTCCGCTGGCAGCCATCTGTTCTAGGCGGGAGCGACGCGAGGCCAAAAGCGCAAATTCGGCCGCCACGAAGAACGCGTTGGCAGCCAAGAGCCCAACCGCTACAAGCAGCGCTACAGGCGTTGTCATGGTTCGCGATCCACTGCTTGGGTGGCGTCGCTGGCTGTAGATCGCATTGTGAGATGCATCTCGGCCACGGCCCAATGGTCCATTGCGGTGATGCACATGACGATGTCGTTGATTTCGACGCGGTCACCCACAACCGGCATCCGTTGAATTCGGTCGAGGAATAGCCCGGCAATCGTATCGAAGCCGTCTTCGTCTGGCAGATTGATATCGGTGGCTCGCTCTACCTCGTCGACCCGCATGCCACCGGGCACTCGCCAGCCACCGTCGGGGTGGGCCGTGATAATCGCCTCGTCGCCGTCGTGGTCGTATTCGTCACCGATCTCACCGACAAGTTCCTCGACCAGATCTTCGAGGGTGACTATGCCTGCGGGCGCGCCATACTCATCGGCGACGATAGCTATCTCGGTCGTCTCATGTCGTAGACCGTCGAGCACAATACGCAGACTTGCGCTTTCGGGCACCACCATCGCCGGACGGCAGATGTTGCCGACCATGGTGGAACCGGTGAGCTCGTCGGTAACTTGCAGCAGGTCTTTTACGTGCACGATGCCGATAACGCGGCCATCAAGACTCACCACGGGAAACCGTGAATACGACTCGCTGATAATGCTGCGAAGCTGGTCGCAGTTGGTGGTGAACGGCAGCGTGGTGACCCGATTCCAGGGGATCATCGCAGCGGAAGCCCGCAAGGTGCCGAACTCGATGGCCCGGGTCAGTAAGTTCGCCTGCTGATCGGTCAGGTCGCCACGTTCTGCCGATTCTTCGACAATGAGGTCGAGTTCCTCGACCGACACGCCGGTGTGCAGTTCTTCGACCGGTTCAATACCGAACGCCCCAAGCAGCCGGTTTGCCGCACCGTCGAACAGCCTGATGACCGGTGCCGTAACACGCATAAGCCACCATGTCGAGCGGGCCAGCGCTCGCGCTACTGGCTCGGGTCTGGCAATAGCCAGGTTCTTCGGCGCCAATTCGCCAAACACCATCGTTGCCACCGTGGCAACAACAAATCCAAGAGCCAACGAGACGCCACCGCTCGACGTGTTCGAGACGCCAGCCGAGCGCATGAGTGGTTCGATGGCGTTGCCCAACACCGGTTCGGCAATGAAGCCAATGATCAATGATGTGACGGTTATGCCGAGCTGAGCACCCGACAGCATGAAGCTGAGACGCTGATGCACCTCGACGGCACGCTTCGATTTACGGTCGCCGGTACCGGCGCGATCCTCGAGCTTGGACCGCTTCGCCGCGACAAAAGCAAACTCGGCAGCGACAAAGAAACCAGTCGCCATGATCAATATGATGACCGCAAGTATTCCTAGCGCTGTAAGCACGAAGCCCTTCCGACTCAGCCTGAGCGCTGAGCGTATCGCGTCACGTTCACGGTTCCACGATGTGAAAGCCTGTTCGGAAGGTGTCGAGGTGTGCAAAAACGTCGAGCAACGAGGCCGCTCTCCCGTCGATTACAACATCACCGGCAGCGATTGCATCTGCGAATGATGTGGTGCCTGACACAACAGCGAGCAGCGCTCGGCGAGTTGTAGTCACCGTGGCGTCGGAGTGAGCGGCAACGCCGACAAATGCGTGCAACGTTCGGTTCGACAGTTCAAGTACCCAGTTCTCGTCGAGGTCGGTAACGGCCCAGTTCATCGTCACCGACACGCCACCAACCTCCTCGGCCTTAAGACGAACTGCTATCGCGTCGAACACCTGCTCAATGGTCATGGCGTTGACGAGACCCGGCCGAGCGGCATCACGCGCGGGTGGTGGTCCATTGCGCAGCTCGTGCGCCCCGGTGAGATATGCATTGCGGAACGTTGCCGACTCGCTCTGGTAACCGAGTTGCTCAAGCGTATCGGCCTGCAGGTCGCGCGCTGCTTGGTTGGTCGGGTCGGCAAAGACGAGGTGGTTGACCAACTCGGCTACCCATCGGTAGTCACCTGCGTCGAACGCTGTATGGGCAGCGGCGAGCAACGCTTCGGGTCCGCCTGCTAGCTCGACGTAACGTCGACCAACCTCGCTTGGAGGCAGCCCCCATAGATGCGCAGGGTTGGCGTCGTACCAGCTGAGGTAGCGCTGATACACAGCCTTCACGTTATGAACCAGGCTGCCGTAGTAACCGGTGGTGTGCGATTCGGACCGGAACTCGGGTGGTAGCTCCAACATCTCGGCGATCTCGATAGCGGTGTGGCCATGGTTAGCCATCCGCATGGTTTGGTCGTGCATCCACTTGTACAGGTCTCGTTGGCGGATCAGGAACGAGCGGACATCGTCGGCCCCCCATCGGGGCCAATGATGGGACGCAAACATGCCAACTGCGTCGTCGGCAAACAAGGTGATCGCCTCGTTTATATACTTGGACCAGGCGAGACAATCACGAGCTTGAGCGCCACGGATTGGCACGAGGTTGTGCATGTTGTGGCTGCAGTTCTCCGCCATGCAGAGCCACCCGTGGTCGGGAAAGAAGAAGTTCATCTCGGCCGGAGCCTCGGTGTTCGGGGTGTTCTGAAACACGATTCGAACCCCGTCGATCACCAGTTCTTGACCAGTTGCGGTGATGTGGTCGGTCGGGGCGATCAACCCGGGTAACGCCAGCGGAATGGCCTTTCCCAAACCGCAGTCGACGTGACCCCGCGGACCTACCGGCAGGGTTGGTCCGAACTGGTAGACGGCACGACGCGACATGGCGTAGCCGGCTATCACGTTTTCGGCCATGGTCTCACGCAGAAAGTGCTCGGGAGCAATGACTCGACACCGGCCGGCATCGACGGCGGCCTGGCTTGTAACGCCGAGTACCCCGCCGAAGTGGTCGGCATGAGAATGGGTGTAGATCACTGCGGTTACCGGACGGTTCTCGACATATCGGTTCACGAGTTCGAGCCCTGCAGCCGCGGTTGCCTCGGTCGACAGTGGATCAATAACGATCCAACCTTCGCCGCCTTTGATGAACGTGATGTTGGAAATGTCATAGCCGCGTACTTGCCAGATGCCAGGGGCGACCTCGAACAGGCCGTGGATGTTGTTGAGCTGTGCTTGCCGCCAGAGGCTCGGGTTCACCGTGTCGGGGTTGGAAGATCCGGGTTCGATGAACGCGTACCGGTTGGAATCCCACACCGTGCCGAATGGAGCAGTGATGACGCCTGTGTCGTGCGTAGCGACAAGGCCCCGAGACGCCCGCTCGAAGTCGGCGACGTCGAACGTGAAGTCAACCGGTTCGTTCGCCAGTTTGGTGAAACTCGTCGCATCCTTGGGAGTCGTCATCCTCAAAGTCTGACATTCGTCAGATCGGCAGGTCGAACAACTTGAGTAGGTCACCGGAGCGGGCCAGGTATGGATCGTCCGCGCCGGTATCAAGTTCAGTATCAGCGATGACCATTACCCAGGGTCCGCGCCGAATAATCGTCATCCGCAATGGATTGTCGATCACGCCTTCGCTCGAAGGGTTTGCGCAGTTGGGAATACAACCTCGTCCTCGCTGCGAGAAGAACCACGCTTGATCCGCCCCCGTTATCGAAACTTCTTTGCCGCTGATGGATGACTCGATCGAAGCGCTTACGGCCTTGTTGTCGTCTGCGATTACCCGGAGGGTCTGTTCACTGCATCGCTCCGTGCCGTCGCTGACCATCGTTTCAAAAACGGCTTGGCCTCGGCGGTACTCCCGGTTCGCGAGACAACGATCTCGTTTGTCTCCCAGACAAGACGACCCTTCGGTGTGTAATTGCGCACTCGGTAGTTCGGGATCGGCGCTACGGGTGTCGAGGTCGGGTGAAAGATCATCAGCATGTCGACTGGGTAGCCGGCTCCGGTGGTGTATTGGAACACCTTTTGGTTGTCACATCGAATACCACCACTGAGTTCCCATGCCTGGAGCCCACTCGGGATGGGCGCCGAGGTCGGGGGAAGCGCACCTTCAAGCACCCAACCGCCGAGCATGTCGGAGACCTGTGGAACCAGGCCACGAATTCGGTCGGCGACCGTGTCAGGATCGAAGATCGTCGTTGTGGTCGTAGCGGGCGTGGTCGTAGCGGGCGTGGACGTCGACGGGCGCTCGACAGTGGTTCCCGAAGTCGTCGAGGTTGCGGCGATCGCTACCGTCGCCGATATCGACGACGTCGCAGTTGTAGTAGCAACGACCGTCAGAATCGGTGAAGAAGCTGGAGACCTGTTCTGCGACGCACAGGCCACCGTGATCAGCGTTATCACAAGTATCGAGGCTGGTCGAAGGATCGGGAGACATTTCGAGTGCGGCATCAGTGCAAGCTATGACTGGTGGGTGAACCGACGTTTCGCATTCGGTTTCGCTCAACCGGTGTGTGCCACCCCAGCTCGAGCGGGCTACGGTCGCACTCGTGTCATTACGAGGAAAAGCCTGGATAGCTGGGGCGTTCGAACATCCGTTGCGACTGATCCCCGACCGAACTATTCCCGAGATTCATGCCGAGGTCGCCGTTGGCGCGCTTGGCGATGCCGGTCTCTCCATGTCAGATGTCGACGCGTTCTACTGCGCTGGGGACGCACCTGGTTTCGGGCCGGTGAGCATGGCCGACTACCTCGGCCTCAAGATCCGCTCGGTCGATTCCACCGAGACCGGCGGATCGTCGTACCTCGTCCACGTTGGTCATGCGGCGGCAGCAATAGCGGCCGGTCACGCCAGCGTTGCGCTGATCACGTTGGCCGGAAACCCTCGATCAGCGAATCGATCACCGGGCGGAGTCAGCGGGGCGAGCGAAGCACCTGAAGCCGAGTTCGAGAACCTTTGGGGCTCCAGTGTTGCGGGCTACTACGCGCTTGCCGCCCGCCGCCATATGTTCGAATTCGGTACAACCAGCGAGCAACTCGCCGAGATAAAGGTCGCGGCTTCGCTCCACGCTCAGCACAACCCGAATGCCATGCTGCGCAAGGTCGTCACTGTCGACGAGGTGTTGGCCTCGCCGCTGGTGGCCGACCCGCTGCACCGACTCGATTGCTGTGTTATCACCGATGGCGGTGGCGCCATCGTGCTCGTGAGCGCCGAGATTGCTCGATCGCTCGCCCGACAGTCTGTGGCGGTCCTGGGCCAGGGTGAAGCGCTGAAGCACACCGCTGGCGGACGGATCGATCTGACCCACACCGGGGCAGTGTGGTCGGGGCCTGCGGCATTTGACGAGGCGGGTGTGACTCCCGCCGATATCGACTACGCATCCATCTACGACAGTTTCACCATAACGGTGCTGCAAACCATCGAGGACCTTGGCTTTTGCGCTAAGGGCGAAGGCGGTCGCTTCGTCAGCGACGGTGGACTGGTGGCACCGTTTGGGCGGCTTCCGTTCAACACCGACGGCGGCGGACTGTGCAACAACCATCCAGCTAATCGAGGCGGTATTACGAAGGTGATCGAAGCAGTGAGACAACTTCGCGGCGAGGCCCACGCCGCCGTGCAAGTGCCCGACTGCGATCTCGCCCTCGCCCATGGTACGGGTGGATCCCTCGGCACGCGCATGGGTAGCGCCACCGTCATTCTCGGGCGGGGTGTCTAATGCCGAGCGGACTGCCAGGCCGGCCTCCCCGACGCAACCACGAGACTGCACCGTTTTGGGACGGCTGCGCCCGCGGGGTTTTCGTGCTGCCGAGATGCACGGCCTGTGGCGAGTTCATTTGGTACCCGCGCCGATTCTGCCCGTTCTGCGCCAATCATTCGGTCGACTGGGTCGAAACCAGCGGCCGTGGAACCATCTACAGCCTCACGATCATGCGTCAAGGGTCCGGGCCCTACCGGGAACTCACCCCGTACATTTTGGCGTATGTCGAGTTGGCCGAAGGCCCGCGAGTCTTGACCAACGTGGTCGGTGCCGACCCCCAGTCAATGTACGTCGGCCAGACGGTCCACGTGGTGTTCGACGAAGTTGGCGAGGGTGACGCCATCCCCCGCTTTGCGGTCTAGCCCACTGACCGCTAGACGAGTTATACCAAAACGGTATAATGGAGGATGGACCTTAACCTGAAAGACCTCGATGACGCCGTTGGCCAACGGCTACGCGAGCAAGCTGCAGCTGCAGGAATGTCGATGCAGCAGTACCTTCGCAACCAATTGACTCGGATTGCCAGCCGACCCTCCCCGGCCGAGTTTAGCGGTCGCGCCGCCATGAGCCGGGACGAGTACGAGACGATCCGCCAGCATCTACGCACCATCGATGTTGCGTAGCGTCGTTTGCGACGCCGGAGGGATCCTCGTCGTGTCAGGTGCGCTTGTCGGCAGCCAGCCGCCCGACATAGAGGTACTTGCTCTCGACGCTACATCGCTCTTGGTGGGTCGGTTTTTGATGGCCCACCACCACGCCAACGCCGAACGGGCCCGGGTCGAGATCGGCATTGCGCTATCGGGCGTTCATGAATGGTTTCCGGTGCGTACGCTGGTGGCCGACACCCTGAACCGTGCCGGAGACGAGGCCGTCGATTCGCTCGACTCGTGGTCTGCGCTACTGCTTGCCGAGCAACTCAATGTTGCCCTGTTTACGGCATCCGACGAGTTGGCGAGCGAACGGGTCCAGATCATCCGACCCTGGTAGTGGGGCCACACTGCAACGTCCAGCGCGACTCGCGAGCAGCGATGACAGCGGTCATGCCGACCCCACCGCCGGACGAATAATTCCGGGAAACAGCGGTTCGGCGAACAACCACCAACTTGATGGCCGAGCGGCTACGGCCGACGATACGAAGGGGTTCCCAAGTTGTCAGGAAGCCGACCGGCGTTGAAATGAGAGGCTGCGGGCCAGCCCGGACCGGTGGCAACCATCGACTTGGCTAGACCAAAGAACCGCTCGAAACCGACGTCGGCGCCAGGGAACAGGGCGCGGAACCGGCGCGGCGTTAAAAGACATATCTCGTCCACCTCTGCCTCGGCAACGGTCCGCTCACCAATTCGACTATTCCAGCCCAGTCGCAAGGTTCGGGCCAGGCCAATTCGGATGCTACGCGGTAGGCATTGAAACATTGGGAACAGGAAATGAGGCTCGATAGGGAAGTGTTTGTTAGGCGTCTGAACATAGAACCAGCTCCCGACTCGCCGTGCTTCGTCGGCCATACGTTGCTGATCGCTGGCATTACCGACGTGTTCAATGACTGAATTCGAAAACACGATGTCGAACGACGCATCGCCAAAGGTAGTCAAGTCCCGAGCGTCACCAGTGACAGAACTGAAACGGCAATCGTCGACGCTCGATTCGGTCAGATTCAACAGCGTTATGTGAACGTCGATATCGGCCGGTAGGCAAACCTGCGTGAGCCAATACTGTGCCGTGCCGCCTAGATCCAGCACCGTGACGGTACCGCGACCACTGCGTAGCGCTTGCTCGATCGTTTCAAATCGTTTCCGCCGCATTTTCGAGGCCATTGACGACGGGTTTGCCGCGTCCGAAAATATCCACTTCGCTCCCATTTAGCGCTCCCGCTGTCCGCCGACGGCTGAGCATGACAAGAAGTCAAGAAAAGGTCAAGGCTTTCTCGACCCAAGCTCGCAAGGGTCATGCCGGTACAGTCCCTGCCATGGACAATTCGCAGAAGTTCTACATCAACGGCCAATGGGTCGAGCCCTCCACCCGAGACAGCCTCGACGTCGTCAACCCCGCCACCGAGGAGGTCATCGCCACCATCGCCATGGGCGGTCAGGCCGATGTCGACGCCGCTGTCGCCGCGGCGCGGGCAGCCTTCAATTCGTTCTCGCAGACCACTCGTGACGAGCGTTTGGCGCTGCTCGCCCGCGTCATCGAGGTCTACAAGTCCCGCATGGGCGATATCGCCACCGCCGTCAGCCAGGAAATGGGTGCACCAACAATGCTGGCGCAGCGAGCACAGGCACCGTCGGGCATTGGTCACCTCATGGCCGCGGCCAAGGCACTCCAAGAGTTCGAGTTCGCGGAAGACATCGGCACAACCCGAGTCGAGTACGAACCAATTGGGGTGTGCGCGTTCATCACTCCGTGGAACTGGCCGCTCAATCAAATCGCGGCCAAAGTCGGGCCTGCGCTCGCAGCTGGTTGCACCATGGTGCTCAAGCCGTCCGAGGTTGCGCCGCTCAATGCCTTGTTGTTTGCCGAGGTGATGCACGAAGCTGGCGTACCTGCTGGTGTGTTCAACCTGGTCAATGGCGACGGCCCCACGGTCGGCGCTGCGCTGTCGTCACATCCCGATGTCGACATGGTGTCGTTCACCGGTTCCACTCGGGCGGGCATCGAGGTTGCCCGCAACGCCGCTCCCACGGTCAAGCGTGTTGCACAAGAGTTGGGTGGTAAGTCGGCCAACATCATCCTCGACGACGTCGACTTCGAAAAGGTCGTAGCGCGCGACATCGGTCGCATGTGCGTCAACTCGGGCCAGTCATGCAATGCCGGCACCCGCATGCTGGTACCGAAGTCGCGTATGGCCGAGGTTGCTGCCATCGCCGCCGCGGCTGCCGACAAGATCGTTGCCGGCGACCCAACGGCCGACGGAACAACTATTGGACCTGTTGTTTCCGAACTGCAGTTCAACAAGATTCAGGGCCTTATCCAAAAGGGTATCGATGAGGGCGCAACCCTGGTCGCCGGCGGTACCGGGCGTCCCGAAGGCATCAACGTTGGATACTTCGTCAGGCCCACCGTGTTCGCCAATGTCACCAACGAGATGACCATCGCCCGAGAAGAAATCTTTGGCCCCGTGTTGTCCATTATTGGTTACGAAGACGACGACGACGCCGTACGTATTGCCAACGACACCGTCTACGGTTTAGCTGGCTATGTCTCGTCGAACGATGTGGAACGGGGGCGTGCAGTGGCTCGTCGTATCCGGTCGGGAAATGTGCACATGAACGGTGCCGGGGTCGACAGCAATGCCTTGTTCGGTGGCTACAAGCAGTCAGGCAATGGCCGCGAGTTCGGCAAGCACGGCTTGTTGGAGTTCTTGGAATCCAAGGCAATCCTCGGGTACCACCCCGCCACCACCTAACTCGAGAATCGTGACCGTACCTCTCGCTCCGTCGACCTCGACGAGCGAGTCGTGCGGGAAGGGCATGCGGTCTCCATTCATTGCGACCGCGACAGCCATGAACATCCAAGAACTTGTCAAGCTGTACGAGGAACACCGACGTTGGCTGCGAACTGATCCGTTCATTCAAACCAACAAGCCCAGCGTCGAACAACGCCGTAAGGTTGGCGTCGTCTCGCACGAGCCGACCAAGCTTCCACAGATCGGTAGAAGGCTCAGCCGAAGCGACGTTACCTGCACCGCCAAGCAGTCGTGGGAGCAAACTCGGGTCTCCGAGCTTGCCGGTACACAGCTTGACGAGCAGACCAACCGGACCGACGACTGACCGGAAACGAACAGGTGGTTCGAGAACAGGTCGGTAAAGTAGCGGCTGCGACGAGCGCATCGCGCTTAAGGGGCTTGGTATCGCAGCTGCCTTGGGTCTTGCGCTCTACTTTGTCGGCGCCGTTGCGTTTCACGTCCGGGCTAAGGATCCGGCGAAGGAAGCCGTTCCAGCTGCCGCGCTGTGTGCTCGCCGCGACGACACTACTTCTCAGAATCGTCGTCGCGTCCTAGGGTGATTCCTAGAGCGTATCGAGTGCGGTCCGCAGCCGCCGGGCCGCGACGGCCAGCAGCGAAGGGTCGAGTGTTGAGTACGAGAACCGGCAGGTCGAGTCGGGTGCTTGAGCCAGCGAAAATGCACTACCGGGCACGAAGGCCACGCCGTGCTCGACAGATCGAGCCAACAGCATGTTGGAGTCAGGAACCGACTCAATGCGACTCCACAGAAACATGCCGCCGTCGGGGCGCTGGAACTGGATTCGTTCGCCAAGTTCGTGTTCGAGCGCGTCGGCCAGCGCCACGCAACGGTCACGGTAAATGGGCACGATTCGAGCCGTCTGGCGCTCAAGCCAACCTGGTTGCGATACCACGTTGGCAAGAAGCTGTTGCGCGAACGTCGAGGTATGTAGATCGGCTGCTTGCTTTGCCCGAGTTGCCATGGCGATGATGGCCGGTGGAGCAATCATCCAGCCGACCCTGAATCCGGGCGCAACAACTTTGGAGAACGTGCTCAGATACACAACCCGCCGACTGAACAACGCAACCGGGGGTAACGGTTCGCCGGCGAAGCGTATCGCCCCATACGGATCGTCTTCGATGACGAGCAGTTCGTACCTATCGGCGAGTTCGGCCAGCAATCGCCGCCGATCGAGTGACAGAGTAGCGCCCGTGGGGTTGTGGAAGTTAGGCACGACGTAGATGAGCTTGGGGCGAAGGCCGTCGGCCAATCGTTTCGCCAAGACCTCGACCTGCATGCCATGTTCGTCGCCGGGAATAGCCTCGAATGTCGGCTCGAACAACTCCATTGCCTGAATAGCGCCGAGGTAGGCGGGGGTCTCGGACACCACGACGTCACCCGGGTTGATGCAAATCTTCGCCAACAGGTCGAGTGCCTGCTGCGAGCCGTGAGTTACAAGAATTTCGCCATCGACGGCAACTGGTCGCCCAAATTCGTCTGAGTAGTGCGCCGCTAGCCATCGACGCAGATCGGGTACACCATCGGTGGACGAATACTGGAGGACCTTGGGGCCGAATTCGCCGAGTAGGCGATCCGCTTCACGCCGAAGGTCATTGAGCGGAAACGACTCGGGTGACGGAAGCCCCCCTGCGAGCGACAGAATCTCGCTGTTCTCGGTGAGTTTGAGAAGGTCTCGAATGGCTGATGAGCGCAGGCCAGAGGTTCGAGCGGCAAACACGGGGCTGAAGTCGTTGACGGACATCTCCATGTTGTAGCTCATCGACCTATCGACGAACGCGACAATTGCAGGGAGTGGCTCCCTGCAATTGTCGCAGCACTTTGGTTCAGTTGTTCTTACCGGGTAGCGGGAGTGCGGCGTGACGAGATGACCAGCCAGCCACCGATCAGGCCGAGTGCCTGGGCCAGGATGATCATGTCGAGCGACATGCTCGATCCAGTCTTGGGCAGGTGCTTGACGAGAATCACGGGCACAGTTGTAGTTGGTGCCGGAGTTGTGGTTGTTTGGTGAGTCACGGTGGTGGTCGGGTGGGCAACCGTTGTCGTCGGGTGGTTTACAACGGTGGTCGAGACGACCTCAGCGTCTTTCATCAGGCCGAGGTCGAGCGTCAGGTTCACCGCTCCAGCAGCCAGCGTGACCGTCGGCGTCATCACTCCGTCGGAGTCGAGTGCATCATCGTCGCCACCGTTGCTGCACGTGGGGGTGTGCTTGGCTGGCAGGTTCGAGAACGACACCTTGTAGATGCCCGGTGTGAGATTGCTGAACAGGTAGTAGCCAGGCTTGCCCGCTGCGTCGTTCTTGGTGACCTGGACGCCGATCGCCGTACCAGTTGCGTCCTTGGTCACCGCGTTGCCAGATGCGTCGAGCAGAGTCACCTTGACGCCGTTGACACCAGCCGTTGCTGCTTCGTCCTGGATGCAGTTGCCGTTCGTATCAACCCAGACGTAGTTGCCGAGTGACGCAGGCTTGGGCGCAAGAGTCGTAGTGGTTGTCGGCGGGACCACATTGACGATGAGTCCGAGGTCGAGCGTCAGGTTGCTGACTCCGGCATCTAGGGCAACCGTTGGGGTGACGACGCCGTCGGAGTCGATGGCGTCATCACTTCCGCTGTCGGTGCATGTCGGTGAATGACCCGACGCGATAGCCGAGAACGAAACCTTGTAGATCCCCGGTGTGAGGTTGCTGAACAGGTAGTACCCGGGCTTGCCCGATGCGTCGTTCTTCGTGATCTGAATACCGATCGTTGCGCCGTCGGCATCCTTGGTTACGGGCTTGCCCGATGCGTCGAGCAAAGTGACCTTGACTCCGTTGACGCCCTTGGCTGCAATCTCGTCCTGCAAGCAGTTGCCGTTCTCATCCAACCACACGTAGTTGCCGAGCGCTGCCGGCTGTGGGCGGGGCATTGTCGTGGTGGTCGGCTTCGGCGCGGTTGTGGTCGGCTTGGGCACCGTCGTCGTCGTAGTAGGAGCCACGGTGGTGGTCGTGGTCGGAGCCACCGTCGTGGGCGGCGTAACCGGTCGTTCCTTCAGGCAGACCGCATCGGCCTTGATCCAATCGCCGTTGACGTTGCGATAGGTGACTCGGGCAACGACCGCTCCGACAGGTGCTACGACCGGACCAATGGAGTAAACCTTGAGGTCGCCGTTCGTTCCAACGTTGTGGTCGAGTTCGACCTTTGCGCCGTGAAGCACCGCTCCTGTCGCGTCGCGAAACTGCAGTTCGGCTTCGTGGCCGTACTTAGGTTGGTGGGTGCCGCCGCCAAGCGTCAGCGAGTACTCATTGCCCGCAACGATTGAGCGTTCCTGCCACACCTCGCCGACGCTGCCCTTGGACTGAATGAACATGAGTTGCGTACCGTCGACGGGCTTCAACCCGACGTTCGCGCCGCTTCCGGTACTCGCCAGGGTTCCCGGCGCTACCGTCCAGCTCTTGAGTCCTGCCTCGAAGCTCCAGTTGTTGAGGAGGCCGTTTACGCAGCCAGTAGTTGTAGTTGGCGCTGGCGTGTAGCTCGATGTAGCTGAGGCATACACGCCGTTGGCTACGAGAAGGCCAGCGGCCGAGAGACAGGTGAGACCGAGTCGGCGACGAAATGTTGGGGAAGCAACCATGAGAACTCCTGGGGGCGAGGGGTGAAGGTGTGCCTCCTTTCTCGCATTTGCCACTCATGGTGAGCAAGAGCCCCAGCGCTGTCTTGCCTGTCATCTGACCAGCAGCGAACAATCATGGTGATTTTCGACACAAAGTTGACTCAGGAGGTCTAGGTCTCGTCTGGGCGCGCTGTGAATTGCCTACACTCCGCGGTCTAGTCCGTACGCACTACCTCTCTCAGTGCGGAGTGGAGCGAACACGAAGCGCGGTTGAACTTGAGGGCTTCTCTACATCTCGTGCTGCCACGGCGGGTCCGCGCCTTGCCGAACGCACGTGAGCGCGGCGACCCGTACGGCGTATTCCACGGCCGATCGAACTAGCGACCCGTCGGCGAGTTCGGCCCGTCCGTATCCGCGGTGGACCCACCAGGCACAAAAACCACCGCCGAACGCATCGCCGGCACCAACGGTATCGACCACATCGACAGTGGGTGTGGGTGTTACGACGTGTCCGAATGGGCCAAACGAGTGGACTGCATCACCGCCATCGGTAACCAATACGAGTGTGTCGGACGTGTCGACAAGCTGACGCGCTGCGTCGGTTGGTGCCACACCAGGCACTAGGTACTCGAGGTCATCGGCAGAGAATTTCACAACGTCGGCACGTTTCAGGACCCTCGACAACAACTCTCGGTAGGCGTGCGCGTCGCCAACTATCCGTGGGCGACAGTTCGGGTCGCAGAACACAATCGTCGACTCCGAGCAGCTGTCGACTGCTGCCGCAGCCGCCGACGCCATCGGGTCGAGCACGAGGCCGAGTGTGCCGACATGAAGCACCGCGAGGTCTTGGGGAACCTCAACTGTCGACACCGCCGGAGCCGACGTGTCGGTGATGTAAAAGCGGTACGACGCAGCCCCGCCGGCGTCGAGTTCGGCGGCGGCCAGCGTGGTGGGCAACGCCGAAATTGGGCCCACGACATCGACGTTCGACTGGCGCAAACCGTCGGCCAATCGCTGGCCAAAACGATCCTCTGACAAACACCCCGCAAACGACGTCGGTGCCCCAAGTCGGCCCATGGTGCGAGCCGCATTGTACGGGCCGCCCCCGCAAACAGCGGCTACCGAACCATCGGGCTGGATGACAAGATCGATGAGCGCTTCGCCAAGTACCAGAATCACTCACACAGCTTAGTTGCCGCCGGAGACCACGATGTTTTGGCCCGTGACCCACGAACCGGCGGGCGATGACAACCACACCACGGCGGCGGCGATATCGGCCGGGGTGCCAAGACGGCGAAGCGGAATGCTCTTGGTGATGGCGGGCAACATGTCCTCGGTGACGCCGCCAATCGTTTGGGTTGATTCCGTCGGGACATTGCCGGGCGACACAACATTGGCGCGAATACCGCGTGGACCAAGATCAGCGGCCAACGTGACTGCCAAATGGTTCATCCCAGCCTTAGCCGCTCCATAAGCCGCGAAGCGCCCAGCCGGACGCAACGACGCGATCGACGAGATGCCGATGATCGACGACCCAGGCTGCATGACGGCCGAACACGCCTTGGCGGCCTGAAAATGAGGGCGAAGGTTCAACGCGAACTGGGCGTCCCAGTGCCAGTCGGGGAACTCTGCGAACGTGAACGACCCGGGATGATCCGACGTACCTGCGTTGCTCACTAACACATCGAGACGGCCGAGACCGGTCATGGCTGCGTCGACAAGACGCCCCACTGTGTCGTCGGCCGTAATGTCGGCGACCACCACTTCGACCCGGCGGCCTCGGGCCCGAATCTGATCGGCGACGTCGGCTAGTTCGTGCTCACGCCGCGCCGTGATAACCAGGTCGGCGCCGGCATCGGCAAGCCCCAATGCGATCCCCCGCCCGATACCTCGACCTGCGCCAGTAACAACAGCAACCTTGCCATCCAGGCGAAAGAGCTTCATGAGGTCGGGTTCATCAGGAGTTGCGAAAGCGTTCATGACCTGACTGTACGGTCACCGCCGCTCCAACCATGGGTCGAAGCGGCCAGCGCCGTACGCTCGACCCTTATGAGCGATGGCTACGAAGATCTCACCGAGTGTTCCCTAACCGACGAGCTAGAAAACGAACTCGTCTACAAACAGAACAACTGTGTGTTCATGTGGACCAACAAGCAGGGTGAAGCATTCGGGGTTGTGCAGTCGTACCTACCCAAGGACGGCAAACTGTGGATGACCTGCGCCGAGACACGCGCCCGCATCCCAGCCCTGCGTCGATTCGCGCGTGCGTCGGTTTGCATCAGCGGCGCCGGCACCGACTTCGGAAGCGGCCGCACCGTCACCTACAAGGGCGATTGCGTCATTCACAAAGACCAGGAAACAAAGGACTGGTTCTACCCGGAGTTCTGCCGATACCTACGGGGCGATACTCCAGCGGCCGAGGCGTTCCAAACCTTCCTCGATTCGCCCGGCCGCGTCATCATCGAGTTCACTCCCGATTACAAACTCAGCTTCGACTCCGCTCTTATGTGGGTACGGTCACCCGAGGCCAGCTAGAGATCAACTTGCCGGTGGATTAGCGCATGCGGAATGGGTCGGGTGCCGACCCGGCCGCGGTGCTGATCCACACCGATTTCGGGCGGGTGTAGTCGAGGAGCGACTCATGGCCCGATTCACGTCCATACCCTGTAGACCCGAAGCCACCGAAGGGCACCATCGGCGAAATGGCCCGATATGTGTTGATGTACACGACACCGGCACGAAGGCGTCGCATCACCCGCATCGCCCGGGCGACATCGGTGGTGAACACGCCGGACGCATAGCTGTAAATGCTGTCATTGGCCCGCGCAATCACCTCGTCCTCGTCGTCGAACCGTAAGGCGCTGAGGACGGGGCCGAACAGTTCTTGGCGAGCCGAGGTGATGTCGTCGGTGGGGCATGCCAAGACCGTCGGCTCGTAGAACCAGCCGTCACCACCAAGGTCGGGCCGACGCCCGCCGGTGACCAGATCGGCCCCCTCGGCCAGCGAGGATGCCACGGCCGACTCGATGCGTTCGAGTTGGCCGAATGTGGCCAGCGGACCAATCTCGGTGTCGTCGGCTAAGGGGTCGCCGATGGCGATGGAGGCGGCCCGTTGCGCCACCCGCTCGATCACCTCGTCGAACCGCGAGGCGTGCACGTACACCCGTGTGCCAGCCACACAACTCTGACCGGTGGCCCCAAAGTTGCCAGCGATGATGCCGTTGACCGCGGTGTCGATATCGGCATCGTCGAACACGACGATGGGCGACTTGCCACCCAACTCGAGCGTGACCACGGCAAGGTTCTCGGCCGTGTTGCGCACGACATGACGCGCCGCTTCAGTACCGCCGGTGAACGCCACTCGGGCAACCATGGGATGGCTCGTGAGCGCCCGCCCGCATGGATCACCCTCGCCGGTGACAACACTGATGACCCCCGGGGGAACACCAACTTCGTCGGCGATGCGGGCCAACTCCAACATCGCTGCCGGACCATGCTCGGACGCTTTGAAGACCACGGCGTTGCCCGCGGCCAGCGCCGGGGCCAACTTCACGGCCGACAGAAACAATTGGTTGTTCCAAGGAATCACTCCGGCGACTACACCGATGGGTTCGCGAACCGTAAACGCGAACAAATCGCGTTTGTCGAGCGGGAATGTGGCGCCTTCCAATTTGTCGGCCGCACCGGCAAAGTAGTGGTAATACTCGGCGATGTAGCCGATGGTGGCGCGGGTCTCGCGCAACAGCTTGCCGGTGTCGGTGGTTTCGACACGGCCTATGGTGTCGGCTTCCTCGGCAAGCCGTTCGCCGAGCCGCCGCAAAACTCGACCCCGCTCGGTGGCCGTGAGCATCGACCACGGACCGTGGAACATCGCATGGTGCGCCGCCCGCACGGCGCGGTCGACGTCGTCGGCGGTGGCCGCAGGAAACGTTGCCCACACCGCCCCGGTGGCCGGGTTCACGCTGTCGAGGCGACGACCATCGGAGCTGTTGCACCACTGGCCGTCGATATACATCTGTAGGGCTGTGATGCTCATGGGGATTCCTCCAGAAACCGGCTGATCAGGACGCCTAGCGTGCCCGGGGTCTCGACCGGTGTCATGTGGCGCGCACCCCGGATAATACGGGCCTGGCCGCTCGGCAGCGCTTGTGCAAGGGCCAGAGCCATTGCGGGAGTGGAACGTGGGTCGTCGCTTCCCGTGACCACGAGAGTTGGCGCGGCAATGAGTGGCGGGGTGGAGACCAGTTCGGCATCGCCCGTGGCAAATACGTAATAGGCGTCGGCATAGGCCTCGACATCGTTGGCGAGCATCTGGCGGCGGATGGCCTCGATACGCGGGCCGCACCGCTGCACCACGGCTGGGGAGAACCAGCGACTCAACGCCTGGTCGACGCTGGCCGCATATCCACCCGCTCGAACAACACCGACGCGCTCCACGATGGCCGCACGCTCCTCGGGTGTGCGATCAAACACAGGATTGACGAGCACGAGCCGCCGCACACGATGTGGCTCGGCCGCGGCAAACCCCTGCGCAACCAAGGCACCGAGGGAGAACCCCACCAGGTCGACGACACCCAACCCGGCGCTATCCAGTTCGGTGTCGAGTTGCGCCACGAAGTCGGCGAGGTTGCGTGGGCGAACGTCGCTATTCATGCCGTGGCCCAGCAGGTCGTAGGTGAACGACGGCGGCGCGTCGCCTTGCGCGCGCACCTCATCCCACAACGAGTGATCGAGGCCGACGCCATGAACGTACGCCACGGTTGGGCGCGCTGGCATCTACTCCCCTCGCGCCGCGGCCTCGGCCGCGAGTTCCTCGAGATCGATGTAGCGGTTGCCGATACGAGGATGCAGTCGGCCGCCGGTGGATGCTCCAATGGCTACGACGAGTTCGTCGGGAGCGGGCGCGTCGGACACCGTGAACGTGTGCGTGAGGTAATGCGACCGCAATCCCTCGTCGAGCTTGTGCATCATTGGAATGGAAATGGCGCAACCGGGCGCGCCACGGGTGTTGGTAAAGCTCAAATACGCCGTGCCTCCCACTGCAGTGCGGAACACATTGCCGAACCGCAGGGTGTGAATGAGCGCCGACGCGTGCTCTACCTCGCCACTAGTACCTACCACCGCGGCCTTTCCGTACGCCTCGACCTGGTCGCCGCCGCCACAGAGCTCCAGCAGCGCGCCGACGAGCAGTTCGCCGAGGGGCGGAGCCAACCGCAGAATCTCGGGACGGAGATCGTCGACAAACCCTTGCCCGGCCCATGGGTTGGTGAGCACCGCAGCAACTGCCGCCATGCGTACTGGGCCGCCGGCGCGACCACCTTCGATGTGGATGTCCTCGACGTAACGGACGACCTTGCGGACCTCGATACTCATTGCGTACCTCCACTGGCGAATACCGGCATGACCTCGTCGATGAACAACTGCAGCGAGCGTTTCTGGGCGTCGATCGGCGCTCCGTAGCTGGCGCAATACATGAAGTCGAGCCCCAGGTCGTCGTAGCCTCGAAGTTTGGTGATCACCTGGTCGGGAGTTCCGAACATGAGGTTCTCGATGAGCGTCGCTGGCTCGTACTCGGCACGATGGGCCAGATCGGCGAGGTTCACTTCCTCGGCAAAACCGTTGTCGACCCGGCCAATCTCTTTGAACAGGTTTTCGAACTGGCCGGCTTGGCGCTGCACCGACGTCACGTACAGGTCGGCCTCGCTCGGCTCGGCCCACACGGCGCTGTATCGCATGGCCGACATTTCGGGACGGCTGATGCCGGGCACCAATGCCAAAGCGTCGTCCATGCGGCTGACATAGTCGACCAGTTCTTGATGCGGGCGGGTGAGGGGCCAGCACATGATCTTGCACCCTTGCGCCACCGCCCAGTTGTAGGTGTCGGGGTCGCGTGCTGCCACCCAGATGGGCACCTCGGCCTGTAACGGCTTCGGACACGCGGTGGCCTTCGGGAACGACCAGAACTGCCCGTTGTGCTCATAATCACCGGCCCAAAGCGCCCGCACGGCCGGCAGGATTTCGCGAAGGTATTTGCTCGACGACACACTGTCGAGGCCCGGCAGCATGCGGTTGAATTCGCGTTGGTACGCACCCCGACCGAGACCGAGTTCGAGCCTTCCGCCCGACACCAGATCGACCAGCGCGGCCTCGCCCGCCAGCCGGATGGGGTGCCAATATGCAGCCACGGCCACCGCGGTTCCCAACCGCACTCGCTCGGTATGCGCCGCCCACCACGTAAGCAACGAAAACGGGCCCGGGGCGATGGTCATCTCGATGGCATGGTGTTCGGCGGCCCACACGATGTCGAACCCGGCCGCGTCGGCCATCTGCACCATGTCGGTGGTGTGGCGAGCCACCTGTTCCATGTCGAGCGACGGGTCCATGCGCTCCATGTTGATTGCCAGGCTGAATTTCACAGGCCGAGACTAGCTACTTGCCCCTGAAATAGTCGGTAGGGGCTGTTGGGGCGGGGGTGCTCGCGTTTGTTGTTGGGGTTTGGGATGATGGCTTCGAGACCTGAGTTTGAGACCTGAGTATCGGAGCCATCATCCCGTGTTGACAACAAT
>JANOSH010000062.1:0-12365 GCA_031415695.1 Actinomycetes bacterium
CGGCGCGCGAGCGGGTGTCGAGTTCACGTTGGAGGATGGCGATGGCCATCTGTTTCTGGTCGACCTCGTCGGGTACCTGGCGGCCGTCCTGCGCGGCGCGTGACATGTAGTCGCCGATCTCGTCGGCGACGACTCGGCGGAGGGAGGATTCGAGTTCGTCGATCATGCCGGTGTCCCTTGCTGTGCTTGGATCTCGCCGCTGACCGTCGCGAGCGCCGAGCGAGCGGATCGGGCGAGGCCCGTGCGAAGCCAACCTCGACTTGGACCGGTGACGATGAGGTCGTTCACGGCTCGGCTGTCCCACGGCAACGTGCCGGCTATGGGGAGTCCTGTTGCCGCTGCGACTTCCCGGTCTTTGTATGGGCGCTCGCCGTTGAGCAGCAGCGACACCGGGCAATCCACCGCCGCGGTCAGTGCATCGACAATCGAGCGTGCCGCTTCGATCCCGGCCAGGGTCGGATGGCACACGACGAGCACGGCATCGCACCCGGAGAGCCGACGGCTCGTGGTTTGTGATCGTGCCCAGCGGCCGGCGTCGAGGATCACGGTTCGGTTGATGTCGGCTGCGGCGATGCTTAGCCGTTCCCCGATCGCGGCGACGGCCGATTCGGCGAGCAGACCTGATGTCGGTGCGAGGATCGACGACACACCATCGGGCGCTTGGCCGGTTCCGTAGACCAGTGACTCGGAGCTGATCGAGCGCCGCAACGCCGAGGCTGTGCGGACAAGGCCGGGCTCGTCGGTCGTGCCGGTCCAACACTCGATCGTGCCACCCGACGGATCGAGTTCGATGAGGAGCCCCTCGATGCCGAGCACCGCGGCGAACGTGAGAGCGGCGGTGGTGACACCGGGTGAACCTTTGGCGGAAACGAGACCGATGAGCATTGCTATTCCGCCAACATCACGATGGTGACGCGCTTGTCCGCACCAGCGGCCGATACCGCCGCGGCTTGGCCGCGAGGGACCACAACCTCGACTGCCCGTTCCCGGCTACTCGTCGATTCGGTCGCCGCCGAGTACACCCAGCCCGTCACCTCGGAGGTCGTCGCTGTACCGGTTGCCTGCGGAGTGCGGATGATCAGGATGACCTTCGAGCCCTTGCGTATCCCGATCTGTGCGTCGCCGCCGGCGAGGAGAACGCCGACGACCGCCTCGTCCGGTTTCAGCAGTTGCTCGCCGGCGGGGAGGAGTTGCCCTTCGGCGAGCAGCGATCCGGTCAGCAAGTCGGCGCCAGCGGTGCGCCCGATGATTTCGTTCATCCTCGAAGCAGCAATGTGCGCAGCCTCGGTGTCGGAACCGATCTTCACGATTCGAAGGTCATCTCGTTTAATGATCTCGAAACGTGGCACGGTGCGATCGAGGACGAGTGCGTTCGTGCGCTGGCCGGCCGACAGGTACATGCTGGCGAACGCCCAACATCCGAGCATCGCGGCGGCGATACCGACTGCGGCCCGGCTGGCGCGTCGTCGGCTCGATGGATTCGGTTTCTTCATCAGGGCGACCGCATCGGCCCGGGCTTTCACCGCCGACCCGTTCTTCGAGCCGTTCACCGGCGGCGGATCGGAGCGACGTATCACAGTGCTCATGGCGTGGAACCTCCAACGACGACGGTCTGAACTTCCTGAACGGAACGGGGAATCGGCACTGCTCTCACAACAGCCGGTAGGACACCGGATTGGCCGACGGTCGATGTCCACGCAATCGACCACCTGACCGTCGCCATGGCCGGCCACTCGGTCGGCCTGCCCTCCGCACCGGTCCGCAACTTGTAGGCATGGGCGCACGCGCCTTGTGCGGTCGCCTGTTGGGCGGGTGGGATCGATCGGTTGAACTTCGTGCCACTTCCCGTGCAAGTCCGCGGCGTCGAGCCTGGTTCGCCAGGGTCGAATGTGAGCACGGGTGTGGCGGTGACCGTGACGCAGATCCCGCCGCCGCAACCTGATTGGGAGATGGCGCCCGACCAGTTCGCCACCGAAACGAAGACCGGCACTGTGAGGATCGACGCTGTGCCGAGTGGCGGTGAAGACTCGACCCTCGGTGGTTCCAGGCCACGTTCGATGCGGATGAGGATTTCGTTGGCCGTGTCCGTCGGCGGGACGGCGAAGATCCACCGGTAGTTGTCCTGAACCGAACCATCCGAGCACTCGTAGTACTGCCACTGGATCGCAACGCCCGGCGGCGGATACTGCAACCCGTAGTCGGCGTAAATTGTCGGATCGCCGATCGGCGGATTGTTCACCCAGTAGCAGACGACCGCGCCACTGTTTCCACCGCCGCCATTGCCACCGCCGCCTGGATTTCCGTCTCCACCGCCGACGCTCCACTCAATGCAGAAGCCCTGCGAGTCGCGCTTCGTGCAATCGCTCGGGTCACCGGCGTGTGCGGCTGGCGGACCGATCAGCATCGGCAACGTTGCAGCGACAATCGCGATGGCGACCCGGCGAACGTTCATCCGCCGCCGCCCGGCTTCGGGCAGTCGCCTGCCGGCTTACGAGTGAGGTCACGCAGCAACCATTGATCGCCCGACTTCACCAGCACGACCTCGCCCCCGACGACACCGCCAGTGGATTCGAGCACCGTCCCGGTTTCGCTCGCGATCGTGATGGTCTGGACCGTGCAAACAAACACGGTCGCCTCGGTCGCCGACTGAGCGAGCACCTTGTTCAGCGTCGAGACGAACAACTTGCCGTTCGCCCCCGGCTTGTAGAACCGGCCCAGAGCGCCTTCCTGCGCCCAGAAGTCAACCGTGCCTTTCGCGAATGTGCTGTCCTTCGGGAACAGGGCGAGGTAAGTAGCGACGTTCGGATTCGCCGGATCGGATGCGACCCGAGGATCGATCAGAATCGCCGTTGCGGCAGCGTCGTAGCGATCGAGTAGCTGCTGCGCCACGACCTCGATCGGGGTCGCAGCGGCGGTTGTCGGTGCTGCCGTAGTTGTCGTCGTGGGTGCGGCTGTCGTTGACGTAGCCGCTGTGATGGTCGTAGCGGTGACGGTCGTCGGCACGACAGTCGCAGTCGTCGTAGCTGTTGTGGCAGGAACCGACGACGAGCCGCTGGAGCAGCCGACGAGGAGGACGAATGCGGCGAGAACGAGGTGACGAGTCATGCCGTCAACACTCCAACCAGCCAACCAGCCAGCAGCGGAGGCCCGAATGGAATCGTCGACGTCATGGTCAGTGGTCGACCGCGAAACCGCTCGGCAGCAATCATCCCGGTCGCGGCGAGAAGCGAGGTCAGCAGCATGATGACCACGGCGCTCCCGCCGAGCCACGCCGGGACGAAGGACGCTAGCGCAAGAAGTTTGACGTCGCCGAAGGCGATGCCCGCCGTAGCCGTCCACAATGCACCAGTCACGACCAGGACCGCCAACGCGATCACCAAAGCGATGACGAAGCGACGTCCTTCGCCGCTAGTGGAGGCATCGATGGCAGCCCAGACGACCACCGAAGCTGCCGACCAACTGAAGATGCCGCTCGGAATCCGGCGTGTCCGGAAGTCCGACACCGCCAAGATCGTCAACCCGATCGCTGACGGCAGCGCCGCCATTACCCCAGTTCGCCAGGTACACACTGCTCCAACTGCCACACCCACACTCCCGGTCCAAGTGAGCCGGATCGTCTGCGTCGGAGTAGTAGTCGTCACGTTCTTAGTCCGCCCCTGGACATGCTCGACCACTCGGCTACACCGGGCAGCACGGCACCAACCCTCAAAGCAGGAAGCGCCGGCCGCCGGTCGATTTTGTTCCATCTCCACGTCACGTACACCCACCCCCCAGCGAGTCGAACCGTTACAACGACTGACCCGAAAGTACTGAGTCATCCGAAGTAGATCGCGGATGGTGGTCGGTGAGCAGTAAAAGAGTTCAGAGAGTGGTTTGACGAGCCCTCAACGTCGATCTACCAACGTCAATCTTGACCATTTCAGGAACAACGAAGCAACGAGCAAAGAGAGGACTGTTTTGGACTACGGCTGCAAGCGTTCGCTACGTACCAGCCGATGGCCCCTCAACGCCAGGCCTTGTCTGTCCAGCGTGGATGCCCATCCATCGCGTGTCCCAATGGTGGACGGCTCGTCATAGAGTCCAAGTCTCTCCTCGGCGGCGGTGAGCCGGGCAAACTTCTGACGGCTCGGGTAGCTGTCAGCGACGAACAGCTCCTTTCGGTGAAGGATAGGCGGGTTCGATCGGTTGCCGAATCGCGACAGTGACACTCGTTGCCCGACCAAGTCGCAGACGACGCTCTGATCGAGCGCAGGATGGGGATCATTTTCGAATGTCGGATAGGCGAGGTACGACACGACCGCTTCGTCCCGATGCAGCTTCACAACGTTCGCCTCCTCCACAGTGCCGACCAAGGCTCGTGCGCAACCTTCGTAGACGCGCATTAGTGCAGGCACTTCGTGGAGGGCCGAGATGTGAATATACAAGCCGTTCGGTGTCAGCTTCCCGACGGTCGAGGCACGCGCGGCTAGCCGTACAGCGTCGCGATTGCCGGTAGCGAAGAGAAGCTTGTCGGCTTGTTCGCACGCCTTGACATAGCTGGGAAAGAAGGCCCTCACGTCGCGCTGGAGTGCGTCTGGGAGCTCGGACCAACGTGGTCGCCCGTGAAATCTGGCGAGGGCGAGGTGGACCAAAAGGTCAACCGTTCGCTCACGCTTGACCCTTGTCCAGGCGTCATCGTCGGTCACCGCACTGACGACTCGCAACGCTCGTTTCAAGGTGCCGAACACTTCTTCGAGTTGATCAACGGCCTGTAGCTCGGTCGCGTCGGGGAGCCGTCCGCGGTTGCCGATGAAGTCGATGACTGGCTGGAGGAGGTCCCTATGCCGTTCGAATGCCTCGTCTGTCGCTCGGCGGCGCTGCACGGACGTGTGCCGCCGGAACCTCGAGGCCAGGTACGACTCGCGGTCCGCGACATCTCGAAACACGTAGTAGACGCCCAGACCGGCTGCGACAGGGGCCGCAGCTAGCGTTGCCTCGATCCATCCTCCAAGTTCGTCGTGGGAATAGAACTTCTGAAACGTTCCTCGGCGGGTGACCCAGCCGTCATGTAGCGGGGCGACGTGAGCCTCGTCTCGCTCATCTACTAGACGGGCGGAAACGACAAGCACCGACTGAGCGAGCGCCCACGCTTGCTTGAGCGTTGCCGATCGTTCCCGGCTGTCCTCGATGACGTTGACGACGTAGCCAAGGTTAACGATGTCGGCGGATTTCGGGCTGGTACTCGCGCGGTGATGCGGGTCCCAACCATCGGCATCGAATCCCTCGAGACCGAGAATTCGGATGTCGTCAGCCCGACCGCAGCCGTAGTCGAAGAACGTCCGACCTGGACGTAGCAGCTCGTGTAACAAGGCCAGGCGCACTGGACGCGAGAGGTTGTCGCGTCGCATCGCCGTTCGATGTCGAGCTGATCTCACGTGGTCTACAGCGCTCGGGCGAGCATCCCGGTTAGGCTTTTGAGCGATGGGTCGCCGAACAGGTATCCAATTCCACGGTGCAGATGCAGCCGAAACTGCTCGGCGACTGTGTCGGCGTCGGGTTCGTACCCGTCATTTACACATCGTTGAATGAGCAAAGCATGGTAAAGGTCGGCGTCGGCGCCGGCGAACACCTTCCACGTCATTTCGACCGAGCTGTCCGCAGGGATCTTGGCGGGCGCCGGTGGCGATGGCTCAGCCAGGGAAAGGCAGAGCGCCCAACGGCTTAACACGTTCCAGTTCTTGATACCGGTGTCCCGTTTGGAGCGGGTCAGTTGTTCCTTGCCTCGCTGAGAGAGGCGGACCGTTTCAAGCGACATGTGCGCCCTCCTCGTGCCAGAAGTAGCCATCGACCACTCGCGTAGAGCTGGTGTTGTCGTCGTAGCGAAGCTCATAGGTCCTTCCAATTGACGGTCGCAACACTTCGAGCAAACGCTCGTCAATCTCCTCGTCGGTCGACAAAAGGAGGACCTGGCGGCTGGCGTTCGGAAAGTAGCGGTCAGCAATCAGCCGGCGGTGCGTGCTGTCCAGACGGCCGAGAGGCGTGTCGATAATGGTCGGCAACTCGCGACCCGACACACGCGCAAGCCCCCATAGGAGCGCAACAGCTAATAGTTGGCGTTCGCCGGCGGAGAGGCGTTCTGTGGCCAGTCGATTGCCGTCACCGTCGAAGAGAGCGAGGGCGAAGGTGTCCGGATCGAGCCGCAGATCCGAGATCAAGCGCTGCTTTCTCAGGAGACTACGGAGACTGTCGAGCACTGCGGCTTCGATGCGGCTGAGATGGCGATCCAACAGCGATCGCCGGTATCGCTCCAGCGTTTCGCGAACGCGGCCGGCGTGATCGACAATTCTGTGAGCGTCTTCTTCAGCGGCCAAGGCCATAGACGCATCACGGTAGGCGCGATCAAGCTTGCCTTCCCGGTCCATGACCTTCGTGTTTGCCTCGTCAACATGATCCGATGCCAAGGCGAGCCGCGCTTGGACCTGAGTGAGCAGCCGCAGAGCCTCGTCGCAGTTCTGACTAAAGACGGCGATTGCATCGGCCGCGGGCACGGCGGCGAGGGTTCGATCGACCTCGTCGAGGTCGTCCTCGACGTGCTGGCGTACGACGAGCAGTTCGCGCGTGTGAGCAGCAAGTCGTTCCAGCTCGTTAGGCCAGAGGTACGCGAGACGTTCATCAACATCCGCCGAGACGGCCAGATACCTCGGCTGCGTCGCTTCTCCCTCGCGGCGATCGCGGTCGGCATCCAGGAACTCGAGCAGTTTTGATCTCGCACCTTTCGAGAGGGTCGACTCGATGGAAGACAGCATGGCTGTGTCGCGTTGCTCAAGGAGCGCGTTCACTAACTCCGCAGCTGCCCCGTTGCGTTCGTTTCTACGCTGCTCGACCACCTGCTTGAGGAGATCCGGTACAAGGCACAACGGTAACGAACTCGCCGCGGCGTCCACCAACTGGTGCTCGGCATCAAGAAGCCGGACGCGTAGGGCGGCTCGCTGCCGGTCGACTTCACCCCGCTTTTCGAAGAGTTCGCCGCCGTGCTTTCGGAAGGCATCTTTCGCCGATCGGTGACCAAGTTCGGCTCGGTCAACGTCGTTCAGGCGCGCGGCTCGCTCCTGAAGCGCGCGAGCTCGGTCGGCACGTGCAGCGGCGACTTCGGCATCCAACAACTCCAGACGCTCCCGGACAGAGTCATCGGCTGAAAGTGCGCGTTTTTTCCGCTCCAAGGCGTTGAGATCGACGGTGAGCCGGTCGAGAAGGTTGAGTCCCAACAACGAATCGATTGCAGTCGAGATCACCAGGCCAGCCCGCTCCGGGTCAGCTAGAGCCTCAATCTTTTCTCCGTCGAAGAAGAACAGCGACGCGATATCCAGTGGCATGAGTTCCTCGACGATCTCGTCCCAACGCTCCGCGAGCAGCATCGAGTCGATGTTGTCCCGAGAGACATCGAGGTGCTCGCGAACGCCGGAACCCTTCGGCTCCCAACTGCGATGCACCCGGAAAAGCGATGGAGCACCGTCGAAAGTCGCTTCGAAGCACAACTCGACTGCCGCACCCTCACGGAGCGAAACACTGCGATTGATGCAGCGTCGCAGGTACTCCTCATAGGCGAGATTTCCTCGTCCCGCGCACCGAGCGCGACGCCCGTACAAGGCGAGCTGCATCGAATCGAGCAGCGTGGTCTTGCCAGCGCCATTAAGGCCGCCGAACAGGATGATCGGACGACTGACATCAGGCGGTGTCACGTCAATGACGTGCCGACCGCGGTAGCCGCCGAAGTTGTGGAGCACGATCTCACGGAGAAGCATTCAGGAGGCCCTCCCGATTTCAACCCTGACGCCCTCGACGTCGGTGTCAATAATTGGATCGATCTCTACGTCGACGTCAACCTCATCGGACATCCCGTTTCGCCGGCGAAGGGCGTAGTCGATCGCATCGTCTGCGTCATCGAAGTAGCTGCGACGAAACGCGCCCTCAAGTGCCTGAAACAGACCAGACCGGCGTGTCATCGTTCTGAATTGGCGCTCGACGTTGAGCAGCTCTCGGGTCAGCTCGTAATGCAGCCGATCCTCGCCACAGACGTCCTTCAGAACCTGCAAGTCATCGGACCGAAGAACAAGCACTTCGTCGAACGACGGCCCCGGAAACGCCGATCCTGTCGAGGATTCGTAGATCCGCGGCAATGCGTCCTCGATCTCATGTTTCTCGAAGACCCACAGACGCCGAATCTCGTGGAGCTCCTCGATCGAAACCAACTCGATGTCGCTTACATACTCGGGACCGTTCTCGCGGATCCAGGTCTGCGCTTCAAGGAGCCGATGCAACCAGTCATGACGAGCCGACTCGGTGTACGGCCCAGGGATCGGGCGAAGCTGCTCCTCGGTGCCCATCAGCTGCACCTGACCGTTCATCCGGCGGAAGTCCCGCAGCGGGCGATCATCTGCGACGTCCAGCGCATTGCGGAGTTCAAGCAGCGGGATCATCCACTCCTTCTCCTCGTCGTTCTGGATCATCGCGGACATGGACTTGTCCTTGTCGACAAGCGTGCACACCCAACAACCGAACCGGCTGTCGCCGCAGCTCGGCGTCGAGCTGTCCACGACCAGCGGGCACTCGTTGTCCGCCGATGCGCCCCGGTACATCACCATCAGATCCTTGTTGTCGTACCCCCAAGGGTTCTGCTCCTGCATGAGGAACATCCATACGTCATCGTTCGTCCAGTCCTCGACGGGCGAGTAGACGAGCGAGTTCGGCAAGCTGTCGTTCGGGCTCAGCCGTTCACGTATCCGGGAACCTTCAAGCGCTTCCATCCGATGACGTCGGCCACTCGACTCAGCCTTGCGAGTTCCGAGCACGAGGATTGCCTCGCCGTTCTCGCGCACGACCCGCCGGATAAACGCGTTCGATGGCTTGATCTTCAATCGCTCCGTGCACCAACGAAAGCGGGGACGAGGTGCCGGGTAGCCGCGCCCGATGAGGTTCACCCAAAACGTGCTGGCCACGTCTGGTGTTAGGCGATGCGGCTCGATCGGTAGCGATTGATCGCGGGCGGATTCCGCCATCCGCTCCAATGACGTTGTTACCCAGCGAGCGACCACCGGGTTCTCTACCAACGTGTCCGTCGAGATCACATGAATCGGCTTCGAGCGTTGCGCCGGCGACAGCTCGCCGATCGCGCGCCAGACCAACTGCAACACAGCCGTTGAATCCTTACCCCCGCTGTAGCCGACAACCCAGGGGATCGAGTCGGCCAGGTAAAGGGCTTTCATCTCCTCGACAACCTGGGCCACGGTCGCACTCAATCCTGCTCCAGCAAATGCAGATTCTCGGCTCATTGACGCTTCCTTCCTCGTTTAAACGCATCCTCAACTCGCTGTTCCTCGGGCGAGAGTTCCAGCCCGAGGTGCGTCTTGAGCGCATTCGTGGTCAGTGTGACGTTGTTGTTGGATTTCGAGACGCTGCCGCCAGTCATGGCGCGCCCCTCCCAAAGTCCAACGTTGGTTTTGTGCCAATCGATCTCACCCAGACGTGCCCCGATATCGGACCAATTCACGTCCGAGCCTGAAAGCAGCAGCGAGTTGCCGACTCGCCCAAGAGCGTGCAGCACGGTTCCGTGCGAGTGGATGAAGTCGGTGCGCACCTCGCCCGCCGACAGTTTGCGTTCACGAACCATGTGCCACTCAGGAAATCCGACGGCGACGCCATCCCAGAACTCAGTCGCTGCCGGTACGTAGTCGATGAGTTTCGCATCTTCGATGCCGGAGAGAAGGGCTTTGACGGCCGTGAAGATTGCGCTCAGGGTGAATAGCTTTCGAGAACGAGCCGAGAGGTTGCTCTTCTCCATCTCCACGACGTCACGCAATAGCCAGGACGATGCAACGATCGCGCGGGTGGCGCTCGACATCGGATTGCGATGATCGTAAAGAACACCGATCGACATTGACGGGCGGACCGCATACCGGTTGAGATCGGCAAACATCTGCTGGCTGCGCTCTAGCCCTCGATCCAGGAAGAAGACAACGGCAATCGTCTCGTCACCGAGCGTCGGATCCTTTTCGATCGCCAGTTCGATTGCTCCACGACGGTGTTGACCGTCGTTGACCACGAAGCGGGCTGACATCGGGATCCGAAGCAGCCCAAGTCGCCCTCCGTCGCCCTCGCCCGGCAAACGCTCGAAACGCACGTCGGAGTCGATCGAGGCAGTCAACGCCGAGAACACGTACGTGTCTCGGTTCGTGACGATGTACTCCGCGATCTCCGGGAGGCGAGCGCGGTTCAACACCCGCTGCGCCCGCACCTCCGCCGGGAGATCGGCGTCGTCGAACTGAAACAGACGAGGGATCAGCCGCAACGGACACTGGGACACGTAGTACTCACGCTGCGCCTGCACGCCACGAATGGCAGGAAATACGTACTCGAAGTCGTCCATATTCGTCTCGTTTGGGTGAGTAAGACGCTTGTACGTCTCTGCGCAAACATACACGTTCGTAACCGCTTGCAGTAACCTCAGTCTAGAAAAGGGGTGTGACACAGAAGATGGGGACTCCGACGTATCTCGACTTTGCAGCGACGACACCGGTGGACCAGCGCGTGGCGGACCTGGTCATGGAACACATGGTGTCGGAGTTCGGCAACGCCGGCTCTCGAACACATGAGTACGGAGCGCGCGCATCGAAGGCCGTCGAGCGGGCACGCGCTCAGGTGGCCGCCGTCGTCGGTGCCGACCCGGCCGAGGTCATCTTCACCAGCGGCGCAACCGAGGCCGACAACCTGGCGATACTCGGCCTAGCTGACCACGGAACCCAGACCGGGCGAATGCACATCGTGGCTTCCGCTATCGAGCACAAGGCGGTGCTTGAGCCACTCGCGGCGCTGCGAAGGAGAGGCTTCGAGATTGATCTGGTGCACCCCGGGTCCGGGGGTGCGGTCGACCCATCGGCCGTGCTGGCCGCCGTGCGCGCCGACACCCTTCTGGTCAGCGTCATGCAGATCAACAACGAGACAGGGATTCGCCAGCCGATCGCCGAGATCGCCGAAGGCCTTGATTCAGCGGTCTTCTTCCACACCGACGCTGCGCAGGGATTCGGAAAGGAGCTTCAGGCTCTTCGTTGCGCTCGGATCGATCTCATCAGCATGAGTGGCCACAAGCTTTACGCACCCAAAGGCGTCGGAGCGCTCATCGGTCGGCGCAGAGCACGCAAGCGACCGCCGTTGCAACCGCTGATGTTCGGAGGAGGGCAGGAGCGCGGTCTCCGTCCAGGCACCCAACCAGTAGCCCTAATTGCCGGGCTAGGACTAGCAGCCGAGTTGGCCGTTACTGAGAACCGTCAACGTCACGCTGGCTTCGAGAGGGTCCGCGGGCAAGTGTCGGAAGCGTTGGCGTCCTTGGGTGCGACTCTGAACGGCAGCGGCGACATCTGCGCGGATTTCATCGTGAACGCGTCGATCCCTCACCTCGACTCGGAGGCCGCCATGCTGGCGCTGCGTGAGCTCATTTCGATCTCGAACGGCTCCGCCTGCACCTCGAACAGCTACGAACCGAGCCATGTACTCCAAGCCATGGACCTCAGCGAGGGCCGCATTCGGAGCGCCATCCGCATCTCGTGGGGCCCCACCTGTGTCATTCCGGATTCCAAGGCGATCGAGGCCGCCATCCGCGCATCCCTTTGATCCGTTGCGCAACGGAGTTGTCGCGTTGGGTAACAAGTGACTATAGTGAGCCGTGTTGCGCAACGAGAGTCATTCGCTACGCAACAACGACGCTAAAGCAACGTGCGTCGCGGCACACATCGCAGGCCCTGCCTGCCTCAAACAAGGACGGACATCACATGACAGTTACACGGCCGTGCATCGTCGGACGAATGGGTTCGACGACGTATTTCGAAACGACGATGACTGGTCGTGAGCTTCAAGCCACGGTGCGCCCCGCAAAGGAGACCGACGGATGGGCAACCGCATCGATCGAGGAGCGCATGCAGCGCAAATTCGACATGAAGCGGATCAAGGACACGATTGTGCCGTACCTGGCGCAGCATCCTGATCGCTTCTTCGGATCGCTGATCGTGCTCGTCCCGAAGGGCTCGATCACCTTTGAATCCCTGGAGAAGATGATTCAGTCACCTTTGCCCGCCGCATACCGCGGTTCGGCAAACAAGATCGGATTCTTGACTATCGACGAGGGGGAACTCATCGCCCTCGATGGACAACATCGGCTTCTGGCCTTCCGAGAAGTCATCACAAATGGTGACGAACTGGGGCCGTATGCGGGGGAGTGTGGTGATGATGAGGTGTGTGTGTTGTTTATTGAGTTTGAGAACAGTCAGAAGACGCGGAGGATCTTTAACAAGGTGAATCGGCATGCGAAGCCGACGGGTCGTAGTGACAACATCATC
>JANOSH010000063.1:0-4095 GCA_031415695.1 Actinomycetes bacterium
GCGTGGAGCAGCGTGATTCGTTGTCACGCAAGTGGAACAAGGCACGCGGCAAAGACGTCGACACCCCCATCGACAGCGTTGAGGACGACCTCATGCCAGAAGACCTCCCAAGCCCGATCGAGCTGTGATGGACACGACGGCGTCGGCGCACGTGTGTGCGATGCACCAGCCTGAGGTGTTTGACCGATGACCCTTGTCTATCGAGCGGTCGTTGCGCCTGGGAGTCCAAGCGAGCTGCACGGCGGAGTTAGAGAAGAGTTCGCGGCCTGGCTCAAGAACCAGGCGTTAACTCTTGATCTACCTCTGAGTGGGACAGTTGAATCGGGCAATGCCGAATTAACTGTCGCCGAGGCTTCGGATTCGGAGGTGTCGGCCCTCCGAATTGTTCTCTCTGAGGAACAGGCGGCCGGGCGTCTGGTTACGACCGTCACGGCGGCGTCGGCTGGCTCGGTCAGCTGGATCTGGGTCGACGTCGAGCGGTTAGCGAACGACCCGTACGCTCGGCTTCCCGAGGTCGGCGTCCCCGGGATCGCTCCGGCGTTGTTGAACCGGTGGGTATCGAAGTCGGGCTCGACGACGCTCGCCACCGGTCCGACACCGGTCGATGCGCTTGGGGTCGGCGACCTCCTCCATCAGTTGACGGATCCGGAACGGTTGGCGCCGCTGATCGTGATGTCTCGTGATCGGTACGCATCGCCTGAGATGGCGATGGATCGTGCAGATCTCATTCAGGACCGAGTCGTAGGTCTCGCGAATGTGTTTGTGCTCAATGCGGACGCGACAACGGCGTTGGCTGATGTCCTTGGTCCAGAGCTCCAAGTCACTGGTGGTGCCGTCCGCACGTACATGGGCGGACTGACCATTCCTGACCGGAACCCTAAGCGTCATGGGCAGATCGCAGGTTCGTTGGTCGCCGGCCAGACGGCGGCTGCTGCGAATCGGATCCAGCGGCAGGTTACGCAGCACGCCGTATCTCAGCGTCCGCCGCAGTTGTATCGAGAGCGTATCGCCTCGCTGCCGGGGTTTCCTCGACATCTCAACAAGGGGCAAGACGACGAGCTAATTGTCGAACTCATTGCCCTCGAAGCTGAGCGTGATCAACTCGTCGGCCAGGTCGCCGGCCTGAGGGATGAAGTCGAATACTCGGCGCTACAGCTGGACGAGACCGAAGCGGAACTCGACAGCGCTCAAGCGCGGGTGCGTTACTTGGAGAGTCGGCTCCGGGCAGCGGGCGATAGGTCAGCCCATCTTCCGACGCCTGCGACAGCTGTCCCCGAATCGGCGGATTCATGCGCCGATGCCATCGGACAGGCCCGTCAATACCTCGACAACCTCGACATTGGTGACACTGACTTCTTCGCAGGCCAACTGGACACGCATGTGAAATCGTCGTCATGGGGCAAGAAAGCCTGGCGAGCGTTCCGTGCGATGCAGGACTACGCCGACCTCAAGACCACGGTCGGTTTCGACGGCGACTTTCTTGCGTACTGCGAACAATCGCCTTCGGCGCTCACCATGATTCCTGAGGGCTGGGTAGCCCTCCGCGAAAGCGAATCGACGGACAACAACCCCAAGTACCGCGGCGCTCGCACTTTTCCGGTCCCTGAAGAGGTCCACGAAGACGAGAGCGTCTACATGTGCGCACACATCAAGCTGGAGGCAGGCGGCCGACCGGCACCGCGGATCCACTTCTTCGACGACACTGCAGGAACCGGGTTCATCTATGTCGGGTACTTCGGAGAGCACCTCCCGAACGATCAGACCAACTGAGGCCGATCAGCGCTACACCGGTGAGGGCAGAGCACCGAAGTAGCCCCTCAATCCCTGGTAGTCGCGCCGCAACGAGTTGACCTGTAGGTCGGACATCTCGCCCGAGGCGATCATGTACGCAATCAATCTTCCAGCGACCTTGATCGCCTGGCCGCTCGCGACCATCCTTCCGTTGGAGCGAATGATGGTGTCTACCCAGAAATCGGCGTCGGAATGCCAGTCAATTCTGTTCGCCCGCTCGATCGCTTCATCGATCGGAAGTCCGTAGCCAACTGCCAGGCTAAGTCCTCGAAAGAGCGCTATCTGTCCGATCGGACGAAAGAGGAGCGACCACTTCTCGCCATAGCGTCGGAGGTCGACGATCCGCCACGGTTGCTCGCACGCCAACGAAAACGCTTGAAGGCCTTGAAGTGCAGCGCTCCAGGTCTCAGCTGACCACCGGTACGCGAGTTCCAGCTCGTGGTTCGACGGCCGACTGATACGGTGCTTCTCATCGAACTTCTCGACGCCATGGGCGTCGAGAATGGCCTCGACCGTCTGGTAGACGGCGCTCAGCGTTGTCAGCTTTCCGGATGCAGTAGCGAGCGTCGCTGACCGCCACTCGACCAACGGTTCGCCTCGATGGTCGAAGATCGCCAGGGGCGGTGTCGGTTCGATGAGTCCCAACGGCGGCGACACGTCGACAAGCCACCGGGCGACGATCGCGTAGCCGTCGTCCTCACTTGTGATGATGTTGTCGGTCGGCGTCGTTGGCCGCGCATGCCGGTTGACCTTATTGAAGATCCGGCGGGTCTTCTCCAGTGACTCGTGGCGGACAAACACGACGCAGAGTTCGTCGTCGGCAACCGCGCTGCTGAATTCGCCCTCAACCTCAGCCCGCCCGGCCACGATCTCACGCAACGCCACAAGGCGATGCTGACCGTCCAGAGCGACCAGCTTGCCGCCCTCAACGGTGAGAAAGCCCATTCGACTCGCCACTTGGCGGTACGCCGCTGGTGTTTCTACGCCGCCAGCAGCAAGTGCCTCGAACTCGAACACGTCGGGCTCGAAAATCAGCACAATCAGGGAACCGAAAAATCGGTCCTTGGAACGCACCAAGTAAGGAACCAACTCCTCCTGAACGCGGCGCACGCCTATGTCTCGCTGGAACCGCTCGGCGATCGTCCACTGGCCCCACTCGGTCAGCTCATTCGCCGGAATGGCTACCGCCGCGAGTTCACTGGCGCGAACGGTCACCTGGAAGAACTCCGTGTTTCCCATTTGACCGCGGATCGCTGGAAATGTGTACGACATGGTGGACCTATTTCGGCGTCACGGCGGGAGTGCCGGACCGTGGGCGGCTTGACCACCGGCTTCCGAATTGAACTCCGCCATGATGGACCTCGCCTGTCAGAGACAGAGGCTAGTCGCCAGAACGCTCCGCGTTTTGGACCTCGAAGTGCTCCGATTCGATTCGCACGGGCGAAGGACGTCCGATCTGGGTGTCAACCCTCGACCCAGTGCGCTGGACTGACGTAACGCGTGGCCAAGCATGTCGAAAGCGGTGCTATCCTATGGACTCTCGGTACCTCGGGGTGCCGTCTCGAGGTAAACTCCTCCTGTTCGAAGTCGCCGAGGTTCGGCACTTTCAGTCTTGGTCGGCTTGTGGCCCCGTCCGATGACTCAGCTGATCACTTTGTGTCCCTGTTAAGGCCTCCGACCCCACATCGCGCCGAAGCCGACCGCCGGCCTCGTTCGCTGCAATCCGGGAGGACGATCTGAATGTCAATTACAAGGCCGTGCATTGTCGGAAAGATGGGCTCGACAACGTATTTTGAGACGACGATGACTGGACGCGAGCTCGCGGCCACCGTCAGGCCGGCGAAACAGACCGACGCGTGGGCCAGTGGCAACATCGAAGAGCGCCAGCAGCGAAAGTTTGACGTTCGACGGATCAAAGAGACGATTGTGCCGTATCTCGCACAACATCCGGACCGCTTCTTTGGCTCGGTCATCATTCTCGCCCAGCAAGGCACCCTTACGTTTGAATCGCTGGCCAGTCTCATCAACGAACCGCTGGCCGCCGCCTACCAGCAGGCCACTCGCCGGATGGGCTTTCTGACGATCGGCGACGGCGAACATGTCGCGCTGGACGGCCAGCATCGCATGCTCGCGTTCAAAGAGGTGATCTCCGGCGGCTTCAGCCTGGGGCCGTATGCGGGGGAGTGTGGTGATGATGAGGTGTGTGTGTTGTTTATTGAGTTTGAGAACAGTCAGAAGACGCGGAGGATCTTTAACAAGGTGAATCGGCATGCGAAGCCGACGGGTCGTAGTGACAACATCATC
>JANOSH010000064.1:0-18678 GCA_031415695.1 Actinomycetes bacterium
GTCGAGGCAAAGCGTGCCCGTTCGGCGATGCCGACCGATCTTTGGAAGTCATCGTCGGCACTGGCCAACTCCGGTGGCGGCTTGGTGGTGCTCGGAGTCGATGAGCAGCGTGGCATCTTCGCCGTCACCGGGGTCGAGGACCCGGCCCAGACGTCAGCGGACCTCCAAGGGCTCTGCTCGCGGGCAGAGCCGCCGTCGCGCACGTGGCAGGGCTCGAGCGATCGAAGCAAGTAAAGACCGATCGCGATCGGTTAAGACCGGTTTGGTCGGACGACGCAGGACCGCGAGTTGATGGCGCAGCACGATGATTTCGAGATCTTTCGAGCGCCCTGACCGGACGGCGAGTGCAGCGAGCCCGGCGAGCAACCGGTAGAAGATGTGGAACATCGACCGATTCTGTGCCGGACCCGCCCCCGAGCGGTCACGACCGAGTATTCGGCACCCACAGGTTCAGTGACCGGATGCGGTCAGGGCCCACGCGATCATGCTGACCGGCACCGCCCACACCGATTCGTCGCGTTCAATATCGAGCACGTCGCGGGTTGCCAGAAGTCCGCCGCCGAGGCTGTTCCGTAAGGTAAGCGCCTCTCGTCTCCAGGAACTCGATGAGTATTTCGACTCGATCGCTGTCATCGGTTCGCCGTTGTCGGCGCATCGCCCGGCGAAGTCGACCTCGTTGCGATCCGTTCGGTGATGTGTGATCCATCCGCTCGTGCGCGTGCTCCCCGGCCGGACCCGCTCATTCCATTGCAGGAGTTGGACACCCAATTGCTGCTCAGCGATTCGACCGATGTCCACAGGCGGCGATCCGTGCACGAGCTCTGCAAGACGCGCAGGCATCGAATCGATGAAGTAGTACTTTTGTCGGCGAGCGAGATCGGGCAATCGGTTGGCGCCCCCGGCTGGGCACCGCCAGAGGAGGAAGCTCTGGACAAGCGCATCAAGTCGATCCGAAAGCGCTGCCGGTGGCAAATCGGCGTCTGCCGCAAGTGTCTGTTGAACGACGTGCGCTGCGATGCGTTCCGAGAGTCCGCTGAGCACTGCCAGGAGCGCGGGCTCGGTGAATCCTTTGGTTAGTGCTTCACCGCGGACGACGTCCCACAGCGCACGCCAGGTTGATTCGTCGACATGACTTCGACGGGTCCAGTCAGCGACGGCCTGCGGGTAGCCGCCCACCTCCATAAAGGCCTGCCATGCGATCGACAGCGTGTCCGTGTGGGCTTCGAGTAGGTGCCACGTGTCAAGGGCATGCGCGGCACAAAGCTCATCGGGCCGCAGATCAACATCAGGGAGGTTCCCGAAGCCGGCCACACGGCAGAACGAAGCGAAGCTCATCGGCAGAAGGGTTCGGTCTGCGTGCTCGGTGCTACCGCGACGACCGGCCAGCGCCTTGACCGCCGCGTCGAGATCGGCGTTGGAGGATCCGGTCAAGACCACGCAGTCGTCACCCAGTGGGGTGTTGTCACGAAGATCCTTGACGACGAACCACCAGTCGCCGGTGGTTGCCGTGATCTCGTCGATGAACCAGTAGCGGGGCGTTCGGCCGACTGACCCGGCCGCAATCCGGGAGACGTAGTCGTACAGGGTGCCGAGCCGGTTCGCTCGCCAGCCGTCGACACTCACGCGGCAAATGCGTTGGGGGTCGACCCCGGACTCGAGCAGTTCAACAATCTTGCGCTTTATGGCAACGGTCTTTCCAACCCGTCTCGGTCCATAGAGGAGGTACAGCCCGTTCGGCGATAGGTTTGCCAGCGGGGTCGGCCGATAGTCGATCCCCGACGCCGAGGCCGCTCGGAGGTCGCGGTCCTGCGCCGCCCACGTGTTGTTCGTCCACCACGGGCTATCGCGTCGGACGGCTCGCCCGACTTCCCCTTCGTTCACTGCCATACCCAAAGGCTAGGCGACACCCGCGGGCTTTGTAGGGATTAATGTTGATAACCAGCAGGTTTATAAGAGAATATTCCTCTCTACCAGCAGGTGTACGCCAGCCTTTCGCAATTTCATTGGCCTCGACGTCCAGCGTCTGTCGACTTCAGGTTCCGTCATGTGACGACGAGGTTGAACAGCTTCGCAGCATTGCCGTGGGTCATTGCCTCGACCTCGGCCTGGGGTACCCCGGCGAACTGCTTGTCGATCCATTCCTGCGAGAACGGGAACAAACCTTCACGGTGCGGATAGTCGTTGCCCCACAGTAGGCAATCGGTGCCGGTGATGTGCCGGTTTTGGATGGCCACCGGGTCCCACATGGACGTGGCGTGGGCTTGGCGCTTCAGGTAGAAGCTCGGGGGCGCCTCGAGCTTGGCCACCGGGATGCCGACCAGTGAGTGGACGACCTGACCGAAGCGGCTGTCGGTCCAGTGGTGGTCGAAGAACTGCATCGCGAAACCGAGCCAGCCGGTACGGAAGGTCGCCGATCGCGTCGGGAAGCAGCGCCGGTCGCATGCCCTTGGCCGCGCACCGCACGATCTCGTTCACACACGCGGTCACATCGCGTTCAGGCGGCTTGTTGGTATTCGTTGATAAGGCCGTCGCACCGGGTTCGGGCGGTCACGGTGGCACCTGACCGGAACGTGGCGGCGGTGGGCGTGTGGGGTGGTTGCTGGTGGAGTGATCGGCGTGTAACCGGACCGTGTTGTAGTGCGTGCGGCGGTACTCGAGTTCGGCTCGGAGCACGTCGATGTCGGCGATGAGTTCGAGGTGTGGGTGCTCGGTTTTGAGATGCCCGAAGAAACTTTCGATCCATGCTTGATCTGTTGGTGTGTGTGGCCGGCCGTAGTGGGTTGCGAGCCAGTTCAACGCCATGAACTCCCGGGTTGACCCTGACGTCATTTGTGGCCCGTTGTCTGACATGACGAGCAGGATCGGCCGCCGGTCATCATCGATATCGACCGGCACGATGGTGGCGTTGAGTTCGGCAATCACGTCGTTGAAACCCTCGTCTCGTAACGCTCGAGCGAACACGGCCTGCACTTGGATCGAGGTTTCTTCCGTCGAGGTGATATCAGCAATCCATTTCTTTGAGATGACATCAGACACCACCGTTGTCGCGGAAACGGACTTCGTCCAATGCGTTGTGTCGTAAATCCAGATGTGGTTCGGGGTTTCCGATACCCAGTCGGGCCACACCCGTCTCAGTGATCGTTTCGTGCGTGGAGGGCGACGAAACCGTAGGTTATGGCGTTCCAGGACCCGCTTCACGGTCGATGGGTCCACCCAAACCCGGCTGAGCCATGAGCAACGATAGTTTGCGGTGTGACCGATCAATCTCAGCCCACTGATCAGGGGGGCGGGTTGTGGAAGCGTACGGCCCCGGATCCCGATGGTGCAGGTGCACAGGTGCCGATCGTGGAGGAGTTCGTCTACGACGCCCTTGGACAGACACGAGCCACCCGTACCGGCACCACCACGATCCCTGGCTCATGGACCTGTATCACCTACGGAACCCACGGCCGCGTCACCACCAAAGCCATCCCGCCATTGGGAGCGCAAACCGCCACGCGGACGCTGACCTCCAACTACGCGGTCGGCGGTGATCCGCGAATTGTGTCAGTCGCAGACGGCGCGGTGGCAGGTTCGACGAACGGTTCGACGATCAAGACGACCGTCGATCTCCTGGGCCGCACCATCGGATATGAGGACGTGTGGAGCCAATCGACGACCACGAGCTACGACCCTCAGACCGGGCGTGTCGTGTCGATCAATGGACCGCTCGGGCTGCAACAACCGGTCTTCGATACCGATGGCCGTCTTGACCAGAGCAAGCTTGCCGGCTCTATGCTCGCTGACCCGTCCTACGTTCCTGGTGCGCACGGTGGCGATTTGTCCTCGGTTGCGTTCCCGTCGGGTGTTGGGAACGCCAGCAACGCTACCGGTTCGGGAACGCGGCGGGTCGTCGGGCTCGGGATGGTGACGTACTACGCGTCCGCTGCGACGTTTCACATCGCCGCTGGCGATTCGGCGGTGAAGACCGCTCCCGCAGTTTCGTGCGGATTGCTCGCTGCGAGCATCGTCTGACCGATCGGCTGGTAGCGAGGGTTTCCGACGTTCGCTCGATGCGATGCGCGAGGGTTGCCCGGCGGAATCGTCGCCGCCGCGGCCAATCAGTTTGCCGGTGTCGGTGCGTGTCGGCGTGCTCGGCTCGGTGGGTGGCCGACGGTGCGTTTGAACGCCCGGCTGAAGGCGGCCTCTGATTGGTAGCCGAGACCGGTCGCGACCTGTGCGATGGAGTTGTTCGGGTCGTTGAGGCGGTCGGCTGCGATGGCCATGCGCCAGCGGGTGACATACCGCAGAGCGGGTTCACCGACGAGGTCGGTGAACCTGGCTGCGAAGGCTGATCGGGACATCATCGCGGTCGTCGCGAGCGACGCGACGGTCCAGCCGGAGCCCGGGTCGCGGTGAATGGCTGCTAGAGCCCGGCCGACGTGGTGGTCGCGTAGCGCGCCTAGCCAGCCGGTACGAGCAAGTGGGTCGGTTTCCAGCCACGACCGGATGGCTTGGATGACGACGATGTCGCTCAGGCGGGTGATGATCGTCTCGCCACCGGGGCGGAGATGTTGAGCTTCGTCGCCGAGAGCGGTGAGCATGACCCGGATTCCTGATGACGTCGTCTCATCGCGTACGTGGACCACTGGCGGGAGCGTGTCGATCAAGTTGGTAGCTGCAGGGTGCTCGAACTCCACGACACCGCAAAGGAGTTCCACTCGGTCGCCGCCGTTGACACCGTGGTGCAGAACGGCGTAGCGCTGGCTGACATAGTCGTGGGGCAGATCGAAGATGCTGGGCGTGCTTACTCCAAGCTGCGTTGTGATCCGGTGACCGCGACCATGCGGGACGAGCGCGATGTCGCCGGCCGCGAGTTGCACCGGTTCGTGACCGTCCACGGTGATCTGACAGTTACCAGTGATGACGGCGTGGAACGACAATGCGTTACCGAACGGCGGCATGGTCAGGCCAGATGGAGCGCCAAGTTCGGTTCGGCAATAGAAAGCCCCGCTGAGGCGCAGCAAGTGCAGCGCCTCGCCGAGCGCGTCGGCACTGGGCGGGAGTCGAGTTCGGTCACTAGCCACCATACCGTCATGATACCCCGCCGCTGGACGATTGATCATGAATCGCAGACGTTGAGGTATCGACTGTCCCATGATGCGCACTCAGACTGTGCCCATGACTTCCACCATCGACACATCGCCCGTCGCCCTGACCGAAGCAGATCCCGAACAGGTACGGCGGATCGCCAAGATCGTTGCACGGAGGTCGTTCTGCGTGCTCGCCACCACCTCGGCCGCCGGCCGCTCTCATGCCGCCGGTGTCGTGTACGACTGGGCCGATGGAGCCTTGTATGTCCACACGATGCGGTCGAGCCGCAAAGCGCGAAACGTCGCCGCCAACAGTCGTGTCGGCATCGTCATTCCGGCACGGCGGTTGCCGGTTGGCCCTCCATTCACCGTGCAGTTCCAGGCGGACGCGACGGTGGTGGCTATGAACGACCCGGAGATCGAGACCCTTGTTGCCGGAAGAAGGCTGCGTCGAACGAGCGGACACGGCGCGCTGGACGAACCCGACGGCTGCTTCCTGCGCATCACCCCAGGACCAACGATCCACACATACGGCATCGGTGTTCCCGTCATTGCGGTCGCCAAGGATCCGCTCCATTCCGGTGCCCGCTCGACGCATTGGCCAAGCCTGTAGAGGTGACAGGTCCTGTCGGTCTCGACGTTTGCTACAGGCCAGTTGGCGCGACGAAAGCGACTGCTTCGGCGAGGAGTTTCGACCATTGGCGTTGGTCGGGTTTCGGGATTACGACCCATTCGCGAAATACCTTGCCAGCTGGAGCAAATGGCTGGCCGATGCCTTGATCGATGAGCTCTGTGACCCGGTCGCGAGGAAGTTTGACGACCATCCCGGAACCTTTGTAGTCGACCAGACCGAGGAACTCCCCGGCCACACGGGCGCACCTGCCGCCCATGATGGTTCCCTCGCCGACACGGTCGTCGTGTTCGCGCAGTTCGTTGACGAGGTCCCAGAACAGTGCTTCGGGTGTGATCGGGATCCGGGCCATCGTGACCGGTTAGCCCTGGAGTTCCGCGACGCGGGCTTGCAGCTTGTCGATCGCCATCGTCCAACCCTGGCCACCGGGCGAGTCGGCAGGAACACCGATATGCGTCATGGTCATCTTCGTGCGGTCACCAAGGTCGACGAGTTCGACGACGATCGAAGTTTCCATGTAGGCCCCAGCGGGCATTCCCATCTGCTCGGCGCTCATCGGGTTGCCGTCGGCGTCGGCCGTCGCCTCGGTGTACACGAGGCGGGTCTTCGGGTCGATCTCGCGGTACTCGCCAACGAAATGCATCTGCATCACGCCGCGCGGCGTGTCCATCTCCATCGCGATGTGCCGGTGTCCGCCGACCTGGACGTCCATGGCGGCCTTGGGGATCGTTGCGCCCATCGGGCCGTACCAGTTGGCGAAGTGGGTGGCTTCGGTCCACATCGCCCAGATCAGATCGATCGGTGCGTCAAAGGTGCGTTCGATCCGGACATGCTTGGTCTCGGTCATTGGTCATCTGCTCTCTTGTTCGGGTTGTTCTGCAGCGCCTTGGAAGGCGCGTACCTCGACCGATGCGAGACACGCGGCGGCGGCCTTTGTCGCCCAAGCGCGTGCGGTGTCGAGGTCTGCGACGTCGATCACCCAAAAACCGCCCGTTTGCTCGGCGCCGGCCGAGAACGGTGCCTCGTGCCAGGTCACGTGACCGTCGGCTCCGGCTCTGGCCACGGCCGCGGTCGACTTCGGCAACAGGCCACCGCCGAACACCATCGCCCCAGCAGCGATCAACGCGTCGTTGAGTGCGCCGACTTGGGCGTGCATCCGCTCCATGACTTCCGACGTCGGTGTCGGGTACTCGCCGTCGTGCCAGACAGACAACAGGAACTGGCTCATTGATCTCCTCGATCGACAGTTCGTCCGACTGGTGGTGGCGGGCGATGAACGATCTGATTCTGTCGCGTCGAACACCGACCGACACATTCGCTAGCTGCTGATCTCTCCGATCTGGTTCGGGTGTGTCGTCGGGTGAGATGGGCCGTTGTGCCCGAGCGGTGGCGCGGCGATCGATCAGGCCCGACGCCGTTGTCGGGATCGCGGGAACGAACTGCGGCGCGGCCCGGGCTTCGAACCTTCGAGCCGGGAACCCGAAGGTCGCCGAGTTCAGCGCTGCCAGGCCGTTGCGATGGCAGCGACGTGTCGGTGGTCGGTGCCGCAGCAGCCGCCGACGACGTGCAGGCTCGGCAGTTGGTCGCGCAGCGCCACGTAGCGGCGCGCCAGGTCGTCGGGGTCGCCCTCGTCGAGTTCGACCATCACGTCGAGCTCCGCATGGCTGAGCGCCGATGCGTTGGCCCGGATGCCACCGATCCGATGGGCCCAGGGTGCTGCGGGATCGAGCACATGGTCGAAGTGCGTCGGGTGGGCGCAGTTGATCATGTAGTGCAGTGGGGAGGCGCCGCTCGCCGCGTCGGTGGCCTCGATCGCCTCGCCGAGCGGCATGCCGGTCGGCAGGCGTCCGTCGGTCTCGAGCGTGAACGACACGACGGCGGGTACGCCGGCGGCGCTGGCGGCGAGCGCGACCCCAGCAGCTTCACCGACGTACCCCATGGTGAGAGCGGTGACGACGTCGACGCCGGCCTCGGCCATACGGCTGACCTGAAAGCTGTGGTAGTCGGCGGCGGCCTCGGGCGTCATGGAGTCTTCGACGCGGTAGCCGTCGCCGCGGGGGCCCACCGGGCCGTCGATCAGGAACGGCTGCTTGCCGCTCCAGGTGGCGCGCACGTCGGCGACCACCTGGATGCACGCATCGATGTGGGATCCGAGTGCGTCGAGGTCATGACCGAGCACCGCTGCCCAGTCGGGGTTTGCCCGCCACGTGGCTGCGCCCAGCACCGGCGCAGCCCCGACTGAAGAAGCGATCGCGGCGTAGTGCTGCAGGTACTCGGAGAGCAAGGCCCGACCCGTCTCGGTCGCCGCCAAGGGGTATGCGGCGAACGCCGGGAGGTCGACGCCGCGTTGGAACAACAGCCAGGTCTCGAGACCGGCGTCGGTGACGACGGTGGTGCCCTTGGCGGGCCATGGGGTGCGTTTGATGGTGTCCACGTTCCTATGAGAGCCCATCGAAGGAGCGGCTGCTCGTGGATTTCCTGAGGGTTGTCTGAGGATCAGTCCTCTGGCCGCGCATGGCGACGGTCGAGGGCGGTGGCGGCGAGCCGGACCGCGTCGTACAGTCCCAAGCTGGCACCGGTTGCCCACCACTGATCGAAGCGGTCGACGTCGACCGAGTTGCGGAGACCCTCGATGACCGCTGGCAGACGTTCGGCTTGCGCTCCGTAGCTGACTCGACGAGCGTCACCGACGGTCGCTGCCGCCAACTGGACCGCGTTCATGGTGTCACCGCTGTCACCCAACGGCTCCACGATCTCGCGGAGCGCCGTCAATGCATGGACCAGATTCCCATGACGGAGGTACCCGTGCAGGCAGTCGGCGTAGCTGTCGAGCGCCTTTTCTCGCTCGCCGGCGCGTGAGAGTTGGGTCGCCAGCGACATCCTCGCGACGGATCCGACGAAGTAGTTGCCCACGGTGGCCGCCACCTCGATCGCGGAGACGAAGGCATCGGTGGCCGCTGGGTCTTTGAGCGCGCTCAGCAACTCGCCGCGGGTGTAGCTCAGCCATGCCCGGTCCGAGGGTGAGCATCGGTTCGCGTCGAAGCGCGCGATGAGCTCGAGACCGACACGTGGGTCGCCGAGAAAGGACTCGGCCAGGGCGTAGTCGACGACCCCGATCGCGTCGAGGTGCGGATCCTCGAGTGCGGCGGCGAGTTCGCGAAGTTCGAGGGTCGCGCTGACCGTCGCGGCGTAGTCGCCCGAGTAGATCGCCACGTCGGCGATGATCTCCCACGCCGAGGCTTGAACACGATGATCCGGGGACGTCAACGCCGTGCGGGCGTGGGTCATCGCCTGATCGAGTTCACCCCGATTCGCCTCGGCACCGGCGAGCAGGGCGTGTGCGCCTAGCGCCGGAGCAACCGGATCGGTGGCCAGCAGTGTGCGCGCCCATTCCTCGGGCTCGTTCCAAAACGAGGAGTAGGTGAACAGGTGCAGCGACGTGTACAAGCTATCGGCGACGACCGGGTCGTGGGCCTGCGCCCAGCGTTGCGCGGCACGCAGTTCGGGGACGATGCCCTCGAGACGGCGACGGCCGGCGTGCTCATCGGCCGAGCGGATCCGACGATCGGAGGCGGCAGCAACTGAGGAGAAGTGGCGTGCATGACGGGCGCGCACGTCACCGGAGCGACCCGACGATTCGAAGCTGGCGGTCAGCGACGATCGAACTGTCTGCAGCATTCGGTACTGCGAGGAGGTGGCGGTCAGATCTGCGGCCAGTAGCGAACGTTCGGCGAGATCGGCGAGCTGCACACCGGTCGCAGACCCGGTGTCGAGCACGACCGCAGCATCCTCGACGGCGACAGAGCCGGCGAACACGCAACAGTCCTCGAACACCTGCCGTTGCTCGTCGGGCAGGAGCCCGACCGACCAGTCCACCAGCGAGTCGAGGTTTCGGTGGCGGTGCCCGCTCGAACGATGCGACACCTGCAGCACGGGCACCCCGGCATCGAGCGAGTCGACGATGTCGTCGAAGGTCATCGAGCCCAAGCGGGCGGCTGCCATCTCGATCGTCAAAGGAAGTCGATCGAGCTTGGCCAGCATCGCGTCGAGTCGCTCGAGGTCGACGCCGTCGATGTCCCACCCGCGCCGCGCCGAGCCGGCTCGCTGGGCGAACAGGACGAGCGCCGCAGCGGGGTCGAGCGGCGCAACCTCGTGGATCCACTCGCCCCCGACCCCCAGCCGCGAGCGGCTTGTGGCGAGGATCCGAACAACCCGATCCGGCACCGACAGCAGCCGTTCGATCAGTTCGGCGGCGCTGTCGACGACGTGCTCGCAGTTGTCGAACACGACCAGTGCCTCGAGCCGGGCGATCGCCGACACGGCGGTCCCCGACCGTGCCGCGTCCAGCGTGACGGAGAGCGCCATAGCAACCGCCGGCAGGACGTCAGCTCCCGGCTCCAGAGCGCTCAAGTCGACGAAATGACCACCGTCGACGCCGCCGACCCGTGCGTCGCTGAGGATCGCCCGAGCGAGCGCCGTCTTGCCCGAGCCGCCCGGCCCCAACAGCGTCACGAGTGGTTGTGTGCCGAGCGCCGCCGTCACTCTCGCGTAGTCGTCTTCGCGCCCGGTGAGCGCGACTGGACCGGCCAGCCGGGCCGGGCCGTCATCGGCGAGTCGCGCGACGAAGCGGTAGCCGCGCCCGCGGGCATTGTGAATGGTGTGCTGAGACGCGCCGTCGTCACCGACCGCTCGTCGCGCTTCTTTGATGCGCGTCGTCAGGTTCGCTTCAGAGAGAAACCGGTGGCCCCACACACCATCGAGCAGATCGGTCTTCGCCACCACTCGATCCCGGTGCTCAATGAGGAGCACGAGGAGATCGAACGCTTGCGGTTCGAGGTGCACCGCAACTCCGGCGCGTCGGATCTCACGGCACGCCGGATCGATGTCAACGTCGTTGAACCGGTACACAGCAGCAGTCTTGCAGCTGGCACCGGCGACGAGGACGATCGGTTGAACACAACTGAAACCGCGTCAGTGGTGGACATCACACTCGTCAACAGGGCGGAGGTCTACGTTGCCGCCGACACCCAGGTCGGCTTCGCCGTCCGTGACATCGAGGTCCGTCAACTCCGAGCACGGACCTCCGGGGTGGCGACTCACTCCAGTCGGGTCCGGGAGTCGTTCCGTGGTTCGCGAGTCGAACGCACGATGCCGACTGCCATCCTCGTTGCTTCGGTCTCGGTGAGTTCCTCCCGATCCACCGCGTCGGCGAGGGCCAGCAAGGCACTGGTCGTCGCCCACATGACTGCGTTCGCCCTGCCGATCCCCCGGCCCGAACGGGGTGATCCCGGCCAGCGAGCGAGCTCCTCGGCGCGGAAGCGCTCCCGCACGCGATCCAGCGCCGTCTGCCCGACGTCGGCGACGAGCAAGCGAACCACGCGACGGTCCGTCGAAGGAATCGTGAGGAGGTGGCGGAACGCACTGGCAACGGCCTTGTCGGGCTCGAGCGTCGAGGTCTCGGGAAGCGCGGCGCGGTAACGAGCGAGTCGGTCTCCGACGAACGCCTCGTAGAGCGTGTCGAGGTCCTCGAAGTGGTCGTAGAGGAGCTGTCGACTGACGCCGGCCTCGGCGGCCGCACCGGCCATGGTTACTCCGCCGAACCCGAAGCGGTCGAAGAGGCGTCCGACGGCGTCGAGGAGTTGACGGCGGCGATGCTCTGCCCGCAGGTACGGGCGCTTGTCGGTCGTCTTGACGCTGATGTCGACACAGTGTACAGTTTCCGCCGTGCAAGGTGGTCCCGGGCCGATGAGCGAGTCCACGCCTTCGTTCGTTCGAACTCCGGACGCGAACTTCGACGTCCTGGCCGACTTCCCGTTCGAACCGCACTACCTCGACCTCGGCGGGCTGCGCATGCACTACGTCGACGAGGGCCCGACCGACGGGCCGGTGGCGCTGATGATCCACGGCATGCCCACCTGGAGCTACCTCTACCGGAAGATGATCGTCGCGATGCGCGACGCCGGCTTCCGGTGCATTGCGCCGGATCACATCGGTTTCGGTCGCAGCGACAAGGTCACCGACCCGGCCTGGTACGACATCGCACGCCACACGGCGAACCTCACCGCGCTGGTGGAGCGTCTCGACCTCCGTAACATCACGGTGTTCGTGCAGGACTGGGGCGGCCCGACCGGTCTCGCGCAGGTCGTCGTCATGCCCGAGCGATTCTCGCGGCTCGTGATCATGAACACGTGGCTGCACCACGACCGCTACGAGTACACGCCCGCCATCCGTCACTGGATCGCCCAGAATGAACCCGGCGGCCTCTTCAACGACAACGTCCCCGCACGCTTCGGCTGGGGAACGCTGATGATCGTCGGCACCCACCGAGCCGACCCGCAGCAAGCACTTCTCCCAGCGCTGCAGGGAGCGACAGTGTCACTCCCACCCGACGTGGACGCTGTCCGCGCCGCCTACGACGCCCCCTTCGCAGGGCTTGGTGAACCCGGCGTCACCGGCCCCCGACAGTTCCCACTCTCGATCCCCGTCCACGACCACGCCCGAGGCGACGGCGACGCCCAAGCCGCCAACTTCGAAGCGATCGCCACGACTTCGCTTCCCGTTCACTTCGTGTGGGGACTCACCGACGAGATCTTCCCCGGCACGTGGGGCCAGCGATGGCACGCCCGGATCCCACACTCCACGTGGGACGCCTTCGACGACGCCGGCCACTTCCTACAGGACACCCACGGCGACCGCGTCGTGCGAGCCGTGCTAGACCGGATCAACTCCACGCAGGCCCCGCAAGCAGCCAATCCGGGCGAAATAGCTGACTGATCGACTCCGGGTACAACGGTTCGCCACCAGTGCTGGTGAACATTGGGTCGCGCGTCCCAACGCTGTGCCCATGGAGTGAGCCATGCACTCTCTGTAGATAGCGCCTGGACCCGATCGTCCTAGGTGCTGAACCATTGTTCGATGACCTACAGTAGGTAGAACCGTCTGGCGAGCGCAGTGTGCTCTACTCGGCGTAGAAGATGTAGTCGTTCAGGATCGGACCGCCCATCAGCGTGCGTCGTTGCGACACGGTTAGGCGGGCCAGGTCGCACACTTCGTCCCATTCCGACCGGATCGTGTCGACGTAGCGGTCGGCGATGCTCTGCGCCTCTTGGGCATCGAGGTGATAGATGGGTGCGGCCTCCACGAGCGCGGCGATTCTGCTGTCACGGTCGTTGCCGGTCGCGCCGAACTGCGGGTGCCGTGCGGTCTGTCCGTGGCGTGGTTGGGGTGAGATGTCATAGGCGGGTGTCAACTTCAACTCGTGGCCGGTGCCGAGCACGAACGCCGCGTGATTGCGGGCGTGGTCGTCGGTGTTTCCGACGGCGATGTTGAACATGATCCTGGCGAATAGCTCGCGCAGGGTCGCGTCCGGTTCGATGAACCTGGCGCGGATGACGTCGGCGAACTCCGTGTAGGTGAAGTGGCGCGCCGCGACGATCGTTTGCATTCCGAGGATCGTTGCCGCTGAGACGACACGGTCACGCGTTCCGGTCGCCGGTCGGTCGAACCGTTCCACCAGCATCACGTCGCGCTCCATCGCTTCGACATAGCGCACAGGCGCGACGTCTAGATCGCAGCGGCTGGCGAGTTCCATGGCTAGGTACTCTGACTGGACCCACAAGAACGTGTCCGTGGACCTTGAGAACTTCGCGAGGTACTTCCTTGCGGCGTGATCGATCAGCGCTTTGGGTCGTGCGCCGCCGAGTGGCGTGCCGTTGACCAGCGCCCGAGCAAGATCAGGGTCCAATGTTTCGCCGGCCGCGACGACATCGGCAGCGACGAGCAGTTGCTCCAGCGGGGCATGGAAAGGCGCCCTCGAAATGTACTCGGTTGGGCTGCGCTGGAAGTCGAGCGCACCGACCCTGTCAGACCCGGACTCGACCAGGTAGGTGAGGATGTCGAGTTCGTTGCCGACCTGGCCGAGATGGGCATTGATTACCGCCCGACCCCACGAGTCCGGGGCCGCGTCGTCGAGACAGAGCGGGATTGGTCCGTCGAGCGGCTCGTGCTCGAAGCGGTCGAGAGGCAACTCAGGCAGGTAGATCGCTGCGCCGCCGGGCCGATCGAGGTAGGAGCGTCCGTAGCTGAAGACGAAGCGGTCACCGCGTCGGTCGAGTCGGCCAGCGACAACCGGCTCGGTCGCCTCGGGGAGCCAGATCCAGACGAACAACGAGTTGAGCGGCTCAGAAGTCATTGTCGGCTTCCCGAGGCCCGCGACCGCGCTGAGGCAGGAGCACCAGTTCGCTGGTGACCGTACGCCTGACCTGGTCGCGATTCCCGCCGTAGAGGTCGACACCGGTCAGGTGCGCGGCTTCGAATACTGTGCCGATCGCGACGCCTGGAGCGCCTCGTTCGATCCGGGTGATCGTCTGTGTAGTGACTCCGACTCGCTCGGCGAGAACGGCGACACTCCAACCGCGTCGCAGGCGCGCGGCTCGGATGCTCTCGCCGAGGATGCGCACCACAGCGCTGGTGGGGCCCGACAGACGGATCACATATGAAATAATAGTGGTCAAAGGTTATAACTACAACTATTTCATCGTTCGACCTTGCCACCTAGTCGGTGACTTCCTCCTGTGGGTGCGAATACTTGGTCGTGGGCGTTCAGGCGGCTTGTTGGTACTCGTTGATGAGGCCGTTGTTGTCGACGATCGGACGCGAGCCGTCACGGTGCGTCACGGCGTGCGGTACTCGTAGATCACGTCGCTGAAGCTGTCGGTTGGAAAGCAGTAGAACAGCCGCACCGGCTGACGGCCGACCGGGCGGATGGCATGCCATTCGCCGCCGGGGATGTAGATCGTTGTGCCAGGCCCAGCCGGGTGTTCGACTTCGCCAATGGTCACTATCGCCGTGCCTGTCAGGAAGTGGTACACCTCGGCGGGCGGATGCCGGTGTACTTGGAGCCCCGCGCTTGCGGGGGCAATCTCGCAGACCCCGGCCGTAAGTTGCGCGCTCGGCAAGCGGTCGCCGCTGACCATTGTCCACCAGGCAACCCCGGACCCTGCTTCGTCAAGCCCCTCGACCGGGACGTCTGTCTCGTGGATCGAAAACCCTCGTTCGCTCACGTTAGAAACGCTAGCCATCTTCGAGGAGGCGCATGCGCGATGTTGCGCAACCGCGCGTGTGCTCCACTGAGGACAGGTCAAAGGGTTCGCGATGCCGCTCGCGGCCCGCGTGCCTGGTCTTGGTCTTTCCTCGGGTTTCGTGGATTTCGTAACCGACCGGAGTCGGCCGAGCGGCCGCGATCATATGGTCATGATCGGCCATCCCGTCGGCAAGGGAGCGCGATGATCGTCAGCGCGGGCGGTAGGCGTTGTGGCGGTGCTGCACTCGTAACACGACGACTGCGTTCGTGTCATCGTCGATTTCGTAGACGATGCGGAAATCGCCGCGACGCGCCGAGTGCAGCCCGGCGAGTTCGCCGACGAGCGGTTTGCCGACGCGTTGAGGGTTGTCCCCCAAACCGCCGAGCATTAGCGCAATTGCTGCATTCCGAACCTTCTCGAGGAGCTTGTTGAGGTGACGGCGAGCCTCGGGTGTGAGCTCGATCTCGTAAGGCACTCGGCTACCCGGCGAGCATGTCGGTGAGCCGAACGCGCTTTCCCTTCTGGGATTCGCTCCTCGACACCGCTAGTGACGCCATTAAGTCCGGGTCGCGGACAATGTCGAGGGTTTCTTCGAGCGACTCAAGATCGTCCGGGCTGATCAATACGAACGACGGTCGACCATTGCGGGTGACAAGAATTCGGTCGTGCTCGTTCTCGACGCGGTCCGCCAATTCGGAAAGATGTGCCTTCGCTTCACTGAACGCCACCGTATCAGTCATAGGTCAGTATTCTGACCTACCGGCATCTCGTCGTCAACCCCTCCGGACGGACCAGGTTCGTTGCCGAACCCTCTGGCTGGTTCGGTCGCAGCCGTCGATAACGATGGCGGTTAGTCGTCGGGCTTGTTCTTGGCCGTCGGGGCCGGGGTCGACTCGCCACATGAAGCACATCAACTGCCACATCTCGGCCGGATCGATTCCGGTGACTGAGACCGCGACACTCAACGATCCGGCCGTAGCGTAGGGCGCGCCTGTGGCGATGATGGACGCCATCGCGCAACGGGTCGCCGAGGGTGAGACCGTTGAGTTCCGTCCGACGGGTAACTCGATGGTCCCGCTCACCCCGAGCCGCGACAACCGCACGCCTGAGTCAACAATAGGCGTCAGTTGACTTTGCCGCTCCATTCTCTGGATTGGCGGAGAACGTCGTTGAACGGCTTCGTCGTGTCGAAGCTCGGCTCGCGGGGCAGGCCGAGAATCCGTTCGCCGATGCCGTTGCGCTGCATCTCGTTGGTCCCGGCGGCGATCGACTGCACTCGGCACTCGAGGTAGTCGAGCATTGGTTGACGCGCGATGGCGCTGCCGTCATCGAAGGCGATCGTCGCGCTGCCACCGATCTCTAAGGCGAGTCTGGCGCGCACCGGCTTGTACGTTCCCACCGCCAGCTTGGGGTAGGCGGCCACTGCGTGGTCGGGCTCGGCCTGGGCGCGCAACCGGTCGGCCATGGCGCGGCCGAGGTGAAACTGTGCGAAGTCGTTGGTGTGCGCCCGGGCGATGGCCTGCCGGACGAGCGGGTCGGTCAGTCGGCCGACGCGGCGAGCGAGGGCGACGAGATCCGGGGCGAGGTCGCGCGGTTCGATGACGAGCCTGCCGTGCTCCGCCGTGGCCCGCTCGTGCACGAGCATCGTTTGCGTCACGGTCCAGCCACGGTTCACCTCACCGATGAGGTCGGCGTCGGTGACCACGACGTCGTCGAGGAACTCCTCGCAGAACTCGGCGTTGCCGTTGATCTGCTTGATCTGGCGCACCGTGACGCCCTTGGTGTCGGTCGGGAGGGCGAACCAAGTGAGGCCACGGTGCTTCGGTACGTCCCAGTCCGTGCGGGCGAGGCACATCGCCCAGTCGGCGAGGTGTGCGCCCGAGCTCCAGATCTTCGATCCGTTCAGGATCCACTGATCGCCGTCACGGGTGGCCCTGGTGCGCACTCCCGCAAGATCCGAGCCGGCTTCGGGCTCGGAATAGAACTGGCACCACAGCTCCTCGCCAGACAGCAGCCTGGGCATGCGCCGGCGGAGGAACTCGGGTGTGGCGTGTGCGATCAGGGACCGTCCGATCGGGCCGAATGTGACGATGCCGGCTGCACCGAAGTTGGGTGTCAGGAAGTCAGCCGCCTCCTCATTGAACGCCTGCTCGTGCGCGGCGGTGAGGTCACGCCCGCCGTAGGCGGCTGGGTAGGTGATGCCGGCGAAGCCGGCGTCGAACAATTTGCGTTGCAAACGCCGCGCCACCGAGATGTCCTCGGTCGTGAGGTCGTGGTGGTCGTCGTTTTGGTTGGCCGACCTCGGCTCGAGGTTGGCCCTGATCCATTCGCGGGCTTGCGCTCGGAACGTGTTCACGTCGATGGTTGCGAACGTCTCGGTCATGGTGAACTCCTCAGATCCCGGCGAGCTGGCAGAGGTGCTCGCGGTGCCAGTTGGCGTCGCCGAACAACCCGGCGTCGGTGGTGATGCGTCGCAGGTACAAGTGCTGATCGTGTTCCCACGTGTACCCGATGCCGCCGTACACCTGGAAGCAGGTCTGCACAAGATCGACGCCGGCTTCGCCGACGAACGCCTTGGCCATGCTCGCCGCCGATGGTCCAAAGTCGTCGTGGTCGACGGCGCGGGCGGCAGCGACGGTGATGGCCTTGCTCATCTCGAGTGCCAGGCTGGTGTCGGCGAGCTGGTGCTTGATCCCCTGGAACGAGCCAATCGGGCGGCCGAATGCGATGCGATCCTTCGCGTACTGCACCGTCGTCGCGAAGTCTTGGTCCATAGCGCCGACCATCTCCGCGGCGACCAGTGTCGTGGCGATCGCCAGCTGGCGCGTGATCAGGTCGTCTCCCGCGCCGGGGGTGCCGACGACGGCGGCCGCGTCGACCTTGGCCCCGTCGAATGTCACCTCGAAGTACCGCCGGCTGAGGTCGAGCGTGCCCAGCTCGGTGATCGTTACCCCGGGCGAGTCGGCGCGGATCAGCAGCTGGGTCGCGCCGCTTCCGGTCGAGCAGGTGACGAGCAGCCACGACGCCTCCTCGACGTCCTGAACTGCCCGCTTCGTGCCCGTCAGCACCACGCCACCGTCATCGAGCACTCGAGCGTCGACGCCGGCGTCCAAACGGTACCCGGGAGCGTCGACCGCCCATGACGCAGGTGCTTCGCCGGACAGCAGTGCCGGCAGCACGGTAGTGCGTGCCCACTCACTGCCCTCTTCCGCGATGGCATACGCGACGACATTCGTGCCGACGAAGGAACCAGGCTGCAGTGCCCTGCCACGGCGGTACGCGACGAGTGCGGCATCAAGGACGCCGTAACCCGACACGTTGCCACCGCCGAGCGCCTCTGGCACCAGCATCGAGAACCACCCGAGCTCGGCGGCTTGGCGGCGGTACGTCGCAGCGAAGCCGACGTCGCGCCACGCCCCCTCGCGGACCGCCACCAGCGGGCAGGTGTCGGTCATGAACCGTGACGACACCTCGAGCAACGCACGCTGATCGTCAGTCACATCTGTTTCCATCGTGCTTCCTCCTCCTTTTCGGCATCGCCGCATCGGCTCCTTGCGTCGATGGACTTGCGGCTCGCGACCCGAGACCCGCGTCGCGACCCTTGATGTCGCATCCTCTCAGACTTCAATTCGGATTAGGAAGTCAAGTCGTGCGAGTCGGGCAAAAGTCCAATTTCGATTAGGGTTTCTGTGCGAGGCTGCTTCGGGACCGTGGCGATGCCAAGGAGGATCGACTGTGCTTGATGAGGGTAACTTGATGAAGCGGGCTGCACTGCCGTACTTGGACGGTATGTATGCGCCTGTTCGAGGGCAGGTTGACGCCGGTACGCTAGAGGTGGCGGGCAAGGTCCCGGAGCTGCTCGAGGGCCTGTTCGTGCAGAACGGCCCGAACC
>JANOSH010000065.1:0-1513 GCA_031415695.1 Actinomycetes bacterium
GGCGCCGTGTCCTTCATGGAGGTCTTCAACGCGAACTGCAAGACCGTCCGGTCAGCAGGCGGGCGTCGAGGCGCACAGATGGGCGTGCTGCGCATTGACCACCCAGACATTGAGGAGTTCATTGACGCGAAGACAGCCGCCTTGGCTGAGGACGTGCAGAAGGCTCAGATGCTCATGAGCATGGCCAAGAACGCAGACGGGGAAGACATCTTCGACGCAGCCCAGCGCGCGATCATCCTGGACATCGTCGAGAAGGTCTCGATCCAGAACAGGTTGGCCGCGTTCAACGTGTCAGTGGCGATCACCGACGACTTCATGGACGCCGTCCGACTGAACCAGACCTTCGACCTTCAGTTCAACGGCCAGGTGGTGCGCACAGTCGACGCGCTCGCCCTCTGGAACAAGATCATGCGCGCGACGTGGGACTGGGCAGAGCCTGGTGTGCTCTTCATCGACCGGATCAACAAGGCGAACAACCTCTGGTACTGTGAGGTGATCGCTGCGACCAACCCATGTGGCGAGCAGCCCCTGCCGCCCTATGGCGCCTGCCTCCTCGGATCCTACGCCATGCCCAAGTATGTTCGCAAGCACGGCAACCGCTACTGGATCGACCTCGAAGGCTTCAAGGCAGACATCCCGGGTATCGTCCGCGCCATGGACAACGTGATCGACCACGCGCTCTACCCGCTGCCTCAGCAGGAGGCCGAGGCGAAGAACAAACGCCGCATGGGCTTGGGCGTCACGGGCATGGCGAACGCAATCGAGGCCTGTGGGTTCGGTTACGGAACGCCTGAGTACCTCGCTCTGCAAGCCAAGATCCTGACCGTCCTGCGCGACGAATGCTACCGCGCGTCGGCCATGCTCGCAGCCGAGAAAGGCGCCTTCCCGCTGTTCGATGCAGAGAAGTACCTGCAGGGCGAGTTCATCATGACGCTGCCCGACGACGTGCGCAGCCTGATCGCCAAGCACGGCATCCGAAACTCGCACCTGCTGTCCATCGCGCCGACCGGAACTATCTCGCTCACCGCGGACAACATGTCGTCCGGGATCGAGCCGGTCTTTGCCTACAAGAACGGTCGCGAGATCATCAACGAGGACGGCGTGACCAAGCAGTACGTCGAGATCGACGACTACGGGGTTCGGGAGTTCGGCGTCAAAGGCCGGCGCGCTGACGACCTGAACGTCTTCGAGCACGTCGAGGTCTACACCCACGCGCAGCAGTTCATCGACTCGTCCATCAGCAAGACCTGCAACGTCGGCGCGGACGTGACGTTCGATCAGTTCAAGGCCGTCTACATGACCGCCTGGGAGAAGGGCGCGAAAGGCTGCACCACGTTCCGTCTCGACGGCAAGCGGTTCGGGATGATGAAGTCGCTCGACGACAAGCACGACAACGGGCCGGAGTTCAATGGTTCTGATATGTCGGTAGTCAGCGACGGCGCAGCGTGCTACATTGACCCATTGACCGGAAACAAAACCTGCGACGAGTGAGGAGATCATGAAGTGAAACCCA
>JANOSH010000066.1:0-155025 GCA_031415695.1 Actinomycetes bacterium
AGGCTGCTCCGGTCAAGAAGGCTGCTCCGGTCAAGAAGGCTGCTCCGGTCAAGAAGGCTGCTCCGGTCAAGAAGGCTGCTCCGGTCAAGAAGGCTGCTCCGGTCAAGAAGGCTGCACCCGCTAAGAAAGCCGTGGCAGCGAAGGCTGCTCCGGCTAAGAAGGCTGCTCCGGCGAAAAAGGCTACGGCCAAGAAGAAGTAGCCAATTCGGCGAAGTCGACAGGGCGGCGAGCTGCGGCTCGCCGCCCTTCTTCGTTTTCGGCTAGACGTACAACATGGAATCAATTTGTTCAGACCTCGCCAACGAGCACGCAGCTCTCGACGAAATCGTCGAGGCTATTGACGACGAGGCCTGGCAGACGCCAACCCTGTCACCGGGTTGGGCTGTACGCGACCAGATCAGCCATCTGTGGTTTTTCGATGGTTCGGCGGCGTTGGCGGCAACTGACCCCGACGCATTCGCCACGCACAAGGCCACGCTGCTTTCGTCCTCTGGCGAACCCGACACTGTGTTTGGACGAAAGGCCTCGCCGCCCGAACTACTCGAGGCGTGGCGCACTGGTCGTGAGCAACTTGTTGGCGTGCTGCGCGGGCTCGATCCGAAGTCACGCGTTGTCTGGTATGGGCCAACGATGGGGGCAGTCTCCTTTGCGACAGCGCGACTCATGGAGACCTGGGCTCACGGGCAAGACATCGTCGACGCGCTCGGCGCGTATCGTCGACCAACGCGACGACTTCGGCACGTCGCTCACATTGGCGTCACCGCTCGGCCGTTCAGCTACCTGATCAATGCCCGAGCACTACCCGACCAACAGCCATATGTTGAACTGGAAGCCCCTGACGGCGACACATGGACATGGGGTGACCCATCGTCGAGTGATCAGATTCGAGGCGAGGCGCTCGATTTCTGTCTGTTGGTAACCCAGCGACGTCACATCGACGACGTCACGCTCGACATTCGGGGTGCTGGCGCGGCCGAGTGGATGAGTATCGCTCAAGCGTTTGCCGGGCCTCCCGGGGGCGGCAGACCATCCTCTACAGGTCGTCGATCCGTTTGAAAAGCTCGGCTGAAATGCAGCCGACCTGGTTTCCCAACTGGGCGAGCCTGTCGACTATACGAGCGTTGAACGCGTCCATCTGGCTGCCGTCGATTGCCTTCATTGTCGACTCGAACTGGCTCTCATGAGCGGCAAGAGCAGCAAGTTTCGTGCCGACGAAGCCATCGACATCTTCAGCGTGGTCCGCCTCGTCGGCTTCCCAGAGCAGCAACGTCTCGGGCCGGTGGTGTTCGAGCTCTTGCTCAGGATAGAAATGAGGGTCTCGCGCTGCAACTACCGCGTCGCACGTGAGCCAGCCGGCGTGACGATGATCGGGATGTAAGCGGTACCGCTTCCATGGGTCGTGGCCCAACACCACTGTTGGTCGGAGCTTGCGAATCCAATAGGTCACTTGCCAGCATTGGCGGGGCGAGCTTTCAAGCTCGCCGTCGGGCCAACCGAGGAAGATGACCTCCCCGGCCGCGCCGAGAGCGGTTGCTGCCGCTCGCTGTTCGTGTTGGCGCTGTACAACGAGGGCGGCGGTGTCGGCCGTGGGATCCCACGTGCCCTTTGAACCATCAGTAAGCACCAGGTGATGTACGACGCACCCCGCTGCCGCCCACTTTGCCAACGTTGCGCCGCATCCAAACTCGACATCGTCGGGGTGAGCGCCGATGGCGAGTGCTACCGCTGGTGTACCTCGGTTGAGCGTACAGGTTCCGATCGTGTTGAGTGCTGGTTGGCCGGGTTCGTTGGCAGCCATGGAAAGAGCTCCTCGATAGCAGGGTGAATGAGATCGTCGGGACGGTCGATATCCCAGCCGAGTTCGACGTGGGGGAGCGTCACGACGCCGAGCCCGAGGCGGTTTGCTTCGGCTTGGTGCTTGCGAAACGATGCTCGGCCGTAGGAGAACCTGAATCCGCAGGCCGTCGGAACGACACAGACGTTGGTTCCGTCGCCGTGCCGATCAGGCACCAGGGTCACGGCATGGGGCAGTTCGCAGAGCTCCGTGAATCCGGTCGCCAACGGCAAGTCGCTGTGGGCGACGAGAACGCGTCCGTATCCCAAAGTGGCCAATGCAGCCGTTGCGCTCAACACGGCGCCATTGAGGCCGGTTTCAGGGCGCCACAACACGTCGACGCCAAGACCGCGAGCCCAGGTCGCGACGTCGGCGTCGTCGCACACAACAAAGGTTGGGAGGTCGCTTGAACAAACGACCAGGCTCGCCATTTCACGAGCGAGGCGTTGACGTTGCGTAGGTGTCAAGACGTCGCTCAATCGGCGCTTAGCTCGTCGGAAGTCCTTCACGGGGACGAGAACAGCAGCTCGCACTAGCGGAGTCTGACACGTAGCCTGGCGGGATGCCGAGGTTGACGTCGTTGAGTCTTTCTGAACTATGCCCATGATCGTGGTGGGTACGCGCGGCGCGGGTCGCTTGGCACAGGTGTCGAAGTGGGGCGCAGTGCAACTTGCCGATGGAACACCATCGCTCGATTGGTGGGTCGCAGCCGAAGATCGATGGCACGACCCATCTCTTGAACCAACAGTTCGCCAGATTCGGCCGTCTGGCCTGCCAATGGTCGAAACGCTGGTTCGAGTGCCGGGTGGCGATGTTGCGCATCGGGTCTATGCGGTTGCCGACGGTGGTGGGCTTGTTGTCATCGAGATCGAGAACCGTTCGCCCCGATCGTTGGCGGTGGCCGTCAGCCGACGTGACGTACTCACGAGCCGTCCTCCTGCCGCGGTGCCGATTCAGGGCATTGAACTGCCGTCCGAGTCGATCGTGCTGCCTATTGCCCATGGAACCAGTATCCGGCTCGGGCTTGGCTTGGGCCGAGGAACCTTGCCGCCCGTTCCATCATGGGATGCGGTTCAGAGTGGATGGCTGGCGCAACTCGATCGGTGTCCGCGTCTCGATGTGCCGAGCAGCACCGTGCTCGACGAGATTCGCGAGCTGCGCAGCCTGCTTTTGATGGATGAAGGTGTCGATGCCGACTCCGCAGTCGATGTTTGCCTCATGGCCGGCGAACTCGTCCGGCTTGGTGAGCGTGCAGAGCCCTGGGTAGACCAAGTGAGCGAGGCGGCAATTCACGTGGCCAAAGCCAGCCGTCGGCGCTCGGCCACAGTCGATGAGCACGCCGCGTTGGGGCGCGCCGCAGAGGTGCTACGGGCTGCCGGACAACCAACCGGTGCCGACGATATCGACGAGATGCGCCGTCGCATGATCGGGTTAACTACCGGCGCGTCATCGGGCGTTCGTCGGTTGGCGCAACTCGTCGATGGGCAGGTTCATGTCGACGCCACGGGCACTGTTGTGCTGTGGTCAAGCGGTGTGCCTACTGACTGGTTCGGCCAATCGTTCGGTGTTGTCGATGTGCCAGTGCCGGGCGGTGAGTTCGGCGTCGCTGTGCGTTGGCACGGCGAGCGGCCAGCGCTCATCTGGGAGGGCCCGCCAGGTATCGCAGTACGTTGCCCCGGCCTCGACCCGTCGTGGTCATCGTCGCTTCCTCGAGGCGAAGCGCTTCTGGGCACACCGGTAGCGATACCGTTGCGAATGTGACGCGCCGGGTCTCAAAAAAGGTACCTCCGAATCGCCGTACCGAGCAGTTGTTGTGGGATGCCGGTCACGACGTAGTCGTTGGTATCGACGAGGTTGGCCGTGGCTCATGGGCCGGCCCGCTGATGGTTGGCGCCGCGGTCCTTCCCCGAGACAAGCGGGTGAACGGTGTGCGGGATTCGAAGATGCTGTCCGAACGACAACGTGAGCACCTCTTTGATCGAGTGGCCGACTGGTGCGAGACCTGGAGCATCGGTGCCGCAACTCACGAGGAGTGCGACGAACTCGGCATGGCCGACGCTCAGCGATTGGCGGCACGACGCGCCCTCGATGGTCTCGCGGTCGTGCCCGACGCCGCGGTCATCGATGGCTCATGGAATTTCGTCAAAGGCATGGTGGCCCACACGGAAATGATGGTGAAGGCCGATGCGTTCTGCCTACCCGTCTCGGCCGCAAGTGTGCTCGCCAAAGTTACGCGTGACCGTCTGATGCGCATAGCAGCCGATACTCATACCGGCTGGTCCTTCGACACCAACAAGGGCTACCCGTGCCCTGTACACAAAGCCGCGTTGCGAGCTATTGGTCCGAGCGACATTCATCGTCGAAGCTGGGTCTTTATGGACAACCTTGGGTGGCCACACCTGCGGTATCACCGGCCTGAGCAACCGACGTTGTTCTGAAATGACAAAATGGGGCCAGTCCCGAAGGACTGACCCCGTTCGTTACGCGTGGTTAGAGAACCGAAGCCAGCGTGGTGGCAGTAGGTGCGGCCGGAGCCGGGATGAGACCCGCTGGAATGAGGACCGTGTCGATGACGTGAATGACGCCATTCTTCGCGGCGATGTCGGCGGTGGTAACGCCGCTTACTCCGTTGATGGTGACCTTGCCACCTGCGATAGCGATGGTGATATCGGCACCGTTCGAAGTCTTGAGCGCACCGGCCTTGAGGTTGGCTGCTGTGAGCGTTCCCGGAGCGACATGGTACGTGAGAGCCTTGCGAAGCAGTGCAGGATCCTTGGCAAGCGCGGCAAGTACATCAGGCGACAGCTTCTTGAACGCGTCGTCGGTAGGGGCGAAAACCGTGAACGGTCCGGGACCCTTGAGCGTGTCGGCCAATCCAGCATCGCCTAGGAGCTTGGCCAGCGTGGTGAAGCTTCCGGCCTTGCTGGCTACTTCGATGATGTCACCAGGTGCTGGGGCGACCGCTTTGGTTGTGGTTGTGGCGGCCACGGTGGTGGTCGGCGCAGCCGTGGTTGTGGCGGCCGCTTTGGTTGTGGTTGTGGCGGCCACGGTGGTGGTCGGTGCACCAGTTGTTGCCGCAACGGTGGTCGGCGCTGCAGTCGTTGACGCAACGGTCGCGGCGGTAGTGACGGCGGCCACGGTGTCGTCGTCGTCGCCGCAACGGCTGAGCAACAGTGCCAGAAGCCCAACAAGGATGAGCCCGATGAGCCACTTCAGCCAACCAAGGCCACCCTTCTTCGCCCCGGTGTTGGTAACAGCCGTTTTGGTGGCGGCTGACGTAGCAACCTTGGCCGCACCCACCGCAGCAGCGGCGGCACCGAGCTTGCCAAAGCCAGGAATATCGAGGCGACCGAAGAGGCCGCGGAACCAGCCCTCGTCTTTGGCTGCTATGCGCTTGGGGAACTCGTTCCACTCGTCGGCCTTCACATGGCCCTTCAGTGCGTCGAGGTCTCCGCTGGCGTGATTCTTGCCTAGCCAATCCCAATCGAACGTTCCGCCCAGCATCTCGCGGATCTTGCTGACGATGGCTGCGAGGCCAAGGCCGCCACCAACCACTGCTGCTGCACCAGCAGCTATGCCTGCGGCGCTGGAGCCACCGAAGAGGCGGCCGAAACCGGGAACGTCGAGTTCGCCCACGTTCGTGCGCAGCCAGTTGATGTCCTTGGCGATGATGCGTTTTGGCAGTTCAATCCAGTTGCCTGGGGTAAGTAGGCCCTTGAGCCAATCGAGCTTGCCGCTCTTGTAGCTGGCCTCGATCCAACCAACGTCGCCGTCGGTGAGTTTCGATGAAAGCTGCTGAGCGATTTCTGCGGGGATGTTAGACATGGTTCTCCAGTGTAGTTCTGTTGACCTATTGAACCGACCACAGGTTTTAAAGTCGCGGCTTCTTGACGTTTCGTTGAGGAACCGGTGACGTCGGTCACCGGTGGTCGAGAAACCGCTGGATGGCGTGTGCCAACCAGGAGTCCGGGAAGCTAGGATCGTGAGATGGGTCAGCCTGTTTCGGTTGTAGAGAAGCCAAGTTCCACTCCTGGCATTTTGCGGTTCGAGGCGAATCGCAATCTCACCGGTATGGGCCATCAGCGCTACGGCAGTTACGACGATGTCATGGGCACAACGCCGGGTGCAGTATTGGCCCGTCGGTTGTTCGACACAGGTAAAGCCAACACCGTCCACATCTTCGGAAACATGATCACGGTTGGCATTGCCGACGGTCAGAACTCCGACGGTCTGCGATCAGTTGTCGAAGAGCTGTACACGTTCTACGTTCCGGGCTACGTGCCCCCGCCGTTGGTCATGCCTGATGCGCCGGCCGCTACGTCGGATGGTGCCGAGGTCGGTGCGTCGGGTGCAGGCACCGTCGACAGTCGCGTCCCAGCCGATCTGCTCGCAAAGTCACAGGTGGCCAAGACGAAGTGGTTCGCAGCTAAAGCCGCTGCCGAGGGCTAACGTCGACGTATGACCCATTGCTAACGAACAGGTGTTCGTTTATGGTGGGGGTGGTGGCTACCCTTTCAAACTTGCGTAAGGGCGATCCTGTGGCCTTGGAGAAGGCGCTAAGGCTGGCGCGTCCGGTCAGTATGTCGGGTGAACATCGTCTTGAAGTTCTTCCAGCACTTGGACCGTTATTTCCTGGCCATGCCTTGGCTCGAGGAGGCGTGGTGTCAATCAGCGGTCAAGCAGCCCGATCCCTCGGGTTTGCTGTCGCCGCTGGCCCGTCGGCGGCAGGGTCGTGGGTGGCAGTACTTGGTGTGCCCGGTCTTGGGGTTGCCGCCGCAGCGGAAACTGGCGTGGAACTGTCGCGGGTTGTTGTTGTTCCTCATCCAACGGTCGAGGCAGTTGCAGCCGCGTTCGACGCGTTCGACGTGGTAATAGTGGGCAGCGATGTGCTGACTCGACGCGACTGCACACGCTTACAAGCCCGTGCTCGCGACCGCGGCACGGTAGTGCTCGTCCTTGGGTCGTCAGCCATAGAGCCCGACGTATCGCTACATGTCACCAGAGTTTCCTGGCAGGGCTTACGCAACGGCACCGGGCTCTTGACGGCTCGGCGAGTGACAGTGGAAGGCGGCGGGCGACGCGCTGCCAACCGGTCGCGGCACCTCGATCTGTGGCTCCCCGATGCCCAAGGACAGGTGCGTAGTGTCGACGCCGAGGTTCGAGAGCTGAGCCATGTCCGCGCCGGTTGACATCGCTGTATCTATCGATGCGCCAACACGTTGCGCTGTAGTTCGTTGGCCGGCCTGGCCGGTTGTAGCCGGGCTTATGGCTCGTCCCGATCTTCCAAGTGACTCACCGGCGGCTGTGCTGTATGCCAACCGTGTGCTGGCAGTTTCCAATGCTGCTGCCGCCGATGGCGTACAGGTGGGCCATCGGCGTCGTGAGGCACAAAGAGCTTGTCCGTCACTTGTCATTGTCGACTATCGCCCCGATCACGATGCCCGCACCTTCGAGCTGGTGATACAGGCTATTGAAGACCTGGTGCCACTCGTTGAAGTATCTGTTCCCGGGGTGTGTACGTTCGCCACCCGTGGGCCATCGCGCTACCACGGCGGCGACGCAGCGTTGGCCGCGTTGGTGATTCAGCGTGTTCTGGCGGCGACACCACCAGCCTGGCGTCATGTGGCTGGGCCACCAGTGGTTGGTATCGCCGATGGTGCGTTTGCGGCCCAGCTCGGTGCTGGTTTTGTCGTGCCTGTCGGAGCCTCGGCCACGTTCTTGGGCACACGGCCAATTCACGATCTCCCTGTCGAACATCACGGGTTCGTTAGCCTCCTCACCCGGTTGGGTGTGCACAAGTTGGGGGATCTGGCCGGGTTGGCGCGCTCTGATGTTTTGGCTCGCTTCGGTTCGGCTGGCGAACTTGCACATCGATTGGCGTGTGGTCTCGAGGCCCGACCATTGGTGGCGCGTCAACCCGTCCCCGACCTCACAGTCGAGGTGATATTTGAGAACCCGGTACCTACAACTGGGCCGGTTGCTTTTGCTGCCAAACAACTTGCCGATGAATTGGTGGCCCGTCTCACCAGCCAGGGCCTTGCGTGTCCAGCGCTCATTGTTGTGGCCGAAACCGATCACGGCGAGCGTCACGAGCGGCAATGGCGCCACGAACTTGCTTTCCGACCGCCTGCTATTGCCGAACGTGTCAGATGGCAGCTCGATGGATGGGCGCAGTCCACCCGCCCGCCAACGGCAGGCATCACGTTGTTGCGGTTGGTGCCGGTTGAAGTAGTGCCGGCTATTGGTATCCAAGAAGGTTTTTGGGGCGGTCGTTCCCATGCCGACGATCGGGCCGAACGTGGTATCGCTCGGCTTGTCGGATTGCTGGGTCACGACGATGTGCTGGTACCCGAATGGCGGGGTGGCCGACATCCCGAATCACAATTCGCTTTGGTGTCAGCTGCCCTCGTGTCAGGCAGCGATGTCACAGGGGCTGGATCTGGCCGTCTTGTAGCTGCACCAACGGGGGAGGGCCCATGGCCGGGCGCGTTGCCTGCACCATCGCCAGCCACGATGCACAACGCAGTGGTGGAACTCCTCGATGTCGACGGTCAGACAATTCGAGTCAATGGTCGTAATATAATGAGTGCGTCGCCCGCTACGTTGGTTGATGCAGCGCGACGATCTCATGTTGTGGTGGGTTGGGCCGGGCCGTGGCCGGTCGAAGAACGGTGGTGGGACGCTGAGCGGCAGACACGGCGCGCTAGGTGTCAGATCCTCTTGGAATCTGGAGATGCTTTTCTGGTTGTTGTTGAGAACGCCATTTGGTGCCGTTGCGCCACCTACGATTAGGACTGTTATGACAGTTGCAACGCTCGACGGGTCGATACTCGACCAACTCCATTCGGCCCTCGGTCATGACACCGCTGTCATCCGAAACATCATCGACAACTACATGGCGGGCATGCCCGATCGGCTGTCGGCGCTCAACAATGCTGCGGCCAACGATCCGGCGCTTCTCGAACGAGCCGCTCATGCGTTGGCCTCGCCGAGCGCCACACTAGGTGTGCGTGCTATAGCCGAGCCGTGCATAGCGCTTGAGCGAGCGGTCGAAAATGGCCGCCCGTCAGCCGAATGTGTCGCCGGGCTCATCGAGCGCATCGAGGCTGCCGTAGAACCGGCGTACGCTGCACTGCGGTCCTGGCTCGAACGCCACCCCGACTAACTCGGGCGTGCGGGGAGGAGCGTCGAACCCGCACCCCAGCGGCCTCGAAGTCGAAAAGTTGCACAGAAACTGGCATGTTTTCGACTCTGAGACTGTCGGCAGGACGGCGCTTCGCAGGGTCGCAAGGACCCGACGCGTCCCAAAAGCGCAAGTGGGTCCGCACACGAGGTACGGACCCACCCATCTCGATCTGGCGGCTGGCGCCGCCGTACCGCTCAGGTTGCCGAGATCTCGTCGGCGAGGCGGAAGCCGACGCCGCGAACGGTGTGGATGAAGCGGGTCGCGGGATCGTGCTGGCTGAGCTTGCGACGAAGGTTCGACATATGAACGTCGACCACATGCGTATCGCCATACCAGTTAGGCCCCCATACCGTCTCTAGAAGCTGTGTGCGTGTGAACACGAGCCGGGGACGGCTGCACAACGTGGCCAACAGGTCGAACTCGATCCGAGTGAGATCGGCGAGCTCGTTGTTGACTTTCACCTCGCGGGTGTTGTTGTCAAGCATGAGCGGCCCGAACGTGCGGGTGCTTGGGTTGCCTGCATAGTCGATGGCGCGTCCGGAGCGGCGTGGACGGCGCAACATCGCCCGAAGGCGGGCAACGAGCTCATTGGGGGAGAAGGGCTTAGTGACGTAGTCGTCGGCGCCGATAGACAACCCGACGACCTTGTCGATCTCGGTGTCCTTGGCGGACACCATAACGACGTAGGCGTCGCTGAAGGCTCGGATGCGTCGGCAGGCCTCAAGCCCGTCGATGCCCGGAAGCAGGAGGTCGAGGATGATGACATCAGGTTCGAAGGTGCGAGCGAGCTCTACGGCTCCGTCTCCTTCACCGACAATCTTGACGTCGAATCCCTCGCGGGACAATAGGGGCTCTAGGAGCAGGCACAGCTCGGGGGCGTCATCAACGATGAGCGCTCGGATCGGGCTTGTGGATTCGGGTGCGGCAGCGGTCGAGATCATGGCAAAGGTCGTATCGGCCGCGTTGCAGCTGTCTTGAGCATTGTGCGTTGAGAATGCGCCAATTTCGACGAAATTGTGGCCAATCGAACTAGACCCCGCAAGAAAAGATGTTGATGAGACAGCACACCTCAGATAACCGAACCTTGCCACCCAATTACGTCAAGAAGTTATCAAGATTCAAGAACTAGTCAAGTTGGTGTCAGGTCGATGGCTCGCCAGCTGAACAGTTTGATGACGCGGTCAACATTGACACCGCCCGGTAGAATGCGAACATATGTACGTTTGCTTGGCGAAGCGGGGTGTCCGAGGTGGGGTTCAATAACCCGTCTACCTCGTGGAGCGAACTGGAACGCACCCTGTCGGATCGCGGTCGGCGTCCCGATGGGCGCGACGCCGGGTCCACCAGCTGGAACGGTGGGGGCGACGGCCCGGCTCTCAGTCGTAAACGCCAGCCGTACACGCCGCCCGAACCGGCCCGTCGTCAGGCGGCGGTGCCCTATGCCGAGTTGCACTGTCACTCCAACTTCAGTTTCCTCGACGGTGCGTCCCATCCAGAAGCCCTAGCCGAAGAAGCGAATCGTCTTGGGTTAGAGGCGTTGGCTATCACCGATCACAACGGGTTCTACGGCGTGGTTCGCTTCGCCGAAGCGGCGAGGGCGCTCGGTCTGCCCACCGTGTTCGGGGTCGAAGTCACCGTCGACGCACCTCGGGCCCGGCGTCGTACCGAACAGCTCACCCCGCAACCCGACCCTGGCGGGCGTCATATTCTGCTACTCGCCGACGGGCCAAGTGGATATGCCAGGTTGGCTACTGCTCTCAGTCGCGGCCAGATGGCGGGGGCTAAAGGGGCACCCCGTTTCACCCTGGAAAGCCTGGCTGCCGAGTGCGCTGGGCATGTGCAGGTGCTCACGGCGTGTCGCAAAGGCACGGTACCTGCCGCGCTTGTGGCCGATGGTCCGGCGGCTGCGGCTCGTGAACTGGCGGTACTTGTCGACCTGTTCGGGGCCGATCGTGTTGCCGTGGAACTGTGGGATCACGGCAACCCGCTCGACAGCGTACGTAACGACGCGCTGGTCGAACTGGCCACTACGGCGGGGCTCGCCGTAGTGGCCACCACCAACGCCCACTACGCCACCCCAGCCCAACGTCCACTAGCAACGGCGCTGGCGGCGGTGCGGGCTCGGCGCAGCCTCGATGAACTCGACCCGTGGTTACCAGCGGCGGGCACCGCCCATCTGCGTTCGGGTGCCGAACAGGCACGCCGATTTGCCCGATATCCCGGTGTTGTCGAAGCGGCGGCCGAGTTGGGTAAACGCATGGCGTTCGATCTTCGTCTGGTCGCTCCATCGCTCCCGCCGTACCCGTGCCCCGACGGGCTTACCGAGATGCAGTTCTTGCGACGTCTCGCCTACGAGGGCGCACAACGCCGGTATGGGGCTCGCCCGGCCCCCCATGTCGATCTCGGGTTAGCGGCCCGGGCATGGAAGGTGATCGACCACGAACTCAGCGTTATCGAGGTGCTCGGGTTTGCCGGCTACTTCTTGGTGGTGTGGGACATTGTCGAGTTCTGTCGCCGGGCCGACATCTATTGCCAGGGTCGGGGGTCGGCGGCCAACTCGGCTGTTTGCTACGCGCTCGGGGTCACCAAGGCCGATGCCGTGTCGCTCGGACTGTTATTCGAGCGGTTCTTGGCGCCCGAGCGTGACGGCCCACCCGACATCGATATCGACATCGAATCCGACCGGCGTGAAGAGGTCATTCAATACGTCTTCAATCGCTACGGGCGTGACCATACCGCTCAAGTGGCCAATGTCATCACCTACCGTGCTCGTTCGTCGGTGCGCGATATGGCCAAGGCGCTCGGGTTCGACCCGGGCCAGCAAGATGCGTGGTCCAAACAGGTCGACGGGTGGGGCAACGTTGCGGTCACCGCTAACCAGCCCGATCACACCATTCCGGCTGCGGTTTTGGAGATGGCGGCCCAGGTGGAAGATTTCCCGCGGCATCTCGGTATCCATTCGGGCGGCATGGTTATCTGCGACCGCCCGGTAATCGAGGTGTGTCCGGTCGAATGGGCCCGTATGGAAAATCGCAGCGTGTTGCAATGGGACAAAGACGATTGCGCCGCAGTAGGTCTGGTGAAGTTCGACCTGTTGGGCCTGGGCATGCTTTCGGCGCTGCATTACGCCGTCGACTTGGTGCGTACGCATCGGGGTATCGATATCGACTTGGCCACCATCCCCCAAGACGACGTGGTGTACGACATGTTTTGCCGCGCCGACACTATTGGTGTGTTTCAGATCGAGAGCCGGGCGCAGATGGCTACGTTGCCTCGCCTGAAACCGCGCCGGTTCTATGACCTGGTGGTCGAGATTGCGCTTATCCGCCCCGGCCCCATCCAGGGTGGTTCGGTGCATCCCTATATTCGGCGCCGTAACGGGCAAGAACCAGTTACGTATCTGCATCCGTTGTTGGAGAACTCGCTCGGCAAAACCCTCGGGGTGCCGTTGTTCCAAGAACAACTGATGCAGATGGCTATCGACGTTGCCGGGTTCTCACCGTCAGAAGCCGATCAACTCCGCCAGGCCATGGGGTCCAAACGGTCGCTACGCAAGATGGAACTACTCAAGGACCGGTTGTTCACCGGCATGGCCGCCCGAGGTATCCACGGCGATGTGGCCGAGGAACTTTTCGTCAAGATGAAAGCGTTCGCCAACTACGGTTTCCCCGAAAGCCACTCGGTCAGTTTCGCCTACCTGGTGTACTCGTCGGGGTACCTGAAGCTGTATGAGCCGGCGGCGTTTTGTGCTGCGCTTTTGAACGCGCAACCCATGGGGTTCTATTCGCCGCATTCGTTGGTGCAAGACGCCCGCCGCCACGGTGTGGTTGTTCACAGTCCGTGTATTAACGCGTCGGCCGATTTCGCTGTACTGGAAGGGTGCGCTGGCAGTCATAACGACATGGCGGTGCGGTTGGGTATTCGGTCGGTGCGTGCTATTGGCGCCGATCTGGCGGCGGCCATTTCGGCTGGTCGCCCGTATGACAGCCCTCAGGACCTGATGCGTAGGGTGCCGGGTATCACGCTTGCGCATCTCGAAGCGTTGGCCACGGCGGGGGCGTTCGGGTGCTTTGGTCTGTCGCGGCGTGAAGCATTGTGGGGTGCGGGGGCTGTGGCGCAAACGCGGGCCGACCGGCTTGAAGGCATTGTGGTAGGCGAGCGGTCGCCGCAGTTGCCGGGCATGACCGATTGGGAAGAGGCAGTGGCCGATATGTGGGCTACCGGTGTGTCGCCCGATGGGCATCCCACAGTCTTTTTGCGGGAGCGGCTCGACACCATGGGGGTGGTGTCAGCCACGGGTTTGGTGACGGTGGAATCGGGAAGCCGGGTGTTGGTGGCCGGGGTGGTTACACATCGCCAGCGGCCCATGACCGCGGGTGGCACAACGTTTATCAACCTGGAAGACGAGACCGGGTTGGTGAATGTCATCGTATCGAAAGGCTGTTGGGCCCGTTACCGCAAGACAGCCAGAGGCGCGCCAGCGTTAGTAGTGCGAGGGCGGCTAGAACGGGTCGAGACCGTAATAAATATCATTGCCGAGCACCTTGCGCCCATGGCTATACCCGCCCCCATGGCCAGCCGAGATTTCCGCTGACCGGTCTCGGTCGTCAACGCGTTAGCTTGCGTCACAGACGCCCCCCACCGTTTAGGAGTGCACGCCCATGTCGACTATCAACCAGCACGACGACACCGGATACGACGAGTCGGGCTTCCTCGTTCGATCAGAATTGCTGACGGCCGGTGAAGTCGCCAACGTGAATGGCGAGGTCGATCGGATACTCGCGGCCGGCCCCCGCCCTGGAATGGTGCTCGAAAAGGACGACCACACGCTGCGTAGTGTGTTCAACCCGCACCTGTACAGCCCCGTTTTCGCACGGCTCACCCGACACCCTCGCATCCTCGAACCGGTCCAACGTCTGCTCGGCGACGACGTCTATACGTTCCAACTAGTGGTCAACAACAAGGCTGCGTTCAACGGGGATCTGTGGTTTTGGCACCAGGACTATCCGACGTACCGCACTGACGATCACATTGCGCAGTGCCACATGGTGAACGTATTGATCTTTCTTGACGACGTGACGCAATTCAACGGACCCCTCATGATGGTGCCCGGCTCCCACCAAATGTCGTCGGACCGGCCGCAGGAGTCGACGCAGGGCACCTCCTACAAGATCCGCTACACAGGCACCGAGATGATCGCGGATGAGGTGCAACGCGGCGGTATCGTCGCCCCGACAGGGTTGGCAGGGACGGTGATCCTCATGCACCCGAACGTGCTTCACGCCTCGGGTTCCAATCTGTCGCCATGGAGGCGCAGGATGATCACGCTCACGTACAACGCCATGTCGAACAAGGCGACCGCGCCAACCGTTCGGTCACGCGACATCGTCCCAGACGACACCGATGTGCCTGCGCTTGCCCCGCTTGCCGACGATTGCCTGCTGGTGGGCGTCGAGGAGTGAGCGACGACGCTGGCGCCCGCCCGGTCTGGGCCGAGATCGACGTCGGAGCGATCACCCATAACATCGGGCTCATACGACAGTGCGCTGGTCGACCAGTCAAGCTCATCGTGCCGGTTAAGGCCAACGCGTATGGGCATGGGGCCGTCGTCGTCGCAAGACATCTGGAAGCGATTGGCGTCGATGCGGTGGCCACCGCCAATTTCCACGAGGCCGTCGAACTCCGCGCCGCAGGGGTGCAGATGCCCATCGTGATGTACGCCTCTCATGTACCCGAGGCGACGTCGCGGCTACTCGAATACGGCCTCACGCCAACGATCACCAATCGAGTCGGACTCGACGCTGCAGCAGCTGCGTCGAAGGGTGGGCCTATCGATGTGCACGTCGAGATAGATGCAGGGCTCGGACGTCTTGGCGTCCGGTTCGACGAGGCCAGCGACTTCATCGACGCGGTAGTCGCCGAGCCCCGCCTTCGCCTTGAAGGCCTCTACACGCACGTACCGTTTAGCGATGCCGAGGGTGCCTGTTGGGCGAGCGGTCGCGTGCGAGCGTTCGGCGAACTCGTGCACCATATCGAGGCTCGCCATGGCCTACGCATTCCGTACACGCAAGCCTGCGCCAGTGCCGCGCTGATGGAATCGGTGCCCGACGATCTCACGACAGTTGCCCCGGGGCACCTCACCTACGGCATGTCGCCACTCGACGCCGTCGATGCCGAAGCGCTCGGCTTCCGACCAGCGTTATCGGCCCTACGGGCCCGCGTTATCCACCTTGGTAGGCGTGAGACCGGCGATGTTCTGGCCACTGGGGTCGCGCCTCGTCCGGTACGTACGGCGGTGCTGCTGCTCGGCATCGACAACGGCTACGACTTCGCGCACGGTGCCTCGGTGCTGCTCGGCGGTCGACGCTGCCCTGTAGTTTCGGTGACTGCGGAGTACACCGTGGTCGACATTACCGAGGCCAACACCACAACCATCGGCGACGTGGCGACGATTATCGGACGCGATACCGACGAGGTCATTTCGGTCGGCGAGGTGGCGTCGCTACGGTGCCGAAGCGCGGGCTACTGGATGATGGGTTTGAGGCGGGTTCCACTCACGCCAATGTGAGCGCGCGCCCTTTTGCCCACGAGGTGATTTGGTCTCGGATGGCGTCGGCTATGCGTCGTTCGTCGGGGGTCAGGTTTGATTCGTGGACGGTGTCGGCGAGGGCATCTGGGAGTCGATCGGCCAGCGAAACGATACGTGAGCAAGCTTCGTCGGGGTCGAGGCCGAACTGGCGCGCCGTTCGCTCCCAGTGTCGTCGCTGAATGTAGACCGGGCTGTACTCGCCGCCGATCTTGTGCGCCATCCGGGCCTTGCGAGGATGGTCGAGATGTGCAAGGGCAGACGCAATGTCGTACAGCGGAGCGAGACGGACCTGATGGCCACTGAGCAACAGCGAGTAGCTTTTGGCGTGACCGTCGGTTGCGAGCACCAGCCAGTTGTAAGCGATTGCATCAAAGAACCGCGCTGCGTCGCGATTCCCGGCGACCTCTCGAATGAGTCGGCCGAGATGGTCGGCGCCTGGCCCGCCGTCGACCTCGTACTTGTGGTCGGGGTGGACGCTCACGGCCTGGCAGAGATCTTCTTGATGGACCCGCACGATCGCACCGGAGTCGTCGACGATCCGGTCATAGCGTTCGATCACGAGCGCCCGCTCATCGCCGAAGGTCATGATCGACGTAGTTGCTGCGATCAGTCCGGCGCGTCGGGCTGCAGCGAGGCAGAGGTGTTCGTTGATATCGAAGTCGGCGAGGCCGCCGATTGCTGGTTTGATGATGTGGGTGGTTGGTATCACCCCGTGTGGGATGCCCCATCGGTCGGCGGACGGGTCGTGCAGGAGGGCGATTTTGGCTTGGGCGCCTGCGAGGCTCCATCGTCCTTCGGGGTGCGGGCGCCACGCGGTCGTGTCGCGTCGCAGATCGCGAAGGAACCGGGCGACGTCGTCGTCGCTCAGCCACTCGACGCCCCCCGGCAACGACTACTCTGGAGTTGTACCGGGGGCGACGTACTGTGCTGCACCGGCCACGTCGGCACCCACACCGTGCAGGAGTCCAGCGACATCGGTTGACGAGCAGCCGAATTCCCGCGCCCACCGTTCGAGCACTCGGTCGTTGTCGGGCAAAAGACCCCATAAGTAGGGGTAGACGGTTGCGTGCGAATACGGCGAGACACGTAGTGGCATCGACACCGACAAAGGTGTCGATGACGGGTCGGCGACGTAGTCGGGTGAGTAGGTGAATCGAAGACTGCGCCGCTCGGTGGTGTCGACGATTCCGACGAGTCGATCACCGATAGTGACTGACAGGATGGTCAACGGTCGCGACCGAGCAAGAGATCGAGATCTATCCCCGAGTCGGTGGTCGGCGCGTCGACAAGGTCTGCGACCATCCCGAGCGCGGCGACGGCTCGCAGAGCGCTTCCGAGTTCTGCTGTCGCTTTGCCGCGCTCCAAAGCGACCACCCACTGGCGGCTCACATTGATGCGGTCGGCAAGCTCAGCCTGTGTCCAGCGGTGCTGCAGGCGAGCGTCGCGCACCGCGGCACCAAGATCTCGGGCGGATCGAACAATCATGATGTCAGCGTACGCAGACAGCAGTGAGAAGTCAACGATCGACGACAAAACTCGCTGGCCACCGAACGCTGACAACGGGGATGGTAACGCTGCAGACGAGATCGTTTGAGTAGGTGCGGTCGATTCGCTTCGCCGTCCAGTCGCCGTGGGGCCCGTCGTGGCTCATTACATACGCATTTGTGCGGTTTGGGTCACCGGCGACCGCGATCATGATCTTGGATGGCTCGGTCACGATCGGCACGAGTCGGTTCGGGTCGTCTGATTCGCCGAACACCGGCGGCACGAGACCTTCGTGTGCGAGATCGACGAGTCGGCGACGGCCCGCGGTGAGGTTGGTCCACTCGCCGATGAGCTTTTCGAACTTCCATGCGGGGATGCGGGCATGCTCGAACATTGCGTGCTGCACATCGACCTTTGACCAGTCGGCGCGAGCGAAGATGCGCGCCAGAATCGGCGACAGGATGAGTAGCGGCCGATACTGGCCTTGGCCGAGTCCGTACACGTGTGTGAGATCCCACCCGGTCACCCGTGCTAAGCCGTCGGCAAGGTACGGCACAATCTCATTGGGCGTCGAGCCGTACACGCTACCCACAATGAGGCCCGAGTTCATGCGGGCCACGCTCACGACGTCATCACCCGCGGCGAAACCGAGTGCGGCGGCCAATGGTGGCCAACCGATTTCGGCGAGCACCTCTTCGTTCTCGGCAAGCACCATGCGCATCGAGTTGCCGAACGTGCCCTTGTCGTGTTCGCCCGCGGTGAAGCCGCATACATTGCGAAGGAAGAGTCGGAGCCATCGGCCCACGCTTGTGTTCGCCTTGGCACCTTCGCGCAGCACTCCCTGACCGCTGTTGAAACCGAGTGCGTTGGCAACTGGCCCGTTCAACACGATGAGAGCGTCGGCACCGGTCGTGTTGCCCGAGTGCTCCACGCCGTACGCTGGGTCGGCCAGCACCTCGGCTAGCCCAAGTAGCACAGGTAGGTACTCGGGGCGGCACCCGGCCATCACAGCGTTGACTGCCACCGACCACACGGTGATGTCGCGCCCCGACGGTTTTGCCGTACCGATCACCCGCCACGGGTCATGACCCGACGGCGTGATGAACGCTTCGACGCGTTCGCGTGTTGGCGGCACGATGGGCAAGCCGTCAGACCATTCCCGAGCGAGGAAGAACTCGTTGATCTCGTCGATCGTTCCCGATGCAACGATATCGAGCGCGGCTGGCTCTTGCGCGTTATCACCGGTGACGACGATGGGGTCGGTCAGACCGGCGACTATCTCATCGACAGTATGCGCAATGAACGACGCAAGCATGTCGTCGGCGCTTTGGCTATCAACGTGGCCACGAAGCATTGCAAGCCGCATACCGTCGAAGCCGAGACCGCGCCCGGTCGCCAACGACTGACGTTCGAATCCGCTGCACACCAACGACACCGACGGAACCCCGGCCCGCTCGGCTACCACTGCTGCCCGCAACACGGCGGGCGTGCAGCTCCCTCAACACCCAACGCCCGACACGACCGCGTCGATGCCACGTGACGCGAGCAGGCTCGGAATCTCGCCGACCACCTGTGCCTCGTTCGGTCCGTGCGTGTTGCCGAACACGTCGTAGCCGACCACCTCGGCCCCGTAGCGTGTCGACAGTTCGCGAGCGAGTACCGGGAACAGTTCGTCGCCTCGGAACAGGTAGTCCCACAGGAAGCCAATGCGCTTTCCCTGCAGGGTGTCGAGCCGCTCGGCAAGCCGCTGCGGCTGCGTGCCCAGGGGCGAACGGGGCCACACCACATCAAACGCACTGGTATCTGTCATGGTAACCAGTATCTACCAAGCGCAGCGGCGTTCGATAGCAAATGTCGTCGCCCGTTGGTCGATAGATAGCATCTTCTTGCATGGATGACATCGATCGCGCAATCCTGTATCACCTTCAGCGCGACGGACGGCTGGCGAACAACGACCTAGCCGACCGGGTAGGGCTCAGCCCATCGCCGTGCCTACGTCGGGTCCGCACGATGTGCTCAACCGCTATCCGGGCGTGGCCGGGCATCTACTCACAATGTGGTTCGAGTCACCCGCCGTACTCGAACATGTCGACGATCTTTTCGGGCTCGTGGGTGAACACGGCCTCGGCGGGTTCGAGGCCGTGGCGGTCACGAATGCGGTGTTCACCTACGTACTCATGCGCTGCGAGGCCGAGCGCACGGTCCGCTCCGCCGGTGCGGTGTGCCGTTCATTGCGTACGGCTGCAGCGTCGCGACCCCTCGACCGCCTGAATGCCCTCGCCGCCCCAGGCGGCCGCGCTGCGATCTACCCGAGGGCCAGGAGCCGAACAATCCGTTCGTCGTCCGGGCCGAGCAGGCGAGTCAGCACGCCGACCACCCGATCCAGATCGAGTGAACCGGCCGTAGCCATTTCCTCCAAATCGGCCCAGTCTTTGGTTCGGTTGAAGAACGCCTTGAACACGGCCAAGTCGCTACAGGCGAGAAACGGCACGGTCGCACCGGCGAACGATTCGGTGCGGGCCCGTTCGGCAACCTGCTGATGGAACTCGGTTGTGTTGAGGAAAACGTCAACGGGAGTTGTACCCCACCACAGGCGCGCCTGACCATCGTTCCGCAACCGCACGCGATCTGCGGCGGTACGACTCACCGAACGGGGCAACGCAGCGAGCACGTCGCCGACGCGATCGGTCGGCACGAAAACATTGACGTCGATGTCGATGGTGCCCCTCGCACGTCTCGTGCACCACGCGAGGGCTAGCGCGCCTCCGAACGCATGCGGAAGGCTGGCTTTGTCGAGCGCGTCATGAAGGCGCACGATTTTGGTGGGCAACGACAGCTGACTCATCGCCCGAACACCGGGGCGACGAGCGTGGCCGAATGCTCGGCAGGAAATGCCGCGGCCAGTTCCAGTACTGCCAGCAGTTCCGCTTCGCGTTCCGGTCCCGAGTACACGACGGTGCGACTCGCCACTACGAACTCGTGGCCTGTGGCTCGGATGATTCGCTCCAAGGTGTCGACCGATGGAACCTTGGCCCCCGCTTCATATGCCACCAAGGTTGAATGCGACGTACCGGCTCGTTCATTGCACACATGGTACCTGATCGAATACCAAATGCGGATCACCTCACCACGTGAGTCTCTTTGCGAGTCGGGCGATGTCGCGCCCGGCCACCCCGTTGGGTTCGTGGGACGCAAGGAGCCGCGCTACGGCCGCTTGGCTACCAACGGCAAGCAGCGTCGGGCTGTCGGCCGAAGTCACGTCGCCCCACAGAAAGATAGGCGTCACCACCTGTTCGCACGACGTGACGTGATGGGTGAACCAGTCACCGTCGATATGCCAGTACGGGCCGGCCATCCCGGCCGATCTAGTAGGAAAGCCCCAGTTCGCCGCGACCTCCCACTGCCCGGCACCGACGAGCACGTCGAGCGCACCGCGAACAGCGGCCGAGATCGCATCGACAAGCTCGGGTAGGTCGTACACAGAACACTGACCCACCTGCCACGGCCGATCGGCAGCACCCATCAGCGTCTCGGCCGCCCGACGAACCTCACGCACGACCGCCCGTGGCACTGCCCCATCGAGGCGAACGAACCGTCGTCCGCTCGTCCGCTCGTCCGCTCACCCAACGCTGACGCAGAAGTCGTCGCCTTCCGGATCGCACATCCAGGTGTGGCCGTCGAAGCCTTGAACGATTGCTGCGCCGAGAGCTGCGAGCCGGTCGACCTCATCACGGTACCGGTGCGGCGATGTCGAGATGCAGCCAACGCTTCGCGGTAGGAGCTGCGTCGTCGACTCGCTGGAAGCACAGTTCTAGTCCGGGCCATCGACGATCACGGTCGGATCGGTTTCGGGCGTGAACCCGAGCGCTCCCAACCGAGCGACCTCGGCATCGTCATACCGCCGAACTTCGAAGCCGTCCAGCGCAGCTGCCCAGAATCTGGCCAGCAACGCCGGGCGCTCGCAATCGATCACGATCGGCGACAACTGGGCCATCGACACATCGTCGCGCACGTCAGCAACGGCGGTGAATCAAGTGGATGTCGCGGCGACGCGCGCCTTCGCCGATGCGCCCGTCATCCCCGCATTTGGGCGTCATGTAGTTGGGCTGCGGTGGTGCCATATGGATTCTCAAGCCCGACTCCGGCTCGTGGCCGAGGACGCGAAGTTGGCAATCGCTTGTTCAACCGGGCACAACGCCCTCCTTGCTTAGTATAGCTACTTAGCTATACTAGGTATGAGGTGAACCTTAATGACCACGCTCACTAGCTCTCTGCTTCTGCGTTCGCGTAGCGCGGCAGCGCTCACTCAGGCCGCGCTCGGGCGCCGTGTCGGGGTTCCACAGTCGTCGATTGCGCGCGCCGAACGGGGCAGACAGGATCTCACGGTGGCCATGCTGGCGCGGCTTGTAGCTGCGACTGGAAATCGGCTCACGATTATGCCTGGTCGAGGGTTGTCGGCTGCTGACGCCGCCGATGCGATTCGCTGCGCACTCGAGGCAAACGAACCGGATCTTGCTTTCAGGACCATGATTCAACTTGCCGATGATCTCGCTCGGGAGCATGGAGCTGAACGAGTCGCCTCATGCGTCTCGCCGCCACGAAGCACAGGTGACGTTCGCTACGACGCGTTCCTTGCCGGCCTCGTCGAGACGCGCCTCGTCGCCGAGCACCTCCCGCTCCCGATCTGGCTAGCGGGTGCTCCTGTCCTCAGCATCCCTTGGGTCGTGGCGGGGGACTGGCTCGTGGACGACGTTCAGACCGTCGCAGAAACACCTGACGCGCTGCGGTCACGTGGGGTCATCATCGCCGCCGAAGACCTCGTCAGCCTGTGACGACACCACTCGACCGAGATCAACTTCTCGACGGCTTATCGGAGCTCGGATCGGCCATAGCGGCTGAAGGTCTATCGGTGACTCTGAACGTGGTTGGCGGTGCTGCAATACTCTTGACGATCGACTCGACGAGACGATCCACAGTCGACATCGACGCGTGGGTGAATGCCCCGAATCACTTTGTCCGCTCACGGGTCTTGGAGCTCGCCGCCACCATCGCAAACCGACGAGGCTGGCCGGCCGGTTGGGTCAACGACAAGGCTCGACTGTTCATTCCCGAGATGGTCAGTGGCCGTCTCGATGAATGGGAATTCGTGTACGAGATCGGTGAGTTTCGCGTCGTGGCGGCACGGCCCGATGTGCTGCTCGCGATGAAACTCCTCGCAGGACGTGCTTCGCGTGACCTTCCGGACCTTCCGGCATTGATCGCGGCTGCCGAACTCACGACGCGGGTAGAGATCGACGAGTTGTTCGAGGACATGTACCCGCACGACGAGATGAAACGAACAACTCGACTCTGGCTCGATTCGTTCTATCCGCACACGTAGCGATCATGGCCCGACACCATGGTGGTGGCGGCCTCGGGGTGGTGGACTCGGGAAGTCGGGTGCAGGTGACCGGGGTTACGAATCGAGCGGACAATAGCTGCGTGTGGGCAACGTTTATTGAGTTGGAAGACGAGACCCGGGCTGGCAAATGTCATCGTGTCGCAGGCTCCGTTAGGCCCGAATGAGTTTGTAATGACCCGAACATGCATGCTTGATGGAAAGCCCGATGCCTAACGTGGGAGAGTCTCTGAACAGCCGTCGCTACTCTCGGAGACGATACGATCACGATCATGAGTACAGTCTTCGACGACCTTCCGTATCGGATGTCGTTTGACGCTTTCCTCGTTTTCGAGAACGGCGCCGATTTCCGCCACGAATACCTTGGCGGTGCCGTGTACGCCATGGCCGGTGGCACCCGCGTCCACAACCAGATTGCTCTTGGTCTGGCTAGTCGGCTGCTACCCGTAGCGTCTGCTCACGGGTGCCGTACCTACATCGACGAGGTCTTGCTGCGGGCCGGAGCTGACGCGTTCTACCCCGACGTGATGGTTGCCTGCGGCGACGAGGTCGATCCTCGGTTCGAGACCAGCCCATGTTTGGTGGTCGAGGTGGTTTCCCCGTCAACCGAGAAGTACGACCGAACCGCTAAGCATGCGGCCTATACCAACCTCGACTCGGTGCTGGCTTACGTACTTGTGAGCGGCAATCCAGCTGAGCCATGGGTGGAGGTGCACTGTCGCGACGGTGAGTTGTGGTTTCGCGATCGTCTCGGGCTCGATGACGAGCTACACCTGAAGTGCCCGCCAATGTCGATCCTGGTTCGGGAGATCTTCTGTGGTGCAGGCTGACGAAGTCGGCGGCAAACTGCACTGAAACTCTACGTGAAAGTGTATGTCTGCGATGGTGTGCTTTCGGTCGTGGAACGTATTCATTCGGAAAACTGCTGGCAACGATGATCTCGATGCCACCCGCAGCGGAGTTCCTGGCATGCCAGCGCACCGGCCTCGATCCGCAGCCATGACGGACTGCCAACTGCTTGAGGCGAGCCGCGTGCCGGTCGGTCGCTATCTGGCCTGTTCGAGGATGTCGGCGATGGCAGGTTGTCCTCGCGTGCGGGCGTGGGCAAGCGGCGTCGTGCCGTCGCGGTCGGCCAGATTCGGGTCGGCACCGGCGGCGAGAAGGATCCGCACGATCTGCTGATACAGCTCGCTGCCATCGCCGAGGATTACCGCCTCGAGTAGCGCGGTCCATCCGAGGTTGTTCACGTGGTTCACGTTGATGCCGGTGCCGGTAACCCATCGCACGTAGTCGACGTGACCCCGCTCGCTGGCCGGAATGACCGACACGCCGCCGAAGCGATTCCGTAGTGCCAAATCGGGATGTGCCCGGAACAGCACTGCTCCCATGGCGACGCTACCCGTAACTCCCGTGACGAGCCATGGGGTGTCGCTTTGATCGTCTTGCGCGTCGGGGTCGGCGCCGAGGGCCACGAGCAGCCGGGCGACATCGACCTGGTCGGCCGCCGATGCGAGCAGGAGCGCCGTACGGCCTTGCGCATCGCGATGTTCGATGGGTGCGCCCGCCCGAATGGCGACGGCCACCGCGTCGGCGTCACCTTGCGCAGCGGCGGCGAGCAGAGTGGACATCGGGTCGGCGGGCGGCGGGCGCAATGCGGTGGCAAGTGTCTCAACAACCGCTGTCTGGGCGCGGGTGCGGGCGTGCTCCAAAGGACTAATGCCGTCGCCTGTTGGTGCCAGTTGCAGGTCGGCAACACCGGCGACCAACAGACGGACAGTGTCGACATAGCGTTGGGTCCCCTTGCCCAGCACGATGGCCTCGTGCAGCGCCGTCCATCCGAGGTTGTTCACATGGTCGACGACGATCGGAGTTCGCAGCAGGCGCCCGACGATTGGGCCGTGACCACGCTCGGCTGCCCGGATTAGCGCTGTGCCGTTATAGCTGTCGAGAGTGGCAACGTCGGCGCCGTTGTCGAGCGTGAACTCGAGGAGTTCGATGTACCCCTCGCTGGCGGCGATCAGGAACGCGTTCTGCTCGGTGGCGTCCTTGGCGTTTACATCGGCCCCGGCGGCCACCAGTCGGCGCGCCTCAGGTATGTCGTTCGCCCACGCTGCTGCAATGAGGGCGTTGTCGAGGCTTCGGTCATTGGGCGTCGGCCTCGGTACGGCCTCGCCGGGACCGCTGCACGACGTAAGGACAACGATGACCACCGCCGCGATCGAGAATCCAGGCAAGCCCATCTACCTAGTGTCGCGGACCGCTCGCGATCACGCACGTCGCGAAGCCGAGGGTTGACGGGCGACGTTAATGCTCTATTCGTTCGTTGGCGTGCCGTGCTTAGACCGCTTGGGCCCCTTTTTGGGCTTGGGCCGCCTACGGGGAGCTTCTCAAGCCAAGTCTTCAGCGGTTACCCGGTTCAACACATTTCCATCATCCGATGCCTCCGAAACTATCGCGCACCCCCTGCGTACGCTCGAACACATGGGAACCAACGTGCCGCAAACGCTCTATATCGTGAGGGAGAACCTCACCCAACCCGATGCCGAAAGAGAGTGCGGTGTGCTTCGACGAACGATAAATCAGGAGAACCATCGGGGTCATATGGTGCGTGCTCTGGCCGCAAAGGTTGGCGGTATTGCGGCGCTCGAATCGCTTCACGCCGACCCGCTTCCCGACGAGCCGTTCGATGACTCCACGGTCGAGGCCGCCGATATGGCGTTTGTGGCCGACGTAGTCGCCCGTATCGACGACGTCTCTAGTCGCCTGCTCGATGTCGAGTACCGCACAATTGCGTACCGCCTGCTAGCCCGGGTGCTCTACAACGACCCGAAACCGGTACGGCGTTCAACCCGGGCAAATCGCGTTGCTGCGAGCATCATTCATGCCGTGCTCAGTGGCAATGGCTGCATCGGGCGCCTGCCGGGCCAGTTCCGTGCAAGCGACATCGCCGCGCAGTTCGGCACCACCTCCGTGGGCGGTTCAGCCCGGACGTTGGTTCGGGCAGCTCACTTCGAAGAGCCCGGCGTAGAAGACGAGGACTTCCCCCGATATCGCACGGAGTTGGTCCTCGCCTCACCCGAATTTCTGAACTCGTCTCGTCGGGCGCGCCTGTTAAGCGAGCGATATGCAATGATCGCCACGCTTGAGGACCACGAGACGCTGGTTGCCGGTCGGCGCCCCGTGGTCCACCTCAGCCACGGCCCCCGCTCGCACCGCAGTACCATCGCCCGTGTCGAGGTGGTGACCAAAGGCCACACTCAAACCGGCGAGATCATGATGTTGGTCGGTCTGAAGGCGCTGGTACCGAAACCCGAAGTCGAGATGTTCGCTCTTAACGTTTCCGAGGCGCAGTACCTGGCCGACCTACTGCATCGCGCCCTGGCATCTCCCGCACCTACACGAAACCGCATCGGGCCGTTCGACGAGCAGTATCACCACGACGACAACGACTACGGCCCCAGCGCACCTGGTTCGACGATAGCCCGGCTTGGGATATGTAGCCGCTAGCAACCTCCTGCAAGTGCTGCGATGTCGTTGATGAGCGCGTTCAGACCGGCAATTGCAACAGCAAGCCAAATACCCCGAATGATCAGCGAATAGGCGACGGTTGTGCGAATGGTTTTCACGGCATCGACCTCGCCGAGACCCGCCGCAAAACCAGTGAACGCCGCCACGAACACGACGGGAAAACCGGTGGGCGGAAAGCAGCCGATGGCAATAAGCGGCACGAGCCAGCGACGCCGCCCAATCGTGGCTCCACGAGCCGAGGCTTTCTCCGTCGAGCAATGCGTACCCACCTGCCCGAGTCGTCGGTTTGAATGTGTGGCCCTTGGCGTTCGATCTAGCTGACCACCTACGACCAAATCGCTGCCGAGCTGCGCGAGGTCGGCCTGGCTCAAGTCGAGATTGTTGGACCCGACATTGGCTCCCGGTGCGCCTTATCGCAGCCATGCGATCGTCGGAAGCTGGAGTAGCCTCTTTCGCGTGACCACCGTCGGGATCTGGGTGCCCGGGGCAGGCGTGATCGAAATGCCAGATGGCACAACTCTCCGTGGCCGAGGATTGCAAAGGCCACTGCCCGAAGGTGCGCTGCCGACGTTCGGTCTGTACCTGCTTGGCAAGGAACCCGCGACCATGGACTGGGAGACACAATGGCTCGAATGGCTGGACTTCGGCCTGCCTCGTGATACGAAAGCAGCGTCCGATGCCTTCGTCGAGGCGCATCGTCGTGCTCGATTCGAACGAGTCGAGATCGCGTGCGGTGGCGGTCGCGGCCGAACCGGTGCAGCGCTCGCGTGTATCGCGGTCATCGCTGGCGTCCCGCCTCATGCAGCGGTCGACTACGTACGCCGCCGGTACCATCCGCGAGCTGTCGAGACGCCGTTTCAGCGCCGGTTCGTCCGGCGATTTCAAAACTGAGGCGGTGTCCGACGATCTTGCTCAGCCAGTCACTATCCGTTCTCGACGACGTCACTGAGCTTGTCAGTGAATGCCACGACTGAGTCGCGACATGCTGTCCACAACGTCGCCCAGGTGACGTCGTCGGTATCGAGGGCTGCGGCTAAGTCATTCAGCGTCCGCTGAACCGCCTTGACATGCGGGTCGAGGGCTTTCGCTCCTGGAACGGTGTAGAAGACGGTCGAGGCCCGAGCTCGCGCGCTCCATTTCAAGTCTTCTTCGGGCGAAAGCTGTCGCCGCTCGAGCCGAGCCCCGGTCAGCAGGCTACGTGCCTCGTTGGCCGATGCGATCCAGTCGGCACCCTTCTCGCGCAACATCAACCGAAGCTCGCGCCTCCACTGCGAGCGGCGAGCGAAGACATCGCCAACGAGAACCAAGGCGCCACCTGTGGCCGCGGCAAAGAGTGTTAGCAGTGCCTGGCTCAGCCTTTCAGTCATTGGCGCTCCGTCACGACGTCCAGTCCCACGACAGTAGCCGTCCGAACTATCAGTCGTTTACGGCAGGTTTGCGCCCAATGAACGCGATCAGTTTGGTTTGAATGTCGGCGTCGGGCAAGGCCGACCATGCGGCGGCCGGGTTGTCGCCAGCCGACGGGACGTTAGCGAACTTCAAACCGGCGGCACCGGGAAAGAACGCCGGAACCAACGTGAGGACGGTTCATTGTGGATCTCCTTGGTTGTTGTCACGCTGCGCTTGCGCTTCTGCTTCCGCGAGCAACGTGTCGATTCGGTCGAATCGTTCGTTCCAGAGCCCGCTGAAACCCGATAGCCAATTGACGAGTGGCAGCAAGCCCTCGCCGTTGAGCGAGTACATGTGGCGACGCCCTTCCACCCGCAGACGGACCATATCGACGTGTGCGAGCACCCGTAAGTGCTTCGAAACTTGGGGCTGTGTGAATCGACCAGGCATGCACGCTCGCGGTTAGGGTCCGAGGACGACGTATAATGCCGACAATCTGGGGAGCCCATGACCGATTACGAAGACCTGACATCGATGAAGCTGACTGATGGCGAGATAGCTGATCTCGTGGGTCAAGGCGGCGAATGTGTGTTCAACTGGACAACGCAGGACGGTTTTCCGGTCGGCGTAGTTGTGGCCTACGTCTTTCGAGACGGGAAGTTCTGGACCACTTGCGCGGCTCGCCGTAAGCGCGTGCCGGCGTTAGGGACGCGGCCTCAGTCGGCCATTGTCATCAACCGTGCCGGCAAGACGGTCTCGTATAAGGGCAACTCGATCGTGCACACCAACGCCGATGCCGACTGGGCCGACGTCAAGACCTGGTTTTACAAGGCCCTTTCCCACACCGACGTTCGGCCCGACGACAACAACGCCCGCAACTTCGAGAAGTTTCTCGACTCGCCGCATCGCGTCATCATCGAGACCGAAGCTCGCCTCGTTGTGGGTTTCGACACGATGAAGTTCGCGAAGTTCACGGCTGAAGCCATTGCCGCTGGTGACGGGGTCGACTAACTCCTCGATCGGCACCCGCGGGTCAGTAGTCGTAGTCGACTAAGCGGCGGTGTTGCCATCGGTCAGGAGCGAATCGACCGTCCAGCGAGCACCCTGCCATCGGGTGACTCCACATACGGCAATCCATGTGGCCTTCGGCGGGTTCTACAGTAGAGGGAAAAACCAGGAGGTAGCCCATGACGACCCTAAACAATCGCCCGAATACAGCGCTTCTCGTCGTCGACGTGCAAAACGACGTGATGGTCAATGCCTATCAGCGCGACGAGGTAGTTGCGAACATTGCTGTCCTCATCGACAAGGCTCGTTCCGAGAGCGTGCCGGTCATATGGGTGCAACACGCCGATGACGAACTCACCGAGAACAGCGATGGCTGGCAGTATGTGCCTGAGCTTCGGCGCCAGGAGTCTGAGTCATTGGTCCACAAGAGATACGGCGACTCGTTCGAGGACACAACGCTCGACTCCGTTTTGGCCGACCGCAGGATTGGTCGCCTTGTCATTGCTGGTGCTCAGACCGATGCGTGCATTCGATCAACACTTCACGGTGCGTTCACTCGAGGGTACGACGCGCTTCTCGTCGGCGACGCACATACCTCCGACGACTACTCCGCACACGGGATGCCGCCGGTCGACCAGGTCATTGCCCATACGAACATGTACTGGTCGTATCAGTCGGCCCCAGGGCGCACCGCCGGCGTCGTCTCGACTGCCGACGTGACTTTTTGACCAGCTCTAGCCATGCATTGCCAGGCAGAACTCGTTTCCTTCGGGATCAGCCATCGTGGTCCAGCGCACACCCCACTCGTCTTTGTCGTGGATGATTGACGCGCCAAGCGACACCAGCCGAGCCACCTCGGTGTCTCGATCACTGGCCTCGAGGTCAAGGTGCACGCGGTTCTTCGCGACCTTGCCTTCAGGCACCTGGATAAACATCAAGGTGATCTGGTCCGCTGATGGGTTTGAGCGACCAATCGACGCAAAGAACTCGTTGGGCGAGTTGTCGTCATTGTCCAGTGGTCGACCAAGCGCGGCAGACCAGAAGCGGCCGAGTTCCAACGCGTTCGAACAGTCGAAGGTGATGGCATGCAGGTTCAGGGTCATGCTCGTACCGTAGCCAGATTCGACAAGGGGCTATTCAACGAGTGTGCGTACTCCAGAGTTCAGGCTCGCCGTTTGCAACAGTGTTCCCCCCGCCGTTCGGATCTCGAGGGTGCCGTCGACCGCCGACGCCGAGAAACGAGCAGTGACAACTCTGCCGTCGGCCAACGAAACGCGAACGCCTTGACGACCTGCGCTGTCGTCGCGTTCGGCTGTCGTTGCGGCCGAGCCAAACGACAAGACATGCAGCCACGTGTTGGCACTGCCTGAGGCGCGTTCGTCCAGCCGGTAGCCTCCACTGAACTCGGCGTTCGTCGACCATTGGTGCGTCGAGGTAGTCGCGGTTACCGGGATGATGCGACGCGACGTCAGTGTGGTTGATCCGTTGGTCATCGTTGCGGTCGCACCGGCGATGACCGGTTGACCCGGGCTATTGAGCTGCCACGTTTGGGAGGTGCCCATAGCCGATGTCACTCGGTCGAAAACAACCATCACATCTGGACCGATCGACAACAGTTCGCGCTGAACTCGTGACACAGGAGGGCTTCCATGAACCTGATACACGTCGGTGGCGTCCACTGCCACATGGAGCCACCCGTCGCCTTGTTGCAATGCAACTACTTGCGAGCTCTCACCCTCGTACTGGCGCACCACGGTGCCGCCGGCATCGCGAATGTTCACGAGGTTGTGTAGATCCTCGTCCTGTTCGATACCCGAATGGGAGTGATAGTTGGGGTCGTAGGCGGCCCATCCATTCTTGAACAACATGAATGAACCCTGGTCACGGTGGGCGTGACTCTCGGTGTACGGCCCTGCGGTCATATTGAGCCAGGTCGCCGAAGCGGACCAGTCCGATCGTGAGTACAGCTGCCCGATGCCCGCCGCGAAATACGCCGTGTTCAGGCCGGCAAGCGGCTGTGGGGTTACCGACGGCTGGTCGTATAAGAAGTCGTAGATGGCCATCCAACCTTGACCCATGGCTGGCACGCTGCTGTTGTCGATAAGAAACTTCGCCTTCGCCGCCAGCGGGTCGCCCGGTAGCAAAAACGCTAGTGATTGCGCGTAGTGCCGGTGATAGTCGAAGAACGATCCGGTGGAATCGCGTGAATGGTCGCCGTTGAGCGACACGGCGTTGAGCGTTGGAACCGTGTAGTGGATGAAGTTCAGTAACGAGGCGCGAGTGTGAGGCGTGAGCGCAGCGAGGTCCTCGCCCGTCGATGCTTTCCACCAGTCGTACAACTCCCACAGCCGCATCATGGCGGTGCCGTACCCGGTGCCTTCGCGGCTGCCGCCACCGACCAGGTCGCGGTTGAACGTCGGTATCAGTTGTTGACCGATCTTGGCGGTCCGGAACGTTTCGAGCCAGGTCGTGGCGTTGGGCAGTTCGCCATTGGCGGCAAGTCCCAACATCATCGTTGCCCTCAGGAAGCTGTAGTAATAGTTGTTTGACGGGTTGTCGACCGACCAGCCGGTCCAAGGATACGAACGCCCGCCCCACGCTGCAGTCTCGTGGTGCCACACGTTCCAGACGGCCTGGTCGGCGTAGGCCAGCCACCGTAAACGCTGCGCCGCGGTTGTCGAGGAATAGCACCAGTCGTAAACGAGGGCCACGTCGCCGATGATTGGGCCCACATCCAAGTACGAGTCGTATGCCACCTCAGGTCGCGAACCACCAGCGACGAGCCCTTCCTCCCGTGCGACAAACTCGTCGATTCCCGCAACCGCCTTGGTGCAGTACGAGGCCATACCAGTGAGTTGACCGAGAAGGGCGAAGTACCACATGCGGTACTCGCTGCCAATCAGGCTGGCATTTGGTGTGCCCATCCGAGCGTCAATCAACGAACGAAAACGCGTGGCGGCTGGTCGCCCCGTTGCCGAAAGTTCATTGAGTCGGGCCGCGTTGGCTGGCAGATAAATGCGCGGGTGTTGGCCCGATGGGACCGTAGGCGGAGTTGGCGGTTCGTCGGCAAACCACCCGAGCACGTCAACGATGAGGTGGGTCGAACCGCTATCGTTGTAGAGCGTGATTGATCCGTCGGAGGCCAGCGGCACAATCGCCATGTTGGTCGTCGTACGCCGCGGGCTTGGGTTCATGTTGCTGGCAAGCGGCCGCGTCGTTGGATACGCCGTCACAAACGTAGTGGCCGTTGTTTCGGTGGCGGTGATGTTCACGGCGACAGCGTGAACGCCAGTACCGGGCACAGCGCCGCGACCAGCGATCGGAACTAGCACCGTCGACTTGGCGGTCACGGCTCCGAGACCACTGGCACGTCCGTCGATGGTGGCGCCGCCGTTCCTGGTGTCTAGGACACGGGTCGGCGATAGCCCGGTGTATCCGCCGGTGAACCATCCAAGGACATCGACAATCAATTGCACGTGGCCGTCGGCGTTGAAAATGGTGACCGTTCCATCAGCCGCCAGCGGCACAATCACCAGGTTAGGGTTTGTTCGCCCCGGGCTCGGGTTCAGGTTGCTGGCAATGGGCCGCGTAGTTGGGTACACAGTGAGAAACGAATCGGCCGTGGCTCCGGTCGCCGTCACATTCAAAGCCACTGCCGTCACGCCCGACAGTGGCACTCCGGCGTGTCCACCAACCTGTAGACGTAACGTCGAACTTGGACCAATGGCGCCAGCCGGGCGGGTATCGATGAGGCGTGTCGGTGTGATGCCGGTGAATCCACTCGCGTACCAGCCCGCAAGATCAACAATGAGATGCACCTGCCCGCTGCGGTTGTACACGCTGATGCTGCCGTCGGCACCCAGACCGACAACAGCAAGGTTTGCCACAGTCGGCCCGGGTGTGGGGTTCAGCGTGCTGGTCGTTGGTACGGTGCCACCAGTCGGAAACACCGTCACGTAGCTCTCAGCCGTAGGTTCGGTAGCCGTGACATTGATGGCCACGGCTGTTACGCCAGTCGTCGGCACGCCAGCCCTGCCGGCAATTGGAACCCGAACGGTTTGTCCGGGACCAACGAACCCGCCGCCACGCATTAACCCATCAACAGTGACTGCTCCGGTGCGGGTATCGAGCAGGCGAGATGGAGCTGTGCCGACGAAGCCATCGGCCCCGGCCGACGGGCCTGCGGGCAGCGATACCAGCCCAGCGACCAGCAACAGCGAAACCACCCCAACTCGCGTCATCCCGTCATATCGGCAGATGCAAGCAGTGCCGCTAGCCGAAGTGGTGTTCGGGTTCGGTAAAGAAGCCTTCTAGTCCGACTTTTCGACAACGGTTCGGATGCGTTCGAGCGTGGTGCGCATGCCGCGATCGTTTGTGTTCTTTCGCGCCCAGCCAAACAGTGCCCAATAGATCTTCAGCGGTGCCGATTGTGTCAGCGCGAACGATTCGGTTACCGCGGTGCCATCGGCGGTTGGTGCCAGTTTGTACGTCCACGTGTTCACCGGCTTTCCGCCAGTCATCACACTGAAGCCGAACTCGCGGTTGATGTCGCAGGTGGTTATCTTGCACACCGTCCAGTACATCGGTGGACGACCGTTACGTTTCACATGCCCACGAAACTCCGCCCCAACTGCCGGGCCCGTAGCGCCCTTGAGCCACTCTGCTTCCAGCGTCTCCGGGCTGAACTCGCCGATGCGGGTGACGTCTGTAATGACGTCCCATATCCGCTCTGGTGAAGCCTTCATGTTGACCGTGACTGATCCTTGCATACCTGCCAACCTAGCCAATTGTGCGGTCTGGCCACGACTGAACACCATCTCGCCCGACTGTGGTATCGAAAAGCGACATGGGACTCGGACTAGATCGTGTTCACGCGAGGGACGACTTAACACCACCTGAACACCATCTCGCCCGACTGTGGTATCGAAAAGCGACATGGGACTCGGACTAGATCGTGTTCACTGGCGCGGGATGATGGTGCCCATGTTCATGATGCCGTTCGGATCGAACGCCCGCTTGAGCGTTTCGAGCATGGGGTACGACGTGCCGTACTCCTCGCGTACCCATCGTGACCGAGCCTTGCCGATGCCGTGGTGGTGCACGATCGACCCACCACGTCGCAATGTCTCCTCGCAGATGATGGCGATGATGGGGAAGTAGTACTTGTCGTTTTCCTCTTCGGGTTCGCAATCGATGAGATCGTAGAAGTAGTTGAAGTACATGTTGGTGCCGTTTATGTAGCTATGCGACGAGTGCCCACCGAGCAACGTGATACCTCGAATCTCGCGCCGAATACGCGCGAGCGCAGCTTCGTAAATGTCGTTGACCGAACCCCAGTCGGCCGAGATTTCGGTGGTGCGGTTCACGTTGCGTGTGGATCGAATGCGGTCGTCTTCACGGGTGATCTTGTCGGGACCCCAAACGAGATCGTCGAACCAGGTGGCTACTAGCTGACTGTCGACAGGCTTGCACTCGGGGTAGCGGGCGACGATCTCGGCAATTCCGTCGGCGGTAGCTCGGGTGATTCCGGCTGCCCCTTCGGCCAGGAAGAGCAGCACGCATTCGTCGGGCGCGGCCATATGTGAGAAGTGCAGTTGACCATCTTCTGGGTCATACAGCCGGGCCACCGATGGCTTGTAGCCGGCGACCATCACCTCGCGAAGTGCGGCGAACCCGGTCTTCATATCCTTGAGGGTCCAGCCGAGGAAAATGTTGTTCTCCGGCATGTACGCGAAGAGCTTCACCGTCACTTCGGCGATGAAACACAACGCGCCTTCGTTGCCGATGACGAGATGGCGGATGTCGGGCCCGGCCGCTCGTCGGGGCACGTTCTTGATTCGGGCGACGTCGCCGCCGGCGAATACGACTTCGGCACCAACCACCATGTCTTCGATGCCGCCGTACAGCGTGGAGAACTGACCGATACTGCGTGTTGCTACCAGCCCGCCCATCTGCGCGACAGGTTTTGATTGTGGTGAATGCCCGGTGGTCAACCCCAACGCCCGGGCTTGATCTTCGAGTATTTGTAACGGCACGCCGCACTGAGCGGTGGCTTGCATGTTGTACGCATCGATCGAGATGACCTTGTTCATGCGCGAACCGTCGAGCACGATGGAATTCTCGACCGGAGTTTCGAGCCCGCCTTCGGTAGCGGTGCCGCCCGTGCGGGCCACAACGTTGACGTGATGCTCGTTGGCGAATGCCAACACCTTTGATACGTCTTCGGTGCTTTGGGCGAAGACCACGGCAGCGGGGAACGGCATGGTGTAAACGTTGAAAATCTTTTGAAGTTTGCGGAAGTTGTCGATGCTGCTCTCGCGCAACACTTGCGGGTCGGTGACCACCTGGGCATCGCCGAGCATCTCGCGCAGATGATCAACGATTGCTTCACGTGACAGGGTCATGGTGTTCCTTTAGAGGTTCAGTGGGGAGTTCAGTGGAAGATTGGGTAGGCGCGCTCGAACAGCGCGTCGGTGGCGGTACGAATGTCGTGGTACACAGCCGCACTCATACGCTGGTACACAGCGCCGTTCGCTCTGTTGGGAGCAAACGATTCTCGGGTGCTCGTCATGCGGGCAGCAGCGGTCTCGATGTCGGGGTATACGCCGGTGGCTGCCGCCGCACACATAGCGGCACCGAGGCTTGCGCCGCCGTGATGGCTGCGCGACGTCGGAATTCCGAACACGTCGGCGAAGATGTGCATGAACAACGCGCTGTTCGAGCCGCCGCCCGAGACCACGATCTCGTCGAGCGTGATGCCGAGTTCGCTCGACATTGCGTCGACGTGGAACTTCATGGTGAGTGCGATGGCCTCGAGGATCGATCGGTAGATGTGGCCGCGAGTGTGTCGAGCATCGAAACCGAGCATCATGCCTTTTCGAAACGGCATGTCGGTCGGCGCGAGCCAATCGAGCACCGTCATCAAACCATCACTGCCCGCAGGTACGAGGGCTGCCTCTCGCTCGATGTAGTCCTCGCGGGACAGGTCAAGTGCCGCGGCGCGCGCAGCCACCTCGTCGCCGAGCAGATCGAGGAACCATGTGAGGGTCCACATGCCTCGTCGCACGCCGTTGCTTTCATAGAGGTACCGGTTCGGGATGCTCGCGAAGTTCGTCCAGAAATTGGTAGGCGTCTTGTGATTGTCGCGACCATGCACCATGGCCGCGATGTACGTGCCGAGCGACACGAGTGCCGTCGTGTCGCCGAGCGACCCGGCGCCTAACATCTCGACGGCTTTGTCGTTCGCAGTGGCCACAACGGGGATGCCAGCCGGCATGCCGGTGGCTCGCGCCGCGTCGGCGGTGAGATACCCGATCACGTCGCCGGGCATTTGGAGTTCCATCAGCATGTCGCGAGTCACGCCGAACTGATCGTAGAGCTTGGGGTCGTCGCTCCACTGCCAGGTATCGGTGTCGATCGGCCATTGCAGCACGATGTTGTTCGCAGCCGTATCGCGAAATTGCCCGGTGAAACGGTGCGCAATGTAGCCCGACGTCGTGGTGGCGAACGCGACCGAAGGGTTCGTCGGTACATAGGGCTGATAGGCGCGGTCGTCCATCCAACTGATGACCGGCTCGGCTAATGATCCATCGGCCTTGAGAAACGCTTTGCAACAGCGGATTGGGCAGATGCCAACACCAACTATGTTGCCAACATCGCCCGTGAAGCCGGACATTGCCTCACGACTTGCCGCCGCAATCGAGTCCCACAGATCGTCGTCGGGATGAATGGCGACCCCATGGCGGGGGCGGCTCATTGGCTGCAGTACATGCTGGCCGCGCGACACCACGGTGCCGGTCTGGTCGTACACAACGACTTTGGCGCTTTGCGTGCCGCAGTCGACACCAATGAGATAGGAGGGTTTCATGTGATGGGGTTGGGGGTGCTCGTCTAGCGAACGAGGTAGCCGCCGTCGACCGACAGAATATGCCCGTTCACGTAGTCCGAGGCTCGGCTCGAAAGAAACACGACTGTGCCCATCAAGTCGCCCGGGTCGCCCCAACGGTCGGCGGGAATGTGGTCGAGTACCCGTCGGCTCGTTTCCGGGTTGCTACGGGTGTTGGCGGTAATGGCGGTTGCGTAGTAGCCGGGCGCGATGCCATTCACCTGAATGTTGTGTTGCGCCAGTTCGTCGCAATACGCCTTGGTCAGACCGGCGATGCCGTGCTTGGTGGCAGCGTAAGCGGGCGAGAGGCGACCGCCAAGGAACGTGAACACCGAGCAGATGTTGATGATCTTGCCGCTTCGTTGGGGCACCATGTACTGCGCCGTTTCGTGGCTCATTTCGAACGCCGCGGTGAGATTGACGTTCACGGTTGCATCCCACTGCGGGCGGCCGAAGTCGAGCACTTCGGCTAACGGGCAAATGCCAGCGCTATTGATCAGGATGTCAACCGAGCCAAGCCGTTCGACACACGCGTTGACAACTGCTTTGGGTACGCCGGGCCCGGTGATGTCGGCTTGTATGAATTCGTACCGTACGCCTTCGGCTTCGAGGAGCGCACGAGTCGTGCCATCGTCGTCGGCCAGGCTCGGTACCAGTACGTTTGCCCCGCCCTTGGCGAGCGCAAGCGCGAAGGCCTGTCCAAGCCCGGTATTGCCGCCGGTGACGATGGCATTCTTCCCGCCAAGCCCGAAGTAGTCCATAGCGAAATCGTTGATGGTCACCGGTGTTCTCCCTGGCCTCGGGCGTGCCCCGTGACCGCCTTGTGTAGACGGTACACTCGTACCAAGAATGGCGGCAACCCGCACGCCCCGAGTTCGACCTGTTGCTAGATGTCGTACACCTCGGGGTGATCAAGCGGATGATTCAGCCACGACAGCATTTGGCGAAGTTGGTCGTACGCGGCGAGACGTTCCGCATCGGTCCCTGTCGCTTCGGCGTCGGTGCAAACCTTGTTGAGCCGTCGGGTCATCGTGGGGCCGAGCTCCAACAGGCCTGACGCCCCTTCGCTCGCCCATTTCGCCAGCACGTAGCGCACGATGGCTCCGACGGGTACATCGGTTGCTGCTGACAACCCGGTGATGGTGCGCAGAGGGTCGGCCCTGGCGTAGAGCGCCACGTCGGCTTTGAAGTTGGCGTCCTTGTCGTCGTCGGGCCATGGCCCGTTCCAACGAACGAGTTGTATAACGGGCTCGTCGGTCATGGTGTCAGCGTAGAACGCGCGGTTGTCGGAGCGGGTGGGTTCGGGTTTAGCCTGGCTGGGTGGCGGCATTGTCGATAGTGGTTGTTGGTGCGTGCCGTGCTGAGCGAACAAGGTGTGTCGATTCGTAGCGGCCACGGCGTCTCGGGCCTACTGCACAGGACGACGTCGAACGCGCTTGCCCGTGTGACCGGGGTTCGTCTGGACGATGGCACCGAGATCTCGGCCGACATCACGGTGGTCGCTGGTGGTCGTCGATCGAGCGCTCCGGACTGGCTCGCTGACATTGGCGCGGCCGCTGTACCCGAGACAGTTGAAGATACGGGCATCGTGTACTTCTCTCGGTTCTACCGGTTGCGTCCTGGTTACGAGTGGCCGCCGCGCACCGGCACCATCGGTGGCGACCTTGGCTACTTGAAGTACGGCGTATTTGCGGGCGACAACAGCACGTTCTCGATCACCCTGGCTGTCTCCACCGACGACGATGCCCTCCGTGGCGTACTCGACGACAACGCCGTGTTCGACACCGTTGCCAGCAATCTGGTCGCCACCGCGCCGTACCTCGACGGTCGGGCCGAGGCCATCACCGCCCGATGGTCAACCAGTTGCGCTCGGCCTCCACGTCATCGGCGATGCACGGCTGTGTACCAATCCGTTATACGGCAGGGGCTGTTCCACCGGGGTGTGGCACGCGCATCTGTTGGCCGAAGCAATAGCGCAGCATCCTACCGATCTTCATGCCCAGGCCGATGCCCTCGCCGAGTCCACCCGGGTCAACCTGTACCCCTGGTATCAGGCATTGGTGCGAACGGACCGTGACGCCCGCCGAGTAGCAGGTCGAATCCTGGCCGGTAACGACGACGATGCCGACGACCCGGCCGCGGCGATGCGTGCAATCTTTCGAGAGGGCCTCTTGCCTGCGCTGCGTCTCGATGCCCACGTGACCCGGGCGTTCTTCCGCAACTTCAACCTGCTCACGGCACCCGATGCGTTGCTCACCGATCCTGACGTGATGGCTCGGGTTCTGGCCGTGTACCAGGATCGCGAGCAGCGGCCACCCGAACCCGTTCTCGGGCCACGACGGGCAGCGCTCCTCGCCATACTTGCTCCCTAGAAGTACAGCCGGTGATCTAATGGCTTAGTTGCCGATGACCGCCAGCCGCCCTCGGGGTTAGCTCTGTCCGGTACCTAGCGTACGCATGCACGCACGACACCATGCGCTGACAGCATCGGTCAGTGCAGCCGGCGTTGGTGACACCAGCGAGGCAATATGGGTGTCTTGGGTTGCATCGGCGAGGGCATCGGGGATCTGTTCTCCAAGCATCGTGACGCCGTCGACAACCTCGGTGGAGTCGAGACCCAGTTCGACCGCAAGTCGTATCCAGTGACTTCGATCGATCTTGCGCGGGGAGTACTCGCCGCCAATTTTCATCGCCATCTTGAGCTTTCGAACATGCACCCCAAGCGTCGTTGTCGGGAAGCAGGCCCCACAGCACATTGGCCACGTGCTGACCGGAATGTATCTGCTGCGCCATGGGCATCGAGAGCGACAATGGTGTAGCGGTGCGTTGAGCGCGCCAATCGTCGCGGTACGACAATGTGAGCCTTCGATCAGCGTGACGTTGCAGGTCGGCGACGATGCCGTCGTCATGCCACACCTCAAGCACATCGGCCCGTTCGGCCACCTCAGCACGCTTCGACTACGGGGTCGAGGCTGATTTCCAGCCCCAGGACTGCTAGTGCTTGGAGAACGATTGCCAACTCGGCCCGCGGATGGCCAGCCTCGAGCGCGCCGACCCATTGTCGGCTGACGCCGATACGGTACCCGACCTCGCTCTGGGTCAATCCGCAGCGTTTGCGTGCCTGTCGTGCCAGGACGCCCACATCCCGAGCGGTGTTGACGATCAAGGCTCGCTGACATGTGATCAGTTGTCAGCGAACGCGGTCATTTCCCGAGTGCGGCTATCTCGTCGAAACGGTCAGAGGCTGTAGGTGCTGTAACGACGACAAGTTCACCGACACCCAATTCGCTCAGTGCCTGAGCGTAGTCACGCAGGTCGGCCGGCCGGCCGGTGGGTACTACGCCCACCTTGAGGTCGATGTCGGCGACGTTGCGACCGATGCGTTCGCATTCGTGCCCAAGCGCCCCGATGCACTCGGCAACCTCGGCGACGCTGAGCTGCCACCCAAACCAACCATCCCCTAGCCGAGCGGTACGCCGTATCGCGGCCGGGGTGTTTCCGCCTACCAGAATCGGCGGACCGCCTGGCTGTACCGGCTTGGGCCACGCCTGCACGCCGGTGATGTTGACGAACACCCCGTGATGCGTGACCACCTCGTCGGTCCACGCCTTCCGCAATACCTCGACGTACTCGTCGGTTCGTTCGCCACGATGCTCCCACGGTACCGACAGTGCCTCGAATTCCTCGCGTAGCCAACCAACGCCGATGCCAAGATCGAACCGTCCATGTGAAGCGTGGTCGAGCGATACCACCTGTTGGGCGAGCGTCAACGGTTCGCGAATCGGCAAAATGAGAACACCGGTACCAAGGCGAATCGTTGACGTGGCCGCCGCTGCCACAGTGAGCGCGATAAGCGGGTCGAACAGCCCCGGTTGGCGACCCATCCGCAAGGTGCCATACGGGTAGGTGGACTTTGCGTCGTTGACGAACACCACGTGCTCTGGAAACCAGACTGAGTGGATGCCCGCATCTTGTGCTCGCAGAGCGGCTGCCGCGATGTCGTTCATGCCGCGACCGGGTTTCCCATCGAAGACAAGCGTTATTCCCACATGCATGCGGCCATCCTTCCAGCAAGCCGATGGATGCGGCCACGGTGGATAGATCGCGGTTGATCCGAATTTGTCTCGGTTTCACATTGTTGGCGTCTGCGAGTTGCGCGGATCGCGCGACGGTGAACTACGACCCGGCAGTTCAGAGCACGGCGGCAACAGTCCAACGGTCGGTCATTACCTCCTCTACCTCCGCTGTAGTGACTGTCTCCAGCACTGAGGTGGGTCGGTCAACGGTGAGAGTGCTTCTGCCGAGCTCCGGGGTCCAAGCCGCGCTGCCCCAGCCGGTGAGGCGGAATGACATTTTCGATGCTGGCTTTGAGTTGACGTTCGGCAGCCGCGACAAGTACCTCTGGCTGCGGGGCTACACCGGTAAACCGGGTGGCAAGTTCGAGATTCTTTCGACTAGTGAGACGATTCGCGTAGGTCAACGATCAGTTCAGATCGGTACGATGTCGGATCGGTCTTTTGCAGCTGCCGAGTGGCAGGAGGGCAACGAGTCGTGGATTGCTCTCGAAGCCCTAGGAATCGATTTTGAGCTCTTTCTGGATGTCATCCGTTCCCTGACGCCAATCGACAGGACGGCGTGGTCCAACCTTGCACTTGGGGCCGAGCCATTCGGTGACGGCTGCTTTTTTGTTAGATCTTTCGATGGTCTACATCGTTGGCTATGAGCGCCGGGCGATAGGCACGTTGGCTTGGAGCGCGGCACGATCGGCAGCCTCGCGACCAGCGAACCAGCCGTCGGCATTCGAAATCGATGACGATCTGGTCGCACGGGTATTCGGAAACATGTCCTTTTGTCGGGCGGCCACCTGATCCTTGCGACCGGCAAGCACGGGCAATAGCGAGTCGCCGATGGTGGATGTGGCGTCGTCGGTCGCTGCTTGGGTTGCTTCTCGAAGGCGCTCGCCGATGCGGGATGCGAACGACAAAAGGAACGCTCGCCGGAACGACTTCGTACGTGATGTGCCGTTACGATCGACCGCTGCCCCAGCCGCGATCATGGCGCTAGTGGCCTGGGTGAGCAACGACGTGAACAACAATTCGACGATGTCGAGATCGGCCCCGAATCCGAACACCGTGACCATTCCCAGTTGGCCAAGGGTCACGGTCGTGCAGTGGTTCGCTCGGGCCACAACGTGCAGCAACACCGATTTAGCGTCGAAGTATGGATCGACGATGTGAACTCGCCTCGCCGTTGCTCCCGAGGCGTGGGTTGCTCCTACGGCGCTTGCGTCGAGCATGGCGAGGTCGATGGCGTGCCGAGCCATAAGCTCCTGGGCCTTCGAGGTGAGTGCGTCGGCCTCTTCGTCGAACGTGGTTGATTCGGCCTTGGCGAGTAGCCCACGGACCTTGCCGAGCACCTTTTCGTCGAGTGTGGTCGTTGCCGAACTGGCCGACTGCGCGGGCAGCGGTTTGTCGCTCGGCGGCGGCATCAAGGTCGGTATCTTTGCCAGCAGTCGCAAATGCAGGGCTAGTTCAATAGCGACGCGAACCTGGGTTACCAGGTGTATCTCGGCCACTAACGATTCGCCTGCCGGTCGGGCGAACAGGGCCTGCGGTGTCTGGCCTTGTACGCCATCGACAATGTCGAGCAGGTTGAGTTGGCGGCGCCAACGATCGTCGATATGGGTGGCGGTAGTGGTAGCTCGCTCGAGTTGGAGCGCGGCGAGAAGCAGTTGGTGATGGTCGGCTTCGAGCAGCTTATTGGCGATGTGGGCAAGGTCGAGTGGCTGCCAGCCCTCGGCGAACCGTTCTCGTATGGTGCTGGCCAGCCGGTTCTCGACGGCGACGGTGCCGGCGCGCACCCCGCTACTGAGGTGGGTCGAGACGAGGGCTTCGATCGCAAGCAGCAGCCCTTCCTCGTCGTTGCGCAGGCTGGCGAGTACTGCAGAATCGACCCGCTCGTTGGCTTGCGCCATCAGCTCAGCGTCGCTAGGCGTGGTGCGCGCCGCCGACCGGTGGACCGATTGATTCACCCGATCTGACCAGCGCGCCCACGCTCGATCTTCAGCCGACACGCGGCTAGCATTTTGCTGTTCGCGCTGCCGGTTGGCGTCTCGGCGCTTAGCGCTTCTGGAAGTCATAGCTGCATCGTGTCAGAGGGGTGCGACAAAGTTGTGCAGGCTCTGGCCAGGCCGTGCTCGGCGAACTGCCCTGGCCTAATTTTAGATGATATAGTTGTGTATTATCCAAAAGCCGATCATCATCTTTAACCGAGATCGCGAGTGGGCCGACCTGGCCCGGTTGAGGCTGGCCGTAGGCCCGATGTCGAACTCATTGACGCCGACCGGCTCCTGACCGGCGACTGAGCTTGCTTCGTGAGGGGCAAGGAATGACCAACATAGGCTTAGGGCATGTCGGTCGCCGTTGTTGATTTGTTGCGCACCCTGGTTGGGCATGCGACGGAGAGTCGGACCCCGAACCTGGGGCTGATCGAGTGTGCGGCCGAGCGGCTGGAATCGGCCGGAGGTCGGGTGACGGTTATGGAAGGGCCGCCTGGTCGGGCGAACCTGTTGGCGTCGTTCGGGCCCGATACGCCGGGTGGGCTGCTTGTGTCAGGACACACCGACGTCGTGCCGGCAGGTACCGGATGGGCGACCGACCCATATGTGCTCACGGCCGATGGCGACCGGTTGTACGGGCGCGGCACGGCCGACATGAAGGGCTTCATCGCATGCCTGCTCGACGTCGTGGAATACCTGGGCCCCATGCGCACTCGCACTGAGCCGTTGCACGTGGCGTTGTCGTACGACGAGGAGATCGGGTGCGTGGGCGTGCGGGGGCTGCTGGCGGAACTCGGTCCGATGGGTGTCGCCCCCGACCTTGTGCTCATCGGCGAACCAACCATGATGCGGCCGCGCAACGCCCATCTGGGCAAGGTTGCCTTCGACATCGGCGTGCATACCGCTGCCGGCCATTCGAGCCGGTCGCACACGTTACCGAACGCCATCTCGGTCGCCGCAGCAATCATCGGCCGGCTCGACAACATCCAGCGCAACCACCGCCCGCCGAACCAAGCCGATGAACCAACGGTGACTGTGAACGTTGGCACCATCCGCGGCGGCACCGGGTTGAACATCATTGCGGAAGCGTGCTCGTTCGCGTTCGAGGTGCGCCACGACGCCGCCCACGACCCCGACGTGCTGTTGCGGCCGGTTTGGGAAATGGTCGAGGAACAGCGCCACAAGGTCGCTTGCGTACACGGGCGTATCGACGCCGACGAGACGGTGCGTTACCCGGCTCTGGCCACCGACCGAATCAATCGCCACGTGATCGGGATCGAAGCCCTCGCCGGCGAAGGCGAGTGCACGCCTATCGGCTACGGGACCGAGGGAGGCTTGTTCGCGGCAACCCTCGGCGTGCCGGTGGTGATCTGCGGCCCCGGCGACATCGCCGACGCCCACCGTCCCGACGAGTACGTGACAGTCGCCCAACTAGACCGCTGCACCGACTTCCTGCACCGCCTACTCGCCGAGCGTTAGACCTTGCGCGTACGATCGTTGAATGGCTCCCACCACGATTGATGTGCCCTCGACCGCCGAGTTACTCGCGCGAATCGATGACATTGGGCCGAAGTGGCGGGCGCGCATGGCTGAACTCGATCAGACCGCAGCGTTCCCTTTCGAGAACTTCGCTGAGGCGCAGGCGGCCGGGTTGCACAAACTCACGACGCCAAAGGAGTACGGAGGATACGGATACTGGCGAGACGGGAACTTCAGCGGGTACTACCGGTTGCTCGAACGCATGGCGTATTGGGATTCCAACACCGCGCAGCTGCTGCAGGTACACAACCACGCTGCCGGCATCATCGCGTTCCACTCTACGGCCGAGCAGCGGAACTACTTCATGCCGCGCATCGTCCACGGCGCGTTCTGCGCGTCGCTCGGCTCCGAGGCCCACATCTACGAGAACGGCGCCGAGGTGCTCGATGCCGAACTCAAAGCGGTGGACGGCGGCTACCGGCTCACCGCTCGCAAGGCCTTCGCCTCGGTCGCGGCCACGGCTACCTACCTGATGGTGTGGTGCGCAGTGGAAGGCGACACGCCCTACGCCGGGCGAATGGTTTTCGCCGTCGTCGCGAAAGATTCGCCCGGTGTCACACTGCTCGATGATTGGCAGATGCTCGGTATGCGGTCCACCGTGTCATGCGGCATCGAGTTCAACGACGTGTTCGTGCCCGCCTCGCATATGGTCGGCCGACCCGGTGGCTGGATCGAGGACGACCCGCGCACCTTTAGCTGCGCCTATGCGTCGAACCACCTCGGCACCGCCCAGGCGGCGTTCGATTTCATTGCGGACTATGTCTCGAAACGCCCCGACCTGCGCGGGTCCGAGACCGTGAAGGTTCGGCTCGGGCGCATGGACGCCCAGCTGTATGCGGTGCGGTGCGCCGTGCACGCCGCCGCGGCCCGGCTCGATGCCGGCGACGACCCCGACGAGTGCGAGGCCGACGCCATCCGCTCCATGCACCTCGCCAAGAACGCCGTGTTGTCCATCCCGTACGAAGGTTTCGACATTTGCGGCGCCCGCGCCACCCACGAGCGCTACCCGCTCGGCCAGCTCATGCGCGACGCCCGCACGTTTACGCTGCATTTCAGCGACGACCTGTACGTGCAACGCTTGGCGGTGAAGGCCCTGGGCGGCGGTTTCTCCGCAAAAAAAGCCCGTAGCGGCTCGACCCCGTTCGACCAGTCGAACGCCGGGGCGTAACGTCTCACGATGGTCGGCATTGGGGATGTCGAGGCCGTTGTTGCCGGTTTTCCCGGTGTCACGGAGGGCACGAGTTGGAACATGCGAACGTGGATGGTGGGTAGCAAGGGGTTCGCGTGGGAGCGGCCGTTCACGAAGGCCGACGTGAAGCGATTCGGCAGCGATCCGGTACCCGCTGGTCCGATCCTTGCCATTGTCACTGACGGGCTGATGGAGAAAGACGCGATACTTGGGTCCGGTACCAAAGGCGTGTTCACCATTCAGCACTTGAACAACTACCCGGCGGTGCTCGTGCAGCTCAACGTTGTCGGCAAGCGGGCGTTGCGTGGGCTGCTCACCGACGCATGGCTGGCCAAGGCACCGCCCGCTCTCGCCCGAGAGTTTCTGCAGACGAAGCGCTAACGCGGCAAGCTAGAGCAGTGCATCCCGATACCAAGTTGCTGATAGACGTCTGCGCCGTCGATTCGGTGTGGGGGCGAGAGAAGGCGCTGGCCGAATTGTTGGCCAGATGGCTGGACGACTGGGGCTGCCACGAGGTGGCGTTGGTCGAATCTCGGCCCGATCGGCCGTCGGTCGGCGCTCGTCTTCGAGGCACCGGTGGTGGGCGTTCGCTTGTGCTCAACGGCCATATCGATATCTACGAATTGTCGCTGGACTGGACCCGCGATCCGTTTACGCCAGCGCTGGAAGACGGCAAGGTGTTCGGCGCTGGTATCGCCGACATGAAGGCCGGCACCGCTGCGGCGCTAGCGGCGGTGAGAAGGGTCGCTCGGTCCGCTATACCGTTGCGTGGCGATGTGGTGTTCCAGGGCGTGTCATGTCACTTCGAGGGCGGAGTAGGAACGCGGTCGTTGTGCGAAGCTGGCTTCGTCGGCGACGCCGCGATTGGCTGCGAACCGTCGAGTAACACCCTTGGCATCGCCCACCGTGGCGCGGCCTATTTGAAGATCACCACCCGAGGCCGACAGGCCCACACTACATACAAGCACCTGGGCGTGAACGCCATCGAGACGATGGAACCAATTCTCGTCGGCTTGCGCAAGCTGGAAGCCGAACTGCCATACGAGCCGCACCCGCTTTTGCCCGGCGCACCGATTCTGAACATCGGCACCATCGAAGGCGGCACCAAGCACAACCAGGTTCCCGACCGTTGCGTCGTCACCATCGATATTCGTCTGCTGCCAAGCCAGGACCCTCACGATGTGAAGCTCAGGGTCGAAGCAATGATCGACGAGCTTCGCAGCACCACGGACCCGCGCATCGACGCGGTCGTGGAGTTCAGCGAGCACTGGCTCAGCGGCCCTCGTCACGCGTACCAAATCGCCGACGACGCGCCCATCGTACAGATGCTGCACAGCGTCGTCGCCGGAGTGACCGGTGCCGCGCCACGCTACGAAGGCGTGCCGTTCTGGTGCGATCTCGTGGCGCTCAACGAGTTCGGCGTACCGGGTGTCAACTTTGGTCCCGGTGACCCGCCGTACAACTTCCCTGACGAGTACGTCTTCGAGGCCCAGTACCTAGAAGCGGTCGACGTGTACGAGCGGGCCATCCGACAGTGGTGCGCATGATCGGTGACCTGAATGTCGTCAACGCAGCGGCCGTGGCCCGGGTGCTGGATCGAGGCGAGGTACGGCGGGGCGCGGCGCAGAACGAGCTCGACTTGTTGAGCGACGGGTCGATCGCTATTCGGGGTGGGCGCATTGCAGCTGTCGGCCCGGCGGCCGTCATCGCGCGGGAATGGGCCGAACCCGGTGTGCCTACCATCGATGCCGCCGGTCGTACTGTGCTACCCGGACTTGTGGAGTGCCATAGCCATCCGATCTTCGACGGTGAGCGTCACGACGAGTACGCCGAACGCCTCGGTGGAGCGTCGCTAGCCGAAGTAGCGGCCCGAGGTGGTGGCATCTGGCGCAGCGTGGTCGCCTCCCGTGAAGCAAGTGACGAACGACTACTTGCCAACCTGGCCGCTGCGTATCGCCGATTGCTCGCGGGTGGTGTCACGACGCTGGAAGTGAAGTCGGGCTATGGCCTCACAGTGGCCGAGGAACTTCGGGAACTAGCACTGCTCGAAGCGTCGCGGTCTTTGACGCCGATGGATTTGGTGGTGACGTTTCTCGGTGCCCATGTGGTGCCACGCGACATCGGCGGTGAACCCGATGAGCGCGGTGCACGCTATGTCGACCTGATCGCCGAAGACATACTGCCAGCCGTCACAGCCCAGGGCATCGCCCGATTCAACGACGTCACCGTCGAGGCTGGCCTTTTCGCGCCCGAGCAGGGGCTGCGTCTTATGCGTAGGGGCCAAGAACTCGGCCTTCCGGCGCGGGTGCACGCCGACGCGTGGGCGTCGTCGCGCGGGTGGGCCACCGCGGTAGAAGGTGATGCCGTGTCGGCCGATCATCTCACCTACACGCCCGACGACGAGATTCGAGAGGTGGGTACTGCCGACACTGTCGCAGTCGTGTTGGCCGCGGCCGAGCTCATCTATATGACCGACCGGCGAGCCAATGCCCGATTGTTCATCGAACAGAATGTGCCGCTGGCCATATCCACCGACTACTGCTCATCCATTCACGCCACGTCGCTCCTGAACACGCTCGCTACAGCGGCGCCGTGGTTTCGTTTGACGCCTGCTGAAGTGATCGTGGGTGCGACTCTGAACGCTTCGTACAGCTTGGGTTGCGCCGACGATCGCGGTTCCCTCGATGTAGGCAAGCGAGGCGACTTGGTGATTGTCGATTGTGTGCACCCCAACGAGATCTGTCTGGCAATCGGCGCCCCCATCCTTGACCACGTGATCATTAACGGTGCGGTCGCGTACGGTCGTCTTGACCGCTAGGAACTGGGTCGAGCAGAAGCAGGCCTCCTTGTGCGCCGCGTTGCGCCCAAAGCGACCAAGCGCGCAAGATCGCCGGAGTTCCGTCCTCATCACGTGGCCTTCGAGCCAAAACGCAAACCATCGCGGCCCGGATTCCTCCGGGCTGCGATGGTTCGCACAATGACCTAGGTGTGCATCACGTGTGGCCGAAGATGCGGTTGTAGTAGCCGGCGTACAGGGCCTCGGCCGACATCTCGATGACTGGTGGGCTGTAGAGGTCGCCGAAGCCATTCCACATCCACTCGTCGACGATGACCCCTTCACCCGAATCGGTATTCGAGTTCAGATCCACTGCGTACTCCTTCATGAGTTTCTCTGCGGTCCAGGTGGCATTTCCACCAATCTCGCCGATGCCTTTCAGGCCAACCGTGCCGCTGAGGCCGTACTGGACGTTGTCGCCAACCGACACCTTGACGGCCCACTTGCGGCCCGACACGGTTCCGGGCTTCAACGTACCCTTGGTGAAGTGGTATTCGACCCGCCAGTTGATGGAGCCATTGGAACTGCGGGGGCTGGCAGTGATGATCACCTTCAGCTTGGCTCCAGTGTCAGTCTGGACGTGCTCCCATTCTTCTCGAATGCCGCCCATCCACACGTTGGACGTGGACGTTCCCGACCACAGGCTGTTGGACGATGACCCGTTCCAGGTGGACTGTGAGCTGTTGGAAACGTCGACCGAGGTGACTGTTTCGCCGGTCATCTTGCCGAAGCCGTTCGCCTCGACAGCGGTAACGGTGAACTTCATGGTGCCTGGTTGCGTCATCACGACCGCCCCGATAGTTGCGATGCCGCTGGCGTTGGTCGTGCCGAAAGTCGAGCCGAAGGTAACACCGGTCCAGTTGCCGTTGACCGTGGCATTTGGAATCGGATTGTCGTTCTTGTCGGTCACCTTTATGGTGGCTTGAGCAGAAATTGAACTGCCTTGTCGCGTCGCTGTCATTGACGCCCCCACCTTGAATTCCTTCGTGACCGTGTTGACTGTGCCGGGATCAATCTGGTCGGTCGGGTCAATCACGTCGCTGCTCTTGATGACGTTGATGCTTACCCATTCGCTGGTGAGCGTTCGGCCGATGTTGTCGCCGATGATCCGAACTTTGACCGTGGCCGGAGCGGTGAACGTATGGCCATACACGCCAGCCGGCGACTGGACGGTCGGCCCGCCATTTCCGAGATCAATCTCGTATTTCGGTATTCCGGTGAACGGATAGCAGCCTTGTGGGCGAACCTTGATCCCGGCCTTGAGCTGGCGAACCACCGGGCGTAGGACATTGTTGCTGCCCGAGAACAATCCCTTGTTGTAGAAGCTCTTCATGGTCTTGGTGATGATGACGCCTGGTGTATTGGGCGCATCGTGACCGGGGTACGACGTGTACATGTTCTCCTTTGTGGCGGGAACATCAACCCTCTTCCAATCGCCGATTGGCAGGTCGATGCCGCCGAAGCCGTTCTTGCCGAAAACTTCCCACCAGTAGTAGGCGTATAGCTCAAGCGACACGTCAACGAATACGCCGAACGAATCTTCGAAGGTGCCGTTGCCGTCGAGATCGGCGAGGCATGCAGCAAAGTGCAGGCGTACCGGCAAGGCGGCCACGATGGCCACTCGCGCTCGTGCGATCGGCACAATCAGCTGCACACCAACCTGTACCCCGATTTCGATGTACGGGATGACAGCGAAGTTGATATTGAGCGAGGCCTCGGTGTCGTCACTAACAGTCGTGCGTAGGTCGCGCTTGGCCGTGGTCTGGGTGCAACTCGTTGAAACGCACGTCCAGCCGTACTCAACAACGCCCTCCATGTTGACGCGGGCCTTGAGCTTGGCCTTGATCTCGGCTTCGAGCTTGACACCAAGCGTGATGTCGGCGCTCGCCGATAGGTCGAAAACGAACGGGCCAACATTGGCCTTGTAGCCGTATTGGAACGGTACGAATTTGTGGCTGAAGTCGGTCTGCCACTTCTTTTCGGCATTGGCTTCGAGCAACGCCTGGGCACCGACGGCAAGGCTGGTTTCCAGTTTGGCCGAGTCGAGCCGGGCGCCGTAGGGGATGCCGATGCACGAGCGCTTTTTCAAGGAGTACTTGATCTCGTACTTCGCCTCGCCCAGGATGTAGCCCGTTACCGAGGCGTGGAGCTTCCACCACGATGCTTCATCAGGCTTGTTGATGTTGAACGCCGTGTCTTTTCGGTCGATCGTCTTCGTGGCACCAAGCGTTTTTTGATCCCACACCACGTCGCACCATCCGCGCTCGGCCACCATGCCGGGAGCCGGGTTGGCTTCGACAAACTCGTGGAGGGCCATGGCGTCAAAGTTGTACGCGGTCTGAGGGATCTTGTCGTTCATCTTGGCGGCGGGCACGTCGACCCACGAGTCATACCCGAGCTCGTTGAGTGCGTCGAGCTGGGCCCATGCCGGAAGTCCGGCGTTCTTCAGGCCAGCAAAGGTGCTCACTGACACGACCTTGCCGGTCTTGGGCACCGTTGGCGCCGAAGCGGAACGCAGCGAAGCGTCGGCCGCGAGTGCGTCAAACTGCTCGTCGTACATGGCGTCGGTCATGGTCGTGGTCGTAAAGCCGGCAGCGTCATCGACCACCGGAGCCTCGGGGCTCACGTCGTCAGGAACGGTACCGGCCTCGACCGGGACCACGGGGGTGTCGTCGATGGCTTTCGTGTCGTCGGTGGCCTTGATGCCGCCGGCCGGGGTGATGCCGCCGCCGGGGTTGGGGGGATCGGGAACGATGGTCGTTGTGGCGGTTATGCCTGGTGCCTTGGTACGATTCGTACCGGAATTCTGTGCGGCTCCTGCGGCGGCGCCGCCAAGGATGGTGCCGACGAGCGCTATAGCTACTGCTAGCTGCCGTTTCTTTCGTGACCTCAACTGAGTACCTTTCGTCATGCCGTCCACCGTGCGTGGGACAACGACTACTGAGATCCCCGAGGCGCCAACTCAAACGCAACACTTGGTCACGAAGCATTCAGCAATGCCTCAAGTTGCCGCCCGACAGCCACTGTCCGCGGCCGTTCGGCCAGGGATGTCACGTTTGGCGGGCGATTCAGACCGTCCGCACAACCCATTTGCGCAACAGTTGCGAGAACGCCCGCGTCAGAGCCAGCCGTATCCGCAACAGTTGCGGGGTTGACTTAGGCAGCGACTTGTAGGTGCTGTCCGGCTGTTCCCATCAGGTCGAGGAAGTTGTCGCAGTAGAACTTTTGGCGGATGATCTGGTTGGCGTCGCCAAGGCTGGCTTCGAAGCGTTCGATTGGGCGCCGGCCACCCTCCACATGCGGGTAGTCGGAGTTGAACATGGCAACGTCTGGGCCAGCCTGCTCAATGATCCAGCCGACATCTTCGGTGGGGTACGGCGTGAAGCGCATCTGACGTTGCACGTAGTCGCTCGGCCGCAGTGCCAATGCCCGCACCCGGTCCTCGTGCTTGCGGAATGCCTCGAACGCACTTTCCATCTGCCGCATCCAGCTGGGAACCCAGATTGCACCCTGCTCGATAACCCCAATGCGCAACGACGGGAACCGGTCGAACACACCGTCGAACACCATGGTCGCCAGGGTCTGCATGGGGGGAAACGGGATGGCCATGTAGTCGACCGAGCGGAAGTTCTCTTCGCCACCGTGAAAGTCGGGTGGGATGGGTAAGCCATTGAGAAAGTACGCGGAGTCGATGAGGTCGCCGGTGCCCCCTACATGGAAGACCACCGGGATGCCGGCGTCCTGTGCGGTAGCCCACACTGGGTCGAGCGAGCGATGGCTAGGGGAGTGACCGGCGGGGCAACTGCCGGCGACAAGCAACGCGGCTGCTCCCATGGCAACCGCATCGTGAGCGGTGGCGGCGGCCATGTCGAAGTCGGCAAGGGGCACGTAGCAAGTGGGAAGCAAGCGTGAATCGACCGAGCAAAAATCGACCATGCCCCGGTTGTGCGCGGTGGCGGCACCGTAGGCCAACTCGAGATCGCCCGAATGTTCCCAGTCTCGAAGCCGGCGATTGTGAAACGTGTTGAACATGAGCTGGCTGGCGAATCCGAGATGGTCGAGAGCGCGTGGCCGGTCGGCTGCTACGAATGATCCGGTGGCTGCGAAGTTCTTGCGGCCCATGATGTCGACGGCCTCAGTGGCCCGGTAGGCGGTGGAGGAATGTTGGTCGGCGAGACGGTCGAACGTGCGGCGCAAGTCGACCAATTGTTCGTCGGGATTGCCTGTCTGTTTGAGCTCATTGCCGCCACTGAGGTCGAGGGGCTCAAGGCGATCACGAATGACGGCGTCGGCATAGTCGATGAGCCACGTTGGGGTTTCCATGATGTGGGCGTCGGCATCGTGCACCACGCGCCCCAAGTTGTTGTAGGCCATAGAACGAATGTAGCGCGGTGTACGGTGCTTGCCTGTGTCGTCGCCATCCCGTCTGCCCTTGGAACTTGGAGGCGTCGTTGGCCCTGCGGCATTCGTCGGGGCATGGGTGCTTGGAGGCTCGCGACTGGCTGGGTATCAACCCACCCGTGACGCCATCAGTCAACTGGCGGCAGTCGGTGCCGATACCCGATGGCTGATGACTACCGGTTTCGTGACGTTCGGTACAGCAGTGCCTGCCTTTGCAATGGCGCTGCACCGGGTATTGCCCGGCCGGGCGTGGATGGCAGCTGTTGCGACTGGCGTCGCAACTCTTGGTGTGGCTGCAACCCCGCTCGACTCGTCGGCGACGATCGACCGGTTGCACGGTGTGTTTGCCGGCATCGGCTATGTCACCTTGGCCGCCACGCCATTCCTGGCGTCAGGACCGCTGCGCCGCGCCGGCTATGTGAAGTCGGCGGCGGCGTCAGCTGTGGTTGCCGCGCTCGTCCTTGCTTGCCTCGGTTTCACGGTCAACCGCGCCCACGACGGCCTGTTCCAGCGTCTCGGCCTCACGCTCGGCGACGCGTGGCTAGTGACCGCTGCCGTAGCCATGGCGCTACGCAACGACAAATCAGGTGTCGATTAGCCCGTTGCCTGGAGTCGGTATTCGCGCACGGCGCGGCTGGTGAGTTGACGCTGAATGATGATCACCGTGCAGGACGTCGGGGTCGAGGTCGATGCCGTTCGGCCAGCAAACGGTTCTCGAAGCCTAGGCTTGCGATGCTGTGGAAGCCAACGGCCAAGAAGGTCGTCCCGCAGATGCGTTTGAGTCGTATACGCGACAGCGCCCGGCTAACAGCCGGGTGTCGCGCGATCTGGTCGGGAGGCGAGCCAGATCAGGTGAGCTTTGGGGTACGTGCGTGGTGCATGAGCCCGAGGACCACCAGCACCGCCATGAGTCCGGCGGCGACGAAAGCGACCACTGCGGCTATACCGGCGATGCTTCCCACCGTCGACCATGCATAGGCGGTGAGCAAGAGGCCTCGGAGTGTTTCACCCTTGAAGAGCGTGTTGCGCTGGCCAGTGATGGTGTCGGCTTTGGCCTTCAACTCATCGAGCTGAGCCTTTGGCGCGCCTGCCGCGGTGGCGGCCTTCAGGTCGGCGTTTGCAGCCCGCTCAGGCGTACCAAGGTCGGCGAAGGTGGCGCCACTAGCGATCTTTTCGAGATGTCCGTTGATGTAGCTGGCATAGGCCTGGGCCTCCTTGCCGGTGTCGACCTTGTTGCCGCCCCACTTCACAAGGTCAGTGCGCCCTTCGGTGGTTAGGGCCTCCTTCGTGGGGAACGAAATGTTCTGTGACGCGAGCTCGCTTCGCACATAGTCGCTCGAGAAGTTGTTGCCCCAGGTGAGCAGGCCTCCAGCGATCGCGCATACGACGGTGGCGAGCAACCCGATGCCGATGAGAACGCTGTCGATGGTTCGTCGTCCGATAGCGACGACGGTCGTCGGGTTCTTGTCTCTCTCGATACTCGATGATGTCTCGATGGTGGTGGAGCTCACGGTCTTCTCCTCATGGTTGAACGTTCGGGCTACCCTTGACGGTAGTGAAGGCTCGTGATGATCGCCGGGGCCAGGGGTCCCGGGGTTGGTCGCCAATCGGCACGTTCTGGATGGGACGAACGACTCTGCGTTGCGTGACCTGTCACCCGCCGACGAATCGGCGTAGGACGTTGTGGGTTACTTGCGAAACGGCGGGGTCGGTGAGGCCAAATACCCAGTCGGTGGTACCGATGGTGACAACCTCGCCGCCGTCGGGGAATGGCCGGCAGACAAGCATCACGGCGTTGCCATAACGAGCTTTCGCCAATGACACGTCATCGAGCCCACCGAAGACTCGGTCGGCGATGGCCGGGAGGTCGGCCTGCGCGTCCGATGAGGCCGACGTCGGGTATTCGCCGAACCCGATGTTGCTCGCCGGAGTCCAGGCGACGACCTCGATCTCTGTCGGCGTGCCGTCGCCGCCGCGAGCGACAGGGAGTTGGAACTCGTCGAAGTCGAGCCGGCACCCGACCGTCTCGTATCCGACGATTCCGTCATCGGCGCCCAACTCGTCGCCGTAGCGAAGCCCGGTTCCTTCGAACAGCCAATGATCGTGTCGGTAGACGGCGAACGCGCCGCTACCGCGCGGTGTCGCCTGACCGAAGCGGCTGTAGAGCCCGTAGGCCGACCCGGCGCCGAGGAAGTGCCATTCGGGTCGAGCGACCTGACGGTCGGCCCACATGCCGGTGATCATCTCGGGGTGTTCGGCACCGATCGGGTCTGTCTCGTGGGCGTCGTACTTGTGACAAACCATCGTGTCGCCGTCGTGCTCCAACCGCACCTGCCAGAACATTGTGTTGCCGGAGAACGACGCGTAGTTGCCGCCGCCGGCGACATAGGTTTCGAGCGCGTAGCGTTGAGGCGCCGACCAGTACTCGTCGTGCCCGGCGCTGAGCACGACCTCATATCCGTCGAGCACGCCAGGGTCGTCGGCGAGATCGGTGGAGATCGCGTAGTCGAGTTGATAGCCCGCCCGCTCGGCCCATTCGACGAATCGGCGCTCGAAGGTGAACCAACCCGTCGACCCGACCGATGGTGGGTACCCGTGCGCGTGTCTCCATGTTTGGAACGCAGCGCCGTCGACGTTGGGCTCCTCGCCCCATCGAGTCGGGCGCGACTTTCGGTCATCTCGTTCCACTTCGTCGCGACAGAGCAGGCCGCGGGGGAACGGGCGACGGAACGACACGTCGGTGCCACCTGTATAGAGGCTTTTGCCGCCCCAAGCGTTGTAAGCGTTGTAGGTGTTGGTGGCCACGACGAGCAGGGCGCGTGACCGGGCGGAACCGGAGCGGACGACGAAGCCAGCATGCGTGGCCCGTGTGCCGTCGCCGGGTGTGAACGTCACGAGGTAGAAGCCTGATCGCCAGGCAGGCGACACGCTGGCCGCTATCGGTGCGGCGGGCCAACTGCAGCCTGTTGCGGAAGCATTGGGCGGAGCGGGGTAGTACGTGCCAGCGACATGTTCACAACGCCACACGACTTCTCGATCGGCACCCCATCGCTCGATGGTCACGTCGTAGGTGGCGCACCGTGCCGAGGTATGCAGCGTGACAGTGTCGCCCGGCGCGTAGCTGAGCCGCCCGCTATATCCCTCCACCGAATCGATCAGCGTGATGACTTCCTGCGATGGCAACGAGTTCAGTGTCATTGGGACACACTCGCGCACTCGGACTTGACGTGACGCTGGACGCACAGGCCCTGGCGACGCAGGGTGCCAATCATCGTGTCGATGACGTCGGCGAGCCGCTCGGAGTCGGGCGCAGAGATGGTGAACGTCTCACTGTGCATGGCGTGGTCCCGATGGTACAGGCCGCTATTGGCGATATGTGTGAGGCGCTCAAGCGTCTGTTCGGCGGTGCGCCGCCAGAACTCACTATGCATGGCGTTGCCGGGTGACTCCTCGGTATGTCGCCGGTGAGCAGTGATGGCGTCGTCGAGAGCGGCAGCAATCGGTTCGAGCACCACATCGAGATCGCCTGTGTTCTCGGCGTCGTCAAGTACGTGACGGAGAGACGCGCGGGTGTCGCTCGGACGCCACGGTGCGCCAATCGCACGCGACGCCCTGCCGATGATGGTCGATGAAAGCCACGTGCCACTCGTCGCGGGTGCGAGGAGGAGGCGAGACAGCCGCGCCGGCCCCATGTTGTCCGGTAGGGTTTCGATCTCGATGTCGCTACTGAGCAATGGCGCCGGACGGAGCCGATCGAACTCTTCGGTGAGATGATCGGCAATGGCCTCGAATACGGCGGTGTACGCGCCCTCGCCCATGCTGCGCAACGCACCGTCGACCGCTACCGGTGCCCACGCTGCAAGGTGTTGGGCAAGGAAGCTGCGCTCGGCTTCGACCGCTTCCATCGCCTTGTCTGGCGTACCAGCACGCCACGCAGTGGCTTCTTGATGACAAAGATGCGCCAGGCAGCGCAGCTGCAAACCGAGATGGTCGACTCCTGCAACCCGCCACCGTGGCTCCAGGTATTCGGTGAATCCGTAACGTTCGTACGACTCGACGACAATGCCGAGAGTTTCACCGCCGTGTTGGCCATCATCGCTGCGGAACACCGACTCATACAACGGCACGCCACGCAGGAAGACCCGTTCGTACTCGGTGGCAATGGCAGGATCACTGGTCGCAAGCGAAGCGAGGGCTGGGACACCGGCGACGAGTCCGGCAATACCAGGACCGGGTTCTTCCAGGACCAGCAATCCCAACACTGCCGCGAGCCCACCGCGACGCTCGGCGATAAGCGCTAGGTCGGTGGTCATCGGTGAGCGTTCCACTGCTTTGGTGGGGTGAGATACGCACTCGCCAGAGGCTTGACGGGACGGGCCAACCACAGTGGACGGCGCAGCCCACCCGGGCCGGGACCTGGGCGGGTTTTGGCGAGCCATTCTCGGTACACCTCGGTGGACTTGCCGGTGTCGACCGCGATGTCGCCGTAGCGATCGTCGGCATGCGCCGGGGCGACGGTGACGCGTTGTAGCCAACAATGCATTCCCGAAATCGGGTCGGGTTGCACCGGGAACGTGAGGTTCTGATGCACACCAGCGTCGGACCACCACACCCTGCCCGAGTCGGGATCAGCAGACTCGAACGGGGTGACGCCTTTGACTTGGGTCATCTTCCACTGACCGTCGGTACCCGTTGGTGCCGTGCCCGGGCTGTAGGAAGTATCAGGACCGGCGAGCGCGGCGAGCGCCGACGAGTAGCGCGGCGTGCCCTCGCCATCGTCGAGACGCCAGCGACCCATGTGATGCGAGACGCCGACCACTCCGGGGCGAATACCTTCGGTGCGCCACGCCCGAATCACGAAGTAACCGATCTGGGTGGTGATACGCACCAGACCGCCGACACCGATGCCGAGCTTTTCGGCGTCGGACGGGTGGATCCACATCGGATGCGAGTGGCTGATCTCGTTCAACCACTTCGCCTGCCCCGACCGGGTGTGAATGAGTGTCGGAAGCCGGAAGGTAGGCAGCAAGATGCGTTCACCATGCGCCATGTCGAGGTCCTCCCAATGCACGTGACTCTTGATGTACCCGGGGATGGCGTACTCGGGCCAGCCCCAGTCGCGAAGCATTGGCGAGTACATCTCCAGTTTGCGAGACGGCGTGGGGAAGCCGAATCGAACCACCCCATCGATTTCAACACCGAGCGACCCGTCACCGATGAAGGGCATGTGTCCGCCAATGTCGGACACGTTGTCGTGCAGCCCCGCGGTCCCCGGCACTTGGTACACGCCGTCGACGCTGCGCACCGCATGAGCCTTGGCGATTTCGTCGGGGGTGACAACTCGCTCGTGCACCGCGTACTGGCCGCCGGGGATCTCGAATGCTCCGTACTTGCGCATGTACGCCAGCGGTTCAAGGCCCTCGGCGGCGGCAGCCTCGGGTAGGCCAGGGATCGAGTTGCGAAACATCATGTCGTAGTACTCATCGATGCCCAGCGGGGTCCCCGGGTTCACGTTTGATTCGAAGTGCTCTCGGATGCCGAGCGAGTTGTCCGGGTCGATCTTCCACGACAGGTCGATCCAGAACTCGTTCTCCTCCCACACTTCACCTGGGTTCGCTTCCCACGTGCGGTTAACCGGGCGGCCTTCTTTTTCGGCGTTCACGCGAAACACCGGCTGTCGAAATCCGATCCATCGGCCTGAATGAGTTTCGTACGACGCTACGTCGTGGCGTTCGGCGCCGTTGCCCATCGGCAGGACGTAGTCGGCAAACCAGGCCGACTCGGACCAGGTGGGGGTGAGCGCCACGTGGCAGCCGACGAGGTCTTCATTCGTTAAGGCTTCGAGCCAACTAAAGCCGTCGGGATTGGTCCAAATGGGGTTGTACACCCGACTGAAGTAGGTGTCGACTTTGCCTCGACCCTCCTTCAGAAAGTGCGGCAGAAGGATCGACGCTTCGTGGTGAGCAAGCGGATACTCGACGGGCCAGGTGATGTCGTTCCAGCGACCGTGAGGGTGAGCAACCTTGGGTGGGACGGGAATGAACTTGTTCCACCCGTTCGGGCTGACTCCACCCTCGGTGCCGACCGATCCGGTGAGCACGTTGAGGAACCACAGGCAACGCGCCACCTGCCAGCCGCCCTCGTTTCCCGCGGCGGCGGCTCGCCAGTTGTGCGACGACAGCTTGCCGGGCACAGCCGTGGCGACGACGTCGGCAATCTCACGGATCTTGTCGGCGGTGATGCCGCACTGTTGCGCGGCGTAGTCGGGCGTGAACTCCTCGTACAGGTCGATGACGGCCGGCGCGAAGTTCTCGAATGTGCAGTCGAGGTCAGGACGCATGTGGCGTAAGACTTCTTCCCAGTTGACCCAACGACGCACGAATTCGCGATCCCATGCACCTTTTTGCAGGAGCAGTCGGGCAATGGCCAGTAGCATCGCCGCCTCGGTGCCGGGCCACGGGGCAAGCCAATGATCCGACATCGACGCGGTGTTCGACAGGCGGGGATCGACGCAGATGATCTTGGCACCTCGCATCTTGCCTTCGATGATGCGTTGGGCATGTGGGTTGAAGTAGTGGCCGGCTTCCAGGTGCGACGAGATGAGGAAGATGACCTTGGCGTTGGCGTGATCGCCCGACGGCCGATCGAAACCCATCCAGGTGGCGTACCCGACGCGAGCACCCGACGAACAAATATTGGTGTGGGAGTTATGCGAATCGACCCCCCACGCGTGGAGCACCCGTTCGACGTAGCTGTCGTCGCCCGGACGCCCCACGTGGTAGATCACTTCGTCGTGGCGGTCTTCGCGCAGCGCGGTGCCGACCCGCTCGCCGATCTCCGACAACGCTTGCTCCCAAGTGATCCGCTGCCACTTGCCCTCGCCACGCTTACCGGCCCGCTTCAGGGGATAGAGAATCCGCTCGGGGTCATACACCTGGGTGATCGTCGCCGGCCCCTTGGCGCAGTTGCGGCCTCGGCTTGCCGGGTGGGCCGGGTTGCCTTCTAGCTTGGCGATCTGGCCGGTGGACTTGTCGACATAGGCGAGCAACCCGCAACACGCCTCACAGTTGAAACAGGTGGTGGGGATCAGCCGGAAGCGTCGCTCCTTGCGTTCGCCGTGCGCCCAGGCCTCGGCATCGAGTTCGACCCAGTCGTCCCAGCGTTCAACCGGCGCATAGTTGGTGAGCTGCGACCCCGGCATGATGCGGGACAGTTGGCTTTGCGCGCTGCGGGACAGATCGTCGAGCAAGGACATCGTTGCAGGCCTTTCCTTAGCTTAGGAGAGTGGGACGGACTGTCCGGCGCGCACGAATGCGTCCTCGTATAACGCCACCCCGATGATCGCGGCGGTCCCAGAGAGAAGGCCGAAAACCCACGAACCGGTGGCCAGTGCCGCAATCGCCAGGACGGCGGCGGCAACGAGCCCGATGATGACACTGCCCCAGAACCGGCGCTTGTAGGGACCGTGGGTCATGGCGCGCTGCGCCAGTTCCACATGCACCGTTCCCTTCGAGGACAACTCGGTCCAGATCAGGAATGCCAGAGCCAGCACGCTGCCGAGGAGCACCCACGTGAGTACCGTCCTCAGCTCGTCGGACAGCGTGAAGAACGGGGCCAATATCAGCCCGAGTCCCGCACCACCGGCACCGGCCTGGGCGAGGAGTGTCGGCAGCAGTAGCGGGGTTTGCCAGAAGTCTCGGCCTTCACATTGGCCGAACAAGAACGCGGTGTAGCCAGCCGTCCCGGCCGCAAGCAGCGCGGCGGGTATGGCTACTGCCTTGATCAGATCGGGCGAGTCGAGCAGCCCACCCAGTAACCAAATCGAGGCAAAGAGTCCGTGGCCCAGAATGATGAACGCTCCGCGTACCAGCCACGAGCCCCACTGCGGACGGGTGAAGATGTAGTAGAAGCGCTTGGGTTGTTTGAGGTCGGCTACCAGTAACGCTCCGGTGGCTGCGGCAAAGATCAGCGCCACGATGGGCAATGCCAGCCCCACAAAGGCACGATTGTCGGCGTGACCAGCCAACACGGCTATGGCACCGGCCAGGATGGCGCCGGCGCTGATTGCTTTGGTGACCAGGTAGGCCGACACCTTGCCTTTCCAGGCCATGGGGTGGGCGGTGGTGTACGCGGTACGGGCAACGATCTGGGTGCCCCGACCCGGAGTATCTACCCGCACGGTTGGATGGTGCTCGGTGGTGTCGGCCCAGATCATTCCGTCGTCGGCAATTTTCGTGCGGAGCGGGTCGATCGCCGCCTGATCGACACCCTTGTAGAAGACGTGCGGCTTGGTGCCTTGCTCGGGAGCTTTCACCGACGTGTCGTGACGGCCGAGCATGATCGAGATTTTCGACGTCGGGTCGTGAATGTCGCCCGCGAAGATCGATTGCGTCGGGCACACCACTACACACGATGGTTCGAGCCCGACCTCGACACGGTGCGAACAGAAGTTGCACTTATGCACCGTTTGGGTTTCCGGATTCACATACAGCGCGTCGTAGGGACATGCGTTCATGCAGGACTTGCAGCCGATACACGACGAGTCATCGAAATCGACGATGCCGTCGTCCCTACGGAACAGGGCCGTAGTCGGGCAAATCGACACACACGGCGCGTCGTCGCAATGGTTGCAGCGATTCACCGAGTAGAAGCGGCGGGTGTCGGGGAACTCGCCCCGCTCGATGTACTTCACCCAGGTGCGGTTCACGCCGAGGGGCACGTTATGTTCGGCCTTACAGGCCACCGTGCAAGCGTGACAGCCAATGCAGGTGTCGTGGTCGATAAGGAACGCGAAGCGGGTCACTGCGCTACCCGCTCAGCCGGCCACGGTGGTGACGGCACTCGTGGTGGGCAATCCGGCGGCATCCCAAGCGCCGAATCCGCCAATGAGATCGGACACATCCTTGAATCCCGAGGCCCGCATCACCGACGCAGCAATCATTGATCGGTAGCCGCCAGCGCAATACACCACGGTGGGCGCCGTCGGGTCGAGTTCGCCCAATCGATCCAAGATGCGAGGCAACGGAACTTCTTTCGCCACAGAAATTTTGCCGGACGACACCTCACCTGGCCCACGTACGTCGACCACTTGTACGCCAGCCACCGTGGCTATGCGATGCTGCAGTTCCGACGTGGTGAGCCGCGAAGCGCTCGCCACCCACCCAGGGTGCCCAAGGAATTCGGCCACAGGATCCGCCAGGCTACCGATCACGCGGTCGAATCCGATTCGGGCCAAGCGGTTGCGGGCCTCCAACTCGGTTCCGGGTTCACACACCAGCACAATAGGTTGATCGGCCGTCAAGACGTCGCCGGTGTATTCGGCATACCGCCCGGCCAGACCGACGTTGTAGGAGCCGATGAGGTGCCCCTGGGCGAACACGGCCGGGTCGCGGGTGTCGAGGACGACCGCTCCACGTCGTTGCTCGGCGAGCACCTGAGTCATCGACATCGGGGTGGGGGCGGTGTCCTCGGCCAACACGTCGTGCGTCTGCTTGTTGCGATTAGCGGCAAAGGCGAAATACAACGGCGACAGGCTCTGGCCTTCCGTGACCGCATGCACGAACTGCGCCTCGGTCATGTCCTGCAACGCGTAGTTCGTGCGACGTTGATCCCCGATCGTCGATGACGTTTCCGACGACAGGAACTTTCCACAAGCTGAGCCCGCGCCGTGAGCTGGAAACACACGCGTCTCATCGGGCAAGGTAAGCAATTGCTCGCGAGTTGAATGATAGAGCTGAGACGCCAAGTCGTCGGCGCTCACCCCCACCGACGCCAACAGGTCGGGGCGGCCAACATCGCCGATGAACATCGTGTCACCGGTAAGCACGCCGTACGGCGCGTCGCCCTTGTGCTCGTAGACGACGATGGAGATGGATTCGGGTGTATGGCCCGGCGTGTGACGCACCTCGAGAACCACATCGCCTAGCGACAACCGCTGGCCATGTGCTAACCCGTCGATGGGGAACTCGGCCACCGACTCGGCCACCGACCCGTAGGAGATTACCGCGCCGGTAGCACCTTGAATCTCCATGTGGCCCGAGAGAAAGTCGGCATGGAAGTGTGTCTCGATAACTCGCTCGATGGTCATGCCGTGCTCGGCGGCGTCGGCGAGGTATTGCGATACGTCGCGCTGAGGATCGACGACCACCGCTCGACCGGTGGCCTCATCCCCGATGAGGTACGACGCGTGCGACAAACATCCCAGGTAGTACTGCTTGAAGATCATCAGCAATGTCCTTTCCGACAGGGCGACTTCTCCGGATAGCCGAATGTACGTACAATAGCGTATATTGAATCCGCTTGCACCGCATGGGCAAGAGAGGCCGGAGGCCGTATGAATGTATTACCCGATCGTTTGCCATGGTTCGTCGCAGGCCCTGTCTTGGGGATGTTGGTCGTTGGCCTGTTTCTCGTAGCCAACCAACCTCTGGGCGCCAGCGGAGCGTACGTGCACACCATGAAGGCGGCTCGCGGCGACACCGACCGCGTCATCTGGCGGGTGTGGTACTTCGCCGGAATTTTCGCCGGAGGTCTGCTCGCCACTGTCCTCGGGTCCGGGTTCGCCCTAAAGACCGGCTATCAGGCGCTCACCGTCGTTTGGTCCACGCCTGTCGTTGCCGTCGTGGTCTTTGTGGGTGCCGTAGTGATGGGCTACGGCGCTCGCCTCGCCGGCGGCTGCACGTCGGGCCACGGGATCTGCGGCACGGCGCAACGCTCTCCTGCCAGCTGGGCCGTAACCGCCACGTTCATGGCAACGGCCATCGTCGTCACCGCACTTCTCCACACCTTGACGGGCGGTCGGTTGTGAACCGCAACCTCAACGTTTTCGGTGGTCTATTCGGAGCCTCATTCGGGTTTGTACTGGCGGCCGCCCGCCTGCACGAATACGACACGATCCACCGCATGTTGCGCCTTCAGGAGTTCGACGTGTTCCTGCTGATGGGTTCGGCGATTGCCACATCGTTGCCCATTCTCTGGATGCTTGAGCGTCGCAGCATTCAGACCCAGTTCGGTGGACGGTTGGTGCTGTCGCGTTCCAAGCCACAGCGTCATCACCTCATCGGCGGCGCAATGTTCGGCGCCGGTTGGGCGGTAGCGGGGACGTGTCCGGCTCCGGCACTTGCCATGCTCGCATCCGGCGCCAGCCTGGCCCTCGTGGCGATTGTTGGATTGTTCGCGGGGTTGCATCTGCGTGATCGCCACGCCACCCGGGCAACTATCGGCGACGGCGAACACCGCGAGCTTGTGTCAGCACCATCGTCGAGTAGCCGATAGGCACGGAAACCGGGCCGCCGACGCTCTGAATGCTTGCTAACGGACCCACTTGTCCGTACATTGGCCGAGTGGCGAAACCTGTTGTACGTAAGCCTGACCGCGAGAACCCCATGCCGTTGTGGGCTCAAGTACTCGACGACGTGCGGCATCGGCTGGCCGCCGGAGAGTTCACGAACGGGTTTCCCCCCGAGCGGGTACTCATCGACCAGTACGACATCAGCCGACACACCATGCGCGACGTGATGCGCCGGCTCCACAACGAAGGGCTGATCAATCGCGAACGCGGGCGCGGCACCTTTCTTCGCCAGCAAACTATCGAACAGCGCACCGGGTCGCTCTACAGCCTTTTTCGTTCCGTGGAGGACCAAGGCTTCGAGCAGCGCAGCACTGTCCTCCAGCTCGACGAACGGCTCGACCCAGCCGTCGCCGAGCAGCTCGGGCTGCCACCCGATACCCGCTTTGTCTACCTACACCGGTTGAGATACGCCGACGACACGCCTATTGCTACCGACGAACTTTGGCTTCCGTCAGAACTCGCCGGCAAGCTCCTTGACACCGATTTCGGACACACTGCGGTGTATGCCGAACTCGAACGCACCTGCGGTATTCGTCCGGGGGCCGGCTGGGAACGGGTACATCCGACCATTCCTACCAAGGAAGAACGCACGTTGCTGGGAACGACTGCGAAGCAGCCGGCGTTCTTGGTGGAACGGTTCACGTCGCACCGCGGGCGGCCGCTCGAATGGCGGCGCACGGTGATTCGTGGCGACATGTACACCTTCATGACCACGTGGACCGACACCGGAGTTCGCAGCGAGCGGCCATCGTTCGCACCGGTCCGGGACTAGGCCCGACCCTTGAGCACCCGACTTCAATGATGGCGCGAAGGCCATTGCGCTTCGGGACCCACATATCGTCCAAATGTTGTGATGCACCTTTTTCGAAGTGTGTGCGTTAGCCATCGGTGGCCACCTCCCGATGAACCTGCGTACCCCGAGGAGGACGGCCGCCGGCCTACCCGTTCGTCTAGCACGAAGGCATCAGGCGGCGAGAGCGATGAATGATCGCAGCGCCGTGTAGGCAGCCACGCCCATCACGATGCGCACGAACCACCGCGACAACAGCGCGCCGTCCAGGCGGCTGGAGACGTGCCCGCCCACGACGGCCCCGGCGACGGCAGCCGAGGTTAGCGTGGCCAGCAACGGCCAGTCGAGATGCACTCCGCGCGCCTTCAGCCCAAACGCCGTTGCCGAGTTGATCGCGATGATGAGCAACGACGTGCCAATTGCTTCGGTCATGGGCAGCCCCAGGCCGATGACCAAAGCTGGCACAATGACGAAGCCGCCGCCCACCCCAAAGAACCCGGTCATCAAACCCACGGACAAACCGGCAGTCAGCACGCGGTTGAGTTGAATCGCTGGCACCCTCGTGCGCTCACGCACGGCCAGCGAAGATCCTTCGTCGTTGACCAACTGTTCTGTTTCAACAGCGGGTCGACCCGCCGTCGTTTGGCTGCGCCGCGCCGTCACCGCTGCAGCGACAGCCATCAGCGCAGAAAAGGCCAGCATCAAAAGGTTCGGGTCGAGCCGTTCACTCAACACCTTGCCTGCCAGGGATCCGGCGACGCCGACAACGCCGAATGGTACGGCCACATCGGCGCGCACCCGACCGGCTGCCCAATGCGGTCGCAGGGCCACAAGAGCCGTGACACACACCACCACCAACGATGACGCAGTGGCCAACGCAGGCGACTCGCCTGCGACGTACACCAACACCGGAACCGCCAGAATCGAGCCGCCAGCACCCACCGTGCCCAGCGACAGGCCGATCAAAACGCCGAGGAATGTCATCAACGCCAGCGATATGTCCATATGTACGTACCTTACGAGAACCGGGCCTGCATCCCATACCCGACCTGTGAGATAAGCGTCACACGGGACCAGGGCGGCCACTTTCGCTTCAACGCAACTTCATTGACGCTTCACTAGAACCACACGCGGTCATGACGACGTACTCACTATGACGCCGGCAGCGTGCGATTGTTCGGGCTCGACCCCGAGCGTCCGAAGGAACGGCTAGCGATACGCCGTCAGCTCGGCTTCCTTCCACAGCACGCCGGGTTGTACCGCAACTTCAGCGCGTTCGATCTCGTCGATTATGTCGCTGTCCTCAAGGAGATCTCCGACCGGGCGCGTCGGCGGGCCGAAGTGCGCCGCGTGCTGGTCGCCGTCGGATTGGAGGCCGAGATGCATCAGCGGATCCGAACGCTATCGGGAGGGATGCAGCGCCGCGTTGCGCTCGCCACGGCGTTACTCGGTGAGCCGCGCCTACTGGTGCTCGACGAACCAGTCGCGGGGCTCGACCCCGACCAGCGCCTACGACTGCGGCAAGTGCTCTCCGACGTGGGTTCGGTCGCGACGGTGGTCATGTCGACTCATCAGAGCGACGAGGTCGTGGCCGTCTGTCGCCAAGTCGTCGTGATCGAACGCGGCCGCCGGCTGTTCGACGGCACACCAGCGGCGCTGGCCGCGGTTGCCGCCGGCCGGGTCTGGGTTGATGACCAGCCACACCCCGGCGCGCTGCGCTCCTGGGTGACCGGCGATGGAGCTGTGCGCAGCATTGGTAGCCCGCCGCCCGGCGTGCAAATCGTGAGCCCAACCCTCGACGATGGCTACCTGTTACTCACCAACGAGATCGGAGCCCACGCATGACCACGCCCGCAAGAGGCTCGGCTGCGGCCGAGCAGGTTTCATTCCGTCCGTTGATTCCCCTCGAGGCCAGGCGCCATCTGCGCCGCGCCTCGATCTGGATCGGTTTCGCGATCTCGGCGACGATGATGATGCTCGTGGTTTTCGTGTGGGAGGACACGTGGTCGGGTGACCTTGCGGGCCAAGTTCCGTTGGCGATCACGCCGCTGGCGTTCGGCACGTTTATTGCCGGGGTGCTCAGCGGTGGGCGCGACCGCTCGACCGCGCTTCCGGGACTCGCCGAAGAAGCCGCGCTCGACGATGGCGAACGGGCGCTTGCCCGTCTCGGTGCCCTCACGGTGCCCGTCGTACTCGGCGTCGTCCTCGCGATCGCGGCGGCGATTGCGTCGCGAATCGAGGGGGGCTTCGTGATCGGCGATGCGCCGTGGCGAACCGATTCGGCGATGCTCGGGCCGCTCGAACTCCTCCAACTCCCACTCGTCGTCGCGCTCGGAGGGGCCATAGGGCTCGCCGCCGGACGATCGACGCGACGCGCCGCGCCGGCGGTGATCATCGGCGCGATTGCGACGGTTCTCGCGACGTCCGGCTGGTGGGCGCTCAATATGCCTGGACTGCACGCGTTCACCTGGCTTCAGATCCAACCCATCGAGATCGACTTACCGGCCCCCATCGATCCGGCTTCGTTCCCGGCCGGTTGGTTTGTGAACACTCCCAGCGAGTACGACGGCTGGCGGCGTCAGATGGTCCATCTGCCCACCGTTGCATCGCACAACGTCTATCTACTCGGCCTGATCGTGTTGGCCGCCGGTGTAGCGGTACGCCAGCAACGTGGCCGACGTCTCGCAATCCTCGCGGGTCGGTCGCAGCCGTGGGCGCAATCGCGCAACTCATCGCCTCGCCGTTCTAACCTCGACGTGACGATCATGCCAACGCCACCATCCGCGCAGAGTTCCGAGCGGATCGGCTCAACCAGCGATCGGCGGCGCGACTTCGTCGCCTGGTTTGCCCCAACGTGGCGATCGACACAGTGGCTACCCATGGCTACCGTCGGCCTCGTCCTCGCCGTCATTGGAGGCATTACCCGGCTCCGGGGGACCACCGCGCCAGACTCACTACTTGTGGCCGCCTGCGGGGCGTTCGTCGCCACTGCGGTTCTGGCGCTCGACGACTCGGCCCACACCCTGGTACACGCCACACCAACGTCGGCGCGCATCCGTCTCTTGCACCGAGTCGCGGTGACAGCACCCATCGCGATGTGCGGCCTGGCGCTGGTCGTCGGAGCGCAACGACTGCTGTTCGAACCGCCGTCGAGCGCACCGCCATCCGCACTGGCCGTCGCGTCGCTCCTCTCAACCGGAATCGCAACGAAAGCCCTGGTAAACCGACGACGACCTGAACTTGCCGCGGAGACCGGTGCCGGGGTGGCGCTCGGATGGGCACTGATCGGCCTCGCGCTTGCACCACAGATCGCACCGACATCGATCACGATGGCATGGCGCGATCACCCATGGCCAGTGCTCCTCGCCACGCTCGTTGCAACATTCCTCGCAACCGGGTCACAAGCGACCTGACCCACGACAACGTCGGTCGTCGACCGTGGCGCGGAATTTGCAGAAACCTCTTGACCACAAGGGGCATCCGCAGCACAGTTGTACTGACGTGAGGGGAGTGCAATGCCGCTCGACTCGACACCTATTCCAGTGGGAGCACTGCCAGGGATAGTCGCTGGCCCAGTATTGCGTCGTCTCACGGCTACCTCGGTCAGCGTGTGGGTGGCCTGTGTTGCGCCTGATCCGATCACGCTCACGGTGCGTCGCCACTCGGGCGGTGGACCAGCGCCGTTCCCGGCGACTGTAACGGTAACGGTGTCGCCTACGAGGGTCGGCGTGAACCTCTGGATGGCGGTGCTGACCGCCGATGCTGTCGGCGGAGCCTTCCTCGGCGGCGACATCTACGAGTATGAGTTGTCGGCCGGATGGGAGCAGTCACGCGGTGCGATCGACTGGTCCGACTTGTCGTTGGCGCCAGCCACGCGGCCGACATTTCTCGGCCCACCGGCAACGGCAGCCGAGCTGGTGGTGTATCACACGTCATGTCGAAAGCCCCACGGCGGCGGTCGCGATGGGCTGGCACTCGCAGTATCGGACATGTCGAAACGATTCGATGCCGCACCACCGCCTCAGCCGCACCTGCTCGTGATGTCGGGTGACCAGATCTATGCCGACGAGGTAGGCCATCCCCTCATGCCCCGTGTGCTGCGAGTGGCCGCCGATCTGATCGGTGTCAATGAGACTGCAGCGTTCGGCGCCGCGCCGCCGATCGGTGGACGAAAGCAGGGAACCGACGCGCTCGGATATACCGGAGCGACGGCGAACCACCTGTGGACCTACGCCGAGTTCATGGCGATGTACCTGTTGGTGTGGTCGCCAGTGCTGTGGCCCACAACGTTGGAATCGTTCCCGACCACTGGCCCGCCCGATGTGGATCCGACGGTTTCGAAAGCGGCTTGGGACGAGGACCTCGCCAATGTCGAGCTCTTCAGGGCCGTTCTTGCGGACGTGCGCCGGGTACTCGCCAACGTGCCATCGCTCATGATCTTCGATGACCATGAGATCACCGACGACTGGAACATCGATCACGGCTGGGTGAATGGGGTGTACGCCAAGGCCAACGGGCGTCGGGCCGTCACCAACGGGCTGCTGGCCTATGCCCTGTGTCAGCACTGGGGTAACAACCCTGCCCCGTTCAACACCGTCGGGTCGGCGGAACGCGGGGTGCTCGACGCAGTATCGGCGGCCGTAAGCGCCTCGTCGCCGACCAGCCCGGCATCGGCGTGTGCCGGCTTTCTCGGCCTTCCGTCCGGCCCCTTGCCGACCGCCCCACCGGCGCAGGTATTGCGCGATCTCACCGCACCGGACGCCATCCGCTACGAGGTCACGATCGGACCCACTGAGGGTTGGCCCGTGCGCATTGTACTGCTCGACGAACGCACGGCACGCGAGTATCCGCGTGCCGATGGTCGCGGCGCCCGAATCTCTCGTGCCGCGCTTGCGGTACAGCTGCCGCCCCCGGTCAGCACGGTGCCGTTCACCATTGTCGTGGCGTCAGCACCCATTCTCGGCAGCGAGTTGGTCGAAGATGTGATCCAGCCACTGTTCGACGTGTTGCTACCCGGTGGTGCCCGCTTCACCGATTTCGAATCGTGGTCGGCCGTGCAGGCCAATCATCAGGACCTGCTGGCCCGCCTTGCCGCCCATGATCCGGTGGTCGTGCTGTCGGGCGATGTCCACTACGGCTTTACCACTCGACTTACCCGCACCGAGGGCGGCGTCACGACGCGCGTTGCGCAGTTGACGGCATCAGCGGCCAAGAACATCGAAATCAAGAACGCCGCCATCAGTCTGTTCAGCGAACTGATCATGCGCCTCGGTCTCGAACGCGGGCGCGAGACATCGGGTTTCGCGACGTTGTCGACGATCGACCGCACCAAGTTGTTGTCGGCACCGCCATCGGGTTCGGTGTTGGCGTGGGACGACACAGCCGACGTGTTGCTCGGCCGGGTGGCACGAGACGGGGCCTCGTCACCCACGGCCATCGCAACCCCGATTGCCGTGGCCTACGGTTTGGCGGCACCAGGGTGGACCTATGTGGTCGAGCCGGTTGACGACTCGATGGCCGGTTTCGCAGCACCGAGCGTTGATACTCCGTGGGCCGGATGGGATCCGGCGAAGTCACTACGGATGGCTGCCGCGCTGCAAGAAGCCGACCTCGAACGGTTCGGCCGGATGTTTGTCGGGTTGCCGCAAATGGCCGTCGTGTCGTTCTCCGATTCGGGCAACGCGCTCACCGTGCATCACGAGTTGCGGTGCCCCGTCGGTAGCACCGAACCGGGTCCTGTGGGCACCGATCGTCATGTGATCGCCACCGAGGTCGTGTTGGCATGACCGACGTGGCGCGATCGATATTCACGCCGGTGGCCGTCGCGGTCGATGAGGTTATCGACGCCGTGCAGTCGTCGCTCATCACAGTGTCACCGCTGCTGTCAGCCGGTGTTGCCGCGGCCAACCAGGCGCAACTCACCCAGATTCTGGCGGACCTCGCGGCCGATGCCGCCCAGACCCTGGCGGCTCGTAGTCACGAGGATTTTTGCAACGCCATGCGGGCATGGGGTGAGGACCTGGTCGCCCTGGCCGGGGTGATCCTTGCACCGGTGGCTGCGGTTGGGGCCACGGCGCTCGAACTGGTCGAAGCCTTGGTCATCGAGCTATTGCGAGCCAAGTTTCCCCGACTCGCGTCCATGCTCAGTCTCTTCGGCGCAATCGTCGATGATCCTGGCATTGGCTCGCGCTTCGACTGGGAAGCATTACGTCGGTTCATGGTGTCCACTCCCGAGCTTGTGGACGAATCCTTCTGGGATGACCTCTTCGGCACGGCCGACATGGAGACGTCGGGCCGGATGCCGGCGCTGCTCGCGGCACTGCTCATCGTCGCCCCGAAGACCATCACCGCGCTGCGTTCGGGCGATCTTCACATAGCGCCGCTGCTGGCCCCGCCCACATCGCCCAGTGCATCGCCGCAGTGGCGTGACCTTCGGGCAAACAGCACGGGGTGGGTGCCGATCACGTTCCCGTTGCGGACCGAAGACGGCCGCCTGACGCTGTCGAAATTCACCGATCTGAGGGGCGGCTTTGATCCCGAGTTGGCGATCAGCGTGCTGATCCGCTCGCAACGCCGGCCGGTGGGTGGCCGTACGGCCACCGACTTCGAAATGTGGTTGCACCCGAGTGCGGATGCCCCGATCCACGAACTGCGCACATCGGGTGGTTCGTTCACCCGGCTCGAACCCGGCGTACGAATCGGCCTTGGTTACGACGGTGGTGCCGGCACCTGGAACGCCGCAATAGAACCGCGAGCGGGATCTCCGGTCGCGGCGACGACCAACGAAGCAACGGTACGCATCGGCCGCGATACCAGTGTCGGCGCTCCCGACCTACTGTTCGGACCGCCATACGACACCCGACTCGTGGTGCGTGATGTTGCCCTCGAGCTGCGAGTTCGCGAGCAGGGCGAGCCCAGCGTCGAAGTAGTCGGCAAGGTCGAAGGTTTCGGGGTGGTCCTGACCAACCGATGGTTCCGGTCGCTCGGCGAAAGCGAATCGAGTTTGCGGGAAGGCTTGCGGTTCGACGTCGACCTCGAAGCGCGCCTGACCGAAGGGGCGGGCTTCAGCCTGTCGGCCCAGGGCGCGCTCGAAACTCGCTGGCAGCTAGACAAGTCGTTCAACTTGAAGGTGCTCAAGCTCACGGTGCACTCGATCCTGTTCACCGTGCCGATCCGCGCCGATCAGGATCATTTCGACATTCGCGGCGAGGTTCGACCTCACTGGTCGGCGACGATGGGTCCGGTCACGGTTGTCATGGACGGCGCCGGGGGGTGGGTCGGTTGGTGGGCCGACCAACCGGGAGGCTCAAAAGAATGCATCGGTTTGCTGCCGCCGACGGGCATTGGCGTACAGCTCGACCTGTCTGGTTTCGGCGGCGGCGGTTTCGTCGACTTCACCGGCGGCCCAACCGATCGGTATGCCGGAGTGCTGACCCTTCGTGTGGGGCCGCCAAAGGGCATGGCGGGGTGGTCGATTACCGCGTTTGCCCTGCACGAATCCACGCCATCATCGACCGGGGCCAAGGAATCGTCGTGGTTGTTCGTATTGGGCGCGTCGTTCCGCCCCGGCTATCACATTGCCTACGGCGTGTTCCTGATCGGCGTCGGCGGGCTGTACGGCAACGATCGGCGGGCCGACACGGATGCGTTGCGCGAGCGCCTGACGTCAGGCGCGGTGGGAAATATTTTGTTCGCCGAAGACCCGATACGCAACGCGCCTGTGCTGCTTGGCGACCTTGCCGCCCTGTTCCCAGCGAAGAACGACACACATCTCTTCGGGCTCACCATGCAACTCGGGTGGATCCCGCTCATGAACGACTATCTCGTTCGTTTGGCCGTCGGCGTCATCATCGAGTTCGACAGCAACAAACGACCGACCAAAGTTATTCTGCTCGGCTCGCTACGACTCAGCAATCCCGCACTAGAGCGAGTTCTCGACGTGCAGGTGGATGTTGTCGGGGTGTTCGATTCCGTTCGGCGCACGTTCGAGGTTGATGCCACCATTCGTCGCGGCAAGGTGATGGGCCTGTTCAAGATCACCGGCGATGGTGGTGTACGAGCCAGCTGGGGCGATCGTCCGTACCTGATGGCGACCCTCGGCGGTTTCCATCCCGACTTCCATCCCGAGCCAGCGGTCTTCCCCAAGCTGCAGCGACTACTCCTCACCGTTGACTCCGATCTGCTGCCCGACAAGGTCGAGTTGAGTGCGTCGGCGTACATGGCGGTCACGTCGAACACCATCCAATTCGGCGCCGAGTTCACGGCGGCGATCAAGGCCGGCAACTGGAAGATCGAGGGCAATATCGGTGGCGATGTACTTATCCGGCTGCCGTTCTATTTCGACGTGACGCTCAAAGGCGGCGTGCACGTCAAGTACCGAGGACACAACCTCATGGGAGTGAAGTTCAAAGGCGGGCTGAGTGGCCCATCGCCGTTGGTGCTGCGGGGCGAAGTGTGCGTGTCGCTGTTGCTGTTCGATGCATGCTGGAGCGACAGTTTCGAACTCGGCAACCCCGGTGCCATTGTCGGTGCGGCCATCACCAGCCTGGTGTCGGTGCTCGCCGACGAGATGGCCCTTGCATCCAACTTGACGGTGATCGGCGGCGAGGACGGACTCGTACTCGTGACGCGCCTCGGCGAGTCGACCCGGGTCGTGTTGAGCCCGCTCGGTGTCCCGACCTGGAGCCAGAATCGCCTGCCGCTCGGGCTCGTGGTCGAGACGTACCAAGACGGCACGCTCGACACCCCTCAGCGCCTCGGCGTCACGGCAACGGTGGCCACCACGGCTCATCTCGACTGGTTCAGCCCGGGTTCATTCGTCGAACTCACCGACGCCGAAGCGATGGCGCTTCCGGCTTTCGAGCGACACCAGGCCGGGGTCGTCGTGACGCTCGACGTCACCAGGTCCGCCGGAGTGCCCGTTGATGTCGGCTTTGATGAGATACGGCTGCCGGCCACCAGACGTGTCGGCGACGGGTTCGTCATACCCGCTCACGTACTCGACCGTGTGGTGGCTGTCGACGCGCCGCCATCGATTCGCCCTCGTCCCCCTCGGTTCGAGATGCGCGACGATCTGTTCCGCGTCGAATCGGTGTCGGGGGCGGTCGTCGCCGCCGATGTCTCCGCTGTGGCTGCGCACCTCGCCCGGCGGCAGGCTGGGCGCTCGGTTCAGCACACAACCGACCGGCTCGTGGAGCTGACGGTCTGATGACCACGTTGACGTTCTTCGGATGGTGGCGTCCGTCCGGCGCGGCTGCGGTCTCGTCGGGAAGCGTGACCGCCGGTCGGTTGTCGGCCGCCCTACAGCTCACCGCCGTCGATCTCGACAATACGACCGACTCGGCGTCGCGCACGCTTACCTACGACCTTTTCGGACCCGGTGATGTCACCGGCCTAGCCGCCGGTGCGGTCACCCACACCTACCCATCAAACGGCGCCCGTCAGGTCGAGATCGACAAGGCCGTCTACGCCGAACTCGGAGCCGCCGACCTGGCGTGGCGTCATAGCTTGGCGTTGCCCCAGGGTAAGGCCATGCGCCCGTGGTTGGTACTGCTGGTCGGTACCACGGATGAGATCGAGTTAGCGGGGCGCACCGTACGGTTGCAACCAGCGGTACTCGATGCCCACCCGTTGGCCGACTCGGCACGGGGTGCCCATGTCGAGCAGGAGGCCGCGGGCCACCCGCTCGGTCGCCTGATCTCGTCGCGGGCCCTGAGCCCTGACCGTGATCACATTGCGGTGATCGTGCCCGCGTACACGGCCGACGGTGGGCAGGCCTGGGCTACCCCGGCCGCCGGACCAGTCGAATTGGCGCTCTATCACCACTGGAGTTTTCACACCCGAACCGGCGGCGACTTCGCCACGTTGGCGGCGCGGTTGAAGCTGCGATTGGCTGGCCCCGACCTCGGGTCGTCCGACGTCGAATACGGCCCCATACCCGCAGCCGGAACATTCGGCGTGAGCGGAGCGCTGGTCTCCACGTCGGCGGCTCCATCGGTTGCCGTCTCCCAACCCGTCACCGACGATGTCGCTGTGTTGACCGCGCCGCTCGGCGACGCCGCCCATCCCGTTGTCGGCTTGCCCGATTACGCCGGGCCGTGGCCCGCTGCAGGGCCTGGCGCTCCGGGCTGGCGCGACGAGTTGCACGCCGACTTCCGCGTGCGGGCCCTTGCCGGCTTGGGTACCCGGGCGGGGATTGTGAACCAGGAACTGCTGGCCCGCGAGGCGGCACGCTTGGCCGGAGCCTACGAGGAGGCGGCTGATCGCCTACGCCGGTTGAGCCTCGGCCTGCTTGCGTCGCGCTCGTTGTGGAAGCGTCGTGTTCCGGTCGACGAGTCGCGCCGGTTGGCCCTTCTCGGCCCGGCGCTGCGTGACGTGTTGTCGACCGGCGGCCCGGTAGCCGAGATGATGGAACACGGCGACCGTTCGCTCGAGCGAAGCCTTTTCTCCTCCGCCGCTACACGAGCGCTGCGCCGGCGTGGAGCCTCCGACGTGCTGCGGCAGGCAGCCGCCGCGCCGCCGAGGCGGATGCGAAGCACCCCCGACGCTGTCCACACCGACAAGTTTGCCCGGGATTTGCGTCGAACCTCCCTCGACGATGCCCTCCTGAGACGGGCACCCGATACCAAACGATTGCGGCCCGCGGCAACGCGGCTTGGTTCGGCGCTCGACCGTCGCCACCTTGATCCCGACACGGTGTCGTTCATTGACACCCGCTTACGCACGTTGGTCGATCGACTCGATGCCGGGCGTCCCGTTCCGATCTTGGCGCTCCTCGGTCTTGTGGACGCCGGCCCGCGGCCCTCACGAGAGCGGTTGCGGGTTCTGGCCGCAGCACTCGACGCCGAGCCCGACTCCGACGATCTCGCAGCGCTCGGGACGCTGGTGGCGCAGCTTCCCGGTCAACCGGTCGCGACCGCGTTCGATCTCGACCGTGCCGGTAAGCAGGTTTCGGTCGCGTTCGATCCGACCGTAGCCCGCCCCCCGATGGTCGACCGAGTGCTCGGTGGAGTCATCGATATCAACGACTTGGTCGGACTTGACCCGGGCTCACCGGTCGAACTCGCTCCCGATCTCGATCTGGCAGCATGGCGGTTCCTGCGCGACAACGACCCCGAGTGGCTGCTGCCCGGTGCCGGCACCCTGCCCGACGACACCGTCGTCGCGCTCACCACGAACCCATCGTTCGTCGATGCTTTTCTTCTCGGATTGAACGCTCAGGTTGTCGCTGAATTGCGGTTCCGGAACCTTCCTCTGATTCCCGGGTGGACACCGGTTCGTACATTCTGGGACCGAGCCAATGCGTCCACGGGTGCGGTCGACGACGACATCGTCGACATCGCCACGTGGCCGGCCAGTTCGGAGTTTGGGGCACCGAGCCATCAGACGCCGTCCGCGTCAAGTGCCGACCTCGTGGTGTTGTTCAACAGTGCGTTGTTCCGTGAATACCCTGGCACGCTGGTATACCTCGTGCCCGCTCGGCGCACGGCGGGCGGCGTGCTCGACTGGGCCACCGGCCCGAACTTTGACGCCCGCCAGTTCCCGGCGTTCCAGGGACGCATCTCGGCCGACCGCACGTTCTTCGGGTTCGATCTAGATCCGGCGCTTGGGGCCGAACGGTGGGTGGTGCTCGAAGAGACGCTCAATGGCCGGCGTTTCTTCAATGCCGCTACCCGACCGAGCGCTGCACGAAACGGGGCCGACGTTGCCCGTGAAACGGTGAGCGCCCCACGTCGCGTCATGATCCGCGGCGACATCTTGCTCGGTGGCGTGCGGCCATGACGGCACCAATGGTCGGGGTGCTCGTTCCTGTTCGGCTTGAGACCCGTTTTGTTCCACCAGCTGGGCGGCAGCGTCGCTGGCGGATTCGAGTGCGGGTGATACCCGACGCGGTATCGATCACCAATCACGATGACGTGGCATCGAGCGTCGAACTCGACGCGGTCGAAGCGATGTGGCGCGCCGCCGGTGGTGGCGATCTCGAGTCGCCCGAGGGACGCCGGGCGTGGCGTGCGTTGGCGGCGGCAATGGGTGCCGAGCGGGCGGCATGGCTGGCCCGAACCTTTGCACCGGTAACAACTGCGGGACAACCAATCACGATTGTGCGGCCAGCTCAGACGCGCAAGGAGATGCGCGCTCCGAAGGTGATGGGGCTGCCTCCGACAATGGAAATCTGGATGGCCCGAGCGGGTCAAGCAGCGGCGGTAGCGGCGACCCTCCTAGTGCAACCTGGCGCGATCGACCTCGATCTCGATGATCCGAACAGTACGAACCAGCCGTGGTGGACGTCGTTCCCCGAAGCCGTGCGCGTTGGTCTGGCTGCCGAGATCGATCTCGGTGTGGCGCGACCGATGGATATCGACGCGTTATATGTCGTGGGCATCGGGGGCGGCGACCCCGGCCCGTTGCTGGCCAACCATGCGAACAGCGGCCAGCTCGGCATCGTCGCCACCGGTTCGTCCACCAGCACGGTGAACGGCGAAGCAGCCCTGCCGCTTGGCGATGTCGAAACCTGGCGACGGTTAGTGCCTCTCAGCGCGACAGCCCAGCGGGGAACGGTCGCAGTGTCGACCGCGCTGGCTGGCGCACCAATCGTGCGTGGTGTCGTGGGCGGCGAGGCCAATCACCTTGCGCTCAACCGCGCTCTGGTCGGTGCGCTTTGGCCAGCACTCTGGGGTCATTCACTGGCCAACGTCTGGGGCTTTGGCAGTGCAACCGACGAATTGGGCGTTTGGGCGCAGGCCAATCTGGTGCCAGAGGGGCCACTGCCTTCACTGCGCATCGGCAACCTGCCGTATGGGCTGCTCCCCGCCACGTCGCTCCGCCGCTGGCAAGGCGCGTCGGGGGACCCCGCGATCGAGGCCCGACTGGTGCCGCTCGTACGTCAGTTGGTTGCCACGTGGGCGTTGCACGCCGAGCAGCAGGCAGCCGTGGGACCGTCAGCGGGCCTGGGCGCGCTGGTCCGCACGGCGACGGCCACCCGGTATGCCTGGCGATGGATGATGCCCACTACCTTGGCCCAAGCGGTGTCATTTCGGTTCAATCAGCCAGTGCCCGCCGCCGAACTGGGCGCGTGGTGGGCGCGTGAGGCGGGCCGCACGCCACGCCTCGAACCAACCGCGACACCCACGCGGCAACTCGTGTCGATCGGGTGGGGCCACGATGTCGGGTTGCCGCTGGTCGAGCCCGCCGACCTCCCCACTGGTACGAATGTCGGCGGTGGTCTGGCTCGGTTGGCCGGGGCAACGGTGACAGAGTTGCTCGGCGCCGGAGGGTCAGACGCGCCGCGTAGCGCAGCGCCGGGGTGGGGCACGAGCCTACTTACGGAACTGGCTCGCCATTCACTCCTGGCCAGCGCAGCAGCCGTGGCCCGCACGGCTGCAGGACAAGGACGCGCTGTGGTCGAACCAGTCAGCAGTGATCGGCGCAACGCCACCGAGACTGAAACCTGGGCCTCCCGGCTGCGCCCCACCGATGTTGGGCGTCGTGTCGGCCCTACCGTGGCGGTGCGCGCCAACGTCATCGACGGTTTGCGAGCGTTGAGCGGCGAGTCGGTAGCCGACATCGACCGCGGGCTGCGCGCCGCGCTCGACACCGCCACCCAACGCATCGACCCGTGGGCTACCGCCATTGCCTGGCGGCGGCTGCAAGAACTTGCCGCGGCGCCGCGGTCACTTGGGGTATACGGCTGGGTCGATGCTCCGCAACCGAGGCAGTCAGATGGTGACCATCGTTACGTCCTCGCGCCGTCGACCGAGCAAGCTGTGGTTGCGGCGTTGCTTCGTGATCGCGCCCTGCGCGATCCAGACGCCGACCGGTGGCACATGGACCTCACCTCGGATGCGATACGGGGGGCGTTACGGCTGGCCGACGAAACGCGGCTCGGCAGCCACCCGGCCGAGTCGTTGGGGCGTGCCGTCGAGGCCATCGTCAAGCGCCCGGCGGTCATCGATGCATTACGAATGGCGTTCCCGTCAGCATTGGCAACCGTGCGCGCCGACATGCGTAAGCGCCGGGTGTGCGACGGGGTTGCCGTGCTGGACGCGGTGGAGAGCCAGCCGACCGCGGTGAGCCAATTGGGGGTGTCGGCAGCCGACCTCGTGAAACTCGCCGATTTGGCGGCCGCGGTCGATGCGTTTGCCGACATGCATGTTGCCGAGGCGGCGCTTGGTGTGGTCAAAGGTCGCAGTGCAATGGTGGCGGCGGCCACCACTGCGGCCGCCGGGCAGGGTGTGGCGCCCAACTTTGACGTCGTGAGAACGCCGCGTTCGGGCCGAGTGGTCAATACTGTCGCCGTTGTCGTGCTACCCGATGTCGCGCCGCCAACCGGAGCGCACCCGAGCCCCGCCGCCGTCGCCGATGCTGCGGTCGCTGCGTATCTCGATGATCGCGGGGGCGATCCGACCGGGGCCGCGTGGACCTGGGCCACGTTGGATGCCACGGGTCAACCGCTCGGCACCGTCACCCTCGCCGATATTGGGTTGCGACCGTGCGACACCGTTGGCCTGGGCACGGGCAACCTGCGTCGGGTCGTTCGAGATGTCAGCGGTGTCGTCGCGCTCGGCTCGATCGACCCGCCAGGACATGCCACGGTGCGGGCGCTCGCAGCGGCGCTTGCCGGGATTCCGGCCGTCGCCAGTGACGTTGGGGTACCGACCGACCGGCTCGGGGCCGGACCCTCGACTGTGGACCCGGAGCTCGCCGGTCGATACGTGGCGGTTCGTATGGCCGCCAGTGCCGAGGCCGCCGACGCTCGCATGGCCACTGTTGCCACGGCGACTGATGCCATGCGCCGCGCCGCGCTCGGGCGGCTTGCCCGTTGGGGCATAACGCCTCTCGCGGCCGACGGGGTCGAAGGTGTCGGAGAAACGGGCGCTGGACTGGCCAATCGGCTTCGTCTCGCCATCGAGGTGCTCGAGCGCCGTGTCGCCAGCGCACCGGCATCGTTGGACGATGCCACGGCCGCGGTGCTCGCATCGTCGATGGGCTTGCTCGTCGCGCCGGAGGGCCCGTGGCCCGTCTTCTCCCGCCTGGCGATCTCGGCGTTCGATGGCGTGCGAGCCGAACCGCTTGCTCCCGGGATCACACCACGACTAGACCCCGACTGGATCGAAGCGGTTGCCCCGGTTCGCCCCGCGATTGCCCGCCTGGAAGCGATGCAACTCGGCGAACGCGTCGGCCCGGGTGGTCAACCGCTTCGCACCTGGTCGAATCGAGCCGGTGACCCATGGCAGACGGCCGGTCCACCACTGTCGGATACCGCAGTGGTGCGGGCCTCGCGGCTGGTGGCCGTGTTCGGGCCGGCCGCCGTGCTGCCCGCTCGTCCGGCTGCGACGACGTCCGGGACCGTGGCGGTGGTCGTCATCGACCGGTTCGCCGAGACCGTGCCCAACACCGAGCACATCAGCGCGGTTGCCTTCCCGCACGATGTGCCGAGGTCCCGGGCACCACAGGCTGTCATCTTGGCGGTGCCGCCGATTGTCGACGAGGAACTGACAGCGGCGATACTCATCGACATCGTGGCCGACGTCCGGATGCTGGCTCGAACCCGTATGGCCGACGTTGCGGCTATGGGTGCGCCCACGGGAGCGTTGCACTTGGCCGCCATGCCCGCGGGCGGTCGAGTGGGCGTCGAGTTAGGCGGCCGATGATGGCATACCGCTTCGATCTTCACGTGCGACTCGAAGCCGTTCACACTGCTCACGATCCGCGCGCGGTGCACGAGGCTGTGCGGGCCCGGGTACACGATCCGATCTGGTTCCTTGGTCGGCAATGGCAACTGGGCGAGCATCGCGGCAGCGACTCGGCATCGCCCGCGCTGGTGCGGGTTGCGGTTACCGAGACACCCATCGTCGGCCGATCCACGGCACCCGACGATGACCCGAGAATCACGCCGCCTGAGGCAATTATCGAGTCCGAGCCCGAGCAGTGGTGGACCGTCGGCCGGCGGGTGCGCGTCGGCCAGGCCCTGCGCACCGCGATTCCCGCTACTCGTCGTCGGGATCCCCTGCTGTTACTCGCGGGCCAGGGTGCCCCGTACGACCGGTTGAATGGCCAAGTGCTCGATGGCCTGGCGTTGTATCGCGATCGTGTCGCGCTCGGGCTGGCCGATGCACTGTTTGATGGACAGGGCGTGCCATCCACCGAACCGCCCGATGACTGGCAGCCGGCGCAACTGGCCTACTCGGCGGCCTTTACGGCGGGGCCGGTAACACTGTCGATCCCGCGCCACGACGGTGGTGATGTCGACTGGTATTCGGCCACCGCCACTGGGCCAGATCCGCTTTCGTCGTCACCCGTGATGCGGACGAGTTACCCCACTCGCGTCGCCTATGACGGTGCGCCTCATCCCCGCTGGTGGCAGATCGAGGATCACCGTCACGATCCGGGTGCAGTGTCACCGCATCGCGCCCGTCTGGCTTCGATGTTGCTGATCCATGTCACGGCATCCCATGACGACGACTGGTTCACCGCGCCGCTCATGAGCCCGACCGGCACGCTCGTCGCCGTCACCGACATGGAGGTCGAAGACGTGATGGGTCTCACCGCCAAGAACCGCCCGGTTGACGATTGGTCGCTGTTCCATGTGAGCGGTCGACGCCCCAACGAAGTGCTCATCTGGCCGACCGTTGCCCATCCGCTGAGCGGTACCAGCGCTCTGGACGAGGTGCTCGTCGGTGTCGATGAGGATGCCAATGTGGTTTGGGCGATCGAACGTCGGGTCGACGGCATCGAGCTCATCGAGCCAGACGAGCCAGCCATTGCGGCATCAGCCGCGCCAGCACTACCGCCCGTCGGCCAGGTGGTGGTGACCGGGACCAGACGGTACCGCTATGTGCCGTCGACGTCGGTCCCTCATCGGTGGCATCCGTACGTGTCGTCCGACGTGAACAACCAGCGCCGCTTTGTGCAAGCGCGCCTCGCCGATCTGAATGTTCGTCCCGTCGTACCGCGGTTGGGTCCGATCAGTCGACTGTTGCGTAACGCGGCCGCCGGCCCATCAGACCCGACGCACGAGATCCAGCCCGACGCGCTGGCCCGCTCGGGCTTGCGACTCGAGCGGCGATACGTGCTGGGGCGCCGCACCGACGGCCATCCGGTGCTGTGGGTGCAGCGCCGCCGCACGCCTCTTGCAGCGCCCCCGGCGTCAGCGTTGTACTTCGACGTCCTCGAAGAGATCGCCGACGTTGCCACGCTGTGATGCTTGCGTTAGTTTTCCGATGCCGCTACCTACCGATCAGACAGGTCCCGCTTGAGACGCGCCACCATTGATGACCGGCACGATGCCATCCGCCCGGCACCTAGTATGAGGCGCGATGCGCTGGTGGTTGGCCCCGGAGTCGAACCCTCAATGAGGTCGTTCCACGACAGCGCCCAGGTCGAGGCGATGGCTGTACGCAACACGGGTGCTGTGAGCACGCGCCCGAGGGCAGCGACGCGCCGCGGTGACCCGGTGATGGCTGCGGCGTGGATGGGTGACGCAATCGCCGCGAATCGTCCTGGCCCCGCGGCGAGGAAGGCCCGGTAATGGGCGGCGGCCGATCCGGGCCCGGCCAGGATGGCCTCGGCGGCGGCCGCTGCGCTCGTCATCGCCGGAGCAATGCCCTCGCCTTGCAGCGGATTGACGAGACCGGCTGCATCACCGACCAGGAACACGCCGCCGCGCGCTGGCACGGTTCCGACCATTCCCATCTTGAGCCAACCGCCCATGCGACGCCCATCGACTGGGGCCGTCAGCAAACCTTGCCGGCGGAGGTGGTCGCAGAACGAGTCGAACTGGGTAACGGCTCGCGATGCCGACGCACGGTCGGCCCGCAGTCCGAGCCCCAACCCGATATTCGCAGTTCCGGCATGGCCAGGGAAGATCCAGCCGTAACCCGGAAATCCACGCCGGTGAGCGTCGTCCCACAGCACGATGACCGGACGATCGACTGTCTGCACAACGTAGCTCCGCTGTGCGAATCCCCAGAGTACGGCGGTGGGGTCGACGAGGCCGGTGTCTTGACCTACCCGGCTTGTGGCTCCATCGGCCCCGACGATGACATCGGCAACGAGGCGGCGACCATCGTCGAGTTCGACATCGGTGCCACGAACGGCTGCGACTCGCCCGGTGACCGGTTCGGCGCCGGCGGCAATTGCGTTGTCGCGCAGCCAGGCGTCGAAGCGCATCCTGGGGATGGCGATTGCGTGGCCGGGATAGGTGCGGCCCTGCCGAGCGGGGAGCACCACGCGTCGCCCGGTGGGACCGACCACGACCATGTCGCCCACCTCCTTGCACCCGTCCGGATGGGTGATACCGAGCGACGTCATCAACGCCAGAGCGCGAGGTCCGACGAGATCACCGCACGCCTTGTCTCGCGCAAACGTGGCTCTGTCGATAAGTGCTACCCGGGCGCCTCCACGGGCCAACACCAGCGCAGCGATGCTGCCGGCAGGCCCGGCACCGACCACCGCAACATCGAATGTTGCGACACTCACGTTGTGTCCGAGCCAGTAGCCACTGGCCGCACCTTAGGCCGGATGTTCAGATGAACCGTAACGCCATCCGACCGGCGCCGACACGATTTGCGCAGACCCTCTTTGCCGGGCTGCCGGAGCGCTACGACCGCCTCGCTGCCGTGCTGTCGCTCGGACAGGACCGCAGGTGGCGTCGGGCCATGATCGACCATGTTGCGTGTTCGAACCCGACGACCGTTCTGGATGTGGCCACCGGACCCGCCGGCGTCGCTCTCCAGCTCGCTGACCGTACCCAAGCTGCTATCACGGGCCTCGATTTGAGCGAAGACATGATCGGGCGTGGGCAGCGCAACGTGGTCGCAGCCGAGCGCACCGATCGCATCGTGCTTGTGCGCGGGCAGGGTGAACAGCTTCCTTTCGCCGACGACTCCTTCGACGCTCTCACCTTCACCTACCTGCTGCGCTACGTGGCCGAGCCCAGAGCAACCATCGCCGAACTAGCGCGCGTTGTGCGCCCGGGGGGAACAATGGCCAGTCTCGAGTTCGCTGTTCCTCATCGGCGTTTCTGGCGGTGGTGGTGGCTCTTGTACACACGCGTTGTGCTGCCGCTCGCGGGTGCCGCGTTGGGCGGGCGGGCATGGTTCGACGTCGGGCGTTTCCTCGGGCCCAACATCACCGACCACTACCGACGGTTTCCCCTGGCGGCAACGGTTGCGGCGTGGGAAGCGGCCGGATTCACCGATGTCGGAGTTCGGCGCATGAGCCTCGGTGGAGGCGTAGTGATGTGGGGTCAACGTGCCGCCCCCGCGGATGAACCAGGAGACTCGGTCCCGAGATGACTGATGAGGGCGGCCCGCTTCTGCCGGCCTTTTACGCCGCGCCGGCAGGAACCAAGCGACGGGCGTGGGCCGACTGGTGGCTACTGCTCCATGTTCCGTACACGCTGTGGCACCTGTCGTACGTCGCCATCGGGGCCGCGCTCTCGCCCCGCTTCGACGGCACCCGCCTGACCGCTACGCTCATCTCGTTTTTCCTTGCCGTCGGGCTCGGGGCGCACGCCCTTGACGAACTCCAGGGCCGGCCGTTGCGCACCTCGATACCGAGTTCGGTACTTGTTGCAGTCGCCGCAGCAAGCATCATCGGCGCGACCGCCGTTGGACTCGCCGGGTTGGCACGCATCGGACCGGGGCTCATCGTCTTCATCGTCCTCGGCGTCGTACTCAACTGTGCGTACAACCTCGAGCTCTTCGGCGGCTGGCTGCACAACGACATCACCTTCGCCCTTGCGTGGGGAGCGTTTCCGCTGCTGACGTCCTTCTACGCTCAAGCCGAGATGATCAACGTACAAGCGATCGTGGGCGGCGCGTTCGCGTTCGGGCTCTCGGCGGCACAACGGGCGCTCAGCACGCAGGCACGCATGCTGCGTCGCCGAGTCGATTCGATCGCCGGCTCGATCACCTACAACGACGGCCGCGTCGTCTCGCTGGCGCGGCCGCAGTTGCTCGCACCCGTGGAAACAGCGCTGAAGGCAATGGCCTGGAGCGTCGTTGCGCTCGCCATCGCTCTGGTGGTCCATCGGATGACGGACATCTGACCGTCATGGCCATCGAAATCGGGGCCTTGCGCTCGGGTGTACGCTGAATGCAGGAAAAGGAGTTTTTATGGCTTCTACGACTTCGCTGGCGTTACTGTCGGCACCTGCTCAGGCCTTGCTCGGTTCCGACGCTGTTGCGCATGTCTGGACATCGAACGCCGACGGATCACCACAGGTTTCAGTGGTATGGGTGGTTGTCCAGGGCGACAAGATCGTGTTCGGTTGCGACACCATGAGCCAAAAGGCGCGCAACCTTCGCCGTGACCCATCAATCCTGCTCTCGATCGAAGACGACGTTCGTAACGCGCAGGGATTTCAACGGCACTTGGTCATTCGTGGGCTGGCAACACTCGATGATCGGCCCAACCCTGCCCTTATGGACCAGCTCGCAGCGAAATACACCGGCCTAGCGCGACACCCGCTGTTGCTACGAACCGCTTCGGTAGTGAGCGTGAGCATCGACCGCATCACGGGCGTCGGCCCCTGGGTTATCACCGACACCTGACGGCGCTGTCCGGGCGAAGTTGGAAGTGTGCGGCAACCGTCCGGCGGGTCAGCTGGGCGTGCAGGGCGGTCATCGCCAGGTGGGTGCCATTCATACCCTCCTTGCCGCGTGACCCGAAGGTGTCGGCTCGGCGCTGACATCGGTCGTGTTCGTTGGTCACCATCGAGAGCGGAGGTGGACGGGCCTCCGCCCGGCAACGCGAAAGCCTTGGTAGATGGCACTTCGTAGAAGATTTGCAGCAATTTGAGAGTTATTCTGAGAGTTACGCAGCGACACCGACTAGAAACGACGAATCGGCTGACCCACGGCCGGATAGCGGGAGTATGTCTTGACTGGCACTTCCGAGGTTCTTGATCGCTATGTGATCATCGACCAGGGATCCTAGAACGATTCGGGTCCAGTGGAAAGTTGCTGAGCGTGAAGTCGCGCCTGGACCGTGTCGCTGAAGACAGAATGTCGCTGGCGGCCGGGTCGAGGTCGATGCCTGCGCTGACCACCTCGTCGGTGCAGCGTTCGAGAAACGCGAGCCACCGTTCACCGGTCATCCCGGCACGGGGGCGAAGTTCGTCGGTAAGCGCCCGGAGGACGTCGAGGCGGTGCCAGGTCGAGGCCCGCTCGGCGAGAATTCGCTCGATGTCGCCGGTCGTCAGTGACTGCTCGGGTTCGGGCGTGCGGGCTACACGAGCGATGTCTATGCCGAGTGATGCGGCGGTGACGCCGAGCGCATCGGCTTCGGCGACCCATCGTGCCCTCAGGTCGGGGACGGTGCTGCCGGACTTGCTGCGACGGGTGTCGGTCGCTGCTTCGCGTTGCATTGCGGCGTGTTCGAACCTGGTCGGTTCGCGTTGCTCACGGTCGCGGAACTCGTCCTCCTTCACGGCGAGGGCCCCGTCGACTTGGGCGGCCCGTTTCGAGAACACATCAAGCAGTTCTTGGGGCATGCCGTCGATCTCGGCTTGGCCGTGGACAATCGGCCCGCACCTGACCCCGAACCGCTCAGTCAACTCGGCGCGCAACACCGATTGATAGACGCCACCGAGGGTGCGTTGATGCTTCTTCAAGGCGCGGGCATCGAGCGCGAACCAGCGACCATCGTCGACTTGCACCTTGGCTGAGATGACGACGTGGGTGTGGATCTGCGGGTCATCCAACCGCGACGTGGATTGACGGAACGCGGCGATCGTCAGTCCTTCCGTGTCGGGGTGAAGGCGGCCTCCGTTCGAGCGGATGCGGGTGGTTGCTCCGTATCGCTGAAGGGTGTCGATCGTCGCGTTGACCGCGGCGTCGTGCGCGTCGAGCAGGCGCTGATCGCCGGTGAGCGCCCACCAAGCTGACAACGATTTCGGGGCGGAGACTGTGGCGTCGAATCCGGACACGGCCCGCACAACACGACCATCGGCGAGGGTGCGGTCGACCAGAGGATTGCCGAGCGTGATCCCCGAATTCGGTTCGCAGCCGGAGAGGAGTCGTTCGAGACTTTCGGCGTCGACCGGACCGGAGAGCCCGAACCGCGCCGCCTGCTTACCGGCCCAGACACCCGCGATTTCGCCTTCGGCCTGGGTGAGGTACTTCGTGCAGTACCCGGCCGTCGCGGCGGCGGCGGAGGCGTACAGAGTGGTCACGCGCAACATGACAACTCCCCCGACGAAGCGGGCACCTGTCTGCTCAAAATCCTTCACAACGTCACGTCTACACCGTCATGTTCGACCTCGCAACGCACCATATTTCCGCTGCTCAACGGACTGATTGTTCGTCTCGCATCGTCGATGATCGAACGTGTTCGTCACCGTTCACACACTTACGAATCAATGTGACGAGCATCACATCGCCGTTTGGTGCTCGTCCGCACCAAGGAGTTGAAGCTGCCCAAGCCATACACGAATTCTCGTCATCAGGGACACCCCGGGGGACACAACGAGGGACTCAATCCCTTCACACCGCCTCCATGAGAACCACGACCCCGTTCCAGGCGTTGTCCCCGGCGTCTTCGGCCGTTGAAGATGAGATCGTGCCCGCACATCTTCGGGCAAGTCAGGGACCAGCGTCACGCACAATTCCGACACGAACAGCCCGACCAGGCCCACGAGCCCGCCTCCATTAGAACCACATCATGAAAGGACCATGAGATGAGCGACATCGCCACTACCCCACCGTCGAGGACAGCCGACCGTGCGTCGACAGTGGCCGCTCCAGCGCCATTGCTCGTGACCGTCAGGCAGGCGTGCCAGATGCTCGGACTCGGCCGCACCTCGATTCACCATCTCGTGCGCAGCGGCCAGCTCCATCCAGTCAGGATCGGCAGCTCCGTTCGATTCAGCGTCGACCACCTTCGGGAGTTCGTCGTCGCCCGATCCGCTGATCGATGAGTTCGCGTGGCAACGCCGCGCGAACAGTGGCCGAGGTGAGTGGCGTCGGGGAGCCGGGCCCAATTGCAGCAGCAACCTGCTGCGCAATTGCCTCGGGGGCCCATCCAATCTCCCAGACGACAACGAACCCACGTGGCACATAACTATAGTCATGCAGCTATAGTTATGTTCCATGGATGTGGGGACGTTGCTCAGCGTGTCCGAGGCGGCCGACGAACTCGGCGTGAATCGGCAGAAGGTCTTGGCGTTCATCGATGGGGGCAGGCTCCCCGCTGTGAGGCTCGGCAACGGGTGGTGGATCAGCGTGTCAGATCTGACCCGCTTTGCGCAGGTGGAGCGGCGCCCCGGCCGCCCGCTGAGCGCTACTCGCGCTTGGCGCCTGCTACGCGACGCTGAAACCGACGGCATGGTTCACGTCGAGCGTGGTCGGGTCAACCTTGACGGATTTCAACTCGTGCACCTCGTGCGTCGTCGTGCTGTCGTGCATCGGATGCATGTGCTCGATCGACTTGTCGGAGAAGTGATGCCGCTGCTGGTCGCGGCGGGCGAGGCTGCAGCAAGACAGCACGGGTTCGCTCCCCGCAGCGCACGACAGGACGGCGACGGCTACTTGCGACGTTCGGCGTTCGACTCGCTGGTCGAACGTTTTGTGATGGTGCCGGCCGTGGGTGAGGAGATCAACGTGTTGCTCCGTTGCGTCGACGACGAGGTGTGGCCTTTCGACGGCGGCGAGCTGCTTGTCGGTCCGTTGACTGCTGCCGTCGACATGGCGGGTGACCCGGTCGATGATCGGTCGATCGACGCCGCGATGCCGATCATCGAGAGGTACCTGTGATGCCGATCGTCGTTGACGACATCGACGAGCCCGAGATGTGGGCGCTGCTCAAGTGGATGGCCGAGCGGTCACCCGACTGGGTGCTGATCGGCGGCTTGATGGTCGCCACGTTCGACATCGAGTACGGACACCCGTGGCGACAGACCCACGATGTCGACAGCCTCTTCGATGTCCGTCATGCCGCTCGTGGAGCGATCCGACACCACGTCGACGAGCTACGCCAACACGGTTTCGAGTTCGTCACGGCCCGACAGGGAATCGGCCACCGCCTGACGCGTGGTGACCTCATTCTCGACGTCTTGTCCACCGACCACTTTCCGGCTGATCCGCTGGTCAGCCTGTCGCCTCGATTGGAGACCTTCCAGACGCCCGGCGGCTCGCAAGCAGTGAAACGGCGAGAGGCTGTCGAGGTGTCGTTCCGGGGCGACGCGTTCATGCTTCCTCGTCCGAATCTGCTCGGAGCGGTCGTCGTAAAGGCGGCAGCGTCTCTCCATGCGAACCGGCCAAAGGACCATCGTGACCTGGCCCACCTCGTCGCCAACGTCGACGACCCGATCACCCTCCGAACGGACCTCCGTCCCCACGAACGACAGCTACTCGCTGGCCGACTCGAAAACCGTCTCGTCCGTGCCGAACTTGCTTCCATCGGCAACGACGCAGCAACCCGTCTCCGACTTCTCGCCGAGGCCCACAAGGCCTGACGACACGGACCGCCCTTCACGTGGATGCAGGCGATCGGCGGGCCGGGCCAATTGTGCAGCAACCTGTTGCACAATTGGGGTCGAGCCTGATCGGCCGTTCAGCGGCCTGATGGATCGAGGAGTTCGAGGGCCTTCTGGCTGACCATCACCGGGCGTTCGCCTTCGGTCTGCACGTAGCCCTTGGTGGTGCTGACATTGGCGTGGCCGACGAACCGGGCGACATCTTCAAGCTCGAACACGCCGGACGCGTACAAGTTGGTCACGACCGAGCGGCCCATCGTGCGTACCGAACTGGCTCGGGTCGAGACCGATCTGGCTCGCCGCCTTCCTGATCGCCCGGTCGACGTGCTGGCGAAGTATTGGCCCACCCGCCGCGTTCGTGAACACCAGATCGAGATGCTCAGATTCGTAGATGACTTCGGGCCACCCTGCCCCAGCCGCCTCTTTCCGCGCGGCCTGAAGCACTTGGCGTTTGCGCAGCAGTTCGATCACGGTCGGCCCCAGGAGTTGGCGACCGGCAGTCCTGGCCGTCTTCGTTGGCCCGAGCACCATTCCGATCCGGTCGGCATAGGTCGATCCACGGCGCACATGCACAGTGCCTTCATCGAGATCGAGGTCTTGCCAGGCGAGGCCGAGTGCTTCGCTGACCCGCCAGCCCTGCACGTAACAGAGGGCTACGGCGGCAACGAACCGGTCGTCGGTTGCATCGAGCAGTCTGCGCACGTCGGCCGGGCCCAGCGTCAGGCGTTTCACCTTCGGGACCCGCGGCGGGCGGACCTTCTTCACGACGTTCTCTTCCGCGAGCCCGAGGTTCACTGCTTCGTCCATCACCTGCACGAGAAGGACTCGCACGTTGCAGCACCTGCCGACATCGTGATCTACGACCTCGGAACGCTCCGCCCCGACCCCGACTATGACCAGGCTTTCGATCTTCCCGGTGGCGATTGGCGCCGCATCCAGCGCGCTGTTGGCTACGACTGGACAATCGTCAACGGTGTCAATACCTTCGAAGACCGTGTCTGCACCGGGGAAACACCCGGTTACCGTGTGCGCCCTGGCGCACACGACACCGACTGACGACAGGGTCTGACGACGCGGAACGGTTGCAACAGCTTAAGCGGTTCGGCCTGGCGAAGCGGTCGACGCCACGTGCTACCGGGCCGCGCAGCACAAATCGACAGCAACGGGCGCCATCGGTCCTAGCGATGCGGCGCCTCGATAACCCTGGCCATGGTTCGATCTTGGGGACGTGGACGGGAATCCGCCAGCACGTCCGAAACAGCGAATGAGCGGCTTGTCGGCATGGTACAAACCCCGACCCGATGACCGCATGTACGGCATCGCCGCTCAAGCCTCGATGACCGGCAACCACACCCCAATGCGCGCCTGGCTCCTCGACAAGTTCTTCGAGCCGTAGCGCATTCGAGTTTCTGCGTCTGGCGACTTCAAGGCTCGCCAACGACACCGGCTTCACTCACCGAGATGTTCCAGATCATTGGCGGGGGCGGAACCGCTCGGTCACGCAGGAGAGCGGGGTTCGAGGTGTGCTCGCCACGCCGCGAACTCAACCGTCATCTGCTCGAACGTCTCATCATCAACCTCGAACGAGGAACGCGGCAATGATCCGAGCACACCAAACGCGTCTCGCAGTACACTGAGACTGAAGCCCCGATCTTTGGCAGCAGCAAATGTCTCCAACTCATGACGGGAAAAGCGGCGACGAAGCGCGTGTACATCGACGAAGTCGCGGGGCGCTGCCGGGGCGAACAGAGCGAGAAGTTTGTCGCCAGCTAAATCATCAACCGCCCGCACTCGACCGAACGACATCGTCACCGCTGCCTGACCGGCTGGGTCGAATCCGACGTCAACCTGGGTCGTGTCGCCGGTGACAGTGTCGCTGACCGTGAGCTTGGCAAACCCGTGATTCGCAACGCGCACGTCAACAAAAAAGGCCGCCGCGTTCAAAGCAACGACGATGGCCGGCCAGTAGTGGTCGACCGCGTCGCGCGACGGTCCGAAACAGTCGAGATCTCGTGTCGTGCGATCAACGATGCCATGAGCGATCAGCGCGCCGCCACCGGCGAGGGCAAATCCTTCGGCCTCTGTAAGCGCGAACACGATCTCGGCGACCCGCCGTTGGATGTCAGACAGCGGCATGAACTCGTTGCGCCGCTATCCATCCGTCCCATGCCTCGTGGACCGCCGGCGGAAGCCAAAGTGAGTCCCACACCGCGAGCAACGTGCCAGGGTGAATCCACGCTCGAACGTCGTCGTCGGACCCCTCACGCAACACAGTTGCGTACACGAACCCGCAGCTCAGCCGGGTCATCGAGATCGAACTCAGAACCCGGACCCGACCAACAAAAATGTTCCGGCAATCGGACGCAACCATGTGGCCGGTCGTCCGAGTTCGACCAGTTCGACGGTGGTGTGGACGACCTCCACCACGACGGACGTTCAATTTCGATCACGTGCACCACCTCCTCGCGTCCATGATATGCGCTGCATGGCCATTCACGACCCTCGCCCGTCCCTGCCCTAGCACCCCTGGCCACGACGACACCCTCCATCAACGAACGCGTGGGCCAGGGTTCCCACGACACTGTCAACACTGCGGGCTCCTACCTGTACGAGCCGGCTGGGTCGGTCCTTCCATGCCCCTGCCACAGCCGCGTTACCGGATCGTCGAACGATGCGATGTCGCGGGTCGAGGCGAACAACGCCCGGCCTCCAGCGGCTCCGGGCCGAGCAACTGTGGTTTCCAACGCGTCGATGACGTCGATTGCGGCGTGTTCAACTGACTGAGCAACGCGTCGTAACGCAACAGTGGCAGCGTCGGCACGGCCTTGTACGAGCGCCTCGGGTGCAGCCCCTTCCCACACGCCGGGTACCGCTTGGCGGACCATGGCGGGAGCGAACCCGAAAAACGACGCTTCGACCGCCGCGGCGCTGCATCGGCCAAGTGGGGCTGCGCGAAAACCGAAGTAGGACCGACAGAATCCCTTGAGACCGAGGGCTTCGGCAGCCGTGCGTGATTCGGGGGCGAAGTACGTAACGGCATGGATGGTCTCGATGTGCCACCACAGCGCCCGAGGAAATTCATCGGCGATGTTTCGCAATCCATTACCAGCATCAGTCACCCCAACCATGATGCCAGCTGCGGCGTGTCACGACCGCACGACACTCGTCAACAGACTCGAACGTCAGCTAGTCGATCGCCACCGGTGGGCGTTGCAGATTGTGGGGCACGTTGACTGTCCCCTGCTCGAGTGGGGTGAGATGGCCGAAGAATCCGTCGACGCTGGTGATACGACCTGACGTCGGGTCGACCGTCACTACGTCAGTGCCCTCCATCAAGCAGCGGGCACCTCGGTACATGTCCCATCGGTAGCGGAAGCGGCAGTGATGGTGGTCGATTCCGGACATGATTGCGAATCGATAGTCGGGCTTACTTGTTCGAAGTCGACGGACCGCTTGTTCGAGTTCGTCGATGCCAACGAACGAGTCGCGTGGGTCGTTCCATTCGACATCGGCGACTACCGCTCGGACGAGATGCTGAGCGATCCGCTCAACGTCGGGCTCGTTCCACGCCGTCCGGCTAGACATTGGGTATGCATCGACTTCCACGGCGACCCCTCGGCTCATCTGGATTCAACGTATCGGTAATGTCGCTTGGTTCGTGGCGCACGTTCGAACGCATCCCGCGGGAACAAGGCGTCGCGGTGATGCAAGCGGCTCGTGATGCCGGGATCAACTTTCTCGACGACGCCCGTTACAACGACGAGACCGGCACGGCACCGATTCCCACCGGCTACTCCGAGGTGGTTTTCGGCGAACTCTTTCGAGCGGCCGGGTGGCAACGCGACAACGTCGTCGTGGCCAACAAGCTCTGGTGGGAGCACTGGCCCGAGCAGGACGCCCAGGCCGAACTCGATGGTTCGCTCGAACGTATGGGCCTCGACCACGTCGATCTGATTTACGCAATCCATCCGCCCGACACGCTGCCGATTCGTGTGGTCGTCGAGCAGGTTGCCGGCCTCATCGCGTCGAGTCGCGCCCGGTGCTGGGGGACAGGCATGTGGACCGCAGCCCAGCACCACGAGGCGCTCGATATCTGTACCGAGATAGGAGCCCCAGCGCCCGTTGCCGCGCAAATGGCGAACAGCTTGGTCGACCACTCGGCTGCCAGCGACGTGGACATGCTCGCTGCATTCGAGCGTCGACCCATCAGTCTGGTCGCTAGTTACGTGCTCGCGGGCGGAACGTTGTCGGGCAAGTATCTCGCAGCTGACGCTGGCCGGGCTACGGCCGACGATTCGCGAGTTGTCACGGATGGAAAAGCGTTAGCTCCGGCCGTTGTTGACCTGGCGACCAAATGGGGCGTTTCGGCATCTCACGTTGCGTTCGCGTACGCATTTCAACATCGCTACTTGGCAAGCATTGTGTTTGGTGCCAGTACCGCGGAACAGCTCCGTGAGAACGCGGCGGCCTACGAGACCTTCGGGCAGTTCGATGCCGAACAGCTCGCAGTCATTCGGTCGCTCGCCCGGTGATCACCTGGTCACCAGCTCGCGAAAAGGCGAGCAGCGGCGACCAAGCCGACCACGGCAATGACGATACGCAAGACGCGCGGCTTGATTCGGCGACCGAACCGAGAGCCGGTGATGCCTCCAGCGGTTGACCCGGCAGCTAGCAGCCCGGCGGCCGCCCACACGACATTTCCATGAACAACGAAGATGGTGGCGGCGACGAGGTTGACAGTTCCTGCGAGCACGTTCTTGGTGGCGTTGATACGACTCAGTGAGTCGTCGATAGTGGTGCCCATGAGCCCCAACAGAATCACGCCTTGCGCGGCGCCGAAGTATCCACCATAGATACCGGCGGCGGCGACGCCGAGCTGTAGCCACGGACTAATCCGCTCGGTGGTGTCGGCCGACGCTCCTGCCCGTTCGCGTACTCGTCGCTGGACAGTTGGGCCAATCAGCACAAGCACTACGCCAAGCAGAATAAGAAACGGCACGATATGGCTGAAATACCGGCCGGGCAGCGCGAACAACAGCAACGCCCCGACCGCGGCGCCGATGGCTGATGCGGGCACGAGGCGCATGAGGCGATGTCGTTGGCCGGTGAGTTCACGTCGTTGGGCCGCCACTGCGCTGAACGAACCGGGAACGAGGCCGGTGTTGTTGGTGATGTTTGCGATCTGGCTGGCATAGCCGACGCCGACAAGCGTCGGAAACGAAATCAATGTGCCTGAGCCCACGATGGAGTTCACGAACCCGGCCGCGAACCCGGCCGCGGTAATGGCGCTCCCCGTCATCAAGTTGAGGTCAACAGCCACCGGCGTGAGGCTAGCGGTACTTGACTCGGGGCAACACGCACAGCAGTTCGTAGGCCAGGTTGGCTGCAAGTAGAGCAGTGTTGCCACTCGGATCGTACGGGGGAGATACCTCGACTACATCGGCGCCGACCAGCTGCAACCCTCGGCAACCTCGGATGATTTCGAGTCCTTGGATGCCCGTAAGCCCGCCAATCTCGGGTGTGCCGGTGCCGGGAGCCACCGACGGATCAAGGCCATCAACATCGAAGCTCACATACACAGGCCCGGCACCCATTTGTCCGCGTACCTCGGCCATAAGAGGGGTCAACGACCGATGCCAGCATTCCTCGGTAGGCACAACGCGCCCACCTTGCTTGCGCATCCAATCAAAATCTTCAGCGGTGTATCCGGTTCCCCGTAGCCCAATCTGAACCGTTCTTAGCGGATCGACGTATCCGTCATCGATGGCGTGACGTAGCCAACTGCCGTGGGTGATTCGTTCGCCGAACATGGCCGGGCTGATGTCCGCGTGTGCATCGATGTGAATAAGCCCAACCGGGCCGTGAGCCTGGCTCAACGCCCGAACTATCGGGTAGGTGATGGTGTGGTCACCGCCGAGGGTGATGGGAATTGTGCCACTCTTGGCTACCGGCTCGAAGTGAGAGGTGATGATGTCGAGGCTGGCAGCAAGATTGAATGTGTTGAGTGCGACATCGCCAGCGTCGCCAACAACAAAGCTGTCGAATGGTGCCGCGCGGGTGGCCATATTGTACGGGCGAAGCAGGCACGATTCGGCCCGTATCTCGCGCGGCCCAAAGCGGGCGCCCGATCGATTCGACGTGCCGATGTCGAGTGGAACGCCGATGAAGGCAACGTCGAGCTGTCGATCGGCTGGCCCAAGCCTCATGAACGTAGCCGGTCCGGCGAATCGTGGCATGACGTTGCCTCCGAGCGGTTGCGGATAGATCATTTGGGCTCCCTCGATACATGCTGGCGTGGGCGCAGACTAGGCCGTCGGGCCAGATGATTGTCGTAGTCTTGGTTGCCATGGACACTGCTGACCGACTGGAACTACACGAGCTTCCCGGTCGCTACGGCGACGCAATCGATGATCGTAACTGGGAACAGCTCGGCACAATCTTCACCGACGATGCCGTGTTTGACCTCACCGATCTCGGCGCGCCGCGTTTAGTTGGGCTCGCCGAGATCAAAAGATTCATGGACGAGGATGCGAATCATCCCCGAACGCACATGATGACCAATATCTACGTCGACGAGACACCGTCTGGAGTTCGCCTCTACTTTCGAATTGTGGCGCTGCTTCCTGGCGCCAAGGTGGGCACAGCGTCCTACTACGACGACGTAGTGAAGACCTCGGTCGGTTGGAGGGTCTCGAACCGTGTGGTCACCCTTCGCCGGCGCCCAGCGCCCGATCGGCCTCAGTCTTCGAGCCCTCGCCAGTCGACGCACCCGCGGGAATCGACGCCGTAACGAGCAGCGATTGGACCAAGAGCGCTGAGGATGAGCAAAAAGAACACGGCCGACATATCCATCACCTTTTCCGATTGTAGATAGACTCATCATGACATCAGCCGATCAATAAGAGAAATAGGTATATGTGGGAGAGTCCATCTCAGAACAAGATGCATTGCTCGGCGTCGAGATTCGTCATCTCGTGGCGTTGGCTGCAATTGCCCGAACCGGCTCGTTCTCCGGAGCCGGTCGAGAGCTTGGGTATGCCCAGAGCGCCATTTCGCAGCAGATCGCCACGCTGGAGCGCGCCGCAGGGCATCGTTTGATTGATCGGCCCGGCGGCCCTCGTCCCGTTACTCTCACCGAAGCTGGCATCCTTGTGTTGCATCACGGCAAGGCGCTGGCTGCACGCCTTGGTGCCGTACGCGCCGATCTCGATGGGCTGGCGGCCGGCCGAGCCGGTCGTTTGCGCGTAGGCGTCTTTCAATCAGCAAGTGCTCGAATCGTGCCTGCCATTCTCCCGATCTTTCGCCAGGAATGGCCCGATATCGACCTGACGTTGCGTAACATGGTCGACCAAGCCGAGCTCGAACGTGGGGTGATTGCCGGCGAACTCGACGTGGCGTTCCTCGAGCTCGACGCCGACTCTCCCGAACTTGACTCCATCGAGCTGTTGGTCGACCCCTACGTTGCCCTGTTCTCAAAAGACCATCGTCTGGCTGGTCGCAAGCAGGTTGGATGGAATGACTTCGAGGGTCTCGACCGAGTATCAACCCCCGAATCCGATTCGTGCTCGCAGGTTGTCGCAAGCGTGCTTCGAACTGCGGGAGTGTCCACCCGTGTGGTCTTTGAAACCGACGACAACCTGACACTTCAACGGCTGGTAGGCGTGGGCCTTGGCTGTGCCGTCGTGGCTTCCCTTGCAGTCGAGCCGGTCGTCGGACACAATGACGCGGTGATCGTGCCGTTGGCGCCATCGTCGCGGATCAATCGCCGGATCGGGCTCGTCTGGCACCGCGATCGAAACCGGACACATGCGTCACTCGGCTTCATCGAGATTGCCCAACGCGTCGTGATAGCCGGCCTGTGACTATCATCCGAGTTGGATCCCTCAGGGTCGTGCCGATCTTCGACGGCACGGCGGCGCTCCGGCCCGACATCTTTACGTTGGGAAACGAACCCATGGATTGGGCGAACCACGCTGATCTGCTCGACGAATCCGGACAGCTTGTGGTGCCAGTCTTAGCGCAACGGGTGAGCTGCGTCGACATCGCTACAGGCCGAGTAGTTCGCGGAGGCGTTCGGGGCGCTGAGACAGGGCATTGGCCAACGAAGCCACGCCTGGAGGCACGATGGTGTCGAACGAGTCGATCAGCCTGATCAGGCGGTCGCGCATTATCGGATGGTCGGCTGCGTCGCGTGGCGTCATGCCGTCGAGGGCTGGCACACTCTCGTCGCACCAGCGCTGCTCCATCATGTCGCGGATCTCGTTGAGTTGATCGGCCGTGAAGTCCTGTTGGCCGGACATTGCCCGCTGAACGCTAGCCGGTCTGGTCGACATTGCCTGCTCGGCGGAAATGGGGCGTCGACGGTTGACGAGGATCGTCGTGTCGGGAAGCGCCGAACAGATCAGGCCGAGGATCCGGTCGGCTCGTTCACGACTTCTGGTCGACACGGTGAGCCGGTCACCGCAGAGTTCGAGGTCGGCTCGGTGGATGCGCTCAACGTCGCTCAGCTCGTGCATTTCGACCCAGGTATCGTCGGTGTCGGTTTCGTAGCTGGTGTCGAGCAGGTGCCGAAGCGCCGCCACGTCGGTGGTGCCGAGCACCACCGTGCACTCGACCATCTCCTCACCTTCTCGGGTCTGGATGCGCGATGCCCGGCGGGTCGACGCCACGTATGACGCCAGCTCGTACGCATTGCCATCGTCGCACAGGTAGAGCACAGTCTCGGCCGCGGTTTCGGCGATAGCAAACAGCCCGCCGATGAACTGGTGGCCTGCGCCATCGGGAACGGCTCGGGCGCACACGAACATTCCTGGGCGAGCGTTGCGGCTAAAGGTGCGTTCGCTCACCGTGAGCTTCTCGCCGGTACGAACATCGCGCACGTCGATATGGTGGCCGGGAACGCATCCGGTGATCTCGTATACAGTGCGTTCAACGAGCCCCCACGTCGACATAAGGATGTACTCGTCGTCGGGGAGCAGTGGTGCGCGATCGTTGAGGAAACGTCCGAACCATCCGCACTCGTGTAGGGCGAGATCCATTACCAGAGGGTCCCCGAATACGGCGGCGATGGCACGTTGGTCGCCGTAGTCGGCGAGTGCCTCGGCAATGTCGTACAGGTCGACCTTGGCTTCGCCTCCGACGCGCTCCATGTACGACACGGCCTTGCGGCACATCCAACTCAGGCGCTCAGGCAGCGGTGGAAGCGATGTCGTGCCGAGGTGGCATTGCTTGTACTTGCGTCCCGAGCCGCACCAGCACGGGTCGTTGCGCCCGACCGGTGACGCGGTGAGGCGGGCCGCCGTTTCGATGGCTGCGAGGTCGGCGGTCATCACCGGGCTTCGCTCTGCGGCGCGCCACAGGCTCAGCGCTCGTGCCGCATCGCCGCGGTCCGACGCGTACCAGGCCAGCCGGTCATTCACGGGTGCCGAATCCGGTGCGGCTCGATGCCCGATCAGCAAGTGCTCTTCAGCCTGAGGCAGGTTGCCTTCGCGTTCGGCGCCAAGCGCGGCGAGGAACCGGGCCGAGGCGATGTGATGGGCTTTGCGAGCACCATCGACCAACGCGTCGACGAATGCCGGCGTGCGCCCTTCGACCTTGGCCTCGGGGCCGTCATACAACTCGGTGGAAATGGCCGAGAACACCTCGGCGTCGTGCAACGAATCGAGAGCGTCTCGGATCGACATCGGCTCGTCATCGAGAATTTCGTCGGCACCGGGAACCTGGGCGACAATGTCGGCGAGGTCGGCGATGCGCATCGCCGCCAACGTCTGGTCGTGGTCGAGAGTTGCCATCATCCGGTGTAGTCGTTGCAACTGCGTGGCTTGTAGCCACACGGCATCGTTGTGAGCGGCCGAATCCATGCGGGTTTCGAGCTTTGCCTCCTGAGCTAACTCGGACAGCGGCTGGTGCGGCTGGGCAAACGTCGACCGGTCGTCGAGTTGCAGCCCAAGTACCAGGTCTTCGGCGCGCACCGGCAGGCCGGGTTGGTCGTGTTCGGTGTCGTAGACCGCTCGAAGCCGGGCAACGAGCGTGAGGTCGAGCGCTGGCTCGGTGTCCAGGATGTCGATAGTGAGCTGGTCACCATCGGATACTCGGCACGACAGCAATTCGCCGGGTGAGTGGTTGTCGAACCATCCCTCAGGCATCTTCCAGGCAAGATGGCCGGGTTCTCCCGACCATTGCCGCACCGTGCCACCGCTGGCTAACGCAAATTGTTCGATACGGGTGAACCCGGCAAGATCGAAAGCAGCAACGATCGTGTTGAGAGCGATCTCGCTGGAGTTCAGCCGATGGGTGAGCACGATGCCTTCGGTCAGATCGCCAACGTGCACGGTTCGGTCGCCCGAGAGCCACGCGAGCGGCCCGTCGTCTTCGACGAGGTCCTCGATGATGCGGTTGAGGAGTTCGTCGACGGGCGGTGCGTCGTCGGCACCGAAACGAGCGAGGACCGCCGCGTCGAGATCGTCTGCAGAGATGCCCTGGCTACTGCGTGCAAGCTCGATGTAGGCGTCGCGCAGGTCGGCAGCGGGCGGCAGCGGCAGGCGGTTCATGGCGTCGGCGAGTGTGGCTTTGTCGAGCGGGTGTTCGGCGCTGACATCCCGGGCAACGGTGCCAAAGGCCATGACGAGCTGGCCAAAAATCTTGTGACGGTCGTACCCCGCGGCGAGCATACGTTGTGCCGCTAACCAGGTCTCGGCCGGATCATCGGCGGCAATCTGGTTGGCCACAATCTCATAGCCGACCAACCGGTGGAGCTCGACTTCTTCGTCGAAGCTGTCTTGCAGCAGCCTCGAACGCACGTCGAGGTCGTTCAGATTGTGTTCATCTGGCTCGACGAACGCTCCGTAGAGAAACTTGGCTCGATCTTGGTCCACGGATACGACCGTAGTGCTCGTGGAGGTGACGCCGCTGACGACCAGTGAAGGAGCATGCCGACTCGGGTTCAGCTCAGATCAAAGCCCGCGTATCCGTTCGCCGCTGATTCGTTGCAGCGGTCGCGGTAGGCGGGTACTCCGCCGGCATACAGCAACACGCGGCGTTGTTGTTTGCCTGCCACGTTGCTGTTAACTCCGGTAAACCACGAGTTGACCTTGCTGAGCAACATGCGGTCGGCCATGTCGTGTACGTGGTTTGTCCACTCCTGCGATGCCGCCTCGGTCGCCTCGACACGCGTTACGCCCGTGTCGAGCATGTGGCGAATGAGGCCCGTAACGAAGTCGACGTTCTGTTCGATGCAACGCGGGATGTTGCAGAACGAGGCTGCGTTGTGGGGGCCGACCAACATGAACATGTTGGGGAACCCAACCGTCTGCAAGCCCAAAAACGTCGACGGCCCGTTACTCCACGCCTGCTTGAGCGACGCGTCGTCGACGCCGCGGAAATCGATTCGCTCGAACCCGCCGGTGATTGCATCGAAACCAGTGGCGAACACAATCAGATCGACGTCGAAGCACGCGTCGGTCGTGTGAATGCCTGTCGGCGAAATGTACTCAATCGGCGTGGAACGTAGATCGACAAGGTCGACGTTGTCCTGGTTGTACACCTCGAAGTACTTCGTTTCGAGCGGCACGCGACGGGTGCCGAAACCGTGATCGCGAGGAATAAGTTTCTCGGCGGTCTCGGCGTTGTGTACCCGTGACCGAATCTTTCCGGCAACAAAATCGCTGATGGTTCGGTTAGCCTCTTCGTCGACGAGGACGTCGCCATAGTTTGCAAGCCAAATACCAAAGCCCGGTTCGGAGTACAGCTTCTCGTAGAACGCTTCGCGTTCGTCGGGGTCGGTATCGAGAGCGTTTCGCCGGTAGCGCCCGTGGATGAACTGGCCGAACGTTTCGCTGCACTGGCGAAAAATGTCGTCGATGTTGGCCTTGATGTGGGCTTGGGTTTCGGTGTCGATTGGGCTGTTGTGTAGCGGCGCGCACCAGTTAGGTGTTCGTTGAAACACCGTGAGATGTCCTGCGGTTTTGGCGACCTCTTGGATCAGCTGTACCCCGGTCGCCCCGGTACCAACTACTGCGACGCGTTTGCCGGTGAAATCGACCGGCTCGTGGGGCCAACGTCCAGGATGCAGGACCGGACCAGCGAAGGTTTCGACGCCCGGGATGGAGGGAATTGTCGGCACCGAAAGAAACCCGAGCGCAGTGATCAACAGCCACGAGCGTGCGGTGGTGCCGTCGTCGAGTCGGACCTCCCACTCATTGGCGACGGCGTCGTAGGAGGCAGCGATAACGCGGGTATTGAACGTGATGTCACGACGCAGATCGAGCTTGTCGGCCACATAGTTGACGTAACGGTGGGTTTCGGGTTGCGCCGCAAAATGTTCGGTCCATTCCCACTCCCGCAGAATTTCTGGCGAGAACGAATAGCCATAGCTGTAGCTCTCCGAATCGAACCGGCAACCAGGGTAACGATTCCAATACCACGTGCCGCCGACATCGGAACCGGCCTCAAACACACGAGTGGCAAGCCCAAGTTGGCGCAGCTGATGCAACTGGTACATGCCGGTCATGCCTGCGCCAATGACGATGGCGTCGAATCGACCGTCAACCATCATCGGAGTTCACGCTTCAGGATTTTCCCGGTGGCATTGTGAGGAAGCTCGGTAACGAACTCGAGGTGTTTGGGCACCTTGTACTTGGCCAGGTTTGCTACGCAGTGGCTTGCAATGTCGGCGGCAGTCACAACAGCCTCAGGTTTCAGCACGACGACGGCCTTGCCAACTTCGCCCCATCGCTCGTCGGGTACCCCAATCACGGCAACCTCGGCAATACCGGTGATCTGATACAGCACGTTTTCAACCTCGGCGGGGTACACATTCTCGCCTCCCGAGATGTACATGTCTTTCCAACGGTCCAGAATGTACAGAGCGCCGTCGTCATCTTCACGAATGGCGTCGCCTGTGTGGAACCAGCCGTCGGTGTAGTTGGCGCTATTGGCGTCGGGTCGATTCCAATAGCCGGGCGTGATGTTGGGTGCGCGTACCCACAATTCACCGATGGCTCCATGGGCAACGTCGACCCCGTTCTCGTCGACGATGCGGTGCTCGAGGTGTAGTAGCGGTGTACCAATCGAACCGATCTTGTTAATGGCCTCGGCCTTCGACTGAGCCGAAATGGTCGCAGCGCTCTCGGTCATGCCGTAGCCCTGTTGCAGGATCACACCCTTGGCCGCCCAGGTGTCGAGCAACGCAATAGGCGTTGGCGCGCCACCGATGCCGGCGGTGACAAGGGACGGGAAGCGGGCAACGTCGAAACGTGGATGCTGGCTCATAAACAGGTAATTCGACGGCACGGCAAGGAAGTGGGTGACGCCGACAACAGGGTCGGCGAGCACGTCGAGGGTGCCGGCAGGATCGAATGCCGGCATGATGACGTTGGTGCCTCCGTAATGGAACGCCGGGTTCGCAAACGCGTTGATACCGCCAATGTGAAACAACGGCAAGATGGTGAGGTTGACCATGCCCTGTCGGAACGCGAATGGGCCCGTGGCACTGAGCAAATTCCAGGTCATGCCACCATGAGTGATCATTGCTCCCTTGGGATGACCTGTGGTTCCCGACGTGTACATGATGCACGCCAGCGTGTCGTGCGTGTTGCGGGCGCGCTTGTATGAAACATCCGACACGCTCGCTAGTACCTGTTCGTAATCGGCGGCTCCGTCACACGCACCATCCCAAGCGATTCTGGTCGTCACTCCGGCGTACGCGCAGAACTTCTTCGCTACCTCGGTGCGTTCGGCCTCGTGAATCACGAGCTTGGGGGCACAATCACTCACGATGAACTCGAGTTCTGGAAGTGCTAACCGCCAATTGAGCGGAATGTACGATGCGCCAAGTTTCCAACACGCGAACTGCACCTCGAACATATTCGAGTTGTTCTGGCTGTACATCGCCACCCGGTCGTCGGGTCCGATCCCGAAGTCGTTTGCCAGCGCAGTAGCGAGCCGTTCGGCTCGACTATTGAACTGAGCGTACGTGAACCGTCGGCCGGTGCCGAGGTCGACAACCGCCAGGTGGTCGGGCCGACTTCGGGCGTGATAGGCAAGCCAGTCAGGACTTCGTACGTCTCGTGCCATCGCGATCGTTCCCCTCGGTCAAAGCAATGGTAGAACGCACTGACGCTGCGATGGTAAAGGGAGAGCCGATTGACCCCAGACGAACTCCTCGAACAGATTGCTGGCACGCTTCGTCATCAGATTGGCCCCGAGGTTGCCGAGCCGTTCGCCAAGACCCAAGCGTTCATGGCGTCGGTTGTACTCGAAAAGCTGTCTCGGCAATTACGTCTCGCCGACGCTCACGCGCTCGCCGATGGCGTCGACAACACAACCTTGGTTCATGACGTGCGAGTGTTGTTGGGTTCCGATGCGTCGGTGCCAATGCGTGGCGCGCTCGATGCGGTTGAGCATCACGACGCAGGGCGTGCGCTTGGCCGTTTGGTCGAATCGTTGTACGCCGAGCGTGACACCTTGGGCGTCGAGCGGTTCGACGCGCTGTTGGGTCGAGTCCGTCAGACCTTACGACGTCGCCTCGATCGTCAGATGGAATACGCGTCGTGACCTCGCCGGGTGAACAAACCATGGACGCCCGAATCCGCTCGTATTTGGCGAAACAGTTCGGCGCCGACGATTTGCGCCTCAGCGCAGTCGAGCGCATAGCGGTCGGGTGGTCGCACGAAACCTGGCTGTTCGACGCCACGTGGACCACCGAGGGGGCAGCCCATACGCAGGGCTTGTGTCTTCGACGTGACCCCGGCAACGCGCTTCTTCGGGAGATGTCAGATCTGCGATTGCAGTTCAGGGTATTGAGCTGCCTCGACGCAACCGTGATTCCAACGCCGCGGCCGTACTTTTTCGAGGATGATGCCGACATCTTGGGATCACCGTTTCTGGTCATGGAGAAGGTTCCGGGCACATGTCCCAGCCCATGGGGGCGCGATGGCCGAGCGTTCTACCAGGCCGCGGCCGACCGTGGCGTTTTGCCCGACAGTTTCACCGATACGCTGGTGCAACTACACACCCTTGACTGGCGTGCGGCGGGGCTCGAGTTTCTGGGCGTGCCCGATGCGGGCGACGACTTCGCTCGACGCGAGATCGCCAAATGGCGCGCCCTCATCGACGCCTCGGCACACGATGTCGATCCAGTGCTTGTCGACCTGTTGTGTTGGCTCGACGCCAACGCTCCTGCCACCGAACGCCTCGCTCTGGTCCACGGTGCGTATCGCACCGGCAACCTGCTTATCGACAACGACCGCGTTTCGGCGGTGCTCGACTGGGAGACCCAGGTCATCGGCGACCCAATGTACGACGTGGCCTATGTGCTTTCCGACCTCAATCGGGAAGGCACCGACCTTTTGTCGAATTTGGTCGAACGTGACGCGTTCGTTCGCCGATACGAGGCTGGCACCGGCATACAGATCGACCTCGACGTGTGCCGGTACTACCAACTGCTTTATGGAATGCGGTCCGCCGCGTTCTGGATGAGCGCGTCGGGGTTGTATGCAACTGGTCGCAACCGTGACCTGCGCCTCGCGCGCACCGAATGGTCCATCCCCGTTGTCCTCGATCGGGCCGCTCGTGACCTCGGCTACTGACCCCACATTTGGGCCTGCGGATGACGACTTCCACTTCGACGTCCTGACTGATCGATGGTGGGAAACCGAGACGTCGTGGTTTTCGTTTCATCATGCCGAACGCAAACTTGGTGGTTGGCTGTACACCATGGTGCGCCCCAATATCGGCACTGTCGCCGGCGGCGTATGGATCTGGGACGACACCGCCCATCTGCCATGGGATGTCCCGTATTCGGCCAACTACTCCGCCCTGCAACTGACGCCCGACCAGCGCCTCAGCAACATTTTGTTGCCTACCGGAGTAAGCATCCGAGCGGTCGAACCCACGCTGTCGTACGAACTCGGATACGACGACGGCGACCGATTGCAGATCTCGTTGCGCTTCGATGGGGTCATGCCCCCTGAACCGCTCGCGGCTGTTGGTTCCACGTTCGGGTCCGCCCATCACTTCGATCAATTCGGGCGGGTCTCGGGCCATGTGGTTCTGCACGGTGAGCGTATTGATATCGAGTGCATTGCCATGCGTGATCGAACCTGGGGCCCTCGACCCGAGCACCGACCCCGCCAAGCCTCGTACGTCACGGGGGCGGCCGACGCCGACAACGGGTTCCTCGCCGTCACCAACGTTCAGGCCGACCGCCACGTTGTGGCCTACGGATTTTTGCGACGCGACGGCCGCACAGTCAGTCTCGCCGGGGGAGAGCGACGGGTCGAACGCCATCCGACCGAGGGTTGGATCACGTCTATTGCCCTCGACGCCATCGATACCGACGGTCGCACATTTCGGGCGGTCGGAGTCCCGGCCAGTCGAATCATCATCAACCGTCACACCTTCATCGATATCAATAGTCTCGTGTGCTGGGACATCGACGGTGCTGTGGCGTGGGGTGAAGACCAAGACATGTGGCCGGTCCACGCGTTCTCGGCATTCCAACGAACGAGGCGTCCGCGATGACATCGAACCTTACCGACTTACCCGATTTTGATGACCTGCCACTAATCGAGGACCTGGGTCTTCGCCATGCCTGGGATGTCTTCGGCCGCGACGATGTCCTCGGATCCATCAACCTTGTAACCCCCGAACGAGTTGCGCGCGCCGCAGCACTGGTCACGACCGGCCAGATCGTGTCTCTTGACCTTCCGCTCGATCTCCCGAACCCGGCGCTGTTCGGTCGCGAGGCGTACACCCACACCGTGGTGGCGCTCAACCGCAACGAAATGGACGATCGCCTCGACAGCTTCCACCCGCAAGGCTCGACGCAGTGGGACGCTCTGAACCACGTGCGGTGCCGCGAATATGGGTTCTGGGGCGGGCGAACAAACAACCCGACCGACGGGCCCAACGGTCTCGGTATTCACCACTGGGCCCGCCACGGAATCGCAGGCCGCGGCGTGCTGGTCGACGTAGCGGCCTGGCATGCCGGCGAAGGCCGCACGTTCCATCCGCTAGAACCCACAGCCGTGACCGTGGCCGACCTACAAGCCACGCTTGCGTCTCAGCAGGTTCAACTAGAACCGGGCGACATCGTGTGCGTACGAACCGGTTGGGTTGGGGCGTACACAGCCTTGCCGATGGAGGCGCGTTCCCCATACGCCGCTGATCCCACCTTCGCCGGGTTGCATGCAGGGGAGGAGATGGCCCGGTTCCTGTGGAACGCCCACCCGGCTGCACTCTGCTGCGATAACCCCGCGGTCGAGGTTGTGCCGGGTAACCCTGCCGTTGGTTCGCTGCATCGCAGGCTCATTCCGATGCTTGGCATGGCGCTCGGCGAGATGTTCGACTTCGAATCGTTGGCCGACGCGTGCCGAAACGATGGTCGATACACGTTCTTCTTTGTTGCCACGCCGCTCAACCTGCCCGATGGGCTCGGCTCACCGGGTAACGCTGTCGCCATCCGCTAGTGACCCGCCAACTGCCGGGCCAGCTCATCTCGGTGCCGGGGATCGGCAATGGCAATCATTCGTGCGGCACGTTGCCGTAGCGACGCTCCTCGCAGGTCGGCGATGCCGTGCTCGGTAACAATGATGTCGGCGTCGGCCCTTGACGTTGTCACGATGCCACTCGCAATACTGGCCACGATCCTCGACACCGACCCCCCAGCGACAACCGACGGCAGAGCAATGATCGAGCGTCCGCGAGACGAGGTGAGCCCGGCGCGGGCGAAGTAGCCCTGCCCACCAACGGTTCCAAGGTGTCGGCGACCGGCGATCTCACCGTTGATCTGTCCGGAGAGGTCGACCTCGATAGCCGAGTTGATAGCGAAGAACGATTCGAAATGGGCCAGAACCCGGGGGTCGTGGGTGTGGGCTACCGACCGCATCTGGAGGGCGGAATTCCGGTCGGCCCATCGGTACAGTCGATCGCTTCCGAACAACGCCCCCGTCACGCACAGCCCAGCATCGATCTCCTTGTGGCTATTGGTAACCACCCCGGCCTCGACCAGGTCGACCAATGCGTCGGTCATGAGGCCCGAGTGCACGCCGAGGTTCCGGCCGTTCACGAGTTTGGCGATAACGGCGTCGGGTGTTGCGCCCACCCCAATTTGGAGCGTGGCGCCATCGGGAATGAGCCCGGTGATGTGGTCAGCGATAGCGAGATCTTGTTCGGAGGGTGGCCGACGTGGAACCTCGATCAATGGGCGATCGTCGAACACGCTGTCCGTAATCTGGTCGTGGCGAATGAGCGTGTCGCCGTACGTGAAGGGCACATGCGGGTTGATCTCGGCCAGCGTCACACGGGCCAACCCAATTGCTTGCTGCAGATAGTCCGACACCAGCCCGAGTGAGTGCTGGCCGTCTTGCACCGTAGTGCTTAACTGGGCCAACACGACATCAAACCGAAGCTGTCCCGAGCCGATCAGCCGTGACACTTCGCCTAGGTGGATAGGTAGTACGTCAAGTACACCAGCGGTCGTGAGCAGCGACGTTTGACCCACACCGCCGAGCCCGCTGAACGTCAGATGATCGGCATGTTCGGGTGTGAACAGCCCGGTAAACGAGGCAGTCACAAAGACTCGAACGTCACGAAGCAGATGACGTTGCGCTACGAGCGCTTCGACCAGAGCCCGTGGCTCGGCGGTGCCCTGACCAACAAGGATCGAGTCCCCGGGTTCGATGTAGCGCGTTAGGTCAATCATGGGTCCCATTGAACACGTTCTCGCCCGAGTCCCGGCTCGCTTTTCGATACCGCAGCCGGGCGAGATGGTGGTCGAGGGGCCTCGAGGGGCCGCGAGGGGCCGCGCGGGGCCGCCATGAACGACCGACTATGGACGATGGCCGTCTTTGGTTAGTCGTCGTAGAGGTGGGCTCGGCCGAGACGTTCAAGACACGTCTCGGCGCTCCACGGCAACATCGTGCTACCGAGACGGGCATCGCGATACATGCGTTCTAGCGGAAACGTCTTCATCATCGACTGACCACCGCATACGCGAATGGCCAGCGATGCTACCTCGGCCGCGTGTTCCATCACCGTGGCTGCGGCCGCCCAAGCCGTCACCAAGTCGGCGTTGCTCGGGTCGAGCGTGGCGTTGTCAACTGACCGAAACAACAACGCTCGGCTCTGCTCGAATTTCAGTTGCATCTGTGCCCAGCCGAACTGCTTTACCGGATGGTCTCGTCGTGCGCCTGTGGTCTGTCCTGGCACCTCGCCGCGCAGATACGCCGCTGTGATATCGAGCACACCCTGGGTCAAGCCGAGATACGTGGGACAGAGCGATAAGAACAGCCACGGGTACCGCAACGCGGCCTGATTGTAGGTACCCGCAGGCATCCATTCGTTGGGCCCAGGCACGAATACGTCGTTCATGAGGAGCGTTCGCGACACGGTGCCGCGCATACCAAGCGGATCCCAATCGTCGACAATCTCGACCCCGGTGGCCGACGCTGGTACACCGAGCAGTCGGATGATGTCTTCACCAGGAACCTGGCAGGTGACGTTGTAGTACGTGGCCGAACCCGACAGCGACGCAAAGATCTTTCGGCCAGTCACCTTCCATCCGCCGTCGACGCGAACCGCGATTGTAGCGACCCCGGTGGTTGCTCCCGGTGCAAGCCCCTCGGAAAACGGTTGACTGTGAATGTCGCCATGTTCGACCACACCACGGAACATCTCGGCGCGGACTCGTTCGTGGCCGACCCGTTGCTCATTGGAGAGATCAAGGAGGTCGGCAACCTGGCCGCACCACAACATCGTGGCGTTGTGCATGTTGAACGTCAGCCCAGTAGCACCACAACTACGACCGATCTCCACGCTAACCCGCACGTAGTCGCGATAGGTGGCACCGAGCCCTCCGTAACGAGTAGGGACGCAGGCTGCGAGCAGTCCGTTGGCGTGGAAGTCGGCAAAGTTCTCCGATGGAAATCGGGCCTCGCGGTCGTACGTGACCGCGCGCTCCTTCATGCGGGGGGCCATGTCGCGTACCAGGCCGACAAGATAGTCGCAACGCTCGCTCGTCATGAGCGGCGACTCTTGCGTACAGCAGCACGTGCAGTCAAGAACGTTGACGCCGATACCCGACAGGCTGTCTACTTAGCGATTGTGGCTGCATCCTTCGATGTCGATGGCGACCGGTTTGGCTGGCGAGAACAGGGACGTGGCGACGTCGTTGTACTGCTTCACGGGCTGGGCGGAAGCCGACTCTCGTGGGAACCACAGATGGCCGGTCTGTCCGACACCATGAGAGTCGTGGCCTGGGATATGCCCGGATATGGCACTTCGTTGCCGCTTGATGGAGCGGTCACCTTCGCGGCGTTGGCCGATGCTGTGGCCGAGTTCATTGGCGAGCTTGGCGTGAACCAGGCCCATGTCGTTGGAATATCGTTCGGGGGAATGATTGCCCAGTATGCAGCTTCTGCGCATACAGGCTTGGTCGCATCTTTGACACTGCTCGCAACGAGCCCAACGTTCGGGCTCGACGGTACCGATGCCGTCGAATGGCGTGCCCGTCGGCTTGCCCCACTCGATGCCGGACAGGAACCAATCGACTTCGCCGACGCCGTTCTCGGCGCACTTGCGGGACCATCGATCACGGTACGGGCTCTGGCTGGCCAGCGCGCTGCCATGGCGCGAATCACCAGCCACGCATTGCGTACGTCCATCGACTGTCTGGTCACTCACGACAGTCGTCCCATGCTCGCCAACATCACGGCTCTCACACTGTGTCTTGTCGGTGCGCTCGACGACGAAACGCCCCCGGCCTACAGCGAACTGCTCGCCCGGCTCATTCCATGTGCTCGTGTGGAAGTGGTACCGGGCGCGGGTCACCTCCTCAATGTCGAGGCACCTGTGGTTGTCAACTCGCTCATCCGCGCTCACATCAAGAACGCATCGCAATGAGCGCACCCGAGTGGCGACACATTCGAGCCTTCGCCGACCACCTCTCGCGTTGCCAACTCGTCGCAGGCGAGACCGTAGCCATTCTGAGCGAAGCTCAAAGCCGGGCGTCGTTGGTAACAGCGGCGCGGTTGGCTGCCCAGTCGCTCGGCGCAGCCGTGTTCGATGTACTCGTACCGACTCCGGCATCGTCGAACCCGGTACCAATACGGTCCACTGGTGCATCTCAAGCAGTCGCCCACAACCCTGGCGTCATTGCCGCTTTGGCTGCGTCGAACTTGGTTGTCGACTGCACCGTCGAAGGGTTGCTCCACGCACCAGAGCTCTCCCAAATTCTGGTGGCCGGTGCACGGGTGTTGATGATCTCAAACGAGCATCCCGACACCTTTGATCGCATTACGTGGGACCCCGACCTCGTGCGCCGCGTGCATCTCGGGCTCGACCGCGTGAACTCGGCGACCATCATGCATGTCACCAGCGCCGCCGGTACTGATCTTCGTGTCCGGCTCGCTGGTGCGTTCACGGCGGGTTCGACAGGCATTACTAGTGGGCCGGGCACCATTGCCCATTGGCCCGGTGGACTGATAGTCGCGTTTCCGGCAACGGCTTCAACCAACGGCACCGTAGTGCTGGCACCAGGAGATCTGAATCTCACCTTCGGTCGATACCTTGAGACCCCAGTGCGGCTCACTGTCGTTGACGACTACGTGGTCTCGATCGAGGGCGACGGTTTGGATGCCGCTCTGTTCACCAACTACTTGGCCGCTTTCGACGATCGCGAAAGTCTCGCGGTGAGCCATGTGGGCTGGGGAATGAACCCGGCGGCCCGTTGGGAATCGATGCAGCTCTACGACAAGGCTGATTTGTGGGGGACCGAAGCACGGGCCTTCGCCGGAAACTTCTTGTATTCGCTTGGCGCGAATGAAAACGCGGGCCGATTTACTGCTGGCCACTTCGATCTGCCGATGCGCAATTGCACAATCACGCTCGACGGCGAGCCTGTGGTGGTGGCGGGAGTGTTAGCAGCGCCCCTGGCTGCAATCAGTATCGAGTGACGCACTGGTCTCGGGACCAACGATTCCGTCGGCACCGAGCCCTTTCGCGGCCTGGTATGCCTTCACTGCTTTGTCGGTTTGGGCTCCGAAAAGTCCGTCGGCCGGTCCGGCTGCGAAACCGAGTTTGGTGAGACGGGCTTGGAGTTTCTTGACGCGCTCACCCGCATCGTTCTTCTTCAGTGCACCGGTTGGTGACTCGGCCTTGTACCCAGCAGGAAGTGCTGCCGTGGTAGTTGTGGTTGGCGCGGTAGTTGTGACGGGCAGAGGCACGGTTGTCGGCGCGACTGTGACGATGGTCTTGGCCGCCGTCGTGGTGGTGGTGGTCGCTGCTGTCTTCTTTGCGCTCCCTCCACAACTTGCGAGCGCGAACGACGCAGCCAAGCAGGCGACACCAATCGTCTTGGAAGCTTTCACCGACACCACCTTTCGGTCATCCCCAACCGCACGTTAGTAGGTGTCAGAGCATACAATCGTCACCTTGCAATATTTCAGATGACAAACGAACAAGTGTTCGCTATATTGAAGGCATGTCGAATGCCGGTGCAAACATTCTGCACGCCGATCTCGATGCCTTCTATGCATCGGTTGAACAGCTGCTCGATCCGTCGTTGCGCGGACGGCCCATAGCCGTCGGCGGCGGGGTGGTGCTGGCCGCTTCGTACGAGGCCCGGGTCTTTGGGGTTCACGGCGGCATGTCGGGATATCAGGCTCGCAAGCTCTGCCCAAGCTTGTTGTTTGTCGCCGGGCACTTCAGCGAGTACCAGCGGCTGGCCGACCGCGTCATCGATGTACTGGTCGACTTCACGCCCGCTGTCGAGCGGATCTCAATCGACGAAGCGTTCTGTGATGTTTCAGGTGCTGCTCGGCTTTTCGGATCGCCGGCCGCGATTGCAGCCTCCATTCGCAGCCGGGTGCGCACTGAAATTGGCCTACCAATTTCTGTAGGTATTGCACGTACCAAACATCTGGCGAAGATAGCTTCGCAGGTGGCCAAACCCGATGGTCTTGTACTCGTCGAACCCGAGTACGAAACCGAGTTCCTTGCTCCGTTGCCAGTCGGCCTGATCTGGGGCGTCGGACCCGTCACTCGTGGTCGTCTTGCCGACGAAGGAATTCGCACCATTGGCGAACTAGCCGAAGCTGACCCGTCGGCGCTGCAGCGTCTCCTCGGACATGCAGTCGGGTCCAAGCTGGGTGCGTTGGCGAACAACGTCGATCAACGTCGTGTCGAGTCGGGCCGTCGGGCTAAGTCGGTTGGCGCGCAATCAGCGTTCGGTCGCTGTGCTCCCGACCCGCAGTTCATCATGCAGGTAGTCAGCCATCTTGCCGACCGGGTCGGCGGCCGACTCAGGGCAAAGCACCTTGCGGGTCGTACGATCACGGTACGGGTGCGCTGTACTGGCCTTCGGTCTGTGACCCGGTCCATTACTCTCGCTGCTCCGCTCTCAGCTACCCGTACATTGGCCGAGGTCGCCGCCGACCTGGTTGCTTCGGCTGTGGGCAGCAATGGGCCTCGTATCGAGGTAACCCTGATTGGTATAGCCGTTTCCCAACTCGTCAACGAACGGGCGTTACAACTCGAACTGTCGCTCGGTGCCCACGACGAACGCAGCCGACCAGGCACATCGGCTGGATCGGGCCGCTGGTCAGTTGATCATTCGGTCGATGCTGTTAGGCGCCGATTTGGACGCGACGCAGTCGGCTACGCATCCGTTGTGTTCTCCGGTGCCGGTCGCGTGCCTGACGAGTTTCGAGCGCTGGCCGAACATGACGACTAGAACCGTTGGCTACGAACGCGTGTCGCTTGCAAGATGGCCGGCGCGGTGGCCGCCCTTCCAGTCCTCCATCTTGGGCGTATCGCTTGTGCCACGAAGAATGGTGAGTTGTGGTGGTTCTCGCAGGCTTCGCTTCATCTCCGCGAAGCCAGGAAAGGCCGCAAGGGTCGTGACTGCGTCCCACAGTCGAAGCGCTTCCTCGTCGCTTGGAATGCGGGAAATCACCGGGCCAAAGAACGACAGACCACTCGGTCCAAACGTGATGATTGGCGTGCCCACGTCTCGGCCGGTTCGTGACAACGCAAGTTCGGTCTCGGCATCGAGCAGTTCGTCCCACGAGTCGTCGTCGAGGGCCGAGGCATAGCTAGCCGGCAACCCTGCGGCGCAAAGAACCTCGATTGCGTGGTCGGTGGTACTGAGCCGCACCCGCATACCCGAACCCTTGGGTTTGTCCCAATAACTCTCGCCGTACGCTGTCACCAAGGCCCCCATTGGTTCACGGCCGAGGTCGTTACGAACGGCGGCGGCGACACGCAACATCCGCAGCCCAGCCGTGTGCCCCTGTTCGTATTCGGGCGGAAAATCGGTGGCGTAGTTCTTGGCCTTGTTCAACAGACGCAAGGAGATGAACCGCCAGTCGACGAGATAATCACGCTGGTCTGCAACCTTCACGAGCCAGCGAGAGGTCAGCCATGCAAACGGGCACACGGGGTCCCAGAAAAACTCAACGTCATAGTTCGGTGCCGAATTCGGATGGGTCATGTTCGCAGTCTCGCACTACCGTGTCGCCGATGAATACTCAGGGTCCCGTCACCGTTATCACCGGAGCAAGTCGGGGGATTGGCGCCGCCACAGCCCGAGCGACAGCGCGTGCTGGCCACTGCGTAGTCGTCAACTACGCGGCGAGCGCCAAGCGAGCTTTGGATGTGGTGGCTGGCATCCGCGACCTTGGCGGCACCGCAATTGCGGTTCAGGCCGACGTCAGTGTCGAAGCCGAGGTAGTGCATCTGTTTGCCATTGCGGCCGACGAATTTGGCTCCATCACCGGACTCGTGAATAACGCAGGCATTGCCGCTGGATACGGAAAGGTCGAGGACCTCGACATAGAGGCAACCCGTCGCATGTTCGACATCAATGTGCTCGGTAGTTTCCTGTGCGCTCGCGAGGCCCTACGGCGCATGGATTCGGGCTCGGCCATCGTCAACGTCTCGTCGGCTGCTGCGAGAATTGGCGGCGCTGGCGAGTGGGTCGATTACGCGGCCACAAAGGGTGCCATTGACACCATGACACTAGGTCTCGCAAAGGAAGTGGCAGCGCGCGGAATTCGGGTCAATGCGGTGCGCCCCGGACTAGTCGATACCGACTTCAACGAACAAGCCAGCCCCGGTCGTGTCGAGCGTTTCGTCGCTGGAGGCCTCATTCCGTTCGGTCGCTGTGCAACCGTCGATGAGGTCGCCGACGTCGTTGCCTGGCTTCTCTCGCCTGCGTCCTCGTACGTAAGCGGCGCCCTTATCGATGTATCGGGGGCTCGCTAGCTGCTTACAGCGGCGACAGCTCCCAGAATCGTTCGGTCTTGGGCAGCACGTCCTGAATGGTTTCCGCTGGCACCTGTACCAGTGCCGACAGTTGGCTCGCGTAATGACGAACGGCGTCGGCTTTGGACTCGGGGTCGATGCTGATCGTTCGTGGTTGGGCCGAGAGCCCGTTTTCCCTGATGATTGTGTTGCACCGCTGGTCGCCCGGGCCCGACCACAGGTATGGCAGGTCTTCATACAGCACGACAGGAATTTCTAAACGCAGTAGCTCGGGAAGGAGAGAGTCGGTCAGGGCCACGTGATCGATGTGCGCTGCGCCGCCGCCCGGAGGCCGCCTTGCTGGCCAGAGCCGATGGTACACCCGCTCGGGGATGCTGTACTTGCGGCCCGCACCGACGGGAAGTGCCACGGTCGGCCTGACGCCTGAAGCCGACCATTCCAATGAAATCGCGTCAAGCACCGCGAGACGTTCATCGGCTGTGAGTTGTTCTCGCGACTGGACATATTCGAACGGTACGAGGTCGACTTCTTGATGGTCGACCCGCAGCGACGCCATAACATCACGCTCTTCGGCGAGACGAGCTGTCATGTGATCTTGAGCTGAGCTGAAGCCTCGGTCACGATCCCAATCGGTGGCTTGGATGCCTGACGGGACATGGGTGAAGACGTTGATGACTTTGCACGAGTGGGCGTGCGCGAGAAGACCAAACGTCGACAACACCGCATCGTCAAAATGTGGCGATACAACAATAAATGTTGAGGAGCCGACCTCCTCGTCCCACCCGCTGGACATGTGTTAGAAACCCGATTTCTGAAGTCTGTGGCAGGTGATCTCAGCACTGCCCCCGCCTTACACCGGAGTGCACAATATAGGGCGTTGACAGGTGGCGCTAGTCTCAATTGGCATGGCTTGGCCGATGGGACGATCAGTTGATGGTGGGATCGACGAGGTTCCGTTTCCGGGAATTGGGCGTCTCTCCCTCTGCGGTAAGCATGTAGTTGGGCCCGATGCCGATGACGCTCTTGGCCGCGCTCAGGCGACAATTGTCGTGTGCCTGACCGAGCGCGACGAACTCGCGTATCGCTACCCGGAATATGTGTCGTGGCTAGAGCAAAACCCTCAGCGATCGAGATGGTTTGCCACCCCTGACCTACACGCTCTCGGCGTTATCGAAACGCTCCGGTGCGTCGATGACCTCAACGAGCTCCTCGACAAGGGCCACCACCTGCTCGTGCATTGCGGAGCCGGCATTGGCCGCGCAGGCACACTCGCCACCTGCCTTTTGATGTCTCGCGGCTTCACAGCCAGCGAAGCGTTATCGAGCGTTGCGTCGCATCGGCCGATGGCAGGACCTGAAGCAGGGGCGCAACGAGACCTTATCGAAGCGGTCGCTGCTTCATTCGGTCAGTAGCAATCCAAATCTGCCGACCAATTGAGAATCAACCGACTCCGCCGAAGAGACTTGAGTACGATGCGGGCTATACGAGGGATAAACCAAACCGGCCAATGCACCAGTCGGGTGCGTCGGGTCTCCGGTCATCGGCCGTCGTATACATGGACCAGTGGGTTCGATTCCCACTTCAACTTGAGATCCGGCCGGTACCAGCATACCGAACGACGGCTTTGCGAGCTTCGGGTTCCCGCCTCCGTTGGGTCGGTACCGACCGGACCTCTCTTTCGAGGTACACGATGAGACAGATCAACAGCAGCACCCGACGCACCATTCAGCTGGCGCCTTATGAGCGGGCCGTCGTCGCGCGCAACGGCACATTGTCCTCGTCACGACCAGCCGCGTTCGCAGCTCGGGGCGTCGCCGTGTCGTCGTGCTCGACACCCGGCCGACCACCTACGCAGTGCACGGTCAGGAGATCGCCACAAGCGACGAGGTGGCCGTGCGAGTTTCAATCACGGGCACTGTCGCGGTCGTCGACCCTATCGCCTACGTGACCGGCAGCCAGAATGCGAACACCGAAGTGCATTACCGGTTTCAAGCAGCGCTGCGCCGCGTAGTACCGACCCTCACCCTTGAGGACCTGCTCGCGCAGCGAGCCGAGTTGGTTCTCGACGTGGGCGACACCGCCGATCTCGGCGTCTCGGTGACCAACCTTCGCATCCTCGACATCATGCTGCCCCCGAGCTGCGTCGAGCACGGTCGCAGACCCTCGTCGCACGCGCCGAGGGTCAGGCCGCGCTGGAGCGAGCGCGCGGCGAGGTGGCGGCGCTGCGAAGCCTGGCGAATGCTGCTCGGCTGGTCAACGAGCAGCCGTCGCTGTACGACCTTCGGCTGCTACAGCAGATCGGCAGCGGGGTGAACACCGTAGTGATGGGCAATCGCTCGACCGAGTGAGCGGCCGGGCGGTTCGACCATTCCACCTCCTTGCTAGCGAACGAAGACGAGCTTCGAGAACTGCTGGCGAAGCTCGATGACGTCGGCCCGAACCGTCTCGGCCGGTTCGCCGTCGATGAGCACGCGGCCAACGAGGTCGGCGACGATTGCCATCTCGGCGGTGCCCATACCGCGACGCGTCAATTCCTGAGTACCGAGGCGGACGCCGTTCGCATCGCCCGGGATCTCGGGAAGCGGTAGCCCGATTGACGAGCACAACAAGTTGGCCGGTTCCAACAATTTGGCTGCTCGGTCGCCCCCACCAAACTGCCGGGCATCGAGAGCGACATGTTGGCTCATCGTCGCTAGTCCGCCGCGGCCTGCAGGTCGAAAGACGTCGACGCCGCGGGCTGTGAGTGCATCGGCAAATGCCTGCGCGTTGGATATGCAGGTTGCTGCGTACGCCTCGCCGTGTTCTAACAGGTCCATGGCGGCGAGGGTGAGAGCAGCCTGTTTGGCCAAATCGAAGTTGGCGGTCAGGCCAGGGTAGGCAATTGCATCGAGGCGCTCTGCGAGCATGGCGTCGTCGGTGAGGATCATGCCCGCCGGTGGGCCGCCGAAGCTCTTGTAGGTGGAGCCGGTCATGACGTGAGCGCCTTCGGCGAGGGGTTGCTGAAACGCCCCGCCTGCGATGAGCCCACCCATATGCGCCGCGTCGTAGAGCACGTGAGCGTCGATGGAATCGGCAATGGCGCGAACACCTGCGACGTTGTACGGGAACAAACACATCGACCCCGCAACAATGAGCAGGGTTGGACGAAGCCGCTTGGCGAGAACAGCCAGCGCGTCAATGTCGACATCCATGCAATCGGCGTCGAACGGCATAGCGTGTACGTCCAAGCCAACGAGCCCAGCGGCTCCGGCAGCGTGATGGGTGACATGTCCGGCCGCACCATCCGAAAACGCCAGGATAGTGTCGCCGGGCTTCGTGGTGGCCAGGTACGTGTACAGGTTGGCAATCGACCCCGAGGCAACCCGGGTTTCCACGAAGCGGCACCGGAACAGGCGCGCCAGCACATCCTCGCACAGCACCGAAATTCGGGCGGCGTCGACCATTCCGCGGTTCCATGTGTCACCCGGAGGCCCGAGATTCGGGCGGCTACCAATGGCCGAACCGGCGAGCCGTGCGAGCCGCGGGTTGGGCTCGTTGGTTCCGGCATAGAGCACCAAGCACTCGTCGAGCTTGGATTCCTGGGCATCAACCAGGCGGTGTAGCTCGTCATCTAGCGCGTCGAGATCGAGCGAGTCGGACAGACCATGCAACGCAAGGCGTTCATGTTCGAGTGCGGCAAAGGCTTGTGCGGCACCGGAGCGCCAAGGTCGATGAGCTGTAGACATGCTCGCATCGTACGCCTGCCGGGCCGCTACATCGATGACGGATTCGGCTACGTTGCGTACAAAGAAAAGCGAGGACCAATGGCATACGCGCCCGACGACCGCCAGTACTTCGATGCTGACAGTCACATCATGGAGCTACCCGACTTTCTGAAGAAGTATGCCGATCCTGCATTGCGCGACGACATACCGCTCGTCAACTACAGCGCGTCGATCGTGACCGATGAAGAAGTCGCCGTCATCATGAACCGCGGCGGGCGTCATAGTGACCAGCATCGCGCTGAGCTTGTGGCGCTCGGCGATGACCTCATTCGCTCATCGAAGGAGATACAGGCGCTCGGTGCGTTCGATTCGGCCGAGCGTTCGGTCGCCCTAGATCTGCTCGGATTCAAGAAGCAGCTGGTGTTTGCAACACACAGTGTTGCTCTGCCGTTCTCGCCAAGTGGCAAACTCGACCCAACCCTGCGGTACGGCGCGGCCCGTGCGCACAATCGCCATGTTACCGAGTTCTGTTCGGTTGACGACCGGCTCCTCGGCGTGGCGATTGTGCCGCTCGACGATCCCGACATGGCAATTGTCGAACTCGACCGGCTTATCGCCGGCGCTGCTCACACCGGTGTCGATGCCGTGTGGGTGCCGCATCGTGCCTGCGGTGACAAATCCCCCGGGCATATCGCTTTCGATCCGTTTTGGGCACGCCTAGCCGATGCCGACCTTCCATTCGTGCTTCACGTGGGTGGCGCGCCGCTGCACCTCAGCACGGCGTGGGCCAATAACGGCCGGGCGCCCACCAAAGATTGGCTCGGAGGTGGCGAGAATGTGCGTACGAAAGACATTGCGGTTCTGCACCAAGGTCCCGAGACGTTCTTGTCGATGATGGTTCTCGACGGTGTGCTCGAACGGTTCCCGTCACTGCATGGCGCGGCGGTTGAACTGGGTGCAGGTTGGGTACCAGAACTGCTGCAGCGGCTCGACTGGGTGGCTGCAACCTGGGGCCGAAACGACGCCAACCTGGCCGGTTTCACGCGTATGCCATCCGAGCAGATCACCCAGCAGTTGGGTTTCACCCCCTTTGTCTTCGAGCCAGTCGGCCGATTCATCGACCAGTCCAACCCCGACCTGTACCTGTTCTCCAGCGACTACCCCCATATCGAGGGCGGTCGTAATCCCTTGGGTCGATTCGAGTCGGCACTCGCAGGCCAGAGCACAACCGTGCTCGACAAGTTTTACGCCGAGAACTTCTTGCGCGTGTTTTCGGCAGCCGCCTGAATAGGGATGGCAAAGACTCATCGAGTTTCGGTCCCGATCACTGTACTACTGGTAGTCGGGGCGATCGTTACGTTCGGGCGCGGCAACACGCCCCTCGATCAGGGCGCGACGACGACCACCACCACAACCACGACCATTGCTCCAACGACAACGACCGAAGTGGATCTGCCCGACTTCACAGCACCTGCCCCGGCCGCGCCGGTGAATCCAGGTGACGAGCAGGCGCGGCGAACATGGGACAACTGGTGCCTGAACTACGGCGAGGTCATTCGCGACATGGTGGTAGCTGCTCAGGCGTCCGATGCGGTCGGCACGGCCGATTGGCTGAAGTCGGCCCGTAGCCGCATGGTTCCCGCCGAAATGCCTCCTGAGCTGCGAGCGAATGCAACGACGCTGGTTGCCGATATCGATCGCCGCCTTGCTGCCAACGGCTCAAAGGCCGAGTTGCTCACGGTCGGTCCTCAAGCCGGTGTCGCAGGCCTGGCAGTACAAGAGGCCAGCAACGCAGTTTGTAACCGCTAAACCCTCGTTTCCTGGCCAGCGATATGGGGTCGAAGGGTGACGTGGTGTTGTGTGGTCGTGACCAGACTGTCATCGTCAACGCGGTACACCGACGTAGCGACTAGAGCGCTTCGGCCGTCGTGCGACAGCACGTTCGAGCGAACATACAGCTCATCGTTGTGCGACCCCGAGGTTTCGTTGACGATCGGCATACGAGCGTCGAGTATCCGTTCATAGTTGTCGAGCACTGTCCCGGCGCCATAGCCAGTGGTGCGCAGCCCTTGCATAACAGCAACCAGGCAGTCGTCGCGGAGAACCTCGAGTTCACGTATGGATGCTCCCGCCGCCTGGTTGTCGGATTGCGTCACGATCTCGTTGACGAGTTCGTCGGTGAGGTCGGGAACGTCCATGAGTTTTGTCCACGGCCACTGGAGTGTTGGGCCGAACTGAGCCATGAAGTGGCGCATGCCAGCCTCGCCGCCAGCGATGCGATACACGAGGAATGTGCCCATGAAACTCCAGCGGAGTCCGGCACCGAAGCGGATGGCGTCGTCGATTTCCTCGGCAGTAGCGATGCCGTCATTGACCAGCCAGAGCGCCTCGCGCCACAGTGCTTCGAGGAGGCGGTCGGCGACGAAACCATCGATCTCCTTGCGGAGACGCAACGGCCGCATGCCGATCGACTCGTAGACAGCGGCGGCTCGTTCATAAGCTGCCGAGGATGACAGCGAGCCACCACAAACCTCGACCAGCGGAAGCAGATAAACGGGGTTGAACGGGTGGCCGACCACGAGCCGTTCGGGATGCGCCATGCCATCTTGCAACAGGCTTGGCAGCAGACCCGATGTCGATGACCCGAAGACGACGTTCGGCCCCGCCGCGGTGCTCGCTCGCCGCAGTAGGTCCTGTTTGAGTTCGAGTCGTTCGGGGGCGCTTTCCTGCACGAAATCGACATCGGTTGCTGCTAGCTCGGGGGAGGAAGCAAAAGTGAGAGCGCCCTCGATGGGCAAGCTCCGAGTCAGAAGTTTGGTGGTCGCCCGCCGAGCGTTCGCCAGCACCTCGTTGACTTTCCGTTCGGCCTGCGGGTCGGGATCGTAGAGTTTGACGTCGACCCCATTGAGTAAGAAGCGGGCAGCCCAACCGCCGCCGATCACCCCGCCGCCGAGTAGCCCGACTCGTTCCAAACCAGGAATTGCGCTCACTGTCACGAGTGCTTCCTTAGCTTGAGTTTGTCTCGCACTGCCTGCGGGCTCATGACCGAAACGTTCATGGCGCGGAGTATCTCGGAGGCACGCTCGACGAGTTCGGCATTGGTCGCAAGCTTGCCCGGCCCGAGGTAGATGTTGTCTTCGAGCCCGACGCGAACGTTGCCTCCCGCAAGCGCGGCCATCGCCACAAACGGAAGCTGCATCCGCGAGATAGAGAACGCCGAAAACACGCAGTCGTTCGGCAGGTTATTCACCAAAGCCATAAAAGTGTTGGGATCATCGGGGGCGCCATAGGCAATGCCCATGCATAACTGGATCATGACGGGGTCGTCGAGCAAGCCGTCTCGGATGAGCTCTTTCACCTGCACGAGATGGCCCGAATCGAACACCTCGAGTTCGGGGCGTACACCGAGCGCTTGAACCTGGCGGGCCATTGTCCGCAGCACGCCGGGGGTGTTGACCATGATGTAATCGCCGCCCGATGCGAAGTTCATAGTTCCGCAATCGAGCGTACAAATTTCGGGCAGTAGCGCCCGGACGTGATGGAGTCGTTCTGTTGCGCCTGCCATGTCAGTGCCAATCGGGTTCGGTGGCATCACCGTCTCGTCACCACCGAGCACGAGGTCGCCACCCATGCCCGCCGTGAGGTTGATGACGACATCGGTGCCTGAATCACGAACCCGTTCGACGACTTCGGCATAGAGCCCGGTGTCTCGCGACCCTTGCTTGGTTTCGGGATCACGCACGTGGATGTGCACGACTGCCGCCCCGGCGCGTGCCGCGGCTATTGATGACTCGGCGATTTCCTTGGGTGTCACAGGAACATGGGGACTTTTGCCCGTTGTGTCGCCCGCGCCGGTTACCGCGCATGTAATGAAAACATCCCAGTTCATTCGGGCAACTGTATCGAGGGCTACATGGCGGTGCGCTGAAGCGAGCGGTAGTTGTGAGCAAGCGACGCCGAAGGCAAGCTAGATGTGTCGTGACGGGAGCACGGCCCGCCGAGGGGGGAGTACGACCGGATGCCCGAGCCAGATGCCGATGTTTTCGCCTGTTCGTCCCGCTGGTCCTTCGGCGATGAGCTCAAGGGCGAGCTGACCGATCTGGGCGGGTTGCATGTACGTTGCCGCCCGCTCCTCGGTTAATGCTGGCCCTGCTGCGAAGCGGATCATCTCGGAGTCGGTGGCATCCATATCACAGGCGGGATCGGTTCGTCGCCACGTCCCTGCATTGGCGACGACGATGTCGAGTCCACCGAACTGGAAGGCGGCCTGATCGACGAACGATTTCACCTGCGCGGCATCGCGAACGTCGGCCAGCCACCACGAGACGGTTTGCCCGGTAGCAGCTGCGATGGCTTCGGCGACACCTTGTACCTTTGGTTGGATATCGCAGAGGACGACGTCGGCGCCTGCCTCGGCGAACGACCGGGCGATTCCTGCTCCGATCCCGGCTGCAGCGCCGGTAACAAGTGCGGTTCGACGAGTCAGTGTGCCATGGCCCGATTCTGGCCCAAGCCAGGCAGGGAAAGCGTTGTAGACGCCACAGTGGCCACTGCCAACGGCTACGTTCGCAGTCATGACAGACGCTCTCGTTCGGCCGCGTGGCCGGTTCCCCCATATGCGCGTGAGCAACGGTTTCGCCTTCGTATCTGGCACCAGTTCGCGTCGCGCCGACAACAGTATTGCCGGTGCGTCGGTCGACGAGTTTGGTACTACTTCGTTAGATGCCGGAGCACAAACGCTTGAGGTGCTGGCGAATATCGAACAGACTCTGCAGACCATTGGGCTCGACCGCAACGACCTTGTCGATGTCACGAGCTTCCTCGTCAACATGAACGACTTCGGCCCGTACAACACGGCGTGGGCCGAGTTCTTCGATGGCTGTGAACCACCGGCTCGCACAACCGTGGCCGTGCATCAGTTGCCTCACCCGCACCTCGTAGTCGAAATCAAAGCCACCGCCCAGCTTCGCCAGGAATCCGTGACATGACCCTCAAACCCTTCAACTTGTTCCGTTGGATCGACGAGAACGCTGACCGGCTCAAGCCGCCCGTGTCGAATGTGCAGATCTGGGAAGGTACCGACATGATTGTCACGATCGTGGGTGGCGGTAACCGTCGCACCGATTATCATGACGACCCGCGTGAGGAGTTCTTCTACCAGCTTCGCGGCGACATGACCTTGAAGATCCGCGATCGCGACGGCGAACCCGAGCGCGACATGGTCATTGCCGAAGGCGACATCTTTTTGTTGCCTCCCCACGTTCGTCATTCGCCGCAACGAGCCGATGTCAACAGCGTCGGTCTTGTCGTTGAGTACGCACGGCTACCGGGCGAGATCGATGGTTTCGAGTGGTTTTGTCCTCATTGCCACCACCGCGTTCATCGGGCCGAGGTGCAGTTGGCATCGATCGTACGTGACCTTCCACCTCTGTTCGCGGCGTTTTATGACAGCGTCGAGGCCCGTACCTGCGATTCGTGTGGGGTGGTTCACCCGGTGCCGGAAAAGCGATGAGTGCCGCCGAGCCCGAGAAGGCCCCGCGAATAGACGTGCACTCGCATTTTTTTCCGGCGATCACGCAAAAGCAATCGCTAACCCTTGGTCTTGTCGATGCTCCGTGGTTGCGTAACGACGGCGATGGCACCGGGTACATCATGGAAGGCGACAAGCAGTTCCGGCCGGTCGAGACTCCATTATGGGATCCGGTCGAACGTCTCGCACAGATGGACTCCACGGGCGTCACCATCCAAGTCATTTCGGCAACGCCAGTACTCTTCGCGTACGCCGCCGAGGCCAAGAACACCGCGGCCTGGGCGGCCATGATCAACGACATGGCTATCGAGATGTGTTCGGTCGACCCGGTACGGCTTCGTACCTTGTGTCAGGTGCCGCTGCAGGACGTCGACCGGGCCTGTGTCGAGGTCAGCCGGGCGATGGCAACGGGGCATGTGGGCGTGCACATCGGCAACCATGTCGATGCTCGCAACCTCGACGATCCCGACTTGTTGCGTTTCTTGTTTCACTGTGCAGACGAAGCTATCCCTGTCTTTATTCACCCCTGGTCAACCATGGCCGGCGAACGAATGCCCAAGTACATGTTGGCCTGGCTCGTGGGCATGCCGGCCGAGACGCATCTCGCCATCCTTTCCCTTATTTTGTCGGGGGCGTTCGAACGTTTGCCACGCCATCTGAAGGTATGTTTCGCTCACGGAGGCGGGAATTTCGCGGCGCAGATAGGTCGTGTCGACAACGCATGGCGCAGGCGAGACATCGTGCGAGTCGATTGTCCACATCCGCCGTCCACCTACGCCGAACGTTTCAGCGTCGATTCAGCGGTGTTCAGCGACGAGGCGTTGCGGCTGCTGGTTTCAGTGATGAGCGAGGAGCGGATCCTGATGGGTTCTGACTATCCGTTCCCTCTGGGTGAAACCGACCCGGGCGCAGTGATCGATGCGTCCAGGCACCTCACATCCGGCGGACGTTCGGCCCTACTGTACGGTAACGCCGAACGATTCTTTGGGCTCTGACGCGTGTTTAGCATCGATCTCGCGTGTGCCCAACGGCTCGACGCTACCGATCCGCTACGGCACATCCGCGCCGAGTTCCGCATTCCTCAAACGGCAGCAGGTACCGACGAAATCTACCTTGTGGGCAATTCGCTGGGGCGCTTCCTCGTCTTGCTGTCGACATGGTGCACGACGAGCTAGAGCGCTGGGCGACGCTTGGCGTGCGGGGCCATACCACTGGAGGCACGGCGTGGGCACCCTTCCACGAACTGCTCACGGTGCAGATGGCGGCGCTCGTAGGCGGTCGACCTCACGAGGTTGTCGTGATGAACTCGCTCACGGTCAACCTGCATCTGCTTATGGTGAGTTTCTATCGACCTACGGCCGCCCGACACAAAATTCTCATCGAGGGGCACGCTTTTCCGTCGGACCACTTTGCTGTCGAGTCTCAGATCCGCCAGCGTGGGTTCGACCCAGCCACATCGCTCGTCGTGGTGTCACCGCGGCCCGGTTCGGACACGATCGACGACGCTGATCTTTTCGATGCGATTCGCCAGCACGGTTCCGAGTTGGCCCTCGTGTTCTTGCCGGGAGTGCAGTACTACACCGGTCAGGTGTTCGACATCTCGGCTATCACTGCCGCCGCGCACGCGCACGGTGCACTGGTGGGCTTCGACCTTGCTCACGCTGCAGGCAACTTGGTTCTCGAATTGCACGATTGGCAGGTCGACTTTGCCGCCTGGTGCACATATAAGTACCTCAACAGCGGGCCCGGTGGGGTCGCCGGGTGTTTCGTTCACGAACGGCACGTGACCGACCAATCGTTGCCAAAGTTCTTGGGCTGGTGGGGTACCAACAAGTCGACCCGTTTCGAGATGGACACAGTGTTCGACGCCATCGCGACAGTCGAGTCGTGGCAGGTGAGCAACGCCCCGATTCTGTCGATGGCGACGCTACGGGCCTCCCTCGACGTGATCGATCGTGCCGGCCGAATTGGGGCGATGCGGGCGAAATCGGTGCAACAAATCGGCTACTTCGATTTCATGATCGACACGGTACTGGTGGGTCGTGTCGAGTCAATCACGCCTAGGCCAATGCACCAGCGCGGTTGTCAGTTCGCACTACGCATTATCGATACGCGCTTCGACGGCAAGTTGGTACACGAACAGCTTGAGGCTCAGGGTGTTGCCTGCGACTGGCGTTATCCCGACGTGATTCGAGCCGCGCCAGTGCCGCTGTATAATTCGTTCGTCGATATCCACTCCTTTGTGATGGTCCTCGACCAATTGCTGTCATGAACGCTCTGTCCCAACACGGGCCCGTGGTCATTATCGGCGCCGGGCCGTGCGGCTCGCTGTTGGCGATTCTTTTGGCCGGACTCGGTCACGACGTCGAAGTGTTCGAGAGTCGCCCCGACCTTCGTACATCGGTGGTCCCGGCGGGCCGATCTATCAACCTTGCGCTCGCATCGCGCGGAATTGCGGCGCTAGAGGAGGCCGGGGTGATGGATGAGGTAGCCAAGCGACTCATCCCGATGCGCGGTCGCATGGTTCATGTTGACGGTTCTGCGGTGTTCCAGCCCTATGGCAGCCACGATTCGGACGTCATCTACTCGGTGTCGCGAGGTGATCTGAATGCAATTCTACTCGACGCGGCCGAGGCCACTGGGCGGGTGCATATCTCGTTCGAATACCGCTGTCGCAGCGTTGACCTTGTTCATCGGGTCGCAACCTTCACGACGCACGCCTCTGAGGTTGACGAGGTCTCGGTTGGTTATGGAGTGGTGTTCGGCACTGATGGTGCGAGCTCAGCGCTTCGAGACGCTCTGGTTGCTCATGGCGATTCGGTGGTGTCGGTCGAACCCCTCGGCCACGGCTACAAGGAGCTCGCTATTCCAGCTGCTGCGGGACTCGACCCATTCCAGCTCGATCCCTTTGCGCTTCACATCTGGCCGCGTGGGCAACTCATGCTCATTGCTTTGGCGAACCCGAATGGCGATTTCACGGCGACGCTGTTCATGCCCCTCGTCGGCGATTCGGACTCCTTCGAGTCGCTCAACACTCCCGAGCTTATAGACGACTTCTTCGACCGAACTTTTCCTGGTGTCAACGCACTTGTCCCAGACCTCGCCGAGCAGTTTGTGGGGCGTCCAACGGGAACGCTGTCAACTATCCGAACGGCAGGTTGGAACCATGGTGGCGACGCATTGCTCCTCGGCGACGCTGCGCACGCCATTGTGCCGTTCCACGGGCAAGGAATGAATGCTGCAATGGAGTCATGTCAGGTGCTCTCGCGACATCTCGCCTCGCATCAGCATGATCTGGCTATGGCATTTCGTGCTTTTGAACACGAACGAAAACCAGACGTTGACGCCATTGCCGAGATGGCACTCGACAATTACATCGAGATGCGAGCCGGTGTGATGGATCCGTCGTACCTCATCAAGCGGCAATTAGGTCTTGAGTTGGAGCGGCGGTTTCCAGATCGAATCAGTCCGCGCTACAACATGGTGATGTTCTCGACTATGCCCTATTCGGTTGCCCAGCAACGCGCCCGCGACCAAGGCGAGCTACTCGAGGAACTCACGATGGGTATCGACAGTGTGGCCGAGGTCGATTTCGAACTCGCGGCGCGCCTGGTGTCCCAGTTGCCGCCGCTTTGAAGTAATCAAGAACTTCTCGAAGTTCCATGTGATGTCGCTGGTTGCGGCGGCATCGCCAATGGCCGTCAGCTACGTTGGACGGTATGACCATCAAGCGAATTCAGCCCGGTCCGCGTATGAGCCAGGCGGTGGTGCACGGCGACAAGGTCTACCTCGCTGGCGTCGTCGCTCAGGACTCGTCTCTCGATGTCCTCGGTCAAACTCGGCAAATTCTTGCTCGTATCGACGAATTGCTCGAGCTCGCAGGGTCCAATAAGTCCAAGATCCTCAAGGCCAATATCTGGCTTACGGATATCTCGACATTCGCCGACATGAACGCGGCATGGGATGCGTGGGCATCGCCTGGGAACACACCGGCTCGGGCCACTGTCGAGTCGAAATTGGCGGGACCGGGCCTCTCGGTCGAGATCATGGTCGAAGCGGCTCTCTAGGTGGCTGAGCGGTGAAGCGACCGGTAGAGAGCAAGCGAAGCAGAAGGCAAGCCTAGACGCGGCTTGTAGAATCCCTGCTTGTGGCTGACGACCGACCCGATGAGCATCCGTTCCGCGAGCGGCTTGTAGACGCGGCCATCGAGGCCGAAATGCAGACCGGCAAGCACGAGGACACGGTTGAAGCAGCGCGCCGTAGCGTCATGAAGCGATTGCTTCGAACGGTTGCCGGATTCTTGCTGATCATCATCGGGCTCGCTGGTCTGGTGTTACCCGGCCCGGGATGGCTCATCATCATGCTGGGATTTTCTTTGCTGCCGTACAAGTGGGCGCAACGCACAGTGGTAGAAATCCGTCGGCGAGTACCAGGAGTGCCTGCGGACGGCAAAATTCCGATGAGCACGTGGATCGTGTTGGGCCTGTTCACCGCTGTCGTAACAGTTGGGTCGGTCCTGTGGGGCGGCGACCTCAAGGAGTGGTTGGCCGCTCGTTTCTAAGGACGGAGGGCGGTGCGTCAACTCGTTGTCAAGATGCCTGAGAAGTGCTCAAGAATCATTGAGCACAGTGTGTGAAACTGAGAGATCGACTTCCATCTTTGAGTCGGGTGTGCCAGTGTGATCTCACAACAAGTGGTCGTGTTCTGGCTTCAACGGTCGAGCTAACGGGTTAAGTTTCTGCTGTGGTGGCGGCAACCGAACCCGTGGCCTCACGCCAAGCGGGCGCCACCAAGCATACTGCCGACAGACATCCGCGGATGGTCTTTACTTCGTACGCGCGGCGGCACTACGTTGCGCCGTGGTCTTCGACAAAGATGTCACGTAAGTAAGCGTCTGGTCCCGAACCGTGTGCGTTTTCGACTGACTGTTAGGTGGGTCGAACCCAGTTGCCGTCGATATCGAATATCAAGTCGGTGAGCTCACCGGGTCGAACCTCGTCGTCGATCCCGAGCGCTACCGGAACCTTCTGGTAGTTCCACTTCATGACGTCGACCGATAGCTCGATGATCTGGGCCTCGGTGAAATAGCTGGAGAGTTGGCCCGCCAATTCTGTGCTTATGTCGCCGGGCTGTGTCATGAGCGCGTCGGCGAATCGGAGCGCCACTTTGTAGCGTTCATCGAGATCGCTCGACTCGTACCGATCGAGTTGGGCAATGGTTGACTCGTCTAGACCTTCGTCCTTGGCAACTGCCAGGCGAACCGAGAGTCAAGTGCCACAGTCGTGGTGCCGGGCGCACCGCAGCCGAACCAACTCGGTGGTTATTGGGTCGAGCTGACTGAGCCGCACGACGGCTGCCTGCCAAGAACCAAGCGCAGCGCGAAGCGGCTTAGCCGCAGCAGTACCTTGAGGAATGCGTCGTTCACGAATCATGGGCCTGTCCCTTGCTCGATGCCGTTGGTGTGCCGAAGACCTGTTGCCACGCAAGCCGTAACCGTTGTCGCTGCTCAATGACAAGAAGTGCGCTCACAAAGTTAGCGAATCCCTCGTTGCCGAGATGCTCACGAACGTCGCCCGCTTGGTTATCGCTCAGGTTGGCGACATCGATGACGAACTGCTCGCAGAAGGCCAAACAAGAGCGAGATCGAGAATCGAACATGGTGGACGATGGCCAGTTCCCAAGTTCGGCAACGGTCGTCTCGGGCACGCCGGTGTGGGCGGTTCGTTCGGCAAGTTCGGCGGTGCAACCGAGCAGCATGGCAACTCTCAACCGGCACAACTCAAGAAGGTCGGGATCGACCGCTCCCCAAGCGGCCTGGTTGACTCGACGAAGTCCGCCGATGACGTCGGGAAACTCCGACAACGCGGCCTCGAGCGCGGCGGCCGTTGAAACGTCTGCGGAGAACAATTCTGAACGACTCATCGGTGCGAGCATGTCACGGGTACCTCAGCCGTACGTCACTGGCAGGTGCCAACACGTATGCATTTCATCCACCCGCAGCGACCGCAGCACCGGGGCGGCCCCGGTGGCCAATTCGATACCGGGCAACGCTTCGACGAGCACTTGGGATGCTCGAACCGCAGCGTCGCGGGTAAGGGCGTAGCGAGACCTCGGCCGATCCTCTGGAAGGGCTGGATGCTTCGACGGCTGACCGAGCCCAAACGCGATTCCGCTGCATAGTCCGTCGGCCCGGTACATGCCGCGTGGCTCGCGTTGGCACAGATCGGGGCGGGTGACGTCGAAACGATCGGGGTCGGCGAAGACTCGTGGATCTCGGTTGGCAGCACCGGCCGAGCACTTGACGAGCGCGCCGTCGGGTAGTAATCGGCCGAACCGTTCGACTTCGTGGCGCGCGAATCGTCGAGCCGTCAGCACCGGGGTGGAATGGCGCAGTGTTTCCAAGTACGCATGCCGCATCATCCGCTCGTCGGTTCGGGCAATGTCGAGTTGCTCAGGGTGAGTAAGTAGAAGGAACCACATGTTGGCGAGTGCACCGTGCAGGGTTTCGTGGTCCGCCTCTAACAGTGTGACGACGATATCGAGCCCGTTCGCTGGCCCATCGGGCAGTTCGAGCGTGGCAATGACCGACACCAGGTCTTCGCTGGGGTCACGGAGCCGATCGGCGAGCAGCGCATCGAAGAACTCAGAGAGCTCGTCGATTGCAAGCAGGCCGGCGTGCCGCATAGCCGGTTCCCACAACACGCCGCGTTGCATGCGCAGGTATCGTTCGATGAACACAGGCATAGCGTCTTCGCCGAGTCCGAGAGTGCGGCCCAGCATCTCGATCGGGAACCGAGCACAGAAATCGACGGCCAGATCGAACCGGCCATCGTTTCGCATGTCGGCAACAAGCTGCTCGGCGACGGGCACTGCGAGCGTGTCGAGGTGGCGGGCTTCGCACTCAAGGAATGCAAGCTCGTCGCGCAGGTTCCGACCTGCGTCCTCGAGGCCATAGAGCCAACGTTTGGATCGGCTTTCGTAATTAGCGTCGTCAGCGAACACCGAGGTGACATCGTCGTAACGCGTCACCCAAAACGCATTGCCTGGCCAATCCCGGTAGCACGGGTAGTGCTCACGAAGGATCCCAAGTAGTCGGTACGGGTCGACGAGATGTTGGGTTGCGTACAGCTCGCGCGGTTTGAGCAGCGCCGTGGACTCGCCAACCCGTTCACGTTGATAGATCTCGTACGTACGAAAGTTGGTCACGAAACAGTCTCAGACAACGTCGACATCGAGCCACAGCTCGCGGATAGCCCCAAGACCGATGGGGGCGAGGCTGATTCCGTCGATGTCTTTAGGCATCCGATCACGGTTGATCGAGACGTTGCGCACGTGCTTCATGAGGATCTTCGAGCCGACGATAGACTCCTGATGCGATATCCAGGCGCCCGGGCATAAGTGAGGCCCGACGCCGAACGCCATATGGCTGTGTCGGCCGTCCTTGGCGAAACCGCTGCGCAGCAGCTTGCCGCTGTACAGGTCTTCGCGAAAGATGTCGAACGATTCGGGATCCTGGAAGATTCGGTCGTCGTGATTGGCTGACACATCGACCATGTTCATCAATGAGCCGGCCGGTACCTTCACGCCATGCAGCTCAATGTCGTACGTGTTGTGTCGTGGTTGGCCGCCGATCGACGTCGAGTGGCGTAGCGTTTCGTGAAAGGCGGCATCCCACAATGTGTCGTCGTTGGCCACGGCCGCGAACTGGTCGGGATGCTGCAGGAGTAGATACCACATATTCAAGATGGCGCCGCGAGTCGTTTCACCGCCGCCCCCAACGACGAGCGCGATGTTGGACGTGATCTCCTCGGTCGACAGCACGGCGCCATCAACTTTGGTGACGCAGAGCTCCGAGATGATGTCCTTGCCGATAGGTCGGCCTTCGGCGTCGTAGAGGTACGCCGGCTGCTTACGCCGTTGCTCGACAATGCTGTTGACGTATTCCTCTAGGTCTTGGCGTGCCTCGAGTCCCTGCTGGTGCGTATCGGAACCCCCAAGGCCGCGCATCATCGAGCTATACCAGTAAAAGAACGATTCACGAGCGTCGTCGGGAAAGCCCAATACCTGGCACACGACCCGGATTGGGAACTGGTCGGCGAACGCACGCCCGAATTCGATGGTGCGTGCCCCCGTCGATGGGTCGACGACAACCGCGTCGGTCGACCCCGGCACAAACCACGACGCAATCATCTCCTCGGCTAGCCGTTCAATAGCTGGTACGCGTTTGTCGAGCGCCTGCCCGACAAGATGGCGTCCGTACAGATTGCGCCTGCGCCGATGTTCTACACCGCTGAGTTCGAGCTGAGTATTGCCGAGCACCCCGCTTGAGCTGCCCTTAGGAATGGTGTTGAAGCCCTCGTCATCGAAGTAACACGCGGTGATGTCGGCGTATCGGGTGACGTAGTACTGATTGTGGAGCTGATCATGGAAGACGGGATAGTGGTCTCGCATGATTCGGTAGTACGGGTACGGGTTTCTGGCAAACTCCGGTGTAGCGAAGATTCGTGGGTCGAGTAGTGGGGTGCCATCGGGCGCGTGTCCCATGTCGACGGCCTGCCCGACCGGCATGAGCGGAAAGTTTGGCCGACCTACGTCGGCATCGATGTCGTACACCTGTTCGAGAACATCACGGAACGGACACGAAGCTGCCACCTGGAACCTCCAATTTTGCATGGCGTGCGCTAAAACGACGGGCGACTCACAACCTGTGGAGGAGCGTATCTATGCCGTCGATCTATGTCGTTACCGATTCGTGTATCGACGTGATGGACAAGTCCTGTATCGAGGTGTGCCCGGTCGATTGCATTCACACCGGTGACGACGATCGCATTTGTTACATCGACCCTGTCGAGTGCATTGGCTGCAACGAGTGCTTGTTGGCCTGTCCCGTTGGTGCGATCTTCACCGAGGAGGGAACGCCCGGTGCGGCTCGACCGTTTGTCGAGATTAACGCTGTTTGGTTTAGCGACAAACAGCGAGCCCGAGATCTCGTCAACGGGTTGAAGGACCTGCCTGGTTGAGGGTGCGGTCGCTTGACCAGCGTGCCGGCGGTGCCATCACCAAGTTGGCGAGGCCGATGACCGCTTGGTCGTAGTTGACCCTCCATCCTGCGAAGTCTTTCCACGCTTGGTCACGGTCGGCTTTGATGGCGATGCCGGCTTCGGCCAATTGGTTACAGGCGTGGTCGAACTCGACCCGCGTGACCGAGATTGGATCATCGGGTTTTGGATCTCGATTGTGGGGTAGCGAGAAGTATTCGCAAATCCAGCCCAACGAAACGCTGCCGGACCGGATCAGCACCGCCGATCGTGGTGAGAACGGCCGGTCGAGAGCCGATGCCACAATCGCAGCGGAGTCGAGCACGCATCCCGCGGCAGTGATCCAGCTACGTTCGGGTCGCGGCGAACGAAAGAACGCTAGGGCAGGGTGGCTGGTGTGGCTTTCCTCGATATCGGCGAACCAGTCCTCCCAACGGGGGAACAGGTCCTCGTCGATTTGTGTGAGCCAACCAATTTGGAAGTATCGGGTGAGTAGCTCCTCGGGTGACGGAGGTGACCCGGCGCGAACTTCCAGAAGCCCGACCAACTGTTCGCGACGGCTAAAAGCTCCGTAGATGGTTGGCAGGTACGAGATCATGAGCGACACCAGACCGAGTCCGATCGTGGCCTCGATGAAGGTCAGCGCGGCATGTGGGAGTGGCTTTTGAAAAACCACCCCGAGGGTCAGGATCGATGAACCGCTGGTGAGAAACGCGTCGCGTAGCGTCACATCTCCGAACGACCAGAACAATCCAGTGAACCCCACCATCACTAGTAGCACCCAAGCGCCGGGCAAGATGACCAGGCCGATAGGGCCGTAGTAGGCCATCACTCGGTCGCGGTGTTCGAACGAATGTCGGCCATTGGCGAGGGCATGGAAAAGGGGTCTCATCGTTAGAAAGAGTCGCCGAGTCACCCACGATGTTCGGGCCCGGGGAAGCACGACTGTCTGAACGGCGGAGAGCAACGTGCTCAGTATCAACAATCCGCCGGTCAACCCGGCCAAAACTCGAAGGACGACCATTCATCCAGAGTATTTGCTGCGAGCCGCAAGCGCGCCCACCAACCCCACCCATGACCACGATCTCGCTCGGCTACCGGGTCGGAAATCGACTCCGTGGCCGGGCGAGAAAGTGTTCAGTTGCGGGATTTTGTTGGGTGAAGATTTCCGATGCTACGAATCTCATTTCCATTGTCTTGTATGTACTTCTCACCCGAGTTCCTCCAGCTGGCCCAGAAGCAGCAACAACTCATGTCCCGACGCCAGGCCGTGCCGACGTTCATGAGTGCACCGTCGTGGTCGCGCCGACACACGTCTGGCCTACTTGAGCGCGCTCAGCCAGGCGTTAGCCGATTGGTCGGCTCCGTTCAGAGTCCCGAACAACAGATCCAAGCAGCGCTGCTGTCCATCGGCAGGGGTTCGATCGCGTCACACCGCAGCGCGGCGCACCTTTGGGGCCTGAAAGTATGTGGCCACGAGCCGATCGATGTCGTCGTTCCTGATCGTTCCGTCGAGATGACCCGCGAAGGGGTGCTGATTCATCAGCCCACTGACGCTGCGGATCTTCGGCCAACGAAACGTCAGGGCATTAGGTGCGCCGGAGCACTCCGAACGCTGTGTGACCTCGGTGCGGTGGTCGACCCAACCGTGGTTGCTGCGTCGCTCGAAAAGCTTGTCGTTTCCCGGGTTGTGTCCTTCAATAACGTGTGCAAGGCACTCGAACGACATGAGGGGCGCGGGCGAGCTGGCGCCGGTGTGCTCCGAGGCGTGCTCGCCGATTGGAGCTTCGGAGCGCGACCTCCCGACAGTGTTCTTGAAGTACGTCTTGCCAAGCTGCTTAGTCGGGAAGGCCTCACGGGGGTGACCTTTCATCATGGGATACGTGTCGGACGCAAGCGATACGTCATCGACGCAGCGTTTGTTGCCGAAAAGTTGGCGATCGAAGTCGACGGTTGGGAGTTTCACGGGCGGCGCTGGGCATTTGAAGGCGATCGCTCTAGGGACGTCGATCTCGCCAGCATTGGATGGCAAACACTTCGCTTTACGTGGCGCCGCGTCATTGCCGACCGCAGTGGAGTCGGTCGTGATATTCGCTCCGTGCTCGGGGAGCGCCGGCGGCGGTGAACACATTCTCGCCCGACTACGAGATCGCTTTGCGACTCCGTGGTCGGACGAGATCGTGTTCTTTTCAGTGGGATTGACGGTGAGGTAGGCCGTAGCTTGTAGGCCATGTCCACCACTCGGCTTCTGCTCGTGCGCCACGGCCAATCCACATGGAATGCCGTTGGGAAATGGCAGGGGCAAGCCGACCCGCCGTTGTCTGACAAGGGCCGACGTCAGGCACTGGCCGCGGCTGCGAGCGTCGGAATGGTCGATGCGATCGTTGCGTCTACCTTGAGCCGGGCATACGAAACGGCGGAAATCATCGCCGAGACCATCGGGATTGGCCCAGTGATTGCCGATCATCGGCTGCAGGAGACCGATGCCGGAGAGTGGACGGGCCTTACCCGCGCCGAGATCGACGAAGGCTGGCCAGGGTGGGTTGACAGTGGCCGCCGACCTGATCGGTTCGAGTCCGTTGATCACGTTGTGTCTCGAGCGGTCGCAGCTGTAGTCGACATCCACGAGGCGTTCCCAGGCGGAACCGTGCTTGTCGTGACCCATGGTGGGATCATGCGGTACATCCGGCACTCGTTGGGAGCGTCGGTTGACGATGTGTTCAACCTGTCTGGCCATTGGTACGACGTGTTGGGCTCGAAGCTCACCGCAGGCGATCACATCGAACTGATCGATACATCAATGCGAACTGCCGTTGGCCCGGCGCAACTCTAGTGCGGGGCGGGAACGTTGCCGATCTGGCCAGTAGACACGCCAGCCCAACGTTTCACATCGCTGACGAGATCGAGCGGAGCCACGGGCGCAACGTCACGGAGGCGTGACTCGACCGGCACGGCCCACATGATCTCGAACTCGATGCCATCAGGATCGTGCGCGTAGAGCGATTTTGAGACACCGTGATCGCTCTCTCCAACAAGCGAACCGTCCGCGCTGAGGCTGGCGCGAATGCTCGCCAAATCGTCGATCGTGTCGACCTGCCACGCCAAGTGGTACAAACCGCGGCGACCACTCTGCGGCCCGGGCGTGGTTTCGCCGACCTGGAAGAGTCCGAGGTCGTGATCGTTTGTCGACCCAGCCGACCGTAGGAACGCTGCTCCTTTGAAGGCAACGGCCACCTCCATGCCGAGGTGATGACGGTAGAACTCCACCGACGTGTCGACATTGCCGACGTACAAGACGGCGTGATTGAGACGCTGAACAGATGCCATGGCTACATCATGCCCGCAGCTTCGATATCTAACTCAATTGTTGTGTTCCAGATTCCGGGGTACAAGGTGGACAGGGTTGGAGCATTGGTCATGGAGGTTCCTTCATTAGATGGCGATATCTTCTGTGTAAGAAGTTATCTAGAAAGATATTTTCTGGCAAGGTGAATACGGTCACAGGTCCCGATACACTTTCCAGGTGCGAAACGATGAACTCATCACCAACTGGGGACTGGTCATCGAGGGTTTCTTCGCGACGCAAAAGGTGCTGGCTGACGACATCGAGAATGGCTCAGGGTTGTCCGTTGCCTGGTTCGCGGTGCTGCTCCGGCTTGTACGCACGCCAGGGCATCGGCTGCCTATGACCCAACTTGCCCGCCATGTCGAATTTTCCAGTGGAGGATTCACCAAACTCGCCGACCGGATCCAGGAGGCGGGCTACGTCGAACGGGTACGTTGCCCCGAGGATCGGCGCGTCACGTGGATGGCACTAACGTCAGCGGGGGAGGCGGTTATCACCGCCGCCACGACTCGCCATGCCGAACATCTCCGAGATGTTCTGGTCACCCCATTGGGCGAGCGACTTGTCGACGAACTGGGCCAAAGCATGCGGATACTGCGAGACACACACGCGTGATCGTGGCACCAATTGTTCCTGCCCGCCTCGCCGTCGGGTCTCATATCCGAGTGATTGCTCCGGCTTGTTCGCTCAGCATGATTGGCCAACAGGCCCGGCTCTGTGCCGACGCTCGGTTGTCGGCACTCGGGCTGCAGTTGACCTTTGGCGCGCATGTCGACGAGGTCGATGACTTCGGGTCTTCGTCGGTGCAGTCGCGAGTAGCCGATCTGCACGCCGCGTTCACCGACCCACATGTCGATGGCATCCTCACAGTTATTGGCGGTTTCAACTCCAACCAACTGCTGAACCATCTTGACTTTGATCTCGTAGGGGCTAACCCGAAAGTGTTTTGCGGCTTCTCCGACATCACGGCGTTGTCGTGCGCCATCGCCGCCCGCACCGGCCTCGTTACGTATTCGGGCCCGCATTATTCGACATTTGGGATGCGAGACCATTTCTACGACACGCTGCACTGGTTCACGCAAGCGGTGTTCTCCGACGAGATCTTGCGCTGTGCGCCATCTATGAACTGGACCGACGATGCATGGTACGCCGACCAGGAAAACCGAAACGTCGTACCCAACGACGGCTGGTGGACGCTCAACGATGGCGTGGGTTCAGGCCGACTCATTGGTGGCAACCTGTGCACGCTCAACCTTTTGCAGGGAACGTCGTTTATGCCGTCACTTGCCGGGTCTGTGGTCTTTGTTGAGGACGACCATCTGTCAAGCGTTAACGAGTTCGACCGGAATTTGCAATCGCTGTTGCAACTTCCTGACTGGTCCGGCGTCACGGCTCTGCTCATTGGCAGGTTTCAGCGCAAGTCGAACATCTCTCGCCAACTGGTCACCCAAGTCGTTGCGTCTAAACCCGAACTCGCCGCCATTCCCGTGGTGGCGAATATGGACTTCGGCCACACGATGCCCCTCATGACCATCCCGGTCGGCGGATGGTGTGAAGTCGCGGCGGACGATGCAAAGGTTTCGGTTGCGATTCGTTAAGGCATCGATGATCTCACCGCTGTAGCGGTGTCGAGGATCATGATCTTCTGTCAGATCTTGCCGGACAGTCCCTACGCAAGCTTGCTGTCGAGCGTGGTGCGTATTGCTGTGGTTCGTAGTTCGCTGAACGCACCTGATCGAATGGTTGTGCTGGTCATACATCCATCAGCTTGCCCGAGAGGACCCACCATGGCTGTAGTCGAATTCGAAGTGCGCGGATCAGTCGCTGTCATTACGCTCAACCGCCCGGAAGCTCGAAATTCGTTGAGTCCCGAGGTATTGGTACGCCTCTGGGATGCGTGGCAACAAGTCGAGAGCGACGATCAAATCCGTGTGGCCATAATTACAGGCGCGGGAGATAAGGCGTTTTGTGCCGGTGCCGATCTTGGCCAACTTATCCCGCTGACAACCGGGGCGCGCCAGCCGGAAAACGAATGGGACGAAGCGATTGTCAACGACGGAACCATTGGCGGTCGAGCGATGTTGCGCAACTGGACGCCATCCAAACCGGTGATCGCTGCCATCAACGGTCATGCCATTGCGGGTGGGTGCGAGATGGTTCAAGGCACTGACATTCGAGTGGCGGCCGAGTCGGCAAAGTTTGGCGTGCAGGAAGTGAAATGGGCGCTGTACCCGCTTGGTGGGTCATCGGTTCGATTGCCGCGACAGTTACCAGAGGCCATCGCTATGGAGTTGTTGCTGACCGGTGACCTCCTCGACGCTGCCACGTGCCACCGCTATGGCTTCATCAATCATGTCGTTGCCTTCGACCAGGTAATGGTCAAGGCCATGGAGATTGCCGACAAGATCGCCGCCAATGGTCCGCTTGCAGTGAAGGCGATTAAGGCCGGCGCCCGTGCCGCGATGGGCTACCCAGAGGCCGAGGCGATGCGTATCGAAACCCAGTACGGGGCCCCCGTATTCAAGACCCAAGACGCAGTCGAAGGGCCCTTGGCGTTCATGCAAAAACGCGCACCCAACTTCCAAGGTCGATAGTCGAACGGTCGTCATAGAATTTCTCTCGAATACCGGGAACCAACCGCCTCCACCGGATCGTCGGAATCAACATGCGAACCTCACGACTTGCCCCAACTTCCCTTGCCGCTCTTGTTCTACTCGTCGCATGCAACGACTCGTCGTCGCAACCGTCCGCAACGTCGGACCCAACGACTACGACAATCAAGCAGGGGGGAGGCGCGACGAGCCGCCCGAACTTCAAGCGGTTCGCCCCGTTCGACAGTTGCAATGCCCTGCTCGGCTATCTCAAAGACGCGGCCGCCGAGAATGTGACGCCGTACGGTCTCGGGAACAACCAGTTCTGGCTCGCTGACGGCGGTGGGCGAGTAGCCCTGGAATCGTCGGCCTCGACTGCGGCGGCCGCCGCTACTACTGCTGTGCCCGCATCGAGCAAATCAGCCTCTCCGGTTGCCAGTGGCGCAAATCAAGATTCGTCCGGGACTAATACCCAAGAAGCCGGTGTCGATGAAGGCGACGTCGCCGAGAACGACGGCCGCTACGTCTTCTCCACCGGCTTCGACGGCACGCTTCGCATTGTCGACACGCAAGCTGGCAAACAAGTTGCGAAAATGTCGCTACCGCAGGGGGCGCAACAACTTGTGCTCGACGGCGATCGGCTCGTTGTCGTAACTAGCGGTTGGTCCGACGGGCCGGTACGCATTTTCGGTGGCGGCGACGGCCGCATGGGGTGGGGCGGCACCAGCCAGGGGGCTACAACCGTTACGGTGATCGATATCGCCAAGCGCGACGCGCCCAAGGCCACCTCCTCCACGGTGCTCGAAGGTGACGCCGTGGCGGTACGGGCATCGGGTGGGACATTACGCATTGTTATGCGTTCGGGCTTCGGCGAGCGGCTCGACTTCGTTGCCCCGTCGCGTCCGGGTACCTCGGCCGAGGAAAAGGCGTTGAAGTTCAATAAGGAAGTTATCGCCGATTCCACCATCGACGACTGGATGCCTAGGTCAAGCGTCGACGGAGCCAAGGTGAAGTCGGCGCTGTCGTGCGATCAGATTGGACGACCCGAGCAATTCTCGGGCCTCGGCATGACCTGGGTAGCGTCGATCGACCTTGCCAAAGCAGCGGCTGTCACCGGCTCTGGAGGCGTCGTGGCCGAGGCTGGCACCGTGTACTCCAGTGAGGCGTCGCTGTATGTCGGCACGACGCAATGGCAACGAAACAATCTCGACCCCGATGTTCGAAAAATCAGGCCTGAGCCGCCGACGACCATGATTCACCAATTCGGTCTTGACGGCGACTCGGCGTCCTATCAGGCCAGTGGTTCAATCGAAGGCACCCTGCTCAACCAGTTCTCGATGAGCGAGCACGAAGGAATTCTCCGGGTCGCGTCAACACTGCAGGACTGGGGCGGGTTCAACGGTCGGGCAGGCAGCGAGAGCAGCGTCTTCACGCTCAAGCGGTCAGGTTCTGAGCTGAACGTGGTCGGCTCAGTTAGCGGTCTCGGCAAGGGTGAGCAGATCTATGCCGTGCGCTTCTTGGGCGCTACCGGTTATGTGGTTACCTTCCGCCAGACCGACCCGTTGTATGTCATCGACCTCCGTGATCCGGCCAAGCCAACCGTATCGGGCGAGCTCAAGATTCCTGGCTACTCGTCGTACTTGCACCCCGTGGGCGATGGGCGGTTGCTCGGTATAGGGCAAGCGGCCACCGACCAGGGTCGGGTTCAGGGAACCCAGTTGTCACTGTTCGATGTGAGCGACCCGACCAAGCCCACCCGCCTCGCGAACCTCGAGTTTGGGCAGGGCAATAGCGGCGCCGAATACGACCACAAAGCCTTCTTGTACTGGGCTAAGACCGGCCAGGTTGTCGTGCCTTTCCAGAGCTATGCCGGTGAAGGATCGGGTGTCATCGTCAGCCAGCTTCGGGGCGACGTTCTCACCGAGAAGAAGCGACTGAGCCTTCCAGATGTCAACGTCACGGGCGGCGACACGACCGGCAAGTGCGACGGCCCCGCCGAGACCTGCCCGAGCATCGGATTCTACCATCTGCCGATCGATCGTTCGATGGTGGTAGGCGGTCGCTTGGTGCTCATTTCCCAAGCCGGTATTGCGATTCATGCCCTCGACACGTTGGAGCGGACCGGTTGGGCAACCTTCAACTGAGGCTACTGCCGAGTAAGCTGGCACCATGCGGGCTTCACTTTCAGAACTTCTAGCTGCCGGTGGTGTCCTCCTTGCTGATGGCGCCACCGGTACTAACTATTTCAAAATGGGTCTTGAATCAGGCGAGCCGCCGGAGTTCTGGATTGTGCATAACCCAGCACCGGTCATGAAACTCCACCAAGATTTCGTCGATGCCGGGGCCGACATCATTCTCACCAACACGTTTGGATGTAATCGCCACCGACTCAAGCTTCATAATGCTCAGGACCAGGTGTTCGAATTGGCCAAGGGTGCCGCTGAACTCGCCCGAGCCGTTGCCGACCGAGCCGATCGTCCGGTCGTCGTGGCGGGTTCGGTCGGCCCCACCGGTTCCCTGTTCGAACCACTCGGCGAGCTCACACCCGAAGAAGCTATCGACACGTTTGCCGAGCAGATCGCAGGTCTAAAGGCTGGTGGTGCCGATGTGGCGTGGATTGAAACGATGTCGGCAGTGGACGAGGTTCGAGCTGCCGCGCAGGGCGCTATCGAAGCCGACCTTCCATATACCGTGACCTGCTCGTTCGACACCGCCGGCCGCACGATGATGGGCGTTCTTCCTGGCGATCTCCATCTGATGTTCGATGGTCTCGCAGTGCAACCTTTGGCTATCGGAGCCAACTGTGGGGTGGGCGCCTCCGACATCCTCGTGTCGTTGCTGGCCATGACGAACGACGGCAACAATCGGCGTTATATCTCGAAGGGCAACTGTGGGGTCCCCAAGTTCCGCGGTACCGAGATCCATTACACGGGCACGCCAGAACTGATGGCTCAATACGCGAGCTTGGCCAGGGCTGCAGGTGCCGTCATTATCGGGGGTTGCTGTGGCACGTCTCCCGAGCATCTGGTGGCAATGCGCAACGCGCTTGATGGTGAGCCGAGGGTCGGGCGACCCTCGATCGAGACGATTGTCGAGTTCACTGGAGAGTTGGCGAACGCGGCGCCAAACTCCGACATCAGCAAACGTGAGCGACGCGGCGGACGTCGGGGCTAGGCCCGTTCGTTCGGACTCGATATGGCGTATGAACGTGACATTCTCGATGAGCCACGACGCCCCAAAGTTGTCTATCCGCAGTTGACGGCGGCGACGGGTCTTGTCGCCGAGGACCGTGCTACTGGGTTCTGTGGCGATGTGGTCAAGACAAGCAGCGAAGCGGTCACGCTCAGGGCCCGCAACGGCGAGCATCGCCACTTTCGATGGAAGCCGGGCGGCTTTCTTATCGACGGTAAACCGGTAACGCTCGTTCGCCCCGTTACTGCCACCGATGCCGTCACTACAATCAGCAATTCTGGTTCGCTCGGCGGTTCACGAATCTCGGCCAGAGTCGCCCGAGCGGGCCGCATTATGGTCGAGGGAATACACGATGCTGAACTCGTCGAGCACGTGTGGGGCGACGACCTGCGCGAGGCGGGAATTGTCGTTGAGCCGCTCGGTGGCATTGATCATCTCGCCGATGTCATTGCCGAGTTCTCGCCAAGCCCGCGTCGGCGGCTCGGTGTTTTGGTCGACCATCTGGTCGCTGGCTCAAAGGAAGCTCGACTCGCTGCAACTATCAGAGATCCGAATGTGTTGATCACCGGCCACCCATTCGTCGACGTGTGGGCCGCAATCAACCCACAACGAGTTGGCCTCGAGGCGTGGCCTGACGTTCCCAGAGGTATTCCATGGAAAGAAGGATTGTGTCGCCAAATCGGCGCCGGTGATCCGGCGGCATTCTGGAAGCATTTACGAAACAAGGTTCGCAATTACGCGGATCTTGATCCCACAATGGTCGGAGCGGTCGAGCGTCTCATCGACTTCGTCACCGAAATCGACGAGTGATCACGGAGCCTCACGAATGATCGATCATGAACCGCTGGCCTGGCATCGAGCGAGTCGACGCTCAGTGTATCGAAATGCGTGGATCGACGTTGTCGAGGACGACGCCGTCATGCCGAACGGCAAACACACCGTCTATGGCATCGTGCAGTGCCCCAATGCGGTGGGAGTTCTGCCGTTCGTCACCGACGACTCGGTACTGCTCGTGCAGCAGTGGCGATACGTGGAAGGTAGGGCTCGCTGGGAGATCCCGACAGGTGGGCGACATGCTGATGAACCAATCGAGCACACGGCGCAGCGCGAACTGGCGGAGGAGGCGGGCTATTGGGCTGGTCGCCTCGAGCCGCTGTCACGTTTCCTCACATCGAAAAGTGTCGTCGACGAAGAGGCGTACCTATTCGCGGCGTACGACCTCGCTGCACACGACGTGGCACCCGACGACACCGAGTTCATCCGGCGTCAGGTTTTCGCTTTCGACGACGCCATTGGCATGGTGTTAGCCGGTGAGATCGTGGACTCGATGTCGGTCATTGCATTGTTGCTGGCCGATAGACAACGTCGCCTGGTCTGAGCGGGTCAGTCTTATTTCTTGCCAGTGGAGCCTGGTCTTGTGATGGGTATTGCCGCCAACGATGCGGGAACCTCGGCGGCATCCCACGACTCGACGTTCAACGACAATGTACTCACAAGAGGCGCTCCGAATTCGATCGATCCACCGGCCCGATCAACGAGTACGGCAACGCCGGCCACGGTGGCACCGCATCGCTCAACCAAGTCCATGCACTCTCGGACTGAGCCACCTGTGGTGAGGACATCGTCGACGATGAGCACCCGACTCGAAGCTGGCAGGTGATCGGGTCGTCGAAGTATCCGAGCATGCCCGTTACCTTTCTCGGCGTATGCAGCGGGCCGGTTGAGCTGTCGTCCCATTTCGTACGCCAACACGATGCCGAGGGTCGTGGGTCCCATAACAACATCGACGTCGATGTTGGCCAACCTGACCCGTTGGGCGAGTTCGTGGCACAGGGTCTCGACATGTTCAGGTGACCGCAGTACATCGAACTTCTCGAAGTACTGATGAGCGTGTCGGCCACTGGTCAATACGAAATGTCCTGTGAGCAGGGCTCCGCACGATTCGAACAGTTGGAGCACGTCATCGTTGTTCATCGTTTATCGAGCCTAGTGAGAACCTTGATAGGCTCACCTAATGGCTGAGTGGCACCCGGCGTTCGAGGAGTACTGCCATTGTATTTTCGAGCTTCGTGAGGACGATCTTGCCGTCATTCAAGCCCGTATTGCCGATCGACTCAATGTGTCTCGCCCATCGGTGTCCGAGATGATCCGTCGGCTGGAGTCCGAGGGGCTCGTGGCCACGAAGGCCGCGCAAATCACCCTCACTCCTAACGGCGAGGTGTTGGCTCAGCAGGTCGTGCGCCGCCATCGGTTGGCCGAGCGTTTCCTGACCGACGTTCTCGGCTTAGCGTGGGCCGAGGCGCATCAGGAAGCCGGTAAGTGGGAGCATGTTATATCCGACGTCGTGGAACTGGCCATGGTGCGGGTACTTGGTGATCCCACCACCTGCCCTCATGGCAACCCGATCCCTGGCTCCGATTACGAGGCACCAGTCGTGCAGACGTTGGCCAGCGTCGGCGTTGGACATTCGTTCATCGTAAGCCGAATCCCTGAGGAGCTCGAATGCACTGACGGGCTACTCGATTTTCTTCAACAGTCGTCTCTCACGCCGGGAAATCGGGGCTCTGTTACGGCCGAATCACCCGACGGTACATTGACCGTAAATATGCATGGTCAACACGTTGGCGTGGGTGCGTTTGCCAGCGCGCGAATACTGGTCACCGTCTAACCGGTGGAGTTCACAGAGCTCTTCAATCTCTCACCCCACGGAGCAATCTGGTTCCATCGAGTTGTTCAGGCCGATCAATGGCATCTGTACGACGTCACGTGTCACAGCGTTGTGGCCGGACGTGGTCTGGCGTTCGGTCATGTCTTTGCTGTCGATGGCGTTCACGTTGCCACCATCGCCCAAGAAGTGCTCGTGCGCGACGCTGCAGCGCACAACTAGTTAGCTCGCTGCCAGGGTGGCCATCCACAGTGGTAGCCGAGTCGGTCGGCCGACGGCAGTGACTGCCCCATGCACAGTGGTTGCGACGGCGCGGACATCGGCGTCCACGGTGATCAGATACGAAATGTGAAAGGTTGCCCTGGTCGACTCGGTCACTCGCAGATGTATGTCGACTTGTTCGTCGAAACAGAGCGGGGAGCGGTACCCAATCCACTGTTCGACGACCGCAAAGTCGATACCTTCGGCGCGTGACTCGTGGTAGGGATGTCCGATTGCACGCAGGTATGCCACTCGCGTTTCCTCTAGATATGGCAGGTATCGGCTGTGATGAACAATGCCCATGGCGTCGGTCTCGCTGAAGCGCACCCGTATCCGGTGCACGAAACCGTAGTGTGCGGCATCGGTCGACGGGTCCGCAGTGATTCGCATGGGCTAAATCGTAGGGGACACTGGCCGCCAAACCACGCTGAGCAGGGCAGTGACGGACACCGCATGACCATCGCGTCATAGAGTGGTACCCCATGCGTCCAACAACCCTCCTGGCCGTCTCGGCCGTCCTCGCACTGTCCGCCTGTGGAAGCAACGCCTCCACGGCTCCCATCACAACCGCCCCAACTGCAGCGGCGGTTACGACCGCGTCGAAGGCTTCGAATCCAGTTCCGGCCGCAGGTCCGACTGCAGGGTTGCCAGCCATTTCCGGCGGAGCAACCGCTAAGCCCGTCATCGAGATCCCGAAGACCGATCCTCCGAAGGAACTGGTTGTGACGGTTCTGTCCGAGGGTACTGGACCCGAAGTGACCGCGGGCAAGCAACTCACGGCCCACTACGTCGGTCAGGTGTGGGCTACCGGTAAGCAGTTCGATGCCTCATGGGACCGCGGCGACCCGGCCACGTTCCCGATTGGTAGTGGCGGACTTATCCCTGCCTGGGACAAGGGCCTAGTCGGTAAGAAAATCGGTAGCCGAGTGCTCATTGTGGCGCCGCCCGCCAGTGGCTACGGGTCACAGGGAAATGCGCGAGCTGGTATCACCGGAACCGACACGTTGATTTTTGTCGTCGATCTCGTCAAGGTCGGCTAGTGGCGGAGCGTTAAAGCGAGCGGTAGTTGTGAGCGACGCCGAAGGCAGGCTAGTGGCGGAGTACGGTCTTTGGCATGCCTTTGGACCCCGCTGCATATCTAGCCCCCGGTTCGTTCGTCGATAGTGCTCACCCTGCCGTTGCCGCCTTTGCGGCCGCGGCGGCTAAGGGCTCAGGAGCCAGCGATCGGGATCGCGCCGTCGCTTTGTTTCTGGCGGTGCGCGATGGTTTCAGGTACGACCCGTACAACACCTCGCGGCTGGCCGAGTCGTTTCGGGCAAGTTCGGTCGTAGCGTCCACACGGAATTGGTGCGTCCCCAAAGCTGTGCTCCTCACTGCTGCATGTCGCGCTCAAGGAATTCCGGCCGCTCTCGGGTTCTCCGACGTGGTCAATCACCTGCAGTCCTCAAAATTGGCCGAGTCGATGGGCACGGACGTGTTTGCGTGGCACGGTTACAGCCTTATTTGGGTCGACGGTGGTTGGCATAAGGTGTCATCCGCGTTCAACGTGGAGCTGTGTGAGCGGTTCGGAACCAAGGTCCTCGACTGGGACGGAAGCGGGGACGCTCTTATGCATCCGTTCGACACCGGAGGGCATCAACACATGGAGTATGTGAGGGATCGTGGTATCTATCTCGATCTTCCGTTCGACGAGATCATGGTGACCTTCGCGGAGCTCTACCCCAAGAACCACGACAGGGGTGACGTGATCGACGAGGTGTTTCACTCGTGAGCGTGCGGGTTGATGTGGCCGATCTTCAGCGCGTTGCCGAGGCTCGGGGTAGCACCTGTTTCCTCATAACCGTTGGTCCAGATGGTCTCGCTCATCCAACCTCAGCCGAGCCTCGGTGGGTCGATGGCGAGTTGGTACTTGGCATTGGACGCAAGTCGACAGCGAACGTCGAGGCGAACTCGGCGGTTACTATCTTGTGGCCACAACGCCACGACGGCGACTACAGCCTGATCGTCGATGGTGTAGCCAGCCTCGTTGGTACCAATGCGGTGGTCTCGGCTCGCTCGGCCATCTTGCACGTCGGCCGGTAAACCTCATAGTTGGTTGCTCGGCTAGCGTTCGAGCATGACGGCAACCGAGACGCAACACCTCATCATTCCTACGCCACCCACGTTTGCAACAAGTGCCGATGAGCGAGAGCATCGTAAGCAGAAGCTTGCGGGCGCGTTCCGGATGTTCGGACGGTTCGGGTTCGGCGAGGGTGTTGCTGGGCATATCACGTGCCGTGATCCGGAGTTCCCCGATCACTTTTGGGTTAATCCCTTTGGGATGAGTTTTCGCCAGATCAAAGTGTCTGATCTTATTTTGGTCAGCCATAGCGGTCAGGTCGTGCGCGGAAACCGTCCGGTTAATAGTGCGGCGTTTGTCATCCACTCAGCCATTCACAAGGCGCGCCCCGATGTGATCGCCGCTGCGCATGCGCACTCCATCTACGGCAAGTCATGGTCGTCGCTCGGTCGTCTGCTTGATCCCATCACCCAAGATGCGTGTGCGTTTTACGAGGATCACGCAGTATGTACCGAGGGTGGTGGTCGACTCGTTATCGAGACCACGGGCGGCGAAGCTATCGCCCGTGGGTTGGGCTCGCACAAGGCGGCAATTCATCGCAACCACGGTTTGATAACCGTTGGCCGCTCGGTAGATGAAGCGGCCTGGTGGTTCATAACGATGGAGCGAAGCTGCCAAGCGCAACTCCTCGCCGAGGCAGTCGGAACACCGCTCCACATCGCTCATGAAGACGCCGTGTATACGCGGCAGAACACTGCGTCGGATTTCGCCGGCTGGTTCAACTTCCAGCCGTTATGGGACGACATTGTGGCGAGTGATCCCGATTTGTTCGACTAGGCGCAGCGGTGAATCGAGCGATAGGCGAGCAAGCGACGGCGAAGGCAAACTAGACGGCTGGCACACGATTTCTAGAGCAATTCTTGCCAGTCTTGAGGTCTAGAGGTTTCATATCTGCCCGATGTGACAGTCGTGTTCCGGCCGCGCCAGCGTGGCCGGCGCCAGTAGGCGCGCCCATTTTGCCTCATTCCTGAGATGGGACGTGGCGCGTCGCAAGGATTGACGACGCCAAAAACGACTATCTCAAGAACTGGTGTGATTCCTCATACAAGAGGTCGTCCAGGCCGATGGATTCCCACGCGAGTGTTCTCACACCTGGACGGATTGGCGAATGGACGACAAACGAGAGATGAATCTGCTGGGTGACGGGCCCCTTCACCAGGAGCTCGCACGTCAGCTGGGTTTGGGTGTCACCACTCGACCCGACGCCGAAGGCACGCCGCTTGTCGTCGTTGCCGAACAACCGTCTGACGTACAAGCCGTTGTGCGTGCCCGAGCCTGGCTTCCAATTGCCGCCATCATCGCTTGGAGGCTGCCTGAGGCCGCCGTGGGACGCCTTCTCGACCTGGACGCGCCTGTGTTTGTTGGATTGCCCTCGGCTGAGCATTTCCACAAGGTCGTCAGCGCACCGTTTGACCAAGCTGCGGCGGTCGAGGAACGCCGCCGTACAGCTCGCCTCGCCGCTGTCGAGGCCGCCTTCGCAACTCGCGGGCGGGCCGACGACGCGCTTACTTCACCAGGAGTTACGACATGAGCCTAGCGTTGAAGCGTAAAGACAAGAAGGCCGGGGTCGCGCCCGAGACGGTAGATGGCCAACCGGTGGCGTCAGGACCATCGGCCTCGGCGATGGCAGGAGCATCGGGCTTGCTAGCCGGACTGACCAAACCCCGCCGCGGGCGCAGTTTCGGTGTCGACATTGACGGCAACGTCGCCCGAGTCGTTGAAGTACTGGGCAACGCTGTCGTGTCGTTCGGAACCTACCAGGGCGAGTCGTCAGAGGACGCGTTCCGTAAGTTCCTAGCGACCAGACCCAATGGCGATGTCACGGTGTCATGGAACGGCAGCAATATGCATGTCGTTCGAACCACCGTGCCCAATGTTCCTGCGTCGGCAATGCGAGCCGGCCTACTTGATCAGGTCGATGAAAGCCTGCCGATGGCGGCTGGCAATGCGACGTTGGCGGCTCGTATGTACACCAACGCCGACGGTTCGGCCGGCGCGGTCCTCGCTGCGGTTGAGCGCGACGCGGCGTCGGACCTGTGGGAAGCGATCGGCTCCGCCGATGTCGCTTTGGTGCCCGCTCCGCTGCTGTTCACTCAGAACGGCCTGTACCTCGGCGTTCGATACTCCGACACACAGTTGACGCTGGTACAAAACGGCGCCGTACTCACGGCTCGTCCGCTGGGCATCGGCGGATTAACGTCGATGTTCGACAAACTTGGTGGAGATCCGACACGAGCGCCGGAACGATTTGCCACGGTCGCTCGCGGCGGCACTCGCCTTGATCCCGATGCCGCTGCGGTGGTTGACGCCTATTCGGCCACGATTGGCGAGGAAGTTCGCCGAACTGTCGATTTCTGGGCCCGGCAGGGGCACACCGTCCCGTCGGAAGTGTTCGTGCATGGCCCGGGAATCGTACTTCCCAACCTGTCGGGTAAGTTGCTCGATGCTGCGTTGTTCGCTCGGCCTGTAGCGCTTCCCGACGTGTCGGTCGAAGCTATCGCCCGAACCGAACGACCAACGGCGTTCTTGGCCTTACAGGCCGCGCTGCTTGACTACGAGACTCAGCCTCTGGCCGACCTTCCTGACCCGCGACACGCCGATCGTGCCAAGAAGAAGAAGGCAACCGCGAAGAAGACGCTTACCGTGATTCTTGCAGCGGCCACCGTGAGCGCTGGCATTCTTGCCTATTTCGCACCTGTGCTCATCGCCAAGGGACTCAACGGCTCCGCTAAGTCTCGGTACAACGCAACTGTCGTCACGTACAACACTTGGGCGCCTCAGCTTCAGCTCAAGGCCAAGGTTGACGCTGGGCAGAAAGCGTACAACGAGTCGGTCAAAAATGAACTGGCATGGGATCAGATCTACAAAGCGATTCTGGCGAGTCCTCCGACGGACACTGGTGCTGCTATTCAAGGTATCTCGATTAGTCCTAGTGGCAACTCGCTGGCCGTATCATTCTCCGGCACAATGCAAGGCGAAGGCTTCGACAAGACCGTTGTGCTGTGGGTTGAACGACTCAAGAAGCTTGGCTCAACGAATCCATGGCCCAGCGCGTTTAACACTGTTGTATCCAAAACGCCTATCACCGACCCGCGTGCAGCTACTGAATCAATAACTGTCACGTTTTCGGTGCCTATTCCGCTGGACGCCAAGGACCCGGTTACCGGCCAATACCTCGCTCAGCGAGAGATTGTTGCCGTCGCGTCCCCAGCCGCCAGCGGTACCAAGACAACAGGTCCCGCAACCCCCGCCACTACCGCAAAGGCAAACTCCTGATGAACGAGAAAACGTCAAAACGTCTCGGTTTGGGACTTGGTATTGCGTTGATAGTTGGCGGGCCAGCTTACTTTGGAAAGAAGGAAGTCTCGGCGTTGAACGCCGAACGCCAGTCAACCGACAGCCAAACAATGACGCTCGAATCTGACATCGCCAGGGGCAAGAAGGTTCTCTCCGACGCTCTCTCCTACGCCGATTCTCTGAATCGACTCGAAGTAGCAATGCCCACCGAACCAGATATCAACGGGGCTATCCGTGCGCTCGAGAACCTCTCGGCAAATGCGCAAGTGACGTGGAAGTCAGGGTCATCTGCTGCGCCGAACTGCAAGAAGGACGTGGAGGCTCCGACTACCGTGCCGGTCTCTGGCGATGCCAAGAAGGATGCAACGGCCACACCAGCAACGACGGCTGCACCGAGCGGAAAGCAACCCACTCCAATCGTCAAGGAGTACCCGACCTGCAAGTTTGACTTGGCCGTCGTAATCGAGGGGTCGTTCGAGAATATCATGACGTATCTCGAATTGATCCGATCGCTTTCGGGTCCGGATTCCGCGCAGCGGCTTTTCGTTGTGAAGAACGCAAATGTTTCATTGCCCAAGCCCGTGGCCACGCAAGGAACTCCGCTTTCAGCCACAAACGGCGCTAGCGCCGACGCCAGCAGAGTCTCGGCAACACTGACACTCGGCCTGGTTTCGTTTGGTTCACCCCCAGTGGCAGCCAAGGCCCCCGTTTCTGCCAGCGCCGGCGCTGGTGCATCACCTGTTACCTCAGCTGTCGCACTGCCGACCACTGTGGCGAAATGATCTGGTAGCGCCGTGACTGTGGGTCTTGCCTCTGTCTCATCGACATCGTTGGCCGACAAGGTTCTCATTGGTCTGCGTAATGAAGCAGGTCTGGATCTCGAGCGATTGGCTGCTGGTGTTCGTCAGGGCTACAGCCGTGGCATCAGCCCCGTTCGAGCCGTGCTCGAAAGTGGTGCAACTGTCGAGATGCTCGAACGAGCGGCTTGGTGGCATCAAGGATATGAACTGGCAGACATCGACCCGAGCAACGTCGATCTTGCACCGTTTACGCGACTTCCCGTGGCATTGGCCAAGGCGCTGCGGGTATTGCCCCTTGGTGCTGGTCCTCGTGGTTTCAGGGTTGCCATCTCCGACCCGGACAACCTCGCGGTCGTCGATGATATTCGCAAGCGACTTGCGCCCGAATCCGTAGAAATACTCGTTGGGGACGCTGATCTCATCGATGCCGCTGTTGCCGCCGTTGAGCATCGCGCGGTCACATCGGACTTCTCCGAGGGCGATTTCGAGGACCAGAATCTTGCGTTCATCGATGATGGGGGCGATGGTCAGATTGCGCAGATGGTCACCAAGACCATCGAGATGGCCGTCTCGTATCGAGCCAGCGACATTCACATCGAACCGACCGACAATGAGGTGCGGGTTCGAATTCGTGTTGACGGTGTTCTCACGGAGGTCGCTCGCTACCCTGCGAATGCAGGCCAGGGAATCATCAACAACCTCAAAGTACGCGCTGGCCTCGATGTCGCCGAACGACGAATTCCTCAAGACGGTCGCATTACCCTCACCATATCTGGTCGAGTTCTCGATCTCCGTTTGGTGACCCTTCCTAACGTTTGGCGGTCGGAAGGCGCAGTAATGCGTATTCTCGACCGTAGCCGCAGCGTCGTAACGCTCGATCAGCTCGGCTATTCGCCTCGGGTGCGCAACACGTGGGAACGGTTGGCCAACGCCCCGTACGGTGCGCTCCTCGCAACGGGACCAACTGGATCGGGTAAGACGACGAGTTTGTACGCCACGCTTGCCCGGATTGCGACGGGAAAGGTGAAGGTGTGCACGGTCGAGGATCCGGTTGAGTACCGCTTCCCCGGTGTGATGCAGATGCAGGTCGATGTCAAAGCTGGTCGTACCTTCGCCACGGCACTCAAGAGTTTCTTGCGCGCTGATCCCGATGTGATCCTTGTGGGTGAGATTCGAGACACAACGACCGCTATGACTGCTATCGAGGCCGCCTTGACCGGTCACCTATTGTTGGCATCACTCCACGCCAACACCGCAGCGACGGCTCCCACTCGTTTAATCGAGATGGGGATCGAGCCGTACCTGGTAGCCAGCGCAGTACGTGGTGTGCTCTCGCAGCGCCTTGCCCGTCGACTGTGCCAACACTGTCGCCGCGCTGCATCGTTGCCGCCGGGTGCATTCGACGGGCTTGGGACCGACGAATTGCCAGACAACATCTTTGAACCGAATGAGCGTGGCTGCTCGCGGTGTAGTGGCACGGGCTACCACGGACGCCTCGCGATTGCCGAAGTGTTCGAGGTGACCGAGCCAGTGGCGAACGGCATTTCAGCAGGTGCGACGCTCAATGAGCTTGTCGTCCTGGCCAAGGCTGCCGGGATGGTGCCCATGTACGAAGAAGGCCTCCAGTACGTCCTCCAAGGGGTTACTTCCCTTGCCGAACTTTCCAGGGTGATCAACTAATGGCTGCATTTCAATATGAGGTAATTCACCGCACGACTGGTGTCTCAAGTAACGGTGTAGTCGACGCCGACTCGGCCGACGAGGCGCGCACACAGCTCAAGGGCCAAGGCTACTTGGTTGTAGAACTCAAGGAAGGCCGCACCGCCAACCGCGAGATCAAACTTGGCGGCAAAAAAGTCAAGCTGAAGGACGTTGCCTGGGCGGCACGAAACCTAGCGACAACCCAAACGGCTGGCCTTCCGATCCCTCGGGCGCTCAAGATGCTGGCGGCCCAACGCAAGGGTGACGCTATTGGTACGGTTCTCAATCGAATCCAGGACGACATCATCAATGGGCGCTCGTTGGGTGAGGCATTTGCAAGAGAGGAGCAGCATCTTGGTCGGCTGATGACGGCCATGGTTCAAGCTGGCGAGCAAAGCGGCAAGCTTCACGAGAGCCTCGCCAAACTGGCCGACCTGGTTGAAGCCAACGTGCGCTTGAAGCGCAAAGTGTTGTCGGCCATGACGTATCCCGTCGTGATGATGCTAATGGTCTTCATGATTTTCATGGCCATGCTTCTCTTCGTGGTACCTACCTTTGCGGGCATCTACGACCAGATCGACGGTGAACTGCCCAAGATCACCTCATTCCTGATGGGAGCCTCGCAGTTCATCAAGTCAAGAATCATCTTCTTTCCCTTCATCGTCGTTGGACTTGCCGCCGGGCTAAAAGCGGCCAAAAAGAGCGCCAAGGTAAAGTCGAAGAAGGACCAACTCATTTTGAAGATGCCGATGTTCGGCAGCCTGTTCAAATCGGCGATCATGGCGCGGTTAGCCACAACGTTGTCGTCGTCTCTTGCTGCAGGCGTGCAGCTTCTCGATGCGCTTCAGCTCGCAGGCGAAGTGGCAAATAATGAGGTGTACGCCAAGGCTCTTGCCGTTGCACGCGACGATGTGCGGAATGGGAAAAGCATGGGCAATGCCATGCGTGGTCAAAAGGCCATTCCTGAAATGTTCACCGCCCTCATCGACATCGGTGAGGAAACCGGCCAGGTCGATGCGCTCTTGAACAAGTACTCCCAGATCTTGGAGGAAGAAGTCGAGACCAAAGTTGAGGGAATCACAAGCCTTATCGAGCCGGTGATGATTGTTGTGTTCGGTGGACTCGTTGGCGTGATGGTTATCGCGCTGTATCTCCCGCTGATCAACATCTTCAAGTTCCTGAAGTAGGACTCTCCCGGCTGTGAAGGAGAAAGGGGCTGCTCGCGTGTGTGGACTTATCCGAAAAACAGCCCTCTCTCACCTCGTAGGCGCATTTCATTGCCACCCGCACTTGTGTGCTAACGACCAGTTGACCGTTAGCTGATCCAACCCGACCAAGGGGCAACCGGCGTTGGCAGCGGTTGCGAGTTGGTCGGTGCGTCGGTCACAATCAACGGTGCCGACTGAGCGAGCGGTTCAAACAGGTGGTCAACGGGCTGAGGGCAAGTCGATGCAAGCACGGCCGCAGGCGGAGGGCCGAAGTCAAGTTCGTTGAACAGCGAGTCGAGGCGGTTGTCTTCTGACGCGTGGAGAGCTGCCGATGGGAACGAGATAACCTCGCCGAACAGCGGTGCCGTGACCTCGTGCGGCGTTGCCGACGAGCTCGCCGACAGTGAAGACATCACGACTGGCGGAACTGGTTCACCTAAGCCAAAAGCGTGATCGTGGAACCAATCCGATGCTGGCTCGCCCGGAGTTGGTTTCGGCTCTGCTGCGACAGCGGGGGGTGGCGGGGGAAGAAACGCTGGAGTCGCCGTCGTGAATGGATCGAACGGTGCGGTTGTTGGCGGTACTTGGACGCCCACGATGGTCTCGTCCCACGTGACCAATGACGCGAAGGGATCTGGCGGCATGAGATAGTCGCCTAACGCCTCGGCAGGTGCGTCAAGAGCTTCAACGGTGGCCGGCTCCTCCAGTTCGGTCAGCCACGCGTTCTCCACGATTGGAGGGGGTGCTTGTGAAGGCGCTGGAGCCTCGGGAATTGGCCATCCGTCATGGTCGGTTGGCGGTGAGAGGTGTGGAACACGGAGACGGGTAACGAGAATGGATTGCTGTTCGTCGACCCGCAGTCCCCTAAAGAGACGAAGCATGATTGCTTCGTCGCCGCTAACGGTGGAGGAACGTTCATAGCCATCGACCATCTGATCTTTGAGTTGCGTCAATTCGAGGAGGAGATCTTCGATTTGGTTCAGCGCGCTGGCGCGGAACTGCTCGACCGATCGTTTGTCGTAGCCTTTGCCGGGCTTGAACTGGTAGCTGCCGAGATTGTCGTAGACGCTCACGCTCCCAAGGCTATTGCGGTAACACAGACCAGTGTGTTGCAGTCGCTTGAGGCTAACTGAGGGGGGTCTTGTTGGAGGCTTGACGGTTTGGTCCTTATGGAGGTTGGGGATGTGGCCGATCTGATTGGGGCACCGCATGGTGCATCGAACAGTCACCACCACCACCACCACGTAGGAGATTTCTCACATGCTTAACATCAAGCGTCGTCTTGCCGAAGGCCGCAAGGATGAGGGTTTTACCCTTATCGAGTTGGCCGTCGTTATTCTTATCATCGGTATCTTGTTGGTCATTGC
>JANOSH010000067.1:0-3753 GCA_031415695.1 Actinomycetes bacterium
TCGACCTCGGTGCAGCCCAGCATAGACGCGCAGATACGGGCGAGTGTCGTCTTGCCCGTGCCACTGGGCCCGTCGAGCAGGAAGGCTTGTTGCTTGCCTTCAGCCAGCACGGCTGCGAGGCCCGCTTTGATATGATCCTGACCCCGAACTTCGTCGAGGGTCTTCGGACGGTATTTAGTGTGCAAGCTCTCGCCAGCCATTGCAGGCCTCCCATGTTCCGTTGCTACGTCTTTCGACACTTACCACACCGACGTCTTCAAACGCAAGCGCGTACTCAGATAGTTTCCAGAAAACGAAGTTTCTGTGCTCGGCATCACCGTAGATCTCGGCTTGAGGCTGGCCTCGCGCGACGACGCGAAAGTGCCAGAGGTGCTCGCCTATCACTTCGCGTCCCTCCAGTTTGCAGCAAGGCTACCATCGGCGCGGATCGGGACTTGAAGCGTCATGGTGGTCTCCATGATACGGCGCATCTCCTCGAACGCCTCACGGCCTTCCGCGGTGTCAGGCACCGACGAGTTGAACTCGTCGTGGACGGTCAGGTGCGGGGTCAGGACGTTGAAAAGCCCGTCCTCCCACATCTGCACCATGGCCTGCTTCATCAGGTCAGCGGCCGAGCCCTGCAGGAGCGCGTTGAGCGCCTTGTGGGTGAACGCGCGACGAGGCTTGCCCGACACAGCAGTGCCCAGCTTCTCGAGACGAGCGTCCAGGTCCTTCGTGTCCACATACTCGATCTGGGTGTGCTTGCCGTCCCAGAACTTGACCTCCCAAGTCTCAAAGCGACGCTTGCGACCGAGAATCGTCTTGATGAACCCGCGGCCTGCGGCGACGTTCGAGCACTGGTCGAGCATGCCCGACATGAAGGGCGCCTCTTCTTTGAACTGAGCGAGCAAAGCCTTCGCCTCGTCGAGCGAGATGCCCATACCCAAGGCCAGCTTAGCCGCGCCCATCCCGTAGACGACGCCGAAGTTGATCGCCTTGACGTCCTTCCGCGCGAGCCCTGTCAGGTCAGCAGCCATCTGGTGGAAGTCGGCGTCCGGGTTGTTGCGGTACTGGAGGACCGCGTTCATTGCGTCAATGCCTTTGGTCAGGTGAGCATAGTGAACGAGGAAGCGGTACTCGATCTGCGACCAGTCGAGCGAGCCCCACAGCTTGCCTTGCTCGGGGATGAAGATCGAGCGACACAGCGGGCCTAGGATCGGGTGCCGCGATGGGATGTTCTGCAGGTTCGGGCTGCTTGACGAGAAGCGACCTGACACCGTGCCTGAGTCGTCCGACTTCAGCTGGTTGAACATGGCATGGATGCGATACTCGTCGCCGTGCTTCACCGAGCCGTTCAAGATGTAGGACTCGATGAAGGTGGACCCGATCTTGTCGTACTCGCGGGCTGCAATGATCATCTGGGCGAGCGGTGAGTCGTGCGACTTCAGCCAGTCCTTGGTAAAGGACGGCTTGCCTGTGGCAGTCTTGAGGTAGGGGATGTTCTCAGCATCGAACGCGCGGGCGATTGATTCCGACGCCCACACTTCGACGTTGACACCAGTGGCTGCTTTCAACTGAGCGAGTGCGTCGTCGCGCACCTTTCGGGTCTCGATCAGCGCCCGCTCGGCGGCTGCGTGGTCGACGCGAACGCCTTGGTAGCGCATCTCGAGCAGCAACGGGGTCAGCCTCGCCTCCATGTGGAACAGCTTGGTCAGGCCCTCTTCCTCGAGCTTCTTTTCCTGGATGTCCAGAATGTCCCAGGGGATCATCGTGTCCCCTTCGGCATACGGCGCGGCGTGCGACGGGTGGACCTCGTCCATGTGCTCGATGTAGCCCGAGCCGTAGAGACCTTGCAGCTTCTCGGACTTCTTCCCGTAGCCGAGATAGTCGTCCGACAGCGCCTGGAGCTTGTAGGTCATGCGGTTCTCGTCGAGCAGGGGCTCTGCAATTTGCACGTCTCGGAACTTCGCGAGCGGGAACTTGACGTCGTGTTCTGCGCGCAACCAGTCGAGGTCATACTGCAAGTTGGCGCCGACCATCTCGCCCGCGAACGTCTTCGCCTCGTGGCGAACCTGATTCCAGAACTGATCGGGGTTTTCCATCGAGCCGCGGTTGTGTCGCGTCGGGTAGTAGGTCGCCTCGTCGCGTGAGTAGGCGATGGCCAGCCCGACCACGCCGGCGTTCTGATCACGTTCAGCGGCCAGGCGATGCGCGCCTGGGCCTTTGGTCGACAGGTTCGGATCCTTGCCTTCGATGTCCAGGCCGATGCGCGGCAGGCCTGCGAACGAGCGCAAGCCCTCCGGGCATACCCAGTCGAAGTCCTGACCTTGGTTCGGGTTGAACGCACCGCCACCGACCGCCGTTTCTTTCGGGGCAATGACAGCCGCGCTTTGCCTGTAGATGTTCAGGCCGTTCTCTTGCACCTCAGTAAGGACAACCATTCACTCGACCTCGAAGTGCTTGTGGAGTTGAAGGCCAGCCCGGTAGCCGAACTTGAGGGCTGACTCGACCATCGCCTTGGTGTTGCGGTTCTCTTTCTGGAGCCCGTCGTGCTCGTCGACCGGTTGCAGGTAGACGGGGTCTCCTGCGTTCGGTCGTGCAGGCGCGCCGCCACCATAGGAGTTCCCGCTCTTCATGCGCTGCATGGGCTGGTTCGGCAAGCCGTCGGCCTCGTCGATCTCGCCAGCCTTGAGAACGTACTTCCAGTGCACCTTGCGGTCCCTGAACTTCGAGTTGACCTTCGCCGTCTTGGGCGAGACGACCAGCGTCACGAAGTGGTAGTCGAAGCACTCCTGCCAGAACGTGCCCGCGGTTTCAATCTGGACGCGCTTGAAGCCGTTCGCGCGCAGCCCACGCAGCAGCTTGTCCAGGTCTTGCCGCGAGGGCTCGCCGCCTGTGATCACGGCGAGGTCGCAGGTTGCGCCGCGCTTGCGGGCTGCGTCGTCGACCACGTCCTCGACGGACAAGTAGGGGTCGTTCTCATCACCCCACTCCGTGTCGCAGAACCAGCACTTCAGGTTGCAGCCTGTCAGGCGGATGAACACGGCAGGGTCGCCCGCGAACGGGCCTTCCCCTTGGAGGGTGTAGAACACCTTGTGGACCTGGAGGTCCGCAAGATGCTCTCGCGGGCGAGGTTCGTTGTGCCCGAACATTAGGCAGCTGCCTTCGACGGGAACCCGAAGACGCCGACGAACCGACCAGCAGCGCGGCGCTTCTCGTCAGCCACGAGCTTCTTCCATTGCTTCCGAGTAATCCCGTACTGATCGGTGACCCGGTAGCGCTGACCGTGCTTGTTGACGGCAAAGACCGGCTTGCCTTCGCGCGTCGAGGCCGGGTGGTCAGAGCCCGGGACGATCACGAGTTCCTGGACGCAACCCGCGAGCACATTCGCCGGGATGCGCGACGGGTTCGCGTGGTGGATCTGCTTGCCCGACTTGGTGCGGTCCTTCGACTCGACCTGTGCGAACATGTTGCGCATGAAGTCGTAGAAAGAATTGCTCATGTTGTGCTCCTTGGTGCCATGATGCCTCGAAAGTTCTTCCCGCAGAACGGAATGATCCGCTCCTTGGTGAAGTCGATTGCGCTGACTGCTGCGTCGAGGACGAGCAGTAGTTCGTTGCCGAACGTCAGCGGTAAGTCTATCACCGTGTCAATGCTGACTTCGATCACGAGGCCGTCGCGCTGTCCGGTGATCTTCTCGTCAGTCACAGTGATCAGGCCTTCCGCGAACGCGAGGCGCGCCTTGACTTCCTCGATCCAGAACGGGTCAAGTGT
>JANOSH010000068.1:0-163659 GCA_031415695.1 Actinomycetes bacterium
CTCTTTAGGTTCAGCCGGCAGGTTCGGGTCGGCGTCCGCAGCAGCAACCGCGGCGGCGTGAGCACGAGCAGCCCACGTTCGCATCGCTGTCGTGATCTCTGTGATCGACAACGGGGCGAGAAGCGGTATCAGCTCGCCTTCGGCATCACCAAACGCCGTGACGTGACGGTCGCTGATGTTCGCGACGATGACCTGCACCTGGGCGTGAGTAAGAACGCCGGTACGTAACGCTTTGAACGTGACTGGTAACTGCCGTAACCGGTGCAGGGTACGCGCCAGACTGAACGCCTCAGAACGCGACCTGCCCGCGTGGGTGACAAGCCATGCTGGTAGCGAGATAGCACCGTCGATATCCCACAACCCGGCTGTATCAAACCCATCCAACGTGGTGAACGCGCGAGCTAACAGTTGGTCGGCAACCGCGAACAGACGCGTGATCTCACTACCATCGACCGACAGTTCAAGATCACCCACAACCTGTTCCAACAGCGCTAACGACATACCTAAAGCGTACACCTGTACCCACATCAATACAATAAATAAAACACTTTGTCGTGATGCTTCTTATCTGACTATTACTCAAGTCCAAACATCTCACTATGATCAAGAGTACTTGAGCGGCCGTCGCAGAACAACGCTCGAAATCTGGGCTGCTTCAGGCCTTGGGGTAACGCTGCAGCGCACACACATCGTCAAAAGAGAGTGATTTGCCAGCATGTCGCCGGGCTGCGGCCATTCTGGCATGGGATTCCCATCGTTCGTCGGACCAGCCAGCGGAGGGCACATCCGGAACAACAAAATCTGGATCGAACCCACGGTCGCATCGGTCTGCAACGAACTTGGTAGGACGGGCCTTCGGTTCGTAAGCAGAGCTCCCAAGACCGCTCGCGTCAACATCAACAAAGCCTTCGTGATCGATCCAAGTGAGACGGCGATTGCAGAAGAGGCCTTTGCGATCGCGACGCACTCCGCGCCAACTGTTGAACACATCCGCAGGATGTGCGGCGCCACAAGTAAAACCTTGTCATCATCAAAAGCCGTTAGTGGCATAACTGGACACCATCGCCGTAAAGATTAGTTCTCTTTGTATCGCTCAGCCGCCAGGCCCGTTCCGCTCTACGGCCACCCGAGCCCACTCCTCCCCAACGTCAGGTACGCTCTCGCGGCGATGCGGCGAAGGAATGCGGTGACAGTCGAGGTTTTTGGCGTGGAGCCACACGCCGCTCAGCTGATCTGGCGGCGTCGACGATCGAACTCGGACCCCGCTACCGTCGCCGTCCACGCACAGGAGTATCGCCTCGACTCACCCGACCTCGTCGGCAGCATCGATGTCGCAGGATTGGATCCGTCGACTCACTACGGCGTGTGCGTCGACAACAACCCGGTCACGTCGTTCACCACATTGACCCCACCGCCCGGCCGGCTGGTTGGCGGCATCGCTACCATCTCGGATCTACACATTGGCGAACGTTCCTTTGGCGTACTGTTCCACCAACGTCACCCCACGGCGTTGCACCCGCAGATGTGTCTCGACGCGGCGCTCGACGAGATCACCACGTGGGCCCCGGATCTCGTCGTGGTCAAGGGCGATCTGGTGCATCAGCCGACCCACGACAACTACTCGGCTGTTGCCCAGCGGCTGCTTGGCACCGGTCTCGCCATGCTCATTCTTCCCGGCAATCACGATGGCGGCGACCATGTGGGCGCCGATCCGTCCGCAACTCTCGGCGGACACGGTGTCGACCTCACGACCCACGTCGCCACGCACAATGTGGGTGGTCTGACGGTCATCGGAGGCAGTACGGTGCGTGCGGGCCAGGCCCGCGGCACGCTCAAATGGGTTGCCGATGATCTTGTACGGACTGTTGGCACCACCGGCCCATGCCTTATGGCCCTGCATCATCAACTCGGACGCACACGCACACTGCGCTACTGGCCGCTGGGAATTCGACGCGCCGAAGCCGTGGGATTTCTCAACCGGCTATACGAAGCGAACCCCAATGTTGTGGTGACGAGCGGCCACACGCATCGGCATCGTCGACGTACCCACGGTTCAATCACGGTGACCGAAGTTGGTTCCACCAAGGACTATCCCGGCTCGTGGGCGAAGTATCTCGTGTACGAGGGAGGCATCGTGCAGACGGTGCGTCGCATCGCCGACCCCGATGTACTGCGTTGGACCGAACAAACCGCCAAGGTCGCAGGCAGTGCGTGGGGACGCTGGTCGCCCGGCACGTTGGCCGACCGTTGCTTCAGTGTTGCGTGGTGCTAGCGACGCCGAAGACAAGGCTAGCTAGCCGGGTCGAACGGCACCGGCGTAGCCGCCGCCCAGGATTGTGTTGTACCGAACGTTGGCCCCCGTGTACGGCGCTTCGATCATCATCATGCCGCCGACATACAACCCAACGTGATGCACATCGTCGAAGAAGAACACCAGGTCACCTGGTTGTAATGCTTCCATAGGTACATGGGGGAACGCCGACCATTGAGCCCCCGTAAAATGCCCCATCGACACACCGGCTTGAGCCCATGCCCACTTCGTAAGACCCGAACAGTCGAAGCTCACCCCGGGGTTCGACGTGGCCCACACGTAGGGAATACCGAGCTGGCTTTTGGCGGCCGCGACCACCCGCGCCGCTGCTGCCGATGGCGCCGGGTAGTTGTATTGCGGACCATTGTAGGTTGCCTTCGAACCGACACCCAGCGCCGCCGTACGCGTCTGGCGTTCACGTAGAATGCGGGCCTCGGCTTCGAGCCGGGCCTTTTCTTCAGCTGCTTTCTGCCGCCGGATTTCTTCTTGACGGACTAGCTCACCAAGTTCACCCTGTGCTGTCGCCAACAGTTTGTTGCTCTCGACGATGCTCTTGTCGGCCTGCTTCTTCTTGCTGGCCGTGTCTCGAATGAGTTGTTCTTGCTTCGCTTTGGCGACGGTGAGTTGTTGTCGTTGTTCGGCGGTGTCTTCTCGTACGGCTGAGACCTCGTCGGTCACGTCGCCAACATCGCCAAGCAACACCGCCAAGTACGCCTCACGAGGGACACCATCGGGGCTGACGAGGTCGCCTAGCAGCCGGGACGCCGATGCAGAACCGGTGCCCTGTACGTACGCACGAATGGCTGCAGCCGATGCGTTTGTACGCAGTTCGGTGGTGCGCACATCTTGGGCTGCAAGCTTGGCAGTGATACTGACAACCTGGGCGGAAACGTCGGCCAGTTGTGCGTTCGAGCGGTTGAACAGCTCCACTAACGCCGACGATGTTCGCCTGAGCTCTTCGAGCTTCTTGGCGATTCGCGCTGCTTCGGCCTGCTTGTCCGAGATCTGATCGGCCGCGACAGGGCGGGCGAACGACGTCACGGCCAGGGCGGTGACCAGGAGTAGAGCAAGGGTTCGGGGGCGCGTCATGGGGAGTCGGTGGACTCCGCCCGATGTGGGCAGGCTATACCACTCACCGAGGCTGCACCACTCGTGGACCGCACCACTGGTGCTACATGACAGCGGCCGGCAAGCTAGGAATCTCACACGCCTGGTTCATCTCGATCTCAACAGTGACGGCACGGCTCTTGTTGGGCCCCGCACACCATGTGGGTGCCACTGCGGAATACAGGCCTCCCCCGCCGGCGACCAGCACCAGAATGTCGTCGGGATTGTCGAAGCATGAGTAGCGGTGGTCGGCTCGAGTACGTCCCATCGAAGCTGCGGTCGCAGCTAACTGGTCGCCGGAGTACGCCGCTCGGTCGCAAATGGCCGACGCAATACTCGCACGAGTGTGGCCCGCAGCATGGAGCGCGGCGGCATGGTCGGGGTTCAGGATGACGACCCCTTGGCCCCCTCGCAAAGCGGCGTTGTTGGTGGCGAGATTCGTGAGCCCAATCGTGAGCGATGTGATGAGCCGGTCGCTCGACGTTGCGTCGTCGGCGTTCGTGACACCGATGACCGAATGCACAGCATCGGTGCCAATGACGGTGACCGTTGACTGATCGGGGCGAAACCCGCGGGTGGTGTGCAGCGGCGGGAATGGGCTGTCGTCCTCGGCCTCGGCGAGGCACGCCGTGAACTTACCGGGGTGGCCAAGCAAGGCCATGTCGGACGTGCCGCTGCGCCCTCCCCCGATATTGATCATTGCCAATCGCATTGCCCGACCAATGGAGGCGTTGGCACGGTAGCCGGGACCAAGCGCACCAAAGCCGCTGTGGACGCCGCAGGCCAACGCGGCCGGACCGTTGACGACAATCAACGGCGAGGTCGAGTGCGTGGTGGCCTGCATTTCGGTGAGATCGAACGCCGGATCAAGTACGGCTTTGGCAGCCGCAATCACAATCGGGAAGTAGTCGGGCAGGCACCCGGCCATAACTGCAGCAGCGGCAAGCTTTTCGAGTGTGCATCGGCCGAGATTCGGGCCCATGTCGCCGAGAGTCACATCGCCGTCGTAACCCGACGCCAACACCATCCGTTCGACGCGCTCTGCCGTTGGGATGACAACAGGAAGCCCATCGGTGCAGCCAAGGCGATGCAAGTCCTCCAGGGCCGAGGCATCGTCAACTGCCGACAGCAGTGTGCTCACGCCGAACCCTTGAAGGCAGTAACGAGAATCGGACAAATACTGTCGGCAACCAAGGCCATACGGCCGTGACCCGAACCAGCCACCGGGTGGGGCAATTCGACCCGCGGAATATCGGGCATTCCGGCGGACCGAGCCACGAAATCACCTTGCGCCCAGAATTTCGTAGTGACAAGGGCTATAGCCGGGATGCCCCGCCGAGCCAGTAACACTCCGTCACGCACGGTGCCGGTGGTGCAACTGCCTCAATGACCGTATGCGGCTACCACGGCGTCGCATTCACCGACGACAGTGTCGAGCAACGCCCCCGAGATCGTGGACGACGCGTCGCCTTTGTTGTACTGGTGAAACGTGGCGTTAGGCAGCTGTTGGGCGAGCGCTCGTGCTACATGCACTAAAAAGGCGACCGAGTCGGGAAACCCGTTAGCCAAAAGGCCGATGCGTTGCGGTCCGTCGGACACATCGATCGACAGGTCATACGGGTCGATCGGGGTGCCCGGCAACGCCCGTGGATCCACAAACTGAACCATTGGTCAACCTCCTATTGCGGTCACTTTGAACCTATACCCGATAGTTGGGCAGAGTAGCCTCGCCCACGGTGGGTAGACTCCTTGGCGGATTACTTGGTGGAATTGCAATTGTGGCAATCCTTGGCGCGAACGTGGCTTTGTGGGCCCAACGAACGGCGCTCAGCACGCCGACCTTTGTCGATGCGCTCGACGACCTTCCGGCCGACCCCGAAGTGCAGGCCTCGGTCGCCCGGTTCGTTGCCGACACCGTCGAGACGCAAGTGCTGGCGATGCCAGAGCTTCGCACTCCGTTGGTACTTTCCCTTGTCACTGTGGCGCTACAGGCCGGCCGGCCAGCGATAGAAGCCACCACGAAACAGGCAATGGGGACACCGGCGTTTGCCAAGGTTTGGCGCGAGGGTCTGACCGCCTTGCATACCCAGGCCGTGGCATCAATCCGCAATCCCAACACTGCCAACCCGACAAAAGCCAACACATTGATCGTCGATCTCGACCCCATAAGCGCAGTCGTCGTGGAATCGGTGGGCTCGCTCCTGCCGCTGGAATTCGGCGACCAACTCGAACTCGACCTGCCGCCCTACGAGCTTGATACCGGGGATGGTCTCACTCGGGCCCGCACCTACGTTAAGAACGCCGACCAGACGGTTATCGCGCTCATCGCTCTGACCGTTGTGTCATTCTTCGGTTGCCTTGCGCTCGTGTGGCGCCGGTGGACCGCGCTACTTGTCATCGGAATCTGCGTGGCCTGCGGAGCAGCGGCAACCTATGTCGCTGCTGGACTCGGCTGGGAGGCGCTGGACACCACCGGCATGCGGCCAGCCGAAATTCGGGCCGCTCGATCGATCTACGACGTGGTGTCCGAGGGGCTGCGTAGTCGCAGCGTTGTACTTGGGTGCTTGGCGCTTGCGATAGCGGTGGTCGGCGCAGTTGGGCGCGCCGTCACGGAGTCGGGTTCGGGCCGACAGAATCACTAGGCGATGCGAAGTTGGAATTGTCACCGCGTACGGTAGATGTCGCTGCGATGGCCGAGCGCTTGAATTGTGATCGTCTCGTTCTCGTCGTTGATTTCGTAGATGATTCGGAAGTCTCCGCGGCGGGCACTATGGATACCGGCAAGTTCGAGGTGAAGCAGGTGGCCAGAGCGCTGCGGGTTGTGTGCGATTGCGCCGTAGATGTGCTCGACGATCACGATCGCTACCTTCTCTGGGAGCTTGGCGATTGCTCGTCGGGCTGGCGCTGACCAGGCGACGGCGTAGGTCATGGCTTGCGGTTGAGCGCCAGGGCCTCGGCGTGGCTGAGTATTGTCGCATCATTGTCGCGGGCCTCATGGATGTCGGCCATAAGCGACCGGTCCGAGAGAATACTCAGGGTCTCTTCGAGTGACTCCAGGTCGTCGACGCTCACCACCACAGCGGCGGGTTTGCCGTGCCGGGTAATGACTACACGTTGGTGCTCGCGTTCGACTCGATCGACCACTTCGGAGAGCCGGTTCTTTACCTCGGCCAATGGCAACTGTTCACTGATCTGCATAGCCATAACTCTAGCCAGATTCGAGATGGATGTCACAGGTTCGCTCAGGCAACCTAGAAGCGGTCGATGTCGCGTTTGATTCGCGTGGCGCTTACTGGGCCTTTTGTGCCAACCGCCTGGGCAAACACGCTGACACGAAACTCCTCGATCATCCACCCGATGTCGATGACCTCTTGAGTTATCTGAGCTCGGGGTAGTCGTTTGAGCAGCGCCCCGTAGCGTGACTCAAGTGCTTGCACGTCTCGCATTCGAGCCTGGTCTTTCCCGAGGTCGGCCGCCATCTTGTCGAGGCGCCGCTCGATAGCCTTGACGTAACGAACCACATCTGGCACCCGGTCGGCTCCCGCTGCAGTGACAAAACCAGGTCGAATTAGCCTCGCCAGTTGGGCGCGTGTGTCGTCGACCGACGGCCTGATAACCGGGGCGACAAGCCGGTCGGAGTGTCGATCGATTGCGGCCACGACCTCCATAATCTGGCCCACCAACTTCACCAGGTTCGCGGTTTGGTCAGTAAGTTCGTCACGAGCCGCAGCCTGCAGCGACGCAAAACCCGCTTCGTCCCACGGGATGCCATGCGTTACCACTATGCGGTCGGCTGCAGCGACAATGCAGTCGTCGACCAATTCAGACAACGACGTGACGGCGTGGCCACCAATGGCAAGCCGCTCCGCATTCGACAGCGAACGTTCGACCAGCTTGCGCGGTACCGACGCCGACAACAGGAGTAATCGCCGCACGCCGGTTCGCATGAGGCGGCCCTGAATATCGGGATTAGTGAACACCCTGATAGACACACTGCCGCCATCGTCAACCAGCGCCGGGTACCCGCGGACCGTGTTGCCCCCACGATCAGTTTCGACCACGGTAGGTAACGCACCGAACGACCAACTGGTGAGCCCAACTCGCTCGAGGTCGGGGGTGGTGTCGGCAATGGCGGCACGCAGTCGACCGCTCAATAGCTTGCGCAGGGCAGCGAGGTCAGTGCCCGTCGCAACACAGTTGCCATCGTCATCATCGATCGAAAAGGTGATGCGTAGATGCGACGGCAGCGCGGCGAGGTCGAAGGCTCGGGCGGGCACCGTTTCCCCACCAACGTCAGACACGATTCGGGCCAACTCGGTAGCCAGCGGTGCGGTCGTTTGTGAGAGTCGAAGATACGCGGCCCGCGACGTATCGGTGAGTGGCGACAAGACACGGCGATACTGCTTGGGCAGCGACCTAATGAGGGCGTCGACCAGCTCCTCACGAATGCCAGGAACCTGCCAGTCGAATCCCTGTCCGTCGACACGGTTCAAGACAGCGAGTGGCACATGCACGGTGACGCCATCGCCAGGTTGGCCAGGGTCGAATCGGTAGGAGATATCGAGAATCAGGTCGTCGTACTGCCACACGTCGGGATAATCATTGGTGTTCAGCGGGCCGCCGCCAGGACGAAGAACGTCGGTGGTGAGCCGCAACAGATCGGGATTCTTGGCCCGCTCGCGCTTCCACCACTGATCGAAATGTCGACTGGAAACAACATCGGCACCGACCCGTTTGTCGTAGAAGTCGAATACGGTCTGGTCGTCGATAAGGTCGCCGCGCCGAACCCGATCGGCCAGACCCCGAATCTCGTCGACAAACGCCTTGTTCTGCTCGACGAAGGTGTGACGTGTCGTCCATTCGCCGTCCACCAGAGCGTGATGCACGAACATGTCACGAGCATCGGCCTTGTTCACGCGGTCGTATCCGATACGACGCGCTGCCACCAACGGCAAGCCGTACAGGGTCACGCGCTCGGTCGTCACAGCGCGACCCGAACGCTCGTCCCACACCGGGTCGCCGTAGGAACGTTTCACGAGGTGAGGTGCAAGTTCCTCGGCCCATTCAGGTTGCACCTGCCCAACGACACGAGCCCATAGCCGATTTGTCTCGACCAGTTCAGAAGCCATGATCCACTGCGGAGGTTTCTTCGCTAACGCCGAGCGGGGCACGATGGCAAACCGTGAGTTTCGCGCCCCCCGAAACTCGCGCGAGATGCCGTCGCGCATACCGAGGTGCGACAGCAACCCGGCGAGAAGTGATTGATGAACACGATCTGGATGGCCAACCTCGGTTCCGGCTCGAACCCCTAGCGAGCCGGTTACCTGGCGCAGTTGGCTATACACGTCTTGCCATTCGCGAACCCGCAAGTAGTTCAGAAACTCGGTTCGGCAGAGCTTGCGAAACTGGCTCGTCGAGAGCTGCTGTTGTTGCGCACGCAGGTAGTCCCACAGCGCCACATACGACAAGAAGTCGGAACCGACAACGTTGAACTTTGCGTGCGCTTCGTCGGCAGCTTGTTGTTTGTCGCTCGGGCGCTCGCGTGGATCTTGGATAGATAACGCAGCGGCGATGACCATTACCTCGCGCACACAGTTGTGCCTGTCAGCCTCGAGAACCATTCGGCCGAAGCGCGGGTCGACAGGAAGTCGGGCCAGACGGCGACCGAGCGGAGTGAGCCGCCGACGTTCGGCCGGGGCATCGGGGTCGAGCGCACCGAGTTCCTCCAACAACGCAACGCCGTCGTTCACGGCGCGACTGTCGGGTGGGTCGAGGAAGGGAAATGCCGACACGTCACCCAACCCCAGTGCCGTCATCTGCAAGATGACCGATGCCAAGTTTGTACGAAGAATCTCGGGTTCGGTGAACTCGTCACGACCCAAAAAGTCGTCCTCGCCGTACAGCCGAATACAGATGCCCGGTGCCACGCGGCCACACCGGCCAGCACGCTGGTTGGCCGATGCCTGTGAGATGGGCTCAATCGGCAAGCGCTGCACCTTGAGCCGATGGCTATATCGCGACATACGAGCTACGCCAGTGTCAATCACGTAACGAATGCCAGGGACCGTCAGCGAGGTCTCGGCAACGTTGGTCGACAGTACGACTCGACGACCCTTGTGCGACGAAAAGATGCGGTGTTGTTCGGCTGCCGACAACCGGGCATACAACGCCAGGACCTCAAGACCTGGCCGCTCAAGGCGACGCAGTGCGTCCGCTGCATCGTGAATCTCGCGCTCACCACTCAGGAAAACAAGCATGTCGCCCGGGCCTTCTTCTTCGAGTTCGTCGACAGCATCACAGATGGCCTGTACCTGATCGCGATCGTCGGACGCCTCATCGCCAAGTGGTCGGTATCGCTGCTCGACGGGGAATGTACGGCCCGTCACCTCGATGATTGGGGCGTCGTGGAAATGGGCGGAGAACCGGCCGGTGTCGATAGTGGCGGAGGTGACAATCAGCTTGAGATCGGGCCGGCGCGGCAGGAGTTGATGCAGGTAACCAAGCAGGAAATCGATATTGAGGCTGCGTTCGTGGGCCTCGTCGATGATCAGCGTGTCGTACTTCGACAACGTTCGGTCCTGCTGAATTTCAGCCAACAATATGCCGTCGGTCATGACCTTTACCATGGTGTCGGGGCCGACCCGATCAGTGAACCGCACGGCGTAACCAACCGTTGTGCCGAGCTCGCACCCAAGTTCTTCGGCAACGCGCTCGGCAATTGTTCGCGCCGCTATGCGCCTTGGCTGTGTATGCCCGATGACGCCCGCGACCCCGCGGCCGAGTTCCAGGCAGAACTTCGGCAACTGCGTACTTTTCCCCGAACCAGTCTCGCCTGCAACGATCACCACTTGGTGCTCGCCGATAGCAGTAAGCAGATCGTCTCGCCGATCGGAGATTGGCAGCCCTACGGGGTAGCGGATAGTGGTTAATGGGGCTCGCATCGCTCTGTATCTTGCCGCACACAGCCGTTGACCCACGAGACGATTGCTTGACGATACAGCACTGCGCGCGTGTCGCCGCGCCGTGGGCGGTACGGGCATAGGCCGGTCGGGCCTAACAGTATCAAGGCCTGTTCAAGTCCCTAGCCACTGACTGGCGAGCGACTTACCTTCGAAAGACACGCGGGAGGTAAACATGGTGAATCACCGACGAATCATGCGGCGAGTATCGGCTGGAGTTGCGTTGAGCGGCGTATTGCTCATGTCGTTACCGATGCTGGCCAGACCAGCAGCGGCGATCGACATCAACGATGACGGACCGTTCGCTGGCAACCCCTCGGTAGGAGGACCATGCGGTACCGAGAGCTTGGGCCTATGGATGCGGTTCGCTACCGGCGGCTCCGCCGGAACCTTCGTCCGACAATCAACCGGTCAAAGCCCGCCTGCAACACTGGTCTTCGAGCAGACCGCCACCAACCCGCCAAAGTTCCGCATTGTCTCGCTCCTGAATGGGCTGGCGCCCGCCACGTTCGGGGGCGTCATTGTCTTCAATGGCGGCAACAACGGACGCGTATTCAACTTCGCAACTCCGATATCGAACACCGGGGGCGACTTTCTCAACCCGCAACTTGGCGGCCCGAATTCGACACACCTTCTCGTTTGCGGCTATCCGGCCACTGCTGCATTCACCGTTACCAAGACCGTCACGTATCCAGACGGCTCAGTGCCAGAAGCGACCGACCCCACAACGTTCGCCATGACGATCTCGTGCCTCAGCGCAGCGAGTACCGGGTTCAACTGGGCCAGCCTGCAGACTGCCAACCTCACGGCCAATCAGACCACCGCAACGGTCAGGGCGCCAACGGGCACGACATGTACGGCCACTGACTCGTCACCGCTGTTCACCACATCGTCGGCACCGTCAACACTTGTTCTCGACACGAACGTCTTGACTACCCAATCGATAACTGTCACCAACGCCAAGAAGCCTACGACCAAAACGTTGACAGTCACCAAGGTGGTCGTAGGCACTTTCGCAGGCGACCCCGATCAGTTCCCCTTCACCGTGACGTGCGCACCAGGTGCCCCGGCACCTTCTCCCAGCACATTCCTACTCGGCGACGGTGAGCAACAAGTGGTTACCGTGCCAACGGGCTCCACCTGCACTGTTGTCGAGTCAGTTCCAGACAACTTCACGACCACCGTCACCGGCGACGATGCCGACGGCGTTCGAATGGTGATGGACGTGAACAAGAGCGTGACGTTTACGAACACACGTGAGCTTGGCGACCTAACAATCACCAAGGTTCGGGTTGGCGGTTCAAGCTCCGACGTGTTCGGCTTCGACGTCGACTGCGGCAACGACATCACCCGCACCGGCACAGTCACCGGATCGGGCCAACTCAGCTTTGGTGAACTCCCCACTGGTGTCACGTGTGCAGTGTCCGAACAGGCGTCACCCAACTACAACACCGAACCGTCCAGTGCCCAGGAGGTGTTTCTCGAAGCCGGGGTCAACAACGTCACCTTCACGAACACCCGAAAGCTCGGAAGCCTAAATATCGCGAAGATTCAAAACGGAGGCTCGGCGAGCGACACGTTCAACTTCACCTATTCATGTGGCGCAAGTGAACCGACTACCGTCACGCTGTTGGGCGGCCAAACCTCTGTCGTGCTGAACAACATCCCGACCTCAACATCGTGCACCGTGACGGAAACCGAACATCCTCTTTACACAACGGCACCAAGCCTGTCGCAAACACTCACAATCGCCCAGGGCACCAACACGGCAACCTTCACGAATACTCGACGAACGGCAGGCCTCACCATTGTGAAGGTCCGAAATGGCGGGTTGCCAACCGACCGATTCGACTTCAGCTACAACTGCGGGGCGGAACTGTCGGGCACCGTCACCATCGTGGGTGCCGGTTCGGCCAACCCAGTCACTGTGGCACCGGTTGGCACCCTGTGCACAGTCACGGAAATCGACAACGTGTTCTACGAGACCAGCCCCTCGCTCAGCCAACAAACCACTATTGCCCGCGCCGGATCCGTCGTCACGTTCACCAACACCCGTCGAACCGGCAACTTGTCCATCGCCAAAGTTCGGGTCGGCGGCGAGTCCAACGACCAGTTCAACTTCGCCTTCGAATGCATTAGCGCAGCCAACGGCACCATCACAATCGTCGGTGGCGGAACGCAACTGGTCGGCGAATCGATCCCAACCGGCACGGTATGCACCGTCACTGAAAACGCCCACGGGTTGTATGCGACCGAGCCCGGACTCGTCCAAAGCGTCACGGTAGCCGAAGGCATCAACACCGTGACTTTCACGAACACCAGGCGTACCGGATCAATCGCCATCACCAAGGTACGCTCAGGTGGATCCCCACTGGACACGTTTACCTTCGACGCCAGCTGTGTCGGTTTCGGTCGCGACGGTATCGAGATTGTCGGTGCAGGAACCCAAACCATTATCAGCGGTGTACCGACCGGAACGGTGTGCACCGTGTCCGAGGAAGCCAACGACCGATACACCACAACTCCCTCACTGACCCAAACCCTTGCAGTTGTCGAAGGGGTCAATAACGTGATGTTCACCAACACGCTGATCACCGCCGACCTTGGCATAGACAAGACGGGAACGGCAACGATTCTGGCCGGGGAACAGTTCAGCTATACGGTGGTCGTTACCAACCACGGTAGCTTCGCGGCCGTCTCGCCGATCGTCGCCGAGGTACTGCCAGCGGGCACGACGTTCGTGTCTCTCGCCACCACATCAACGACACCGGCAGGGCTTGTTTGGACCTGTACGACCCCAGCGGTCGGCTCGGCGGGAGCGGTGAGCTGTTCACGTTTGTCGCTCGCTGCCGGCGCATCCACTACCTTCACGCTGCGCGTTGCCGTCTCGACATCTGCGGTTTCCGGGTCTGTGCTTTCGAACACCGCCACGGTCACCTCGTCGACACCCGAGCCAAGTACCGATACGCATCCAAACACCGACACGGCCACCACGGCTGTGGCGACGCTGGCCTCGATCACGATCCGCAAAACGTCTCCTGTAACGGCAGTAGCCGCAGGTGCGCAACTTGCCTTCACGATCGAAGTAACCAACTTCGGGCCGAGTGATGCCGCCGATGTCGTCATCACCGACCCGGTTCCCGTCGGGCTTGTACCCGTGGTGTCAGCTGATAGCCCGTGCAATGCCGCCGGCACGCAATGCTCGGTGGGTTCGCTCAACGTTGGCCAAACTAAGGCCGTAGTCGTCCGCTATCAGGTACCGGTCGGGTACGTCGCCCCAACCGTCATTACCAACACCGCAACCGTCACGTCGCCCACCGACCCCACGCCGTCGAGTGCGAGCGCGTCGGTCGGGCTTGCAGCCCTCAGCATCGAAAAGGCGGTGGCTACAACTCCCGCTCCACCATCCGGCGGCTACCGGGTGAACGACGTGATCAACTTCCAGATCCTGATCCGAAACATCGGAGGTGCTCCACTAACATCGGTTCGGGCCACCGAACTTGTGGAGACGGCAACGCTGACCACATGCTCGACCGGGGCGACACAGGCGCCGGTTGTGAGTGGCGGCTACAACGTTGCGGTCGAGGGTGTGTTGCGATGTAACGCAACTCACGTCGTGACTCAGGCCGAGGTCGACAACGCATCGTTCACCAACAGGGCCCGGGCCACATCGGACCAAACAGCACCATCAACGGCCGATGTGTTGGTTCGACTGCCGGGCAACCCGAGTATCAACATCGTCAAGTCGGTGACATCTACCGGGCCATACAGCGTCGGATCAATCATGACGTTCACGCTGGTCGCCTCCAACAACGGAACCGTGACCCTCACGGCACCCTCGGTTATGGAACAACTCGATGCCCAACTCTCCGAGTGTGCTCCGCCCGCTCAGCTTGCCCCGGGTGAATCATTCACCTGCATTGCCTCGCACACGGTAACGGCTGCCGACATGGCCTCCCAGCAATACTCCAACACCGCGACCGCCACGGCGATCATTCCCGGGGGCGGCGAGTCGGTAGTCGACGAAACCACCCTAGTGGTGGTCACACCGTCTGCCGACCTCTCCATCGTCAAGACGCTCGTCGGCAACTTGTCAGTTGGGGGAACCGCAACGTTCTCGTTGCTCGTCGCCAATGCCGGGCCGTCGGTAGCATCGGGAATAACCGTGATCGACGACGTCGGTTCGGGGATATCGATCACGAGCGCGAGCGGTAGCGGGTGGGTCTGCGACGTCACCGCCAGCCGAGCAGTCTGCAGCTCGACAGTTGCCCTTGATCCGGGTGCCGCTCTGCCGCCCATCACCGTGGTCGCCACGATCACGGCGGCTGCAGGCGGTCAGGTCTCGAACAGTGCCAGCATCACGTCGACGCACGGCGACCCGAACCTCACGAACAACCGGTCGTCTATCTCGGACATTGTGCCAGCGGTCCTGAGCGAACTTCCCGGCACCGGGTCTCGTTCGAACCTTCTCATCCAACTCGGCTTGTTGCTCACGTTGGTCGGGTCGGGTTGTTCACTCCTGACATTGCGACGGCCCTAGTTGCACTTGCCGACATCGTCGACCTCGGTCGGCTGAGCGATCCAATGGCCGTCACCCGATACCTGACGCCAGCGGGTTTCGCTCAGCAGCTTCGCCAGAGCGCCGGGCGGTTTGGGAACCAGATTAGCCTGTTCGCACGCAGCGAAGCTAAGTCGATTCGGGAGCCAGAACGAGCTCGATAACTACCGTGTCTTGTTTCGACCCGCGCCCGATTTTCGCCTTCACGAAATCGGAAAGCTGAATAGCCCGGAAGAAGATTCCGTACTTTGACGCCAGCAGCTTTTCGACCGAGGCGATGGAGATCGGGTCCGTTTTCACCGAGCCTGTACCGCTGTAGGTTGGCGCACCTGGCACCACCCTGCCGCGCAGGTCGCACGGCTGAGCCAGCACATTTGGATTGTTTCGCAACCGCTTGGTTTTCCATGCGGCGTGCCCTGTTGTGAAGCCGTAGGTTCCACCGGAACCCGTAATCCAAACTGGCGCAGCCTTGGCGCGACCATCTTTGGTGTACGTCGTAAGAGACACGTATTTCTGATTCCCGATATCAGCCATTACGTAGCTTAGCCTACTGCCGACCATCAAGTTTGACACTCAAAGTGCCGATAGGTCCCGATCACCGACCAGATACCCGTCGGATTCGAACCAAAGGTCTTGGCCAAAGACGGCGAGTACCTCTGGTTCATTGGACAGGACCCTGCGCTACTGGCGAAGGTCGACACCGCGCGCCGCGAAAATCGACTTCGATGGTCGTTGGCTATTCGTTTCGTGCGCAGGCGACAACGAGCTTGTTCGCATTGATCCCACCGCACCCGAAACCCAGCAGGTGAAAATTTTCATTGGATCATCCCCAAGTGGTTTGGCGTTCGACGGCCTCAGTGTTTGGACCGCTGTTGACGCTGAAGGTCTGGTGCGAAAGCTGCGACCAGCCTGATTGCGACGCAGCGGGCTAATGAGCGTGGAACCCAGGCACTCCGTCCAGTCGCTCGCGAGCAAGGTCAGCGACGTGCAGACCACGGTCGGCTAGGTCATCAGGGATCCGACCGTTGCGAACTATCGAAGCACCGGCGCGAGCCAATGCAGGGGCCATCTGAATGCCGTAACCGCCCTGACCGACGAACCAGAAGAATCCCGGCACAACATCATCGAACCCGGCGACCGGCGACCGGTCGGCTACGAAGTTTCGTAGCCCCGCCCACGAGGACCGAACATGATGAATATCGAGGGTTGTGGCCTCGTTGATGATGTCGATCGCCCGGGCAATGTCCTCCTCCTCGGGTCGTGCGTCGCACGGCTCGGACGGCACCTCATCGGCAGGGGAACACAACAGTTGGGCCCCTTCAGGCTTCACATAGAACGCGCCGTTGAGATCGGCCACGAGAGGTGCCTGGTGCTGATCAAAGCTGCTTGGGGTGCGAATAGCGAACACGGTTCGTCGCATCGGGTGGATGTCGACTGGGGCGACGCCGGCGAGCAAGGCAATCTGATCGCACCACGAGCCCGATGCGTTGACCACGATTGATGCCTCGAACTCGATGCCTCCCTCGGTGATAACCGTCCAACTAGCTTCCGATTGTCGCAACGCCGCCACACCTGACGTCGTGTACACGTCACCTCCACGCTCACGCAGTCCGGTGGTGTACCCGCCATGCAGCGCCGCCACATCAATCTCGCTGGCACCAGGTTCCATCAGCCCACCGCCAACCCATGTTGGACGGATCAGTCGCGCAGCTTCCACCGTGGCGGCCGGTGAGAGCAGGGTCATTTCCGGCACCGACCCGGTGATCGCGGCCTGAAAATTGTGGAGGTCGTCAACTTCGTCGGACGGGACCACCCACACAAGCGGCAGCGGTTTGAGTAACGGACGCGAGAAACAAGCAGGCGGGTCGTCCATGAAGCTGCGGCTGGCCGACGTCAACAAACGAATCGTTCGCCCACCGTAGCTTTCGAGAAATGTCGCAACCGAACGGCCCGTTGTGTGAAATGCCAGGCTCGACTCTTTCTCCAACAGGCCGACACTGTGGTCGCGGGCAAGCTCGTACGCAATCGAGACTCCAGCGATTCCGCCACCGATGACAATCACGTCGTAGGACTTCATTCGTCCAGTCTGTCAGCCAACGACGCGTCTACTCGTCGTGCTGATGACATCGACCAGCGCCGAAACGGCGATAAGAGCGAGCACCGTAGCGACCATGCCTCCCATGTCGAACGCTGCGCGTTGCTGTTCGAGTAATCGACCGAGACCGCCAGCGCCGACAACACCCACCACTACGGTCTCACGAGCCGCTACCTCCCAGCGATACAACGCGAATGAGACGAATCGGGTAGCCGAGAGTGGAAGCGTGCCATACAGATAGCTACTGGTGGCCGGGGCGCCGAGCGACGCCAGTGCGTCGACGGGTCGGCGATCGAGGTTTTCGACTACCTCAGCCCACAATCGTCCCAAGACCCCAAAGTTGTAGATGCCAAGGGCTACTGCGCCTGGAACCGGACCTGGAAATACAACGAACAGCACCAGTAGCGCCCACACCGGCACAGGTATCGATCGAACAACAAGCAGCAACGCCCGACTGAGTGCGCCCGTCAACCACCGAATCTTGCCCTCGCGACCAGGACGGCGCGCCGCCACGAACGCCACGCCGAACGCCAAAATCGAACTAATGACGATGGCGAGAAGTGACATTGTCAACGTGTCCATCGCCCTAGTGACCAGACCCCCCCAGCCGTCTCGCGGCGCTCGGAGCGGCCAAACGTTTCTGGCCAGGTCGGCCACGAGTGACCGAGTGGAGGCCGAGAACAGCCGACCGACATCGGGCCGCAAGCCGATAGCCGCCGCGACGATGAGCCCGGTTGCGGCGGCGACCGACCAGCGGGTGGCGCGAACGCGGCCACTCCGACGCACTGCGGAACCCCACATGTCGGCGACGGCGCTTACCAGAACAAGCGCATAGATGAGGGTCCACATCTGTTGATACCGCAACGCCTGGAACTGTAGAGCCAGTTCGAACCCGAGACCACCAGCCCCGATCATGCCCAGGATAACGGCCGACCTGATAGCGCACTCAAGACGGTAAAAGCCGTACGACACAATGTCTTGTCCGGTAAGGGGAAAAATCGCATACGCCAAGGCAACAACCCGACTGGTTCCTGAGCTGCGCAATGCCTCATAGGGTCCACGAGCCGTGGAATCGATGAGTTCGCCATAGACCTTGGCCGTGACAGCCCCGAACGGGAGGGCCAGTGCAATGATGCCAACTAGCGGGTCTCGGCCCAGTACGTTGACCAGAAGTAGCGCAAAGACCGTTTCGTGAACACCGCGGGGTAGACTCGCCAACACGCGAACGACATACCACTGTGGGCGTATATCTTTTCGGCCGCGACGCCACCACGTCTCGCTGATTATGACCCCACCGACGAGACCAAACGCGACGGCTAACGCGGTGCCGAGTATCGCGAACGACAGTGTGGTGAGCGCCGCTCGACCCGCGATGCTCAGCGCATCGGCCGACAGGTCGGGGTGAACGGCCGCAATCCAGAAACGGCGCAGCTGCGACCAACCACCCCGGTTGATCATTTCAAGGCGGCCTATACCCGTGGTCCACACTATCCAGCCAACAGCTACGCCCAGCCCTGCAAACCACCAACTCCGGGCTGTGTTCTGCACCCGTTGTGTCGTCTTCTGTCGAAGGTACACCCGGCCGGCTACCTCGCGACTCGCAAGGTCACCCAACAACTCCGAGGAGCTCATGCGAGCTCGTACAACTCCTGCCCCATCTTGTCGGTCACCTGAGCCGCTGGACAGTCAAACACCACACGGCCGTGCGAAAGCCCGATCACGCGACCGCAGTATTCGCGGGCCAAATTGAAGTCGTGCAGGCTCACGACGAGGGTCCGGCCCCGCTCCACCGCCACGACCTCGTTCAACAACCGCATGATTTCGACCGACCGGGCCGGGTCGAGGCTGGATACAGGCTCGTCGGCCAAAACCAACTCGGGTGATTGCACAAGGACCCGGGCTAACGCCACCCGTTGCTGCTCACCTCCCGATAGCTGGTCGGTTCGCATGTAGATCTTGTCGGCGATACCGACTAACGCAAGGGCCTGCCGGGCCGCGTCGACTCCAAGGGGTCGAACCAGTGACCGCAATGCCGTCCAAGTAGACCAGTCGCCCAACCTTCCTGCATTCACGTTGTGGACGACGCGCAACGGACCGACCAGATCTAGTTGCTGGTATATGGTCCCAATTCGGGTTTGGATGACAGACCGTTCAACCCGACCCTGGGTGGGAACAACGGTGCCGTTGCAGAGCCTCAGCAGCGTGGTCTTTCCGGCTCCGCTGGAACCGATAAGCGCTACCCGTTCACCTCGGTCGATCGACAGGTGCTCGATATCTAGAACGGGGTCCGCATCGAAAACGACGCGGACCCCATGGAGAGACAATGCAACGGTCATCTAATTGATGAGCTTGAGGGTACGCCCAATCGACTCAATCTCCGTGTAGTTGTCGGGCTTGGTTTCGATGAATTTCTTCGCGCCGTAACCGTCGAGAATGGCGGCACCGGAGGGCTGAGCATAATCAAGTCCGAGCACTGCATTCTTGAGCTTGTCGGTGAAGCCGGCGCCGAATCGTTCGGCCGTCCTCGGGCCGGCAATCCAGTGGTAGTCCCGATAGGCGGGGCTCGTGAAGACCTCGATTACCTTCGTGGTGTCGACGGTACCTTTGGCCAACCGGGCTTTCCAGACCGACTTGTTGAGGGCACCACCCTCGTACGAGCCAGCTTGTACAAGGTCGATTGTCTTGTCATGCGAACCCGAGTATCCGGGAGCACCGGTGAAATCCTTCTCGCTCCTGATGCCAGCTTTGTCAAAGAAGTACTCGGGCATGAGGCGCCCTGACGTCGATGATTCGCTGCCAAAGGTGAACCGCTTGCCCCTGAACACAGCCAGTCCGGAAGTATCGGTGAACGGGGTGACACCCGAGATGGTGCTGGCAATAAACACGGTTTCGAACTTGTCGTCGATGTCGCGTTGAGCAATAAGCGTTGACTTGGGCGCCTGCAGCCGGGCTTGTACGCCGGTGAGCCCACCGTAGAAAACGAGGTCGAGGTCACCAGTTTTGAACAGGCTTACCGACGCAGCGTAGTCGGTCACCGGCACGTACTCGACCTTCACGCCTAGCTTCGCCGCCAGATAGGCCGCCATGGCGTTGTCTCGTTTCGCCAATTTCTCGGGGTCCTGATCAGGTATAGCGCTGATCTTCAAGGTCCGTATGGCCACGGGCGCAGCCGTGGTGGCCGCAGTAGAGGTAGCGGCTGGAGCCTTTGCACCGGTGCTGCTGCAAGCAGCAAGTCCGACGGACAAGGCACACATCGCAACCATTCGTCGACACGACAACACTAACGCTACTCCTTGGGGGATTGGACAACTAGTACTCCTACGGAACAGCACATCGGCGTGGATGGTGCCAGGCGCCGCGGCCTACAGTTGGATCCATGAGGCTAAACAACGAGCAAGGTACTGTGCTTGAACGAGACGGCGTCCTCGCCATCTACGATGCATTTAGCTCCGCTGAGGTCACTGCAATCACCAGTCGTCTGCCGAGTCTGTTCGCCGAACGGTGTTCCCAGAATTTCCGCGAAAAATCCAGTGACGTGGTTCGTACCGCTATGGGGCTGCACCTGCGTGACGAAGTTTTTGCCCGCTTAGTCCGCGATCCTCGACTCGTTGAACCCGTCCAACAGGTCCTAGGTACCACCGAGTTGTACGTCCAACAGGTGAAGGTAAACGCGAAAGAAGCGTTCACTGGCGAGCAATGGCAGTGGCATTACGACTTCGCCACCCACCATCATGAGGACGGCGTTCCCGAACCGCTTGCGGTAAATGTTCATATCTTCTTGGACGAGGTCAACGAGTTCAACGGTCCGCTGGTGTTCATTCCGCAGTCCCACCTTCGCGGCCCTGTGCCCACGGCGCTTGACACCACCACGACCAGCTACCCGCTGTGGACAGTGGCCAACGAGGTGGTACGGCCTTTGGTTGCCGAGGGCGGCTTGTACTGCCCGAAAGGCCCGCCGGGAACCATGTTGATTTTCGGCGACACTACGGTTCACGGTTCACCGGTCAATATGTCACCGTGGGATCGGCGAATCTTTTCTCTCATCCTGAATCCGATCAGTAATCGGCAAACGACGTTCGCCCGCGGAGACCATCAACACCACCGAGATTTCAAACCCGTCGTAACGCTCGACGGCCGCTTCCTCGACGGCATCGGCTAGGGCTCGCGGTGCAAGAAGCCGGTCAGGTGCAGTTGCAGCGGCTGTCCGACCGAGGCCATGTGCATTTCGTACTGCAAGTGATCGCTCGTAACCGTGAGGTTGCGAATGACCTCGTCGACGCGCTTCGCAGTTAGAGTACGCGACACATTGCTCGAGCGAAACGACACCTTTAGCACGCCGCCGTCGACAACGGCCGCGCCTGAATGAACCTCAGTTACACCGGTAGGTTGAACGAGAACGAGCTCGAGTTGGTCGACGTCGTTGGGCGCACGTAGGTAGCCAACTTCGGCGTGCATCGGCGCGCCGGTCACGGGATGTGATGTGGTCTGCTGATACACGATGAAGCCCTTTGGGCTACGGGTGAACGTGACGCGTTCGAGGTAGTCGAACTCGGCAATCGTCGGATAGATCCCGTGGCCGCCGCCGGCCCACGTTCCAAGTAGCGCGTCCAGGATCGACATTTCCCGAAGGCTAGCTTGGTGATCATGAACTACACGTCAGTCTCCCCTGCCGAGTTTCACGCTCGAACCGACGTGTCGGACTGGCGAGTCATCACCAACCGCATCGAAGCCACATTCGCGGCACCTTCATTTGCGCAGGGTGCGGCGTTCATTGTTCAGGTGGCCCAAGCCGCCGACGCCGCGGTCCATCACCCCGACCTTGAGCTTCGATATCCCGGCCGTGTGCACATTGTCCTCACCACGCACGCCGCACATGGTCTGACGACGGCCGACGTCGATCTTGCAATCATCATCTCGGGCCTAGCGGCCGCCGGCGGGCTGCGAAGTGAACCGTTGGCTGGCTCATCGATCGAGATCGGAATCGACACGGTAGATGTCAATGCGATTCGTCCGTTCTGGAAAGCGGTGCTCGGCTACGCTGACGACGCGCCGTACCACGGCACGGTGTGGTCGCTCCACGACCCAGTCCGCGTTGGCCCTCCGGTGTGGTTCCAACAGATGGATGTCGCCCGTCCGCAACGCAACCATATCCACCTCGATGTAGTCGTCCCTCACGACGTCGCCGAAGAACGCGTTGGCGCAGCTATCGCCGCGGGTGGACACCTTTTGAGCGATGGCCGTGCCAGAGCATTCTGGGTGCTGGCCGACCCCGAAGGCAACGAGGCGTGCGTCTGCACTTGGCAAGACCGCGCGGACTAGCTTACCTTCGGCTTCGCTTGCTCCCTACCGGTCGCTTCAACGCTCAGCCACTAGCGCTCAGCGATTCACCGGCTCGGCCCACAGACGGCGAAGGTCACCGTCGGGATCGTTGATCGTGTCGACGGTGCCGCCGTAGATGCGGGTGGTCCGGTTGGCGTCGTCATAGGTTGCCCACGGCAGGTCGCCCCCTCGACAAAACGTCAACCAGTCTGCATGCATGGAGTTGGTGAGCGCCTGACGGTCGGCACCGGTACCCGTCAACATCTCGACGCCACTAGCCCCGAGGTTGCCAAACACGAACGGGATCTCGAGCGAATGGCAGGCGCCAAGAACACCTCCGAACACCGGCGTGCGCCAGTCGAACCTGTACATCCAGACCGATGAGTTCCACGCCTCGGCCGTAGCTATCGAGGGTAGCCGAAAGCCATGTTCGGTCAACAGTGCGCTCGAGACTTGCCCCCATGTGAGCGTCGGGTCGGCCTCGCGATAGGCCCGCGCCACACGAAGTGCCGCCGCGCTACCTATCTCCGACGTGGCGACGCGAACCACCCCAGGCTCATCGAGCGCGGCGTTGGCCGGGTCGAACGCCGTGAACAGACGTGCCTCGTCGAGGGTCGTGCCGATCAACAGTGGCACCGCCGAATAGCGACCGGTAGCGAGGAGTTCGCCAATTGGTGCTTCGAAAATCAACCCGTCGGGTGTTGGCGAAAACGCAGTGCCCCAGTCGGCATATCGCTCAACAATGGTCTGGGCGGCCATGATTTGTTCGACTGGGGTCCTTTGTAATTCCGCCACGCTGTCGGGTGCCATGCCGAGCGCGTCGAGGAGCTGCAGAGTCGCTTCGCTGGCTCGTGAAGCCGTACGAAATTGACCAAACGAGGGACTCTGGGCGATAGCTCGTTGAAACAGGCCGTTGGCCTCTCTTAGACACAGGAGCGACATCACAGAACCACCGCCGGCCGACTCGCCAAAGATGGTTACATTGCCGGGGTCGCCGCCAAACCCGGTGATGTTCTCGGACACCCATCGGAGCGCTGCGGCTTGATCGAGCACACCGAGATTGCCGGTTCCTGCGAACTGCTCGCCACCGAGACCGCCAAGGTACGCAAACCCAAGCGCGCCGATTCGATAGTTGATCGACACCACCACGACGTCGCCGTTAGCCGCGAAATTCGAACCGTCGTACCATTCGGTGCCGCCCGCGCCGTTCAGGTAGGCCCCCCCGTGGATCCACACCATTACCGGCCGTTGCCCACCGTCACACCCGGGCGTAAACACATTCAGCGTCAAGCAGTCTTCGGACTGGACAGGCTGGTGAGCACCGAAGGTCACGGCTTGCACTCCAAGATTTTGCGGCGCAATCGCCCCGTACTGGCTGGCCTCGAGAACGCCGCCCCATCCACCATGCGGCACAGGAGGTCGGAAACGTAACGGGCCTATCGGAGCGGCGGCATACGGCACGCCTCGAAATGTCTGAATGCCTCGCGCTCCGTCGAAGCCGCGTACTGACCCGCCTGTTGTTTCCACCGTTGTCACGGCCAAACACAATATCGGATGCGGCAAACTAGAGGGTGTCGAACCGGCGTCGCTTACTCACAGCTACCGCTCGCTTGATCGCGCCACCATCTAGTGGATTTGCTTGCCCCCAAACCCGTGGCCAAAGCTGGCTAGATGACGCAGCGTGTGGGATTCATTGGGCTCGGGCATCTCGGGGTGTACCTCGCCGCAAGTTTGCTGCGCGCTGGCCATTCGGTCACCGTGCACGACCTCAACCGAGACCTAGCCAACTCCTTACTAGCAACGGGCGCTACCTGGGCCGATTCGGCCTCGGCGACAGCAGCGGCGTGCGATGTCGTCTTCACATGCTTGCCATCACCCGCAGCCGTAAGCGCGGTCGTGAGCGGCCCGACCGGAATCCTGGCTGGCATGCGTCCGGGTGGCACCTGGATCGACATGAGCACGAACGACCGGACCGAGACAACGCGGCTGGCTGCACTGTGCGCCGCACAAGGCATCGCAATGTTGGAGTGCCCGGTCACCGGCGGGGTACACAAAGCCGCCGAGGGCGACATCACGGTCCTGGTTGGTGGCGATGAAGCAGTGTTCGAGCAGCATCGACATCTGCTCGAAGCTGTTGGCAGCCCGATTCTGTATATGGGTGAACTGGGCAACGCTGCGATCATCAAGGTCATCACGAACATGCTGGCGTTCATTCATCTGGTTGCGGCGGGCGAGGCGCTCATGCTCGCTAAGCGAGGTGGCCTCGATCTGGCCAAAGCGTTCGAAGCGATCGCCAACTCGTCAGGGAATAGCTTCGTTCACGAAACCGAAAGCCAAGTCATTTTGAATGGCAGCTATAACATTGGCTTCACCATGGATCTCGCGTGCAAGGATCTCGGATTCGCCACACAGTTCGGCCGCGAGTTTGGCGTGCCGTTGGATCTAGCCGGCATGACCGAGCAAACCTTCATTCGTGCGCGTTCACAGTATGGCGGCGGGGCCTGGTCGTCCCAGGTGGTCAAGCTGCTCGAAGACGCTCTCGGTTCCGACCTCAGGGCGCCGGGCTTTCCGGAGGTGTTGCAGTGATCACGGCAGTGTCTTATGACCATCGTGTGCTTCAGGTCACCTGGGACAACGGTGCGAACAGTCGGTTCCATCATCTGTGGTTACGAGACAACTGTCCGTTACTGCTTCACGCGAGCACCGGGCATCGCGTCGTCGAGACCTCCACCATTGCGAGCGATGTTCGCCCGGAGTCAGCCGCCATAGTCGACGGCAATGTTCAAATCGTGTGGTCCGATGCCCATGTCAGCATCTTTGAACCGGCGTGGCTTCATGCCCACGATTACTCCAACGGCGTTCGACCAGTGCGTAGCGAACCCATTTTGTGGAACGCCGCCATGGCCGACCAGATTCCCCATGCCAACTATCCCGACCTTCTGGCCGACACCGCCGCCCGCGTAGGTTTCCTCGATGCATTCGTACGATATGGCCTCGGTATCTTGCACGACGTTCCCACGGTTCCAGGTTCCGTGCTCGACGTCGCCAACGAGCTAGGCGAGCTTCGGGTCACGAGTTGGGGCAAGGTCTTCGACGTTGTCTCCATGGAAAAGGCGAACTCGGTTGCGTATACGTCGCTACCGCTCGTTACCCACACCGACGAGGGGTACCGTGACCCGGCTCCCACGGTACAACTTCAGCATTTCTTACGCTCCGACACGTCGGGGGGCGAATCCACGTTGGTCGACGGATTTCGAGTGGCGGCCGACATCCGACGCACCGACCCCGCAGCGTTCGAACTACTTGCGAACACGCCACTTCATTTTCATTTCGCCGATGCGACAGCCGAACACCAGAACTACAACTCCATCATCGAAGTCGATGGAAACGGCGACATTCGCCAAGTGCGCTTCTCGAACCATTCGGCTACTCCGTTCCTGTTGCCGTTCGACGTCATGGAGGCGTTCTACGACGCCTACCGCCTCTTTGGCACCATGCGTGAAAGCGCCGAGTACAAACTGTCGATCCCTATGGGTGCAGGCGACCTGTACATGGTCGACAACCACCGTGTCATGCACGGCCGAACCGGGTTTTCCAGCGGTGGTGCTAGGCATCTACAGAGCTGCTACATCGAACGAGACGAGTTGATGTCGCGCCTCACCGTTCTAAAACGGAGCTTCGCAAGCTGACAACTCCATTTGCCGCTGCCGGTAGTACCGTGCTGCGCCATGGAAACACTACGCGGCAAGGTTGCATTGGTGACAGGTGCCGGAACCGGTATCGGGCGAGCGACTGCACTGGCGTTCGCTGCCGCTGGGGCCACGGTTATCGTCAATGGGCGTCGGCCAGAACCGCTCGATGCTGTCGTCGCCGACATCACCACTGCGGGTGGAACGGCATGGGCGGCTACTGCTGACCTGACTACCGGACCCGAAGCCGAGCGTTTGGCCGCACTGTGCCTCGATCGGTCAGGGCGGGTCGACATCCTCGTCAACAATGCCGGATTCTCGTCCAAGGTGCGTTCTGCCCGCTATCTCGATGCCAACGAATGGACATCTGTCTGGCAAGTGAATGTGCTCGGTGTGGCCATGCTCACAAAGGCGCTATTGCCATCGATGATCGAGGCGGGAGAAGGCACCGTCATCACGGTGTCGTCGGTTGGTGGGCTTCGACCAAGCGTTATGGCCGGTGCCGCCTACTGCTCGGCTAAGGCTGCCGTCGCGGCGTACATGACGGAGTTGTCGAGCGAGGTACGCAACTTCGGCGTACGGTGCACCACCGTGTTTCCCGGCGAGGTCGATACGCCTATTCTCGACAACCGCGCCCTTCGCCCCGGAGACGCCGAACGGTCTCGCATGGTTCTGCCCGACGACGTCGCGGCCGCAATCTTGATGGTGGCATCGCTCCCCGCCCGAGCCAGCATTGAGGAACTGGTCATCACTCCCACCTTCCAGCGTGACCTCACTGCCGACATGGCAGCGGCTCGAAGCAAGACAAGCGCTACTGGGTGAGTCCACCGCCGACACCCCACGTATCGGGTAGGTGGTATCCGTGCGGGAACGGGTCGCTGGTATCAACGCAGTAGCTGTGGAATCCGGTGATCCACGCTCGGCCCTCTATGGTCGGCAGTATCGCCGGTCGGCCAGCAACAGTGGTCTCGCCGATAATCGTGCCGGTGAATCGCGTACCGATTAACGACTCGTGTTGCATCATGTCGCCAACAGCCATCTGACCTCGGGCGTGCAGTACAGCCATACGAGCGCATGTGCCGGTGCCGGTTGGACTTCGGTCGGACCGCCCCGGTGCCACTATGCAGGTGTTCACCGTTGCCTCGCCTACACCAGCGAACGGGCGATGTAGCTGCACAATGGACACGTCGCGAATACCCGGATTCTCGGGATGCACCACGTCGAGTTGTTGGCGGGCTGCAACCCGTACAGCCTCGCCCAGAACCGCTAGTTCACGTGCTTCAGATGCCACCACATCGAACCCAAGTTTCGTTGCATCGACAAGCGCATAGAACATCCCGCCGTAGGCAACATCGATGGCAATTTTACCGAACCCGGCCACGTCGATACTGGTGTCGAGTTGGTCGACAAAGCAGGCCACGTTGCCGATGCGTACCGAGACGCATTTGCCGTCGTGGCACTGGGCGACAACGGCCACCGGTCCACCGGGTGTCTCGAGGGTGAGGCGGGTCTCGGGTTCGCGCATTTCGATGATGCCGGTCTCGAGCGCAACGGTAATGGTGCACATCGTGTTCGAGCCGGACATCGGCACGTACTCGGTTGGTTCCATGATGATTACGCCGAGGTCGCAATCGGGTCGAGTGGGGGGAACGATCAGGTTGAGATGCCGGGCCACACTCCCGCGGGGTTCGCACAACAACATGCGGCGCACGTCGTCGTGATCACGTTCCATGGTACGCATCTTGTCGTACATCGTGGCTCCAGCCGGCGGTAGCACTCCCCCGACAATCACGTCGCCAATTTCACCTTCGGCATGACATCCAACGACCGAGATAACCCGCTGTGTTCGCATGGCACCCAGTCTTACCTCTCGTCCTTATTCGTGAGCTAGTGCACCGTGGGCGATGGCCTCGTGGTCGAGTTCCTGATCGAGGTCGAGTGCGACGTCGACCTTCGCGAGATGTCCGGTGAACGCGAACGGCGCCGGATAGTGGCCAACGGTCGTTCCACGGTCGAGGCCGATATCGAGACCGGACCACGACACCATGAGCCAGAACTGGTTCGACGTGGTCATCTGACCGGCGGGCTCGCCGTTTATGAGCAACGTGCCGGTGGCGTGACCATCTACCCGGCGCAACTCGAACCCGAGGGTGCAGGCCCGACCTGTTGGTACAAGGCGATCTGAAACCACCATCTGGTGAGTGCCACCAATGTTGAGGTCGTGCACGAGTCGGCCGTTACTGACGTAGAGGCTGTAGCCGCTGGTCTTGTCTCCGTGAGCAATCAGTACGCCCTCGGCTCCATCTGCAGGGATCCTGACGTGGGCGGTGATGCGATAGCTGCGGCTTCGAACGTCGGGTGCCACGTCAGACGGCACATGACCCATCCCCCGCCAGAACGTGTAGCGGTTTCGGTGGCCCGAGTGCCGTTGCGCGTTCTCGGCAAAACGTGGGGCGAATCGGTCGTCGAGGGGCAGTACGTTGTACTTGGCGGCTTCGGCCCACCAACGTTGGACCATCGACGCCAGACGTTCGGGAAAAACGGCTGCGAGGTCGTGGTTCTCGTTGAAGTCCTCGTCAAGATGGTAGAGCTCCCACGTGTCGGTATCGAACGAGGTGGTCGGTGGGTGGAACGCCACAGCTTTCCAGCCGTCGATCCAGATACCGCGGTGTCCGAACATTTCGAAATGCTGCACCGCTTTGGCCGACAGCACCGCCGCGTCGAACAGGGTCGCGGCGAAACTCACTCCCTCCAGTGGCATCTGGGCCACCCCGGCAATGGTGTCGGGGGCGTCGAAACCGAGCACGTCGAGCAAGGTCGGGGTGAGGTCCGATACGTGACAAAAGTTGTGACGCAGCTCGCCGCGGGCGGCGAGGCGTGCAGGCCACGACAGGACAAACGGGTCGCGTATTCCGCCGCCGTGGGTGTTCTGCTTGTAGCGCTTGAGCGGCGTGTTAGCCGCCATCGACCAACCCCACGGGAAGTTGCTATGGGTATCGGGTCCACCAATATCGTCAATGCGGGCAAGTTTGTCGGCGAGCGTTTCGGGGATCAGGTTGTACGGACCCATGGCGTTGACGAAACCGAGCGGCCCGCCTTCCTGGCTGGCCCCGTTGTCGGACATGACGACGATGATTGTGTTGTCGAGTTGTCCCGATTCGTGCAGCCGGCCGATGAGTCGGCCTAGATGCATGTCGGCATGTTCGAGCATGCCAGCGTACGCCGCTTGCAGGCGGGTGAACAGGCGTTGTTCATCGGCTGAATGATTCGCCCATTCACCAACGCTGGTATTGGCTGGCGGAAGTTCCGTGCCATTCGGCACAATGCCAAGCACCTGTTGGCGCGCCAAACGATCGACCCGAGTCTGGTCCCACCCCTTGGTAAACACCGTGTCGTATTTGTCGATGAAGGATCGAGCTACTTGGTGGGGTGCGTGGCATGCACCCAGAGCCACCCAGCACAGCCACGGTAGGTCGGGCACGCCCGCTTCGTGTTCGGCCAGCATGCGTAGGGCATTGTCGATGAGATCGGCGGTGAGGTGATAACCCGAGTCGTAGTCGCCCGGCGCCGTGACATGCGAGTTGTCGCGCACGACCTCTGGAGAGTACTGGTCGGTCTCGGCGTCGAGGAAGCCGTAATAGCGATCGAAGCCCCGGCCGAGCGGCCAGCCATCGAAGGGTCCAGTGGGGCCACCTTCGTGCAGCGGTGTTGCGTGCCATTTTCCGATCATGTAGTTGCGGTAGCCGTGCGGTCGCAGCATCTCGGCAAGCGTGCCCGCTTCACGCGTGATCTTGCCCCGGTAGCCCGGGTATCCCGAGTCGAAATTCGACAGGCAGCCCATGCCAACCGAGTGGTGATTGCGGCCAGTCAGTAGCGCGGCGCGGGTGGTCGAGCACATGGCTGTGGTGTGAAAGCCGGTGTGGCGAACCCCGCGAGCGGCAATGGCATCGATGATGGGAGTGTCGATCTCGGATCCGTAACAGCCAAAGTCGCTGAAGCCGACATCGTCGAACAACACCACAAGAATGTTGGGCGAGCCGTCGGGTGGTCGGGGGGCTGCGGGCCACGACGGCACTGAATCGGCGATGGTGGTACCGATACGGCCATCGAAGCGGCCCGTCACCGGTGACCCGGCGCCATATAGAACCACAGTGGCTGCTTCACCCCAGCAGCTTTCATCGCCGCCCGTGCGGCCAACACTGTTTTGCCCGCTTCGGTCGATTCGAAGTACCACGCCTCGACTGCCCGGCCGGCCGGGACAGGACCCTCGACGAGTTCGATAGCCGCTTCCTCGTAATACGTGCGGATGTCGTGGCACAACGCCGTTGTATTTCCACCGGGAAGTTCAGCCGCTTGCCAGTCGGCGCCGTTGGCGATGTCGTGAAGTTTGCCGAGAGCATCAGGCACATCGTCGGCCGCGATCACACGACCTACCGATGTTGCCCCCCGTTTGGCGAACGACCGCTCGTAGGCCTTGCGTAGGCCACGGGCCTCGTCAACCGCGGGCGCAAGACTCGGATCGTAGCGAGGCGGGATCTGACACGCGATTGGTTGTTCGTCGGCTTCAATGACGTCGGGATGGTCGACGAGTACGGGGCCGGACGACGCGCTGAGTAATGCGAATGCACGGGCCAAGACGTTGTGTTGGAACACTGCGTCGCAGGGTTTGCCGAGTGGGCGGCCAAGCGGAAACTCGCAGTGCAACGCTCGGGGCGGTTTGACCTTCTCGGCGACAGCCCGGGTGGATGACAGTACGACAGTGGCGATTCCAGCCGCTTCAAAGACATGGGCCAGCACACTCACGGTGCGCGTGCACAGGGGTCAAACGGGAGTGAGCAGCACAACATTGACACCGTCGGCTTTGAGTTCGGCAGCCGCCGCTGGTCCCGAGTCGAGACGAATGGTGGACACGTCGTCGGGTTGGTTGCCAGCGAACGACACATGGCGTGGAGCAACCGCGCCGATGATTCCGCTAGCAGCCAGCTCCTCGAGCCGGTCGATCGGGTAGACCACGTTGAGGTCGATGGCCACGCCGGAGCGATCGAAGTTCGGGCTCCAATGGCCAAGGGCCAAGTCACGTCGGTGCCGGTCGATGAGCCGATAACTGGTGTCACCGGGCGCGAACCGGTCGTGGTCGGGTGTGTGCAACGCGGCTGAAGTAACGATGGCTACGGTTGCCTGGGCCAATGCCACGGGCGTGACAAAGGCGGGGTTGGGAAACTCGGGGGCTGCCAGCCCGCTTGAGAACGCTCGCATGAACTGGTCGCCTGACATACCCGAGATAGTATCGGAACCCTCGAACTTGTGAGGTTGTGGCGCAAGATGTCCGCCTGTTGTGTCGCGGCACATCGTTTACAGGTGGTGTCGCGGGGCGGCGACGCGGCTTGCCGTGTCCGGTCTTTCGGCTCTACAGTGATTCCCGATGAATATGATCGGAATTATCGACAATCGCAGACTCGATGATGCATAACCTGCTGTTGGCGGTGGCCGGGCTGGGTGTTGGCATCATTGTTGGCCTCACAGGCGTGGGCGGTGGCGCGCTGATGACCCCAATCCTCACGCTGGTTTTTGGCATCGATCCACTCGCCGCCGTGTCGAGTGATCTGCTGGCGTCGCTTGTCATGAAGCCCGTTGGGTCTGCTGTGCACGCCAGACGTGGCACGATCAATATCCCCATCGTCGCCTGGCTCACGGTAAGTTCGGTTCCGGCCGCGTTCTGCGGGGTGTTGGTGTTACGCCAATTCACCGATCCTGAACAACTGGCTCGCACTATCAAGACCCTGCTCGGAATGGCGTTGCTGCTGGCAGTTGCAGGCATCGTGACGCGAATGGTGCTGAGCCGTCGGCGCCCACCCGGCGGACCCGTGGGAAAACCGGCCGTCCGGCCGCTGCCCACACTCCTGGTCGGCGCTGGGGCCGGCCTGATGGTAGGGCTCACATCGGTGGGGTCGGGTTCGCTAGTCGTGGTTGCCCTGATGTTCATCTATCCAGCCATTGCCGACTCCGATCTCGTCGGCACCGATCTCCTACAGGCCATCCCGATGGTGGGCGCGGCAGCGATTGGTCACGCCGTGTTCGGCGACCTGCACCTGAATGTCACAATTGCTCTTTTGGTCGGCGCTCTGCCTGGTGTGTACTTGGGCGCTCGAATGTCGGCCCGGCAATCAACGACCAGCCTGAAGCCGGTTCTGGCGGGGGTGCTGTTCGTATCGGCGCTTCGCCTACTGGGTGCCGGCAACGCCACCGTCGCGGTTGCAGTTGTCACCATCACAGCGGGCCTTGCCGCTCGGGCGTTCGCCGCCCGCCGAGAGAGGTCCTTTGCATGACAGCCACCTATGAACTCACGCACTTACGAGCGCTTGAAGCTGAAGCGATTCACATTATCCGAGAGGTTGCGGCCGAGTTCGAGCGCCCGGTGTTGTTGTTCTCCGGTGGCAAGGATTCCATCGTCATGTTGCATTTGGCGGTCAAGGCCTTCTGGCCCGCTCCCGTGCCGTTCCCCGTCATGCATGTCGATACCGGGCACAATTTTCCCGAGGTGATCGAGTTCCGCGATCGGCGAGTTAACGAACTTGGCGTGCGCCTCGTTGTTGCCAGTGTCCAAGACGATATCGACGCCGGCCGCAGCATCGAAGACACAGGCAAAGGTGCCAGCCGCAACCGTCTGCAAACCACCACGCTGCTGCGCGGCATCACCGAGGGTCGGTTCGACGCTGTGTTTGGCGGCGCTCGCCGAGACGAGGAAAAGGCGCGGGCAAAAGAGCGTGTGTTTTCGTTTCGAGATGCATTCGGCCAGTGGGATCCGAAGAACCAGCGACCCGAGTTGTGGAGCCTATACAACACCCGCCATCGCAAAGGCGAGCACATCCGCGTGTTCCCCATCAGCAACTGGACCGAGCTCGATATCTGGCAGTACATCGCCGACGAACACATCGATGTTCCATCGATCTACTACGCCCACAAACGTGAGGTATTTCAACGTGATGGCATGCTGCTAGCGGTCAACGAACATCTCGCTCCCGAACCGGGTGAAGTGCCCTTCGAGCTTCAAGTGCGGTTTCGGACCGTCGGCGATGCTACGTGCACGGGGTGCGTCGAGTCACCAGCAGCCGATGTCGAGTCGGTGATTGTGGAAGTCGCCGCCACACGCGTAACCGAGCGTGGCGCCACACGGGCCGACGACCGCATCAGCGAGGCCGGAATGGAAGACCGCAAACGAGAGGGGTACTTCTAATGAGCGAGCTCTTGCGAATTGCCACCGCCGGGTCGGTCGACGACGGCAAGTCAACTCTTATCGGTCGACTGCTGTATGACTCGAAGGCCATCTTCGAAGACCAGCTAGAAGCAATCGAAGCCACGAGCCAGCGGCGCGGCGACGAGTACACAAACCTTGCGCTCTTGACCGATGGTCTGCGGGCAGAACGCGAGCAGGGCATCACTATCGACGTTGCCTACCGGTACTTTGCGACACCCAAGCGCAAGTTCATTATCGCCGATACCCCAGGCCACACCCAGTACACCCGCAACATGGTTACCGGCGCCTCAACCGCCGACGTCGCCATGATTCTGGTCGATGCCCGCAACGGCATCTTGGAACAAACCCGGCGTCACGCCTTCCTCTCAAGCCTCCTCGGAATCCCACATCTGGTGTTGTGCGTCAACAAGATGGACTTGGTCGACTGGAGCCAAGCCCGTTTCGATGAACTCAAAAACGAGTTCCGTGACTTCGCCACCCGCCTCGAAGTAGGCGATGTCACGTTCATTCCCATGTCTGCGCTCGGTGGCGACAACATTGTCGACCGGTCGTCACGAATGGACTGGTATCGCGGCCGAGCGTTACTCGAACACCTCGAAGATGTGCATATGGCAGGCGATCGAAACTTCATTGATGCACGGTTCCCAGTGCAGTACGTCATCCGACCGCAAAGCAGCGATTATCACGACTATCGGGGTTTCGCCGGCACCGTAGCCAGCGGGATTTTCCGCCCCGGAGAGCAGGTGGTAGTGCTCCCCTCGGGCGTCACCTCCACTATTGCCAGTATCGATACGTTCGATGGTCCCGTCTCCGAAGCGTTCGCACCAATGTCGGTGACGTTTACGCTGACAGACAACGTCGACGTCAGCCGCGGAAACCTCATCTGCAAGCCGAACAATCAGCCGATGGTGAAACAGGAACTCGACGCCACGGTGTGTTGGATGAGTTCGACGACAACCTTGCAACCAGGTGCCCGGCTGCTTCTCAAACACACAACGAACACCACCCGCGCGCTGGTGACCGGCCTGCAGTACCGCCTCGATATCAACACGTTGCATCGCGACGAAACTGCCCCTGAACTGACCCTCAACGAAATCGGCCGAGTTCAATTCCATACGAATCAGCCGTTGTTCTACGACGAATATCGCACCAATCGATCGACCGGCAGTTTCATCCTCATCGACGAGGCGACGAACAACACGGTTGGTGCCGGCATGCTGCTGGGCCGAACCCATAGCGACCAACGACCAACTCGGTCGGCGAGCCCGAACGTCGTTTGGCAATCAGGCACCATGGACCGCGCCGTTCGATGGGCGGCACTTGGCCTACGAGGGCAAACAGTGTGGCTCACTGGCCTGTCGGGGTCGGGGAAGTCGAGTGTGGCCGCCGAGGTGCAGCGATTGCTCGTTGCCAGTGGGCAGGCAGCCAGCATTCTTGACGGCGACAACCTACGCCACGGCCTCAATAGCGATCTTGGATTCTCTACGCAGGACCGGCTCGAAAACGTCCGGCGAGTCGGAGCTGTAGCTCAGCTCATGGCCGATACCGGCGTCGTCGCGCTCGTTCCCCTCATCAGCCCGTATCGAGCGGGACGAGATCAGATTCGGGCCGACCATAGGGCTGCGGGGCTTGCCTTTGTCGAGGTGTACGTCAATACACCAATCGAGGAATGCGAGCGTCGAGACGTAAAGGGGCTGTACGCCAAGGCGAGGGCAGGACAGCTACCGGGGTTCACCGGTATCGATGATCCGTACGAGGCACCACTGCGTCCCGACATCGAGTTACTTCCCAGTGCTGGCAACGCCACGGCGCAGGCTGAACGCATAGTGGCGTTTCTCAACGCCAAGAGAACTGGCGATTAGTAACGCAAGGGGGCGTTAGCACTCCACGGTTCGGCTTCTTCGCGCACGTCGAGGTGCACTCGTTTCCAGGTGACATCGACGGTGTCGTCCGGCGCAGCGTCGACCATGAGTTCGAACATGCCCCGTGCCGTTTGGTTAGCCGGTTGCGCCAATAACTGTAACAACGCCTCGGCCGCCTCGTGTGTTTCGAGCATTCGTGGCTGCCAGCGACCAAAGACCTTGGCGTTCTCGGCGTACTCGCCGGTCATGCCAGTGCGAACGAATGGAAGCATGATCGACAGCGCATTAACTAGTTCGGATGATTTGCCGAGATTCACATGCAAGACATCGGGCAGTTGCAGTACAGCCCAGTTGCTGACGGCGTACCCGGGAACGGTTGCGCCCGGATCTATTGCTTGGCGGGAACTGACGTACACAATCTGCAACGGTTCGTTGGCATAGACGGCCTCGCCGGCCCACAGGTGTGTTGACGCCAGGAACCCATCGATTTTGGTCTGCAACACCAACTGCGATTCGGCCAAGTTGTCCATAAAGGTCTGGCGCACGCGTGCGCGCCGTTGGGCCACCGACTCGCCGTCAATTGCTCGCAACGCTCGTCCGAAGCTGTAGCCCTTCTCGGTGAGGCCACTGTTGCAGATCAAGAGGTTCGGCGGCAGACCCCCGAACTGGTCGATGACGTAGCTGCGGCTCGACCACAGGTCACCCGAGTTCGTGACGTCGGCCTGTACGGGAAACGCCTTGACCCCACGGGATTCCAATGCGTGCACGAGGTCGAAGCCGTCTTCATACGAGCGATGAAAGTGCACGCCTACAGACTCGGCACCACTGAGTCCCGCCGCCAGCGCGAAGGCCTGGCCGAGGCCACCATCTTTACCAGCGCCTGTAATGAGTACGCGTTTACCGGCGACGCCACTTGTCAGACTTCCGCCGAATTGGAACTTCGTAGGATCAACGCTGAACGACATGGCGAGAGCGTATGCGAACTGCTAGAGGAGCAGGGCGCGTGCCGGGCCCTCGGGGACGGCTGCCAGCACCAGCGCAAACGCTTCACGGCTCATCTTCGCTGTGGTTCGTTCAATTGCTACCAAGGTGCGTTCGGGGCCGAGCTTGTCGAGCAGGTCGGCAAGATCCGTTTCGCAGAACACCAGACACGCTACGTCCTCTACCCGTTGGGTCTCGGGATCGCTTCCCAAACCCACGCGTTGGGCCAGTGCCGTAGCCCGGGAAATGGTGAACTCGGCCACGCCCACCGGCGCAAGCACCTCGAGGAACGACGCAGCCAGCGCAGCTTTTTGGGCTGCTCTCCACCGGTTGTAACCGAGCTTGCCGTCGGGGTGCCACGACCGAGGAATAGCCCACCGGCGAAGATGATGACCTCGAGCCGCTAACTGCACGGCGTTGGAAGCCTCAGGCGCCAGCCGAGTCAACCACTTCGTGGCCAGTTCGCCTTGTAGCCGAGCTTTGGGGACCAGCGTCCCTTTCCAGTCAACCTGGGTAGGGTCGTGGTCGTTGGCGGCGTCGATTGCGTTGAAAGCTAGGCGCACTCTGACTCGCCGAGGGCCACGGCGAAGGGGTTGAATTCGTCCCAGTCCACAAAGAAATCGGGATTCTCGATCCGGGTCGGGAAATGATCGAGGTCTTTGAGCTCCGCCGCTAGGGCCTTGACGCCACCGGCTCGGTCCATCCAGCCTCGGAACGATTCGCCCGCTTGTCGCTCGGCTGCGAAGCGGCGCACGATCCGTATGGTCGCCTCGGGTGCAGCCTTAGCGGGGAGTCGTAACGCCTTATCGCCGAATTCGGCGCGAGCATCGCCAACATAGCCGCCGAGCAACATTTGGTAACCGGGTGCCGATGTGCCGTCGGCTCTGCGTTCCATGCCGAAGAAACCAATGTCGGCAACATGATGCTGCCCGCACGAGTTCATGCAGCCCGAGATGTTGATACGCAGGCCGCCGACGTCGCTGAGGCCTTCGGCCTCGAGTCGGTCGCCAATGGCCCGAGCCAGACCTCGCGACTGTGTGACCGCAAGGTTGCAGGTGTCGGCGCCCGGGCACGACACGACATCGCGAACCAACTCGGCACCGGGCTCGGCCATGCCGATGTCGCCCAGACGGTTGTAGAGCTCGGGAAGCTGCGCCTCGGTAAGGCCGCGGTACACCAAGTTTTGGCGGTTCGTGAACCGGATTTCGGCGCCAAGGTCTCGCTGTATCTCGGCGAGAGCCCGGAACTGGCTGGGGGTTATGTCGCCGAGATGCGCCCAGGCATACGCCGACACCGTGCCATTAGCCCGACCACGAACGACGTTGGCGTCGAACCATCGGTCGCGTGGGTTCCGACGCGTCATCTGCACGGGTACGCCTTGGCCCACCGCGGTGGGCGAAACGTCGGCGCTGAGGCCAGCCGGGGCGTCGCCGAATTCGCGAACTTCGGCCGGGATTCCGCCGGGCCACGACGATGACGCGAGCAGCAGGCGGCGTTGCGACTTCACGCGGCGTTGCACTTCCTCCCAACCAAGCGTGTCGACAAGCCACTTCATGCGGGCACGGATTCGGTTGTCTCGGTTACCTGCTTGCTCGAAGACACGTAGCGCCGATTCGATGGTGGGTAGCAAGTCCTCGCGTGAGGTGAAGTCTTCGAGGGCTAACGCCGGATGCGGGTTGGCACCAAGACCGCCCGCCAGGAACACACGGAAACCTGCCTCGATTCTTCCGTCGTCGAGCGTACGAGTCACGCCAATCACGCCCACGTCGTTGAACATCGCCTGACCACAATCGGTAGCGCAGCCCGAAAAGTTGATCTTGAACTTACGAGGTAAACGCTGGCCGAGCGGGTTACGCAACAGGTGCCGGAACGCAGCCTCGGCCCACTGGGTGATGTCGAGCTTTTCGTGCGGGCACGCGCCGGCCAGATGGCAGCCTTGGATATTGCGGACGGTATCGCCGCACGCCTCGCGACTGGTCATGCCCACTTCGCCCAGCTTGCGCAGTACAACGGGAATGTCGTCGAGCTTCACGAAATGGAACTGAACGTTCTGGCGGGTGGTGATGTGACCCCATCCACGGGAGTAGTTCTCGGCGACGTCGGCCATGGCATCGAGTTGTTCGGGGGTTACCTTGCCGTAGGGGGCTTTGACGCGCACCATGAAATTGTCGCCAACCTGACGCTGTCCGTAGACACCGTTGGCCAGCCGGAAGACACGAAAGACGTCGTCGTCGATGGTGCCAGCCCGGTGGCGAGCGATCATCACTTCGAACTTGGCAATATCGGCGGCGATCTCGGGGTCGAGAACAGTGGGAGACGAATACATAACTTGGGTCATGAGCTGACCTCCTGGTCAATCGAATGGGACGCGAGCTCGCGTAGGTCGAGTGCCGCGACGGCACCTATAACGATTACTGACGGGTTGGCGACCGCTTCCCGGCCGAGGTCGTCGAGCACGAGTCGATGTTCGGCCTGCTGGGATGTCGTAGCGTTCGTGATAATGGCCACCGGTGTCTGAGGATCCATACCCCCGCCGACTAGCCGATCACGAAACTTGGCAGCGCGTGCGGCACCCATCAAGATCACGAGGGTTGTACCCAGCCGGGCCAACGCGTCCCAGTCGAGGCCTCGATCGTGGGTGGGGTCCTGATGGGCCGTGATGACGGTAAACCCACTGGAGGCAAGCCGAGTAGTGAGCGGAATACCAACCGCGGCCGGCGCGGCTATAGCGGAGCTGATACCGGGCACCACCGTGACCGAAATACCCGCCCCCTGAAGCGCCACCTGTTCCTCGGCGGCGCGACCAAACACATGCGGGTCGCCACCTTTGAGACGCACGACGCAAGCGAATCGCAGTCCTCGATCGATCAGGATGTCGTTGATGTCGGATTGCGTTGACCCCGGCCGGCCGGGCCATTTGCCCACGTCGATCAGTTCGGCCAACGGGTTGGCAATAGCAAGAACCTCGGCCGACACCAGGCGGTCGTGCACGACAACGTCGGCCTTCCGCAACAGTTCTGCGGCTCGAAGCGTCAAAAGGCCAACGTCACCGGGCCCAGCGCCCACCAAATGAACGGTCACCGTTGCGCCCGATCGAGGCCAAGATGCGCTAGTACGTGGAGGCGGGCTGCGTCGTGGTCGCCGCTCGCAACTAGGTCGAGGAACCCGTCGTCGAACGCCTCGTGCCAACCCCGTATCTCGGTGGTTCGGCCGTGGGTATGGAGTTCGTCTCGAACCGACGCCACGATGTCGAGCCCCTGGGCGTACGTGTCGTCTATAACACGATCGAGTTCTCGCCGAACCCACGACGAGAAAGCGGGGCTACGACCCTTGCTCGACACGGTTACTTGCAGATCGCCTCGGCGAAGGATCGACGGCAGCGTGAACGTGCACAGGTCGGGTACGTCGGCGATATTGACTGGTATGCCTGCGGCCTGCGCATCGGCCGAAATCTGTTCGTCGACGGCGCGCACGCCAGTGGCCGCGATAGCAAGGCGATACGACGCAACCTCGCCGCGCTGATACTTGCGCTGGTGCCATCGCACGCCAACGCGGCCGACCAGTTCGGCGACGATGGTCGGCGACACCACGGTGACGGCTGCTCCACTAGCGAGCAGGCCGTCGACCTTGCGAGCGGCAATGTGGCCACCCCCGATGACGAGCACCGGGGCATCGGCCAGCCGAATGTTGATGGGGTAATCGGGGGTTAGTGTCACAGGTGCAACCCACATTCGGTCTTGCCGCTTCCAGCCCACCGCCCCGACCGTGAATCGCTGGAATCAGCGACTGGGTTGGTGCATGGCCAGCAGCCAATCGATGGATAGCCCTGGCTCAGCAACGGATTCACCACAACATCGTTGTCGAGGATGTATCGGTCGACTTCGGCGTCGCTCATGTTGGCGATGGGGCAGATTTTGTAGAGGCCACGCTTATCGATGCTGACGATCGGCGTGGCGGCCCGTGCCTCGGACTCGGACCGGCGCAGACCGGTCATCCAGGCATCCTTACCCTCGAGTGCACGATTGAGCGGCTCGACCTTACGCGCTGCGCAGCAGGCTTCGGTGCCACGTTCGAAGAGATCGGGAGCATCCGACGCCGGACGCTCGACCCGCAGATTCAGCCGATAGCGACCCTGGGCCGTGCGCAACGTGGACAGTGTTTCGGCGAAGTGGAACCCGGTATCGAGAAAGATGACTTCGATGTCGGGATCAACGGTCGTGGCCAGATGAACCAGCACCGTGTCGCCCATGGAAGCAGGCACAGCTATACGAGACCCGAAGGTCCCAATGCTCCAAGCAACGATGTCGCGAGGGGTCCAGGACTCAAATCGTTGATTTAATTCGGTGGTGTCGAGCAGCGTTGTCAGCATCGTGATGGCCATTCCTGTAAATCCCGATTGGAATAGTCAGGAATATAGCGAACAACTTCGTTCCTGTCGAGCGCGGCTCTCGACATGTCGGAAAATTGACCGAGCCGACGCCTAGGCGTCGGCTCGATTCGTTGAACTATGGGGTGGAGGTGAGGGGAATCGAACCCCTGGCCTCAACAGTGCGATTGTTGCGCTCTACCAACTGAGCTACACCCCCATACTGGAACACCCGTACGGCGGGCCACATCCTAGAAGGTTTCGCCCGCCGCGGCGAGCACGAACCATTAGGCGGCGCGGGACCACTCGTACTGGCTTGCCCGTGATTGCTCAGACTTGCGGATCTGGACCAACGAGTAGATGTAGATCAGAACGAGAGCGTCGAGGGCAAGGTGCGCAGTGATGAATGTGCGGTAGCTCATACCAAAGCCGATGATTCCGGTGAGCAACGCCCCGCCTCCCAACATCGTAAGTATGTTCTGGCGACGTCGGCGCATTGCGGCGCGAGCCACAGCCTGACGCGATACCGGACGGCTGACGGCACGATAGGCCGCTGCCGGACGAACACCGCTGCTCATGGGCCGGGCTGGGGCCGATGTCTGCAACGTGGACAAATGACGGCGGAAGCTCATCATGGAACTATTTCGAAGATCGGAGCGCGAGCGAAGTAGAGGTGGTGCAAGAACCACAATCCACATCACAGCCAAAATCACGATAATCAACGGGGTCACCCTTCAGCCTGCCTTCTGTCGTAGTTGGAACCGTAGCGAACAATCCGCCGGAAGTGGTGGACTAATCACATTGGTGTCATTTGGTGCTAACAGTATCGGTTCCATTTGCCCACTTCTATTACAGTTGTACTACAAACGCTATGGACTCGCAACATCGAACCGTCAGTTATCGTCATCGCGGCGGTACATTCCTGACCTCCCACCGGTTTTTTCCCACAGCGCAAGCTCCCCAATGTGCATACCCCGATCGGCCGATTTACACATATCGTAAATCGTCAGAGCGGCTACAGAACACGCGTGTAGTGCTTCCATTTCTACACCAGTTCTGTCGATGGTCTCGACCGTGGACTCCACAGCAATGAAATCGTCTCCGAATTCAAAGTTCACTGTGACGGCACCAACCAGGAGCGGGTGGCAGAGCGGGATGAGGTCGGCTGTGCGTTTAGCGGCTTGAATGCCAGCAACTCGGGCAACGGCCAGCACATCGCCCTTCTTAACTTCGCGCCCGACTACCGCCGCAGTGGTTTCGGGCTTCATGAACACCTTGCAGCGAGCGATAGCTCGGCGTGCCGTGGGCTCCTTGAGCGTCACGTCGACCATGCGGGCGCGCCCATGGGGATCAAGATGGGTGAATGGAAGGTCGGTCACCTAGACCACCCTATGCGCCCAACGGGCGTCAACCCCCGATTTGGCTCATCGACTTGTCGGGCCGGATGAAATGCACCTGGCCAATAGAATGCCCCGCCCATTTGGTGCCTACAGCGCGACGAATCTCGGCTGCCAACGCATCGTCGTCCGCTCCGGCACGCACGAGCGCCCGTAGATCAAACCCCGTCGTGGCGAACAGGCAGGTTCTGAATTGGCCATCGGCGGTAAGCCTCACCCGGTCGCAATCACCACAGAACGGCTTGGTAACGGTCGGTATAACCCCAACCTCACCCTTGCCGTCGAGATACCGCCACCGATCGGCTGGAGCCGCACCACGCTGGGCGACCTGCTCAAGGGGGAACACCGCGTTGATCGCCTCGACGATCTCGTCTTGGCTTACCACTTTGGCGGAACGCCAATCGCCGGTTGCATCAAGGGGCATAAACTCGATGAAGCGAACCTGCACGTTACTGTCTCGTCCGAACCGGGCCAGGTCGATGATTTCGTCATCGTTGACGCCACGTTCCAAGACAGCGTTGATCTTGACCTGAGAAAACCCGGCCTCTTTCGCCGCTTCAATGCCGTCGAGGACCGACGAGAGTTCGTTGCGACGAGTCATGGCCAGAAATCGGTCGGCCTGCAGGGTGTCGAGACTGATGTTGACGCGATTGAGACCAGCCGCGCGCAGTTCGTTTGCGACCAAGCGAAACGTTGCCCCGTTCGTAGTCATTGCCAGGTCGGGGGCCAGGCCGGCGCGCGGGCTGTCGGCCGATGGCGACAGCCGCAGGTTGGCGAGTTTCTCCACCAAGACGGGCAAGTGCGCCCGAACCGTGGGCTCGCCGCCCGTCAGGCGGATGCCGTCGACAGCGAAACGCTCCACGAAAACTCGGGCGAGCTGGGCTATCTCCTCGAAGCTCAGCACCTCGTCACGCGGCAGCCAGGTCATTCCTTCGGACGGCATGCAATAGGTGCAGCGAAAGTTACAGCGGTCGGTTATAGATATACGTAGATCGCGGACTGTTCGTCCGAATGGATCAACGAGAGCGTCACCAGCCATAGCGCCACAGTATCCCGGTATTCAGCAATTGACTACTTGGATCAGCCGAGGATTGGCTCACGCAAGGAGCATGACGTCGACCTCATCGCCAGCAGCTACGCCGTTTCCATCGGCGACATAAGCAATCGCATTGGCGAGAGCAGTGGCTGCGAGCTGATGACTGCCCTGCTCACCACCGGAGCGAACGTGCAGACGACCGTCGGGATCAAATGCGGCATGCACTCGGGTCAGATGAAGCTTTCCGTCGGGCCGACGCGCCAACCCGTCGTCGGACACAGCCCGAATGACCTGGCGGTCGGCGGTGGCCGCACTATGACCCATCATCGAACGCAATGCCGGGCGCGCCAACACCTCGAAACTCACCATTGACGACACAGGATTTCCCGGGAGCCCAAACACTGGTTTGCCCTCCAGGGTGCCGAACGCGAACGGTTTGGCCGGTTTGATGGCGATCTGCATCCAGCGCATGTCGGCGATACGCGACAGCACCGCTTTAACAACGTCGAAATCGCCCATACTGACCCCACCGCTCGATACCACGGCGTCGCAACCCGTCACAGCGGATCTGAGCACCAACTCCAACGCGGCTTCGTCGTCGCGAACGTTGCCAAGATCGATGGCATCGCACCCGGCCTGACGCACCATGGCCAGCAGCATCTTGCGATTACTCTCTCGTATCTCGCCGGGCCGCAATGGACGGTCGTCTTCAACCAATTCGTCGCCGGTGGAAATGACCCCGACCTTTGCCGACCCAAACACCAGTACCGACCGACACCCAATAGACGACAGCACACCAATGTGCGCCGGGCCGAGGATCGTGCCGGCTCGAAACACCAGATCACCTTGGCGGACGTCGCTAGCCGAACGCCGAATGGCATCGCCCGCTTTCAACGACTTGGTCAGGGTGACATGGCCGTCAACCACCGAGGTGTCCTCGACCATGCAAATGGCATCGGCGCCATCGGGTAGAGGCGCACCGGTCATGATCCTGACGGCCTCACCCGGCCCGATCGGTACGAGCGCGGCCGCTCCGGCGGCCACCGTGTCGACAATAGTGAGCGACACCCCGGCCGAGCACACATCGGCCGATCGAACCGCGAACCCATCGACCGCGCTGTTGTCGAAGGGTGGAACATCTTCCAGCGCCGACACATCGGCTGCCAGCACCAAGCCCAGCACAGCCGACAGCGCCAGTTCCACAGGGCGTAATGGGAAACACCGAGCGAAGACGTGTGCTCGGGCATCATCGAGAGGCAACATATGAACATGGTAAACCGTGAACCGATCCACGCTCGATGGCTGTCAACCGACGGCGCCCGCGAGGAACTGTTGCAGCTGAGCTGGGAAAACGGCGGCTGGACGGCCGATGTCACGGTGACCGGGAACGATCTTCAGTACGTCATGCGCCTTGACGAGTCCGGGGCGTTGCGGCAGTTCTTACTCTTTCGTGACGCCGAAGACGCTGACCTGTGGTTGGCATACGACGGCGAACGTTGGGGCGAGGTGAACGGTACCGTGCGGGACGATTTGCGATTGTGCACGACGCTTGCACTCGATGCCTCACCGTGCAGCCGTGCGTTCGCGACCATCTATCTGAGCGTGGCCGGTATCGACCACGCGCATCTCTGGGTAGGAATGATCGACACCGAACGGCTCGAGATCACACCAACGCTGGTCGAGTACATGCGTACTGGCGAGCGAGAATGGAGCGTCGGGGGTACGCCAGTAGAGATCGATTCGAATGGGCTACCGCTTGACGTTGTGCCGCATAGCCGCCGCACCGTCTGAACGTTTAGCAAATACCTTCGCGTCGAGCAATCTCACCGAGCGCCTGACGAAACGAGGAGCCGAGCTCGGGATGCTTGAGCGCGAGTTCTACTGTCGCCCGCAGCCAGTCGAGTTTGTTACCCGTGTCGTATCGACCAGTCGTGAACGGCAACGCATGGAATGTCTCGGTAGCCAGCAGCATGACCATGGCGTCCGTGAGCTGAAGTTCACCCCCGGCGCCGGGCGTCAGCCTCTCGATGCAATCGAAAATGGCAGGCGTGAGTAGATAGCGCCCCATTATGGCCATGTCGCTCGGGGCGTCGGCGGGTTTTGGCTTTTCGACCATTCCGACAACCTCGACCAGTCCGTTGTCGTCGGCTGGACCACGCGGCGCGACCACGCCGTATGCGCCGATCTCGTCGGGCCCGAACTGTTTGACCGCCACAATCGAGCCGCGAGTGAGTCGGTGGGCAGCAACCATGTTGGTCAAAAGCTTTGAATCGGCGGCCATCAAATCGTCAGGAAGCATGACCACAAACGGTTCGTTCCCGACGAAACTCCTCGCCATTCCGACGGCGTGTCCAAGGCCACGAGGGTTGTGCTGTCGGACGAAATGCAGGTTCGCCATCTCGGCAATCATTTGCATTTCCTTGGCAACCGAATCCTTGCCGGCACGCTCGAGAGCCGCCTCAAGCTCGGGCGAACGATCGAAATGATCCTCAATGGTCTTTTTTGAGCGACCTGTGACGACCAAGATGTCGGTAATGCCGGCCCGCACGGCTTCTTCTACAACGTATTGGATGCCGGGCTTATCGACCAGCGGCAACATTTCCTTCGGCATCGACTTCGTGGCAGGCAAGAACCGGGTTCCCATACCGGCTGCCGGGATGACTGCTTTACGAACACGCACACTGGCAAGGCTACGCGACGACGGGCCGCCTGTTCACTCGGCCAATCAGCCTATTTTGTGGTTGGTTGGCCGCATGCTGCGAAGCGCCGCTACAATTGGCACTCACCGGCGGAGACTGCCAATTTACGCAAGGAATATGCATGCCCACCTACGTGTATAAGTTCGTCGATACCCAAGGAACCTTCGAGGTCCAACAGAGCTTCAAGGATGACCCATTGACCGAGGCCATCAACCCGGTCGACGGCAAGCTGCATCCCGTAAAGAAGGTTTTCATGCCGGTCGGCGTCACCTTCAAGGGTGGTGGCTTCTACAAAACCGACAGCCGAGGCGGTTCGTCCTCGTCGTCGGCCAGTTCGTCCGGCACCTCGTCGGGGTCGTCTGAATCGTCAGGGTCGTCAGAATCGAATGGGTCGAATGGGTCGAATGGGTCGTCGGAATCCTCGAACAGCACCACCAAACCAACAGCTCCAGCGCCGTCGGCACCCACCAGCACGTCGTCGTCCGACTAGTCTTGCTCGTACGACCTCGGTCGTAGCCCTTCCCCCGTTGTACGAGCCGTATACGGCTCAGCTCATTCGGAGGTAGAAGGATGTATCGATATCTTGCCCGGGGTCGTCGCGTTCTTGCGCGTCGCCCACTGTTCTATTGGTTGTTCGTCGCTGTCGTTGCGGTGGCAGTGGGAACCACAACTGGATCGGCTACTCCCCCGCCCAAACCAGCAAATCTGGCGGCGAGCGAAACCGCGGTCCCTGCCGGTACCCGCGGCGTGAGCACTGCGAATCCCCGCGGGCTGAAGCTGCGCCAGGGCGACCTTGTCGATGTAATCGGTGTCGCTACCGAGGTCGAAGTCATCAGCGTCGACGACGAGACAGTGCTGCTCGCAGTGCCCGAAGCAGCTGTCTCGGGTGTTGCTCAGGCGCTCGCCGACAACCTCACCAGCCTGGCCTTGTTCGCACGGGCCCCTCGCTAACGGGCGGCGGTCAGTACGTGGAGGGCACGATTCGTGGCTTCCACGGCCGGGCCGGGTCACTGTGGTGACCTACGACAACGCCGTGGCGCAAGGCTGCCAAGAAATCGGCAGGGCCGTCGAAGTCGGGCATCTCCATGAACGCCGCACCAAGAGCGTCGGGCACATGAGCGTCGCTGCCAGCACCGGCGGCCAGATCGTGGGCCAGCGCGTACTCAGCGGCACGCCGGTTCAGACTCTGGAGCGATGTCTTGGCATTGAACACCTCGATGGCGTCGATGAGCCCGGCCGACACCATGTCGTCAAGCACCGGTTCGGCCAAGTTCCTACGCATCGGATCAAACGGATGAGGCACATACACCACGCCGCCCTGGGCACGAATATTGGCCGCTGCCTCGTGTGGTGGGGTGCCAAACGGAACGTGCTCGGTGAGGAACAGCCCGATGATCTCACCGGCATGGGTCCGCAGTTCCTCGCCGACCACCACCCGACAGCCAAGCGATTCAACAAGTTGCACCGCGCCCTTTATGGCGTTGTGATCGGTGATACACAGCACGTCGATACCGCTGTCAGCTACCGCCTCGACGAGTTCGTCGGGGGTGGTGGTCGAATCGCCGCTCCACATGGTGTGCGAATGCATATCAACCCGAACCCATCCGACACGACAGGGCACGCCCAGATGTGGATGTCGCTTGATCCCCGTCGCTGTTGGTACTGGCACGGCAGCGACACTAGCGGCGTGCTCGATGCCAGGTCATGTTGTACCGTTTATTGTACCGGTACGGTATGTTGTACATATGTCGATAACCGCCACGGAAGCACGACGTCGCCTCTTTCCCCTTATTCGTCAAGTGAACGACGATGCGGCATCGGTTGAAATCGTCACCAACGAGTACTCTGCCTACCTAGTCCCGAAGGCGGAATATGACGCGCTCATGGAGACCGCGTTCCTGCTGCGCTCCCCTATAAACGCTCGACATCTTGCAGAGTCGATTTCTCAGTACCGAAGCGGTGAGGCCACGCAACGAGCACTCATCGACACCGAGTGAGGCGGGTCACATTCACCGACAACGCTTGGACTGACTACACGTCCTGGCTCAGCCTCGACCGTCACATGCTCAAGCGGATCAACCGACTTATTGTGGAGGCACAACGTGATCCGTTCGCAGGTATCGGCAAGCCTGAGCCGCTGCGGGGTCAACTCGCCGGATTCTGGTCCCGGCGCATAGATGGAGAACACCGCCTCGTGTACGCCGTTACCGATAGCGACATCACTATCATCGCCGCCCGTGGCCACTACGACATCTAGTACGGGTCAACTCGTCGAGACAGTTGCGGTCAACACGTCGAACTTTGTACGGACAAGTTCGTCGATGAGTGCACCATGATCGACACTGCGTTTGCCCGTGCGGGCATCGGCTGCAGTGGAACGATAGAACGCCGGCTGAGCGGTGCCCGTTGGACCCGCCTCGACTATGGAGGCGGAATTGATCGGCCGAAGAACGCCTGGGTAGTGACGCTCAAGGCTTCTTAGGAACCAGATGGCGTCGGCCTTGGGCAACGCTGCTTTCAAACCCGCCATAGTCTCATCGGCAGCGTCTTTCAAGCTCAGCCCAGACGCAACTTCGACCGGCAGTTTCGTGCGGCGATCCTGCACAGTAACCCGCGCCGTACGAAAGACGAACTCGACATCACCACCCTCATCAGGCCCAAATTCCACTTTGACCACCCGACCCACTACAACTCGGTCGGCGCCTTTGGCCAAGCTAGCCACCGAATCGAAATACTCGGCTTCAACCCCGCCGCCGCCCGCAAAGTCCGTGGTCTTCGACGTGGACGAGGAAGCGCACGCGGAACCAGCGAGAGCCAATGCCAAAATCGAATAATCGTACGTTCGATTCGGTTCCTCACAGGTAGTTCGCAATCAGGTGAGACTTGTCATGCGTAGTTGCGAGCCACTGGAAGGCACGTGGCGGATTTCCCAATGTTGGCAAGTAGTGAGAAATAGCTGAAGGCCCGAATCACGTGCAATCCATCGGCCAAGGCCAACGAGTCAAGCAGGGCAGGTAGCTCGCTTTGGCCGTTCGGTCCTACCGACACCCGACGAATAGATTCGACCAGATCCAGCGTCTCGGCACCAGCTTGATCAGCAATCACATCGCCGAGCATTTTCCCGAGCAGGCGAATGTCGTCGCTAAGCGCGTCAGGTGGTGCAGTCATCACCGCAAGAATACGTCGTGTCCGGCGCCCGGGTTCGGGGCCGGTATCTTGAGTGGACCAAGCCGATTCGCAGACTCATTAGCTCATGCGCCCGAGCCCGTGTGCGCTCTAGCATCGATATGTGCCGCGACGAATGTTTCTCACTGGAGGTCACGGCTACCTCGGTCGTGCTCTGACACGGGCCGCAACGTCGGCAGGCTGGATGGTATTCGAGCCGTCGCGAAGCGAACTCGACATTCGTAATGAATGGGCCGTTCGCGAGGCGGTGACCGATAGCCGCGCCGATGTCGTGGTGAACTGCGCATACATCCAGTCTGGGTCCGAGGCGTGGAGCACCAACGTCGATGGTGTCTCGACCATCGCTCGCGCGTCAGTCGCAGCGGGAGCGCGTCTAATCCACCTGTCTACCGATGTGGTTTTCCCAGGCCGCAGCACGCCCTACGACGAGGGCGCCGAAACAAGCCCGGTCCACGACTACGGACGGTCTAAGGCCGCCGCCGAGGCATCGTTGGCCATGATCGACCCGAACGCCGCGGTCATACGCACAAGCATCCTGTACGACACCGAACACGTCTCGCGCCAGCTGCGCACCATTCTCGACGCGGCAAAAGGTGACGTGCCGTTTGAGTTCTTCGTCGATGAAATCCGCTCGTTCACGCCGGTACACGATCTGGCGTCATCCATTATGGACCTCTGCTATCACGACTACGCTGGCGTGTTGCATGTCGCCGGTCCCGAACCGATCAGTCGCTACGACTTCGCGTGCCGGTACGCCAAACGCCACGGATTCAACCCCGACAAGATCCGGCCCAGCGCTATCGAAGAACGCCACGGCCCACGTCCAGCACGGGTCGTTCTTGACTCGGCGAAGTCGGCTGGTTTGCTCACCACGCGTGTACGAGGCGTTACCGAGCTACTCGGCATGTAGAACGATGTTCGGGGGTGCTAGGCCCCAGACATCGAGATACCGTCAATTACCAGCGATAGGCCGGCAGCGCGTGACGGTAGCCAATCGAGATCGCCACCGATGGCGACAATGTCGAGCAACATACGCTGGAGCGTGGACGCAATCGTGAACTCGCGCAGCGGGGCACCAAGCTGGCCGTTGGTAATTTGCAGTCCAGCGGCACCAGTGGAGAAATCGCCGGAGATAGCGTTGACCCCGGAGTGCAAACCTTGCACCTGTTGGATAAGCACTCCGTCAGAGACGTCGGCAATCAGCTCGGCTTGGGTTTTCGTACCCGGAACGAGCGACAAGGCGATGCATCCGCATCCCGGCGCACCTTTGTATCCACCGCGGTTGGCGTTACCAGTTGAGGCCGAGTTCGAGCGCCGTCCGCTGTAGCTCGACTGAACAAACATCTTTAGGATGCCGTCTTCAATGAGGACATTGTGTCGTGTCGCCAAGCCTTCACCATCGACTTCGCTCGCCGTGTAGGCCAGCGGATTAGTCGGGTCGTCAACCATGGTGAGCGCAACCGGAGCAACCCGTTCGCCCAGCCGGTTGGCGAAGATCGACCGACCCTTCAGCACCGATTCACCATTCAGCGTGGAGCCGATAATCGACAAGAAGCTTGCGGTCACCATCGGGTCGAGAACCACCGTCGTGCGCCGACTCGTGGGCTTGGTCGCACCCAACAACTCGGTCGCGCGGCGAACACCGTCGGCCGCCGCTTTCACGGCATCGAGGTTGCCAGGGTCACGGCTCACCGAATAGCCATAACCGGTTTGGGTTTCATCGCCATCGTCGGCCAACGTTCCAATCGACAAGACGCAGCCACTCTCGCGACCGAACACGGCAATACCTGTCGACGTAGCAACCGCACCTTCAGCGAGCACATCGGAGTATTCCGACGCCTCGACACGAATACGCTTGTCGCCCGCCAAAGCAAGCCGTTCAAGTTCAAGCGCTAGGCGAACCTTTTCCTGCGACGGAAACGACGCCAACGCATCGCTCCACAACTCCTGACGGACGACCTCGACACCGTCGGGCTCCGCTAGACCAGCCCACTCATCGGAGGTACCGAACTCGACATTGTCGCGAGCGTCGGCCAACGCCTCGATCAGGCTCGGCTCGTCGAGCGCTCCGGTATAAGCAAAGCCGGTGCGGCCATTCTTGATGACTCGAATACCCGCGCCCTCGCTCAACGCCGACTGCAACTGCTCGATATCACCCTCGTATACCCGTACCGAGGTGTCGCTGGCCCGCGATACATAGGCTTCGATCTGTTCGCCCGGTTTGGCCTGGTCGGCAATCCGCCGCGCCACCGCCAAAAGGTCGGGCGAGGATGCCACGGTCATGCTGCGGTACCGCCAACGGTCATGCTGCGAACACGCAAGGTTGGCTGACCGTCGCCAACCGGCACACCCTGGCCGTCCTTGCCACACGTTCCCGGAGCGCCCATGGCAAAATCGTTGCCAAGCAGGTCGATGTCTTTGAGCACCTGAGGACCGTTACCAATAAGGTTGCCTTCACGAATCGGCTCGGTGATCTCGCCGTTCTCGATGAAGTACGCCTCGGTCATACCGAACACGAAGTCTCCGGTAGCGGTGTCGACCGACCCGCCGCCGAGCTCGGCCACATAAATGCCACTTTCGGTTGCCCGCACGATGTCGTCGGGTGCTTCGGAACCGTTAAGCACGAACGTGTTGGTCATGCGCACCATGGGCAGGTACTGATAGCTCTGGCGGCGACCGTTACCCGACTGGGCACGGTTCTCCTTACGTGCCCGCAGGAAATCCCACATGTAGTCGGTGAGAATGCCGTCCTGAATGAGCACGTTGCGTTGCGATGCGTGACCTTCATCGTCGATGGAGATTGCACCCCACTCGCCCGTCATCGTGCCGTCGTCGACAAGTGTGACGAGCGCCGATGCAACCAGCTCTCCGGTGCGTCCCCGGTACACGCTTGCACCTTTCGATACGAGGTCGGCCTCGAGACCATGGCCGCACGCTTCGTGGAACAGCACCCCGCCACTGCCAGCCTTGATGACCACAGGCACGCTTCCGGATGGAGCCGGACGCGCCGTGAGCTTCACAATGGCTTGGCGAGCAGCATCGCGAGCAACGTCTTCGACGCCGTAACGATCGAACAGCTCGAAGCCGACAGTGTGGCCAAGAGAACGGTAGCCGGTCTGCATACCGGCATCGCCTGATGCCACCGCGGTGACACGAAACATTGTGCGAACCTGATCATCTTCGACCAGCAAACCGTCGCTGTTGGCCACCAGAATTCGTTTCCGGCTGTCGCCATAACCGGCCGACACCTGGACAATGGCACCGCCCGAAGCACGCGCAGCCTCGTCGGCGCGCAGCAACAACTCGACCTTGCGGGCCTTCGCCACCGAATCGGGGTACTGCTCGACCGTGTTAACGGGATGTACCGCTCGACGCGTCAGCGCCACGATGTTGGCGCCGCCTCCGCCCTTGCGCGCCGCAGCCGAAGCAGCCTCGGCTGCGGCAAGTAGGCCGGCTTGTGACAGGTCGGCAGTATGTGCGTAACCAGTGGTCTCGCCCGACACCACACGGATGCCTGCACCCACATCGCGGCCCGACGTGACCTGTTCAACACGCCCATCGTCAAGCCCTGCAGACGACGACCGTTTGTCCTCGGCATACACCTCGGCAAAGTCGCCGCCAGTGCGCAATGCGGCTCCGAGGACGCGCTGTAGAATAGTCGGGTCAATCATCAGGTCTGCTCCTTGGAATTGGTAATTACAGGCTACCGGGGAATTAGGCCCGCAAGGTTTGTATGGCCCGTCGCCTCGCGACATCGGTACGAGGTTCTCGCAGCATGCTTGGCTTTTCGACGCTTGGGTGTACAACCAGGTACGGCCCGGCTGTGTCGCCTTTCACCCAGACTTCAGCTGGTTCTACCAATGCTTCAAGCGCGCTGCGCCACGACCCGGCCGCGTTGACGACGACCGCCTGTTCGCCAGTATTGTCGTTGGTCAGCGTGCCGGTAACGGTGACATGACCCCGGCCGAGAGCACGCACCATGCCATTCCAACGCAACCGCCTCCACGTACCGCGCCGAACAAGACGACGGGCACGAATAGCCGACTGCAAATCGAACCCGCCAAGGCCCAAAACAGCAACCGACGCTACAAGCAGCGCAGCCACCGGCAACGCAATGCCCCGCTTTTGCTTGTTGGCACCTTTGTAGCTGACCCGCCCCTCACGCCTGTCGACCAGCACGGTCACTTGCGAACCGACCCTCGGGATGCTCAACCCATCGTCGACGCGCACAATGGCCACCGTGTTGAGCCCGGCAGCCACGTACCTGACCTTTACCTCGAATCCGCCCGGGACTTGACTCACCTCTTCGACCTGCCCATCGAAGGGACGGGCCTGGCGGGCAAGGGGGTCGAAACGCTCGTCAACCTGGAGCTGAGCCACCACCGACGCACCAATCAGGATCAAGCCAAGCAGCACAACCACTATGGCGCGTCGGAGCGCGCGACCGAGCGACGCGCCGACCCAGGCCATTTCGGTGTCGTTAGCAGCCATAGGCGCTAAGTCTGCCCCAAACTCGGGCAAACCGGGCGAGCCTGCGCTCCGCTAGTAGGGTGACTCGGGTGAGGGCCGAGTCGACAACGCTTCCGTCCAGTCGAACCGAACCTCGATTGCGGTGGTGGAAAGAAGTCATCATCATTGGGCTTTTCTACGTTGGGTACTCCGCCATTCGGAATCAGTTCGGTTCAGCTCAACTCGATATCGGAGGTGTTCCAGAGCAGGCATTCAATCATGCACTCGATGTCATCGACCTCGAACACTCCCTCGGCACCTACTTCGAACATCGGCTACAGGCCGTATTTCTCGACAATGTCACGTTCATGCAGTTCTGGAACGTTTTCTACGGCACGGCCCATTTCATCGTGACGATGTTTACGTTCGTGTGTTTGTTCACCTTCGCCCGGCCCCGATTTGTGCGATGGCGCAACACGCTCGCTTGCACCACAGGTTTGGCACTCGTTGGGTTCAGTACGTTCCCGCTTATGCCGCCTCGTCTGCTCACCGACTCCGGCCGGTTTGGCGGGGCCGGCCAGCTGTCGCAAGTGGCGGTTAAGGTGCCGGTCGACTTTGTCGATGGCCTCAGGGTCTTTGGAGGAGCATGGAGTTTCGACTCCGGGCCGATGACCCGAATCACCAATCAGTACGCAGCGATGCCGAGTCTGCATTGCGCATGGGCACTGTGGTGCTGCCTTGCGCTCTGGCCGCTCTTCGACCGTCCGTGGCAACGCGTGTTGCTTGTGGCATACCCGTGGGCCACATTGTTTTGCATCATCGTTACCGGCAACCACTACTGGATTGATGCAGTTGGCGGCTTGGTTACGTTGGGCCTCGGGTTTCTTGCCGGTTCCCTCATCGACGGGTTGAACCAGCGGCGTCTCGCCCGCAAATTTGGTTCAAGCGCAGTAGCCAACCAGATCAACGAGTACATGACCTGAACCGGCGTCGAGGAACATACTGACCTTGCCGGCGCCGAGCTTCGACACGACGAGGTTAGGAACGGTTTGACCCTCGACAAAGTTGAGGTTCGATGTGGTCGGTCGCACCTCACCCGCTGGCCATACCGTCAGATAACCGGCCCGGCTCGGCTGGGTCACGGTCACATTGAGTACCGCGGCCGTGGCTCCAGTCGACGGAACTCCACCCAACCCCGAGATACGAAGGTCAACGGCCCGGCCGCCGATGAGCGGCGCGTTTGTTGCACGCGTATCGAGAAGGCGCAACGGCGCAACAGGCACCACACCTGATTGACCCAGCGGTCCAATCCACCCAACGACATCTACAATCACATTCGTACGACCGGCGCTGTTGAACAGGGCAATCTTGCCCCCTGCCCCAACTTTGGCCATCACAAGATTCGGTACGGTCTGACGAGCGACGTAGTTGAGGCTTGACGCTTCAGGCCGTGGTTCGCCCGCAGGCCACACTGTCAGGTAGGCGGCGCTGGTCGGTTCGGTGACGGTGACATTCAGTACAACCGACGTCACACCGGCTGCCGGCACGCCGCCCACACCAAGAACGGCCAACTCCATCGAGCCGCCTGGACCTATGGCACCAGGCAGCCCAACTCGGCTATCGAGAAGGCGAGCGGGCGAGATGGTGGTCAGACGACCGCCCGCCTCACTGGTGAGGTAGCCGACGACGTCGGCGATCAAATGGCTGCTGCCCGAACTGTTGAAGAACGACGCTTTTCCACTAGCACCCAACTTGGCAATAACAAGGTTCGGGACCGTTTGGCCGGGCATAGCGTTCAGGTTGGATGCCGTCGGCATGGCAATGCCTGTGGGCCAAACAGTCACGTATCCGGCCGAGGTGGGCTGGGTTACGGTCACATTCATCAGCACTGCGCTGGCCAGAGGAGGCACGCCAGCAACACCGCGAAGCGCCACCTCGATAGTTGTCCCAGGTCCAACCGCGTGAGCAGGGGCGCCAACGCCATGGCGCGTATCGAGAACCCTCGTCGGTGACAGCGCAATGATCGTGGCCGGCGAGGTCGAAACGATTGGCGGCACGCCCGGAACCACATCGCCGGGGGTTCTTGCAAACAACGACAACGGCTCGTAGTTCTTGCCGAGAAGCGCCTGCGAGTCGCCGCCTAGCCATCGGTCGATCACCGACGTGTACACCTGTCGGTAATCGACCGATGCCGCCAGTTGGTCATGAGGCAAGAGCGTTGTGAGCGATGGGTAAGTGGCATGCAAGCCTCCGCGCACCTGAGGACCCATAAGCATTAGGCAACTTGCAGCACCATGGTCGCTGCCCTCTGATGAGTTCCCTTTTACACGACGGCCAAACTCGGAAAACGTCATCGCTGCGGTTCGAGGTTGCCACTGCGGGTCGAGCGTTGCCCAGAACAAGCGAAGGCCGTCGTCGAGTTTCTTGAGAAGTTCGAGCTGACCGTCATTACCGTTCTGAGAGTCGTGGTGATCAAAGCCGCCGATCGACACGCTTACCACACGCGTACCGATATTCGCGTTAATGAGGCGGGCCGCAATCATGAACTCACGAGCGGTTCGATCCCCATCGAATGAGGCCGGGTACACGGGTGCAGTTGTGGCTGCAACATCGAGCTGATCACTCAGCGCCGAGGCCAGCGGGCTGGTCCAGATTGACGACGAGTTCGACGTTGTCTTGAACTCGCGAATCGCCGAGTAGAAGTTCTGGTTATACGCCTGCTGCCCACTGCCGAGCCCGCCCGGATACGGGTCAAGCGACACAGCTCGCGTGCCGGCACCGACAAGGTGGAGGGGAATTCCTCCGTAGCCGATGTGGATTGCTCGCAGCAGGTCGGGCGAGGTGAGACTGTCGAGCCAGCGTCCAAGCCATCCGTTGCCAAGCTGCGGTGAGGTTCCGCCCCAGCCAGTCATCCAGTTGGCCATCGAGGTGAAATGGCTAAAGTCGGGGCTTGCCGTGCCAACGCCCTGGACAAGCGCAACCTGACCGGCGTCATAGCGCTCCTTCACGAAGGTAAGCGACGGGCTCAAACCAACATCACTGTTGATCACCAACACTTGATTTTGGGGAATGGCAATCTGTGGACGTTTCGAATAGTACGCGCCGTTTCCATACGGCACCACGGTGTTGAGGCCGTCGTTGCCTCCACCCAGCATGACAATGAGCAGGATTCCATCGCGCTCGCCGATCGGAGAGAGCGCTTCGGCCACGCCGCCAGGAAGCAGGCTCGCGGCTGCAGTGGCGCCGGCACCGGCGGCTATTGCTTGCAGAAATCGTCGTCGAGACACGCCTCCCACGTCGGGGGCTGTCAGGTGCTTGAGCGCATTGGATGTCGAGATATCAAAAGGGAGCATGGTGGGTCCTAAGCGACACTGAACTCGGGGGTGAGCATGGCCAACGGCAAGAGCATCGGTTCGGTCCATTTGTGCTGACCCGTGCGTGTGCGGGTGATGAAGTTGGTGAGCACCGTCGTCGTACCCGGCGAGAACGAGACCTCAAGGTAGGACGCCATCAGCGCAACGAGGGCGGCTGGCGTTTGTTTCGTTGAGTCCACAAGCGGGTGTTTGCCCGCCTTGTTGAGTGCCCAGTGGACCTGTTGTGCAAAATCACCGCGTCCGGCCATTGCACTCGTCGAGATAAAATAGCCGTTCGTCTTCCAACCCGCCACGTTCGGCGGATACAGCAGTCGCATCCCCATGTTGTCGTCATTCCATTCCGGATGCAGCTCAGCGGCCGTCATCTGTGTCGCCCGTAGCACCGCCGTTACATACTCGGCCGGGTTGCGAACCATGCCGTTCTTGGCCGTGTCGCTATAGAACTCTGGGCGAAGAAACATGGTTCGCAGGAGCGTCTTGATGTCGAGGCTCGACGCCGAGAACGCAGCTGCGATGGCTTGGAGTGCGGCAGGTGGCGGGTTCGAGTGAGCAAAGAATCCCCACAGCTTCTTGGAGATGAACGTCGCCACGACGTCACGTTTGTCGGCTCGAGTCAGAATCGTGTCGATGACCTCTGGCCCGGTCCATCGCTTCTCGGTGCCGAAGATGGTTTTCAGACCGGTGTCGTGGCGGGCCTCCCTGTACTTGTACGTCATGAGGTCCCAGTCGACGCCGTGGCCGGTCCAGGCACGGGCCACCTCGTCCACGTCGGTTTCGGTGTAGTTCCCTACCCCCATGGTGAACAATTCCATGAGCTCACGGGCGAAATTCTGTTGAGCGCCGTACTTCGTGTTCGACGAATTGTCGAGATATTCGAGCATGGCCGGCTCGAGGGCCATGGCCTGGGTCAGGACTTTGAAGTCACCTATGGCGTGTTGCCGATATAGCCGAATTTGGCTGACCATCCAGGCCAGGTGACCAACCTTCTCGGCGCTCGAAACAAAGTGCCCGTGCCAGAACAGCGTCATCTTTTCTACGAGCGGAGACGACGAGGTAGCCATTCGGTCGTACCACTGCTGAATGAAGGCCACTTGCTTTTCCCAATCGCTCTTTCCGGGATCAGAGAACTCGACGGGGTCAACCTCGAGTGCTGCAGGGGCGTTGAGAATCCACTCGACGAGAGCCGGAAGGTCGAGCGTCGATAGTTCTCCGACCAGCGTCGGCGTTGCTTGATAACCCGTTCGTCGGAGAAGATGACGTACCTGTATGACAGTCGTTGGCATGCGAACTCCCCTCAAACAACCCGATTGGTCCAAGTGGTTTCATCGGCTGGCTGCGGTACCCACTACACGTGGAAACGGCCAAGAAAACCGCAACTTTTCGTATTGTCGGTGTGTTTAGGAACACTTCGATGCGTGGCGGTAAGGTCTTGTCTGGTGCTGCTCGACTCGATTAACGAACCTTGCGATCTGCGGGCGCTCAGCTACTCGCAACTTGCCGACCTGTCGGGCGAGATCCGCGAGTTCATTGTCCAAGCCGTTGCCGCCTCAGCTGGCCACCTCGGTTCCAACCTCGGCACGGTCGAACTGACCCTGGCCCTACACCGAGTCTTCGAATCGCCAACAGACGCCATCTTGTGGGACACGGGCCATCAGGCATACGTGCACAAGATCGTCACCGGTCGAAAGGCCGGTTTCGAACGACTTCGAATGGCTGACGGCCTGTCGGGGTACCCGAGCCGCGAGGAGAGCCGGCACGATTTCGTCGAGAACAGCCACGCCAGCACCATCTTGTCGTACGCCCACGGTTTGGCCGTCGCCCGCGATGCCGGCGTCAATGCTCATCGCCATTTGGTAGCGGTCATCGGCGACGGTTCCATGACCGGAGGCATGGCATACGAGGCGCTCAACAACATTGGCCATTCCAGCCGCCGAGTCATCATTGTGCTCAACGACAACGGACGCAGCTACGCGCCAACGGTGTCGCGCCTGTCGGAGAGCTTGTCAAAGATTCGCCTGAACCCGGTGTACATGCGTCGCCAACGACGATTCGAGCAGCTTTTACACGACGTCCCGGTAGTCGGCCGTCAGGCCGAGAAGGGCCTCGACGCGGTCAAAGCCGCCGTTCGCGAGTATCTGCAGCCTCCGGAGTTCTTCGAGACACTCGGCATTCGATACGTCGGTCCTGTCGATGGCCACGACCTGCCGGCGTTGGAGGAAGCGTTCAATAACGCCAAGCAGTTCGATACGCCGATTCTCGTGCACGTTCTTACGCAAAAGGGCCGGGGGTATCCACCGGCCGAAGACGACGACGAGAAACACCTGCACGATGCGCCCGTGTTCGACCCGGTCAAAGGCCCGCCTAAGGCGTTACCCACCGGGTACACCCAGGCGTTCGCCGAGGCCATCATCGACCAGGCTGAGCTAAACCCCAAACTCGTCGCCATCACTGCTGCGATGCCTGGCCCTACCGGCCTGCTTCCCTTCCAATCCCGTTTCCCCGATCGATTCTTCGACGTCGGTATCGCCGAACAACATGCTGTGGCCGCCGCAGCCGGTATGGCGCTTGGCGGATTACGGCCCGTCGTTGCGCTGTATTCAACCTTTATGAATCGGGCATGGGATCAAATTGTGTACGACGTGGCGTTACATCGTTTGCCGGTGGTGTTCTGCTTCGACCGAGCCGGAATCACCGGCGACGACGGGCCCAGCCACCACGGCGTGTACGACCTTGCGCTAATGACCAAGGTGCCTGGCATGACGGTTTTCGCTCCGTCGTCGGCTCAAGAACTCAAGGTCATGATGGGCGACGCGCTTCGTCTCTGCACCGACGGCCCTGCAGCCATTCGATATCCGCGTGGTGCGGCACGAGTAGTCGATGCCGATCAGGTCGGTTCCGGCTTCGGCGCCAATCGTGTTCGACTCGGATCCCACATCAGCATCGTTGGTGTTGGCCGGCTGCTCGAAGCAGCACTTGGTGCCGCCGATCGGCTGGCCGAGCACGGCTATGACGTCAGCGTCTGGGATCCCCGGCTTGTGAAGCCGATCGACCCCGTCATGGTGGCTGCCCTAGCCCACGACGAGTTGGTCATCGTTGCCGAGGACGGCGTACTTGTCGGGGGTGTCGGCCATCAACTAGCGGCCATCATTGCCGAGCTGAGCGTGTCGGGAAGCGGGCCACGTGTCGTGTCCCTGGGCATCCCGTCCAAGTTCATTCCCCACGGCAAGCCCGAAGCAATCCTGGCCCAACTTGGGCTTGACGCCGAGGGAATCTTCACCACAACACTCGAACAGATCAAACTGCTCGGGCTCTGAGGTCGGGGCACAAACGCGGGAGAGACGGCGTGCGCTCGGCACGCCGACTCCCGGGTGTGTGCAGTGCTCTGCGGGAGTAGAACACCCACAGTTCTTACAGACGCAGACCCAAATGTTTAGTCGCGCTCTGGTCGGAGGATTGTTTTCATACCCGATCCGATACGCTTTAGCTCGCGCTGATGCGGATGAGCGACGGTTCGCCGAGCACGTAGATGTCGCGATTGCTGCCCGGGATGACGCCGGATACCTGCTCGCCCGCGTGCAGGCCAACTCGCCCGTATTCCAATCCGGTCATCAGGTCGAGCACCACGACGGCGCTCTCCACAAGAGGGACCACGTCGACAACGACAAGTTCGCGCGTATCAAGCAGAACCAGTGGTTGAATCACGTTGCGTAAGCCGACTTGCCACAGGATTTCAGTGGGATCGCCGGGAACAACCGTCCACGCCGTGATCCCACCGTTGGCGCTGTCAAAACCGATTGCGATGGCCGGGTGAGCGACCACGGTTGGTGCCGCCGCCGCGAATCCGCCGCTAAAGCCAATCGCTTCAAGTAACCATCGTTCCTTTGCGTCTCGAACATCGACGCGTTGCAAACGCTCGGTGCCTACCTCATCGGGCGAAACCCGCACCAGGTCGTCGTCGAACTCGTCGTTCGCCGCATTTCCGAAGAACCATAATCCGCCGTGGGCCACGCAGGCCGCGCCCGGGCTGGTCGTTACCTCGATGGGTCGGCGGTAGCGATGATTCCAGTTTTTGTCACGAGACAGTGCTCCGCGGCGGTACGCGTAGCGGAACCAGCGGCCCGAGCCGGGCACGTACACAAGGTCGACCGAGCCGTCGACATCTCGCGTGATCTTTCCGGACGGCTGTTCGGGGAGTGCCGTCCCCGACACTTCGGAGAGCTCCTCGGGCTCTACGACCATCAGCCGTCCGCCGGTGCCGTCAGGGTGTTGAACGATGAGCATTCCATCGCTCATGATCGTCAGGCCATTGGTACCTTCGGGCACCTGCGTAGCGGCACGTTCCTCCAGATCAGGCGACAAACGTCGCAGCCAGCCGTGAGCAAGCACGATGACATCACCAGTGACGTGAACGGCCAAGGCCCCAGCGACCGATGGTGCTGCTCGCGGCCAGCTGCTTGATCGAACCACGTTGAGCGAGATGGGGTCAAGCTCGTCGATCTGCCACGTTGGGTCGTCCCCGATGCTGTCCGACATGCAGTACAGACGGTCGCCTCGCCACACCGCTTGTACGAATCGGCGATGGTGCGTCGCCCGCTGCACCGTCAGCACATCACCTGGCCACAACCCGATTCCGGCACCGGTCACGCAGTTGTGCCGTCGAGGCGACACACCGTCGCATGACACCAAGCTGTCGGCGAAATAGCCCGAATACTCATTCGCTCCTGCTCGACTCACGATTGGTGAGACTACGCCGAAACCAGCCGTAGCCAAGGGCGGAGCGCTAAAGCGACTGGTAAGGAGCAAGCGACGCCGAAGGCAGGCGAGCGTCTATTGGGACTTGAGGCTTCTACCGTCGACAATGGTCGACTCGAGCGGCACCACAATTGTTTGGAGCTGGTTGAGCTCCCGATACACCCGATCAATCGTCACAACCGTTCCATCGGCACGTGTGCCCCTGACAACGGCACGCCGCAGCGTTGTCGATCCGTCGATCCAATACTCGACAGAAATGTCAGATAGTCCCGCACACAGAAAGCTCAGCGCACGAGCGGGGGCAACGGGCCGCAGCGGACTGACAGGACGGTCACCGTCGGCAGGAAGGACACATTCAGCCTCGGTGCCTCCTGCCGCGGCTAGGGCCGCTCGGGCATCGAGCTTTCCCGAGTAGTGCCGAAGCGACGACCCGTCGGCCGTTTCCAAGCCACCGTCGACCAGCAACGATACGCCACCGGAATGAAATTCCTCGACGCCCAGCGAGTTGTACAAACCGGTGGGATCAAGGCCCGCTTCGCCGGTACTGACTCCCTTCATGAGGTCGAAACGAGCTCGCTGACCCGGCAAGCCGCCATGGAGTTCGGCAGCAAGGAAGAGTTTCGACCCAACAACGGTGGCCTCGTGAGTGTCGGTGCCGACTTTCGACCGCACGACCACCGATTTGGTCGTTGTGTCGAATCGCACGTCCTGGATTGACACCGGTGATGGATTGCCCTCGACGGTCACAATTTCGATGACATGTCCCGACGCAACGGCTCTCGTGTTTCGCGTGGCCGCAATAAGAGTTGGTAACGGGTCACCTGCTGGGGGTAGTGCCGGCAACGACGCCTTGGTGTCGCTCGACGTCTGGGCCGAGCCTGCACGCCGAGAAAGAAGGCCCCGAACCGTGGTGACCTGCACGCCAATGACCAACGCAGCGATGATGATGAGCGCTGACTTGGAAAACGACAACTCCGACCGACTGGACAATGACAAGCCTCCGAATGCTTATCGGCGGTTCCGGAGGCCAAATCAAGCCGGGAACGAACAATCAGTCGAGCGCGCTGCCTACTACTGACACGAAGCTCACACAAGCACCCGGTGACCCACCGAGATTGTGGGTGAGCGCCTTGTTTTTACCGAGGGCAATAGAGGCAATCTGTCGGGCACCTGCTTCTTCGCGTAGCTGCAACCAGCATTCAAACAGCATTCGCAATCCCGAAGCGCCGATAGGGTGCCCGAACGACTTGAGCCCGCCGTCGGGGTTGACCGGAAGTTCGCCATCGAGGTCGAATACACCGGCCAAAACATCTTTCCAACCGGTACCACGCTCGGAGAATCCAAGGTCTTCCATCAAGACCAACTCGGTTGGGGTGAAGCAGTCGTGCACCTCGGCCATAGCCAGTTCGCGACGCGGATCGGTAATACCAGCTTGCCGATACGCGTCTTCGGCGGAGGCAACAACCTCGGTGAACGTGGTGTAGTCGTAGCTTGGGTCCATAGGACCGGAGGCTGGACCGGCAACGAACGATAGAGCCTTGACGAAGATCGGCTTGTCGGTGTACTTGTACGCATCTTGCGCCCGAACGATGATGGCTGCTGCCGACCCGTCGCTAACGCCAGAGCAGTCGAAAATACCGAGCGGGCCGGCAATCAACGGACTGCACGCAATGGTTTCCTTTGGCACTTCTTTTCGGAACTGCGCCCGTGAGTTCAGTGCGCCGTTGCGATGGTTTTTCCAGGCAATACGAGTCAATACGTCCTTCAACTCGGCGTCGGGCACCCCGTACTTGTTCGCGTACGACGGGGCGAGAAACGAAAACGATGCCGGCGCAGTGACTGTCAGCGACGTACCGTCGTTGGCAGGGCTAGCCACAACAAGACCCGAGAACCCGGAGTCCTTCAGTTTCTCGACACCAATGGCCATGGCCACGTCATAGGCGCCGCAGGCAACGGCATAGCACGCGTTTCGGAACGCCTCGGAGCCCGTGGCGCAGAAGTTCTCGACGTGGGTAACCGGCTTGTTTTGTATCTTGAGCGGGCGGCTCAAGGTAAGCCCCGAGAGCCCCGAGCCCATCGTGCCCAGCCAGAATGCATCGACTGTGGGTAGATCTATCCCAGCCGACGCGAGCGCAGCCGACGACGCCTCGATGAGCATGTCGTCGGCGCTCTTGTCCCAATGCTCGCCAAAGTTGGTGCAGCCCATCCCAACAATGGCTACCTGGTCGCGGATTCCTCGTGATGCCATGTTCAGTTTCCTCTCGTGGGTCGAGCTTTCCAGAAGTAATTGTGCACGCCGTCTTGTGTGTAGAGACGGCGGAACGTCATTTCGACTCGGTCACCAATTCGCACCGCTGTCGGGTCTACGTCGGTGAGTTCGCACTGCAGACGGCCGCCCCCGTCGAAATCGAGCACGACGGCAACAACCGGCGGAGACATCGAGTACGCCAGGCGGTCGACAGTAAATGTTGCAATGGTGGCCTGTACGTCGGCCATACGCACAGGTTCCATGTGGTCGATTTCGCCTGAACCCATGCTCACTCGGCTGGGTGGCATATGCAGGAACCCGCCTTCGTCACGGCTGCCGTAGAAGCCGTACTTCCAGGTGTTCATTCGCAGTGACGGCGGAGCGGCCGGTCGCTCGGGTTCTGGACGTCGCGGTGGCTCGCGATGCAGGAATCCCCGCCATGTCAGAAAGCTGGCATAGCTGAGATCGTCCCGGGTTGACGCAAGTTGTTGGCGTACCGTTGCGGCCCGCCTGTCGCCATAGCCGACGATTTTGTCGGTTGTTCGCAGCACCCACACATCGCACCCGTCGCTCATGGATGCCACAACAATGACCTGGTTGGGGCGAGCCCGATCGAGTACATCGGCCAACATCACCGCCCAATGTGCCGAACCGGTGTTACCGATTTGGCCCGTAAGATCGTCGGCAACTGCATCGGGTTGAGCTCCGAAGCTTTTGCGTACGACGCCGACGGCCCGAGCCTGAAGGCCTGTGACGATGAGGTGATCGACATCGCCTGAAGACAACCCCGAACTCTTGAGCGCACGCGAGATCGCTTCCTCGGCGACGGGCACGTATGCGTGCTCACCAAAACGATCCTCCCACACCTTCGAGAATTGGTCGCCTGGGGTGCGCCACCGATCGACAAACTCGGCCGACACCGACGCCGTACCGATAGGAACCGCGATGGCATCGTCGTTGGCACCAAAGAGCAACGTTGCCGCGGCGTCGCCGCCAGCTGACTCGTCGGCACCACCGGGGAGCCCGGTGCGTACGTCACTGAAGACAGCGACTTGGGCGCCACCGCTGCCTGCGGCTCGTGCTGCGCCAGTCGCAGAACGAACACCACCCAGGACGTCGTACGCCCCCACCGAGTCGGGTAGCGCAAGCGCGGCGTGGATTCCAGTAGCGTTGGTTTTGTCGAGGTACGCAGGGTTACTCGTCGAAAACCACAATACCTCGGGCTCGTAACCAGATGGGGCAGCCTTGAGTGCCAAGCGGGCCGATTCCACCCCCATGGACGTTGTGTCTTCATCGTAGCTAGCAACGCTTCGTGCCCCCTTGCCGCCACCCGAGCCGAGCGTTGACCCGATGGTCGAGCGCTGTATGCGCCAGTACGGCAGATACACCCCGTATCCGACGATGCCTGTCATAGCAAGACCTCCTTGTCGACCCGGGAATCATGGTACGCCCGAGCCATTCATCCGAACTAGTCGAACGGGCGAACGTTCGCTGTATCGCTCCGCCACTAGAGCCGACCCGACGCAATTACCCGTTCGAGGAACTCTCGGGTGCGCTGCTCGCTCGCATCACCAAAGATCTTGGACGGCGTGCCGACCTCACAGATTCGACCAGCGTCCAAGAAGCACACCCGGTCGCTGATCTCACGGGCAAAGCCCATCTCGTGAGTGGCCAACAACATGGTCATTCCGCGTTGACGCAACCCGCGAACAACATCGAGCACTTCGCCGACCAACGCCGGGTCGAGTGCGGCAGTGATCTCGTCGAGCAGCAGCAACTCGGGGTCCATCGCCAACGCTCGAACGATGGCAACCCGTTGCTGCTGCCCACCCGAGAGCCGGTCGGGGTAGGTGTCGATCTTGCCGTCTAGCCCAAACCGGGTCAGCAGTTCGACCGCAGCCTCTCGAGCCTCCGGGGCCGATTGACCCAACACACGGCGAAGCCCAAGCGTCACATTGGCCAGAACCGACAAATGGGGGAACAGGTTGTAGCTCTGAAAGACCATGCCGATTCGACGTCGGATCGGATCGGGGTTCAGGCCGGGAGCGCTGATGTCCTCTCCGTCGAGCAGTATTCGGCCGTCGTCAACCGGTTCAAGCAAATTGATGCATCGCAGCAAGGTCGATTTTCCCGACCCGCTTGCACCAATCAACGAGATCACTTCCCCCTGCGCAATGGACAGGTCGATACCAGACAGGACTGTAGTTAGACCGAAACGTTTCGTTACGTTCTCGACCGACAGTTTGACAGTCATTGAACAGCACTCCCGGTGCGGCGTTCGACCTGCCGCCGCAGTAGCCAGTCGGTCAAGCGTGTAAGCGGAATAGTGACCGCAAGAAAGATGAGCGCGGCACCAACGTAGGGAGTGAAGTTGGCCAACTTCGACTTGTCGATACCGGCTTGTCGCAGCACCTCGATCGGGCCGATGACCGAGATGAGCGCTACATCTTTTTGCAAGCTGACCATGTCGTTCATCAATGGCGGCACGACACGCCTGATTGCTTGGGGCAACACAACAAACCGCATCGTTTGCGCCGAGGACAAGCCAAGCGATCTCGCTGCGCCACGCTGACCTTCATGAACACTTTCGATCCCAGCTCGGATCACCTCGGCCACATACGCCGAATAGGCCAACACGAGCGCGACCGACCCCCAGATGTACGGACTGTTCCACGGCCGGTCAAGGCCAAGCCCCGGTACACCGAACCCGATGAGATAGATCGTCAGGATCACCGGGATACCCCGGAACACGTCGGTGTACAGGGCCCCGAATATCCGCAGTGGGAACAGCGCGGGTGCGCGGACACCTCGGCACAACGCAATGGCCAAACCCCACAACACAATGCACGGAGCGCACCACAGGAAAATTTTCACGTCGAGCCAGAACGCCCGCAACAACCCAGGCCAGGTGGTGCGAAGCACGGTGCCATCGAAGAAACTGTTTTGTACGCGTTCCCATCCGGGAGCAAGCGGAACCAACAGCACAACGGCCAGAACTACTGCCGCAGTTGACAGCGCCGCCGCCGTCAGGCTCCGGCGCCGCTGCCGACGTTCGAAGATCTGGCGGCGGGTGAGGGCCACGTTACTTGGCGAAGACAGGTGCGCCGGTCTTGTCGGCAAGCCACGTCGTTACAAGCTTCGCCAGGCTGCCGTCGGCCGTGAGCTTGGCCAACGCACCATCGACGCACGACGTGAGTTTCGAGCCTTTGTCGAGCACCAGCCCGAATTGATCGGCCTTGCCTGCTTCGGGTGCGAACTGGCCAATCACCTTGGTATTTTCAATCTCGACGGCACTAATGAAGAAACCGGTGGGCAGGTCGACCACGATGCCATCGATTTGCTTGCTTTCGAGCGCAGCCTTTGCCCCGACGTTGTCGTCGTACACGAACGGCTTGTTACTGGGCTTGATCACGTTGTTGATGAACTCAAGACTGGTGGTGCCGGCCTGAGCCCCAAGCTTGAGACCGGCCAGGTCCTTCACTGCTTTGGCCGAGCCCGCCTTCGAGTCGGCGTAACCGACCAGCGATTGATTGGTGGTGTAATACGACGAGCTCATGTCGACAGCCTTCTTGCGGTCGTCAGTGATCGAGAACTGTTGCATGTTGAAATCGAAGCTCTTCTTGCCAGGCTGAATGGCTTCTTCGAAGCTCGTACGAACCCAGATCACTTTGTCCTTCGCAAAGCCCAACTTGTCGGCGATTGCATACGCAACAGCGGCTTCGAAACCTTCGCCCGATTCTGGTTTGTCGTTCTCGACCCACGGTGAGAACGCAGGTGTGCCGGTGGCAATAGTGAGCTTGCCCGACGTCAGCGTGGCGCTCTTGGCGCACGCTGCGGGGTCGGCGGCGGCCTTGACGGCTCCCGCCACAGACGAGGCGGTGGACGCAACCTTGTCGGTGGAACTTGCGCAAGCGGCCACGGATGCAATGGAGACCGCGGCGAAAGCAACGGCTGAGTATCTACGGAGTCGGATCATCCAATGCATCGTAATCAACAGCCCGAGCGAGCCGCTCAAGTTGCGCAGCACGGATCGATGTTGTTTGCCCCTGCACCAACAAGAACATCGCCTCGCGACATAACCGTTGCGCATGACTCTGGAGCGACAGGGAACGACCGCCACCGGCAACCACCAGAGCACTAGTGGCTCGCATCGCCAGCTCCGACGACCATGCCCGAGCCGACGGCAACGAGTCGATGTCGGCATGGTCGAGCACGCAACGACACTGGCGGAGTTCGTCGGCAAACTTCAATGTTGGCACAAGGCGAAGGCATCGCGCCGTGAGCCCTAAGGCCAGCGAACCGTTCGTTCGCAGCCCCGCCGCGTCACGTTGGACAAACTCGCGCATGGGTTCGATCGACGCCACCCGGTCACCGGGAACGTACAGACCATCGAGGTGCATCTCGACAGTCGACGTAGCATTGAGCACCGACAAACTCAGCCGACTCACCGACACAGCGCCGCCTTCTTCGGCATCGACGAGACACCACACGATGTTGCCATCGGGCAATGTGGCACCGAATCGCACGACATCAATTCGACCCCAGCCCGTGACCCACGGGGCCGAGCCGGTGAGCCTCCATCCGCTGCCGTCTGGTTGTGCAGCGACGGCCGGTGGTCCTGGCCGGCGAAGGTGAGCAAAAGCAACACCAGCTCGGCGTTCGCCCCGACACAACGGTGTAAGCCATTCGCGACTCAATGCCGTTGATGTCTCGGCCAACGTTGCCACCAACATCAGATGCTGCTGCCACAGAAACGTTGTGCTCAGACAGCCCCCGGCAAGAGTTTCGATGACGGTAAGCAGCGTTGAGCGGTCGACCCCAAGGCCTTCGGTATTGGTCGGGCCGGACAGGCCGTACAAGCCCCGCGATGCGAACTCGTCGAGATGACTCGCTGGCACGCTGTCGGCGGCATCGGTCGCGAGCGCGGCCGGAAAGAGCAGTTCGTCGGCCAGTTCACGGGCCGTTTCAACAACCCCCACCGGGTTAGTTGGCTGAGCGGTGAAGCGAGCGGTAGGGAGCAAGCGAAGCCGAAGGCAGACTAGTTGGCTGAGCGGTGAAGCGAGGGGTCGGGAGCAAACGAAGCCGGGGCAGACTAGGCGAAGTACGGGTTTTCGCCGACCGAGTGATCGGTAGCGTCGATCACCTGATGAATATCGGGAATCTCGGTTTTTAACGTTGCCTGAACGCCTTGAAGCATCGTGACTCTGCTCATGGAACAACCGTGGCAACCGCCTCCCATGGTCAGGTAGGCACGACCCTCTCCGTCGTGGCCAACGAACGTGACGAACCCGCCGTGGGCGTCGAGCGCTGGGTTGACTTGCAGCTCGACAACGCTACGGATTTGGTCGGACAGGTCGTCGGTTGTGAGCAGATTCCCGATTTGCAACTGACGGGGACGGTTCGGGTTGCGCAACACCAAGCCGCCCTCCTCGAAGTCGAGCGTTGCCCCTTCAAGATTCGCCGCGTCTTTAGCAGGAATGATGACCCTCAGCCCTTCGTGGCTACGCACGATGTCGGAAAGTTCGGCCTTGACAATCTCGTCAAACGACAAGTCGTAGGTGAAGTCGCGACCGTCGTCACCAAGAATTTCGAGGCGCAGGCCCAACAACTTGCCTTCAGGCTCGGCATCACGCAGTTCAGTGACTTTTTCAACCGCTACAGGGGTCAAGGAGATAACCATGTCGTTCGTAGTCGTATCGACGGTGCCAGCGAGAGGACTGTTCATAGAAAAAGGCTACCGTCGCGAGCATGACTTTCGACTATCCGGCCATCGTCGCCCAGCAAACTGAAGCAATTCTAGCCATCGCTCGTACAACCGGGCCGTCGGCTGGGGTGCCGCCATGCCCGGGTTGGGACATTGCGGCGCTCTGTGGACACCTCGGCCGCGTGCAGCGCTGGGCCACCAAGGCTGTCGTAACCGGCTCGTCACCCGAAGGAGGGATTGGGGCTCCCCCACCAACAGGCGACGAGGCACTGAGCTACCTAGCCGACAGTGTCAACCCGCTCGTCAACGCGCTCGGTGCGCTGTCGGCCGAGCGTGACGGGTGGACCTTTGTTGGCAACAACGCGTCGGGACGCTTCTGGCCGCGTCGCCAGGCCCAAGAAGCACTAATCCATCGATGGGATGCGGAATCGGCCGCGGGTTCACCTGGCGAGTTCGACCCTGATCTTGCCGCCGATGGCTTGGACGAAGCCCTCACAACGCTTGCGTCGTTTCGTCTGAAGAACCGCAAGGGCGACCTCCCGAGCTTGTCGGGAAGCTTGCACCTTCATGCCACCGACGCCACCAGCGAATGGATGATCGACGCGCCAGGCGGTTCGGTTCGCATTTCGCCGACACACGGCAAAGGCGACGCCGCCCTGCGAGGCACAGCCAGCGACCTGCTGTTGTTTGTGTGGCGTCGGCTCGACCCGAACCATCCCGGTTTCGAATCCTTCGGCGATCGATCGATCGTCGACGAGTTCTACAACTGGAAATTGTTGGGCTAGCGGCCCAGAACCCCGGGCATGGGGCCACCGCCGTCACATTCGATGCGCTGCCCGGTGACATACCGTGAGCCGTCACCGCAGAGCCACAGCACCACGTCGGCCACTTCCGCCGGCGTACACACATGCCCGAACGGCATTCCGGCGTCGAGGGTTCGGATATCTTTCCCACCGGTCAACGCCCGGGCAAGGCGTTGACCCATGTCGGTATCGACCAAACCGGGCGCCACGATATTCACATGGATTCCGTGAGCGCGTTCTTCCTTGGCGAGCGTGAACGCCAACGCTTCCATAGCTGCTTTACCCATGTTGTACGGCGCACCGTTCGCGCCCAGCGTGCGGGTAGCAACCGACGAGATGAACACGATGTCACCTCGACCCTGCTCGCGCATAGCTGGCAGCACCAGTCGGCTGAGATGGTGCCCGGCCACGGCATGAATGGCGAGTAAGCGCAGCACTTCGTCGGGGCTGGTGTCGACAACCGACCGCCCTTTCGACGCCACTCCAGCGTTGTTGACGAGAAGGTCAATGGTGCCGAAATCGGCTGTAATGTCGGCAACCATCGTCGCGTCCTGTTCGGCGTCATCGACGGCGGCCTGATAGGCGCGTGCCGTTCCTCCGGCCGCGACAATGGCCCCAACTGTGTCGTTGGCTGCCGCTTCGTCGCGTGTGTAGTTCACCGCAACCGTCGCACCATTCGCAGCGAGTAGTTCGCTGATACCGCGGCCGACGCCACGCCCTCCACCCGACACCAGAGCGATTCGACCATCAAGTATTCCCATGGGGGCGAACTTAGAACCACACGGGCGGCTCTGGAACATCGGAGCCGGGAGATCGCCCGTAGAGCCAGCACAGTTCTCCTCGTTCACCGAGGTCGACGACCGATCGCGGAACGTCTAGCGGACACTTGTCACGCCGGGTCTGCAGATCGGCTGCCACAAGCTCACCCGACATGTCACGCCACGTGTGACTGAGCCCAAGATCGATCCAGTGGATCTCGATCTCGCGCCACCGGCGTAACGGTATGGTGGCTACCGGAATTCGACCCGTGACATGCAGCCCGAACCCCGACCAGCCGGGCGCGTCGAGACCAGCCCAACACGACTCCAGGGCCCAGATCGACGTTCGAATATCGCGAAGTTGAGCAGCGAACGGCCTCGAAGCTCCAGCATCGATTCCAGCGGTGCGATGGTCGCTGCTCGGGTACATCGGGCGTTCCTCACCAACGGCGGCCGCTTCAAGCATGCGGCGAGAACCATCGGCGTTGCGAGCTAGGTGCGTCAGAACGTGACCGACGGTCCAACCGGGAAGCAGCGATGGTAACGCCACATCTACACCGTCGAGCACGTCGAGTTCGTCGAGCCAGCCAAGTAGTCGCTGGTGAGACAGCGCACAGCCCGCAACGGCGTCGTCGAGAGAAAGAGTTTGTGTCACACGAGTATTCAACTCGACGCACACCCGATACGCTACGGCCACAACACAAATGGGGAGCTCACTGGTTCGGTGGGCTGAGAGGGTGGTCGCCGCCACCGACCCAAGAACCTGATCTGGGTAATGCCAGCGGAGGGACGTCGTGCATCACCTAGTCGTACTTGGCGGATCCGCCCCACCGTCCAGCCTCGCTGGCCGTCTGCCCACGAACGCTTTCGTCATCGCAGCAGACAGCGGCGTCGATCATGCATTTGCTCTCGGCCTAACGGTCAACCTAGCGGTCGGAGACATGGACTCCATCTCGCCTGCCGGTCTCGCAGAGCTAACCCGCCGCCATGTACCGATGCAGACGCACCCCTGTGACAAAGATGCAACCGACGGCGAGCTGGCCCTGCTCGCGGCAACCGATCGGGGCGTCACGTCAATAACAATCGTGACTGGTGCAAACACCGACCGTCTTGATCATTTACTCGCCACTATCGCCCTCATTTGCCAGCCCACGCTTCGCTACATCGCAGTCGACGCATGGTGTGGCCACGCCCACCTGTGGGTGCTGCACGCTGGCGGTGGGCTTCGCGCCGCCACCACATCCGGCGAGGTCATCACGCTGTTGCCAAGCCTGGGCGATGCGGTTGGCGTCACAACCAGTGGCTTGAAATGGCCACTGGCCAACGCTGTTCTGCCGTCAGGTTCTAGCCGTGGCGTTTCCAACATCGCCACAGGTGCCGAAGTTCGAATAGTGCTTGCTACGGGCAGCCTGCTCGTTATCTCCCCGGAGGCCCTGCCATGAATCGTCCACTCACCAAACTCGCCTTCAGCCTGGTCCTTCTTGCTGGTGCCTGCTCCACATCATCGCAGCAGTCGACCCAATCCCAGAGCGTCACGTTGGTGACCCACGACAGCTTCTTTGTCACTGACGGCATCTTTGATTCGTTCACGAAAGCCACTGGCATCACGGTGACCGTTGCCCAGGGTGCCGACGCCGGTGTTGTACTCAATCAAGCCATCTTGACCAAGGGTCGACCCGACGGCGACGTGTTGTGGGGCGTCGACAATACGTTGGCATCACGCGCTGTGAGCTCAGGCGCGTTCGCGTCGTACAAAAGTTCGGCTCTCAAGAATCTCGATCCTGGGGTCGTTGCGTTCGTCCCGAAAGGCAACGAGCTCACCCCGGTAGATGTCGGTGACGTTTGCATCAACGCCGACGTCAAATGGTTCGCCAAGAAGAGTCTGGCGGTGCCCACGTCGCTCGCCATGCTGACTGACCCGGCCTACAAAGAACTGCTCGTCGTACAGAACCCAGCTACGTCGTCACCAGGTCTGGCGTTCTTGTTGGCCACTATCGCCCACTCGGGCGAGACAGGCTGGCAGCAGTATTGGAAGGACCTTCGACGCAACGGGGTACAGGTTGTCGACGGGTGGGTCGGCGCATACACGGTCGAATTCTCCGGCTCGGCTGGCAAGGGAAGCCGGCCGCTCGTCGTGAGTTACGGCAGTAGCCCGGCGGCTGAAGTTAGTGACGACGGCACAAGTCCAACCGTCGCGCTGAAGGACACCTGTTTCCATCAGGTCGAGTACGTCGGCATCCTTAAAGGCACCAAGCATGAAGCCGCAGCCCGCAAGCTGGTCGACTTCTTGCTGTCAGCCGAGTTCCAGGCCGACGTGGCCCCGAATATGTATGTGTTTCCTGCTGTTCAGGGCGTAACGGTGCCGCCCGCATTTGCCACGCATGGCATTCGCCCGACCAAACCGTTCGATATCCCCGCCAGTGATATCGAGAAAAATCGCGAGCGTTGGATCAACGAGTGGACCACCATCGTCCTGCGCTGAACCGGCGTGTTGTCCGGCTCGTAGGTTTCGCCCCGGCCGTTTTCTTGGCCGTGTTCTTTGTGTGGCCTGTTGTCGCCATTGTTGGGCGCGGGTTGTCGGGCGGCGGCCTCGTCGATGTCATCACCGACCCGATTTTGGTCCGAATTGCCTGGTTCACGTTGTGGCAGGCCGTTGCCTCCACGCTGCTGACGCTGCTCGTTGGGCTGCCGGTCGCGTTCGTGTTGGCCCGGTATCAGTTTCGAGGCCGGCGAGGAATCGAGAGCCTTCTTGTCGTCCCATTTGTGTTGCCGACAGTCGTTGTAGGAACAGCGTTTTTGGCGTTGCTTCCCAACAGTTGGCACGGAACCGTGGAAGCGGTGCTCATTGCGCACGTGTACTTCAATGTGTCGGTTGTGGTTCGAACACTGACGCCTGTCTGGCGCCAGGTCGATGGTCGACTGACCGACGCGGCTCGGACCCTCGGAGCTACGCCGTGGCAATCATTTCGGAGGGTTGTGGCGCCGATTCTGCAGCCGGCATTGCGCTCTGCGGCGTCGATCGTGTTCATGTTCACGTTTACATCGTTCGGCGTTGTTTTGTTTCTTGGTGGACCCCGCCACCCCACGTTGGAGGTCGAGATCTATCGTCGAACTGCTCAGCTCCTCGACCTACGGTCAGCCGCTGCACTCGCGCTGATCCAAGTTGTCTGCATGGCGGCCGTGCTCGGGCTGGCCGGCCGACGTCCAAAGGTGGCGATCCCGAGGCGATTCGTGGAGCGACCCACATCCTTCAATGCCTGGGTTGTTCTCGCTATCTTGGTCCCGGCTGTCGTTGCGGTGTTAGCCCCTTTGGTTGCGCTGGCAACCCGGGCTGGCCAGTGGCGCGCGCTATTCACGGGGCGTCCATTCGATGCGTTGGTCACGTCGGCATTCACCGCTCTGGTCGCCGCAGGCATTGCCACGCTCCTCGGTTGCGCGGCCGGGGTTTGTGTCAACGCGCCAGCGCGGAGCTCTCGGCTGCTCGAGGTGCTGCTGAGCCTTCCACTCGGTACCTCGGCCGTGACCGTGGGATTTGGTCTACTCGTGGCCTTTAGCGGCCCGCTCCTCGACCTTAGGGGCAACCGCCTTGTTATCCCAGTTGCCCACGCCATCATCGGGTTGCCATTCGTGATGCGGCTAGTGACCGCGGCACTGCGTGACGTCCATCCACGCCAACGCGACGCCGCTGCGACCCTCGGTGCGTCGCCATGGCAGGTGTGGCGCACGGTCGACTGGACGGCACTGCGGCGCCCTGCGGCACTCGGCGCAGGGTTCGCATTTGCCGTTTCGGTTGGCGAGTTCGGAGCCAGCGTGTTTCTGGTTCGCCGCGGCAATCCAACGCTGCCGACCTTGATCAACGAGACGCTCGGGAGGCCAGGCGCAAGCAATAACCAGCTCGGCCATGCCATGGCGGTAGTGCTGGCCTTGTTGTCAGGTGGGGCGCTGTACGTTGTCGACCGGATGGGAGAACGATGGAAGGCCTAGCTTGTCGCGACATCACGGTCCGTTTCGGGCAACAAACGGTACTCAACGGTGTCTCTCTGCACGTTGAGCCCGGCCAAATCGTGGGGCTCGTTGGGCCGAGCGGATCAGGCAAAAGCACGTTGCTCCGGGTGATCGCGGGGTTAGTCGTGCCTGACGCCGGCCGGGTTGAATGGGATGGCGTCGATGTGGCTGCAGTCCCTACGCACGCGCGCCGATTCGGATACGTTTTCCAGGATCAGCAACTGTTCGGGCATCTCGACGTAGCGGGCAATGTTGGCTTCGGCCTCAAAATGTCGCGCCGACCAAACACCGAAATTGCTGTGCGTGTGAGCGAGCTGTTGGACCTCGTCGATTTGCGAGGGTTCGGGCGGCGGTCGGTCATCGACCTGTCGGGAGGTGAGGCTCAACGGGTTGCCCTCGCCCGAGCGTTGGCCCCTCGCCCGCGGCTACTACTGCTCGACGAACCATTGAGCGCTTTGGACCACGACCTACGCAAGCAGCTTGGCAGTGAACTGCGCCGTGTCCTCAACGAACAGGGTATACCTGCGATTCACGTCACTCACGACCATGCTGAAGCGACCCAAATTTGCGACGTGGTCATTGCCTTGCATCAGCGCACAACGGACGAGACAACCCCATCGATCAACACATGAACGGTGGATCCAACCGCAGGCGATCGATGCCCAGCGACGCGAGTAGCAACGGTTGAGCCATCAGCTAGCACCATCTCGACCAGGCAATCGTGGCCAAAGTACGACACACCGGTAATGGTCGCAAAGGTGCCCGACGACGACAAGACAACTTGCTCGGGTCGGATCACGAGTAGCACGTCGCCCACCGGACCATGTACGCGCACGTCACCAAACGGGCTGCTACTCGCACCGGCATCGTTGTATCCGGGAACGAGAAAGGCCTCACCCACAAACAGCGCTACTTCGCTCGACACCGGATGGCGGTAGAGGTCAATTGGCGTCGCTACTTGCAGCACGCGGCCATGCAGCATTACAGCAACGTGATCGGCGAGTGACAACGCCTCGTCACGATCATGGGTGACAAGCACGGTGGTGGTGCCCGACGCCCGCACAGCATCGGCGATATCACTACGAACCTGAGCGCGAAGGTTGGTGTCGAGCGCGGCGAATGGTTCGTCGAGCAACAAGACCGCTGGTCGGGGTGCTAGTGCTCGTGCAACAGCGACCCGTTGTTGTTGACCTCCCGACAGCTCTGCTGGTCTGGCGGCTTCGAACCCAGCGAGCCCCACGAGTTCGAGACACTCGGCTACTCGAGCCGAGCGCCCTCGTTTCGGGATGCCGAACCCCACGTTGCGCCCGACATCGAGATGAGGAAACAACGCACCCTCTTGGGGCACAACGCCGACGTGGCGTAACTCTGGCGGCAACGTCGCGATATTGGTTCCATCGACGACAAGACGACCATCGTCTGCTTGTTCGAACCCCGCAATGATGCGCAACAGGGTTGTCTTGCCACATCCCGATGGCCCAAGCACAGCGGTGAGTGTCGCCGCCTCGACGTTCAGATCGACACCTTGAAGAACCTGGAGCGCACCAAAGCGTTTGTGAACACCCTCGATCGAGAGTCCGCTACCCATCGCCGACCAATCGACCAGACAGCCAACCGAGAACAGCGGTGGGAAGTGCAGCGAGCAGCATTAGCGCAGCAGCGTACGGCGCAGCGCCGGAATAGTCACTGACCGATGTATGGGTCCATAGCCGTGTCGCCAATGTGTCGGTGCCGGTCGGATGCAGCAGCAAGGTGGCCGGCAGTTCTTTCATGGCGGCAAGGAACGTAAGCGCGGTTCCAGCGGCTAGCCCAGGGGCAGACAGTCGTGCGGCTACTTGCCACAGCGCACGCCGACGTGTTCGGCCGAGCGATCGGGCAACTTCTTCGAGTCGGGGCGGGCACTGTTCGAACGCGGCCCGTACGGTTCCCACCGCTAGGGGAAGAAAGATCACCACGTACGCGGCGATGAGCAACGGGGTGCGTTGGTAGAGGGGGCGCAGCAAACGGATGCCGAGATGCACGACCGCGATGCCGATAACGATTCCCGGTAGGGCGTGCGACACATAGGTTGCCCGCTCGACGACCCGCGAGGTTACCGATTGATGTCGGGCAGCCAAGACCCCGGCAGGTATCGCTACTGCCAGGGTGACGAGCGCTGCGATCAGGGCCAACGTGAAGGAGTTGAACGCAGCGCGGCGAAGATCGGTCCAGTCGGTCTGCTGACCAGTGGAGCGGACAAGCCATTTGACCAGCGAGCCGACTGGCATGCCGATAGCGACAGCGGTTACGACGGTAAGAAACAGCGTGGCGCCGATCTGTTTGCGACCTAGCCGAAACGCGAACCCGGAGCGCGAGGCACCGGCACCGAGCCGATATGAGGATCGGCCCCGTGCTCGCATCTCGGCGAGTGTGACACCGAGGGCTATGGCGACCAGCACCAGCGACAGGACCGCAGCTCGCGATGGGTTGAACCCAGCGTTGTAGGCCCCGAATATGACCCACGTGAACGACTCGAAACGCATGGTTCCAACTGCTCCGAAATCCGACAGCACATACAGCGCCACCAATAGGGCCCCCGAGGCCACTGCCGTACGCACCTGAGGCAAAGTGATATGCCAGATCACCGACAACCCCGAACGACCAGATGCCCGGGCCACCTCCTCGGAGGCCCGGTCGATGCGCTGCAAGGCCGCGCAAACCGGCAGGAATACATACGGGTAGCAGCAGGCCACCAGCACCAGTGTGGCCCCGTCGATTCCGGCGAGCGACGGGCGAGCCGATACCCACGCGTACGCAGCGAGATAGGTAGGTACCGCCAACGGCAGGGCAAGAATCACCCGCCAGATTTTCGCGCCACGAAGGTCGGTGCGAGTAACAAGAACAGCGGCACAGACACCAACAACGACGCAGAGAATCGTTGCCATCACGGTAATCGTGAGGCTCCGTGCAACAAGGTCGATGGTGCGTTGCTGGGCAATTTCGCGCCAAGCAACATTCCAACCGCTACTGGCGGCTCGGTCGACCAGGTAGATGACAGGAGCGATAGCGACGAGCGCGACAACGACCGCCGGTGCCACAAGGCTTACCGGCGGTCGTTGTGATGGCGGCACCCGCGAACTCACTTCGTGAGCAAACCTGCTTTCGACAACAACTCCTGGGTGATGGCGATGGAATCAAGATCACTCAGATCGATAGTGGGCGGCTTGAGATCGGCGAGCGACGGGAGCCCGACAGCTGGAGCACCACCACCGACAAGGGGATACTCGAACGTCTTCTCGGCAAAGAACTTTTGCGCCTTGTCAGACAGTAGGTACTCACTGAAGGCCAGAGCCGCCCCCCGATTTCTGCCTGATGTCATGATGCCCACCCCGGCAACATTAACCAACCCACCGACATCCCCTGGTGTCATGAAGGCGTTCCTCGCGGTGACTTTGTCGGCGCCTTCCTTCGCAATCTTTTCGTAGAGGTAATAGTGATTGACCAATCCGAGGGCTACCTCGCCGGCGTTCACACCGTCGCGCACGGCCCCATTGCCCTGGTACGCCTTGGGCGTGTTGGCAGCGAACCGCTTGAGCCATTCGGCGGCGGCGGCGTCGCCACGGGTTACACGCAAAGCGGTGACGAAGGATTGCCACGAAGCATTGCTCGGTGCGAATCCGACCTTGCCTTTCCACTTCGCGTCGAGCACCTCGTCGATAGTGGCTGGCGGTGTTGCCACCTGGGCTGGGTCGATCAGCACGACCCGTACTCTGCCGCTTACCCCGGTCCACATGCCGTCGGCTGACCGGTATGTCTTGGCCACCTTGTCGAGCTGTGATGCGGGCAGGGACGAGAACAGCTTGGCTTTGGCTACTGCGCCGAGCGCTCCGGCGTCCTGGGCGAAGAACACGTCGGCCGGGGACGCCTTTCCTTCGGTAAGGATTTGTGCGGCGAGTGCGCCGCTGTCGCCGTAACGGGCGCTGACAGTGATACCGGTGTCAGCAGTGAACTGCTCGTACAGCGCCTTTACGAGCGACTCGGAGCGGCCCGAATATATTGTGATACTTCCCGACGGTTTGATTGGTTGCGTAGTCGTTGGGGCTGCCGTCGTTGGGGCTGCCGTCGTCGACGACGTTGCGTCGCCGCCTGAAGCGCAGGCGCAGATCATTACCAGTGCGGGAAGCGCTGCCATACATCGTCGGCGAGTACCCATCTTTCAACCATACCTTTCAGAGTTAGTTAGGCAACCCTAACAATTCCAGTCGACGGCACGCAACCCCTGAACTAACGTCGTACCTCGTGACTATGCAACGACTCGCCCACGGCACAGGCCTCGCCCATCGAACACTCGCTGGCCAGGTTCTGGCCGTCCACTTCCCGTCACCGCAACTCGGTCCGCCACCGGCCGAGACCGAGACATCGCTATTGCAAGCACTCGTAGGTGTCGATCTGCGGCGAGGGGTCGAGCGTGTCATTGTCGAACGCACCATCGACCTCGACACTGCGCCCGTCGACACGGCCGATGTCTATTTGCGGTTACACCTGTTGTCGCACCGACTCGTAAGGCCCCACGGCCAGAACCTCGACGGAGTATTTGGCTTGCTGCCAAATGTCGTGTGGACAAATTACGGGCCCTGCGCCGTGGATGATTTCGAATCCACACGTCTGCGACTATCGGTCGATGGGCCGGTGCAGGTAACCGGGCTCGACAAGTTTCCGCGAATGACCGACTTCGTTATCCCCTCTGGCGTCCGTATTGCTCACGCAGACCGAGTACGCCTTGGTGCACATCTCGCCGAAGGTACCACCGTCATGCACGAGGGTTTCTGCAACTTCAACGCAGGCACACTTGGTACCGCCATGGTCGAGGGTCGCATCTCGGCCGGTGTTGTCGTCGGCGCCAATAGTGACATTGGCGGCGGCGCATCGATCATGGGAATGCTGTCGGGCGGCGGTAAAGAGGTCATCAGCATTGGCGAACGTTGCCTGCTGGGGGCCAACGCCGGCATTGGCATCAGCTTGGGTGACGACTGTGTTGTTGAAGCTGGTCTCTATGTCACCTCGGGCACCCGAGTGAAACTGCCTGATGGCCAGGTGGTCAAGGCCCGCGAGCTTTCGGGTGTATCGAACATGATGTTTATTCGCGACAGCGAGACCGGTCAGGTCGTCGGCCGTCAGCGGACTGGTACGTGGGGTGGACTGAACGCTGCGTTGCATAGCCACAACTAGCAGGGCTCACCCGCGTATTGCCTACTATTCAGGATGCGTTAGAACCGCATCGGACGTCGACTGCGAAGGCGGTACCGCGACGGCTCGGAAGGCCAACTGGTAGTACTGACATTCGACTGCAACACCGTTGACACAACAGACCGGTAGCCTCTAACGGTGTCGAGATTTAGGGTGGGCCTGCAGCTGCGGCCACAGGGAACTGATACCGACTCGCTGCAACGCGCGTGGACGGCGGCCGACTCACTCGGGGTCGACACAGTATGGATCTGGGACCATTTCTATCCACTGTTTGGCGACGCCGACGCTACCCACTTCGAATGTTTCTCGTTGCTGGCCGCCATGGCCGTTACCACCCGCCGCGCCCGCTTCGGCCCCATGGTTGCTTGCAACTCGTATCGAAATCCCGAGTTGGTGGCCGACATGGCTCGCACGATCGACCACCTCTCCGGCGGCCGGTTCATTCTTGGCATCGGCGCGGGCTGGTTTGAGCGTGACTACCGCGAGTACGGCTACGAGTTCGGTACTGCGGGCCAACGCTTGGCGGCGTTGGGTGAAGCTCTACCGCGTATCGAGAACCGCTTGTCACAGCTTAATCCTCCGCCAGCCGGACCGTTGCCTCTTCTCATTGGTGGGGGCGGTGAACTCAAGACGTTGCGGCTCGTTGCCCAACATGCCGAAATGTGGAACACGACGTCGGCCGACCTAGAGCTGATCGCCCACAAAAACCGGGTGATTGATCGCTGGTGCGCCGAAATCGGGCGGGATCCGTCGGAAATCGAGCGGTCGGCGCTAGTGAGCGCCGACGTCGACCCCGATGCCTACCTCGCCGCCGGCATCACCCACCTCATCTTGTCGTCCGGTCACCCCTTCGACCTCGCTCCCCTGCAGCGCCTCATCGACCTCTCCAACGACTGACTCGGGCTCTGGCACAGCCGGAGCCCACGTCGGGCGTACACCGGATTCGAGTTCAAGCAACGTTGCCAACGCCACCTTGTACTGATCTTGTGCCGCCGCAACCTTATCGGGCCGGGCTCGCGCCTGCGCCTGCTTGAGGTGCTGAGCGGCCGCGTCTTTGCCTTCACGGGCGGCCACCAGGGCACGTTCGTTGCGGACTCGGTTGCTCTCGTCGGTCTTTGCTTGGCGCTCGGCCGAATCCTTAGCCCGCAGCAGAGCAGAAAAACGGGCGACGTCGTCAGTGCTGGACATAGGCAAGAACAATATGTCTATTGGCTTGCGAACTGCTCGGCACGCAGCGTCATGAGTGTTGCGCTGCCGGCGGTCGCCTGTTCGCACAGGCCGAATACCGTGGGCAAAATCTGCTCAGCGTAGAACTTGGCCGTCACTCTCTTGGCCTCGCTGTACGCATCGTCGCCGACTGCTGCGGCGGCCTGCCGGGCCATCATCCATCCGCCTACGGTGGTAGCAAGGGCCCGCAAAAGTGGTGTGGCACCAGCCATCGCGTCGACAGGATTGCTGGCGTCGATTGTCCATTCGATGGCGCGTCGTACAGCGATTACCGCCGATTCCAACGATGCATCGGCTAGTTGTCCGGCGGCCAGTTCCATTTCATCGAGTAGTTCGCGAGCCGCCGCTCCCCCGCGCAGGCTGAGCTTTCGCCCTATCAAATCGAGCGCTTGGATACCGTTGGTGCCTTCGTAGATCGGGGCAATGCGACTGTCGCGGTAGTGCTGAGCAACGCCCGCTTCTTCGATAAATCCCATGCCGCCAAAGATCTGTACGGCAACTGACGTGAGTTCCACTCCAAGGTCAGTACACCACGCTTTCGACAACGGCGTGAGCAGATCGGAGCGTTCTTGGTGACGTGCTCGTTCATCGGCATCGGGGTGGTGGCGCGCCATGTCCGTGGCGTAGGCATTGAGGTACACGAGCCCGCGCATGGCCTCGATTTGGCTGCGCATAGTCAACAGGTTTCGACGCACGTCGGGGTGACCAATGATTGCGTCACCGCTGTCGCCGCCTACCGGCCGGCCTTGTACACGTTGCGTGGCGTAGGCAACGGCGTCCTGGTAGGCCCGCTCGGCAATGGCCAGCCCCTGCAGGCCGACGGACAGCCGGGCGTTGTTCATCATGGTGAACATCGACCGCATACCGGTGTTCGCCTCGCCGATCAGGTAGCCGGTAGCACCCTCGCCATTGTCGCCGTAGGCCATCACACACGTTGGGCTGGCGTTGATACCCATCTTGTGTTCGACCGACACACATCGCACATCGTTGTGTTCGCCAAGGGCACCAGTCTCATCGATCAGGAACTTGGGCACGATGAACAGCGAGATGCCCTTCGTGCCCGGCGGGGCATTGGGCACTCGGGCCAGCACGAGGTGGATGATGTTGTCGGCCATGTCGTGCTCGCCGTAGGTGATGAAGATCTTCTGCCCAAAGATCCGCCATGTGCCCGACGCGTCCAGCACCGCTTTGGTGGTCAACGCACCAACGTCGCTGCCGGCTTGAGGCTCGGTGAGGTTCATGGTGCCGGTCCACTCCCCGCTTACCATCTTGCGCAGGTACGTCTCTTGCTGTTCCTCGGTACCGTGGTGCGCCAAGGCCTCGATAGCGCCTTGAGTAAGAAGCGGACACAACGAGAAGCCCATGTTGGCGCTGGTAAGTATTTCTTGCATGGCGATACCAAAGATCCAGGGGAACCCGCCGCCGCCGTGGGCTGGATCAAACGGAACCGCACCCCAGCCCGCGTCGACATATTGCTGGTAGGCAGCACGGAACCCGGTGGGTGTGCGCACCTCACCAGTGGCCGGGTCGCGCCGGCTGTGTTCGCGATCGCCGACGCGATTCAGCGGTCCGAATACCTCGCTGATGAATCGTCCGTATTCGGCGAGCAAATCTGGCATCGACGAAGGATCGATCTCGGCGAACGCCGGCGTTGCCAGCAAGGTGGGCATGTCGACCAGATTGTCGAGGACGAACTGAATGTCGCGAACAGGGGCTAGGTACTCGGCCATGTGCTACAGGCTTTCGCCTCTTGACATGTAACGCAAACTCGGACACCTTCGCCCCTCGAATGCCCGCCGAATGAGGGAGAACAGTTGTGGGCCTTCGGACTAACGATGCACGTTGATGCATCAGCTGGTTCGGAGGCGATGCAAAGGAATGCATCGTTGGTCCCAAGGCAACGAAGCTACGACGCCGATCAGACGATAGGACCCAAACCGCTTGGCGTCGTGCCGAATCGACGTAGCGATTCCCGCGTACACTTGGGCGTGTGCAGCTGGCGTCATTCAACATTTCGACCCTGCTGGCACCGATCGACCACCCAACCATCGCCGAGTTCACCAACAATCTCGACCACATCAACGCTCTCGGCGACGCCTCGGACGGTTTCGTGTGGCGCTATCACGACGCAAGTGGCAACGCCACCGCAGCGCGTCCCTATCCCGATGCTCGCGTCATCACCAACCTGGTGGTGTTCCGTGACCGCAATTCGCTTCGCGACTTCACCTACCGCACTGAGCATTCATCGTTTCTGCGCCAGCGCCGCCAGTGGTTCGACAAGATGGATAGCCCGGTACTGGCGCTGTGGTGGATCCCGGAAGGGCACATCCCCACACTCAATGAAGGCCGAGCCCGGCTGGATCACGTTCGCATGTTCGGTTCCACCCAGTTTGGATTCGGTTGGCGCGACGAGGTCGAGCCGATCGTCGTCGAGCGCCGCGCACTCGACCACCCCGACGTCATCGATCTCATTGGTGAACTGAACACCGAGTTGAGGGGGCGCTACCCCGAGCCCGGCGCGAACCATTTCACACTCACCGACGCCGACGTTGCACCTGGCAATGGAGCGTTCATCGTCGCCTACCAAAGCAGTCGCGCCGTAGCGTGCGGGGCGGTTCGCCGCATTGATGAGCAGACCGCCGAGCTCAAGCGGATGTACACACGGCCCGCCGCTCAGGGCTTCGGCATCGGCAAGGGAATGACACAACATCTCATTGGTGTTGCCCGAGACCTAGACGTGAGTCGGCTCGTGTTGGAGACCGGCATCCGCCAGCCCGAATCCATCGCCGTATATCAGCGCCTCGGTTTCCGCCCGATGCCATGTTGGGGCGAGTATGCCAACAGCCCCGACACGTCAGCGTGCTTCGCTCTCGACCTTTAAATTCCGAGGATGTCGCGCCACGAACCCGGGTAGGCGGCCGCCAATTCTGCGGGCGTCATACGGATAGTGGGCTCGGGTATGGAGTCGACCACAGCCCGCCCAGCCTCGTAGTGATGGGCCGCTTTGCGAAGCTCGGCGAACACGAGGCGACGAGCTGCCACTAGCTCGACTGGCGGGTTGGCGTCGAGGAAACCCCACATGGTGTACGCCATAGATACGTCGTGACCCGTTGGTGCACGCCCGAACGAACTGGCCCGACGAAGCGCGATATTCAGGCAACCGCGTGCGGCGTCGTCGGCGTTCTCGCCTGCCTGCAGCTTCAGACGTGGCTTCATCCGGTTGGCCAGCATCAGCCCATACCCTTGATCGGGACCCTGAAAGCCGAGCCGGCGACCGGTGGGTTGCCGACCCGGAAGTTCGGCAGGCCGGTCGGGCTGCCAGGTTTCGGGCACGTGGTCGTTCGACTCGTATGCCTTGACCTTCGCGGTTGGGTTGACTGGAATGAACGCAGGGGCAGCCATGAGGTTCCTAGTTGTAGTCGTTAGCGTGTAGCAATCCATATACCAACGAATCCGAGAGCGCCTGCCACGACGCTTCGATGATGTTCGCCGACACCCCAATAGTGGTCCAACTCTTGTCGCCATTTGTGGCGTCGAGTAGTACCCGGGTCACGGCGCCGGTTGCTGCGCCCCCGTCGAGGATACGCACCTTGTAGTCGGTGAGGTGTATGCGGGCGAGGTGGGGAAATGTTGGCAGCAGAGCCTGGCGCAGGGCCGCGTCGAGAGCGTTGATGGGTCCATTACCTTCAGCGATCGTGACATGGCGTACACCGTCGATATGCACCTTGACGGTTGCTTCGGTCGAGAACGTTCCGTTCGCGGCCTCGTCGGTGATGATTCGCATTGACTCAACGTCGAACCAGGGTGCGTTCCAACCGGTGGCTCGTCGCATCAAGAGTTCAAGCGATGCGTCGGCCGCTTCGAAGTGATAACCGTCGTGTTCAAGCCGCTTGAGCTCGTCGATGACGGTATTGATGACGGCGCCATCCATGTCGAGGCCCAGTTCTTCGGCCTTAACCTGAATAGTTGCCTTACCTGCCATCTCCGACACAACGAACCGTGTGCCGTTTCCGACCGATTCCGGGTCAACGTGCTCGTACGCGTCCTTGGCCCGGACGATGGCGGACACATGCAGCCCGGCTTTGTGGGCAAACGCCGATGACCCAACGTACGGGGCCTGGGAATTGAGCGGACGGTTAACCAATTCAGCAATGTGGTTGCTGACCGATGTCAGGAGCGACATGCGGCCCTCGGGCAGGGTGCTGTACCCCAGCTTCAGGGTGAGGTTGGGGATGACTGTCGACAGATTGGTGTTACCGGTTCGTTCGCCAAGTCCGTTGATGGTGCCCTGCACATGGCGGGCACCAGCTGTTACGGCGGCCATGGCATTTGCGACGGCGCAGCCCGTGTCGTCGTGGCAATGGATGCCGACCACAACGTCGGAGCCAACATGTCGAACGACCGCACCGACGATGGCCTCAACTTCGTGGGGCAAGCTGCCGCCGTTGGTGTCGCACAGCACCAGATGAGTAGCACCGTTCATTGCCGCGGCTTCGAGAACGCGAAGGCTGTACTCGGGATTGTTCTTATAACCATCGAAGAAATGCTCGGCGTCGACCATCACGCGCAGGCCCTCGCCCGCCAGGAATCGCACGCTGTCGGCCACCATGGCAACGCCTTCGTCGAGAGTGGTGCGTAACGCTTCGAGGACGTGGTAGTCCCACGCTTTAGCCACGATGCACACGGCCGACGTGCCCGCTTCGACCAAATTGGCGAGCGTTGGGTCCTCGTCGACCTTGCCAAGGGGACGCCGTGTTGAACCGAAGGCGACCAGAACCGAGTTCTTCAAGTGCAGTTCGGTGCGGGCGCGGCGAAAGAACTCGATGTCTTTCGGATTCGCGCCCGGCCAGCCGCCCTCGATGTACGTGAGCCCGAGCGAGTCGAGCTGCTCGGCAATTCGCAGCTTGTCGTCGACGGTTACCGATACCCCTTCGAGCTGGCAGCCGTCGCGAAGCGTGGTGTCAAAGATCTCTACATGTTCCATCGCAAACTCCTCACAGTGGAAAAACAGATCGGCCGCCCTGGGGGCGGCCGGGAATGCGCACGTCGGTACCGACGTGCGCTAGGAAATGATTGAAATGAAGAGCGCAGCGGCGAACGTCACGAAAATGCAGTATAGAGATTTTTTCGTCCACCGTCACACTGTGACCTCCGCCACGGATATATTCGTACTTGCGAGTGGTCCGATCCGTGCGTCCACCGCGATCCAAAGGAAGTTCTGTGGCAACAGGTACCGTAAAGTTCTTCAATTCGCAGAAGGGCTTCGGCTTCATCTCCCGCGAGGGTCTCGAAGACGTTTTTGTTCATTTCAGCGCCATCCAAGGTAACGGCTACAAGAACCTGGAAGAAGGCCAAACCGTCGAGTTCGACGTTGTTCCAGGCAAGAAAGGCGAGCAGGCCGCCAACGTCAGAGCTCTCTGACAACACACCCTAGGTGCGTGGCTCAGGTTCGCCTGAGCCACGATTAGTTCGAAGTACCGTCGGCCTCCCGTCGACATGTGCTGCGCGGTCAACGCAGCCGACTGCAGATTTGGTCGCCGATGTGCTTGGTCGAGCCGACAAGGTCACCGCTACACGCGTCCCGAACCCTCATCGCAGCATCATGCTCGCCGAGGAAGTCGAGCATGAGCGCCGCCGACAAGACTGCCGCAGTCGGGTTTGCTTTGCCGGTTCCGACAATATCGGGGGCCGAGCCGTGCACGGGCTCAAACATGGATGGTCCAGTCCGAGCCGGGTTCAGATTGGCTGAACTGGCCAGTCCAATACCTCCCGATACTGCTCCACCGAGGTCGGTGAGAATGTCACCAAACAGATTGTCGGTGACAATGACGTCGTACCGTTCCGGGTCCTGCACAAAGTAGATGCAGGCAGCGTCAACGTGGTTGTATGCCGTGGTTACGTGGGGGAATTCGGCCGCTACATCGTTGAAGGCCCGTTGCCACAAATCGCCGGCGAACGTGAGCACATTCGTCTTATGGACCAGTGTCACGTGGTTGCGACGGGTTGTCGCCAAGTCGAACGCATACCGGATGCACCGCTCGGCTCCCATTCGAGTGTTGACCGACCCTTGCGTAGCCACCTCGTTGGGGGTGCCCTTTCGCAGTACGCCACCCTCGCCGACGTACGGGCCCTCTGTGTTTTCCCGGATCACCACAAAGTCGTGTGATGCCGTGCGGCCAGGTCCGACGCCTTTGAATGGCCGCTGGTTGATATAGAGGTCGAGTTCGAAGCGCATTTTGAGCAGCAACCCACGCTCGATAACTCCCGGCGTTACCTCGGGCGTGCCGACCGCGCCAAGCAGAATGGCGTCGAAGGTACGCAGTTCGTCGAGCACGGTGTCGGGCAGAATGACCCCGTCGCGCAGGTAGCGGGCTCCCCCAAGGTCGAAGTCCACGGTGTCGATGGCGACGCCTGCGGCACGCACTGCATCGAGGGCTATTGCGGTGACCTCGGGGCCAATTCCATCTCCACCAATTACTGCGATCCTGTGTGCCATGTTGCCAAGCTTGACAATCGCGCACCGTACCGGTCAACCGAGCCGGTATCCTCGCGTGCTTATGTCCGACGTGATCCATCTCTCCAAGGCCACCCACGAGCGCCTGACTGCCGAACATGGCGACCTCACGACCCGTGGTCGAATCGACATTGCCCAGATAATCGAACGCGCGCGCGAGCTTGGCGATCTATCGGAGAATGGCGACTACCACGCCGCTAAGGACTTCCAGGGAATGATGGAGGCCCGTATTCGCACCGTGCATACCATCTTGGCCAAGGCCGTCGTCGTCGAGGACGCCAAGGACGGCGTGGCTGGGCCCGGCACAATCGTCACCATCGTGTACGAAGGCGACGATGACGACATGGCCGAGACCTACCTGGTTGGCCATATGGAAGAGCGGGTCGAAGGCGTGGTCGGTCACGAGATTGTGTCGCCTGGTTCACCTATGGGCCAGGCGTTGCTGGGCGCACTCACCGGGCAAACGGTGTCGTACCAGGCACCGGGCGGCCAGTTGAGGGTGATGGTCCTTGATGTGAAGAAGGTCTAGGGCGTGCCGTCTACTGATCGCGTTCCGACGCTGCCGCCCGGCCGACAACTCGATCTTCCCGGGCGGGGAACCACATTCGTCCGCGAACTCGCAGGCCCGCCCAACGCTCCGACGGTCATCTTACTTCATGGCTGGACCGTTACCGCTGATCTCAACTGGTTCACGTCATACGAGGCGCTCAGCGAACACTTTCGCGTCGTGGCGATCGACCACCGAGGGCACGGGCGAGGCATTCGCCCCAACGGCCGATTCTCCTTGGAGGATTGTGCCGACGATGTCGCCGTTCTCGCCGACGTACTCGAGGTAGATCAGTTCATTGCAGTCGGCTATTCGATGGGGGGCTCTATTGCCCAACTGTTGTGGCAACGTCACCCCCTACGCGTCAGCGGTCTAGTGCTGTCGGCCACTGCACGAACCTTCAGTACCAATCGCAGCGAGGCATTGTCGTTCCTCGGGATGGGTGGGCTCGCCGCACTCACCCAGGTGGCGCCTGGCCAAACACGGGAATGGATGTCGCAGCAGTTCATTGCGCGAAAGGGTCGCCTGTACGAGGAATGGGCGCTCGACGAGGTTCGCCTCAACGACATCACGGCCATGCTTCAAGCGGGTTATTGCCTCGGGCAATTCTCGTCTCATGATTGGATTCATGGACTCGACGTTCCGGCTGCGGTAGTCGTCACCACGCAAGATCGAACCGTGCCAACACGCCGGCAGCTCCGCCTCGCCGAGAGCATCCCCGACGCATCGGTATTTCGGGTGCCTGCAGGGCACGATGCCTGCTTCTCGGCCGCGCCGCGTTACGTGACCGCCCTTATCAACGCTTGTAACGATGTGACAAGGCGGTCGATGTTGGCTAGCAATCAGGCGGCGTCGTGATGTCTACATGGGCCGTTTGGCCTATTTCTTACGGTGGGCTCACGACGCCGCAACACGCGCCGATGATTGAGTTGGAGAGACAAACCAGTGTCCCAGGGTAACGCAACCCCCTCGCCAACGCCCCCCGGCAAGGAAGCGGAGCGGAGCCCTGGGCATTTGGTATTTTTCGGCGTCGTAACAGCGATTTCAGCCATCGTGGTTTGGCGATTGCGTCGACCACGTGCTCCCCAAGCTGTATCGGCACGCCGACGGTCCTCTCGGAATCTCGAGGTTGCCCGCCTCGGGGCCAGTGTTGGCGTCATCACGGCATCGTCGGCTGCCCGAAAGGTTTTTGCCAGCGCCGAACGCCGCATCGAAATAGACACCGAGCGAGAGATGCGTACCGCCCAAGAGATTGCCGAGTCGTTAGGCAATATGAAAGGCGCTCTCATGAAGCTCGCCCAAATGGCGGGCTTTGTCGATGAGGGCCTTCCGGAGCCGCTACGCGTGGCCCTGTCGCAACTCCAGAGTCAGGCGCCGCCCATGGCAGGCGAGCTTGCGGCCGAGGTCATCGTCAACGAACTCGGCAAGCGACCCGATGAACTGTTTCTCGAATGGGATCCCGTCCCAATCGCCGCTGCGAGTATTGGCCAGGTTCATCGGGCGCTTTGGCTCGATCCGGCGACCGGTACCGAACGCGCCGTGGCCGTCAAGGTGCAGTATCCGGGTATCGACGAAGCGATTCGTGCCGACCTAGCTAACACCAGCATGGTCGGCGGTATGTTGTCTACCCTGTTCAAAGGGCTCGACCCAGCTCCGATGGTTGCCGAATTGCGGTTGCGAATCGGCGAAGAGCTCGACTACATCAACGAAGCGACCAACCAGAGGTTTTTCGCCGAACAATTCCGCGGTCATCCGTTCATTCACATCCCAGCTGTCATCGATTCGCTGTCAACAGCGCGGGTGCTCACGAGCGAACTGTCGACCGGTGTCAGGTTCGACGAGCTGCTTACGTGGGATCAGACCGAGCGTGACATGGCGGGAGAATCCATCTTCCGCTTCGTGTTTCGCAGCCTCTACCAGTTTAATGCGTTTAACGGCGATCCCCATCCTGGCAACTACCTCTTTCATCCTGGTGGCAAAGTCACCTTCCTCGACTTCGGTCTCGTAAAGCGATTCACGATCGACGAAATGCATCTCTTCCAGGACATGATTTCGGCTGCGGTACTGAAGCCCGATTGGGACGAGTACCGACGGCTCATCGAGGAGGCTGGTCTGCTTCGTAAGGGCGCTCCCGCCACCACAGAAGAGGCACGCGACTACTTCGCGTTGTTCTACGACTTTGTGCGCAATGACGACAACATAACGTGGACCCCGGCGTACTCAAGTCATGTCACACGCAACCTGTTCGACCGATCCTCGCCGATCGCTCAATACGCCACGGTTCCTCCGGCCTTCGTCGTTATTCAGCGCATCAACCTGGGTTTGTACGGCGTGCTCGGCCAACTCAACGCATCGGGCAACTACCGACGCATCGCCGAGGAGCTCTGGCCAATGACAAAGGGCCCGGCCTCCACTCCCATGGGGCGCCTTGAGCACGCATGGCTCGCGAGCCGGAACAACAGATAATGGCCAGCGCTCCCATCGGTCGCGCGGTATTCGACGTAGTCCTGAACGACGGTGTCACGGCGCAGATCCGAGCCATTCATCCCGACGATGCCGACGCGTTGCGCACCTTTCATGCAAGCCAGTCTCGCGAGAGCAACTACACCCGTTACTTCTCGGCGAAACCAACTTTGAGCGACGCGGAGGTAGCCCGTTTTACCAGCCCCGATTTCAGCGCATCGGGAGGCCTGGTAGCAATCGAGAACGATCAACTCGTCGGCACGGCGAACTGGTTTCGATGGCCCGGCCGAAACGACGCCGAGGTTGCCTTTCAAGTCGACGATGCCCACAAGGGTCGGGGCATTGCCAGCTTGCTGCTCGAGCATCTGGCGGCGTCTGCCACGGCTGCTGGGGTCAATCGATTCACGGCTGAAACCATGGGTGATAACCGCTCAATGCTCGCGGTGTTTTCTCGGGCGGGGTGGCCGGTTCAGCGGACGTTCGCTTCTGGAGTCGTAGAGCTTGCATGGAGCCTGGACGACGTGGCCCGCTTCGTCGAACGGGTAGGAGAACGTGAGCACCGAGCCGACAGTCGTGCCATGGCACGGTTGTTACTTCCTCGTTCAATCGCCATTGTCGGTGCGTCTGATCGAGTTGGTTCCGTGGGGCACGCCGTAACCACCGCCATGTTGTCGTCGGACTTCGCCGGCCCTGTCTACTTGGTGAACCCGAATCGTGCAATGGTCGCCGGTCGAACAGCATTCGCTGCAATGGGCGACATCGGCGAACTGGTCGACCTGGCTCTCGTGGTGGTACCCGAATCGTCGGTCGGGGCTGTCATCGATGACTGTGCCGGGCATCATGTCCGCGGCGCAATCATCATCTCGGCGGTGGAGATCACCGACCTCGCTGCTCTGGTAGGTACCGCACGCAACCATGGAATGCGCATCATTGGACCCGACAGCATGGGCGCACTCGCCACTGCACCCGGTGCCGCGTTCCAAGCTTCGCTGGCACCTCGATCACCTCGACCCGGCACGGTTGCTCTCTCGGTGCAATCGGGCGGTCTTGGTGCCGCGTTGTTGGACCTCGCCGACCGGGTGCAACTTGGACTGTCGTGGTTTGTGTCGCTGGGCGACCGCGCCGACGTATCGGGCAACGACCTGTTGCAGTTCTGGGACGACGACGACAACACCACCGTCATCGGCATGTACACCGAACGATTCGGCAACCCGCGCAAGTTTGCTCGTATCGCTCGACGTGTGGCTCGTCGGCGACCAATCGTCGCAGTAACCGCCGACGACGGCGATTTGAGCAGCGCCTTGTACCTTCAGGCAGGAGTAATCAGTGTTCCAAGCGTTCGCGATCTCATCGACACGGTTCGTGTGCTCGCCACCCAACCGCTACCAGATGGGCCCCGCGTTGCAGTAGTAGCCAACGAGCGCAGCCCGGGACGTTTCACCCGCCATTCGCTGGCCACCATCGGGCTTGAACCCGTCGAGCCGACCGTCGCTGCATCGTGGCGCACGACCCCCGATCAGCTCTTCGAGATCGTCAAGGAAACGCTCGGCCGAAGTGACGTCGATGCGCTGGTTGTTGTATTCACGCCCTTGTTGTTTTCCGATCATGCGGCGGCTGCTGAGGCCGTTGAGCGCGCTGCCTTCAGTTCGAACAAACCGGTTGTAGCCGTCATGCTCGCCCGTGGCGACGGACTTGTAGTCGACAACGGTGCGGTACCTTCGTTCTCCTTCCCGGAGGCGGCGGCTGGGGTCCTTGGTCGAATGTGGGCGTACCGGCAATGGAAAACCGCCATGGGCCAGGCCGACGAACTCGTCGAATCGGACACCGAAAGCGTTCGACCCGACATTCTCGCCGATCGGAGTCCGGGGCAAGTGAACCTTGTCGAAACGCTTGACGCTCTCGCTAAATATGGCATTCGCACTGCACCAACTCGACTCGCCGACGGGGCCGACGCCGCTGTCGACGCTGCGACCGAACTTGGCTTTCCAGTGGCCGTTAAGTCTTTTGGCGCTCGGCTTGCTGGCCGATCAGCTGCTGCCGGGGTGGCCTTAGATTTGGCGACCGAGTCAAGCGTTCGCGGTGCAGTCGACCTCATCCGCATTGGGGTCGGCCCGGGGCCGTTGTTGGTTCAAAAGATGGTCGAACCGGGTATCGATGTGCGAGTACGCGCCTTCAACCATCCAGCGCTAGGGCCGGTTGTTGCGGTTGGGCGTGGCGGTCGCTTACCCGATGCGTTACCCGACGCCGTCACCTTTGTGGCCTCAGCAAGTCGAGCCGAAATGGTTCACGCGCTTCGCGGATCGCGGATCGAACAACTCGTCCTCGCAGAAAATATCGAGCTCGGTCCGCTGGTCGACATTGCCGAACGCGCCAGCACATTTGCGTGTGACGTCGACGAACTCGATCTCTTGGACCTCAACCCGGTCTTGCTATCGGCGAACGGATGCACCGTTGTCGACGTGACGCTTCACCTACGTGAGCCTGCCGACCTTGGTCCGTTGCGACGGCTCTGAGCCAACCCAGTCATACGCCCCACAGGGCTCTCGCTGCCTCAACAACCGACCGACCCGGGCCAGCACTCGACGCGGCTTCGGGCCGATAGTGGTGGCCGACGGCGGCCGATAGCGTGGCAGCAACCGATACGCCTAGAGCGTCGAGGTCGTATCCACCCTCGAGCAGATAGATAAGTCGTCCTGCAGGAACGAGACGGGCCACGCGAGTCGATAAGTCGGCATAGTCACCTGCGGTTAGGCCAAGGTCGGCGAGTGGGTCGGCCCGGTGGGCGTCGAACCCGGCCGAGACCAAGATCCAGGTGGGCGCAAACAATTCGATGACCGGAAGTATCACCTCGTCGAACGCGGCTCGAAAAGTGTCTCCGGCTGCGCCTGATGGCAGCGGAATGTTCAACGTCGCATGGGGGGCATTTGGTCCACCTGTCTCGTGGAGACGGCCCGAGCCGGGGTAGGCAGGGAACTCGTGGGTTGACACGTAGAGCACATCGGGGTTGTCCCAGAAGATGTCTTGGGTGCCGTTGCCGTGGTGCACATCCCAGTCGATGATGGCAACCCGCTCACCATCAGCAACGAGAGCGGCTGCAGTCACCGCTACGTTGTTCAACAGGCAAAACCCCATGGCCCCTGCAGCTAGGGCGTGATGACCGGGCGGACGAAAGCAGGTGAATGCCACGTCTGCGCGACCACTACGCAACTCATCGATAGCGACAAGACCGGCGCCGGCGGCAAGTAGAGCGGTCATGAACGACCCTGGACTGACCCCGGTGTCGGCGTCGAGCCTGCCGCCACCACGTTGACAAAACTGATCAAGCATGTCGATGTAACTCGGGACGTGGACGCGGCTGAGTTCATCAACCGTTGCTGCCCGACTCGCCGTGTACGTCGCGGCATCTAGTAAACCCGACTCGACGAGGCGGCTGAGAGCAGCGGGTACACGCTCTAGTCGTTCAGGATGGTGCCTCGGGGTGAGGTGGTGGTCGAGGTCGGGAGCGGCGATGACAGCTAGTCGAGTCACATCACCATTCTGTCGTACCCTGTGCCCAATGGGACTCTTTGACAAACTTGGCGGGGCAGTTAGCGGTGCCATGGGCGACGGTGGCATCGGCAAAGTCACCGACCTTGTGAATGACCTGTGGGACAAGCGCGACGACATCATCTCGGCCATTGGTTGGGTCAAAGACCATGGTGACGATCTCGTCAACTTCATGCAGAAGCTGCCGAGCATGCTCGGCGAGGTTGGCGGTTCGATGGACACCGCAGGCAAGGCCGCTCATACGGCGTCCAACTTCCTCGTCGGAACCGCCGAGGCGGGGGGCAGCAGCGTGCAGGAACTCATGGGCCTTGCTGCGAGCGCGCTCGGCCGAGCGCAGGATCAGATTGGCTCTACGGCCCAGACGCTGCTCCAACTCGGCTCGCAGTTCGACAATGTACCGCTCCTCGGTCAGCCCGCCGCCAAGGTCCGAGAGGGCGCGGGATTTATCGTTTCTATGACGAGCGAACTTGCCGAGATCGGCCAGAAGCTCGCGGAGCTTGGTTCGCGCCTTGGCGACGTCGGACACAATCTCAACGACGTCGGCGATGGTTTGTCGAGAAGCGGCTCGACACTACGAGGATTCGCCGGGCTCGCAACTCTTCGGCGGTTCCTTGCACCTTCGGGCCGGTGAACCACTTCTTACCCGACAGCGACCAGTACAGCCAGAACAACAGACCCGACGCAATGATCAGCGGGCCGGTGAAGTTGAAGTTGTTCTGGTGGAACACTGTGGTCGGGTCGGCACCAGCTTCACCCGGTGTTACGGTCTTACCGAACGGCGACCAGAACGGCCTGAATACCGGACCGAAGAACAAGATTGTAATGAGCCCGATCCACACCAGCGCGGTCCAGCCGACGATCTTGTGTTTACCCTTCAGGTTCCACGGGCCGACCTGGAAGTTCGGGTTGGTCAGCCGCAAATAGATCGGGATGCCATACGCGATGTATAGGCCGATGACACAGATGCCGGTGAGAGCGAAGAACGCCGTCGAGAACCCGGCCTTCTGGTAGATCGACAGCAAACCGAACACCGCCGACAACACAACGCCGAGCCACACTGAGTTCGTCGGTGTGCGGGTCTTGGGGTTGATCTTGTGCCAGTACTTTGACCCAGGCAGGGCATCGTCACGACTGAACGCGTAAATCATCCTGCTGTTCGCCGTGAGCGCCGCCATGCCGCAGAAGAACTGGGCCACGATACAGATGAGCATCAGGAACTTGGCCATACCCGAACCCACCGACGCACTGAGCAGTCGAGGAGCGGCGTTCACCAAGAACGCATCGCCATCGCCTCCGTAGGCGATTGCCGAGTAGGCGTCGGCGTCCTTTGGCAGCTTGGCGGTCATGGCCAAATTGAGGAGGAACGCAGCGATAGCCGAGATGTAGATAGACCGAACAATGGCCTTCGGGGCTTCGGTGCGGGCGCCGACGGTCTCCTCACTCACATGTGCCGACGCGTCGAAACCGGTAATCGTGTACTGCGCAAGCAGCAACCCAAGGGCAAACATATAGATGACTACGAACCCTTTGCCGCTCCAACCGGTCAACAAACCAGCTTGCCCGTCGAACACTCCACTGATGCCGAGGGTGTTTTCGCGACTTGAGAACATCAGGGCGGCGAAGATGATCGCGACGCCCGCCACGTGCCACCACACGCTGACGTCTCCGAGGAGCTTCACAACGTTCACGCTGAACGTGTTCAACAGCCCGTGGGCGATGAGCACGACAACGTAGATCGCGAAGATTGTCCACGGTGTCAACGTGAAATCGGTGTTGAACATTCGGATGAAGTACCCAATGAATACTGCTAACGCGTAATCAACGGACGCAATGACGCCAATTTGGCCCAGTAGGTTGAACCAGCCGGTAAACCACGACCATTTCGCCGGGTTCCTTCTGGCCAGCTTGGCCGACCAGTAGTACAGGCCACCTGCGGTGGGGAACGCTGAGCAGATCTCGCCCATCGCCATGCCGACAAGTAGCGAGAAGAAGCCAACGATGATCCAGCCAAGGGTGATGACTCGGGGACCACCCGTAACCATTCCGAGCCAGTAGGTGGTCATGCCACCCGCCAGGATCGAGATGATGGAGAAACTGATGGCGAAGTTTGAGAATGAACCCAGGCCTCGCTTCAGTTCCTGTGCGTAGCCGAGCGAGTTCAAATGCTCGCGATCGGCGTCAATAGTTGACAAGGTATGCCCCCAGAAAGCTCAGTGTCGGTCGAGCCGACCGCAACCGACCCCCGGCCACGTTCACCCAGTAAATCACGCGACGAAGCCTGCTTGGCGCACCGAACCAGAATGGACCGTTCCCGGACCCTTTCTGGTGGCCTCGGCGCTAGCTGCTTATGCTTTGTTCCACGGGACGAAACGTACGTCCCAGAATGTGAGACGCGCAGGTATGACCGGAACAACGCTTCCCCAAAAGGTTTGGGACCGTCACGTGGTGCACGCCGCACCCGGCGAGTCCGAACTGCTCTATATCGACCTCCACCTAGTGCATGAGGTGACGTCACCCCAAGCATTCGATGGTCTACGAATTGCCGGCCGTGGTGTTCGGCGAGCCGACCTCACCGTGGCCACCGAAGATCACAACGTGCCCACCTCCAACATTCATGAGCCAATTGCTGATCCCATCAGCGCCCGGCAGATCGATGTGCTCCGTGCGAACACTGCCGAGTTCGATATCGTGAATCACCCGATGGGTTCCGTCGGCCAAGGCATCGTGCACGTCATTGGACCCGAGCAAGGCCTTACCCTGCCCGGCATGACCGTCGTATGCGGCGATAGCCACACGGCCACCCACGGCGCATTCGGCGCGCTGGCGTTCGGTATTGGTACGAGCGAGGTTGAGCATGTACTCGCCACGCAGACTCTGCCTCAAACGCGGCCGAAGTGGATGGCCGTCAACGTGGAAGGCGAACTAGCCGACGGCGTCACCGCTAAGGACCTCATCTTGGCCGTCATTGGACGTATCGGCACCGGCGGCGGTATCGGCCATGTCATCGAGTACCGAGGCTCAGCCATTCGAGCACTGTCGATGGAAGGCCGCATGACGGTCTGCAATATGTCCATCGAAGCGGGCGCCAAGGCCGGGCTCATTGCCCCCGATGCCACAACCTTCGACTATCTGCGTCACCGGCCGTACGCCCCGAAGGGCGACCTATGGGATCAGGCCGTAGCCGACTGGAGCACGCTTGTGTCGGACCCCGACGCTGTGTGGGACGCCGAGGTGCACATCGACGCGTCCACCTTGAGGCCGCAGGTGTCGTGGGGAACAAACCCGGCTCACGTCATCAGCATCGACGACGCCATTCCGTCGCCCGACAGCTTCGACACCGACAACGAGCGCGACTCGGCACGCCGTGCCCTCGACTACATGGGGCTCACCGCTGGTACGCCCATTCGAGATATCCGTGTCGATACGGTGTTCATCGGGTCGTGCACCAACAGCCGCATCGAAGACCTGCGCGCCGCGGCCGAGGTCCTGCGTGGTCGCCAGGTCACGGTCAAGCGCGTCATGGTCGTCCCGGGCAGCCATCAGGTAAAAGCCCAGGCCGAGGCCGAAGGGCTTCCCGAGATCTTCCGTGCCGCCGGCGCCGACTGGCGTGAGCCCGGTTGTTCCATGTGCCTAGCCATGAACCCCGACAAACTCGCGCAGGGCGAGCGCTCTGCATCCACCAGCAATCGCAACTTCGAGGGCCGTCAAGGTCGGGGAGGTCGAACCCACCTAGTCTCACCTGCCGTCGCCGCGGCAACTGCGGTCGCCGGCCATTTCACCACTCCCGCCGATCTTCTTGAAGGAGCCCATTCATGAAAGCTGTGCGCATTGTTTCGGGGACTGCGCTCCCCTTGAACCGATCCGACGTCGATACCGACCAAATCATCCCGGCCGAATGGCTCAAGCGGGTCGAGCGCACCGGGTTTGGTGCAGGCCTGTTTGCTACATGGCGTGACGACCGCAGCTTTGTTCTCAACGACGAGCGGTTCCTCGGTGCATCCATCATGGTCGCGGGCAATAACTTCGGCACCGGCTCATCGCGTGAGCACGCGGTGTGGGCCATTCAGGACTACGGGTTCGACGCCGTCATCGCCCCACGTTTCAGCGACATCTTCAGCAACAACTGCACCAAAAATGGTCTCATTCCAGTCGTACTTCCCGCCGAGATAGTCAGTCGTTTGCAAGCAGCAATCGAGCACGATCCGACACTCGAGGTCACCGTCGATATGGAACGACTCACCGTCGAGGTGCCATCACTGGGGATCAGTGAACCGTTTCCGTTGGCCGCGGCTATCCAGCACCGCTTCTTGAACGGGCTCGACGACATCGGCATCACCCTCAGCCATGGGGCCGAGATCACTGCCTACGAGGCTCGTCGGCCGGCTTGGATGCCTGCTACCCGGTGAACTCGCCATATACGCCGAACGGAACTTTCGGTGCAGTGCAATGCCCGCCCCTGGGCGCATCGAGCCGTACTGCCTGACACGCAGCAGGGCCAAGCCGCCAAGAAGCGTCGTGACCACGATCGCTATCGTGGTCCAGAACGATAGCGAGCGGCTCGGCCGGCCAATGGCAACGACCGGCGCGGCCGGATCGACGGTCCAGCTCAGCGCCATTGATACTTCATCGCCCTCGACCCCTGCCAGCGTTAGCTCGGCCGAACCCGGCCATGGCAGGTCGACCGTCCCAATCTCACCGGGTCGCAACGTGAGTTCGGTTGGCGGCGCTGATGCCACGGCTATCGAGAGCCGAGCGCGCTCAACTTGACGGCCACCGACGGCGGTCAAATTGACAACGACAAGATTTCTGCCGGGCCGATTGGGAGTGAATTCGACCCGAGCCGACCGGCCGCCAGGACCGACTGCGGCGGCGACATGCGATGCACGATCTACCGTCCGAGGCGGTGCGGCTACGACGCCCTGCACCGACCCGAGGGCAAGGGCGGCCATCGCAACACCCACCCAAGCGACCGCACCGACGGTGGCACCGCTTCTGAATGGAGACCACAGGCCAACTAGCGCAATTCCCAACCCAAGGCCGACAACAACTTGCGCGATCACCAACCGACCGTGAGGTGAATCGACGAGCGACCGCGGCACGCTGTGAATCTGCGAGGACAACATAAGCCCGCTAACGAGCGAGACGAAAGCTGCAATTGCGAGCAGTGGGCCAGCCTCACGCGCTAGCTCCCCTCGTACGAAACCTCCGAGGGCCAAAACCACCATTACGACGCCAACAAGGGCGCACACACCAACTCCATGAACGAAACCCAGCGCAGTCGACATCAGGGTTCCGGTGCGACTCGCGAACCAGACGCTCAGCAGTGTGACCCCGGCCGCAAGGCACGTTGGGACAAGCCAAACTCCCGACGGCGGCCCGACGGCGCGTACGACGCGCATCACCAAAATCACCAGTCCGGCCAGTGCTGCCACTACGAGCAGACTGGTACTTCCGGGCCGGCCAAGCACCGTTAGTGGGTCGGCCGTCGTGCGGCGCCAGACATCGACAAGGGCACCGAGCGATCCTGCCATCATGAGACCCGATGCGATGCGGGCGCTGCGATTGAGCCGCGCCACGAGATCGCGCTGAACCGTCAGACGCAACGCTGCCCGGGGCGCAAGTATCCCGCCGACCGCAACGGTGCCCCACAGCACGGCAAGGCCACACCACCTCACCCACGTCATGATCGCCGACCATAAGGCGGCCACGGTACGCGCTCCGCCCGCGGGGGCAGGTGGGGGGCCAAGCACCGAGAAGCGGGTCATCCCGCGGACTTCGGTGAGGTCACGCTGATCGAACAACGAGTAGGTCACGAGGTGCTCACCAGGTGACACGTTGTGGAGCATGATGTCGAGGCGATCGCCGAACTGACTGAGGCTCGCGTCTATCTGTTCACCGTCGATGGTCATGGTCGCCAGCCGCGCATCGCCACGACCGCTGAGGTAGATGCTGAATCGGTCAGGAGGTTCGCTCACCACACCCCCGTCGGGCGGGTTGGTCGCTAGAACAAAGGTTTCAGCGCCAGCGCTTCGGGCAACCGGAATTGCACATACCAGCCCGAGAATCACGCCGAGTAGGGCGGCCCGAAGGATCCTTGTAGTGTTGGAAATCGTACGAGAGTCCGCGGGCACGGCTGCCACGATGTCGGCAGTCGCCACCCCGTGGCAATGGACGATGCGGGTTCTTGACGCCGGCCAAACGACAAACGGATCAGGTCTTTCGACCTAGACGTGGGCTTTACGACCTAAGTCGTTCAACGGCACCAACCAGCCGGTCGACATCGTCGGTGGTGATGTACCGCACTACCCCAGCACGTACTACTCCCCCGGAGGCCGCCAACCCGAGTTGGTCGACCACCTCGACTGCGTAGCTATGCCCGCTCCATGTTGCTATCCGCTCTGCCGCGAGCGCTTTGCCAATGTCGTCGGGATGATGGCCTTCCACCGTAAACGCCAGGGTGGGCACCCGACCGGCGAGCCCCTGGCGTCCGTGAACCGTCACGCCTGGAATGCTCTGCAGCCCGCGGAGTAAACCGTCGAATACCACCGATTCGTCGGCGGCAACCTTGTCCATGTCCTCGTCGAGCAAGAAGCGGGCTGCGGCCTCGGTTGCCGCGATCGCTTCAAACGACGGGGTGCCGGTCTCGAAACGTCGTGGGCCGGTCTCGGCGGCGGGGCGTACCTTGGCCACGTCGAACGTGTTCAGCAGCTCAGGATCACAGCACAAGACACCGGCGTGAGGGCCGTACCATTTGTAGGGCGATGAGGCCAGCACGTCGCAGCCAAGTTCGGCGATATTGATGCGGCGATGAGGCGCTAGCGCCACCGCGTCGACGAACACCTTCGCTCCGTGGGCATGGGCCGCCTCGACGATGGGAGCCAGGTCGGGTGCGGTGCCGATGAGATTCGATGCACCCGGCAAGGTGACCCACCGCGTGTCGTCGTCGATGAGGTCGATCACCGAGGCTGGGTCAAGTTCGCCAGTCACGGGGTCGAACCCGGCCAGTACATGCTCGGCACCGGCGCGTTCGCATGCGATACGCCATGGCGACACGTTGGCATCATGATCGAGCCGGGTACCCACAATGCGGTCACCCGGTTTAAGCGTGACACCAATAGCCCGGCTGAGCGCCATAGTCATCGTGGTCATGTTGGCCCCGAAGCACACTCCCTCGGGCGACGTTCCGAACAACCGGCCGACCGTGGCTCTGGCCTTGAGCAGCAGTTCGTCGCAGGCATCGGCTTGCGCGAACCAGCCGCCCGTGTTGGCGTTGTGGCCGCTCGATGCCCAGTCGACCATGGCGGCGATGGACGAGTCGACCATCTGGGTACCGGCCGGGCCGTCGAAGCGAGCCCAACCATCGTGAAGCCCAGGGAACCGATTGCGAATATGCGCTGATGACATCAGCACACGGTAGAACACACTCTTGCGAACTTTCGAGCGCATCGACGTTGTCACAGAACCTCGATCCGCTCTAAAGCGGCCAGCTGGTCATGCGCAATGACGTTGACACCTCGGGGCGTGCCGTGCGACACTCGAGGCTGATGCTGTTCAACACCGGCCTCCTTCTTCTCACGTAGGCGAACGCTCCCGAAGCGTTCGCCTCAGCCTCCTGCGCCTTGTCGGCCAGGAGGTTCTTGGTTTTTCGGCCCAATTCACACCTAAAGGAACACGACAATGCCTCCGCAGCCAGCTACCCCGAAGTCCATGCCGTTCAGCAAGTACAAGCCGTTCGAGCCACTAGTACTGACCGACCGAACCTGGGCCAACAACAAGCTCACAGCTGCTCCGCTGTGGTGCTCGGTCGACCTTCGCGACGGCAACCAGGCGCTCATCGACCCTATGGATTCTGAGCGCAAGCTGCGCATGTTCAAGACCCTCGTGGCCATGGGGTTCAAGGAGATCGAGGTTGGTTTCCCATCGGCCAGCCAGCCCGATTACGACTTCTTGCGCCAGATCATCGAGGACGATCACATCCCCGACGATGTGACCATCCAGGTTTTGGTGCAGTGCCGGCGGGACCTGCTGGTGCGAACCTATGAAGGGCTGCAAGGTGCCCGCCAGGCCATTGTGCACTTCTATAACTCCACCTCGGTGTTGCAGCGCACTGTGGTGTTCGGCCTTCCCAAACAAGGCATTGTCGACATTGCGGTAAATGCTGCGCTGTTGTGCAAAGAGCTTGAATCAACCATCGACGGCACATTCATCCGCTACGAGTATTCCCCCGAAAGCTTCACGGGTACCGAACCCGAGTTTGCCATCGAGATCTGCGAAGCAGTGATGGATGTCATTCAACCAACCCCCGACATCCCCCTCATCATCAACCTGCCGGCCACGGTCGAGTGCTACCAGCCGTGGGTGTATGGCGACGTCATCGAGTGGTTCGGCCGTACAATCAAGAACCGCGACTGTCTGCAGATTTCCCTGCACCCCCACAACGACCGGGGCCAGGGCGTGGCCGCGGCCGAAGCCGGAATGCTGGCCGGTGCCGACCGGGTCGAGGGCACCCTGTTTGGCAATGGCGAACGGACTGGCAACGTCGATGTTGTGAACTTGGCGTTGAACCTCATGTGCCAAGGCATCGACCCCCATCTCGACATCTCAGACATCGATGCGTTGCGCCGCACGGCCGAGTACTGCAACCGCCTGCCGGTTCATCCCCGTCACCCGTACGCGGGCGACCTCGTGTACACGGCGTTCAGCGGCAGCCACCAAGACGCCATCAAGAAGGGGTTCGACGCGCTGCCGGTCAATTACACCGAGTGGGCCGTGCCGTATCTGCCGATCGACCCCAAGCATGTCGGTCGTTCGTACGAAGCGGTTGTGCGCGTCAACAGCCAGTCGGGCAAGGGTGGCGTGGCGTTTGTGATGAAGGCCGAGCATGGTTTCGAATTGCCGCGACGGTTGCAGATCGAGTTCTCGAAGAACATCCAACACATCACCGAAGATTCGGGTACCGAAATCAGCCCTGCCCGTATGTGGGATGCGTTCGAAGGCGAGTATCTGCCGGCCGATCCTCGCTACAAGATGGTGTCGCACGAACTTCGATCCAAGGACGACGACGTCACCGAGATCACCGCTCAGGTCGATGTCGATGGCCAACGCCACAGCATCAGCGGCCTAGGGAACGGCCCCATTGCCGCATTCGTGCACGCGCTACAGGCCGAGTTCAACGTCGATCTCGATGTCATCGACTACGCCGAGCATGCCATTAGCCAGGGCGCCGAGGCGTCGGCGGTTGCCTATGTCGAGACCATGCTCGACGGTGAAGTGCGCTGGGGTGTGGCCACCCACCCCAATATCATCACGGCTTCATTGCGAGCCGTGCTGTCCGCTCTCGGTCGCCACACAAGCAGCTAGCCTGTCGCCATGAAAGTAATCGTCGACTTTGATGTGTGCGCGTCCACCGGTGCCTGTATGCAGACTGCGCCCGAGATGTTCGAGGTCCGTTCCGACGGTTACCTCTACCTGCTCATGGAGGAACCAGGCGAAGAACTTCGCGACAAGATAACAATGGCAGCCGATATGTGTCCGACGGGCGCCATCAGCATCGAAGACTGAGCGTTAGCGGCCGGTAGGCCGCCAGCGAAGCAGACGCGACTAGCCAACCGAACTTGACGATATCTGCACGGTGCGCAGCAGGCTCCTCAATCCCTCCCTCTTAGTGTTGGTGACAGCACACGAAGCGGCGTGTGGCGATCCAAGGAGCAGGCGTGGGCCACGCAGCAACATCGAGCCATACGACACGCACCCCCAAGCGGCTGGTGGCACTAGCCATCATCATGACGAGTGGCGTGGTGTCCGTAGGCGTGGCTCTCGCCGACCAAACCGGCGACCTGCGTATGGCCGACATCATTGTCATCGAGCCACCCGCGCCAGGTTTCAGCGAAGTGATGAATGCAGGCGCCACAATTCTGTCAAGTCGCCCAATCGACCCGGCAGCCGTGACCAGTAACGCCGCTGATCCGCTCACCGGCCTATCGCTGTCGTTTACTCCCGCTGGCGGTTATCAGCGCTATTGGGTGAACAAGCGCACAGCCGAGTTTCGAGGCGTGCAGGCCTACCAGTTGCCAAACAAGGTGAAACCCAAAACCTTTCTGACTGACTGGGAGTCCGGCATCAAGGACTTAGAGGGCACAGTCAGCGAGTTGAAGGACATTGCCGACGCCCGTCTCGGCGAGGTCGTCATCAGCCGCCGAACGCTCCATCAGGTGGCCTTTGTCCACAAGAACACAGCCTTCGTGGTGGTGTCGGGCGGATCCGACGCCACCGGAGCCACGACTCTGGCGCTGCTCCAGCAGACCCGAGCGCAGGCCGGTTCTGGAGCCGCAGCACCCGCTCCGGTGTCAGCCGCCCCCAAGGTAGTGGTGGCACCCGTCGCTCCGGTGCCGACCCCTGTCGCAGTTGCGGTCGCAGTCGCAGTCGCAGCGCAACCGGCACCAGCAATTGAGGCTCCGCCCGTGAATGTGGTGCCGTTGCAGACGAACGTGCTCGGCCGCCAAATCTCTAGCCGCCAACGGATCCCACGGTTCTTCGAACTGTGGATCGGCCTCAGCACGCTGTGTCTTGCCGCGCTCGCCGTGTACGCCGTGGCAACCCAACCGCGTTCGCTAGCGCAGTTCGTTCCCGCCCGCACCCCGAAGCGCCAAGACGTTCAGCGAAGTAGGAACAGCCCTACCAACCTGCCCTTTGGCTAATGGCGAAGCGATAAGCGAGCGACCCCAAGCAAGCGACGCCGAACGCAAACTCGCTCAGCGGCCTCGCAGCACGTGAACCGACACGATGCCGGGCGTCGATTCGAGCGCGGCCAGCACCTCACTGGGCACGGGAGCGGTAGTTGCGATGACCATGCTGGCCTCGCCGGGTGTATCGGTACGACCGACGTCCATGTCGGCAATGTTGATGCCAGCATTGCCCAGGGCTAGACCGACGACACCAATCATTCCAGGGCGATCGTCGTTGTGAACCACCAAGAGGTTGTCAGACGGCGGTAGGTCGCACGAGTAACCGTCGACCGCAACAATGCGATGCGCGCCGGCTCGGCCGGACAATGTGCCCGACATACTGTGACCGTCTCCCCTCACGGTCACAAGGTTGACGAAGTCCAATGAGGTCGTGGTCGATGACTCGCGCACCTCGACGCCAGCTTCGACAGCTAGTTGGGGGGCGTTTACAAACGTGACGGGGTCGTCGCAGAACGAAGCAAAAAGTCCCTTCAACACCGACAGAGTAAGAATCCGCGTGTCGTAGGCCGCTAGTTCTCCTTCCACAATGACCTCGATTGTTTTTGGCGCGCCGCCGTTGAGCGAACCGAAGAGCGCCCCCAGACGCTCGGCCAGCGGAAGATACGGCTTCATCAATTCGGGGGCTTCGGCCGCGCCGACGTTTACTGCAAATGGCACGAAATCGCCCGCAAGCGCTAGCTGTACCATGTGGGCAATGGTGTCGCCTGCCTTGTCTTGCGCCTCGCGGGTGCTGGCCCCCAAGTGGGGCGTAACGACGATTTGGTCGATATCGAACAGCGGAGATTCGGTCATTGGTTCGGTCGAGAACACATCGAGAGCTGCGCCGGCAATTTGGCCGCTGCGAACGGCATGAGCAAGTGCCATCTCATCGACGATGCCGCCGCGTGCCACGTTGATCACGCGAAGGCTCGGTTTGGCAAGCGCAAAGAGGCGTTCGCCGATAAGGCCGGTTGTTTCTTTGTTCTTCGGAAGGTGCACGGTGATGAAGTCGGCTTCGCCCATGAGGCGTTCGATCGACAGCAATTCCACGTGCATCTGGCGCGCTCGCTCCTCGGTCACAAACGGATCGAATGCAACAAGGCGCATACCAAAGGCATAGGCGCGTTTGGCGACTAGGGCACCAATTCGCCCGAGCCCGACGATACCCAGCGTCTTGTCGGCCAGTTCGACGCCCTCCCACTTCGCTCGTTCCCATCGGCCGGCCTTTAGCGCCGAATGTGCTTGGGGCACGTTGCGAGCCTGGGCCAACAACAGCGCCATCGTGTGCTCGGCCGCCGACACGATGTTTGATTGCGGAGCATTGACGACCATAACGCCGCGTCGAGTAGCCGCCTCGACATCGACATTATCGAGACCGATACCGGCGCGGCCGACGACAACAAGTTGACGGCCTGCCTGTAACACCGCTGCGTCGACGTTGGTCGCGGACCGGATGATGAGCGCGTCGGCACCCTCGATGGCGTCGAGAAGTTCGGTCGGTGAGAGGCCTAGCAGCACATCGACATCGTGACCCGCTGAGCGGAGCATATCGAGCCCGCCGTCGGCGATCTCCTCGGTTACCAAAATTCGTGCCATGCCCTAGTTTCGTCGGCCTAACACCCGTTGTACCAAAGGTAAAGCGACACCAGCCACACGGCTAGGACAGATAGGCACCGATACGGCTGACACCTTCGATGAGATCATCGTCGCCGAGCGCAAACGACAGCCGCATGTAACCGGGCGCACCAAAGGCCTCGCCTGGGACCAACGCAACCTTGGCATCGGACAGGATTCGGTCGGCCAATTCCATGGTGGACGACGAACGATGGCCACGGATTGACCGGCCGAGCACACCTTCGAACGACGGGAAACAGTAGAACGCGCCCTGCGGTTCGAGGCAGGTGACACCTGGGAGTTCGTTGAGCATCGAGGCCATGATTTTTCCTCGACGCTCGAAATGGCCTCGCATCATATGAACCGCCGATAGGTCACCTGACACAGCTGCCAGCGCAGCTCGCTGGGACACATTGGCCACGTTGGACGTTGCGTGAGATTGAAAATTAGTAGCAGCATCGATCATGTCCTTGGGACCGATCATCCAACCAACGCGCCAGCCGGTCATGGCGTAGGTCTTCGCCACACCATTCACAATGATGCACTGGTTTGCTAGTTCCGGCACCACGACGGGCATCGACGAGAACGAATTGTCACCGTACGTCAGGTGCTCGTAAATCTCGTCGGTAAGCACCCAGATTCCGTGCTCGAGCGCCCATCGGCCAATGGCCTCGACCTCGTCGATCGGGTAGACCGCGCCTGACGGGTTGTCGGGCGACACAAACAGCAACGCCTTAGTACGAGGCGTGCGGGCGGCCTCGAGTTGTTCGACGGTGATGCGGAACCCGGCGTCGGCTCCGGCGCTTACGATCACCGGCACACCACCAGCGAGCGCAATGGCTTCGGGATACGTGGTCCAGTAGGGCGCTGGGCAAATCACCTCGTCGCCCGGGTCGCACAAGGCTGCAAACGCCATGAACACCGCCTGCTTGCCGCCATTGGTAACCAGCACCTGGCTCGCCGGGACGGTAAAGCCGCTGTCGCGCTGGGTCTTTACGGCGATTGCCTCGCGAAGTTCGGGCAACCCTGCCGCCGGCGTGTAGCGGTGGTTGGCTGGCACCAGACATGCCGCCGCCGCAGCTTGAACGATGTGTTCGGGCGTGGGGAAGTCGGGTTCACCTGCCCCAAAACCAATGATGTCCTCGCCTGCGGCTTTCAGCGCCTTGGCTTTTGCGTCGACGGCAAGGGTGGCGGATGGGGCAATGGCGGAAAGTCGCTGGGACACACGGTTCACGGCCTGCAATGCTTGCACAGTGAGCACCGCGTCATTGGCACAAATACGCCTTCCGAACGTTCTTCTCCCTAGCGACGGGCGATTCGGTTGCGGTCCATCCAAAATTCGGCCCGACGCCATCACTGCATTGGCAGGGGTAGCCAGCACCTGGATGGGTACCTCACATCGTCAAACGCCAGTGCGAAACGTCGTTGGTTCGGTGCGCTCGGGATTGCGTGACCTTTTCTCCTTACCCGACGGGTGGGAAGTAGTCATTGGCAACGGTGGCTCCACCGTGTTTTGGGACGTGGCCACGTTCGGGCTCATCACATCATCAAGTCACCATTTGGTGTTCGGCGAGTTCTCCACCAAGTTCGCTCAAGCATCAGGTGCGGCGCCACACCTCGACGAACCGACCATCACGAGTTCGGTGCCCGGCAGCCATCCCGATCTGCCGACCGAAGTAACAGGCGACATACTGGCCCTGACCCACAACGAAACCTCCACGGGCGTGTCCATGACCCCCAGGCGGCCGGCAGGAAATGGCCTGGTCGTAGTCGACGCAACGTCGGCGGCTGGCGGGCTCACATGGTCGCCAAGCGACGTCGACGTGTATTACTTTGCGCCCCAGAAGTGCTTCGCCAGCGACGGCGGTCTCTGGTTAGCGCTGTGTTCACCCGCCGCAATTGACCGTATCGAATCCATCGCTGCCACGGGCCGATGGTGTCCAGCTTCACTCGATCTCAAGATCGCTCTCGATAACAGCCGACTCAATCAGACATACAACACCCCTGCATTAGCAACGATCTTCCTCCTCGACCAGCAGATTCAGTGGATGAACCAGCAAGGTGGACTCGGGTGGACATCGCGGCGTTGCACCGCATCGAGCGGCATCATCTACGACTGGGCGGAGGCTCGATCATGGGCAAACCCATTCGTCGCCGATCCGTTACAGCGTTCTGCTGTGGTCGCCACCATCGATCTCGCTGATGTCGATGCCAACGATGTCAATGCGATTCTTCGAACCAACGGAATCGTCGACACCGAGTCGTATCGAAAGCTTGGGCGAAACCAGTTGCGGATTGGAACGTTTCCAAGCGTCGACCCCGACGACGTGCAAGCCCTTGTGGCTTGCATCGACTACGTCGCAGAGGCATTGACGCCATGACAGGCTGGGCCGTATGAACGAACTCGTGTGGGATGCCGAACCTACGCTTCGACGCCCGATCATGGTGGTTGCGTTCGAAGGATTTTTCGATGCTGCTCAAGCCGCAACCACAGCGGTGCGGTGGCTCGAAACCGAGCACGACGCAGAGCTTCTCGCCAGCATCGATCCCGAGAATTTCTTCGACTTCACCAAGCAGCGGCCAACCGTCGTACTCGATGAAGACGACCACCGGTCCATTTCTTGGCCAGCCAACGAGCTTCGCAGCGTCCGAAACCTCGACGGCCCCCATGATTTGGTGTTGCTTGCAGGTGTCGAACCACACATTCGGTGGGGCACGTTCGCCGATCTTGTCGTCGATACCGCCGACCAACTCAACGTTGAGCTTGTGGTTACTCTTGGCGCTGTGCCCGACATCATTCCGCACACCCGCACACCGCAGGTGTTTGGCTCGACCACTACGCCGGGCCTCGGCAGTCGACTCGGCCTTTCGCGCCCGCAGTATCAAGGACCGACCGGGTTGGTCGGCGTGCTGCACGACCGCCTCGACGACCTAGGACTACCGGCAATTGCCCTTCGATCACCTGTACCTCACTATGCGCTCGGTGCTCCTCACCCCAAGGCGTCCCAGGCGCTCATCCGGCATCTCGAACATGTCACCGGTAACCGACTACACAGTGCAAAGCTCGACGGCGAAATCCGCGACTGGGCTGTTCGCCACGATGCCGCCGTCGCCAACGACGATCAGGTAGCAGCCTATGTGACGATGCTGGAGCATCAATGGGACCAAAAGACGGAAGCCACACTGTCGTCGGGCGAGGAGCTGGCATCGCAGTTCGAGGAGTTTCTCCGAGAACGAGGCGATGACTCGTAGTCAAACCCGCAACTGTTGCGTAAACGGCTAGGCCAGAGACGGCCGTATCCGCAACTGTTGCGTAAATGGCCGTTCTAAGGCCCGCTCTGCCGTCAGCCTCGCGCCGCGGCGAAGCCAGCTTCTAGGTCGGCGAGAATATCGTCGAGAGACTCAAGACCGACAGACAATCGAACGAGCTCGGGACGCACCCCAGCAATGATCTGCTCGTCGGCGGTGAGCTGACTGTGCGTCGTGGTCGCCGGTTGAATCACCAGACTTCGCACATCGCCAATATTGGCCACATGGCTATGGAGCGACAGTCCATCGACAAACCGTCGCCCGGCCTCGATGCCCCCCTTGATTCCAAAACTCACGATGGAGCCTTGTCCTCTCGGCATGTACTTGCGGCCTGCAGCGTGCCATCGGCTTGACTTGAGCCCCGCATACCAAACCCAGTCGACATCGGCATGCGCCTCCAGCCATTCGGCGACAGCCTGCGCGTTGAGCACGTGGCGTTCCATGCGTAACGACAAGGTTTCGAGCCCTTGGATCATCATGAACGCATTAAATGGGCTGAGTGAAGCACCGAGGTCTCGCATGCATTGCACTCGAGCCTTGAGATGGAACGCCTGGTTACCGAGTGCCTCCCAATACACGAGCCCGTGATAGCTCGGATCGGGTGTCGTAAACATGGGGTGCCGACCGGCGCCCCAATCGAACGTGCCACCATCGACGATGATTCCGCCCATGGTGGTTCCGTGACCGCCGATGAATTTGGTAGCCGAATGCACAACAATGTCGGCTCCCCAACGCAATGGTTGGCACAGGTAGGGCGACGGAACCGTGTTGTCGATGATGAGGGGCAGCCCATTCTCGTGAGCTACGCGGGCGATGCCTTCGATATCGAGCATGTTGTTGCTCGGGTTCGGCAGCGACTCGCCATAGAAGGCCCGAGTGTTCGGGCGCACCGCAGCGGCCCATTCGTCCAGATTGTCCGGATCGTTGACAAAGGTCACAGCAATTCCGTGCTTAGGCAGCGTGTAGTGGAGCAAGTTGTACGTGCCGCCGTATAGCGCCGCTGAAGCAACGATGTGGTCGCCCGCCTCGGCAAGGTTGAAGATGGCAACGGACTCGGCCGATTGACCCGACGCAGCGGCCAACGCACCCACGCCACCTTCAAGGGCGGCCACGCGTGCCTCGAACACGCCTTGGGTCGGGTTCATCAGACGGGTGTAGATATTTCCCATTTCGGCCAACGCGAAGAGGTTGGCCGCGTGCGCTGCATCTCGAAACTGAAACGCCGTGGTTTGATAGATCGGGGTGGCGCGTGCGCCGGTGGTCGGGTCAGCAACAGAACCCGAATGAATTTGGCGTGTTTCAAAGCCCCAGCTATCTTCGCTCATGGATTTCGACCCTAGATCGCAGAATCCCGACCTAGCAAGTCGCATTTAGTACTCAATCCTGGGCTTGCGCATTTCATCTGTTTATTGTTAAGTTCACATCAGCGAATAAGCAAGAAGGCCCATTCGCCACAGAGCGTGGTTGAAATACGGTACACATGCTCCGTCGACGACGGAGCGACAGCCAAACAGATCGAGCGAAGGACCAGGAGCGGCACCCTGCGGCCATCGCACGCGAAGCGGCCCGGTGACTCTCGGGGAGTCACCGGGCCGCTGACGTTTCACTGTCTTTCGGGCCGCCCAACACAAGCTTTCGCGCCGTACCGGCACCCCGGCGCGCCAGTGCGCGAAACCTCGCTACGCACGGTTCAGCCTGGACCTCACGGTCCCACGGCCTACGGCCTGCCTGGAGTCTGAACCTCGCTACGCACGGTTCAGCCTCCGGAGGCTTCGGCTACTTTTTGCTTGCCCGCGGAGATCCACGGCATCATGCCCCGAAGCTCCTTACCGACAGCCTCGATCGCATGATCGGCGCCCGCCTTGCGCAGAGCGTTGAAGTTACCACGACCAGCCTCGGACTCGGCGATCCACTCCTTGGCAAACTTGCCCGACGTGATCTCCTTCAAGATCTTCTTCATCTCACGCTTCGTAGCCGCCGTGACGATACGCGGGCCGCGGGTCACGTCGCCAAACTCAGCCGTGTCGGAAATGGAGTACCGCATGCCCGCAATACCTTCCTCGTACATAAGATCGACAATGAGCTTCACTTCGTGCAGGCATTCAAAATACGCCATCTCTGGTTGGTAACCAGCCTCGACAAGCGTCTCGAAACCGGCCTGCACCAATGCGGTGAGACCGCCGCAGAGAACAACTTGCTCGCCGAACAGATCGGTTTCCGTCTCCTCGGTGAACGTGGTCTCGATAACCCCAGCGCGAGCTCCGCCAATGGCGTCGGCGTACGACAACGCAAGCTCTTTCGCCGTGCCGCTGGCATCTTGATGAACCGCAATGAGTGCGGGAACGCCGCCACCCTCGGTATAGGTGCGTCGCACTAAGTGGCCAGGGCCCTTCGGTGCGATCATGATGACGTCGACGCTCTTGGGAGGCTTGATCCGCTTGAAGCGGATATTGAAGCCGTGAGCGAAGGCCAATGCCTTGCCCTTGCGTAAGAAAGGCCGCACGAACTCGTCGTAGGTCGCCTTCTGCTCGGTGTCGGGCATCGTGAGCATGATTACGTTGCCCCATTTGCAGGCGTCGCCAATTGTCATAACGCGGAGTCCAGCCGCCTCGGCCTTGGCCTTCGACGACGAGCCGTCTCGCAACCCAACGACGACGGGCACGCCCGACTCTTTCAGGTTAAGCGCGTGGGCATGGCCCTGCGAGCCGTAGCCGATGATGGCGACCTTACGGCCCTGGATGATCGACCGATCGGCGTCGGCCTCGTAGTACACCTTGGCAGCCATTCAGCTAGCCCTCTCTGTAGCGGCGTGCGGTGCACGCGTCCGTTCACGATTCAATTTGGGCAGAGCGATCCGCCCAGTGCGTTGCAACTCAACGATGCCATATCCGCGCAGAAGTTCTTCAAAATCGTCGATCTTGCTCGGCTGACCTTCAAGGCTAACGGTGAGGGCATCGGTGCCGACCGCCAGTACCTTGCCCTCGAAAACCTGCACCAGCTCCAAGACACGGCCGCGCGCGGCTTCGGTGGCATTGATGGTAGCGATAAGGAGTTCTCGCTCAACAGCCGCGCGTGGATCGAGTTCGCTGATCTTGATGACTTCAATGAGTTTGAACAGCTGTTTAGTGATCTGTTCGAGCGGTGACGAGTCGACGTCGACGACAATTGTAAGCCGGCTAAAGCGGTCGTCTTCAGTCGGTGCCACAGCAAGACTGAAGATGTTGTACCCGCGGCGAGCGAACAACCCGGCCACCCGGGCAAGGACGCCAGATCGGTTCTCGACAAGTACCGACAAAATGTGGTGGTTGGCGCTGCTCATCGCAGGAACGCCCGACGGTCGCTTTGGCTTGGATGTACGAGCACGTCGTCGTTGGAAAACCCGGCGGGCACCATTGGAAACACGTTTTCCCGTGCATCGGTACGAAAGTCAATAACGACCGGACGATCGTTAATTGCATTGGCCTTATCAATGGCGGGCTGTATTTCCTCGGGCGAATCGACACGAATACCAACACAGCCCATGGCCTCGGCCCACATGGCAATATTCGGCAGATCTTGGTTGAGGTACACCTCGCTGTAACGCTCGTCGTAGAACATCTCCTGCCACTGACGAACCATGCCGAGGTACGAGTTATTGAGGACAGCAACCTTGATAGGGATGCGCTCGACCGAAGCAGTGGTCAGTTCCTGGGCTGTCATCTGGAAGCAGCCGTCGCCATCGACCGCCCACACTGTTCGATCAGGACGGCCAACCTTGGCCCCTATGGCCGCTGGAATCGAGAACCCCATCGTGCCGAGGCCACCGGAATTCACCCACGTATACGGCTCCTCGAACGTCCAGTACTGACTCGACCACATTTGATGTTGGCCGACGCCCGAACACAAAATGGTTCCAGGAGGCGAGGAGTCACGCAACGCCTCAAGACATGCCTGCGGCTTTAGGGCCTCGCCCGGCTCAGAGGCGATGTAAGCCAATGGGAACTGCTCACGCCAGCCCGACACTCGGCTCTTCCATACCGAGGTATCGGCCTGGACATCACCGCTCGACAGCAGGTTGCGGATCTCTCGAATGAGTTCGATGATGACCTCACGGCAGTCTCCGACAATTGGCACGTCGGGGCGACGAACTTTTCCGTGCTCTGCCGGGTCGATGTCGACGTGAATGATCTTTGCTTCAGGAGCAAACGTTGGAACTTTGCCGGTGATTCGATCGTCGAAACGCGAACCCAACGCAACCAGCAAGTCGCTCTTTTGCATGGCGGTTATAGCCGTGGCGTTGCCGTGCATGCCCGGCATTCCAAGGCACAGCGGATGGCTGTCGGGGAACGCGCCGCGGGCCATGAGGGTGGTGACCACGTGGATATCGGTGAGTTCTGCTAGTTCACGCAACGCCTCGGCCGCACGTGCCTTCAAAATCCCACCGCCGGCGTACAGCACGGGACGTTCAGATGCCAGGATCAGCTTGGCTGCAGCACGAATCGCCTGCGGGTCGCCCTTGACCTGCGGTGCATAACCAGGCAGGTCGACCGAATCGGGCCAATACCACTCCATGGTGTTCTGCAGGACATCTTTTGGCACATCGACCAACACCGGACCCGGGCGCCCGGTTGTAGCGATGTGAAACGCCTCACGAATGGCTCTTGGCAGGTCCTGAGCCGACATGACCAGCTCGTTGTGCTTGGTTACCGAGCGTGTGATACCAACGGTGTCGCACTCCTGGAAGGCGTCAGTACCGATAGCCGTAGTTGGTACCTGACCGGTAATGCACACCATAGGAATTGAGTCCATGTAGGCATCGCACAAGGGCGTAACCATATTGGTTGCAGCCGGACCCGACGTAACCAAGGCAACCCCGGGTCGACCCGTGACATGGGCGTAACCCTCGGCCATATGACCGGCACCCTGCTCATGACGCACAAGAACATGACGAATTGACGACTCGATCAGCGGGTCGTAGGCCGGCAGAATACAGCCACCGGGCAGTCCGAAAATGACTTCGGTACCTTCCAATTCGAGGCTCCGAATCAGCGCCTGGGCACCCGTGATGCGCTCTTTGGTCATGACAGATTCTCCTACAACTTTCAGATTTCGGGCTCACTTCCCCGACTGCACAGCTCAGGGGGAAAAACACAACGACCCCCCGACTGGCGGGAGGTCGAGGCGCAGACAGCAGTGCTGCAGCGCCTAGGGTACGACGAGGATGAGGGCAAACGCGTTCATCACTTTCAGATTGTAGCAGCCATCGCCGAGTGTCACCTAAGCGTTGACCGGCTGTGGCCGAGCCGGCACCGACCAACGACGTTCGAGCACATCAGGATCGAGGCCGCGGTCAATGAGGAAGCCCTGTAACGCATCACAGCCTAAGGCCCGAAGCGCTTCAAGTTCAGCAGCTGTTTCAACGCCCTCTGCGACAACGACAAGCCCAAGAGCGTGCCCGAGATCTACGAGGATTCGCACCAGATGAGCTTCGCGGTCACTGTCAAGCTTGCTGACAAGTGAACGATCTATTTTGATGACATCGAGGGGAAGCTGCTGCAACTGGGTCAAGGACGTGTACCCCGTACCAAAGTCATCGAGAGCAATGCGTACGCCCATTGCACGCAGCTCACACAGCTGCTCGGCCGCACAGTTGATGTCGTTGAGAATGACGGTTTCGGTAATCTCGATCAAGAGGCGGTCCGACACCAACCCCGAGTTGCCAAGGGCTTGAACGACATCGTCGACCAATGTGTCGACGGCGAGATGGCGCCCGGAGATATTGACCGACATGCTGATATTGCGCAGCGCTTCGACACTTCCCCAAACCGACAGCTGGTTAGTGGCCGTCTGTAAAACCCAGCGACCAAGATCGACAATCAAGTCACTCTTTTCAGCAACGTAGATGAAATCCGCTGGGACCAAAACCCCTCGCGTTGGGTGGTTCCAGCGGACAAGGGCTTCCACGGCGCGTAACTCGCCCGACATGGTTACGACCGGCTGATAATCGAGGAACAACTCGCCATTAGCAATGGCCCGAGCCAGCCCAACTTCGATTTCCGTTTCGGCGTCAACCCGTTCTTGTAGCGTCAAGTCGAACATCACGAGTTGGCCCCGCCCGGCACGCTTGGCCTCGTGCACCGCAATACTGGCCTCACGAAGCACCTCATTTGCCGGGCGATGCGCCGCCCCCTCGGACCGAGCCAATCCGACGCATGTTCCGATCTGAGTTGTGCATCCCAACACTTCGATTGTCCCCGACACCTCAGCCATTATTCGTCGGGCCTCGGACCCAGCGCTCCTGGAGCCAACAGCCTCGCGCCAAATCACGGCAAACTCATCCCCGCCTATGCGGGCGACGAGCGCAGACCGAGGAGCGGCCGCCGACAGACGACGCGCCACTTCGGCCAACAACGCATCGCCGACCGTCGTGCCCAACGCATCGTTTGTTTGTTTGAAGTTGTCAAGGTCGATATGCAGGCAGACGACGGCGAGGTCCAGATTCTCGGCAAACACAGCATCGAGCGCTGCTACGGCAGCCTGCCGATTTACCAATGCAGTTAATCCGTCGTGAGTGATTTCATACTCCATCTGTGTTCGCATCGCTTTCTGGTTCTGGGTCATTGTGCTCAAATTGTCTACGGATCGGCGCAGCGCCGCTCCCATCTCGCCGGGCAGGTCACTCGACGACGCGGCATCGAAGTCCCCGTTCGCTAGCGCTGTCACCTGTCTCTCGGCCGACTGCAAACTTTCGACAAGGTCACCAAGGGCTCGTCGAACGGCTGCGACCTCGCCCGAGCCCGATATATCGGCCGCCGACATCGAGAGGTCACCGCTGCGAAGCTGCCGGACGTACTGTTCCATCCGGCGCAGCGGTCGAACGATCGAACGCGAAAGCTGACAAAGCAGTAGGGCGACCACTGCGCCAATAGCAAGGCCCAATGCCAACGTTCGCCGCAACGAACTCAACGCCTGGCGTTCGGCCTCTCGACCGGCGGCAACCAACTCCGTTGCCGATTCCTGCACAGCAGCAAGCAGAAGCGTGTTGCGCTCGGCGCCGAATTCAACAGCCGACAAAATGACAGCCGTACCAGTGCGGCCCTCCGACGTACCATCGGCAACAGTACCGCCAGCCACATCGTGCAGGAGCTTGTCGAGCGGCTCATAGCTAGCTGATGCTCCGAGCTGATCAAAATGCGACGCAACATTTCCGACAAGTTGAGGCCGAACCAGCTCGACGGTGCGTTCATAGCGTCCGCGTGCTCGTGACAGATTCATCCGATTCGCCGGGTTCGGGTCGGCCAGCGTTGCGAGCATCGCCTCGCCCTCGCCCAAGCTCGCATCGAGTACGGAAACCGACCCAATCATCGACGCTACCGCCGTACGAGTCCGCTGATTTGCATCGACCCTCAGCAGCGGGGCCCCCGCACTAACGCTGAGATTCTTCATCTCCTGACGGATCGGTCGGTAGGACGCATAGATTGCTCCATCGACCGATCCGGGCTCATCGACGCGCCCCCTTAGCGCAGTTAGGTCACTGCGTAGAGACGCACTCAACTCGGTAACGCCGGCGTCGCTGAGCCGACGAACCTCTCCCAAATGTTGTCGAAGCTTCGCTTCAACCCCACCTCCAGTTGGCACGAACGCAAGTGCTTGCGTCAAGGACATCTCCGACCGCAGCAGTGCCTCAGTTGCCGCCAAGCGCGCCCAAACCTCGGCGTCCTTTCTGACCCGACCTGCGGCCGTTGATTCATCGGACCTGCTTGAGATAACCGACGACGCGAAGAACAACATTCCGGCTAGCGGGAAAGCCACCACGCCAAGGACCCGAAGTACGATGCCAGGTGAGGTCGACTGCATCATGTGCCGCCCACTAACGACAAACCGGTCCGACCGGCCGCCGAAAGCTTCACGACGAGCAGTTCGGAGGGCAACGGCCGCGAGATGTTGTAGCCCTGGAAGCCGAAACAACGGGCGCCGTGAGCCACGTGTTGCTGCGCTTCGGTCTCGATGCGTGTGGCAACGACCCGAAGGGCCAACGCCCGATAGTCGGCGACTAGACCGCTCGTCACATTCGCTTGATCAATCTTCAGTACATCGACAGGAAGCAATGCCAGATCTTGCAGCGACAAACGATTCGGGTCGAAGCCGTCGTACGCGACGAGAACGCCATGCGAGCGTAGGGCCGTTAGCTGAGACTGCACCACGTCGTCGTGGGCAGCTTCATCCACGTTGTGGACGTCGACAATCAAGCGTCTCGGTTCGATCCGACCACGATCCAACGATGCAATGATATCGCCGACCAGAGACCCCGACTTCAACGACAGTTGCGAGACATTCACCGTCAACTGCACATCCTCGAATGCTGGAATCAGACTCCACTGAGCCAGTTGATCGAGCGTCTCTCGACAGATCCAACGATCAATGTCAACAACAAGTCCCGAGGTTTCGGCAACAGCAATGAGTTCCGTCGTATCAATGTCATCGTCGGCGTCATCACGCTGCCACCGAACATATGCCTCGAAACCAAGGAGTGCGCCCGAGCGATCAACGACAGGTTGGTAGACAACGCCAAGCGCACCGGCCGCAAGCGATGCCCGAAGCTCGTGGACGATGTCGAGACGGTCGATACGTCGACCCGACTCGACCAGCTCAAACTCAGCACTACCACCCGAACCGTCGAAACGGTCCGTCACGACAGCTAACAACGCTCGGCGGATCAGAGCAACGGCATCGCTGTCACTCGCAAGTGCCACCCCAACGCTGGCTGATACCGCAACCACGGCGCCATGGAGTTGATGCGAGCGGCCGATCGATTCAGCGATACGTTCTGCGAGACCTTGAGCGGCCGACAGGCTAATGACCGGATCAGTGACCACGAGGAACTGACCGCCACCCCAGCGAGCGACAAGGTCGCCCGGGCGCACCACCAAGCGAATTCGTTCAACAACGCTGCGCAAAACCTGATCACAACGTTGTGGGCCATGCACCTCGTTCAAGCTGGTGAAGTCATCAAGATCAATGGCTAGCAGCGCAAGATGCCGATACGAAGACGGGCGAAGCAAAAGGCCCGACAACGCCTCAATCACCGAGCTGCGATTCAAGGTACCTGTTACTAGGTCGATACTTGAATGAATCGACAACTGAGCTTCGAGTTCTTGCTGTTGACTGACCAGGCGCGACATGCGGCTATGAGCCACCTCTACGTCGGCGAGTTGGGCAGCTAACCGGCCGATTGAACTCGTGAGGTGACGGACTTCGCGCAATCCCGATTGTACGGGCTCGGGAGGCTCTCCCCCGGCGGCAACGGCGTCGAGGCTCTCGCCGACACGACGAAAGGCCATGCTCGTGTATCTCGCACCGAGCGTCGACATCAGTGTCGACACTGCAATAGCCAAGCCCCCAACGAGCAGGGCGGCCCTTAAGGCGGCGAGGGCCGCTCGGCGATCCTCGGCGACGCGTGCATCACCGCTTGAGCGCGACGCACTGAGCAGCCGGAAATGAAAACCCTCGCGAATCAGCGCGGCGTCGTACATGCGCTCACCCATCGGCTCGGCATTCGACGGTTCGGTCGTTGCCGATCGCAGCTGAGCATCAAGGTAGGCCACTTCCGGGTCGAGTCTCAGCTGATCGAAGACTGCCTGCGACGTCGAAGCGGACCACTGTTCAACGTCGGCAAGCGACCGTTCATAACGTTCAGTTGCGACCGCTAGTTCAAACGGCTGGGACGGGACCGAGTTGAGGAAAAGGCCAATGGAGGCCGTGGACTGACGAAGGGACGCTACGAGCGATTCGGCACTTGCAACGAGGTCGAGCACAGGGCCGATGATGTTCGACCCCGATGAACTCATCACCAACGCGTCGTCGAGTTGCCGACCGGCATCATCGAATTGACGTTGCGTCGTCGACAACAAGGCCGAGTACTCGGTGACCAGCACAACCGGATCGATGCCACCGTTGTCGATCGCCGTGCGTAAGGACCCCACACGTCGCCGCACCTCGGGACTCAGTAGGTCGGCGACGGCATCAAGCTCAGCACGGCTCGAAACCATTGCGCCGAACTGCGGCGGTACGACAGCGCCGCCGGAGCGCTCGCTACCTGCCCGAAGGGACCGAACAAGCACCTCGGACGCATTACGTTCGGCTAGCAAGCGACCGTGCAGTGTTGCAGATCGTCCAAATGCAAGCATCGGCGCGGCCTGGGCGGCGATCTGTTCAGCCTCGGTCAGTCGGTCAACACTCACCACAACAGTGAGGAAGGCAGTCGACAAAATGGTGAGCGCGCTGGCAAGAACGAATGCCCACCGAACGCTAAAGCCTCGCCGTTTGCTCACTATTCACCGACCTTCGAGCTAGTCCTTGCCCTTTGCATCGGCGCGCGCGATGCAAAGAGGACCGACTCGAACACAACTTGCCGGACCCTTAACGAACCTCTAGCGGATAGAAGCACCGTCCAGAGTGTTAGAACTGTTGACCTATGACCTTCACCGTTCTTGGACTATCGGGAAGCCTGCGAGCAGCGTCCTCGAACACCGGGCTCATTCGAATGGCGATACGACTAGCCCCTGCGGAACTGTTTATTGAGGAGTTGACCCCGCTCGACAAGATTCCGTTCTACAACGTCGACCTCGATACCGCAGAGGCATTGCCACCCATTGTGGCCAGCATGCGGGCCAAGGTGTTGGCATGTGACGCTCTGATCTTGGCGGCCCCCGAGTACAACTTCGGCCCAAGCGGCGTACTCAAGAACGCCATCGACTGGCTCACCCGACCGCCCGGCGAATACGCACTGAAAGGCAAGGTAGTTGCCATCGTCGGTTCAGGGGGACGCGGCGGTGGCCTCAAAGTTCAGGCACAACTCAACGAAATCCTGGGAATCTTAGGCAACACCATTATTTCTGAACCCACAATCGGCCTCGTCTTAGGAGCCACGTATGTGTCTAGCGATGGGTCCACCACTAACCCCGAAGTCGAAGAACTCATTACCGCACGCCTGGCGGCCATGGTCAACGCGCTACTTGCCGCCCAGCCCTGAGAACCACATAGGTTGGGCTTGCCGCCAACTGCTCTACGTGGGGAAACAGCCGCCGCAGCCTTGCGTGGTAGCCGAGGTGACGGTTGCCGACAATCAGCAACGAACCATCTGGCGTCAACACCCGTCGGGCCTCACTGAAAAACGACCAGGCGGTATCGTCTCCAATCCGATGTCCGCTGTGGAAGGGCGGATTCGAGACCACCAGGTCACTCGATCCCTCGGCAATTCCCGCAAGGCCATCGTTGGCCACAACCTCGACGGGGCGATCTGCAAAGACGCTTTTCCAGTTGCGAGTTGTTGAGGCCACGGCCATAAAGGACTCGTCAACGAACCGCACCTGGGCCGCGGGCAAGGCCAAGGCCAACGCAATGCCGAGTACGCCGTTGCCGCAGCCAACATCGGTCACGCGTTGAGCAGGCGATTGCTGAAGCGGACCAAGCAGCATCCTCGTGCCAGCATCGAGGCGTAATCGACTGAACACGTTGGCGTCATTCTCAAGCGAGATACCGAGTTCAGGAACGGCATACACGGCCGGGACGGGCGCGTTACGACGGGTTCGTGCCTGCGCTGCAGCTACCAAAAGTCGCGCCTTCTTCCATCCGAGTGACACATGCACATCGCCGACATACCGATCGAGTAGATCGTTCGCCCCTCGGGGAAGATGCTTGTCCATACCACCGGCGACCACAACCGCTCCTGGTTCCAGACAACCGGCCACCCGGGCAAGTTGATCCTCGAACAGGGCAAGGTTCTTCGGAACTCTGGCCACCACCGTAGTAAACCGACCGTCGAAGGGCTGTCCGGAGCGCACGAAGGGTACCGGCGCGGACCCAGTCGTTTGGACGCGGGTCCGCAGCGCTTCGGCTGCGATCCACGAATCACCGCTGCTCACGACGTCGGACATAGGAGCGATGGCTACAGCCAAGACACCAGCCTTGTCATTCAGAACCAAAGTCCTCTCACTACTACGATGCTCAAGCCGACCGAACTCAGCGAGGAGATACTCATCGGCAGTATCACTCTCGTGTTGTTGTGTTGAACGGTTCATACCTGATGCCCAGCGAAATAGCGGGCGACGGTTGGGTTCGGAGGCGACACCTGAACACTGCCGCCTCCGTGTCTCAGCGACACGGTTGCCGCGCACCCGGCGGCTACCGCCTCACGCGCGCTGACCGGCGACGTATCAGTCGGTCCGCCCTCACGTGCGAATCGAAGGAACTCATCCATTAGCCGCGTGTCGGCCCCGCCGTGTCCACCCTCGGTCGAACGAAACGGAACCTGGTGATCACCGAACTCCCGAAATCCTCCCCGCCGATTCCAGATCCGTACGACGCCATCGGTATCGCCAAAGTTCTCGATGCGACCCTCGGTACCTATCACGGTGTAGTTCCTCCAGTAGTCCGGCGAGAAATGACACTCCTGATACGACGCGAGTACACCATTATCGAGCTCCATCTGCATCAACGAAACGTCCTCGATGTCGATCTCGGGATGTAGCCCGGTTTGGTTAAGAGGTGGCCAATGACGTTCGTCGAACCAATCAGCTCGCTTCGTGCCGTCGTGCCGGTCTGTAACACGGTCATACACCGCCAACCGACCAACAGCACTGACGCGCCGGCTGACTCCACCGGCAAGCCAGTGGATGATGTCGATGTCATGGGCACCCTTGTGCAGCAGTAGGCCAGTGACATGACGCCGTTGAGCATGCCAGTCCTTGAAGTAGTAGTCGCCGCCGTGGGCGACGAAATGCCGGCACCACACCGTCTGGGGCTCACCGATCGCACCGTCGTCGATCAGCTGCTTCATGGCGCGCACCATGGCGAAGTGCCGCATGTTGTGTCCGACATACAAGCGTGTGCCGGTCTCCATCGCCGTGGCCAGGATCCGGTCACAACCTGGCGTGGTTATCGCCAACGGCTTCTCGGCAAATGTCGCGACGCCCGCCCGTAATGCATCGACAACAATCTGCTCGTGAGTGTGGTCGGGGGTGGCCACCAGAACCGCGTCGACCGACGTGAGCAGCTCTCGATAGTCGACGGTAACTACTGGTGCGGGATCAACGCGGTGAGCCCAACGAGCCGCTGCCTCCGGGTCAAGATCGCAGAGTGCCGTAACCCGGGCCCCGCGGCCCGGGCGGTGGGCCAGGTCGACAAGATGCCCACGCAGACCAAGGCCAATGACACCGACGCGAAGGTCCGAGCGGGCAGAATTCACAGTCACATGTCCATCATGGTCTCTTCAGCAGCCTCGTCCCCATATTTGCGGCGGGTGCCCTTCGTCCTTCTCGCCGCCGGTTTGGGGTCTCGATTCGGTGGGGTGAAGCCGCTGGCACCCGTCGGCACTCAGGGCGAACCGCTCCTCGTCGTGTCGCTCGAACAGGCAAGGCGTGCTGGCTTTGAACAGGCAATCGTGGTCGTCGGACCTGCCAGCCGAGCGCCGATCGAAGCTGCTCTCCTTGATGGCGCACCGTTACCGGTTCGACTCGTCGACCAGGATAGCGTAGGACCGGCGAGATCGAAGCCATGGGGCACAGTTGGTGCCGCGCTCGCTGCAGCCTCGTGCTGCGAATCAAGCGACATAGTGCTAGCCAACGGCGACGATCTCTACGGTACGGTAGGTCTTGCGCTGGCACGACAGTGGGTAGAGTCGGCATCGCCACCGAGCGGAGACGGCGCCGCTGTTCTGTACCGGCTGGGAGCCACGTTGTCGGGCACGGGAGGGGTCTCGCGGGGCATCGCCACTCTCGATGCGCACGGTCGCATGCGGCTCCTGGAAGAGAACCGGGAGGTCCAACGAACCGGTGATCAAATCGTCAGCTCGACAAACACCAACCTGGACAGCCATTGCCTTGCCTCGATGAACCTCTGGTGTCTTCGTGACGCTGCGCTGCGCTGCCTGGCGGTCGAGTTTCGACGTTTTATCGACGTTCACGGGTGTGATCCCGAAGCAGAGTTGGGGTTGCCCGGCGCCATACATAGCCTCATTGGCGCTGGGGTGATCCAGATCGACGGACTCACGACCGATTCACCCTGGCATGGCGTGACGTTTGCTGCCGACGTTCCCCAAGTACGCGATGCGCTGAACCGTGAAACGTGACTGATCGAGACCGGTTACAACACGTTCTCACTGCCTTTGGGCAAGGTCGACTCAAACGAGCCGTGCAGATCTCGAGCGGCCACATTCACGCGACCTACCGGCTCACCTCTACCACCGGCACGAGCGTTGCCCAGGCACTCAACCCAACAGTGTTTACCGACCTCACGGCGTGTGAAGGCAACCTTCGACGCATTGGCGACCACCTGGCCCACAACGACCGGATTCGCGTGCCGTACAGCTACCAGTCCGCCACCGGTTCAAATCACTGGGTCGATGAGGACGCAGTGGTATGGCGGCTCACCGAGTTCGTGAACAACACTCGTACTATTTTACGAGCCGCCGACATCCGATCAGTTCACGCTGCGTCATTCGCATTTGGCACCTACCTTTCCGCCCTAGCCGATCTGGGCGATCCGCCCCTCGTCGCAACGATTCACCGCTTCCACGACATCGCTCATCGACAGCAGCAGCTTGCTACGGCCATCACATCCAATGTCTGCGGGAGACTGACCAGTGCCGAACGATTAGTCGTCACTCTTGACGAGCTCGGCTCGGGACTTGCCGACGCATTGCTTCACCTTGACGCGTTCGAACTACTGCCCGTTCACAACGATGCAAAAGTCGCCAACGTTCGCTTCAACAAGCGGCTCACGCATGTTTCGCATGTATTGGACCTCGATACCACGATGCCGGGGCTTGCTCTGTTCGACATCGGCGAACTGCTGCGAAGCGCCACCGCTTCCACGCCAGAGGACGCCACGGATCCAACAACCATTGTTGTGCGACCGTCCTTTGTTGCGGCGGTAATCAACGGCTTTTCGACAGGTGCCGGAGCAGCCTTCTCGCAGGCCGAACGAGACCTGTTACCCGACGTCGCCGCCATCATGGCCTTCGAGAATGCGCTGCGAATGCTTACCGACTATCTCGACGGTGACGTCTACTTCCCGGCAACATCGCCAACCCACAATCTCGTTCGAGCACGCGCCCAGGTCGAGATTGCCCGCCAGCTCATCGAGCTACGACCAACTATCGACTAGCCCATACCTACGGTGCCACGGCCTACGCCCTGCAAGCTATTCGCCGCGACGCGCGTAACCGGGTGGGCGCTTTCCTTTCTCGTCGACTAGGTCAAACTCCTCGGCGAGATCTTCGACCCATTGGATCGTTCCTGTGCGCTCCATGATGTCGGCAGCGAGCGCGAGGGCCACCGCTGCGCGTCCGACCAAGAGCGGTGTCTGTGACTTCGACAAGTCTCCCCCGCGGGTCTTGTTGGCCTCGACAATAAACTCGGTAGACACCGAACCGGGGTAGAGCACCACAGCAGCGACACCGCGAGGCTTGAGTTCAATAGCCATATCCTTGGTGAGGCGATCGAGCCCCGCCTTACCCGCACCGTATGACGAGCTGAAGTGGTAGCTCTGCCCACCAGGTGACGACACATTTATCATGACCGCCCCCTCACCGGACGCAAACATCAGCGCCGCCGCATGCCACGAAGCAACGTAGTGGGCTCGCAGTCCAATGCCGACCTGGTCGTCCCAGATCGACACCGGATGATCCCAGAATCCGCCGCCCCAAGCCGGCGGATTAGGAATCTTGTAGACGTTGTTAACCAATATGTCGATACGTTGTTGTTCGGCTGCTACTTGGGCGAAGAGTGCTTCGATCTGCGCGTCGTCGCCGTGGTCGACTTGGACCGGAATTCCCACACCCCCCGCAGCAGTGACCGCTCTTGCGGCGCTTTCAACGGTGAGTTCGCCCAGTCCTGAGCTTCGGCCGGTTACGTAGACCGTGGCTCCCTGTTCGCCTAAAGCGGTGGCGACACCGCGGCCCACGCCCCGAGTGCTTCCTGTTACAACGGCGATCTTTCCTGTCAGCGGCTGAGTCACAAACGGATCGTAGAACTAGATCTCCGGCGACAACGACTCTTGTTCAACTGCGGCGAGGAAACCGCCGACGTACGCCAGCTTTCCGAGCGCCGCTTCGGTCCAACTGGCGTCAATTCTCGCCGCCTCAGCCGATGCCTCGACGGTGAGGTCGTTAGAACATGGACGGCTCACCCGACGCCACTGAGCAATGTCCTCGTGCGCTGTATAGATGTTGGCTTTGCGTTTGGCTCTCGCTATTGCCCGTTGAAACTTGCCGGGCAACAACACTTTCTCACGCGATCGACCGGCCTGCGCTGTGACCTGTGCTGGAATGTCGCGCCAATAGATCACCACCACGTGCGGTTGAGACCGCCGCTGTTCTGGCCGTTCCACGAGGCTTTAGCGCGACAGCGCTGCGGCTTGCGCAGGGTCGAGGTATTCCTCAATCCTGGTTATGACGGATTGGCCATCCCGCTTCTCGCACCAAGCCCTCAACATGGCGCAAACCATGATGGGCGTTCCATCGGGCGCAATTCCGCGCAAGACGTGTTGCTGGACGAATCCACCCGTCACGATCTCCCGGCGTCGCTCGGTGTATCGCAGGTCACCCAGACGCGTCGAGAACCATGACGCCACCCGAACGTTCTCATCACGGGTCTGTTCGATCTGGTCGTAGTTGTGCCAGATGGAAGCGTCAGGCGCGTATATGCGACGAACCGAATCCATGTCGGCCGCTTCAATTGCGCCTAGGAACTCGTCTGCCAAATGATGTACTTCGTCGGGGGTCATGACGCCACTACAGCGTGTTGGTGATGGCACCGGTTTCGGCACCTTGGACGAGTTTGGCGTACTTGCCTAAAACGCCGCTCGGATACCGGGTTTTCTTTGGCTTCCAACCGACTTTGCGGGCCTCGAGTTCTTTCGCTGGCACCTTCAGATCGAGCCGTTTGTTGGGCACGTCGATAAGGATACGGTCACCGTTCTTCACGAACGCAATAGGACCACCGTCGACAGCTTCAGGCGCTACGTGTCCAATACAAAAGCCCCACGTTCCGCCGCTGAAACGTCCGTCGGTGACAAGGGCACAATCGGCACCGCGGCCGACACCCTTGAGCGCGCCGGTGATGGCGAGCATCTCGCGCATTCCCGGCCCGCCTTTGGGACCTTCGTAACGGATAACGATGACCGTACCCGGCTTGATCTTGCCGGCCATGATGTCGGCCATGGCCTTGTCCTCCCCGTCGTACACGCGGGCAACGCCGTCGAACACCAACTGTTCCTTGGTGAGACCTGCAACCTTGACGACAGATCCCCTCGGGGCAAGCGACCCGGTGAGGATGTTGATGCCACCCTGGGAATGCAACGGCTGATTGATCGGGTACACGACCACACCGTCGGGCTCGGGAGGGTTGATGTCCTTGAGGTTCTCGGCAACGGTCTTGCCCGTCACCGTCATTTCGTCGCCGTGCAACATGCCAGCATCGAGCAACATCTTCATCACCACGGGAACACCACCGACGCGATCGAGATCGGTCATATGGAACTTGCCGCCAGGCTTCATGTCGGCAATATGAGGAACACGGTCGGCGATGCGGTTGAAGTCGTCGAGTTTGAGTTTCACGCCGATCTCGTTGGCAATCGCCAGCAGGTGCAACACGGCGTTGGTTGATCCGCCCAGCGCATTTGTGACGGCAATGGCGTTTTCGAACGCCTTCTTCGTGAGGATGTCGCGGGGCATGATACCGAGACGCAACAGGTTCACGACCGCTTCGCCCGCTCGGAACGCATCGTCGTCGCGACGCCGATCGACCGATGGCGGGCTGGCCGAGCCAGGAATCGACAAGCCAATAGCTTCGCCGATGGAACTCATCGTGTTGGCTGTAAACATGCCACCGCACGCACCTTCGCCCGGGCACGCCTTGTGCTCGATGTGGCTGAGTTCTTCCTGACTCATCTTGCCGGCCGCGACGGCACCGATGGCCTCGAATACGCTTGTGATGTCGAGAGCCTTGCCGTTGTGATTGCCCGGCAGGATGGAACCGGCGTACACGAAAACCGTGGGCAGGTTGATGCGGGCCGCCGCCATCATCATGGCGGGTTGGCTCTTGTCGCAACCGGCAAGGGCCACCATGCCGTCGAGTCGCTCGGCAAACATGACCGTCTCGACCGAATCACAGATAACCTCACGGCTCACAAGCGAGGCTCGCATGCCTTCATGCCCCATGGAAATACCATCGCTGACGCTGATGGTGTCGAACTGCATCGGGAATCCGCCTGCTGATCGAACCCCGGCCTTGGCCTGGAGCGCAAGGCGATTAAGCGACAGGTTGCAAGGCGTGATCTCGTTCCACGACGAGGCGACACCGATCTGGGGCTTGTCCCAGTCGTTGTCGGTCATGCCGACGGCGCGCAACATGGCCCGCGCCGCAGCCTTCTGCAGACCGTCGGTGACGTCGCGGGAGCGGGGCTTGATATCGATGTGCTTGGTGGCCATGTCGACAACGGTAGCCCGCCGACGCGACCGCTGCCGTCACCCGATTAGCAAGGACGACCGGCCGATCATGCGGGCCAGTTCCGTCCGATTGTGGATGCCTAGACGGCGATAGATCGCCGAGAGATGAAATTCGACGGTCTTGACACTGACGAACAGCTGGTCGGCCACCTGTCGATTGGTCAGCCCTTCTGCTACCAGCACCGCGACGCGTCGCTCCGATTCGCGAAGCCGTGGGGCAGCCTGGGGGACCCGGTCGATGCGGATGCAGCGCCGATCCGACATCAGCGGAGCGACGCGAACGAGGGTGCGACCGGGCTCCCATCGAGTGCGCTTGAAATCATCGATCACGTCGAAGTGGCGAACCTCGAATGCACCGAATGACGGGTTGTTGAGCACCGTCGCGCAGAGGTCGCCACCGAGGTACCTATCAGCCGCGGCCCGGCTCTCGAACAGATGAAACCCACCGACGGTGGAGCCATCGTGGATCCACGTCTTCATGATCAGCCCGGGCACGCCAGTAAGTGCCTCCGCGTACTCGCTGAACGGCGCATGAAGGTCGCTCAGCGGCGCCGAACTTGTGAAGGTGATCAGAACAGCATGCATTGATATCTCCTTGAATTGTTGACAAGGCAGATCATGGTCGAGCCCGGTTGTCGGCCGGTTGTCAATTGGTTGCCATACCCCCAGGACCGTCAGTCCAAGGAGGGTCGGTCCGCTGTCTATGCTGCGCCAATGCTCGTCCTGGTACTCGGTCCCATCGACGTGGTCGACGAGGGTGGTAGGCGCGTGGTCGCGAGCCCTGGGGTGCGGCGGCTGCTCGGTCGATTGGCAATCGACCGAGGACGCGCCGTATCCGATGACGAGCTGATCGATGCCCTGTGGGCGTCACCACCCGCATCGGCCCGCAAGACCCTTCATGGCTACGTTCACCGGCTTCGCCGGATTGTCGGGCCGACCGGCGTCGTACGCGTTGGTTCGGGCTATCGCTTGGCAGACGTAGCGACGGATCTCGACGTGGTCTCGCAGTGGCGCGCCGCGGCACGGACAGCCGCAGCGAAAGGGCTCAACGAGGACGCCGCCGAGCTCCTCTTGCGAGCGAGTGACAGCTTCCGAGGGCGGGCGGTCCCCGAACTGGATCACGCCTGCGCTGAGGCGTTCCGGCGTGAGGTCTTCGAGATCGAACTCTGCGTGATCGAGGAACTCGCCGACTGTCGGATCGCCGCCGGCGACGGAGCGTCCGTCGTCGGCGATCTCGAAGGCATCCTGGCGCGCGATCAAACCCGCGAGCGCGCTTGGTATCAATTGGTCCAGGCACTCAAATCTGTTGGGCGACGAACCGACGCCCTCGCCGCTATCAGCCGGGCCAGACGGGCGCTGGCCATCGAGCTCGGCATCAGCCCCGGACCACAGATCGCGGCCCTCGAACGAGAGCTCCTCGGAGGTGAAGCGGAGGGGCCGATCCGGCGTGGCCTCGCAAACTTGCTACCCACCCCGTTGATGACTCGCCCGGGGGAGGTGGTGCTCGTCGGACGCGAACGCGAGTGGGAGCAGCTCGAACGGGACCTCGACACGCTCGCCGCACCTCGGTCGGTGCTGGTCGACATCCTCGTCGGGGAGGCGGGCGTGGGCAAGACGCGGCTAGCGGCCGAACTGGCTCGAGTCGCGTACGACAAAGGGGCGCGGGTACTCTTTGGACGGGCCAGCGATCTGGCGTCGGCCGCCTACCAGCCGTGGACCGAAGCACTCCGAGATTGCCCCGAAGCCGCATCGCTTCTCACGACGCTGACGGCGGTGAATCCGTCGTCGCAGACGATCGGCACACCGGCGGCCGACCGTTACGAGCTGTTCGAGCGGTTGGCCACGGTGGTCGAGGAGTTAGCCACCGATCGGCCGCTTGTCATCGTGTTCGACGACCTCCACTGGGCGGCGCAGCCATCGTTACAAGCTTTAGTACATCTCATGCGCCGGTCACGCCGCGTACGGCTACTGATCGTCGCCACCGTACGGGAACCCGAATTCGGCGGCGCAGAGGTACTTGGTGTGGTCGGCGCTGAAACTGGAGCGACGGTTCTTCCTATCGATGTTCTCGACCTCGTCGGAGTACGTCGATTCCTCGAGGTCACCGGCTCACCAACCGAATCGATCGACGTTCGGGCAAAATCTCTGCATAGGCGAACCGGGGGAAACGCATTCCTGCTCGGCGAGTTGGTGCGCAACTCACCGCTATCCGCCACCGGCGGAACCGACGATGCGAGCGTCCCCCGCAGTGTTCGAGATGTGATTGCGGCGCGGGCACGCAGGCTGCCACCACCATCTTTCGAACTTCTTCAGGCCGCGGCAGTGATCGGCCTCGGCTTCGATCTCGACGTTGTCGCTCACACCCGCGGTTGCCGACCAGCAGACGTGCTCGACAGCATCGACGCCGCAGTAGCCGCCCAGCTGATTGTCGAGATGCCCACACACCGCATCTCGTACGCGTTCCGACACGCTTTGATCGCCGATGCGGTGCTCACCACGCTGTCGAGGGCTCGTCGAGCCCGACTGCACGAGGCCATCGCGACCGCTCTCGACGAGCTGAGACCCGAGCGGACACTCGACGTCATCAGCCACCTCGCCCACCACTGGTTGGAGGGACTCGATCGCCAGGGCCGCGACACCGGGTCGTCGTATGCCGAGTTGGCCGGGGATCTACACGTGGCAGCATTTGCCTACGACGAGGCATGCCGGTGGTACGAGCGATCCCTCGATGCCCTCGAAGCCGGGGCAGATCTGGATATCCGGTGCCGTCGCGAGCTCGCCTTAGCCCGAGCAGCGACGCTCGCTGGCAACGAAACGCTTGCACGGCAGGCGGCCACGGCGGCATGGACGTCGGCGCGTTCTCGCGATCGATCGGTCGAGATCGCCTCGGCGCTGTTGTACGCAGGCGAGCCCGAACTAAACCGGGTCGGCGGTGAACCCGGCCACCAGATGCTGCAGGCAACCCTCGGCACCGTCGGCGGCGCGGGCGGCGATGGAGCTCGGTTGATGGCCCGACTGGGCTCGGCGCTGTCATACGGGGCTCGCCACGACGAGGCGGTCAGTTTCGCCCTGGAGTCGTTATCGGCGGCGCGCGCCTCGGGTGATCGCGCCGCCGTGGCCTACGCCATTCGCTGCCGGCTGCGCGGCTGGTTCGAACCAGCCGAAGCCCGGGACCGATTTGCGATGGCGCAGGAGTTGACCACTCTCGGGGTCGAACTTGATGATCCTGTCACCGAGTCATGGGGGTGGCGGTGGCAAGGTGTGACGCAATTCGAGCTCGGCAATTCCGCAGAAATCGAACAATCCCTCGCCCGACTGGAACTGCTCGGCGATCGACTGCATCTGCCGAATCAGCGATGGGGAGCGCGCATCAGGCTCGCCGCTCTCCGCACGTTCCAAGGCCGCTTTCCCGAGGCCCGCGAGCTGATCCGCGAAGCGTACGACCGGGGCGGGCGCCTCGACAACGTGATCACCGCCGAGGTGACCTGGAGGGTCAACCAAATCCTCGAGTGGCTGACCGGAGCCGGTGTTTCCCCGCCACCCGGTTGGCCCGCACCAAGAAAGCCCACGTGGTGGCTGACGGTCGAGGATCTCGACGTCGTCCCCGATCGACCGGAGGATTTCGATCTCGACATCTCACGGATGACGTCGGTCTTCCTGGCCGCTGTCGGGGTGCGCTCGGTCCCACACCCGCGGGCCGCGGCGTTCGCGTACCCGCATGCCCAACGCGACGCCGAACTGGTTACGACCATCGCTCCGGGCACGATGATGTGCGGCTCGACACACCTGTATGCCGGCATTCTCGCCGAACAATCCGTCGGGATCGGCCCGGCGATCGACCACGTTCGCGAGGCCGTTGCAAGGAACACCCAGCTCGGGGCTCTGCCGTTCACGGCGCTCGCGAACTGCGAACTCGCCTATCTACTCGGCCCGACTCGTAACGGTCGGCTCGCGGCGACACGGGCCCGCGAGATCGCTGATGAACTCGATGCACCTGGCCTCGCCATCCACCCCAGGTCTTGACCGGCGCCAGGCAGTTCCGCACGCCGCCGGTTGTTTTGTGGTTGACTCACTAACCCCTACATGAGCCGAGCGATAACCCTCCGTCCTTGGCAGGCCGCGGCATTCGAGCGTTTTCGCGCCTCGACCGAGCCTGACTTTCTTGCCGTCGCCACCCCAGGCGCCGGCAAAACGACGTTCGCTTTAACCTGCGCCCGGTGGGTCATGACCCAAACGACCTGTCGGCTCATCGTCGTGGCCCCGACCGCCCACTTGAAGGTGCAGTGGGCGGCCGCGGCTGAGCGCTTCGGAATACAGCTCGATACCGAGTGGTCGTCGTCGCAAGATCGCCTTGCGAGCGATATGCATGGCATCGTTACCACGTACCAACAGGTCGCCACTAGCGCCGGGTCGCTGCGCGGTTTTGCCCACGACGCGTTTGTGGTGTTCGACGAGATTCACCATGCCGGCGACGACCGGGCCTGGGGTACGTCGGTTCTCACCGCTTTTGCGGGGGCCAAGCGCCGCCTCAGCATCAGTGGCACGCCCTTTCGCAGCGATACCGCGGCAATCCCGTTCGTTCGGTACAACCTCGACGAAGCAGAGTCGGACTACGACTACGGCTACGCCCAGGCATTAGGCGACGGCGGGGTCGTGCGGCCGGTGTACTTCCCGCGTATTGACGGTCATATGGAATGGACATCTCCGGCAGGCGATGTGTATTCGGCCGATTTCCAAGACGAACTCGCACGTGATCGAGGGGCCGAACGTCTTCGCACCGCTCTCAGTCTTGAGGGCGAGTGGCTGCCAACCGTCTTGCGGGAAGCGAACAATCGACTGGAGAGGATCAGGGTTTCACACCCCACCGCAGCCGGCCTGGTAATCGCCACCGACCAGGATCACGCCCGCGGTATCGCAGGTATCCTGGCAAACCGCCTCGGGGTTGCCGCCGAGGTCGTCACCTCCGATGACCCAACCTCGTCGATGAGGATCGAACGGTTCGCTTCCAACACCACGCCGTGGTTAGTTGCGGTGCGCATGGTGAGTGAAGGCGTCGACATTCCTCGACTTCGCGTTGGCGTGTACGCCACAACTACCAGCACCGAGCTATTCTTTCGCCAGGCCGTCGGCAGATTTGTGCGGTGGACGAGCGGGTTACGTAGCCAAAAGGCGTACGTCTTTATTCCCGATGACCCACGCCTACGAACCCATGCGTTCCAGATTGCCGACCAGCGACGACACTCACTTCGCAAACGCGAGGACGACGGTGTCGAGTTTTTGCGAGATGAGAGCGCTTTCGATACCGGCGACGTCGGCGATGCCGAGCAACTTTCGTTGTTTACTGCGCTATCTTCCATTGCGACTGAGGTGACGATGCATTCGGTCGGGTACGACGATGAACCCGATCCGCCCGAGCCCGACGAGTGGCTTGGGGCCATGGTGATCGACCTTGAACCACTTCCGCTTCCGGGTGGCGCTCGACTCGCAGATATCGGGCTCAATCGACGAGAACAGCGTGAGCGGTTACGCGAATCCAATGCCGAACTCGCTCGCACGCTCGTCGACAGGACCGGCATGACCCACGCCAAGGTGAACTCAGAGCTCAATCGACTAGCTGGCGTGACGAAGGTGAGCGAGGCAACTCTTGATCAGCTTGAGCGTCGGGTTCGTTACGGCGAAAGTTGGCTGAGGCGAACCCGTCGATCTTGAGCGCCGCGTAGCGTCCTGCGCTGGCGAGCGCGCAAGTATCGCCGGATTTGGGAGCCGGTCAGGTACCGGCGGCAACGCAGAACGGTTGCCGCGAAAACTCTAGACAGAGCACATGCTCCCCGGCCGGGACACCGTCGGGTACTCGGATGGTGAGTGCCGGTTCGCTGTTCGTTACGCGGATGCCGATTTGGTCACCGAACTGATGCTGCGGGACCGTTCCTTCCGCAAAGCCCACCAACTCCAGCAGTGCTGGGCTGTTCGGCGCAGTCCGCAACGTCCAACTGCCCCCGTATAGCCCGTCGGGTAACACGAGCCGGAACTCAGATCGAGCCGTGTTCAGGGTCGCTGAACCCTTGAACGGACCGGTTGTCGTCGGGGTGGTCGCGGGAACAGGCGACGTTGTGGCAGAGGTTGCGACCGAAGTTGTCAGCGTTGTACTCGCCGCCGTACTCGGCGCGTTCGTTGGTGCCGGGCCCGGGCCATCGACACACCCAAAAGTTGCGCCCGATAGCACCAACAGCACAGGCCACCGACGGCCGCACATCATTGTGAGTTCTCGCTCAACCGGTCAGACAATCCAAACAAGCCATGGCGGGTACCTAGTTGAGATACCAACCGGCGAGACCAAGCACAACACGGACATTTCCTTGGAAGGAATGCACAAATTTGCCAGCACACACACCTTTCACCATTCCGGCCAACGGGACGCTATATGAGTACGTGAATCCGTATACCGTCCCACCGCTATCTCCAGGATTGTTGAAAGCGTTCGAGCCTCGAAGTCCCGTATAGCCATTGCAGACAACATTGACCGACGTGATGTCCCCGCAGTTGCCGGGGGCTCCCTGTGTGGTCGAACCCGCTTGGCACACAATCGCCCCGACCTTGTCGGCACCGCCACCGGCGGGGGCCGCACTAGTCAAGGTCAGATCGTTCGGAAGCGCCCAACCTTCAACCTTCGACGTCGGCTGCCACAGCGGATTTTGGCTCGTTCCGTGGTACATGCTTTGTGCATCTGCGGTGCCCGACTGCGACTCGTTCGCCCTTAGGAACGCAACCCCGTGCTGGGGCACGTGGAAAAGGGTGTCACCGCAATGGCCTGCTGTCACCAGAAAAGGAACCTGGAGCCCGAGATACCACACATACCCATGGGCGCCGGTCGAGCAGCCTGTAACTTCTTGACCACCTAACGCCGCGCTGTGATCTCTCGGCTTGTCGTTGTTGACTTCAACGCTGAACAGTGACGCCGGGTAGCCGACCTTTTCATGGATCAAACCTGCGGTTGGTGCCTGTTCGGTCGTAGCGACAATAACAACCCGGTTGTTCTTGATATCGGCGTAGCCATTCGGATGAATCGTGGCGACCGCGGCGAGTGCGGCGTCAAGTGTGGATGACGCGTGCGTCACCGTCTTCACCTCGAGTCGGGTCGGGACCGGGGCAAGGCTGGCAATCTTGGTGGCTACCTCGACCGCCGGCGAGAGGACGGCGATCACCTCTATCCCTCGAACCTGGTCGTACCAGCTACCTCCGTAATTGCCTTCGCCGACTGCAGTAAGAACCTCTTTGCTGACGATTTCGTTCTTTCGAAAAGCTTCGAATCGCGTCTGGAGGAGCGCGGCTTCGGACTCCGCCAGGGGTATACCAAGAGCCTGGGATCGGCCAACTGACACCTTGTCGGCTTCGAGTTCGGCCAAGATCCGTTCATCGGCACGTGGACCAAGTGTTGTTCGCAGCGTTACGGCCACCTCACGCGGGTTTGGCAGCGCAGCTGGCGCGGCCGCGGCGATCGGCGCAATGTCGACCGCGGGTTGGGTTTGGCTCTCAAGCGCGCCGTCACCCGTCTCGTGCGAGGACGCTGCCGGCGAGAGCATGAAGACCAGGACGATTGCGGCGATTGAATGACAGAACCATTTCCCTCTCATGCAAATCATAGTGGAACAGCCCAGGTTCAGAGTCAACGGTTGTCCACCAAAACCTAAACCCGCCGATCTTGAGCGTCGCGTTGCTTCCGGCGCTACTGCGCGCGCAAGTATTGGGGGTTAGGGATCTTTGTCACACCCCCTCGTCAGTATGGGCATATGGGTCAATTACTCCTCCATCCCCACTGGCAAGGCACGCTCGAACGCCTCTTTTCGGGTGCTGTCGCCACCGGCGGTTTCAACCTGGCCTGCCCGAGCAATGTCGACCCCGCCGTTCTTTCCTACCAGATCGATGCATTCGCACGTAGCCGTCGGCTTCCGGTCACCTGCAAGACCAATTCCACCCACGTCGTCGTCCGGCTCGACCGGCAGGGTCGGGTGTCATAGCTGGGACTGCGCGAGACTTTCCCTATGGGCCTACCTAACGGTATTCATCACCTGGCAATCTGCACCGGCGACATCAAGCAGCAGATTGATTTCTTCACCGACGTACTTGGTGCCGAACTCAAGGCGTTGTACTGGATGCACGGTGTCGACAAGACATTTCACGGGTTCTTGCGGCTCAACGACCAGAGTTCCATTGCGTTCGTTCAGAACCCGACTATCGCCGGGATCGACCCACAGCTTGGCGTGAGTCACGCTGCGAACCCCGGTTCGCCGTCAGCACCCGGAACTATGCAGCACGTTGCCTTTAGCGTCGACAATCACGCCGAACTCATTGCCCTACGTGACCGTATCCGTGACCGTGGCGTCAACGTCATGGGTCCTATCAACCATGGCATGTGCCACAGCATCTACTTTGCCGGGCCCGAGGGCCTGAATCTCGAAATTTCTTACAGCGACGACCCGCTCGACGCCGAGGCGTGGATCGACCCCGAGGTAGTTGCCCTGGCCGGCATTTCTACCGAGGAACTCGACCGATACAAGGCTCCAGCTCTTTTCCGCAGCGTCGCCGGTCAGCCGGTGCCCCAACCACCCATCGATCCGTCGAAGCCCCACATGGCATACCCCCCGGCCGTGTACAAGGCCATCATGACCATGAGCGACGAGGACTTTGCGGCTCGGAGCGATTACTCCGAGCCGCCGGTCAAGGTCCAGCGAGGGTAACTCGGGCTACTTGCGGCCGAAACCGAACAGGTTCTGGGCCACTTTACGCATCTGGATTTCCTCGGAACCTTCCGTTATCCGATACCGACGATGATGCCGGTAGATGTGCTCGAACGGCATGTGACGGCTATAGCCCATTCCACCGCAGGTTTGCATGGCGCGGTCGGCAGCATCACATGCCAACCGATTGGCCCGGTAATTGCACATCGACACAAGGTGCGTCACTTCCATATGGTGCTTCTTGTCGAGCATCCAAGCGGTGTATCGAATCAGCTGGCGCAACATGGCCGCTTCGGTGTGGAGCTCGACCAATGGGAATTGAATTCCCTGATTCGTCGACAGCTTCTTGCCCCAGGTAACTCGCTGGTTGGCATAGGCAACTGCCTCGTCGATGCAGAACTGGGCTGCGCCCAGCGACGACGCCGCCTGCCGAATTCGATTTTCGTGAACAAAGTGTTGAGCGAGCTCAAGACCGTGATCGATACGGCCGAACACGGCAGCGTTCGAAACACGTACATCGGTGAGCGACACCTCGGCGTGGTCGGTGGGCATGTTGAAGGTCCACCAGAAGAACTCGACCTTGAAGCCGGGTGAGTTAGTTGGCACCAGGAAGGCCGAGATACCGACCGGCTTTCCTCGCTCGCCAGATGTGCGAGCGAAAATGATGTCGTGGGTGGCGTGATGCAGGCCCGAGTTCCACCGTTTCATGCCATTGAGCACCCACTCGTCGCCATCACGAACTGCTGTTGTTTCAAGGTACGTGGCATCGGATCCGTGGCCTGGCTCGGTGAGCCCGAACGCCAGCCGCTTGGTTCCGTCGAGGAAACCTGGCATCCACTCGGCGATCTGGTCTGGGGTGCCGAAGTCACGCATCATCAGGACCGTGGGAAAGTTACCCACGACACTCGACTCGTTCTGCAGATCGTTGTGCAAACCAAGGCCCTTTGTCGCCATGTGTTCACGCAAGATCGCCATCGTGATGTTGGTGGCGTCCTGGCCGCCGAACTCGGCTGGTAGCGCCATTCTCAGCCAGCCGGCCGCGTCCGCTCGTCGACGCATTTCCCGCAGCAGCGCTTCCCAATCGGCCCTGGGAACGCCGCCGTTGTCGAAATCGGTTCGAGCCCATTCGCGGCGATGGTCGAAGAAGCGCATGTTGTCGTCTTGGTTTTGTAAGGGGACGATTTCTGCCTCGATGAACTGGTCGAGCCGGTCGAGAAGATCTTGGGTTTCGGGTGCAATGGCAAAGTCCATGTGCCGACGGTAGGTGTCGGGAACCGGGGGCGCGCTACCGGAACCAGAACACCTGCCATAACGTCAGAGAGTGATGGTTCGCGTAACGAATATCGCCGTCGCCCTTGTGGCACTGACCGTACTGGTAGCTGTGCGACCGGCAGGAGCCAACGAAACAGGAGGCTTGGCCCGATGCGTTGGCGGCAGTAGCGAGACCGCTGCTGCATATAACGCCGCGTTCGGATCGCCTATCGGGTATTGGCAGGGGGGCGATATTCCGCACCGCTATCGCCTACCTGATGGTCGGGTTCTGTGGATTTTGAATGACTCGTGGATCAACCGCACCAAACCAGCGGGAAAGCTGACGCCACCGACATCGACGCTGGTTCGCAACATCGCGGTCGTCCAGACAGGGCTGTGTTTTGAGGTCCACGCCGGCGTTGTCCCGGCATTGCCGCCGGCGATCGAGCCTGTGCCCGAGAGTTGGTATGCCGACGGTGAGCGCACCGACATGGCGTGGTGGTGGTTCAACGATGGGGTCGTTGTGGGCTCCGAACTCCACATTTTTGCGTCGGCTATGCGCCAAACCGGCCCAGTGGGTTTCGGTGTCGCTTGGAAACCGACAGCCACTTACATTCTGACGCTCGACACCCGTTCATTGGCAGTACGAGCGATGCGGCCAGCACCAAATGTGGGCGCGACTCCGGGCTACGGATTCTCGATCGCGCACGACAAAGACTGGACGTATCTGTACGGCCACAACGACAACCTGCAATTTTACGAAGCGAGCAAGGACACGTATCTGGCGCGGGTGCCTCGCAACGAGGTTTTCGCTGCCCCGGTTTACTGGTCTGGATCAGGCTGGAGCGCAGCGGCGGCAGCGGCTGTGCCCGTGGTGTCGATGGGCACCTGGACGCACCGTATGCGTGTGTTGCATCACGATGACCGCTGGATCGCTACGGCCAAGGAGGACGACTTCTTCGGGGACGAGTTTTTGATCCTGGAAGCGCCGCTCCCGCAGGGCCCGTGGAAGGTCACCCAACGCTTTCCCATCGCGACGAAAACCGGCGGTACCGACAGTGTCACCTACGACGGCATGGCATGGCCAACGTCGGACCCGGACCGTCTCATCATCGCCTGGTCGAACAATCACTTCCAGTGGGCGGCTGTATCGGCCAATCCGTCCATCTATCGACCCAGTTTCGCCGAGCGATGGCTCGGTCCGCCGACGCAGTCCAATGCGGTGTGCAATGGTCGACAACCGGGCGCGTCCGGAATGGTCTCTTCCGGAGCAACAAGTCGTTATCGAGCAATCGAACCACGGAGGCTTTTCGATTCACGAGCGGGAGGTGGGCAGCGATTGCCATCTGGTGGTACGACGACGCTCGACATCGCTACCGCGCTCGGGATTGCCCCGGCCGAGTTGAGCGCGGCAGTCGTAAACATCACCGTGACGGAAACGGCCGCCGATGGGTTTGCCACCGCCTACCCGGCCGCGATGCCGCGCCCATGGACGTCGAACCTCAACGTCGATCGGGTCGGCGCTACTGCTGCCAATTTGGCCACGGTTGCGCTCGATGCCCACGGGCGTTTGGCGATCTTCGTGTCAATGCCGTCACACCTGATTGTGGATGTCTCCGGGGTGTATCAACCCGTGTTGTCGTCTGCCGAGGGACGGTTCTACGCGCTTACCCCGTCACGACTCCTCGATACTCGACAGTCGGGTCTGCGGCCTCCGGGTGACACGATCACTGTCGTTCAGGTAACCGGGCGAGGCGGTGTGCCGGCTGCGGGGGTAACGGCCGTGACTCTCAATGTTACGGCTACGGATGTTGGCGCTCCTGGATTTGTGACAGCCTGGGGTGGCGGTCCTCGACCGCTAGCATCGAATCTCAATATTGCGATGGCCGATACGCGGGCGAACCAGGTAATCGTCCCGGTGGCTCCAGATGGCAGCGTCCGCCTCTACAACATTTCCACAACCCATCTCATCGTGGATGTCGCCGGCTGGTACACGGATACGACGGCGCCAAAGGCCACGACTGGGCTGTTTGTCGGAACGACTCCGATACGCCTTACCGACAGTCGAGCAGCTGTTGGAATACCTGGGAGTGGATGCATAGCGTCGATCGCGGTTCCGGCCACGGCGTCGGCGGCTGTGGTGACGGTGACGGCTACTGCCGGGTCACGATTGGGGTATTTGACCGCCTGGCCCTCGGGACAACCCAGGCCAACTGCGTCGACCCTCAACATCGACCGGGTGGGTCAAACGCGGGCGAACCATGCCACCGTGGCACTAGCCGGCAACACGTTCACGATCTTCTCCGAACCGCGAACTCAACTGATCGTGGACCTCACCGGTTGGTTCACCTAACCGGCTTCCACGCCTACAAGCTCGAGCTTTCGCGCAACAGCGCCACGCCAGCGCGCTGCTGCGCGAAACCTTGGCGAGCTTGCCTTCGGTGTCAGCCGTTAGCGTCTCGACGAGCGTTCAGCGCTGCGGTTACCGCCTTGCCGTCGGCTTTGCCGTGTGTGGCTTTCATAACGGCGCCTACCAGCGCGCCTGCCACCTTGGGGTCACCGGCGAGATACTTCGCCCACGTGTCGGGCTGGCTAGCAATTGCCGAGTCGACCGCTGCGTCGAGCACGCTCGTGTCCATTGCTTCGAAGCCACGTTCAGCCGCAATGGCGGCAGGGTCTCCAATGCCGTCGAGCGCAATCAGATCCACGAGCACCGTCTTGGCTTGAGTGGCCGTGAGCTTGCCCGAAACCTCGAGTTGCGTGAGCGCAGCGAGATCTCCTGGCGACACCACGATGATGCCGTCGGGCGGCAGGTTGTTTTCGACGTGTACCAGAGCGCGACCTGGATCTGCCCCGGCGGCAATGGCGTTCAGCACATAGTCGTCTCGACCTCGTTCAACAAGCAGTGCAACGCTGTCGGCGCTGCCTGCGCCATCGGCAGCCTGGGTGAGGCGGGCCCGCCTAGCCGCTGGGAGCAGGGGCAGCGTGCCCCGCACACCGTCGATCCATTCGGCGGTGATGACGATGGGCACGAGGTCAGGCTCGGGGAAGTAGCGGTAGTCGTCGGCATCTTCTTTGACGCGCAACGTATGAGTTCGACCATCGGCCTCGTCCCAATGTCGCGTTTCCTGGCGCACAGTTTCGCCAGACTCGACAAGGCGAATCTGGCGGCGGGCCTCGTAGTCAATAGCCCGGCCGAGCGAACGTATGGAGTTGAGGTTCTTCACTTCGCACCGTGTGCCGTAGGGGGTGCCGGGGCGGTGCACGCTGACGTTGGCGTCGCAGCGCAAAGAGCCTTCTTCCATCTTGGCGTCCGAAACACCTGTGGCCTCCAGGATGGCCCGAAGCTCTGTCAGATACGCGCGGGCGTCGTCACCGTTACGAAGTTCGGGTTCGCTAACAATCTCTAGGAGCGGGATTCCAGCGCGGTTGTAGTCGACCAGCGAATGGCTGGATCCGTGGATACGGCCTGTTTCGCCGACGTGGGTGGATTTGCCAGTGTCTTCTTCGAGGTGAGCGCGGGTAATGCCGATTCGCTTGCCGTTAGCCAGCATGAGGTGCCCGTTGATGTCGATAGGCACGTCGTATTGAGTGACCTGGTAGTCCTTGGGCATGTCGGGGTAGAAATAGTTCTTGCGGTGAAAAATGGAGCCTTGCACGGTGCAGTCGAGTGCCACGCCCAGTCGGATCGCTAGCTCGACAACTTGCCGGTTGAGTACCGGGAGGCTGCCTGGCAGACCGAGGCAGACCGGGCAGATGTTGGTGTTCGGTTCATCGCCGAATCGATTGGCGCAGCCGCAAAAGATCTTGGTGTTGGTGGCAAGCTCAGCATGGCATTCGAGGCCAATCACAATCTCGTAGCCATCGATGTAATCAGTCGGCTCAGGGGTGATTGGGTTGGCGATTCCCGAAACATGGGTGTCGCTCATTGCATGGCCTCCTCTAACGCAACGGCTGTTCGGAACATTCCGGCCTCGCCAAGCGATGGCGCCAGGATCTGCACACCGACCGGTAATCCTTCAGCGCCAGTCCCAAAGGGCACAGACATCGCTGGATGGCCCGCAAGGTTGGTAGGAATGGTGAACACGTCGCACAGGTACATAGCGAGCGGATTGTCGCCTTTCGAGCCGAAGGGAAACGCCACCGTGGGCGATGCCGGTGTGAGCATGACATCGCAGTGCTGATAGGCGGCGTCGAAGTCCTGGGCGATAAGGCGGCGGACCTTGAGCGCCTTGCCGTAATAGGCGTCGTAATAGCCTGCCGACAAGGCGTAGGTTCCGAGCATGATGCGCCGTTTTACCTCGTCGCCAAATCCTCGGGTGCGGGTGGCGATCATCATTTTCTCGGTATCGGCTGCGTCGACGCGTTGGCCGTAGCGCACGCCGTCGTAGCGGGCGAGATTGCTCGATGCTTCGGCCGGGGCAACCAAGTAATAGCTCGTGAGGCCGTAGCCGAACGCGGGAACCTCGACGTCGACGATGATGGCACCAGCGTGGGCGAGGAAATCGAAGGCGGCGTCAAGCCGGGCAAGTACGTCGGCATCTGCCCCGCACGGCAGATTGGTGATGCGTCCGACGCGTAACCCGTGCACTCCGGCGCCGAGCTGCCCCGAGACCGCCGGGAAACCCTGCGGCAGGCTGGTTGAATCGCGAGGGTCGTGACCGCCAATGATTTCGCACACCAGAGCCGAGTCGGCGACCGAGTGACTAAAGGGCCCTATCTGGTCGAGGCTTGATGCAAACGCAATGAGCCCGTATCGGCTGACGAGGCCGTAGGTTGGCTTCACGCCGACTACGCCGCAGAGCGCGGCGGGTTGACGGATGGACCCGCCGGTGTCTGAGCCGAGGCTGATAGGTACGAAGCCCGCCGCCACTGCTGCGGCGCTGCCGCCGCTCGACCCGCCAGGGGCCCGGGTGAGATCGTGCGGGTTGCGGGTTGGGCCGAATGCCGAGTTCTCGGTGGACGAGCCCATAGCGAACTCGTCCATGTTGGTCTTGCCTATCAAGATTGCACCGGCGTTGCTGAGGCGGTCGACGACGGCAGCGGAGTACGGCGGACGCCAGCCCTTCAAGATGTTCGACGAACATGTGGTTGGGATGCCCCGCGTACACATGTTGTCTTTGAGCGCTACGGGTACACCTGCCAATGGTCCGGGATCGTCGCCGGCGGCGACTCGCTTATCGATGACTGCGGCCGCAGCTCTGGCCTCGGCTGCAGTGACGACGTTGAAGGCGTGAATGTCGCTTTCGCTCTCGGCGATTCTGGCTAGGTGCTCGTCGACAACGTCAAGTGCTCGCCGTCGTCCTGACCGCACAGCCGATGCAATGGCGATGGCAGTTTCGAACTGGGCCATCAGTCGCCAGCCGTCATGGTGGGCACACGGAAGCGGTCGGATTCAGCAACTGGTGCGGCGGCGAGTACGTCGTCGCGGTTGAGGCTCGGTGTGATGACGTCGGCGCGAAACACGTTGCTGAGGGGCACGGGTTGGGTCATGGGGAGCACATTGTCGAGGTCGAGGGAATCGATATCGCTGAAGTGTTCGAGCATTCCGCTGAGCTGTTCGGCGTATCGAACAAGGTCAGCCGGGCTCAATTCCAGTCGTGCCAGGCGGGCAACGTGGCGTACATCGTCAGGCGAGAGTGTTTCAGGCACCCTGACATGGTAGGCGCAACATCTCGGTCAAGGTCGGTGAGATGTTTGGCGGCTTCTTGATTGCGAACAGAAAGTCGGGCTGTACGTTGTCAAACGATGTCAACTTCCGGGGAGAGTGGTGACGACACATTGGGGTGGGCGCTGTCGGCGGAAGCTGCCCAGCTCTATCTCGTTTTGCTGTCGAGTGGTTCCGCAGGCACAGAGCGCGATGTGTCGTCCTTCGACAGACTAACGGTCGACGAAGTCATTGCATCTGGGTTTGCGGTACGAGACCCTGTGCATGGCGGGCTGGTGGCTTTACCGCCCGAGGTGCCCATTGTGCGAAAGCTCGCAGCGTTGACGCACCGTTGGATGGCCGGGGTGCCCGATGTGGCTGCGGCGGAACGCGACCTACAGAACCTGGTGCGACGCGATGTTCGTACGCTGCAGTTCGGCTCGACCACGACGGGTTCACCCACTCGACTAGTCGACGAGCTGGTAACTCGTGAGGAACGGTCGGTGGCTGCAAATGCCACCATGATCAATGCCCGTAGCGAACTGTGCATTATGCAGTCCGACCTTGGGATGCGAGACGACGACAATCACGACCCCGAGCAGGTGGCGCTTGTGCCGAGCGACCTGCTGGAACGAGGCGTGCGAATCCGGTTCTTGTACGAGCGCAACGTGCTCGACGACGAGGAATTTCTGCGAGCCGCTCTTGAGGAAGTCGATATGGGGGTCGAGGCACGTGTTGCCGAAACGCTCACCGCCGACGCGGTGATCGTTGACCGTTCCTTGGTGCTCATTATGCAGTGTGATCGGAATCGGGCAGCTCTGATGACCACAGTTGGTCCTGTGGTGGCCACTGTGCAGTATGCGTTCGAAACGGCGTGGGCAACGGCTGTTCCCCTCGGCCTCGGTTCCAAAAAGTCGAACCAACACGATCTGTCCGAACTTCACAAGATGATCCTGTCGAGCGTCTTAGCCGGACGCCCGAATGACGCAATTGGGCGCACCCTAAAGATCGACCCCCGTACTGTGCGACGCAAGGTGGACGATCTGTGCGACTACTTCGGTGTCGACAGCCGCAATGCCCTGATCAGCGCTGCACTCGCCACGTTGCGCGATTAACGTGCCCAGTAGACTGCCCCAATGATCAAACGCCACGTCCGGTCACTTGTGTCCTTTGCGGTCGCCGACGTTGTCTCGATCGTTGCGTTTGCTGCGATTGGGCGACGCAATCACGACGAAGGTGGCACTCTCGGGGGCATACTCGTTACCGCGGTGCCCTTTCTGCTGGCGTTAGCGGCCGCCTGGGCCGCCACCCGCTATTGGCGTGCGGCTCCCGCCGTTCGCGCCGCGCTCCCGGTCTGGGTACTCACCGTGGTTGGCGGTTTAGCCATTCGCCGCCTCATTTTCGACAAAGGCATCGCGACGCCATTCGTGGTTGTGGCTGCCGTGTTTCTGGGCGCAACGCTCCTCGGATGGCGGCTCGTGGTGGCAAAAACCAGAAAATCCTCGTCCTAGGACGAGGATTTTCTGTACGTATGGGGTGAGTTAGAGATAACGCATGATTGTTGCCGCTCCCTTGAGGTGGCCGAACATCCCGTTTGTTAAGCCACTCGTAGTGTTCAGTATTTCACTTGATGATGTCAAGACGATTCGGAAGATTTCATCAAGGTCCCGCAAAACTCCGGCCTCAACTGGTCCGCTACTATTCGGCACCCATGACTGGCGACCTCTACCCCGATATGCCTGCCGAGAGCGCTCATCTCGAACATTCTCGACGCTGTCGGCTCTACATGATCACCGACTACAAGCGGGTGCTGGCTGACCCGAACGCCGCCGACGACCTCACGCGTGAGTACGTGGCGATGATGGCCGAGCTGGCGCTGGCCAACCTTGCCGACCCTGCCAGCGCCGAATTTTTTGGGCGTATCGACAACGAAGATGCCGAGTGTTTCCACATCGGCCGACGTCATATCGACAACGTCGAACACGACCACGTGGTGGTCGACTGGCGAGCCCCGATCGCCGCGCCGTTCTACCGGGCAACCGTGTCAGACAGCTACGGACTTCGCTTGCGCCGTCGATTCACCCTGCGCGACAGCTCAATAGTTGCCTACAACGACGAAAGACTCGACGATCCCGAGGCCGCCGACATTGCCGGAGGCATCCCCGATCCTGTGTTGGCCGAGATCGGCGCAGCTCGAACTGGAGCCATGCGCGAGATCGTCGCTACGATTCAGGCTGAACAAGATGTCGTGATCCGCACGCCTTTGTCATCTTGTCTCGTAGTTCAGGGCGGCCCCGGTACTGGCAAGACCGCAGTTGGGCTACACCGAGCCGCTTTTTTGATGTTCGAGCACCGCGTCCTCATGGCCCGCGAAGGGGTGTTGGTCGTTGGCCCGAACCGAGTGTTCCTCGACTACATCGGCAACGTCTTGCCGTCGCTCGGAGAACGGTCGGTCGACCAGCGAATGCTGGCCGACATTGTTTTGCCTCGCATCGTCGTCGATGGCGTCGACGACGCCGATGTTGCCGAACGCAAGGGCGCACTAATCATGACCAAGCACATCGAGGCACTTGCATACGAGCGAATTCGAACCCCCACTTCAGATACTCGCGCCTCGCTTGGCGTTCGAAGCTACACATTCACGCCCGATGACTGGGCCGGGTGGATCGCTGCAGCCAAAGCCGGTTCGACACCGCTCAACCGTCGACGCGAAGGCTTCCGAGCCCTGGTGCGACAAGAACTCAGTCGACGTACCGGCAAGGACAACCCGGTGGCATCGGCCCCGGCCGTCAAGGCGGCGATGGACAAGGCATGGCCGGTCGTGAAACCACTCGATTTGGTCAAACAACTTCGCCGTGAAGAATTCGGGGCAACCACGAAAACCCCGTGGACATCCAGCGATGCAGTTTTGCTCGACGAGGCCAACAGCTTCTTGAACGGACCACCGCGTACCTACGCTCACATCGTCGTTGACGAGGCTCAAGACCTCACACCGCTAGCGCTGCGTGTCATCGCCAGACGATGCCCGAGTCGCTCGATCACGCTGCTTGGTGATCTAGCCCAGTCAACCGCTCCAGGAGGTCAGTCGAACTGGAGCGATGCATTGGTTGCCCTCGATGCTCCCGCCGACGCCCGGATTGAACATCTCACGATTGGCTACCGAGTTCCCGCCCCCATCCTGGAAGTTGCGAACCGGTTTCTGGCCCGGGCAGGTGTCGATGTTCCACCAAGTCGTTCGGCCAGACTCGACGGAAAACCACCCGACGTTCGCGTTACCCCGAACCTGGCTGCTGTGGCAGTCGACTCGGTCGCGGAGCTTGTGCGCCGCTATCGGTTATCGGGCATCATCACACCCTTGGAACGTCGCGCCGACATTGTAATGGAACTCACCGTCCGAGGGCTTCGCCCTGTCGAACATCTGCACGATTTGGCCGACGACGAAGTTCCGGTGATCATCGCCACCGAGGCGAAAGGCCTCGAACTCGACGGTGTTGTCATCGCCGAACCAGAAGCGATTTTCGACGGCACCAAGAGGGGGGCGAAGTTGCTCTATATCGCCCTCACACGGGCTGTGCAGGAGCTTGTTGTGGTCACCACCGACGCCACGATCATTGCGCTGACGTAAGAGCGGCCCGACACAACTGAACACTTTCTCGCCCGACCACCGAGTCGCTTTTCGATCCCTCACCCGGGCGAGATCGTTGTCAGCAGCGACTCTGGCACGCGTGAGCACGTCTACGAGATCTAACCTTCGGCGCCATATGGGTTCGCCGCTTACCCTCGTCGTTGGCAAGTTTCTCCCGCTGCACAAAGGCCACGAGTTAGTCGTGGATCGAGCGATCCGTCTTGCCGGTCCTAGTGGACGCGCCCATGTGTTCGTGAACGATCGACCGCAGTACGCAATTCCGGCTGAGATTCGTGCTGCGTGGGTGCAGGAAACGTTTCCAGCCACCAGAGTCCATATTGCTCATGATCCGTGGGCAGCCACGGATGCCCAAGGCCAGGCCAACAACATTCTGCGGATCCTTGGCCGCGCTCCTGACGTGATCGTCACGAGTGAAGATTGGGCCGACCCAGTGAGTGAGCTATTGGGTTGTAGCCACGTGCGTGTCGATCCCGAACGCACCACTATCCCAATGTCGGCGACGCAGTTCCGCGATGATCCAGTCGGGAACTGGTCGATGCTCGTTCCGGCGGCAAAGGCCGGATTGACCCGAAGGATCTGTGTCGTCGGAGCCGAGTCAACCGGCAAGACAACGTTGTGCAAGGCCTTGAGCGACCGGTGGTCGAGCCGGTGGATTCCCGAGTACGGACGTGACTACACCATCGACAAGCAGACCGCTGGCACGAACGACGATTGGAGCACGGACGACTTTGTGATCATCGCCAACCGGCAGCAGCAGCTCGAAGATTCGCTGGCGCGACGGGCGGCATCACGTATGCCATGTGATACCGACGCCATGGCAACCGCAATTTGGCACGAGCGGTATCAAGGTCACACGTCTCCTGAAGTCGAGGCGATCGGCCGACGTCGCCGGTATGACCTCTTCGTGCTGTGCGGCACTGACGTGCCGTGGACAGCCGACGACATCCGACTGGGGCCTGCCGCCAGGGACCACATGCAACAACGATTCCGTGAGGAACTCTCGTTACGAAACGAGCGGTGGATCGAGGTTACAGGCAGCGTCGCGGAGCGGATTGTGGCTGTCGAGACGGCATCGGATTCGCTGCTCACACCGGCGTCGATGCTCGACCCGGCGCGTTGGAATTAGGCGTTTAGGCCTTCCCGTCAACCGCCCATGACGGCAGCTCGGTCGAGAACACCGGGGTGCGCTTTTCCAGGAAGCTACTGACCCCTTCACGAAAGTCGCTGGCCTTGAGCGACGCTCTCATCAACTTGTCGGCCTCGGCAGTAGCGTCCGCCATGGGCAACAGCGCATGGTCCCAAATCTGGCGTTTCATGGCAGCCATTGCTGCCGGCGACGACCACGTAGCCAGTTCAGTGGCATAGGCCACGGCGTGGTCGACCACTTCGCCCGCAGGTAACACGTCGTTGACGAGGCCGAGTTCTTTGGCTTCCTCCGCGAGGAAGGTTCGACCTGACATCAAAATGTCGAGCGACCGAGCGGGACCAATCAGGCGAGGCAAGACCCAGCTGATGCCGTGTTCGGCAATGAGGCCGCGGCGAACGAAAGCCGTCGTGAACTTGGCACCAGCTGCCGCGAACCGGATATCGAACATGAGCGCCTGCACCAAACCAAGGCCAGCGCATGCTCCGTTGATTGCACCGATGACCGGCTTGGGGATCGTGGTGGTGTGTGACTGAGGGGTGTGGGGGCGACGCGCCTTGGGAAGCTCACCGCCCTGGGACCCGGCACCGGCGAGCATGTCCATGTCGGCACCCGCGCAAAAACCCCTTCCCGCCCCGGTGACGACGATGGCGCGGATAGCCGGATCGATCGCCGCAGCATCGAGCGCGTCGAAATACTCGTCGCCGAGTTCTGTTGTCCACGCGTTGAGACGCTCGGGACGATTGAGCGTAATGACGGCCACAGGGCCAATGTTGGCTGCGAGTACGTAAGGCATAGCGCAGAACGTAGCGCCAGCATCGTGCGAACGCTCAGTCAGTCGGCTCTACGACCGGTGCAGGTCGTTCAGTGACACGTTGGGTGAACACCAAATATCCAACAGCAAGAATGAACACGAGAGATGACACCAGTTCATTGACGCGGAAACCTGCGATAAGACTGGCTTTGTCGATGCGTAGCCGTTCGATGAAGAATCGAGCGAACGTATAGCCAGCTACATACATGGCAAACAACCGGGTTGGGCGGGGCGACCACCGTCGGTCAATCCAGAGCAGCACAAGACACAGCGCCAGGTTCCACAACACCTCGTACAGAAACGTTGGATGGAACGTGGTGACGTCCTTGAATGCCACTGGGCGGAAACGCTCGTCGATTCGCAACGCCCACGGGACTGTTGTCGGCCGACCAAACAGCTCTTGATTCCACCAATTTCCGATGCGCCCCAACGCCTGGGCTAGGGGCAGCGCCGGGGCCGCGGCACCGAGCGCAGCCGACGTCGATAGTCCTCGCCTACCGGCAATCCACACTCCCACGACCACACCTAGCAAGATGCCGCCCCAGATGCCAAGGCCCCCCTCCCAGATCTTAAACGCCCGTAACCAGTCGCCGCGAAAACTCTTCCAGTCTGTGAGGACGTGATACATCCGGGCCCCGACTACACCGGCTGGCACCGCCCACATGGCAATGGCTGACATGTCTTCCTTCGTGCCGACGCCCTTTTCTTCTAACCGTTTACCGGTAAGCCACACCGCAGCGACTACGCCCAGAGCAATCATGAGGCCATAGGCGTGGAGCGGGCCTATTGATCCGCTCGATGGACTTGGGATGGACGCCCACATCAAGCTGAGCAGGCCTCGCGACTAAACGCCACGGCCCGCTCGACGATGAGGTCTCGGTCGTAGTCGAGTGTGGCGACGTGGTAGCTCCTGGTCATCCACACGTGCCGGGCGTAACCGCCGTACGCAGCGAACAGGTGTCGCGATTGATCGGGGTCGACAACATGGTCTTGTTCGCTTGTCATGAGCAGCATGGGCATTCGCAATTCTCCGTAGCGGTGAGCCATGGCCCCTAGACCTCCCATCAGTTGCAGGAGTGGCGCTATGGGTGTGCCGGCGTAGCTGTTCTCGGAGCTATCGGGGTCGGCTATGTCGCTGCCGATTCCCGGCATGATGGTCGTACCCTCGTCGAGCATGCCTTGAACCATTTCGATCACTTCGGGCGGCGCTGGCTCGGTTGCCGGATTCACGCAGACAATGCCAGCGATCTCAGGGTGTTCGAGTGCGGCCCACAGCGTGAGCGCACCGCCCATCGACAAACCGGCCACGACAACGCTATCGACTCGGCTGGCGAGCCGTTGGTAGGCCGCTTCGACCTCGCCGGTCCAATCGACCCAACCAGTTGTGAGCATGTCATCGATGGTGGTGCCGTGACCCGGCAACCTCGGCAATTCCACGTGGAAGCCGGCATCGGCGAACCCTTCGGCGATGCCGCGCATGCTGTGAGGATTGCCCGTGAATCCGTGGATACACAGTGCCCCCCTCGATTGACCGTTGGAAGACGTGTCCGTGTGCGACCAGGCGTCGGCTCCGGGGATATTCATGAGCCGAAACGTTACACCGCCTAGCAGTACGGGTCAGCGTCGCTGAGCGGCAGTGTCCACCAGTCGATCGGCACAGCAGCGGGGCTCCAGTCGAGATGCGGGTAAATGCAGTTGACGGGGCAGACCGGTAGGCATTTGTCACACCCCGAGCACAGTTCGGGAATGATGATTACGTCGGCACCGTGGTTGAAGATGGCACCGAACTGAGTGGGGCAATGACGAAGACACGCGTCGCAGTTAATGCACTCCGACATCTCAATTCGTAGCGGAGGGTTCTTCCACTTCTCGTGTCGTGTTCGCTCCTCGATCCGCGTTGCCCGGCTACTCACGGGCCTCAGCATGCGGCCTGAGGTCACAAATGGTCAAGTTGGCGACTGACGGCTACCGCTTGACCACACACAGAGGTTTGAGAGCACCTTGACGGCCACCCTCAGTACTGTGCTGAGGGAAACAACGACGGGAGCACAAGCATGGCAGTCACAGCACTCGACCTAACTGACCTCGGGATGAGCAGGGGTCTCATCACCGGGGACACCGATACGTCGGCGGTCCGTGAACGTACTCGGCAGCGACGCTTTCGACGACTCGCCGCCTGGCTATCGGTGGTAGCCGCTGTGGCTTCCTACCGGGCGTGGATTGGCTCACCCCTCACGCCGGGCAGCTTGATCCCCAACATCGATTTTGACAACCCAATGATGCTCATCGTGCTACTCACCGTTGTCATGAGCGCGGTCATGATCCTGCCGTACGCGGGGAGCGGCAGGTCGCCCCACACGCTGTTTCGGCCTGAAGATCTCAAGGTCACCATGAACGATGTCGTGGGTGCCGATTCCACGAAACAAGAAGTCATTCGTTCGCTCAACTTGTTCTTGGCCCACAAAACATTCTCCGAGGAAATGGGCGGCAATGTTCGCCGTGGACTCTTGTTCTCGGGCCCCCCCGGCACGGGCAAGACGCACCTTGCCAAGGCTATGGCGGGTACCGCCGACGTGCCGTTCCTGTTCGTTTCTGCAACCGCATTTCAGTCCATGTTCTACGGCGCTACGGCCCGAAAGATTCGCTCGTACTTCCGAGCGCTTCGCAAGGTTGCCCGTGCCGAGGGCGGCGTCATTGGGTTTATCGAGGAGTTCGATGCCATTGGCCTGGCGCGCTCGGGGGTCGCAGGCGGAGGCAGGGGCGAAGGTGCGTCCGGCGTAGTGAACGAGCTGCTCGTACAGATGCAGAGCTTCGACGAACCACCACTGACAGCACGCGTGCTTCATGCATCAATTGAGTTTGTCAACCGCTGGCTTCCAACCAATCACCGCATTCGTCGGCCGCAGCGAACCACACCCAATGTACTGATCGTGGCCGCAACGAACCGCGGTTCCGATCTCGACCCCGCGCTGTTGCGTCCCGGCCGATTCGATCGCACCATCAACTTCGACCTCCCAGTGCGACGAGAACGCTTCGAGATTGCGGCGTTCTACCTCAACAAAAAGTCTCACGATGTAACCGTTACTCCTGAAGACGTGGCTGGCCTTACCGGTGGCTACAGCCCAGTTCAGATCGAACGGCTTCTCGACGAGGCGTTGATCACTGCGCTGAGTCACGGGCGCCGCGTGATGTCCTGGGATGACATCAACGAGGCCAAGCTCACCATCGAGATCGGTCTATCGCGAGACGGCGAGTATGCCGCAGCCGAACGGTGGCGAATCGCGATTCACGAGTCCGGCCACGCCATCGCTGCACTACTTCTGGGGCGAGACGTTGGTCTTGTGTCGATCATGAAGCGTGCCCAGGCGTTGGGCGTCACCACCCATCAGAGCCCCGAAGACAACAACCTCATGACACGAAGCGAATACCTCGACCGCATACAGATCTGTCTCGGCGGTCTCGTGGCCGAAGAACTCGAATGCAGCGAGATGTCCAACGGCGCAGGGAGCGACCTGAGCACCGCCACAATTCTTGCGTGCCAGATGGTCGGGGCCCTCGGAATGGGCGGCTCCATGTTGTCGCTCGACGCTGCCAGTTCGACGTTTGGAAATAACCTCGTGGCCAAGGTGCTCGCCGACGTGCCATCGCGTGCCGTTGCCGAGCAACTGCTCGAGGACGCCAAAGTGGCGGTAACCCGATTGCTGTCGGAACGTCGTGGCGGGCTTCGTCGAGCAGCTCAAGCGCTCCTCGAACATGAAGAGCTCAGCGGCAGCGAGTTCGCCCAGCTCATTGCCGGGCCCGTCGCTGCGTAAGGAGCTAGCTCCTAAGTTAGCGGCCGAGATCGGCCAGGAATACTGCCAAGTCCTGCGGACGGGCTACGTCAACACCGGCCTTCTGGGCGGCTTTGCGTAGCTCGATCCGACGGGCCGGAATGGCTCCGCCAAAAAAACCGCTGCGAAGGCCTTCGGCAACCGACGTTGCCAGGCAGCAGCGCCGAACGGCTGCATCGCACGAGTCGCAGACCTCCTTGGCCTTAGAGTACGGATCACTCCCCCGCGACGACGTCTGCAGGTCCTCGAAGAAGAAGTCGAGATCGAGACCTCGACACGCCGCCTCCTGCGCCCAGTTGGCAAACCATGGCGCCGTCGTTGTCGTCGCCCGACCTGATTTGATCATTGTGGCCGCCATCACCAGCTCCTCATCGTTCGAGGCTCGTTACCTCGTTAGAAGAACTGTCGGCATCTCGACAACCCGAGTTGAGCCTTCTGGCTCAACTTTGTTCAGGAAATCGTCAGGAATTGTTCAGCGTCCGAGCTGCTGGCGCAAGTTGGCGGCCGGATGCCCCATCTTGGAGCGTGCCGACAGTCGCTTGGACCGTACGAGCGTGCTGGGCATACCTGTTCGGGCAGCAACGTCATCGAGAGAAGGCTGATCGGGGCCTGCCTGCAAGAAGCACGACATCACGGCTTGCTCGCGTTCGTCGAGGTACCGAACAATGGATGCCAACGAACCTTCTAGACCGTCGCCGACAAGTTCATCGTCGACCGATTCGAAGGTGTGCAGCTCCTTGCCCGGGACAATGTCGGCCAATGTTCGGCCGTTGTCTCCACCCGGTCCCCCAAGGGGCTGATCGAATGACGACGACCCAGCGCATGCGGCAAGAAGCTGCGCTGCGGTTTGAGGCATCATGCCGAGTTCGCTGGCGGCCGCTTCAAGCGACAGCCCGTCTTCTGAAACGCGAGCTCGCAGACGAATCTCACGAAGCTGTTGCGGGTAGGGCACGTGTACCGAGTGAGCCACGTCGCCAATGGCAGCATTGATCGACTGACGAATCCACAAAACCGCGTAGGTCGAAAACCGAAGACCCTTCGTTGGATCAAACAGTTCGGCTGCCCGAAAGAGGCCAAGCACGCCGTACATGAACAGGTCCTCAGGGTCGCCACCCGATCGCAGGCGATAGCGCCTGGCGACATTCTGCGCTAACCGAACATTGCGTACGACCATCTCGTCACGGGCCTTTCGACCCTCGGCGAAGATCTTGCGATCGTCCCGACGATTGGTGGATTCACTGCTCTCGAGCCGACGCTTGGCTGCAATACCAGCCTGCACAATGCGGCCGAGCGCTAGCTCGTCCTCGTGAGCCAAGAGCGCCGAGGTTTCGGATCGCTCCAGAATGAATGACAAAGATGCGTGAGCCATGATTTCAGCCTCCCGGTGGTAGCCAGCGTTGCTGGTCGGATGGTGATCCCAGTGCCTCTGGGGAGGGATTTCCGAGCTGATCGCGAAGCACCTTGTCGGGAGCAACGGCTTCGAGACCGCTATAGAGCCGCAGCAAACCAACGTGCAACGTGCCCATAGCGGTGACCAGATCGGCGGGGTGATACGACATCAAACGCTCGGTTGGGGCGGTGTGCAAACCCCCGGCGTGCATAGCAGCAGCACCTAGCAAGTCGACAGCAAGTTGTCGGTCGGCGACTCGGATGCCTTGAAGCGGAAGAATTTGGTCGACCCAGGTTTCGGCTGAGTACGTGGCCCCATGATCCTCGTGGGTCCATGCCAACAGCGATGCGACACCACTGGCGGACAGCAAGAACCACTCATCGAAACGATCTTGAACCCCTAGCGGGCGGAAACTCTGCTCGCCGAGCGTTTGGCGCAAAACCCATTCTCGGTACGTTTCCACGACGTGTCGGTCCGAACGGCCAACGACGGTAGGCACCTGCGCTGATGTACCATGACTCGATGTCCATGGCTCGTTGATTGCAGCGGCCATGTTTGGCGGCATCGTGGCCGGCGAGTTGCCGTACGCGACTGGGGCCTGAGGTGGAGTTGGAGCTGGGGCAGCGCCGCGAGTGGGCGTGAACGACGATGTGCCGCCTGGGTGCTCGGTCATAGCTGACATTTGCGGCGCTGCACTCGTTGCTGGCCTTCCGGGATAGGTGTCCATGTGCTGGGCTGGAGGATGTCCGGTTCCCAACAATGAACCGGTTGACGACGCTTGCGTCGCCCATGGCGAAGGTGCTTGCGAATGATCGACGGGTGGGAATACCGATGCGTCGTTGGGATCAAAGCCTTCGAATGGATCGGCTCGTTGTGCGTCGAATCCAGCAAAGGGTGAAGTGCCCAAACGTTCCGCTTTCACATAGATGATGAACGCAGCAGCCAAGGTAAGGGGACCGGGCAGTAGCCGGACGACCACCCCACGGATACCGTCTGGACCGCCTCCTTGGAACAATTCCCACAACGGCATGCAGAGCAAAACTCCACCGATGACGCCAAGCATCCAGCCGACGAGCTTACCGATCCGGTGCAGTGCTGACGGGCGTCTGGAGGTTGTCGGCATCTCATCATCGACTTGGCGGCCTACCCAACTCGTTTCCATAGAGCCATTGTGGCTCATCGACGATGACGGCGTGGGCACGTCGGACAGGACGGGAAATTGCTCGACGTCAAGTGACCCGTACCCTTTCTTTCGCACCATTTACTCGATCCCTTCACACCAACGACAACTGCTAGAGAACTTGTCGGCACAAACTGCCGTCTTGTGAACAGAATCCGGAAAAAGTGAACACACTTACGGTTGTGATATTCCGTCTTGTTTCCGCTGGTCTTTTTGGCTTAGCCATCGGCTCGTTTCTCAACGTCGTCATAGCCCGGTGCCCTCAGGGAAGATCCGTTGTGTCTCCCCCCTCGGCGTGCCCGGTCTGTTCGACCGAAATCACGCACCGAGACAACATCCCAGTTGTGTCATGGTTGTTGCTACGCGGAAAGTGCCGCACATGCGCAACACCCATCTCGGCTCGCTATCCGCTCATCGAACTTCTGTGCGCTGTGCTGTTTGTGCTGACGGCCCTTGTGCTCGGTGATACCGCCGAACTGCCGGCGGTCCTTGTGTTCGTTGCCGCCGGGATTGCGCTGTCGGCGATCGACATCGAGCACCTTCGCCTCCCTGATCGAGTTGTGTTCCCGACCCTTGCCCTCGTTGGCTTCGCCCTCACGGTGGCGGCCGCTCTAGACAACACCTGGACCAAGCTATGGTGGGCAATCGGCGGTGCCGTCTTTGCGGCCGGGACACTCTTCACGATTCGTTTGGCATACCGACGAGGAATGGGACTCGGCGACGTCAAGCTCGCTCTGGTTCTTGGCATGGTTACGGGCTGGTATGGCCCAGCCCGAATTGCCCTTGGGCTGTTCCTCGGGTTCTTCGTTGGATCAGCCCTTGGTATCGGGCTCGGCGTCCGCGCAGGCGGAATCCGGGGCGTCAAGATGCCGTTTGGGCCATCCCTGATTGCTGGCGCCTTCGTTGCTGTGTTATTCGGCGATCGCGTCCTGAACTGGTACCGCGACGTCAGCGGGCTGTAGCGGGCCCTACGGGGCGACCAGGCAGCGCGGCGCGTAGTTGAGAGCGGCGCTGGCATGGACGGTTCCTTCGCTATCGCTCAGGCTGGCGTCAGCCTCGCAATCGCCGTGACGCTCGGCCAACCCAATTGGTGTACGACTTGGTGATGGGGTCAGACCTTCGGCCGTTTCCCAGGGTCGCAGAATCGACACGTTGGAAGCCGAACGCATTGGAATCTCAGCGAGGTCTAGTCGTTCCCACACGGCATTCACGGGCTTCAAGAAGTACGGCGGGTTCGGAGCAATAGCCGGGTACCTCAGGTCTTTCGCCAACCCGGTCTGCAAATCGCTCGAATCGGGTGTGTACGTCCCGAAAACCGGCCGATACTGCGATATTAATGAACCAGTGAAGTTGAGTTTGCGAGGGGGGCTGGTCAGGCTTCGGGTGTTGGCCAACGTGCGCCAACCGTCGACATAAATAGTTCCGAGTTGACGGCCATCGGTCGTGAGGCCCAGAGCCATTATGGCAGCTTCAATCTCGGCTTCCTGCTCGGTGAGAGATGCCACGTGGGAACCGATAATCACATTTCCCTGCGAGACGAAACCGATGTCGCGACCCCGGATAGCAGTCACCTTTTCCACCATGTCGCCTGCCAGGATCCCAGTAACGGCGGGGTTGGCTGGCAAGGGCACACGTCCGCTCCCCAGTATGACGTCGTCGGTTGCCATGATGGTGACGCCGTTGGCGTGAGCTTCGCCAGCGGCAATATCACTGGAACCCATAACACGCGTCTTACCCTCGACGTAGATAAGTCCCCGGCTCGGAAGCGGTATCTGGGCCGGTTCCCAAGCGCCCGTTCCATCAGGCGTATGTGGACGCTTTCGAAAGTACGTTCCGTGGAGTTCAATGTCGACCCCGCTGCTGTACACATACGCCGCGAGTTTCTTCTGAGACGAAATACCCGGAGGTAACTGCAGTGGCTCGGCAATTGTCAGGTTGGCTTCCGAAGCCGGGTCGAGCGTGCCCGTCGCACAGTTGAAGTCACTTATTCGCTTCGCCAAGGCGTCGCCGGGGCCACCAACTGCACCGTACCTGTCACCAGCTACCTCGACAGGTCCTAGGAATTGCGGCGACCCGCAGAACCAGATCCACTTGTCATTGGTATGTACTGGGCCGTCGAGGACATCGGCATCGGTGTACGCAGTATCGAAGCAGTATGCCTGCCGGTTTGCGTCTGGATCTATGGCGCCGTCGGTCTGACGCCGGCTTCGTTCGAATGGTCCGGCCGGCGTCACCGGAGCTGGCAGTGGTACCGGAGTCTCGGCACACTGATTGCTCGCTAATGCACGAGTCATGGTTGACACCTCTGTGCCTCGTTGCACCTTGAGGCCAACCGTGTCGGTCCCGTCGGCCAGCGGAGCAGGCCCGTAGAGCACGGGTGCGAGCGTTTCTTGATCAGTAAAGATCAGATAGTTGACGAACTCACGCCGCTTCCAGCGTTGCTGATAGCGACGAAAGACGCATCGGGTGCCAGTGGCAGAACAGCCCGATCTCGTCGTTACTTCTACAATCGTGACAGCACCTTCTGACAAGGTGGAGTAGAAATAGCAAACGACCGGCTGACCGTTCGACATTCGCCACAGCGGCGCATCGGTTGCCGCTTGCTTGCACGTCGTGTAGCGACCAGAGGTCTCGTCGAAGCGCGCCCATCCAGCATATGGACCCGCCCAATCGACACTTCGCTGAATGCCGTCGGTCCCCGTCTTGGGAACGACCTCGCCGATCATTGATGGGCGCGCCGCTCCGCTGTCGTCGCGTGCCGCTTGAGAGAACAACTCGTTCATCACCGACTCTGCTAGCTGGCGCGTTTCAGCTAGATATCTTGACTGCCGTAGCTGAGCGACGTCGTTCGTAAGCGGAATGACGAGCGCGGCAAGCAGAAGGAACATTGCCGTGATCATGGTGATGACCGCAGCAAGCGCAAAGCCGTCGTCCGAATCGCAACCATTGCGGTCGATGGGTGTCAGAGCGGAGCGCATTCAAAGGTCCTCGTCGCAGCAGGAGATGGATTTGTGTTGCCGACAATGGTCGTCGTGGTTGCTGTGACGGACCGATCTCCGGTCCAGCAGCGTTCTGATTGGTATCGGGCTCCTCTGAGCGTGACGCGGTAGTCGAGCTCACGTTCGGCTCGTCGGCTCCCACGGCCAGTCATCATGCGTAGTGAGAACACCACTCGGGAGGCACGCTCAAGCTGATCGCTGTCCAGCACGTCGTAGGCATCTGGCACCGAAGAATCTGTGAAGCCATACGTAGCTGGTGACAACTCCGAGACTTCGTCGTCATCGGGCACGAGCGTTGTCATGTCAGCGTCATCGGCCAATGCTGTCGTTGCCGAATCGGCGGAATCGGTGCGTCGGCCAAGGTACGTGAATGCCGGATCAGTTCCGGTTGCGACATCGCCGAGTTTTCGACGAACCGACTTCGCGGCGCGATCGGGTCCGATTGCTGGCAGTGCATTCAGGTCACCCGGATCGGCAGAGGTTTGGTTGCCAGTGTTCGGCTCGTACTGCACAAGGAATAGCTCCTCATCGAGCACAACGAGGCACACGCGTTGGTACAAAGTCGTATCGTTTCCACCGATCTCGACTCCATCCACGGTTACGGACTTTCCAGCGAACGCCGGATCAACCCGGTGGCTGTAGTAACAAACGTGATTCCCACCAGCGCTGAGAAGGACGGGACCATCGCCATCAACTACTCGCGAGCAGGTGTACGGAACGATATCGACGGGTTCAGGGTTACCGGGTTCCTTACACTGAGCAGCAGGACGTGCCGTCTCAATTTCGGCGAATAACTCGTCGACCAGGCGCCTCAGTTCGGTGTTTGCTTCAGCTTTCCAGCCCACGACCTTCGAGGTCTGCTGAGTAAGAATCAATACCGATGTAGCCATGACCATCACGATCGACAGAACTGAAAGCGTCACCACGAGTTCGACGAGCGTGAATCCGCCATCGTCGCCAGCCAGCTTTTGACGCAAGCGTGCTAGGCGCATATTCCCGCTCCTGGAGACGGGTTTGCGTTCGGTAGTTCAACGAGAACCTGGTCGAGTTTGAGGCAACCAACGGGAGCAGCGTCGGCGAGCTTGATCGGGATAACCGTGCCCGCTACTCCGCCGAGGGGGACCCTGCGAATCTGGTAGTCGTGAATGGTATTTGGAGTCAGAAACGGAATGTCGACGGTCCATTGCCCGGATGCATTCTGGACCGGCGCGTACACCATCGGAACATTGTCGGAGCCAACTGCGGTCATTTGGACATTCGCCTTTTTGTTAGCGACCGCAATGGAGATGCGCCCGGCTTGGCTTGAGTTGAGGGAGTCTGGTGAAATCGCCGAGAGCTGTCGAAGTGACCGGCTCCGCACGATCGAGGTGTTGTTGCGTTCGCGCCACTGGACGGTCACTTCGCGCTGCAGGCGCATTGGAGCGTTACGTCCCGTATCGGCGGCGGCTACGGTTGGCTGGGTACGACGCCACGCAACTTCGTACCGTACGCAGTAATCGATGGGGCTGTTGCGCACAACGAAGTACCGCGTCCCAAGGTTTCCCTCGCTCACGTCGGTTATGTCGGCCCAACCCTCGAAGCGGGTCCCGTCGGCAATTTGGCACGTATTCGCCGTCTGTTCCGATGGCACGGTGGAAGGCGCTTGATGCCACGAGCATCTATTGACCTCTGCGTTGAATCGATCTCTCATTTCCACAGCTCGAGGTTGTGTCACCCCGAGGGCGAGCTGAAAGTCGAATCGCGGGTCAACCGACGTTCCGCCGCAATCGAAGGCGACCGCGGTTTCCATGGTTCGTACAGCGATGGTCATTGCCTGATCCACGTGGCGGTTGTAGATCGTGGCGTTGATAGAGCTGACGAGGACCGTAGACGAGCCGATCATGGCCACGGTGAGCACGGCTATTGCGATGACCAGTTCGACGAGCGTGAATCCTTCATCAACCGGTGATTGCGTGCTATCGAACGAAGTCACGTTGAGCCACCTTCATGTATTCGCGCAGGTCACTCTCGCTGTTAGCCGACGCAACCGCAGTGTCAAAACTCAGCGAGCCATTGGCCACCGCTCGGGCCAGACCGAGATCGAATGGTTGCATGCCGTACTTCTCGACGCCCGATTGAATTGCACCGTCAATGCGATGGATCTCACCTTCACGAATCATGTTGGCAATGGCAGCCGTTACGATCATGACCTCGCAGACAACAACAGATTTACCCGGTGCGTCAGCTCGGCTGAACCGGCTCTGACACACCACGGCACGCAGTGTGTTGGCGAGTTGCGCCCGAATTTGTGCCTGTTGGCCGGCTGGGAAGACGTCGATGACACGGTCGACGGTCGATTTCGCCGAGGACGCGTGCACGGTGGCGAAAGTAAGGTGGCCTGTCTCTGCTGCAGTGGCAGCGAGAGAAATGGTTTCGAGATCGCGCATTTCGCCCACAAGAATCACGTCGGGATCCTGGCGAAGGGCAGACTTCAAGCCACGGGCAAAGCTAACAGTGTCTTGGCCGACCTCGCGTTGACGCACCATAGCCATACGCGATGGATGCATGAACTCAACGGGATCCTCAATCGTGATGATATGACAGGGAACCGTCCGGTTGATCTTGTCGATAATCGACGCCAACGTGGTGGATTTGCCCGACCCGGTTGGTCCACACACCAACACTAGGCCCCGAGGAAATTCGCTAAAGGACTGGACCACAGGTGGCAGACCCAATGTTTCAAACCTAGGTACCTGCAGCGGAATGGTCCGCATGACGATGGTCGGCGTACCTCGCTGCATCGAGATGTTGACGCGAAAGCGGCTCCCGCCGTAGTTGGTGCCACCGTCGTAGTCGCCATCGAAATTGTCGAGGACGTTGCCAGCAACGTAACGGCACATCGATTCCATTTCCTCGACGGTTACCGGTGGAAATTCAGGGATCGGGGTGAGGTCGGCACCCGTGCGCAGCATCGGCGGCACGCCAACGGCGAGGTGGATGTCGCTGACCTTCTTCTGCAGGGCGATGTCGAGCACTCGCTCGATGGGCGGACGGTTCGGGTTATTCTTCCGCGCGATCTCGGCCATGGCTTCATGAATTCCCGGCGCAACGGCAGGAACGATGGGGGTGCCCACCCGCTGCTGAACCCGGGCGACCTCGGCTGGAGTTGGAATCGTTGGCCACGCCACTACAAGAAATCCGTCGTGCCAGCGAACACCGACTACTCCGAGATCGGCCGGCACGGCTTGGGCTGCCGACGGCTCGATGAGGTCTATCCGGCTGATAACTGGGATGCCAGCCGCGTGAGCGGCATCAACCAGGGCAGCATCAGCTTGCCGAAGGCCATTTTGGGGTGCGGTCATTGTCATGGCTTGTGCCTCGTTCAGTTGCAGTCGACGACACCGTCTAGATCGGCCGGTTCACGGACTAGATGAAGCAACGAACCGTCAGCGAACGATCAAGAATCGGGTGGCACTACCAAGGGTTGTTGACCAAGGCGGCAGCGGCGAAGTTGGTGGTGTCAGCGACGCAGGCTGTGTTGGTCGACATGTCGACGAAAAATTTTCGAAGAACTCCGTCAGCCCCTTCTTGACCGTAGTAACAGCGGCCAGCAGGTGAATACACGGCTGCGGTGAACACGTCGTATCGCACGCCCGTAACCTCGAATGAAACGACCTGGGGTCCGGTCGACGCGGTGGCGACGAAGGTGCTGGTGGTCTCGGCCGCATTGAGCACGCTAACGGTTACACCCTGGAACGAATCGAGCGCGCCATAATAGGCCTTGGCGTGGATGAATGCAGTACGGGCCGAGGATTGGGCGCTCTTGAATTGGGCGTTTTTCTTCACACCCAAGTAGCTGACCATGGCGAACGAGATGAGTATCCCGATGATAAGAATCACAACGGCCAACTCAATCAGGGTAAATCCGCTGTCGGTGTGCTGTCCTTCATTGTCTCGCTGCGCCATGGTGGTGTCCTCTGTGTGCGGGGTTCGTGTGGTCTATCGGCAGTTAGTAGTTCACGGATCAACAAGGCAGGTTCTCTAACCCGTAAAGTCTCCCGACCACAAAACGGTTTTTGGGCGGGGCCGAAGCCCCGCCCAACAACTACGTGATTTGTACGACTCGGTTACGAGTCACATCACCAGGCGGTCACACCGGTAACTGTGGCGTTGCCAGCCCGGCAACCTTCCGTGGTGCTGTTGGCAGCGGCGGCCTGAGCAGCTGTCATCTTCAGGAACGTGCGGGTGCCGCCGAGAGGACCTTCAGTCAGGAAGTAGCAGTTGCCACCCTTCGAGTACACGGCAGCCGAGAACGTGTCATCGGTTGTGGTAACAGTCGAAACTGCGAACGACACGATGCCTTCGGTGCTCGACGCGACCGTGGCGGCCTCATAGGCAACACTTGGCTCAGCTTCGGACAGTGACGCATCGGTGACGAGCGTGTACGCATCGGCCGAGTTGAGCATGGCCTTGG
>JANOSH010000069.1:0-16517 GCA_031415695.1 Actinomycetes bacterium
ACCGAACACCGCCGTGAACGGCTCAACCCGGACCGGGTGTAACACCGCTCGTTCGATCTCCAACCGATCAACCGGCCTGGCACATGTCTCACGATGCACCCGGGCGTTCACCACGCTCATGAACACCGTGCACGCTGTCTCTAACTCAACGAACGACTGATAAGCGGGTAGCAGATTGTGGTTCGTGGGAACCTGAGGGGACCGAGTACCGGTTCGGGCAGCGTTTCGAGGCGACGACGAATGTCCAGACGCAGGCGGTGTGGTTTGTGCCGGTATGGGGGAACAATCCGGGTGAGCCGTGTTACGGGACGTCGTGTAACCAGGCGTTGGAGTGGCCGGGTGATTCCGGACAGTTGAATCAGGCAGCTTGGGGTGCCCGTTTGTTGGTAGACGCTGGGGCAGTCCTGAAGGCCTACGGGCCGGGTCGGACTTTGCTGATGTCTACGGCTAGAGCAAAGTTGGCGTCGGACCGTCAGGGATCCGCGGCGGACCCGGCAAGTATTGAGATCTCTCGTATTTTGCTTGACGCGGGGGCCGACCCGTATCCCAGATCGCTGGTGGAAGGGTATTTGGGTTTGCGTTCGTCAGAGATCGCTGCGAAGGACAATCTCACAATCGGCTTGCCTTGGCAGCGTTTCTCGCCGATGCGGAGTTGAACTGCCCGTAGTTATCGAACACCGGCAGCTCTAGAGCGCTGCGCTCGAAGGGGACCGCTGCGTCATTGTGGTCGAGATGGTCTCGTGTTGGTGATGACGCTGTCGTGGGAATAGTGGCGCGGGGTCTAATCGACGGTGACGGTGACTGATGCGATGCGGTCGAGTGTGTGGACGAAGTCGGATGTGTTGGGCCGTCCGAGGCAGCGTCGCACGTCGACCATCCGAGCGACCCGGGCGGGTTCGATACTGGAGGTCATGGCAATGATCGAGCTTTCCGAACGGACCGTTGCCCGGTTGACCGTGCTCGCCAACGAGCGTGGCGTTACACCGGACGTGATCGTGGACGAACTTGTCGCCGCACGGTTGCCAGACGTCAGGTTCGATCACCAACCCGACGAAGCGTTCCGTAAACGGATCACCGAATCGATCATTGAGCATCGCGAGATTCTCGATGCGCTCGCCGCTACCTGACCCCCACCACACACTCGCGACGCGTCCCACAACTGCGCGCTCGCGATAACATTTCCCTTGATTCCATCACCTTTCTCATAGATGCCAACAGAACTCAGCCGATCAGGCGGTTAGGAACCCTTCGGATTCATTGTCAGTTCGATGGGCAGCGCACCGAAACCAAGCGCTCTATGGGACACGAGTCTCGGATCAGCGCCCCGTCGCTGACTCCTACGTGGTCAAGTGGGACGCCTTCGCCAGTCGCTCGGCCGCCGTGTCGTCGCAGTTGACGGAACTCGCTGCGGATCTGGCGAATGGTTATCGCCAGATCGCCAGATCGCCAGATCGCTAATCGGGCTCGGGGACGGCGAGGCGACGACGCAACGAAAAGGTCATGCCGGCGCATAGGTGATTACGGATCGGCACGAACCCGACTACTTGGTGCTTGTCAGCTGGCGAGGTTGCGGGCTTGTTGGCGGGTGAGGATGCCGTCGATGACGGTTGCGGGCCGATCGTTGCCAGATATCGGATTGCAAGATATGCTGCGGCGGTGGAGATCGTGGTGGCTGCCAGCGCGCTTCGGCATGGTGTGACGGCTGACGATGCTCTCCATGCATTGCGAAACGCGATCGATGCGTGGCTGCACGACGATGATGGTTTCTCGATGGTCGTCGGCGCTGACAACGCCGGTCGGCTGATCGAGGTCGGCTACGTCGATTCGGTCGACGCACGAATCGTTGTCTGTCCATGCAATGCCCGCACGTCCTAGGTATTCTCCGAGGTGATCTGAATGGCTCCACGCACAACAGCAGAAGTACTCGCGCAGGCCGAAGAACTTGCTGCTCGGTTCGAGCAGGGTGATTTGCCGGGCCGATCCGCAACCCACGTTGACGGAGCGCTGTATCGCGCTGTCTTCGCAGCGTTCGAGCAGCGGGCTTATGCAGACGCGGCTTTGGAGGTGGCTGTGCATGCAGCGCGCGAAGGCGGTGCGTCGTGGGCAGCGATCGGCGCGATGGTCGGCTTGACGGGAGAAGGGGTTCGGTCGCGGTACGGGATGGCATCAACCCAGTGAGCGCACTCACGTGCGATCACGATGACCGAGCGTTCGTGGCACCGTTCGCGTCCACCGGCCTCAACTACCTCAACGCCAGATACATGGACCCGGCGCTAGGCGTGTTCATCTCAGTCGATCCGCTTGTTGCTCAGACCCGGTCGGCTTAGGCGTACTCTTCGAACAATCCGGTCACGTACGCGGACCCGACTGGGTAGGAGCCGTGCTCGTATTGCACGAGTAATCAGACAGCGATTCGGAATGAGCTGGATCGTCTTCACTCGGCGTACGGGATGTGGGGTGTTTCGAACGAGTCCGGTCAAGGGCTGCGCTCGATGCTTCGTTCCGATCGGAACATTGTCTTGTTCGAACGAAGGTAACGGGTACCGCGCGGCGGAGTTGATAGGCAACGCATCGGCACCGAACATCGCGGTGTTCGTCCCGGGTGCTGGCACGAACGCCAAGAATTTCGGTGGTGATGCTGGGGAGCTTGCTGGGCGCCTGGGTGATAGCGCTGCTGTGTATGCCTATCTGTATGACACCCCTGGGGAGCAGCAGCGATGAGCGGTAACTACTCGGATCGTGCACAGCAACCGCTAGCGGATTTTGTGAACTTGTTGGCTGTGCAGTTGATAACTTCATCGTCACGGGTTCGCCTGGGTTCTTGCGGGACAATGATCACAACGATACCGGAACCGTTATCACGGTACGACAAGTGTGGTGGTTGTCGAACAGCGACCCCATAGCTACCGGGCCCGGGTCGAATTGGCACGGCGACACCCCGAGTGGCACCTCATACTCGATCCCTGGCGGTCATTCGAGGTCTTCGCGGGTGCGCCAGTGTCCTAACGGTTTGACTTGACCCTCCCGCATTCATGGTGCACAGTGTGCACCATGAATGTAGCGACTTCTCGTATCAACATGAGGTTGTCGGCGGCCGATGATGCGCTGATCCGGCGGGCGGCTGAGGTCGCCGGATCGTCAGTCACCGAGTTCGTTTTGGCCGCGAGCCGTCTTGCTGCCGAACGGAAACTTGCTGAGCAGCGGCATTGGCGGCTCGACGCTGCGGCCTGGGACGAGTTAGTCGATGTCCTTGATCGCCCTGTACCACGGCGTGATCGGGCCAAGGTTGCTGCACTGTTGGCCCGGCCGTCCGCTGATTTGCCGAGTCTCGATTGAAAGTTGTCACTTGGTCCGAGCACGACGTCGCTGCGTTCCGGTCGGGTGCCGATGAACTCGATGACTGGTTGATGCGACGTGCGGCGGCTGCCCACGCACTCGGTGATGCAGTGATTCGAGTGGCGTGCACCACGAACAATCGTGTGGTTGGTTACCACGCACTTTGCGCGGCGTCGATCGAGCGGTCCTTGGTTCCTGGGGCGCTCCGACGAAACGCGCCCGACCCAAACCCGGTGTTGTTGCTAGCACGACTCGCTGTTGATATCGAAGCACAAGGCGTCGGCGTCGGTGCCGCGCTCGTCGGCGACGTCGTGCGACGAACCGTCGCGGCCTCAGAAGTCGTCGGGTTCCGGGCGCTCGTGATCCACTGCCGCGACGCCAACGCCCGAGCGTTCTACGACAAGCTGCTCCCGATCAAGCAACTGCCGTCCAACCCACTCCACGTATTTGTGCCGATCAGCGCCCTGAGAACGTGACGCCCGTGGCACCGCAGTCACAATGTCTGCCAGCCGATTGCGGTGTTCGTCGCGAGCGGCCAAGGCGCCGATCAACCCCTCGTCGGCTCGGCTCGGCCTCACCTGCCTCAACGACCGCTACCACGACCCCGGGCCGATCAGTGTCTATTGTAGCTGACCTGCTATAATAGGAGGATGAGTGTTCTGCTTGACGGCTTGACCGTACGCGAAGCGGCCGAGCGTATGGGAGTGGGTCGGGCGCGGGTTCAGGCGATGATCATGCGGAATGAACTAGCGGCAGAAATGGTCGGAGGTCGATGGATCGTACCGACGGACGAGGCGCTGCGTGTCGGCCGAATCCCTCGTGGTGCCGGTCATCCCCTTGACGAGTCGACCGCATGGCGGATCATCGGCGAATTCGATTCAGGCGAACGCAATGTCGACGAATTGCAATTGTGGTGGGGGCCAATGGTTGCTCGGGCAACGAGCTTCATCGGCTGGGTGTTGCCCGAACACGTTGAACTCTTCGGGTGTCCTTTTGAAGCACATTTCGGCGGGAATCGACGAGCGGCAGAAATCGGTGCCGCCGTGACAGAACGAGCACCCCATGACGTCTATCTTGCACAGTCGGACTTTCCCGACTTCGCCGATTGGGCTGGCTTCACCCGCGTGACAAGCGCGCACAATGTTCGTGTCCACCTTGTATCCGTCCTCACCTTGGAGGTCCTTCGGGTCGGGGTGCCACTGGCAGCGTGCTGGTTGGATCTCGCTGATGCTGGCGATCGCGGCGCTAACGAGGTGCGTTACGAATTGCGAGCGCGCCATGCATTCTGAACCCGGAGCCACTCGCCGGATCACCATGAGTCATCTCATGCCTCGCCAGATCGATGTATGTCGAGTGCTAGGGGAGTTGGCCGTTCGAGTCCCAGCGGCACATTGGTGCGTCATCGGAGGGATGATGACCGAGTTCGTCCTCGGGGAGCGCGGCGCGGCGCCGATCAGAGCGACGACTGACGGTGACATCGTCGGCGATGTGTTTTCTCATCCGAGAGTTCTTCGAGTTCTGGCGAACACACTCGGCGAGTTGGGCTTCGAACAAGTGCCCTCGGGATGGGGCGCCGATATCGGCACTCGCTTTCGACACCGGGTGTCTCGAACCTTCGTGGATCTGCTGGCTCCTGACAACTCCGCGCGCCGACGTGACATCACGACCTCGCCGGGCCGCCGCGCCCTGGAAGCTCCAGGTACGGACGTTGCGTTCGGAACAGCAACGCTCGTGACCATTCAGTTCACCGCGAGTGAAGACGTCACGTTGTTGGTTCCAAGTCTCGGTGGCGCGCTGTTCGCAAAGGTCTCCGCCTTTCAGCGGATGAGTGATCACGACGATCGAGATAAGCATCTCGGCGACGCTGTGCAATTGCTTGCGGCTTCGAATGACGAGGACTTTGTCAACAAGTCGGCCGCAATGACGAAGCGATTACGTTGGCTCGAAAACGAATTGCGCCCCGGTGGGCCGGGTTGGGATCACGTGACGCGCGGCCAGCGACTGTTGGTAGCCGAACGCCTTCGGCGGGCGCTTCGCTAGATGCGGATTGGGCTGTTGGTGCCGAAGTCGAAGCCCGCTAGCACAGGCGGCAACGGTTCGCCCGTGGTGCTGACTACTGCGTACGAATACGAAATTCGGCTAAACCCGAGGGTGAAGTTCTGAGTCGGTCGGTCCTCGCCACCCGAGCCCCCTTGGGAATCGCTCGTGATGGTTACCTTTTCCAGAGTGATTACCATAAAATCGCGAGGTTTGGCGCCTGCCTTGCGTAGTGTCAACGTTGCGGTCGGAAACACTGTGCCTTGGCAAAGGGACAAGAAAAGCACCGGGGAGGCCTTGGTGTAGTACACGGTTACGGACAGGTCCTGAGCGGCGGCACGGCTCGTGGCGCGAGTGGAGCCTGTCGCCGGAGGGCTTGCATTGGAGAACCCCAACGAATAAGCGAGGACGTCGATCTCGCCGGCGTGTTGCGCATCGATGGATTCGCCCTCGATCGTGGGAATCTTGAGGAACATGTCAATCATTTCGGCCCCCTGCTGCAGTGATGTCGAATGTAAACTGTGCCGTTCCGCCCGATGGTGCCGGCTGCTGGCGGATGCGGTAGGAGCCTGATGCGCCGACGAACCGCCCGGTTCCTCCGATGACGGCGAACGTGGCGTCGCTCAGTGTCGGCGGACCGACTGCACTGATGGTGCCGTCTTCGAACACGAGTTGGTGAAAGATCGCGCCTTGGCCGCTCGTGGGCATCAGCGACGATTCGAACATGCCTAGGTGGCTGCCGTCCTCGCCGACTAGGCGACCAAGTGGTAGCGCGACGGAGCCGGCGGGCGGCAGCGTGCCGGGTGGCACCCCGGGTCGCACGAGCCGCCAGTCGACACCTCGCACGACCATCGCCCGACCCGACCGCACGAACGTCTCGGCGGCGGCAGTCGCAGTGGTGCCGGTCGGGTCTCGGGACCCCGCGACCCCGGCCATATGTACGACGCCCGCGAGTAGGCCCGCTCGTGCCAGCAGATCACGGCGACTCGTACCGCTGCCGACCTCGGTGGTGTCCAGCCGATCCTGAAGATCCATGCTTGCCCCTTCCCACTTACCTAGGATCAGCGTACACCCTTAGAGGCCGCGTTCGATCGCCTCGACAGCCGCCGTCAGCGCGGTGGTGATGGCGCGTTGGCGGGCGGCCCCGATACGAAAACTCGGGCCGACGACGCTGAGCACTCCAAGCACCTGGCCGTGGACTTGGACTGGCCGTGCTACTGCCGTAGTGCCTAGTTCGACGCCGTCACGAACGACGGCGACACCGAGCCGACTGCATCGACCCTCGAGCGCAGCACCGACGGCCGTGCCGGCGCGTGGGAGTTGGCGCCCGAGCCAGCTGACGTGGCGCAAGGCATGAGGGCTCGGCGCATACCGCACGTAGATGGCGGCATCGTCGTTGGCGGCAATTGCCAGGTAACACGACTCTCCCGTGGACTCGGCAAGCGCATCGAGATGAGGTTGGGCAAGGTCGGCCAACGCCGTTTGGCTCGTGTGTAGCGCGCCAAGGCGCACGAGTTCGCTGCCGGCGTGGAACAGGCCGTCGTCGTCACGGCGTACGAACTCGGCCGTCTCGAGCGCCCGCAAGATGCGGTGTGTAGTCGATGGAGCGAGGCCGACGTGACGGGCTGCGTCGGCCAGTCCGATGCCGGCCGGACGCTCGGCGGCTACTGTCAGCAGGCGCAACGCCCGCCCGACTACTCGAATCGTCGATACTTCTTGACCGGGTTCCATTTGGTGGACCATAGTTCCATCTGATGGAAGCGTCGACACCTGCCGTCTTATTGGGCTCCGCTGGTCTGAGCGCGGCCGATGTCGTTGCTGTGGCGCGCCACGACGCGCCGGTTATCCTCGGTGCGTCGGCCCGGGCCGCGCTCGCCCGCAGTGCCGATTTGATCGAGGCGCACGTTTCGAGCACTACCCCGGTGTACGGCGTATCCACCGGTTTCGGGTCGCTCGCCAACACCGTTATCCCGCCGGAACGTCGTGAGGAATTGCAACGGGCGCTCATCCGTTCCCACGCGGCGGGTATGGGACCCCTGGTCGAGCCCGAGGTGGTTCGGGCCATGACACTGTTGCGCGCTCGCACACTCTCGATGGGGTACTCCGGCGTGCGGCCCGTTGTCGTCGAAACGTTGTTGGCGATGTTGAACGCCGGCATCACCCCAGCGGTCCACGAGCACGGTTCACTGGGCGCATCAGGCGATCTCGCCCCTTTGGCCACGGTCGCACTGGCGCTCATCGGCGAGGGAGAGTGCGGCCCGAGGCTCGCCGCCGCCGGCATCAGCCCGGTGACCCTGCGGGCCAAGGAAGGCCTGGCGCTCATCAACGGTACCGACGGCATGCTCGGCATGTTGGTGCTCGCGCTCGCCGACCTCGATCTACTCGTCCGATCGGCCGACATCGTGGCGGCTATGAGTGTCGAGGCCCTCATGGGTACCGATCGGGCCTACGCGGCCGACCTCATGGCGCTTCGGCCCCACGCCGGCCAGACCACATCGGCCGCTAACCTGCGGCGTTTGCTCGCCGGAAGTGCCATCGTCGCCAGTCATCGTCACGACGACTCTCGCGTGCAAGATGCCTACTCGTTACGGTGCACGCCGCAGGTGCATGGTGCGGTGCGCGACACGGTTACTCACGCCCGCGGTATCGCCGAAATCGAGCTGCGGTCCGCCATCGACAACCCCAGCGTGCTGCCCGATGGCCGGGTCGAATCGTGCGGCCACTTTCACGGTGCACCTGTCGGGTTCGCCTGCGATTTCTTGGCCATCGCCGCCGCCGAACTCGGGGCCATTGCCGAACGCCGAACGGACCGCTTGCTCGACCGCAGCCGATCGCACGGCCTGCCGCCATTCCTCACACCCGACGCCGGTGTCAACTCGGGTCTGATGATCGCCCACTACACCCAGGCCGCGATGGTGGCCGAGAACCGTCGCCTCGCCGCACCGGCCAGTGTCGACTCGTTGCCGACATCGGCCATGCAAGAAGACCACGTGTCGATGGGGTGGGGCGCCGCTCGAAAATTGCGTCAGTCGGTCGCCAACGTCGGCCGCATCGTGGCCTGCGAACTGGTGTGTGCCGCTCAGGGGCTTGAGCTACGTGCTCCCTTGGCGCCCTCGATGGCCTCGGCGGCGGCGTTGTCGGCGTTACGCGACGCCGGGGTCGGTGGCCCCGGACCCGACCGCTGGTTATCGCCCGAACTGTTGGCGGCGGAGCGTTTCGTCATGTCGGGTTCGTTGTTGTCGGCGGTTGAACGCGTCACCGGCCCCCTGGATTAGGAGAACAAGATGCTTGGAGCACGACCGGTTCGAGCCCCCCGGGGCTCCACGCTGAGCTGCAAAGGCTGGCCTCAGGAAGCCGCCATGCGCATGCTGATGAACAACCTCGACCCCGAGGTAGCGGAACGCCCCGACGACCTTGTGGTGTACGGCGGCACGGGCCGCGCCGCTCGTTCGTGGGACGCATTCGACGCCATGGTGCGCACATTACGCGGGCTCGAAGGCGACGAGACCATGCTCGTACAATCGGGCAAGCCGGTGGGGGTGTTCCGCACGCACGAGTGGGCACCGCGGGTGCTTATCGCCAACTCCAACTTGGTGCCCGAGTGGGGCACCTGGGACGAGTTCCGGCGACTCGAGGACATGGGCCTCACCATGTACGGCCAGATGACCGCCGGGTCGTGGATCTACATCGGCACCCAGGGCATCCTGCAAGGGACGTATGAATGTTTCGCCGAGATCGGGCGCCGTCATTTCGGCGGCTCGTTGGCGGGCACTATCACCCTCACGGCCGGGCTCGGTGGTATGGGTGGTGCCCAGCCGCTGGCTGTCACCATGGCCGGGGGCGTGGCGTTGTGCATCGATGTCGATCGCACCCGAATCCAACGGCGCGTAGAGCACCGGTACCTCGACGAAATCGCTGACTCTCTCGATGACGCCGTGGCCCGATGCGAAGCGGCCCGACGAGAGCGTCGGGCCTTGTCGGTGGGTGTGCTCGGCAACGCGGCCGAAGTGCTACCGCGCCTGCTCGACATGGGCTTCGGGCCCGATATCGTCACCGACCAAACGAGTGCGCATGATCCGCTCAGCTATGTACCGGTCGATCTGTCGCCCGAAGCCACCGCCGAAATGGCCCGCACGAATCCCACCGAACTCATCCGCCGATCGCGTGAATCGATGGCGATTCACTGCGCAGCGATGGTCGAGTATCTCGACCGTGGCGCCGAGGTGTTCGACTACGGCAACAGCCTGCGCGCCGAAGCAAAACTCGGGGGATTCGATCGGGCGTTCGACTACCCCGGGTTTCTGCCCGCTTACATTAGGCCCTTGTTCTGCGAAGGCAAAGGCCCGTTTCGTTGGGTGGCGTTGTCGGGTGATCCCGCCGACATCGCAGCTACCGACCGCGCCGTTCTCGACGAGTTCCCCGACAACCCGGATCTGGCCAAATGGATCCAGATGGCGGGCGAGCGGGTGGCGTTTCAAGGTCTGCCGGCGCGCATTTGTTGGCTTGGCTACGGCGAACGGCACCGGCTCGGCCTGCGGTTCAACGACATGGTCCGAAGCGGCGAGGTGTCTGCGCCCATTGTCATCGGTCGTGATCATCTCGACTCCGGTTCGGTGGCGTCGCCATACCGTGAAACCGAGGCCATGGCAGATGGATCGGATGCCATTGCCGACTGGCCGCTGCTGAACGCGCTGGTCAACACGTCGAGCGGGGCCAGTTGGGTGAGCATCCACCACGGCGGCGGCGTCGGTATCGGCCGCTCCATCCACGCAGGCATGGTGGCCCTAGCCGATGGAACGGCGTTGGCCGACGAGAAACTGGCCCGCGTGCTCACCACCGACCCTGGCATGGGAGTCATCCGCCACGCCGACGCCGGATACGATCGTGCCATCGACGTGGCCGCCGAGCGCGGGGTGCGCATCCCGATGCTCGAGGGCGAGACGTGACGGTTTTGCCGATCGTGACGGTGGGCCACCCAGTCTTGCGCGAACGGGCTCGGGAGGTGACGCCTGGCGAATTGGCATCACACGACATACAGGTCTTCATCGATGACCTCATCGCCACGATGCGCCAGGCCAACGGCGCCGGGCTGGCCGCAAACCAAGTTGGGAACCCCATCCGTATCGCGGCGATCGAGGTTGGTAACAACCCTCGTTACCCGTACAAGCCCCGCATCCCGCTGACCGTCGTCGTCAACCCGATCATCGAAGCACTCGATGATGAAATGGTCGACATCAACGAGGGCTGTCTGTCGGTGCCCAATTTGCGGGGCGAGGTTGCCCGTTCGGTCAACGTGCGGGTGCGTTACCTCGACCGTTATGGAGTGGCCCACGACGAGATCAAACGTGGCCTAACCGCCGGAACGTTCCAGCACGAATGTGATCATCTCGATGGCGTGCTGTTTGTCGACCGGGTGACCAACCCGCACACGTTCACGACATGGGAACAATTCGAACGTTTTCACCGCGACGCGTTCGTCGAACGGATTACCGCTTTCGTGGAGCGCGTCGGCTCGTGACCCGATTTTGGTGCGAATACGCCTGGTTGGGTGATCCGAAGAAGTTGCCGGTCGCTGGTGTAAACGTTGACGTTGACGGCGATCGCATCACGGCTATCGCAGTTGGGCCTGGGGGTGGGCCGGCGGGTTCGCACCGCCTCTACGGACTCACGGTTCCTGGGTTCGCCAACGCTCACAGCCACGCCTTCCACCGAGCATTACGGGGCCGCACCCATGGCGGCACCGGATCGTTCTGGTCGTGGCGATCGCAGATGTACGCCCTCGCCGAACGGCTCACGCCCGAGCGCTACCACGCGTTGGCCCGAGCCACCTTCGCCGAAATGGCACTGGCCGGTTTCACCTGCGTGGGGGAATTCCACTACCTGCACGAACCGGGGATGGGCGAGGCAGTGGTGGCCGCCGCGGCCGAAGCGGGGGTTCGGCTAACGCTCCTCGACACGTGTTATCTTCACGGGGGCATCGGCCAGCCGGTCAACGATGCGCAACGCCGGTTCAGCGACGGGGATGTCGACGGGTGGATTAACCGGGTCTCGTCGATTGACTCGACCAGCCTGATGCGCGTCGGCGCCGCCGTGCATTCCGTGCGGGCGGTGGACCCGTCATCGATCGCCGAGGTGGCACGGTGGGCCGCCAGTATGGGTGCGCCGCTGCATGCCCATGTCAGTGAGCAACCAGCCGAAAACGAGGAGTGCCTGGTCGCATATGGTCGTACACCGACGGGGGTGCTGGCCGAGGCCGGGGCACTGTCGGATCAGTTCACGGCCGTGCACGCCACGCACCTGACCACGCACGACGTGGCGCTGTACGCGGCGAGCGGCGCCGCTGTGTGCCTGTGCCCCACGACCGAACGCGACCTCGCCGACGGTATTGGACCGTCGGGCGCTCTACGCTCCGCTCGTATACCGATGTGCATGGGGACCGACTCGCACGCCGTCATCGACGCGTTCGAAGAGATGCGGGCGGTCGAACTCGATGAACGGCTGGCCTCGCTGTCACGTGGCACCCACCAACCGGTCGAGCTCATGGCCCTAGGCTCGGCGAACGGCTACCGCAGCCTGGGCTGGCCCGATGGCGGACGAATTGCGGTCGGCGCGTTGGCCGACTTCGTAACGTTGAACTTTGCGTCGGTGCGCCTCGCCGGCGCAGAACCGACATCACTGGCCGCAGTGGTATTCGACGCCGCGGCACCCGATATTCACCATGTCGTCGTCGGCGGTCAGGTCGTCGTCAGAGGCGGCGTGCACTGCTCGATCAACGTGCGCGCCGCGCTGTCGACAGCACTTCGCGAGGTGTGGGCGTGAACTCCACCATCGTCACCGACATTGGTCGTCTGGTCACGTGCGACCCAAGCCTCGGCGCTGGCCTGCTCGGCGAGTTGCGTGACGCATGGCTTGTCCACCGAGACGGCTGTGTCGAGGCCGTCGGGACGGGAACGAGCCCCATAGCCGACCATCGCCTGTCGGTGCACGGGGCTTGCGTCATGCCGGGCTTTGTCGATAGCCATACCCACCTTGTGTTCGCCGGCGAGCGCAGTGACGAGTTCGCGGCCCGCATGGCGGGCCAGGCGTATGCTGCCGGCGGTATCCGCACCACAGTGGCGGCGACTAGGGCCGCCACCGACGAGGCGCTGCTGGCGGGTGCGCTTGAGCGCCGCAACGAAGCCCGACGATCCGGGATCACCACAATCGAGATCAAGTCGGGCTACGGCCTGACCGTGGCCGACGAAGCCCGCATGTTGCACGTCGGGGGACAACTCACGGCCGACACCACGCTGCTCGCAGCCCACGTCGTGCCCGCCGAGTTCGAGGGGCGCAGCGACGACTATGTGGCGTTGCTGTGTGACGAGATGACCCGTGTGTGCGCGCCCCATGCCCGATGGGTCGACGCGTTCTGCGAGATAGGTGCGTTCGATGCCGACCAGTGCCGAGCGGTGCTCGAAGCCGGTCGGGTAGCCGGGCTGGGGCTGCGGTTGCACGCCAACCAACTCGGCTATGGACCGGGCGTTCAACTAGGGGTCGAGATGGGATGTGCGTCGGTCGATCACTGTACGTATCTCACCGACACCGATATCGAAGCGTTAGCGGCATCGACCACCGTTGCCACCTTTCTGCCAGCCGCCGACTTTTCTACCCGTCAGCCGTACCCCAACGCTCGCCGGGTTCTCGACGCCGGAGTTACCGCTGCAATTGCCACCAACTGCAATCCGGGATCGAGCTACACCACCTCGATGCCGTTTTGTATCGCCCTCGCCGTGCGCGACATGTACATGACCGTCGACGAGGCGATCCTTGCCGCCACGGTCGGGGGCGCGGCGGCGTTGCGACGAACCGACGTGGGGCGCCTCTCACCCGGCTGCAGGGCCGACTTCTTTGTCCTAGATGCACCCAGCCCAATCCATTTCGTGTACCGGCCCGGAGTCGCCCTAGTCGCAGCCACGTTTATCGGCGGACTATCGGTCTAGACCGCACGACTCTGGAACCCCGGAGACCTCATCGCCGCGTGGCGAGGGTTAACATCATGCGCTATAATCATGTACATGACGACAATCTCAGTTGCTACGGCCCGGGGGAACTTCTCGAAGCTGGTAGAGGCGGCCGAGCTGCATCATGAGCGGTTCGAGGTCACCCGCAACGGGAGTCGCGTCGCCGTGCTACTCGGTGCCGACGACTACGACGCGCTCCTGGAAACGCTCGCCATCCTTAGCGACAGCGAATCGCTCACAGCGGTACGGGTTGGGTTGGCCGAACTCGCGGCTGGTGACACGTTCAGTGCGGAAGATGTGCGCGCCGCAATGGTCGCGTCCGGCCGCTTGGGCGCGTGACCGAACCGGCGTTCTACGAAGTCAGGTTCACCCGTTCTGCGCGCCAGTCGCTGACCGACGGCCTGCCTGAAAAGGTCGCTGCCGCCGCTTTCGAGTTCATCTACACGACGCTGGCGGCGAACCCTCATCGCCTCGGGAAGCAACTCGACCCGCCGCTGTTCCCGCTGTACTCGGCCCGCCGCGGTGAGTACCGAGTTATCTACAGCATCATCGATGCCGTACTGGTCATCGAGATCGTGTCGGTCGTGCATCGTCGTGACGCGTACAGAACCCCGTGATTCGCCTGCGTCGGCAGGTCGGCCGGTGGGGTGGGCCGGTGGGGTTGTTTCGAGCCTGCCCGCCCGTTCGTGAGCCGTGGGCGACCAAGTCGCCCGGGAGCGGTGCGGCTGGTTCATTAGGGTTGGAACCGGCGGTTATGAGCCGGCCTTGAGGTATTGCCGGATCGCCTCGCCTATTTGCTCTCGGGGCAACCGAGCGCGCACGAACCCGCAGTGAACTTGGGCTACCCCGTGTCGCCTCGCTATTCCATCTTGAAATCATTGCTCCAGCCGGTCAGCGCAGCTTGTCCGATGCCGACGGCGGTGGCGAGTTCGGCGCGCGTCGAGATGGCGAGTTTGTCGTACATCAAGTGGTTGATTAGGTTCCCCACAGAGCGCTAAGGGGTACAGCGGTCATGCGGTCGCCGAATGAGAGGGTCTGTGTGCCTGCGTAGAGCACGATGCCTTGATGGAATCGGTCGCCGGTTGCTCGACGGAGATGTTCAAGGTGTCGGAATGCATCGCCCGGCGGGGTCTCGGCAGCTTTCACCTCGATACCGACGACGCGGCCATCGTTTGCTTCCAGGACGACGTCTACCTCCTGGCCGTCGCTGTTGCGGTAGTGGTAGAGGCGCGCCGCGTTCGTTGACCAGGTCAGTTGCCGGGCGATCTCGCCGATAGCGAAGTTCTCCAGCAACGGACCCACAAGAGCATCGTGGCGTCTGACGCGGTCGATGGTCATTCCCGCGAGGCTCGCTCCGAGTCCGCTATCGACCACCAGTATCTTCGGCATGTGGAGCGCCCGCTTGGTCATCGAGTTCGACCAAGCGGGTATCCGCTTGATGAGGAACACCTCTTCCAGCAACGCTATGTACCGTTCGACCGTGGTCTTCGGTGTCGCCAGTTCGGACGCTATTGTTTCGACCTTCAACAACGTTGCCATGCGAGCCGCAAGGGCATTCAACAAACGGTGCAGTTCGGGGCGGCGCTGGATCTCACTGAGTTGCATCACATCACGATCGATCAGATCGCTCACGTACGACGCAAAAAACTTCTGGCGCCGTGCCGGTTCCCGAATTACCGCCTCCGGATAGCCGCCTCTGATGGCCCGGATCAGATAGTCGTCCCTGCTCAGCGAGTCGCCCACGAGGTCAGTGGGCGACTCGGTGAAGATGTTGTCGACGAAGGTGTCGAGCGTGCCTTGCAGTTCGCCTTGAGAAAAGGGCCAGAGTTCGACGGTTTCACTTCGGCCGACCAAAGCATCAGGCAGGCCGCGCAGTCCAAGGAGCCGGGCGGACCCGGTGATGAGGAATCGTCCTGGCCGGTTGTCTTCGTCCACCGATGCCTTGATCGCCAGGATGAGTTCCGGGACCCGCTGGATCTCGTCGAGCACAACGAGCCCATCGTGACGGACGAATCGCTCTGGATCGCTCTTTGCGGCTGCTCGATCAGCAGCACGATCGAGTCGCCGTTCGAGCACCGTCGGGTTCCCTCTTGTGACCGACCGTACCAACGTCGACTTGCCTACCTGACGGGCTCCGTGCACGACGACGCACCGGGTGTCGCTAAGCGCTTCGGCGACCACGTGTTCGGCGTGGCGGCGAATCTGAGAGGTCATGGACGACAGCGTACAGGAAGGTGGTCGATCCTACGCCCTCTTTGTGGTCGATTGTCCGCGCCTAAGGTGGTCGATTCTCCGCAGCTGATGTGGGCGATTCTTACGCGACTATGGTGGTCGGTTGCCCGCGTCAAGCCGCGCGAACCCTACGATGCGGCCAGTTGACTGTCCACGAGGGAAACCTCTATCGGTAGGCGTTGTGAGGAGTTGCCGAAGTGATGCGGGCGATGCGTTACGGCTCTACCATTCGGGTATGAACGACATGGAACGAGCGGCAACTACGGCGGCGTACTGCGGTCGATCAGAGTTCGACGCCGGCAAATCGGCGTCGGCAATTCGCCGATGATCATCGTAGCCGGACATCTCACCGTCGCTCCTGGCCAGCGAGCGGCGTTCCTGGCCAATGCCATCGCTGTCGTCACCGCCGCACGCGACGCTCCCGGCTGTATCGACTTTCACCTCTCCGCCGACCCGATAGACCCCGCCCGCATCAACATCTTTGAACATTGGGACAACACCGACGCCGTCGAAGCCTTCCGAGGAAGCGGACCTTCGGGCGAGCAACAGGCCGCTATCCTCGATGCCGACGTGCACCAGCACACCATCGCCGCAACCATCCGCCTCTGACATGTACACGCTGCACTGCACCAAGAAACTCCTCGACCGGATCAGACAACCCGTCGCGCCCGTCGCAGCTGAGCCGGACACGAAGCTCGGCAACTGGTACGCAACCGCCCTGTTCTGGAAACCCCAAGTCGTGCTCGCCGTCAACGAACGATCACTCCTCCCCGTGTTCGTGCCGCTCGCACCGGCATCGTCCGTGATCCAACGCCTCCCCGGAGAGCTCGCTGACGTCCTCCGCCGACAGGAAGTCCCGGGAGCGTTCAGCGACAACCAACTATCGAAGATGAACGAGGCCGTGTGCCTACC
>JANOSH010000070.1:0-8097 GCA_031415695.1 Actinomycetes bacterium
ACGGCACTCATACTCAACACGACTGTCTGTGCAACATGGTTCCGTGTGTGAAACGTGAGGATCAACACCGGGACTGCTGTCGGTGACTCATCCTGTTTGTCTGCACGTACCATCGCCCACACGGATGACACTGATTCCAGAGCGAACACAAACTGTGCATCAAGCTCTGAACTGATGGGTGTGTTATCACCCGATTCCCAACCTGACATGGTGGGGTTCTCCATTCAATTGTTGATCATTTTAATCAATGACCTTGGCTGTGACGGTGGTTCCTGATGGAGATACGCAGAATGCCGGTGAACAGAGATGAATCTGTCCACCGGCATTCCTTGTCAGCACTCACAGGAGTTGTACGCAGATTACCCGCTGCATGACGCCGGGTCAACCTTGTAAGGGGCAGATGTTGGGGGGCGAGGCTCAGCCCTCGGCTTCAGCGACCTCGATGACCCGCACGTACAGGTCGTTGCCGCTGGTACGGAACTCGTACGTGGAGTCCAGGCCACGCTTGCGGAACGCCTTGATCTGAGCCTTGGCACCCTGGCCGGTGCTGTACGCACCGATCTTGGTGAAGCACAGTTCACCGGCTGCGTTGCGGGGAACCTCATCCGCTTCGGTGGCCTTGTAGACCACCTCCAACAGTTCGGTCCACTGCGACCGGCGCTGCGATGCCTGATCGAACGCTGCCTCATCGAGAGTTGCGCTGAAATCCAGCGTGCTCACGATTGCGGACGGACGGGACTGACCCTTGGGGGTGCCTGCCTTCTTCGCTTCCACTTCCACGCCCTCGGACTTGGTTGCCTTGGTTGCCATGATGATGTTTCTCCTTGTTGATGGTCCGGTACGGCTACCGGGAATGTCGCTACCCTACCGGACCATCGCCAAGTCGTCAACCAACTTTCTGCTTTCTACTCCACCTAGCCGCTACTATGCCTTGTGCGTGTCCCACAGCGAGCCAGCCTTGCTCGACATGACTGCCTTCTGCACCGGCTTGTTGCCGATCACACCATCCAGGTCGGTTGCTGCTTCGGTGAAGGCGTCGAAATCCTCGGCGTTGGCGGCGATGTCGATGAGTGCTGCGAGCAGTTCCTCATCCTCGATGCCCCACGTCTCAGCCTCATCCTCTGCCTCAACCTTGGCTGCTGGCTTGACCGCCACCTTGCTGCCAGCCTTCGGTGCCAGCTTACTGCCACCCTTGGCCGATGCTGCTGCCGACTGACCTTCACGTCCCAAGTACGCCACCGGGACGATCAAATCCTTCTCTTTCATCTCAGCACCACGACCGACGTTGATCTTGATGGTGCCCATCGAAAAACGACACCCTTCCAGCCAGTCAGCGTTGAACACTGCTGTTGCACCGGCATCACGAAAGTCCTTCATGGCTTTCGCTGCGCCATCCATCTCGGTGTACGCCTTCACGAACCGTCCGTAGTTGGATGAGTCGTTGACGTTGGTGTTCTTGCCCGACTTGTGAACCAACTCTTTGCCACGTGCGGCAGGCTCAAAGTTCTTGCCCACCGAGTACAACTGGTTCTGTGCGTCACCCTCATCGGGTTGGAACGTGATGATGGCAACACATGCCTCAGCGTTGTACTGGGCGTCGTATCCGAACTCGACGTTGGTGACGGTGCAATCTGCTCCGGCCAGCGGAAGTCCACTGACCAGCTTGAATGGATCGAAATCCTCGCTCATTACTTATCCTCCTGGTTGTAAACCTGATCAGGTTTCCTCATGGTTGAGGTTGGTTTGCTTTGTTAGCGATTGTTGTGTTTGGGACGCATCAGATATCTGATGTCTGTCCTCGTATTAACAGCTTCGGTGAACCAATTGGGGAACAACGATTTCCATCTGGCCCACAAGTTCCGTGCGAACTGTTGATCAAGGATATACGTCACGCACCAGTCATCCTTGTGTCGCACCCCACGACCACACATCTGCACTATGTCTCTTATGGTCTGCACCGCATACCACACTTGCCCCTCGTTGCCCATGTGCATACGTGAACTTACTTGCCTGTCTTTTAGACTTGGGAAGGGGACTTTGGCGATGATTTGGACTCGACACTGATCGTTGGGAAGGTCAATACCACGTTCCATCGACGGAGCGAACAGAACAGCACCGGGGGTTTGACGATACCTTTCGAGTGCGTTGTTACGCTCACGAGCACTGTCATATGTGACGACCATACGCTTGCCGATCTGATAGTTTCCCCGCCTGAGTTGATACGCCAGACGTTCAGACAGATCGTACGAAACTGTATGGACAAGTACCCTTTCCCCTGGGTGATTGAGAACAATCGTTTGAATTGCGAAAGCCAAGTCCTCAACTGCTGTCCCCTCTTTCATCTCTTTGTACGTCACGTTCGCTACAGGTGCCATGATGATCTTGCGGTTCTCAACAGGGAAAGTCATTGGCACAACCACTGTGCTGTAATCCAACGGCAACCCGAGCGACTCGCTCATCTCATCGCTGCTGATCAAAGTCGCTGACATCACCAGCCATTTGTCTGAGTGACGCCACAGATTTCTGACACCCATGTTGCTGACTTTGACCGGCTTCATGATGAACGTGTCATCCCGAGACTCGTAGTCCCTGAGCCACAACCCTGAGTCCTCATCCGAGTCCTGATTCTCCCCTTTGAGTCTCAGTTCACGCTCCAACTCTGCCGTGACCCTGATCGCCCCGGTGACGACACTGTTCATCCCTCGCTGAGCCTTGATATCCGGTTCAGCTTGAGCGATCGGAGCGAAGGTGTCAACAAAGTCCTTTAACCATTCGATGATGGTCTTTTTCCTGCTGCCCTTCTTAGGTGGGTCCATCCGTGCCATCGACATGTACTTGACAGGGATGCGGAACTCCACGAATCCCATTAACATCGACTCCAACGTGTCTGCCTCATCCACGATGATCAGATTCCTGCCGCTGAAACCACCCACATAGTTCGCCTCAGCTAGCAGATATGAGATGTTCGTCACAGCCAACGGTGACCCAAGTGCTTCTTTCTTAGCCAACTCATATGGACACCCGAACTTGCCATCCTCACAGTGGAAACACATGTCCCTGAATGACTTGGCTACACAATCTGCTGCTGTAGCGTTCGGGTTGGATTGCGTCGGGTAGTTCGCTCGCCCCTTGAGCACCTTCGCATACGGGAAATCGTTGGCGAACTGATCCTGCAAAGACTTGTCCGAGCACACGTACAGGGCGTTACCCTCGATGCGCTGTCGGACCATTTCAGCGATCAGTGTCTTGCCTGTTCCGGTTGGCCCATCCAAGTACACGACTTGGGCACCAGCCTCAAAGGCTTCCAACACTTGCTCTACCGCCTCCGCCTGGTGAGGGCGAATCTCAGTGACCCAATCAGGCAGGTCGTAGAGTGCGGGATCAGGTGGGATGGCTGCTGCGACTGGTGGCAATACGGGTGCCATGTTTCCTCGATTGTTTGCTAGGGTTGTGACGGTGTAAGAGGGGGTGCTGATCTGCCTACCAGGCGTGCGCTCGCCGGGGCTACTGGGTGGGTCCGACGCCTCGGCCCGATCCGATCGGACCTACGGGGGGTGCTGCCATCGCCCGCAATCCATCGGCTACGCACTGCTCAAGGATGTCCCGATGACCTTCGCTCAAGGTCAGAGTTTCCAACTGATTCTGAATCTGCTCGATGTACTGGTTGACGCTCGACCAGTCACGCAGTTCAACACCAATCGCCAACACTTCACGAAACATCGTTGCATCTTGTGTGACTTGCTCATTCATTGCCAGATACGATTGCATCTGTGCTCTGAACACCATCTGCTCGATGACAACAGGGTCGATGGTGCTCCCCTGACTCATGTGCACGTAATGCAACCGATGAACGATGGCATCACGGATGAAAGCCTGACGACTCCTGTTATAGCCAGGGTTGTCGTCAACCGCTTGCATGATCAGTGCGTCCACTGATGGCGGAACCTTCACGTTGATCTGTTCGTAATGGCCTTTCGCATCGGTGCTGTCTGTGTACAGCTTGTCGGCGTTGTATGAGGACTTGGTGATGTTGATCACCGATGGTGCCGACTGGTTGCGTGCTGCGAAAGGCATGTGACTGCTCCTGTGATCACCGGGGCTGAACCGGCTCCCTCGACGTGAGGGGACACGGACCATAGCTGATCCAGAGGTGCCAGGCAAGCACCACCGATCGTAAGAGCCATTCCCGATTGTCACGCAATCGTCAACCGCAGAGGGTGGTATTGGGAATGATTCTATGTGAGCGTGACTAACGTCACAAAATTGGCTCCACCAGGGGTTTCTCATCTTACTCAGTATGTAGTCGGCCCTCGATTTGCCCTCTCAAGGTTGACACAACCCCGCTCATACACTTGACAGTAGCCTATCCCCTGTAGTAAGGTGCGAGCACCTTGCTACTGGGGGATAGGCGTATCACTCTATGGTATGGGATATGGGGGGATGGGGTGTTGGTCAGAGGCGATATCATTTACCAAGATCACCCTCTTGACAGGATTCGACCACAAGCGTACAAAGGACTTCCTGTCTGTCGGTTGCGCCCGGTCCTCCATCCGCCCGGAGTCCAACCCGTAACTGATTGGCAGACAAAGACGAGAACACAGTGCCAACAACAAAGGCCCGGTCCCATCAGGAACCGGGCCTTTGTTATGTGCTTGATTGAGTTTGCTGCGTTACTGCTTGATGCTCTGCTCACCAGCTTGCACGCTTTCTTCAAAGCGTCGAATCGCAGCAAGAATGCGAGCAGCACATTCGGGTGATTCATGATATGGATTCGTCCAGTGTGTGACTGCATCTTCAAATGTGAAGTTACAACGACACCCTGCACGGTAAAGATGACGACCATCTTCCATCCAGTCCACATGAACGCCATATCCTCGACCATCGTCTCTGAGGATGAGTTGACAATTGGCGTTTGTCATGTCTGCACCCCGCATGTCTGCACACCGCATGTTTGTATACCGCATGTTCGCATCCCGCATGTTTGCATACTGCATGTCTGCATCCCGCATGTCTGCATTCCGCATGTTTGCACCCCGCATGTTCGCATTCCGCATGACTGCATCCCGCATGTTTGCACCCCGCATGTTCGCATTCCGCATGTCTGCATCCTGCATGTCTGCATATCGCATGTTCTTGTTCACCTCGTCCATCAACTCATCACCGCCATCAGTGCGTTCATGTCGGCCAACTCCAACCTCTCGACCAACGTCCAGAACTTCCCGTCCTCTTTGGCGTACGACCCTGACAACAACCCTGTCATCTGCCGCTCCACCTGGTTGTCGTTGTTGCTGCGGAAGTGCTCATTCCAAGTGTTCACTGCCTGGTATGCCCCGAGCAACGTCCCATTCCAGGGTGCTGCCCGATGATCTGAGGTCCACATGTTCCACAGTTCAGCTTGCTTGCTGTCTGCGATGGTGACGGCACGCTGATTGACGGTGGTGACACCCTTGGAGGTCAATTCAACTTTGGCCTCAGGGATCGGGACCAACTGTGCGATGATCTGTCGGAACTGTGTATCGGTGACATCCACGTCGCTGAGCATGTCAACGAACTGGCTGAACTTCTCGCCGGTCTGATACACGATGCCGAGAGCATCACGGATCTCGCTGATCCGACCGAGAGACTTCCGACTGTGCTTGATCTTCACCTTTGCTGACGCTCCTGCGTTCTCACCGAAGTGGAGCGAGTTGTCGCAACAGGGGATCAGTTCGCTGATCGTGTAGGTGGATGTCTTGGTGCCGTCGATGGATGTTGATGCGATGATGTTGGGTCGGTGAGCGAACTTGGCTCGATCACTGGTGATGTCATCGGGCAGGCTCATCCCGACATATGCGACGCCACCTTGACGCAACAGACCAGCCGAGTCGATGCCGATTTCACCATCTACGATGTTGTGCACGTAGTTGATCAACCACTGCTTGTAGGAGTGCACCGAATAGGTGTCGATGCCGAAGTAGCCGAAGATGGTGTTGTTCGTTGGGTGCATGATTCCCTTACGGCCCATGTCTGGCACCCACAGGAACGGGTTGCCGTTGCCATCGGTGCCGTCAGCCTCATCGGCAGCGCAGGGCTTCTTGTGCATGACCTGCGTTTCCAGCGGCTCCCAGTTGAACAGAACACGCTCGACTTCCTCGACGGGGATCGGCCCATCGTATGCGTTGGTGAAATCTGCGTTCTGCCACCACGCTTTGAATGACCCGTCTGCTTGTGCAATCATCCATGAATTGCCGGTCCAGATTTCTTTAGCTGAGGTGTTGCCCAACATGGTGTTGGCGTTCAACCACTCGATTGTTTCCTGGCTCATGATCTTTGTCTCCTGTTGTGAGTGTGTGTCGTGTGTTACGACTGCCAGGACGCTGATGCCCTGACCACCACCAGTCTACAACCAGCCAATCCAGCCGTCAACAAGAAACCTGTTATAATCACGTATACTAAAGGGCATAAAGAAGGCCCGGTTCCGAGGGGGAACCGGGCCGTGTCTTTATTGCGCTGAGTTGTGATGTACTGACCCAGTGTAGCTACCTAACGACACCGAACATGCACTTGGCAAAGTCGATCATCAGCCAGAACTCCATGTGTGAGTTGTAGTAGTCCCACTCACGTCGCCGGACGTAGCAGGCAGTGCCATCCTCAGTGATTGCGATAATCCGAGTATCATCGTAACCAGCACGATTGGGCTTCGGCACTTGTGGTGTTTCCCACCTCATCAAGGTGGCGAGAACGTCATCGGTCACCCTGCCATCAGCATCGCACAACTTGTTACGGATGTGGAAAGCCTTGCTGTCTTTGGTCATCTTCGGAGGGAAACCATCGGCGGCTCGCATCGCATACAGTTCAGCGACACGATTCCGGTGGAGTTGATCAATCTTCATCAATCACCATCATCTCATTCACGAACTCATCGCCGTAAGCCTCGACCCACGAGACAAGCGACAGGGGGAACATGTTGTAGTTCTCACTGTTCTGGTTGGGGATCGCCTCGATCCATGCACTGATGAAACTGCTGAACGTCTCCAACGCTTTCATTGCGTCGATGTCGTCGCCAACACCAGAGTACAAGTCGCACTCACTGCGGAGAATCTTGCCGTTCTGCATGATCCACCAACGATAGGCGCAACGCTCATCGTCAGTGATGCAGTCGTACTTGACATGGACATCAGCCATTTGGTCGTCGCTGATCCACGAGACTTGCTTGATTTGAATACTCATGACTCACCATCCCATTCTGTTTGGAGGATCACATTACAGTGATCGCATCGGACTTCACTGTCGGTGTTGCATGTGGCACTCACCCCGATGACTTTCCATCCGTCATTGGAGTTGTCCTCAAGGTCACCCTCGAAATGGATCGGGTTGCTCTCATCGTTCATGCACTTGGCACACAAGGTGCCGCCGTCGTCCATGATGTAGAACATGTCATAACCACCGGGCCAAGCATAAGCGGGCCACGGCTTGCCGAGTTCCTTGCCAGCTTGCTTCATGATGTCAAAGATACTCATGACTCACCATCCTCATCATTGTTGCGGTACAGTCCGAAATCGCCGTCGAACCATCCCCATGACAGTTCGCAATCATCGGGGAGCATGTCGTTCAGCTTGCTCTCAATTTCGTCATACAACCAATCCAGCCCTTCACAAGCCCTACTATAGACACTGCTGTATGTTCCATCGTCATTGAACACTGATTCGGTGTCGATCACATGTCGGTACTGCTTGACTTGATCAACATAGTTCGTGGGGTAGCCGAGGACATTGACAAATCCATCGCACAGTTCCGCCATTCCGTCGATGATGTATTGCCCACGATGAGAGTCAAGGTAGCAACCTTTCTCGATCATCGTAGTGTTGTCTTTCAATGTTACGTGTGGCACTTTCTTCCTCCTGTTTGAGTGTCTGATTTAGCTGTTTGCCAGGGTTGCCAACTTCAAGAAATCTTGAATGTTCCCGAAATTGTAGGCAGGCTGAGGCACCCCATTCGGGATGCCTTGAGACGTGGCGTGCATTAGAGGGGTGCTGAACCCCCCTTGCCTGCCTTGCCTGCCTGCCTTGACTGCTGGCACCGAACACTCTGCCACACGACATCGTCCCTGGTCAACCT
>JANOSH010000071.1:0-3714 GCA_031415695.1 Actinomycetes bacterium
AATGCGCGATCACGTTCGTGAGCAGGGTTTGGCGGAGCCACACGGCTTGTTCTAACGCGTCCATGACCATTGTCGTCGCCATCGTTGTCGACACGCGCCACCCGACGATGAGACGCGAGTAGACGTCGATGATGAAAGCGATTCTGTGGAATCTGATTTGTCAAGGGTTTTTTGTCGGTCGGGTCGGCAGGAAGCGGACGTTCGGTAGCTGGGTAGCCGTGACGGTGGTGCCGAGCGTTCGGGGGGTGGTGCCTGTCGGGCTGGGCACGTCGCTGAGGCGGTCGACGAGCGCGCTGAGGGCCGCGTGACCGTCTTCGACGGCGGACCGCTCGTCGTCGGTGAGGGGGACATCGATGAGCATGCGTTGGAGGCTTTCTTTACCTTCGAGGAGCTGTGCCCGGCTTGAGGGTTTCGGGATATAGAAGTCGCAGCGGGCGCAGGCCATCCGGTGCGCGCATTGCTCGAAGAAGCTGTAGCTGCAATAGCCGTGGCCGAGGTCGTAGTGCTGCCATGGTTCGCCGTTCGCGGCGTCTCCGGATAGGACGGCTTCCCGATCGATCAGGACCTCGATCGTTCTGAGGTTGCGGGCGAAGTAGCCGGCCTCGGTGTAGGCCTTCGACAGCGTGGCGGGGCTGATCTTGGCGTAGTGCTGCGTGCTGGCCGGGCTTCGATGTCCGAGCCACGCTTGCAACTCGAACAACGTCATCGGGTCCTTCGCGTTGTAGAGCTGGCTGGCGATGGTGGACCGGGCCCGGTGGCTCGTAATCTTGCCACGTACATCTTGTGACGGAACACCGGCCTTGGCGCACAGCGCGGGGATGATCGTGCGGTTGAGGTAGCTGCGAGCGACCGGTTGAGCACGAACGGCAAACAGGATGTCGGCCCGCTCGGACGTCTTGCGGTCCAGGGTCTTGGGTTGGGCCGGTCGAAGACGTTGCCATGCCTCGATTGCCTGGCCGAGGAGCGGGTCAACGGGCTTGGTGAACGCGGTGCCGGTCTTGTGCACGGGCACGTCGAGCAGGCAGACGGCCTCCTCGACGAGCACGTCGGGCGCGTCAGAAGCGATCGGGTGCCCGTCGTGCTGCCAGCGGACGCAGCCGACACGGAGTCGGGTGATCTCATCGGAACGCAACCCGCTGAACAGCCAGGTCAGCGTCACGGCGCGGATCAGTTCCATCGGGTAGTAGGTGTCAGCGGAGTTGCCTGGCAGATCGTTGGTGTTGACGTTCAGCCCGGCCCAGAGCAACTTGGCCCACACGTCGTCGGCGATCACTCGGGGATCTGTGCCGATGAGCACGGCAACGCTGCGCGGGACAGCGAGAGCGCGTGTCGGGTCGAAGCGACGGGGAAACCACTCCCATTCCTGGCAGTCCCGGAAGAAGGTGCGCGTCGCCATGAGAAAATGCGCCTTGGTGCGCGGTGAGATCGGCGTTCCCTCGCGGCCGGCCAACGCCTCGCGACGCTGAACGTAATCGCCGACCGACATGCGGTCGATCGCTGCGACCCACGCTGCACATGTCTGGCGGGTCCACTGGTCGGGCTCGCTGATCTCGGGGTGCTCTGCCGCGAGCCAGCGCCCAGCCTTGGCCATGACCGTGCGGATGATCGCGCGCACCTTGGGCGTAAGGGTTGAGGTTGCGTGCCAGTGTTCCACCCAGCCGATCCAGGCGGGATCGGTGCCTTCGATGACGGAGGCGGCGTTGTAGCCGCAGCGCACCGGTGGTTGGCAATGCCCGAGCGCGGCGACCGCGCGTTGGAGGACGTAGAGCAACGGCAGCGGGTAGCCGCCCGTTGTGCGATGCGCATGAAGACGGGCGAACGCCTCAGTGTCGAGGTCCTTGAGAAACGGACTCCTGTTCACGAGAAACGCCTGGCTGAAGGTGCCGCGCAGATGATGCTTGGGCAACAAAATGCCCTGGTAGCCCCAGCGATCCAGCGTCTCGGTCGCCTGACTGATCGAAGCCTCGATCACATCCGCACCGAAAACGAGCTTCGCGAGATGAAGGCGGTTGAACGTGCCGACCTGCTCGAAACGGTCAAAGCTGCCGGTCAGCCAGGCAAGGGCGATGACAAAGGGACGAACCGTCGTCTCGGTCGGAAGTCTTCGTTCAGCGAGGAATCCCTGGGCGCTGGCACCAATCAGCTGGGTCCACTCATCGGTTGTCCACACCCAGTAGGGCCGCCCAACCACCGCGCAATGCTCCAGCACCAGCCCCGCAGCATGCAGACCGGCCCGGCGGTGGCGTGCGTCGTCGCTGTGATGCAAGGCGACTCGGGCGGCGTCGAGCGGCTCGACCAAACGGGCAAGCGCTTTCCAGGACAGCGCAGTGCGGCGCGGGACACCGCGAGCGCGGTTGCGGCGTAGGCCCATCGGGCCCAGCGTCGCCAACGCCTCGATTTCGTCGCTCGTCAACACCCGACAACGGTCGTGGGCGGTGATCGGCGCGACCGACCACAACCGCCGCCCGTTCGGCTCTGGCGTCGTTGCGATGGCCACGGCGTTCACAGCTCGCCGCCCCCGGTGTCATCCTCGGCCAGCAGACTGATCCGCCACGTATGGATCTCTGCCATCCCCCGGTTGAGCTTGTCGGAAAGCTCGCGGCCTGAAAGATGGATGTAACGCAGCGTGGAGTCAGTGCTCTGGTGCCCGGCGAACGTGGCGATGGTGTGCAACTCCCAGCCCATCCGGGCGAGATCAGTCAGGCAAAGATGCCGGGTGGTGTGGGTCGAGAACTGCGGAACGTCCGCGGCGAGCGCGACCCGGCGCACCACCTTGGACCAGGTCCACAAGCTGAGTGGCTCGGCGTGGTTTCGTCGGGACTCCGACAAGAACAGCGGACCGCGCGAGCGGCTGATAGTCCCGCGATGCTGGAGGTAGGCAGCCAACAGCGCGCCCGACGTCGCCGAGTAAGGGACACTGCGACCTCGGCGAGTCTTAGTCGTCTCGGCCCGAACCCTCATCATGCGATGTGCCGGGTCGAGGTCGTCGGTGCGCAGCGAACACAACTCCTCACGTCGCAACGCGCCGTCATACGCGAGCGCCAACATCAACCGGTTGCGGATCGGTTCGTCACGAAAAACAGCCAGCACGTCGCGCCATTGCTGATCGGTGGGGATCCACGGCAACTTGACGAGCCGCGGCACCAGCGCACGCCCGTCAGCACCAACCGTGCGCCTTGCGCCGTAACGGCCCCGGCCGACCGGGTTCGAGTTGCGAACACCCTCCTCGACCAGAAAGTCATAGAACAGCCGCACCGGAACAAGGCGCTGCTGAAGCGTGGCGTTCGCGAGGCCGCTCCCCGAATCAAGCGCCACCGTATTCAAACCAAGACGGCTCGGGCGGCTCGTCAACTCCCGAACGAACGCCGCGACCTGGGCCCGACCAGCAACAAGCGGATCAACACCGTCACGCTCGCAGACCTCCAAATACTCAGCAAGCCCACGCGCATACGCATCGATCGTCCGCGGTGCCCGACCAAGATCGGCCCAGATCCGCAGCCACTCGACCGCCCTCTCGTGACGGCCGAAGACCACCCATTTCTCCTCCAGTGTCAGGGACAAGACGCAGCCGACCTCTCAGCTCGTGGGATGCAGCGGGACCATTCAACCCCACCACTTGATTCCACGTAACTAATACGTACACGAACCCTGACCACGTTGATACGTACGTGAAATCCGATACCCAAAGCTGGTTCGGGGCCGTTGCTTTGAACT
>JANOSH010000072.1:0-7234 GCA_031415695.1 Actinomycetes bacterium
TAACACAACGGCTGAAGGCGCTTGCGCTGATCTAAGCTGAGGAGAGATTCGACGACAATCGAATTGTGTGTTCAGGTTGACAGCGACAGACAAAACGACTTGCAATTCCGCACGTTGTGTTACAGACGCTGCACGTGTCCACAGAGCAAGTGGACGTGAACCATTGAAATAAACTAACTAAGAGTGAATGCATGCTTCACAACACGCCCCCTCAGCCGACAAACGAGCGACGACTCGTTGTTGCTGAACAGTGGAAGCATGAAAATGAGAGAGGCATTTCGAACTCTGAAATCCCTCAGCCTAAGCGCGCACACCCATGATGGCGTCGCGGATGCGAGAGAATGCGTCGAAAGGAAGCGGCTTGGTGAAGATGTCTGCAAGCTGCTTCTTGGTTTCGATCCAGAAGACCGCGATATAGCCCTGCTTGGCCAAGTCACGGACGTGATGGTATCGAACATTGATGTGTTTGCGGCGCGGGGTGACGGTGTCCTCTTCAACAAATCGGATTGACGTTTGATTGTCCATGAAGAGAGCAGTTGGCTCAGCCTGAGCCGCACCGAGGCCAGCAAGAAGAACACGCAGCCACGTGACTTCTCTTGTTGCTTCACTTGCTGCGATGTATTCTGCTTCGGCACTCGAAGTCGCAACAGTCTTTTGCTTTTGACTCATCCAATCCACCGCTGCTCCAGCTAGCATCATCACTGAACCAGACACAGAGAGTGAAGTCTCGTAGTCGTTGGCCCAATCACTGTCGCTGTAAGCGCACAGGGTGAGAGCATTGGCTGAGCTGTGGAAGGATAGTTTCAACTCACGAGTGCCCTTCAGGTATCGAAGAAGGAACTTGAGAGCCTGCACTGCTTCCGGGATTGGAGCCGAGTTGTAGCGGGCGAGCATATTCACAGCGAACGCGATGTCAGGACGGACAGTGATAGCGAGGTAGTTGACGGCTCCAATGCAACTTTGATAGTTGCGTGCAGTCAGCTTGCCTCGATCACGTCCATCGTCCCATCCACCCTTCGCTTGTTCCTTCTGCTCATCAGAGAACTGAGAGAGAGGTGGTAGCTTTTCACCAACGCGGAACGGAATGCGCTCAGTTCTGACTTCGTTTCCGAAGCCGAACTCTTGGAGAATGCGATCAATCATCGCAGTCAGATCTAACGAGATCGTGACTTCTCCGTTGGAATCGACGTTGCGCATGAAGCGCATGCCGATTACGTTCTTTGCGTCACCGAGGTCCTTGATGTCGAGTAGCTTTGACAGCTCCTGAATGAAGCTCTCGATCTCAGCATCGTCTTGCTCAGTGTGACCGACTTCCATGTCGTCTACGTAGAGAGCGACAGCGATCATTCCACCCGACTTTGATTCTCTGACGAACAAGCATACGTCAGCGTACTGAAGTTGCTTGAAGCCGAGGAAGATGAGAATGTCGGTGGCGAGCAGGTTGAAGTTGCGACCAGCTTGCTTCAGTCCATACAGAGACTTTTTCAAACGCAAAATCGAACCCGGAGGATACGACTTGAAGCCAGGCGGGCTTCGAATGAAGAGCAACTCTTTCAGCGAAGCATGAAGGAATGCGGTCTTCACGTCGATCGAGCGAACTTTCATTTTGTTCGAGGCACACCAGGCGAAGAAGACTTTGAGAGTCTTCGGTAGGATTGTTGGAGCCATGGTCTCGAAGTAATCGATCCCCGAGCGCTCACCGAATCCCTGTACGACCAAACGTGCTTTGTGTCGCACAATGGCGCCATTCTCGTCGAGTTTGCCTTTGTAGACATATCGAGCACCGAGGATTTTCGATCCAACAGGAAGCGACACCACCTGCTCGAAAACGTCATGATCCAGGAGCGACTGCTCCTCTTCGCGTTCAGCTGCGCTCCAGAGCGCTGCGTCTGCGGAAGCCATCGCTTCAGCATGGTTCTTTGGATCCGAAGAGAGAACAGATGCAGCGAATGCAAACTGATGCTCTTGAACCTGGGCGTGATACACTGCAGGTGATCCGCCGAACGCTTCCCAATCAATCGCAGTCACCGGCTCACCGGTGTTTGGATCGTAAGCGATGGATACATCGTCGTCATCGATGTCTTCGGGAGCGATTGAGGATACTTCATCCTCTTCTCGCTTCTCAAGGTGCTCCTTGAATCTCACAAATCCTCCTGCACTGCCTTTACGGCCAGTCGGAGGGGCACCTGGAACTCGCTTGAGCTTTTGGTGCTGCTTCCAGTAGAACTTGCTGTAAGGGATGAAGATCTCAGAGCCCTTCGGAATTCGTTTGATAGCCGTGAGTCTGACGGATCTGCGACGATGATCAACGATCCAACGAACATTTGCGGAACGGTAATGACCGGGCGCGTCCGAAGCGTTCACCATTCGACCAGGAGCGGTGTCGGTGCGGGCCGCATCGATGCCTACCTTGTCGCTCAGACCGAACAGATAGTTGCTACCACCGAAGTCAGATCGCATGATCTTCTTGCCAACTGCGAGGTCTCCGGTGTAGAGAGCAACAGTCTCATTCGGCTCGAAGTCTTTCGCTGCGAACAGACCGCGACCGGCTTCAGGAACCGTTGACTTCTTGATGCGCAAGCCCTGCTCCTTCACCAGGTGCTGCCAGCAATACGCACCGCTCTTGGTCTTGTTCTTACATTGGCCGCCGAGGCGACTTTTGCCGAGACACGTAACAGAGGGTTGAGAAATCTCACCCTTCTTGTTGGTGAGCGGACGATCTGCGGGCATCGGGCGATTGGTTGTTATCGAGAGCAAAGCGTTCTCATTCGCTTGCTTGCGAATGCGATCGTCGTGCGACAGAGGCTGAGCTTCAGCGGCGCGTTTGACACGCGCCATGTGCGCTTCTGCGGAATCCAGACAGGATCGTGAATCAGCTGAGTCAACTGAAAAGTCGTCTTCAAACACGATGTCCGCAAGTAGCGACAGCAGCTCGAGTTGAGCAGTGTCCGCGTCGAAGTCAGCGATATCATCGTCGATAAGAGCGAGAAGTTTGCGTTGAGCAGCTGCAGGTTCAGCATTGAAGTTGACGATGTCTCCTGGATCCGCCATGCCGTAGCGGAACTCAGGGGCTCTACTGCGAGTTGAGCGCGACATACTGGCTCCAACTGGAGTCCAGGTTGATAGTCGCTCAACCTCAGTCTTACGAGCTCCCTTCTTTCTCTTAGCCGGTGCAGATGCCGCTGGAGCAGGCAGAGCCATGGCCTCTTCCTCATCGGAGGCAAGAGGAGACTGAACGGGCTGTTCAGGCTCAGGAGAAGGAGACGGAGAGGGCGAAGCGGGCAAGCTGATCGACGCCGGAATAGGCAGTGATGCTCTTTTCGGAGGAGCGACTGCTCCTGGCTTGCCTTTGTCTTGATCAGCCATTGAGAGGAGCTGAGCAAGGCGAATTGAGTTTCGGAGAGCGAGCTGACTATAGAAGTCAATGTCGCTCAACTCTGGCTCTTCTTCAGTCCCGAAGCTGCCTTCGACGTAGCGCTTGGCCTGCGCGAAAGAGAGATCGAAGAAGATTGCGTGCTTGGAGAAGCGGATTGTGCGAGAATCCGGGTCGAGGAATCGGAAGCCGAAGCCATCCTGATAACCGACGAAGATTTGATCTGCGCCACGCGGATCAAACTTGTCTTTTTCAAGAGCAGGTTCAACTCGCACAACAGCGTCACAGCCGAACGGATGAAGGTTGCGGTTGATCGGCTTGGTTCCATGGAACAGCTCGAACGGAGTTTGAGAGCGCAGCGCGCTGACAAATGTACGATTGTACGTGTAGATGAAGTGCGACAAGCACTCACCCCACAACTCCTTCGACAGGCCGCTTTGCAGCAGACCTGCTCGAATACCGTTCGCAATGAACAGATTGGGACGCTCGATGAATCCTGCCTGAGGCGAGGAATAAGGCATCGTCTGACGCATCACAATTCCCTTTTCTTTGGCGAACTTGGTGAGCTCGCCGAGGAATTCTGTTCCTTGATCACTGAGAACCTCCGTGGGAAACTTTCCCTTGGAGTTGAAGATCTGCATGAAGATCGCAATGAGCTGAGGAGCAGCATCCGATTTGTTCTTCAGAGGCACACCCCACATAAAGCCTGATGCTTCATCCTTGAGAACAAGAATATACGAGCACCCGCCAAGCGAAGTGGTTGGAAACGGACCCATCAAGTCAGTGTGCACGCGATCCAGCGGATTGTGAACTCGCAAGCGCGGATCGATGTTGTCAGCATAGGTCTTCTTGACCATTTTTGCTTTGACACACACCATGCATCGAGGGATTTTGCTCGGAAGACGAGTGTTCTCGTATCCTTCAATCGCACCGGACTCGAGAGCGTGACGCAATCGGGTTTCACCCAGGTGATTCAGACAAGCATGCAGAGTTGCAATCTCGTCGAGAGACAAAGTTCGAGGCTTCGAACTGACAGTTCCAGCTGCAAACGAATGCGAGGAAGAGTCACCAAGATCGAATTCAAGGTGATACAACCCGCCGGACTCAGACGCTCGACCGAGCACCTTACCGTCGTTGCCAATGAGAACGGCTTCAGCCGAGGTGAACTCGACCTTCTGAACGCCGCTCAGCTTACAGATCTGAGAGATGCTGATCATGTTCCGCTTCAAGTCATTGTGTTGATACACGTCTCGAAGAATAAGCGGAGAACCGAAGAGCGGTTGAATGGCGAGCTCGCCGAAGACTGGGGCAAGAAGCTCACTGCCGTCAGCAAGGTGAATGCTCTGAGATTGGTTGGGAGAACCTCGCACAGTCACGCCGTTCATGAACATCGAGGTTGTACAACCTGAGTCCAGTATTCCGCTGAACGGAGAAGAAGCGGAAGGGGACGAAGAACTGGAAGAGCTCGAAGAGCTGGCGCTAGATGAGTGGAAGCAACTGCTCGGTCCAATCTCAGCATGATACGCGGAGACCGAAGGAGAAGCTGAATTGGCTTCCGGCCCCTTTCGAGGCACGCCACCGAGCTTCTTCTCGCACTGCGATTCGGTATGACCGAACTCGGCACACCAACCGCATTTCTTCTGAGCTGACGCAGCTGACTGCTGCTTCTTTTCCTTTTTGTTTTTCTGACCGCTTTTTCCTTCACTTTTCTTTCGATCTTTGGGCGGACCAACGTCGGGCTTGCCGTCGTTGCCGGTCGGGCACTTCGACTTGAAATGGCCAACCTTTCCACAGTGAAAACATTTGATCTTGGCCTTCTGGCCGTTCACGATGGTCGCTTCAGCGTTGAACGCTGCAGCGCCCCCTGAACCCGCTTTGACATTTCCTCGAGCATCCATGCTCTCCCAAGTACGAGCCATTGCAAATGCATCGTTGACTGAGAGAGGCAGGAGCGTATCGATCGAGTGACCGGCAGGAACAATGAGATTGCGGACGAACTGGAGACGGACCATCTCCTCGTGAGGGCTCACACCGTGAGCTTGCATCAGACTGACAAGGCGTTCGAATTGAGTGTAGAACTCGGAGACGGACTGTCCCTTCGCCTGTCGCATAGTCATGAACTGACTGAGCAAAGCCGCCGATTGCACCGGAGTGCGCTGATCGAAGGTTCGCTCGAGTCTGTCCCATGCTTCACGTCCATTGCCTCGCATGCAGTTGGACACGATGCTGTTGGCGATCGGAACGCCGGCGACTGCGCGTTCAATGGCCAGATAGCACCATTTGAGCTGCTTAGCTGCGAGACGAAGATTCACCGGATACTGCGGCAGAAATTCGTTGTCGAGCGGGGAGACCGCATCACGACTAAACTGCTGTTTGTACTCAATCTGAGGCTTCAGTGTGAGGATGAACTCGGCCATTCCCTCGACTCCCTGTGTGACAATGGAAGTTGGAATGCCGTTACTTTCGATGAAGGCAAGGAAGCCTGGGCGCCATCGAACGAAGTCTTCAGCCGACAAGAGCTTGGGAGCTCGCGTTGCTGCATCTGGCTTGGGCAAACTGCGTTCTGAATGGTCAGTGAGGCCAAGGAGACTGGCAAGTACTCCAGACAGATGATCTGCTTGAGACGAGGACAACTGTCCTGCTGGAGGCTGCGGTGCTCCAGGCGCTCCAGGCGCTCCAGGCGCTCCAGCGCCACCTGCACCAACTGATGGTGATGGACCAGCACCTGCTGGCGCTGCTGCAGCTTGTGCTTGGGTAGCGGCTGCGGGAGGGACAACTGACGCAGGCTGAAAAGGCTGCGCCGAACTGGAGAGGGGCTGCGGTGCTTGCTGCATCTGCTGCTGATAAGCGGCAGGCGGTGCGTAACCGCCAAAGCCTCCAGGGGAGGACATTTGACCGTAGCCGTACATTCCAAGAGGCTGAGGAGCCATCGAGGACATGCCTCCAAAACCGTAGGTGTAGGAAGTCGAGCGAGGAGCAAAACCGTATGCTCCCTGCGAGGGCGGGCCCGTCGCAGTCTGCTGATAGCCCATCGGACTCGATGCGCCAAAACCTAATCCTTGACCAGGCTGTTGGGTGAACAGGGCTGATCCGAGCGCTGCACCGCGCTCGACGCGAGGCGGAGTCTGCAGCTGGTGTGTGGGACTGGCAATCGGTGGAACGAATGCCGGAACGCTTGCGGGATTCAGTTGCACCTGCACCACGGGTTGCTGCTGTGGAGCAACCTGGGACTGCTGAACGAGCAAGGCTGCTGCCAGCGCGTCCTCAGCGAACTTTCGCTTCGCAGCCTCTGCCATGGCTGACTTGCGCATGGCTGCTGCGATCTTCTTCTCCCCTGCATTGCCTACCTCTAGGCTTGCGATGTACGCCTCCGTGGCATCCACTGCTTCCTTTTCCTCCTGCGCAATCTGCGCTGGGGTAAGTTGAGAGGGTGGACCCAAGATGGGCGCGGACGAGGGCAACAGCTGAGATTGCTGCTGCTGACCGGACTGGCCAGACGGCTGCGGGCTCGGCTGTGGAGCAGGAGTCGACATCGGACGGATGACAACGAGTCCTTCAGAAGGCTCGAACAGAGCAACTGATGAAGACCTGCGGATGCCAGTCGGAAGGACTGGACGAGGACGAAGAAGTGGGAGACTGGGCGTCGGTGTTGACGCACGGGCAGAGCGGAGTGTGTGATCAGACGCACTGCGCTTTAGGCTCATAACCTGTCGTGTCGACTAACACAACGGCTGAAGGCGCTTGCGCTGATCTAAGCTGAGGAGAGATTCGACGACAATCGAATTGTGTGTTCAGGTTGACAGCGACAGACAAAACGACTTGCAATTCCGCACGTTGTGTTACAGACGCTGCACGTGTCCA
>JANOSH010000073.1:0-6103 GCA_031415695.1 Actinomycetes bacterium
CGCTGGCGACTCGGACGACACACTGCTGCCGCTGTTCCCGGCAGATGTTTGCACCAGACCTGCGTGCCCTACGGCATCCAGGTGCTTGGCGAGTCCCTGCGCGATGACCTCGTTGCCGCAGAAGCGCAGCGTATGATCAACGAGATCATCGCGCAGGGACTCGCCAAGCACCTGGATGCCGTAGGGCACGCAGGTCTGGTGCAAACATCTGCCGGGAACAGCGGCAGCAGTGTGTCGTCCGAGTCGCCAGCGGCCGGACCGAATGACGATGCCGCAGGGCTCGGTTTCGATGACAAGGCCATTGGGGCGATGATCGAGAAGGGGATTCTCGCTGCCCTGGTGTCTAGGACCAAGCCTGGGACCAAAGCGGGTGCGTGGTCTCCGTACGCTCCGAGTCGAAGTTCCACTTCGGTCTCGAGCGGTGCTCGCACCACGTTGCCGCCAGCGAACCACTACACCAAACTGGTGTACGACGGTATAAACTGGCCGATGTTCAAGAGGGCGTTCCTTATCCAGCTCGAGAAGTTCGACCTGGCGAGATCGATCAAGGTCGAGATCGAAGGACTGCGTCACCAGCCGAACCTCCCCGGCAAGTCCCTCAACGAGCTGCTGGAGGACCGTGCTGAAGACGAGGAAAAATACCTCGAATTGATCAAATCGCGAGACGCTTTCGAGATGATCACCAACGCAATGGCCAAGGCGCCTGAAGCGGTGGTTCTGCCGTTCAATTCGATCGAGGACGGCAATGCGTTCGCCATCTGGAATTCAATCCTAGATGTTGTGGAAGACACCACGCCGACGTCCACGCACGCACTTCTGACCGAGCTTAATCAGGCGGAACAGAAGCCCGGTGAGCCGGTGGTTGAATGGGCCAACAGATACCAGGCGATCGCGGTCAAACTCTCGCAGAAAGGGGAACTCGTATCCCCTCTCATGCAAACTCACGGATTCGTACGTGGTTTGAGACCGGAGTTCAATCTGTTCAGGGCCGCGCAATCGTCGGTACCTGATACGAGCCTGGCACAGGCGATCAAGGCGGCCAGGAACCACGAAGCCAACATGCCGAAGCAGAAGACTTCGTCCTCGGCCCACGGCTTGGCGGCAGTTGCCACAGCCGATTCGATCTGCCACAACTGTGGTGGAAAGGGGCACTTTGTGGCTGAATGCCCACAGCCTGCCGCCCCGAAGAAACGCTGCAACTGGTGCAACTATACGAATCACACCGAAGCGGAGTGCCGCTTCAAACTCAAAGGGGCACCGAGAGGGACCCCGCCGCGACGCAACAGGGCGGCAGTGGCATACGCGAAGGTGGAGCACGGCTGTGTGGCCAAAGTGGTCATAGAGCCAGCCTCACCCAAGCAGAGATCGTACTTGGAAGTTGTGTCCCAGACCAATTCCACGAACTCTGGACCACAACTGCAGCGACCTGCCTCCGAAGCCAAGCTTCAGGGGGGGAACGGGAAACCAGAGTACGCTCTTAATGTCAAATACAAAGCGCCGATGCCGAACAATCAGGGATCGGAATGGCTCCTGGACTCCGCAGCATCGAGGCACATGGCGAATTCCACGCTGCCGATCGACAACGAGGTTCCGACCCAAGGAGTCACCATCACCACCGCATCCGGGCAGACTCTTAAGTCTCCCAGCATGGGAACAGTCAGTCTGAACCTGGGCGCGGGGGCAGTACGGCTCAAGGGGGTGCTCTCGCACCCACAACTTGACAGCAACCTGATGAGCGTGAAGTCGCTCCTTGACGGCCAGCCAGACCTGGACCACGTCATCTTCTACAGGGATGCGGCCTATGCGGTGAACAAACAAGGGCAAAACACCGTCACTGCGGTGGAAAGAGACGGCCTCTTTGTTGTTCAGTCCAATAACATCGCGGCGAACCAAGCCAGTGCAGCGATGCAGGACCCTCAGCTGGATCTCTGGCACCAGCGCCTCGGCCATTCGAGTCAATCGAGCCTGGCGCTCGTCCAGCAGTCCGGTGCGATCAAGCAACTCACTGTGCTTCCCAAGTTCGAGCGAAAACAGGGCGAGGTATGCAGGGGATGCGCGGAAGGGAAAGCGATTCGGAAGCCGGCAGGACGCAGCAAGCCTGAATCAGCTCAATCCACGCGTATCCTGCAGCGTGTCCACATGGACATTCAAGGCCCCTTTCCCAGGGAATCACTGACTGGAGCGAGATACGTGCTGATGATTGAGGACGAGTGGAGTGGAATGAAGTTTGCCTTTCCTCTCAAGTCCAAAGCGCAAGCCACGGATGAGCTCATCGCCTGGATCAAGCAAGTTGAGCTGGAAACCAGGCAAGGAGTAGTGGAAATCCATTCCGATGGTGGGGGAGAGTTTGTGAACAGGAAGATCGAGCGCTTCTGCAAAGGAAAAGGGATCAAGCAAACCTACACTCCGCCTCACACTCCGCACCTCAACGGCCGAGCCGAACGAGCACTGCGGACCGCGTCCGAAGCAACAAGATGCTGCCTGTCTCATGCGAATGCATCACCGGCGCTCTGGGACCACGCGTTTCAACAGTCGATCCTGATCCAGAACCAGGCGACGTTGAGAAACGGAACCAGGTTGACCCCGGCGCAGATCTGGCTCAATCGTACGGACCCGGTGAGCATCACTCGGCTATTTGTCTGGGGATGCGACGGATGGGTCCACACGCCAGAGGCTGATCGTCGATCGAAGTGGGGGCCAAAGGCCAAGCTGATGATGCACCTGGGATGGTACCCGCTCCGGGGCGCTTGGAAGATGCTCGACGTGTCAACGATGAACGTGATTTTCAGCCGTGACGTAACTTTCGCTGAGTCCAAGTTCACGCAATCGAGGAAATTCAGAGAGGAACGCGACGAGGATATCGATGCGGACGAGAAGACGGACAAGGAGTTCTACGAAAGCGTCGCTTTGAGGGGGGAAATCGAGTTGGCGAAGCTCATCAGCCTCGAAAGCCACCAACTCCCAGCTGACCAAAGCAACGCACAGGACCCTAGCGAGTCGAAACATGATGAGGCGGACACCCCTGAGGAGGATGTCACACTTCCCAGGACGGTTGAACCTGAACCTTCTGACGACGAAGCTGACTTCGACCTCTCCGATCTCGACCAAGACCAGTCGGATAATGATGACCCGCCTGATGATCCACACAAGGAGGATGGGATCGAGGAAAAGAAATACCCAGAGCCAGTGCCGGAGCCCCGAACCAAGTGGCAGAACATTCCGCGGAGAACGCCCATAGATCGCTCAGCCCGGCGCGCCCCGGCCCGCTACGGAATGGTCGCCCAAGGCGATATCGGTCAAAGGCACGCTAACGCAGCCAAGGTACAGTCCGAAGAAGATTATGACTCGCAAGATAGCGACGCAGAGAATCAGCTCAGGGACGAATATCGATCTGCTTCGAGGAAGGACCGGGAACCAGCTCCGGATCTTCCCCCGGTGAAGAAAGGACAACGAAAAATGCCGAGCCAGCGATGCACGGCTACCACTAGACACGGGAGGCATTGCAGCATGAAGACAGTCGCAGGAGAATACTGCTGGCGGCACCTCCAAGCACGCAAATCACTCCGCATCAAGAAGTCGAGCGCGCCGAACATCAAGTCCAAGGGGCTGTTTGCGACGAGAGACTTTGATGCAAACGAAGCAGTCTGTGCTTACACGGGGGAAATACGCCCCGGAGGCGGCGATGACTACGAAGGATCGGACTACGTATTCGAAATCAGCAGGGCGATCGCGATCGATGCAGCCCGGACCAACTCGGCAGTCGGTCGATTCGTCAACGACGCCAGAGGAACGGGCCACACCGTCAACTGTAAGTTTGCCATCGACAGGCGTCGTCGTACGGTCACACTCAAGACCATCAAGCCTGTCAAGGCAGGGCAGGAACTCTTCATCACCTACGGGGCGGACTACTGGCGACTCAAAGGCGGCCTGGCCGGACCGAGGCCCCAGACTGGCAAGAAGCTTGGCCCCCGAGCCAACGTAGCAGAGGTGATTGAAGCGGAGGAACCGGTGGAGTCAGATCCCAAGACACTGAAGGAAGCGTATGGCAGGCCGACGGGAGAACTCTGGAGAGCTGCCGCTGAGGAGGAATTCGAGTCACTCCGCAAGCACGGCACCTGGGAAGTTGTCGACGGACTACCACCTGGAGCCCACGCAATCAGTACACTGATGGTGCTCACAGTGAAGACCGATGGACAAGGAAAATTCGTCAAGCGAAAGGTGAGGATGACGGTGAGAGGTGACCAATGCAGGCCGGGAGACTGGAACGAAACGTTCGCCGCGACAATGTCCCAGGAGACCTTCAGAGCTCTCCTTGCCGATGCGACGATCAAGGGCCTCGTAGTAGAAACGCTTGACGTTACCACGGCGTTCCTGCATGCGATCCTACACGAGGTGATCTATGTCAAGCCTCCGCTCGGCATGAAAGGAATCAAAGCGGGCCAGTTCCTCAGACTCCTCAAGGCGCTCTACGGACTCAAGCAGTCGTCCAATGAATGGAACAAGATCCTCCATGCTGCATTTCGCGAGCTTGGGTACGAACAGTGCAAAGATTGTGACCCCTGCCTGTTCGTCCGGAAGTCCCGAACAGGAAACATCCTCAAACTCTCTCACTGGGTCGACGATATCATCAAGGTTTTCGACGAAATAGACCGAAAGGAAATGGAATCTGACATCGCTAAGCTTGGGAAGAAGTTCGACATCAAGGACCTCGGCGCAATCAAGCTCATGATCGGGTTCAGGGTGACGAGAGATCTCATCGCCGGGACCACGCTGATCGATCAAGAGGCCTACATCCAACAGCTGTTGGAGCAGTATGGCTTCGATCAGTGCAACCCTGCACGCACTCCGGGCGACAAGAATGCCACGGAATCAACTGCGGTGCACCATCCCGGGGTGGTCAACGCTGAATCAACTCAGGAGAGCCGCCACCCTCGAGTCACTCTGAAGGACTACAGAGCCATCGTCGGATCGCTCCAATGGGCAGCTAGCGGCACAAGACCGGACATCGCCTTTGTTGTTAATTCAATGCTGGCGAGACATCTGGCGGATCCGAAGCCAGAACACCTGGACGCAGTGAAGCGATGCATGCGCTACCTTGCCGGCACTCGTTCGAAAGGAATCCTCTACTCGAAACGAAGCGATATTCTGGACAATGGTTGTCTCGTGAGCTACAGTGATTCCGATTGGGCCGAGGACTCAGAGAGAAGATCGGTCAGCGGACTGTTGTTCAAACTCGCAGGCGGACCAATCAGCTGGATCAGTCGCAGACAGCCGACTGTTTCGCTCTCTTCGACCGAAGCTGAGTACATTGCAATGAATGAAGCTGGAAGGGAAATGAAGTGGCTCTATCGGCTGCTGAATTGCATTGGGGCCACTCAATCACTGCCCTTGGAACTGAGATGTGACAATCAGTCCGCAATCAGAACGGCAATCAAGGACGGCAACATGGATCGTCGCAAGCACATTGATGTCAAACATCACTGGATCAGAGAACAGCTTGAAGGGGACATAATTAAGCTCGTGTGGACTCCATCCACCGACAACGAAGCTGATCTCCTGACGAAAGCGCTGACCCCGATGCTCTTCTTGCCGTTCCGCGACCAAGTTCTCGGCTACATCTACGGGAAGAATGGATCAAATTAATGCGACCAGCAGCTAAAGCTCAGGTCGAGGGGGTGTGTTAGAATAAGCAGTGAGAATTAATGCTGATGCTAGTAACTCAAGCACGCGGGCACGCGAAACCGCTGCCTGTTTGCAAAGCGGCGCCCACAGTCAATCGTGGAATAACCGCACACAGTTCAATCTATCGATTCAACCTCTACGCATCGCGTATCAGGTTATGAGCCTAATGTCGCAAGACAAGCCAACCAATCCGATGAGTTCATCATCATCCACATCAAGCGGCCAAGCCGCCGCAGGGGACAGCCAGCTGTCACTGCAAGGACCTGCGCACTCTGGTTCCGATCCGCGCACTTCTCAGGCCCTCGTTGCCGCAGAAGCGCAGCGTATGATCAACGAGATCATCGCGCAGGGACTCGCCAAGCACCTGGATGCCGTAGGGCACGCAGGTCTGGTGCAAACATCTGCCGGGAACAGCGGCAGC
>JANOSH010000074.1:0-6715 GCA_031415695.1 Actinomycetes bacterium
GACGATGATCAGGCGATCTATGCCTGGGCTGGCGCGGACATCGAGTACTTCCTGAACATCAAAGGCGACAAGCGCGTGCTGCCAGTCTCATACCGCCTCAAGAGCCGCGTGTTTGAGGCGTGTCAGGCGGTCATCACAGACATTGGGCATCGGTATGCGAAAGACTGGAAGCCCCACGCAGCGGGCGGCTCTGTGGGCGCAATCGACGACCTGAGCGAGATCGACCTGACGCAGGGGACGTGGTACTTCCTTGCGCGCGACGGTCACACCCTCATGCCGGTCATTGATCAGCTGCACGAGCAGGGGTTTCCCTACATCACGCGGTTCCAGGACGGCCTTCGCTCGTCGGTCGAAGATGAACGCGTGAAGGCTGTCTTGCTGTGGGAGCACATGCGCAAAGGGAACGAACTCCCAGGCAAGGATGCGACGCTCGTCTGGCGACTGATCCAGCCAGCCTTGCGCGGCGACATCTGCCAGTGGGAGGCAGGAGACATGGTTCACATGGCCGACTTCCGCGCCCGCGGCCTGACGTCGGAGGCGAGCTGGCTCGACGTGATCAAGATGTCTACCGTGATGCAGCAGCACATCCAGGCCGTCCGCGCGCGAGGCGAGAGCCTGACGAAGACGCCGAGGATCACCTGCTCAACGATCCACGGGGTCAAGGGAGGCGAGGCGGACAACGTCGTGATCTGCCAGCAGCTGACTCCCAAAGTCTACCGGTCCTACATGGACGGTTCGGAACACGAGACGCGCGTGCTATTCACCGCGATGTCTCGAGCGAAAGAAAGCCTCCTATTCCTTTCACCGCGCACCCCTGCGCACTACAAACTCGAGGGCATCCTATGAACATCATTCTTGACTGCGACGACGTGCTTCTTGACTGGATCAAGCGCTTTCGCTTCTTCTGCATGAGCGAGCGGTTCCTCGACCCAGACGAGGTTGGCCCAGGATCCTGGAGCATGGCCGAGTGGCTCGGAGTGACCGAGGACGAGGCGTTCAGCATGATCCAGGACTTCAACGCGTCCCACCACTTCGCGTTCCTCGACGCGGTCGACGGGGCTCAGGAGGCTATCAAGCGGCTGTCTCGTGGTCACACTTTGCACGTCCTCACGGCTTGCGCGAAGGACGCGGAGACCATCGAACGGCGGGAACTGAACCTTCAGCGCGAGTTCGGCCCTGTGTTCTGGACTGTCCAGTGCCTTGCATTAGGCGAGAGCAAGGCTGCGCACTTGCGCGCGTTCGATCCTGGGATCTGGATCGAGGACAACTACAAGCACGCGGTCGCAGGCGTCGAGGCGGGTCACCGCACCTTCCTGCGACGTCGACCACACAACGCCAGCCTTGAAGCTGCATCAATTCCCGAGATCACCTGGTTCACCGAGTGGTCAGAGGTCGTCGCTCACATTGAAGGAGTCTGAGCATGCCTTTCCAATCGACCAAGACCTACGGGCATGAGGTCGGCCTGTCGGCCTGCTTCCGCCAATGGCGCGCGCGTTCGCACTGCCGCTTCCTGCACGGCTACGCCCTCGCCGTCAAGCTGACCTTCGAGGCAGACGACCTCGACTCCCAGAACTGGGTCGTCGACTTCGGGTCGCTCAAACCCCTGAAGGGGATCCTCGAGAACACCTTCGACCACAAGACGCTGGTGGCCGAGGACGATCCTGAGATGACAACCTTCGTGGCCCTCAACGACAAAGGGCTGATCCAGCTGGTGGTCACCCCGTCGAACGGCTGCGAGATGTTCGCTTACATGGTCTACCAGGTGACCGAGCAATGGCTCAAGGACGCAGGCTATGGCGACCGCGTTCGCATCGTGTCGGCCGAGGTTTCCGAGCACGGGGCGAATTCCGCCCTCTACGTCCGCGGGTAGGAGAAATCGGGTGCAGGTGCCTTTTGCGCTTGCGCCTGATCTATAACTCGGTTATACGTCAAGGACAGGCCCCGCGCCTCAGTAACAGCAACAACGGAGACTACCATGACCCAGTTCATCGCTCACGCCGAAACCCCGCGCACCTTTTCCGACAAGAAAGGCGCGACCAAGGCAATCAAGCGCGACCTCGAAAAGACGACCGAGTCGCTCAACGTCACCGGCTACGACGTGAAGGAGGCCAATGAGGGCCGCTTCGGCGTCGTCGTCTATGTCGATCTGACACCCACCGACGCGCTCAAGCTGGTTGGCAAGGAGCTCGAGGGCTATGTTATCGAGGCCAGCCTGCCCGAAGCTGCGCCCGTCAAGAAAGCGTCTGACAAGCCCGCGCCGAAAGACAAGGCCCCGGCCAAGAAGCGCAAATCGGGCGAAGTCAACGTGGATCCCATGAAGACGCTGGTTGCAGCCCGCGCCGGCTCGAAGCAGGACCTGATCATCGGCTTGCTCAACGTGGGCGCGACGCTCAACGACCTGCGCAAGGTCTGCACGAAGGCCGACGGGACTGTCTGGGACGACAACTCGATCCGCTCGGCGCTCTACTACGACGTGCACCAGAAGGGCTACGGCGTCCGCACGACCTGGGAAGGCGACGTCGCGACCTACTGGCTTGTGCTGCCTGCGAATGTCACGGCACCCCTGCCCGCGCGCACCGCAAAGTCCTAACATCGCGCTTGCCCATCGCACTGCGAACGACTAAGTTGATTGAAGGCGGCACCAACGTGTCGCCTTCAATCATTTGCTCAGCACTGCGTTTAAACGCGCGGTTCCTGTGATGGAAACCAGGAAAGGAAAACCATCTCATGACCTCCAAAGCCCTCGTGGTTCTGTCCGGCGGACAGGACTCAACCACATGCCTTTTCTGGGCCCTCGCGCAGGGCTTCGACGAGGTCCACGCGATCACGTTCGACTACAACCAGAAGCACTCGATCGAGATAGAATCCGCCCGAAAGGTGGCCGAGCTCGCAGGCGTCGACTCCCACGAGGTCGTCACGCTTGGCCCGATCCTCAAAGGCACTAGCCCGCTCGTGTCAGGCGAGGAACTCGAGCAATACGAGGACGGCGTGCTTCCTGGTGGTCTCGAGAAGACCTTCGTGCCGATGCGCAACCAGCTCTTTGCGACGGTCGCGGCCAACCGCGCCTACGTCTTGGGCTGTCAGAACATCATCCTGGGCGTCTGCCAGGAAGACTCTGGTGGCTATCCTGACTGCCGCCAGGAGTTCATTGACGCGCTCGCGCTGGCCTGCAACCTCGGCACCTTCACGGGTCGCGACGGCGCGCTGGGTGCAGCCCGATTCCACACCCCGCTCATGGACCTCACCAAAGCTCAGTCGGTCGCCATGGCTCGGCTTCTGCCCGGCTGCTACGAGGCCCTCGCCTACTCCCACACCTCCTACGACGGTCAGTATCCGCCCCTCGGGTTCGATCACGCGACCGTGCTGCGGGCGCAGGGGTTTGAGAAGGCCGGTGTGGCAGATCCCCTCGTGCTGCGGGCGGCTGTCGAAGGCCTGATGGACATGCCGGAGACGTCGAACTACGACGTCGCGCGCGAAGTCACCGAGGCTGGCCCGATTGGCGACACCTGGACCGCGGACGAGTTCGTCTCGCTCGTCAACGAGGCACAGGGCGAAGCATGATCGAGCAACACTCTTCTGAGCAGCTGATCCGTGAAGTCCTCGCGCGCATCGAACCCGGTGCGCGCGAGGGACTCGACGAGACCCCTGCGCGTGTCGTCAAAGCATGGGGAACGTGGTTCGGGGGTTACGATACCTCCCCCACGGACATCCTCAAGGTGTTCGAGGACGGCGCCGAAGGCGTGGACGAGATGGTCATCGAAGTGGACATCCCGTTCTACACCCACTGCGAGCATCACATGGCGCCCTTCTTCGGGCTGGCCTCGGTCGCCTATATCCCCGACGGGAAGGTGCTCGGGCTGTCGAAGATGAACCGCCTCGTGGACATCTTCGCGCGCAGGCTCCAGGTGCAGGAACGCCTGACCAACCAGATCGCCGATGCACTCGAGGAGAACCTGCACCCGAAAGGGGTGGGCGTGCTCCTTCGCGCGCGGCACATGTGCGTCGAGTCGCGGGGTGTTCAACACCGAGGCTGCTCAACCACCACGAGTGCACTTCGCGGTGCGATCAAGAACGAACCGGACGCGCGGATGGAATTCCTGATGCTCGCCAAAACTGCAACACCTATCTGAGGGATGATCATGAAGAAGCTTTCTGAAACTGCAGGCCTGACGAAACTCGGGTCTGAAGGCACCGTCTACGAGTACCAGGGCGCCGACTACAACCTCCTGGAACGGTTCCCGAACCCGCTGCAGAAGGGACCAGGCCTTGGTACCGTCCTGATCACCGCGCCCGAGTTCACGTCGCTCTGCCCTATGACCGGTCAGCCCGACTTCGCGACCATCGTCGTCGAGTACGTCCCGCGGGCGCACTGTGTCGAGTCCAAAGCGTGGAAGCTCTACCTTGGTTCGTTCCGCCAGGTGGGCGAGTTCCACGAGTCCTGCATCCGTCGCATGGCGAACGACCTGATCCGTCTGCTCGACCCGCACTGGTTGAAGATCGAAGGCCAGTTCACCCCGCGCGGCGGCATCCCGTTCTGGCCCAAGGTTGAGTACGAGCGGCCCGACATGATCCTTGACCTCGGCACGATGGAACTCGAGGATCCGGAAGTGGACGAGATCATCGAGAAGATGGTCGGCTCGGATCAGTTCGAAGGTGAGATCATCATCAAGAAAGATGGCTACGTCGTCGCGTTCGCCTACGAGGACGACGAGGAAGAAGGCGTCTACGTCGCGCGTCTGGACAACCACGACTACGGCAACGCGTCAAGCATCTCGCACTGATTAAGGTTGGGCCTGCTTTCGCACTTGAACGCAGGCCCACTGCCCGCTTACAACCAACCGAACCAACGGAGCAACGTCATGAAGTTCTTGAATTCCGCGCAGGTCACGTTCCTGAGGAAGTCGCGCTCGACACCGCAGGAGGCTGCAATCCTTAAAGCCGCTTTCCAGGTCGTCAATGCGATCTCGCCCTTGTCCGGTCTCGACCCGACCGAAGCACACCGCGCGCTCAAAGACGCGTGCCAGAACGCGACGGATCGCTAAGATGCGGATGTATATGTCGGGCACGCCGAGGAACGACCCATACCAGCCGGTCGAGAATCGCCTCTGCACTCATAGGCTGTTCTCGATGCACGGCGAGTACGAGAAGGCGGTCATGCGCTGGCTGAAGGACGTGAAGGATGGCATCTTCACAGCTGAGGCCTACTTCCAGAAGAACCCGCAGCACAAGGACCACATCATCAAGCGCGATCTTGCGCGCCGCGTGAACCAGGACAACTTCGAGAAGCATGGGCTGCGCAAGAAGGTGGACTGGGACACGGCCCAGGTGATCGAGCACGTCTGTCAGACGACGCAATCGACCGCGCCCTACCCGCGGCACATCCTGCTCGATTCCGGCGCCTTCACGGCCTGGAACAAAGGCGAGCACGTCACCGTTGAGGAAGTCAAGCGCAAGTACGGTCGCTTCATCGAACTGGCGGACGGCCTGTTCGACGAGATCTGGATGATCAACCTCGACAAGATTCCAGGCGAACGCGGCCGCGATCCAACACCAGCTGAACTCGACGAGGCGGTGAAGATCTCAGACGTCAACTTCGAGATCCTGACCAAGACATTCGGCAACTGGGTGCAGCCCGTGTTCCATCAAGGCGAGTCGGACATGCGCTTGCGCGAGTGCGTCGACCAGGTCGCAGACGGCTCAGGTTACCTCTGTGTCTCGCCTCGGAACGACCTTCCCGAGGGGATGCGCGTCGTCTGGTCGAACGAGGCACACCAGAAGATTGCCGAGTACAAACCGAACATCCGCACCCATGGCCTTGCGACGACAGGCAACCGAATGATCCGGGAAGTCCCGTGGTACTCGGGCGACTCCGCAGCTTGGGTGCAGCATGGCGGCTACGGCATGGTGGACATCCTTCACATTGACAGGCACGGGGTCGTCCCAGGACGAGACCCCCGCTACAAGAACTACTTCCTGACGCTCGACGGCGTGGTGATCGACTTCAGTCACCTCAGTGACGAGCAGCTTGCCATCGCGAACGCAGGTGGTGAGATCCCGGGCGCTCGATTGATCGGCGGCAAGATCGGTGAGGTTGCGAAGCACTACGACGCCTGCCGTCCGGCTGATCAGCAAACCATCGACCGTCGCATCGAACGGTTCGGCTTCTCACATGAGATCGCCCGCTGGGATTCTCGCGTCCGGAACCTGATCTGCATGGGCGAGTTGCAGGCCTATGCTGACTGGGCATCGACCATCGAGAAACGGCATGGCACGGTCCTCCTGTTCGGTGACGAATGATGGAATGGTCAGCTGAGCAGAATCGCGCCCTCAAGGCGGTCGACAACTGGTTCAAAGCGGGCGAGCGCCGCCCGTTCTACTTAGCCGGGTATGCAGGCACGGGAAAGACCACGCTCGCCCGTCACTTCGCGGAAAACTGCGGGGGTGACGTGCGGTTCGCGGCGTTCACTGGTAAGGCTGCATCAGTGCTGCGCGCGAAAGGCTGTCCCGGCGCGACGACGATCCACAAACTGATCTACCAGCCGAAAGGAGATTCCGCAGCGAACGAGATCGAGCAGCTCCAGAACCTCATCCAGACCGAAGCCCTGAAGGACAAGCCCGACGCGGAAAAGCTTGCGACGTGGCGCCGCGACCTCGAACGCGCGACTGCCGACTCGAGCGCGATCTTCCAGAAGAAGGCCGAAAGCGAGATCCACGA
>JANOSH010000075.1:0-20222 GCA_031415695.1 Actinomycetes bacterium
CTGGGGCCGTATGCGGGGGAGTGTGGTGATGATGAGGTGTGTGTGTTGTTTATTGAGTTTGAGAACAGTCAGAAGACGCGGAGGATCTTTAACAAGGTGAATCGGCATGCGAAGCCGACGGGTCGTAGTGACAACATCATCACGAGTGAGGATGATGGGAACGCGATTGTGACTCGGTCGTTGTTGGATATGGATCGTAACGCGCCGTTGGCGGAGCGTTACGTCGATGGGCAGCGTGTGGAGTTGGTGAACTGGCAGAGCAACACGCTTGGTCAGAACAGTCGGCATCTGACGACGATCAGCACGGTGTACGAAACGGTGAAGGACATCTTGCGTCATCGCGAGTTCGAGGGGTTCGACGAGAAGACGAACCCTGTGGCTCCGGCGGACAAGGTGTTGGAGCGGGCGTACACGGTTGCGGCGGAGTGGTGGTCGGCGGTGCTGTCGTTGGATGCGTTCGTCAACGCCTTGGTTGATCCGGGCACGGTGGCTGAGACTCGGTATGACGCGAGTCATCGGCACAGTTTGTTGTTGCGGCCGGTTGGTCAGGTTGCGTTCGTGAAGGGTTTGATCTTGGCGATCGAGCGCAGCGGTGGTCAGTTGACGTTGGCTGAGGCGGTTTCTCGGTCGAATCGGATTGATTGGTCGACGTCGCCGTCGAGTATGTGGCGTGACACGATCGTGCACGCTGATGGCGTGAAGATGAATGTCCGTAAGGAAGCTCAGGAGCTTGCTGCGGAGTTGATTGCCTATCTGATCGGTGACGAGTTCCTGAGCGTGGAGCAGCGTGATTCGTTGTCACGCAAGTGGAACAAGGCACGCGGCAAAGACGTCGACACCCCCATCGACAGCGTTGAGGACGACCTCATGCCAGAAGACCTCCCGTCGGTTGGCTCATCGGCTGCGGAGAGTCAGCGGTGATGATCTACGAGCGGCCTCTGTCCGACACGCGAGCTACCAGTTCACTCCGCCCAACAGCTCCTCGACCGAGGCAGCCGAAGCACCGCCGGAGTCGCTCAGCGCAGCGGTCACCAGCTCAACGACCACCAACTCGGCAGGCTGATGACGGACATTGACTTGTTCCTGGATGTACTCCAATCCGCCGTTGGCGTACTCCTCGAAGATGGCGACGCGCTCGTCGACCCGTGCGATGTCCATGATCTCTGGGTCGTCGGTGACAACATTCGTCGCGATCATGTTTAGTAAGGCTTCACTGAAGGCCGGAGCGGTCAGGGTCTCGTACCGAATTGGGTCTCCTGCGGTCTCCGCGAACTTCGCTCGTCGCGACCACCGATAACCGATAGCAGCAGCCAAGAGGAGAATGTCACGAAATGTGCCGAATCCGGCGTCGCCTTGCAGCTCCAACATCAGACGCTCGTGGCTTTGGGGACGCCGGATGCGGACGTCGGCCGGATTGGTGGTCACTTGATCTCCTTTAGCTGGGCGTAGTCGGTTTCGGCATGCCGGATGTAGGGGTACGCGTTCCCACGTAGCTCAATATCCTCCTCGGTCGTACTGGAGAGACTGCTATGAGCCTCGATTACCCCGAGATGGCTGACGTAAGGGTTGAGCTCGGCTACAACCTTTCCGAGCCCCTGGCTCTTGCTGACCAGGACCACTAGCTGCGGAGCCATCTGAGCGAGTGCCCGGGCGACCGCCTCCTGGTAGTTCTGGTCGAGCGAGCCGAACGCTGCGTCCATCACGATCGGGTAGGTTCCAGCGTCCTCAGGCGGCTCGCCCTCGGCTCGCCTTTCCTGCCTGAGTTCACGAGCGAGCTTCGACACTGCGGCGACGAAGCTAAGGCTGAGGATCTGGTTCTCGCCGGTGGACTTGCCGACGGGCAGCTGAACACCGTCGACATCGGTATGCAACGAAAGTTCAAAGCCTTCGCTGAGCGTCGGAATGTAGTTCTTGTAGGTGATGCTCTTGTAGACCTGCTTCAATTCAGCGTCAAGGCGCCGCCGCATTCGCTCTGACCGGATCTCCAGAATTTCCGAAAGCGCTTTGCGCACGTTCTGAACCATGTCCGAGCGGGCCCGTGCCTTCGCCGCCAATTCATCGGTAACCTCCGCGTTCTTGCGTTCCTTCGTCTTCTGCTCAATGTCCTTATCAATGCGCTGTAGTTCGGCCGTCAGCGCTCCAATACGTCGTTGCTTTTCGCCATGACGGTTGTCCAGATCGATGCGCTTCGACTCAAGGGCCTGCACATCATCGAGTCGGCTGTTTCGCAGTTTTCCGTCAAGTTCCGACTTGGTCTCTTCAAGGCGGCTAACCAGGCTGCGCAGTTCGCCAATCCGTTTCACGATCTGCCCGAGCAAGTCGCGGAGGTCGACTCTGGCTGCCGTCATCGGCTCGATCTGCCCTCTGAGCCGTTGCCAGGCGGTCTCCACGGCCTGCAGTCCAGCACGCTGACGCCATTCGGTTACATGCTTCCACGGCTCGGTGTGATCCGCGAGCGCGGTGCCGCAGATGCATCGGCCCTCCGCAAGCAGCTGATCGACAAACTCGCGCTTTAGTGGCGCTGGCAATGCTCCGCGTTGGTAGAGCGACTCGGCCATTGCGCTGGTCGCCTCGCCAAGGTCGTCGGTGAAGGCAAGGAAGCCTCTTGTAGCGACAAGATTGGCCCGCTCCTTAAGTGTCATCTCTAACGCTCGCCGGTTCAGCGCCAGCTGCTCAGTTACTGCATCTCGCTGCTGCTGAACCGGGGCGAACGTGCTGTGCTGCCGGAGCAGCTCGGTGACTTTCTCTCGCTCGTCATTGAGTGTGGCGAGGTCGCTCTCCAGAATCTTTAGATCCTGCATGTGTGTCGATTCACGCTCACGGAACGCGTCAATGGCAGCCTGGATCTCACTCGCCTTGTCGCCACCATGTTTGCGGATATCGGCGGTCAGCTTGCGGTCCAATTTCGGCAAGTGATCGAGAGCCCGTTCAACTTGCTGCAAATCTAGAAGTACCTTAATGTCCTGCTGTACCTCGCTGTACGCACTTTTCTCCACAAGCTTTTCTATTCGCTCGCCATTGAAGAAGAAGAAGCGACTAATGCTCCTGGGGAGGATCGACAGAATCTTTTCCTGGGGAGCATGCACAATCTCTGACGAGCCATCGGCGTTGGTCGTCCATAGCGCAACCTCCGGCGATGCGGGAGACTGATGGTCGGACTCCTTGCGTACCCTTGCCCGCCGCAACGCGCGAAAATGTTGGGCCTCGTGCTCAAACACGACTTCAACGCTTACCTCGGCTGAATCCCCCATCGGGGTTGACCGCCAGACGCTGTCGGTCACGAGACGTTGCTGTTGCTCCATGTCCTGCGAGAGCGTGCCGTACAGCGCCCAAGTGAACGCGTTGAGGAAGGTCGTCTTGCCGGCACCGTTGGCACCGAAAAGCAACGTGACAGGCTTGATCGAGTCGGAGGAAAGGTCGAAACGTTGTTCTCCCTTGAATTGCCGAAAATTGTTTAGAGTGATCGAGTGAAGCCTCATGGGAGAATCTCCTTCACGACGGCAAGCAGATCGTCTGTGGCGTCATAAGCACTCACGTGTAACTTGGCTCGCTCGATCTCAAGCACGCGCTTTAAGAAAACGCGCTCCTCGGCGTTGAGCTCTTGCACCACCTGTTCCTCGGTACGTTCGCTGCTTTTCACTTAGATCTTCCTTCCATGTGCCCTGTTCGCCTACAGATGCATTAGTTGATATCGCTCTTTGAGCGGACGTAATGTTTCGAGAGTCGTCTCGTAGTTTTCGGACAACTTGCCAAACTCGTTAGCCCGTTCCAACTCTCGAACGAGCAGTCGGCGTTCAAGGTCGAAGTTGATTGGAGCGTCGGCTGCCGGCACCGCAAGATAGTCAAGGATCTCAGCGCGGTCCTTGCCGTCAGCGCGACGTAGTAGTCGGCCTCGACGCTGGACAAATTGGCGCGGATTGCTGCTGCTAGCGAGTAAATATCCCGTTCGCGCATCCGGGATGTCTACACCCTCGTCAAGACACCTCATAGCGACAAGCACGCGTAGGTCATCGCCGGTCCCGAAGCGACGCAGCAACACCCGTCGGTCCTGACGGGGTGTTTCGGACACGTAGGAATGGGAAGCAAGATGAAGTTGATTTCCAGCGAGATCCATCACGTCTCGGAGCTGGTTCGGTCCAGCGGGCTCGCCCGGTGGCGACGGGCGTGTGCCCTCGGCACAATAGATGAGCTGAAACCATGAGTCGGAACGCGTGACCAGATCCCTACGCAAGAACTGGAGCTTGCCTTCTGCGTGCCCAAGAACTCCGGCGCGCTTGCGGAGTAAGAGACCAAGCGTCGAGGTGGGATCAGCATCCGTCAACTGCTCGCCATTGGCGATGCACGCGGCGATCCGCGCCGACAGGTCGACGTATAGTTCCGTTTCGGGATAAGTCAGCTCCACGAGGCGCGGAACGTAGCGATAGCGGCAAAGAGCGCCGATCCTGATGGCGTCGCCCAAGCCGAGCTCGAAGACGATTGGTCCGAAGTAGTCGACGAGTGCGTCTGTGCCTTCATCGTCGAACCACCGCTCGGGGGTAGCCGACAGTGCCAAGCGGTACGTGGCATTACTCGGGAGCAATTTGCGAAAGGTCGACGAGCCAAGATTGTGGGCTTCGTCCCCGATAAGCAGGAGCGGCTGGGCGATGCGGGACAGGATCGACTGGAACCTCTCAGCAGCGAAAGATGCGTTGGTCGACACCATCACGACGATCGGGCGTTGACCCAAGCGTGCCTCGGCGAGCTGCTCCTCAACGAGTGATAACCACTTCTCGCTGGATTCGTACACGGCGATCGGGCGGACGCCGAAGTCCTCGACTTCGGTGATCCACTGGTCAACCAGGTGCTGGAGCGGGGCAACGATGACAACTATGAGCGGTTCCTCGCGTTGCAGCAGGGCTCCGGCAAGTTTGGTGGCGGCAATCAATGAGGTCTTGGTCTTGCCCGTGCCGGTCGCCATCTTGAGGATTCCGCGGCCGCGTTGGCGCAGCCACGCCTCGACCGCTTCGCGTTGATAGTCCCGGACATCCATCCAAGGTGGGATTGTCAAGCGTCGCTGCACGTCTGCCTTCCGGGCCGCCGGTCGCAACGCCTCTTCACGCGGAGGTAGCGGCGTGGTCCGCTCCGCACCCAACCTAATCAATCGTTCGCGAGCAACCTCAGGGAAATCTTCGACTTTTAGGCTGGGGGTCTGGTTCGCCCACAGTTGTTCGAAGTCTTGTTCTAAGCGCAGCGCCCTAGCGCCGTCGCCGTCCACCCACCCGCGGTACACCTCAACCGATTCGAAGTTGGCGATCAGACCACCGAGCGTCTCGTTGCTACTGCCGGTGAACCCAACCAGGTCCCCGGCCGCATCACGGAAAACCCCGAGTTTCTCGTGGTAGATGCCGACGCGTCCCTCGCGTTCTACGAACGCGAGCTTGATATCAAGCCGTCCTTCGGCGATCAGTCGCCCAACAGCTCCGAGCCCATCAAGAACGAGGTCTCGTTCCTCACCGACGAGCGCTCGCTCGGTGGCCTTGGCGATGACGGCGCGGACGTCGTAACCGCGCTCGATGTCAAGAATGTCGTCCTCGTTGAGATTGGGCGACGCTATGAGCCGCATGGTGCCACCACGCTCAGCAAACGCCGCGATGCCCCTCGCATATAGCGCAATGCTCGTCGAGGTGAAGTAGCCGACGGCGCGGCTGTAGGTGGTCGCGACCTGGAACGTTGGCACGTAGAAGCCCTGCACTACATCACCGCGGTCGCTGCGGTACCGATCCGCTAAAGACAGACCTCGTAGCCCAGTTGGAACTGACTTCATAGGAGGTCCAGGATGTCATCAACGTTGGCCGTCGGAGCGACTCGTTCCAATGGCTGGGATGCCTCAAGGTGGTGACGGACACTGGTCAACATGTCGGCGATGTCCCCGTCTCCGCGGTCCCGGTACGCACCGATGACACTCACCACAGGGGAGTCCAAGGGCAACCGAATCGCCGAGGACAGCGCCGTGCGAGCGGAGTCTGAGTCGAGATCGCCACAAGCGCCGACGAGGAGCAGAGCGTCTTTCAGCGCGTTTCCGGAAAGAAGATCAATTACCTCGACTTCGAAACTACCATCGTCCCCCATTATCAGGAAGATCTCGGTGTCCGCCGGAACGTCATAGTCGATAAGGTACCGACGGATCGTGCCGAACGACGGCTGAGGGCCGGACCAGCTAATTGACTGCGAGCCGAGTGTCGACGCAAGTTGTACCTTATCTCCAACCTCCATGTTCAGGATGCCTGCGACGGCCATCGGTGCCATGGAACCACTGCCTCGAAGGTGATCGTGCGTGACTCGAATACGGTAAATCCAGGACTTGGCTCTTCGATACAGTCGAGCCGTGCGCTCGGGCGATTTTGTTGCCTCGCGGGAGCTGCCGGCCGATCGAACGATGCCGCGTCGTAGCTCGAACGCGCCGGAGCTGGCGTAAGCGACCACACTGCTGCTGGTGACGGAGTACTTGCCGGTGATGTTCTCCACGAGGAGTTCAATCGCTATTGTGCCGCCGGCATTGGCCAGCTCTTGGCGGATAACCGACTTTATGCCGTCATACCCGTCCATTCCCCACTCGCTGAGTGCCCATCGGTCTCGATCAACGCGCTCGAATCGATCATCGATAGCCATAGCGTTTCTAAGCGATCCGGCGCTCCGTTCAATCACGAATCGTTCGATGATCTCCTGCGACGTCATCGGCCGCCCGGTAATCGATAGGATCGCGCAAGCGTAGTCCCCCACCGACTGCGTTCGAATGAAGACGTTAGCGCCGTCAATTAAGTAGCCGCAGGCGTCGAGCCACAGCCGCGTGAGTTCTTCTCGGTTCTCCGGTGTGCTCGTTTCGACGAGGTCGAGTTCCTCGATTCTCGCGACGCCGTACCTGTCAGCCCGCTCTCGAAGCTGAGCGGCGGTCCAAGTCCTGGCAGCGCTGAAGGTCGGCATGACACACCATCCGTCCTCGATCTCGTAGGCATCGTCCAAACGATCCATGACTCGCCAAACCGGCTGGCTGACAGACTTGACTGTGCCTCCGAATGCTGGAAGCAGCCTGAGCATGTCGGACAGCGGCCTTACGGTGGCGACTAAGGAGCTTGCGCTAGTGGCAACCATCTCGAGCGGGCCCTTAGCGAAGGCGTCCAGCATTGCGGAGCGAGCTGTGCCCTCAATCTGCCGCACTCGCTCTCGCGTGACACCAAGTTGTTGGCCAATCTGCTCAAGTGTTGCAGGGACGTTCGCGAAAAGGCGCTTCGCGAGAACTTCGACGGCCCTCGGGTCAAGTGCCATGAGCGCGTTGTCGAGCAGCCGTGCAGCGTCTAACTCGAGGTCATGCTCGTTAAGGACTTGGTTTGCTGAGAGTTCGTGGAGCCGGTGGTGTGCTTTGCGGACTTCGTCCGGAGTGCCCTCGCTGAGCGAACCGAGCAGGGGGCCTGCCGGTAGACCGATGGCTGTTTGCCAAGACGCAACGGTGGACACGTCGTTTGCGAGGGATTGAAGCCAACCCGGCAGTCGGCGCCCCTCGAGGGAAGTGGTGACACTGGTGGGGATTCCACCGGTTCTAATGAAGCCAGGATTTGATAGGAGGGTCGAAGCGTCGGCCAGAACGCGCACGATGGCATCAACGGTGCCGATACCGACGTTTTCCCATCCCATCATCTCATCGACGTTGGTACTGATGAGATCGCCGGTGGTTAGACACTGCTTTCTGGCCAACGCGTTCATTGCCCTGGTCGGCAACTGGAGGGAGCGGAGTTGGATGTGAGAGGACAATCCCGGGAGAATCTGCCCAATCGCCCATTTGGACACCCGGCCGATCGCTAGGTCCGAGACAAGCCCGAGTCTCGTCTGCCGCTCTGCCGGAGTAGCTTCGTCGATTGAGTCGTCCCACCAGGGTGTGGCTGACGGCGAGGACGCGCCGCGCAGCCAAGGGAACACATCGAGCCAGCAGTGAGGGCGATTGGCATCCAAACTCGCCACATCAGCCATCCGAATCGCTCGTAGGTCGTTGGCTGAGGGAGGCGATAGCGTCCCCGAAGGCGGCCGACTCAAATAGTCCGAGTTTGGCTGCGAGACGTGCTGTCGAGTGAAGCGTCTCGGCAAGCCGTTCAGCAGTGACACGGAAATCGAGCTGGCCTTGGTCACGTTTGCCGCGGTTGCATTTCGAGCACAGGATTTGCAGATTCTCTGGAGTGTCGACGGGAACAACTCGGCCATCCCTGAGCGTCACGTGCCCGCGAACTGCTTTCGACTGTGGCACGATCTGGTCGACATCAAGTTGCCTCGAAGCGGCGAGAATGCCACATGCCTCGCAGCGACCGTCGGCCTGTTCCAACATCTGGTATCGGATGGACGCGACCTTGACTGGGTTAGCGCGTGCCCAGCGGTCGATCAGCTCATCACAAATGGCGGCTAGCTCGTTCGCGTCATGTTCGCGTGCCGGGACACCCAGGAGCGTGAAGGCTTTGGTTGACTTGTCGTACCTGACCACGTGTCGTCGCGTGAGTGTTAGCTTCGGCCATCGCATCAGAATGTCTCGATAGCGCGCAACGCTGGCTGGATCGTTGGCGGCCAGCTCTCGCGCCAGTTCGTCACGATGCAGTGACCTACCTGGCGCGCGAAGGAGCGCTCGTATCACGATCGGTTGGTACACCGCAGACATGGAGATCCCTGACTTCAGGAACTCCCGAAGCCCTGTGCCGTCAACTTGAGTCTCTGCCCCGCTACTACCGCCCGCTGCGGCCTGAACTTCCACAGTGAGAATGTTCTCACAACGGGGGGCACTGCGCTGACGTGATCCAGAACCAATTCGCCTAGTAGTGCGCCGCTCGCGATTGTCAACGGCCGGACGTACGTCGCGGGCCGCATCAGGCGACCTTCAAAGCGGTAATGAGCCATCGTGACGAATGCCCGATGTAACGGAAGGCCGTCGTGGGGTGTGGGTGATGGGCATGCAGCACCACTCGACGGAGGATGAAGTGAAACCAGTCAGCAAGCCGAGACTTCTCAGTGTCGAGCAGGTCGCCGAGCGCCTTGGCGTCGCTCCGCGCTACGTCCGGAGACTTGCTGCCGAGCGGCGAATCCGCTTCTTCAAAGTCGGACACCTGTTGCGCTTCGCCGAGGATGACCTCGATGAGTGGATCGAACAGATCTGTACGGAGCCGATCCGCGCCCTATCAACACTCAATACTGTTGTTGCCGCCCGGCCATCAGCGACGACACGTTCGCATCGGGCATCCTGACGCGACCGCGGGCAAGAATGCCTCACTCGGCCCTGCAGCTGGCCCCCAAGTCTCGGGCCATTTCATTTGTCGGGCCCCGGTCCAAGAAGCGCTCGATCTTCGCGTTGCCGACATCTTCCTCGTCCTGCAGCGCACCGACGTAGTGGCTGACGAGCGTGTCGACGCTGTGGCCAAGTCGGCGTGCGGCCTCGCCGAGCGGCAGGCCACTCCGGAGCCAGGTCGTTGCCGCAGCGTGGCGGCAGTCGTAGACGCGCAGCGGCGGATGGCCGATCGACGCGAGTGCTCGATGCCATGCTCGAACCCAGTTCGACTGACTCGGCCGCGAGCCGGTACGCGTTCGGAACAACAGTTGATCGGAGGAGACGAATCCGTGATCGGCGACCCACTTCAGAAGCATCTCGACCAGCACCGGGGGGATCGGCACGGTCCGCGGTCCGGTCTTCGGCTCGCCCGGTTCGTCGAAGGAGATGTCGGCCTCGACGACATGCAGTCGCCCCCATCCTTCGGACGGAAGATCCAGCGCCCCGACTCGCAGCATCACGACCTCCGACGGCCGCAACCCGGCGTAGTACGCGACCGCCGTCATCACCCGATAGTTGTCGCTCCCCGGTTGATGGGATTGCAGCGCCTCGATCGCTCGCGCCATCGTCTCCGGATCGGGGAGCCGACGAGGGTCAACCGAACGCCGGCGACGGGCGACCTTGCGGCGAGCACGAGTCAGCGAACGCGGCGGCCACGGATCACCCTGGATCGCGCCGGCGTAGACGGCTGCCGTCACACATGCCCGGCACACGATCCGAGTCCGGTTCGCCGTCGTCGCGGCAAGCGGCTTGCCGTCGAGTCGGAGACCAAGCTGACGATCGATCTCCGCAACGGCCTCGCGGTCGATCGACCGGAGCATGACCGAGTGATCGCGGAGCCATTTCTCCCAACGCTCGTTCTTCTCCGCAGCGTCGGGCTGGAGCGACAAGGCAAGGTACCGACGCAGCTCGGTGCCATGCCGACCCGGCGAAACGTCAGTTGCAAGCACAACCAACTTCGCCAAGCTCTCAACCGCCGACTTGCGCGTCCGCGGTTGCCACTCGGTCCACTGCTCGCCAAGCCAACGCCGAGCCCACCCATAGACGCTCGTGTCCGGCAGCGCCGGTTGCCACGATGCCGGCTCGCCGGTCGTCTCATCGAACCGATCGCCCTTCCCGACGGCGGCGAGCAGTAGCGAGCGATACCGCTCGGCCTCGGCGCGAGTGCGGAATGCCTTCTGTCGTTGCCGGCCATCGATCGCCCATCGGGTGATCCAAGGCAGCTTCGCTCGTGCCGTCGAGCGACGGTCTTGGATGCCGAAAACCTTCAGCTCTTGTATTGGTCGTCCCATGTTTGCCTCCCTGGACGTGTACCCAGCCCCCAAGGGGTCCGGGCGTTACGAATTGGGGAGACTGTGGGGAGGGATGGCCAACTGGATTGTCGCAACCCTCTGAACAGGGAGAACGCTCGTTCTGACCAACGGTTTCCTAAACCGCAGGCCGTAGGTTCGATTCCTACCGGGGGCGCCGTGAAACTCGGTCCCTGACCGGGCAAAATGCCTGGTCAGGGACTTACTCTAGCAGCCTTTCGGCGACGCCCAATTCACCGTGAGTTACCGTGATTTACCGCCAGTAGCCGTGGTGATTGGGGGGAGGTTGGGGGGAAATCAGTTTGGGGGAGAGCCAGTTGCCCCGACTGGTTGGAGTCCCTGAAGTCCAAGCCTGTGCCGAAGCCAGGCGGATTCAATCGAGATGGGCGACGAGTTTCCGGTTAGCTGATCGAGCGGTCTTATCCTTCGAGACCCTGCCGAAAGCGTTCGGCGGATTGCTCGTTTCGTCGAGACTCAGCGTCGTACGACCTAGCCAGGTTTCGTAGAATCCGAGCTGTAGCCGGCCAACGATCGCCAAACGAGTCGGCGTCGGCGAGGTATTTCGCCACGAGTGCCTGCTCCTGCAATCCACCGTCTTCGAGCCCGCGACTCGTAACTCCACGGTCGTTGTACACCTGGGTCTGTAGGCCGCGCTCCAGTCCTGCGGACTGCGCCGACTCGAGGATGTCGCGAACTGCCTGCGCCGGCCAGCTTCCGTCGGCTCCGCTTGGAGCAGACGCGAGCACATGGCCGATCTGCGACATACCTACCTCATACCGGTCGGCGGCATGTAGCAGTGGCTGCACCTCGTCCAGCCATGACTTGAGTGCGGCCGCATCGATTTGCGTGCCGCCGAGGCTTGGGGGCCATTTCCAACTCGCCAGAAGTCGGTAGCTATTCGTGGCCAACCCGGCCCGAGGCGTCGCTTCGTCCTCCGACAGCTCCTCTGTCTGACCCCCTCTTGGCCAATACAGCATCGAGAGCACCTCAACGAACAACTCTGGATGCGTCGCCAGCCGCCGATGCAGGGTCGGCACGACCGCGTCGTGTCCGAGCGCCGGCAGGAAATACCACTCCAAAGTTCCCAAGGCGTCAGCGTCGATCTCGTCAACGCGCTTCTCCAAAAGGCCAAAGAGCGAGGTGAATGCGCGCTTGTCCAGGGCCTCGATCTCCAGCCGACTCGAGAATCGCTGTAGCTCCTGCAGTCCATGCAGCACCAGCTCAACGAACCCAACCGAGTTCGTTCCGTCCTGCCTCATGTACGCGTTGAGGAGGTCCAGTGCGGACCCGTTTCGTCCGACGCTGATCAGGCGCTCGGCGGCGAACTCAACGTAGCCGAAGTCGTGGCCCAGTCCATACGTCCGGAAGTTCAGCCAGAACTGTCCGTCCACGTCTTCGCCAAGGGCCTCGGCGCGCTCCCACGCAAGCGGGAAGTCGTACGTCAGCAGCAACAGTCGGGCGCGTGTGAGCGCGTCGACCGACGAACTCTCCAACATCGGATTCAGCGCTGCCCAGCCTAACGTTTGGTACCGGACGGCGAAGTAGCTCCATGAAGCCTCCAACTCTTTGCCCTCGTTGAACGCGAGCGCCGACTGCATCCAAGCCTCGTGTTTAGTGCCGGTCGCGTCTGCCAGGGCTGCGCCGACGACACCGGGGACGGTCGCCTCGTCGATGAGGCGCCTCAGAAGGACCGGATTTTTTTCGCTGTCGAGCGCGCCTATCGCCGCCGCACGCGCCGAGCGCAGCGCCATCTGATATTCATCCCGATCCATCCGTCGGCTGACCCCGACGATATGCGGTATGTAGTTCGTGAACAACGCGAGTCCGCTGTCAAAGGAGCCGCTCGGCTTGAGACCGTCTGCGAGACGTTCGATCAGATCGACCTGGGCAGAGGGGAGGGCCCAGTGGGCATCGTGGAACTCACGGTGCTCGTCGATGGTCTTGCGGAGAATCTTCCACAACTCGCTGGCTTCGGCCTCCGCGAATGATTCGACGTCGATCAAGCTCTGCATCTGGTCGATCGTCTTGGAGCGATCAGCTGGTACGAGGTCGGGCATCCGCTCGACCATCGCTGACCATCGCTCCACGTCGACTCCCACGTCCTGGATCAGACGGTCGACGATCTCTCCCAGAAACGACAGGTACTCCTGAGTAAGGACAGGCTCTCGAGTCGGCACCCAGTCCCGGTACTTCGGCTGGGTTGTCGGAAACTGAGTTGCGTGCGTCTGAGGCAACATTGACTGCATCAGCGACCACGCGACAGCCGAATGGCGTGCCCGAACACCGTCTACAGCAGCCAGCCGCTTGTCGACGGTTACCGAGTTCTCGGGGTGCCAGGGGCAAAAGATGGACGCAAGACTTGCCGCCGGCCGATTCTTCGTCCGTCCTCCGGGATCGATCTCAACGAGCTGAGCAAGTACCTCGACGGCTGCACCGAAGTGTGCCGGGGACCAGGCCAAGCCTTCGAGGGCCCAAAGGAGCCCGATGTGCGGTGACGTTCCGGAGAACGGTCCCGCGTCGCCAGTCTCGAACATCGTCAGCAAGAGCGGATCCTGCCCTCGCAATCCCGTTGTCACGGCGCCTAGGAAAGCATCGGGTGCCGCCTCGGCGAGCGCAGGCAAGACATCGGTGAGCGATGACCACAGGTCGCCAGTGCTGTCGCCGTTCGCGGCGTCGAGCAAGTCTCGGACGACGAGGCTGGCCCAATCTGAGCCGTTATTCGTGCTACTCGCCCGGACGTTGTGACCGTTGAGGCCGAGCAGGGCCAGGGTCCGGCTGAGACCATCTCGCAAGTCGCTGGAGTAAGCGCGGGTCTTGCCGCCGAGGCCGGCTCGCCATCGGTTATCGATCGAGAGGTCCAGGGCCGGGTTGCGCTCGCCGAGAACCTGGTCAACGGCGGTCTTGAGTCGGGCGAGGTCCTCCGTCGTGATAGCAGCCCGAAGCAACAACCAGGCGTCGACCGGAGAGACGAGATGCATCGATTCGCCGACGTCGGCGAGCAGCGGATCATCGGTCAGCGACGATCGACCCAAGTTCTCCAGGAGCTCCTCGTGCGACGTCCCGGACAGCGCCGCCACGACCGCCAGGTCTGCGGGGGTGACCGTGGACCAACTGCCGAGCAGCAGCGCCGAACGAACCGCTCGCGAGACCGGCTGCCTCGCCCACGCAGGTTCGAACAGTGCCCGATTGGGGGCGAGATGACGGCGGAGCGCCATCAAGCTTCGTCGGCTGAGTCGAGCGGCCTCATCTGCTTTGGCATCGTCGATGCCAGCGGCCTTGAGTGCATCTACAGCGCCTGCGACCTCAATGGGCGGCAAGCGAATGTCTGCCGTCTCGGCGTTACCCACCGGCACCACGATGTGATGTGGTGATCCAGTCGGGGTCTCCTGTGCGAGATGATTCGACGAAGGGACCAGCACAAGCGGGCGCTTGGTTGACAAAAGGATTCGCCAGGACGTTAGCTCATCAACGAACGCCGTCTTCGCCAAAGCTGATCCACCGTCTCGTGAACGGAGCAGGGTCGACACGATAAACGCTCGGACGTCATCGGCACTGTCGCCAGCGATCGTTAGGACCCCTGCACCGCTGGCAAGGAACTCGGTTAACTTGACCGTTATGTCGCCTCGACCGCTCGCCAGAAGGTCGGCGGGCAGCGGTGGTGTGGTCTTGTTACTCCAGTTATCCCACCAGGCCTCTGCCGAGCGAAACCCATATGGATTGAGGCCAACCTTTTCCGATAGCCAAGCTCTCGTGACCGGTGCATCCTCGATCCAGGCCTCGACGTCGTCGAGCCCATAGGCGCGCACGGCCCTCCACTTGTTCTCGGCCGTGCGCGCCTTGGCCCAGTCGCCTCGCTTCGTCCAACGTCGAAGAATGCCGGCGACGTACACGCAATCCTTGAGGGCCGAACCATCTGGCGTCGTGTCTCGTTTCGAGTAGTCGTCGTCCGACTTCTTTCCGGGATTGGAGTTGACGGAGAGTTCCCAAAGGGACAGACCCGCCGGGATCCAGGCGTTGGCAGCGGTCGCTTTGACCGAACCATCCCAGCCGCCACTCGACACCCCCTGCCCAGCTGGCATACCCAACTCCGCGATGCCAGGAGCAGTCTCAAGGATCAACCGTCGAATGAGTCGCGGAAACTCGGTGGGCGAATCCGCGCGATCCGCCCAGGTCGCAAGGTGTGTCTGATCGGCCATGCCAAGATCGCTCAACTATGTACTCCCATTCGCCTACTCGTGTGGGACACAGCCATGCTGTATCAGCCAAGTCAGCCGCTTCGCTACCGGGTGATCGAAGCGAACTCGTAGAGCGATTCGGCTGAGCAATGCGCTATCCGTCTCTGCCCTCATTGTATCGAAAACACATGTTCGATCAACCTCGAGAATCGGCTACCCCCCGCCAGCTTGCCGACTTGTCCGCCGAGAGCTTGCGGTGTAATACGGTGTAACGTTCTCCCCGTTGAGCCTCGCCGACTCGATCCTCGTCTGATCCGCGACGGTGAGTCCTCGTCGGCGCCTGACTTGCCGTGACAATTCTCGCAGCGCGTTAGTCGCCCGCTGCGATTTTCACGTTGGTCTATGCGACCATCGTCGCGAAATCGTCTCTCAACCAAGGGCCACAAGGCCAGCCCAAAAGAGCGGTGCGTCACTGCGTAGCACGGTCCCTCTTGCCCTGGGAGGTGCACCGCGAAAGCCTAGTGTCATGGAAGGTTGGAGAGGTGGATAATGGTTCGGGTCACGCTTTGGTTCCGCCGTTGATGGCTTGGCAGTAGTCGGCGAGGCGTTCGAGGATCTGTTCGGCGGTCTTGTGCCAGACGAATGGTTTCTGGTTCTTGTTCCACGCGTCGGCCCAGGAGCGGATGTCGTCGGCGAGTTCCTTCACGCTGCGATGAGCAGAGCGCTGAAGCTTCTTGGTCGTCAACGTGCTGAACCATCGCTCGATTAACCGGCCCTGGGGGTCGGGTCAAGGAGGAGTTCGGGTTCAGGTGTGATTCTTCAGTCGGCGGAGGTGGCCTTCGATGCTTTCGATCACGCGGTTGTGGCGTGCGGTCTCGGATTCCCACTGGCGTTCGTTGGCGTCGTCGTGGAGCATGATCACATCGGCGAGTTGTGCTTCGAGCGCCGGTAGGAACTCGGGGGCGGCGACGTAGTTGTCGCACTGCTCGCAGATGTTGGCGTAGGGGCAGGCTTCGGCGATGAGGTCTCGGGAGCAGTAGCCGTGAGCGACGCGGGTCTTGAGCATCTCGGACCGCAACCATTCCACCCGGTCGGGTGCCGCGCTTTGGCCGGCGGGGCGGACGAAGAGCGAGTGGCGGGCGCGCACTTTGGTCATCGCTGTCTCGTACGCGGCTCGCACTGTTGGCGATGCAAGCGTGGCGTAGCGCAACGTCATCTCGGCCGAGACGTGGCCCATCAGGGCCATCAGCGCTTGGAGCGACATGCCGGCGTTGACGAGGGTGGTGCCGTAGGTGTGTCTGAGTTGATGAGGGGTGACGTGCAGCGCAGCGTTGTCTCGTCCTCGCAGACCGGCGGCGGCGGCCGCGTTGTCGAGGCCGCGACGAAGCCGGAAGGCAGACAGCCGTCGCCCTCGCTCGACGAACAAGAAGTCGGCCGGTTGGCCGTGGCGCGGATGGGTAAGCGCGCGTTGGGTGCCGCGCTGGGCTATCCAGGTATCGAACGCGGCCAGTGTTGCCTCGTCGAGCGGCACGGTTCGTTCGGTGCCGAGTTTGCCGAGGGGGACCTTGACCCAGGTGCCGCGGGAACCGAAGTCCCACAGGCAGTCGAGTTCGAGGTCGAGGAGTTCGCCGAGGCGCATGCCGGTGCCGCGCAGGATCGTCAGTCCGTGCCGGGCGAACGGATCGACGAGTTCGTTCACTGCCGCCATCAGGTCCCGGTCGGCGTCGGGAGGAAGGGCTCGGGGCAACGGCCGATCGAGACGAGGGACGTCGCTGGCGAACAGCAGCGGGCGGGGCGGGCGTTGGGCCCATCCCCACACGGCGAGGTCCTCGAAGAAGGCGCGTAGGTCGACCACAGCCCGTTTCGACACCGACTGGGACACCGGTTTGTCGCGAGCGAGCCAGCCACGCCACGGACGTCGATGGTTCCATATCAAGAACCCGTCGATGTGGGTTCGTTCCAGTTGCTCGAGTCGGCGCACCGTCGGGTGGTGGGCAGCCAAATATTCGCCGAACACGATCAGGCTGTCGGCTCGCAACGCCACCGTCGAGGGCTGCAAGGTGGTGGCGACCACGTCCAGATAGCGCAGCACGACCCGACGGATCTCGGGTTGCGGCAACGCTTGCAGCGTTTCGGCGAGGGTGGCTGCCGGTGGGCGGTTCTTGCGTGGCGTGCGAGCACAGATCCGCAGCTCGTAGCAGGCTTGATGGAGACTGAAGGCTCTGGCGTGGTTGTGTGAGCGGGTGTCTCGACCCGCGGAGGGTGCCGTGTCAACAGCGACGCTGAACGCGTCGAAGTCGGTGTCCGTCAACTCGTCGAGGTCCTTGCCGGCCCACAGGCCCATGATCGCCAGCCCGCCGCGGCTCACGTCGCGGGTCCAGTTGGCGCTCCAACCGAAGCGGCGGGCAACCTCGACGACTCGTTCGACGTCGCCGGGGTGGCGTTGGCCCCATTCGACATAGAGATCGCCGGGGGTCTTGGCGAGGAGCAGGTTCAAGTCGGGGCTGACCACACCTTCAAGGAAGCACCACGTCACGAACGACCATGCGCCCGTTCGACGCAGATCGGTCAGACGGGCAGCCGTGGGCCGTTGCATCCACACTGCCAAGTCGGGATGGGCAGCAAGCAGGCACCCGGCGGCGTTGCGACGATGACGTTTGGCGTCGGGTCCGATCGGCAAGCGAGCCACGAAACGGGCGTAGTCGACGACGATGTCGGGGGCGCCTGCAGCCTGCAGGGTGACGTAGGCGGGGGCGTTCACCGGCTCGCCCGGGCCTTCGCGAACTCGGTGGCCAACGTGTCGGGTGACAAGTGCACATAGGCCGCTGTTGTCTCGGGTGACGCATGGCCCATCAATTCGCGCAGCACCAACAGGTCGATCCCGGCGGTGGCTAGTTCGGTCCCGTAGGTGTGCCGCAAACGATGCGGGCGGACCCGGACCGAGCCGGACGTGATCCGATGGGTGCGAAAGATGCGTCGCATTCCCGCTTCGGTCAACGGCTGTTCTCGGGTCGGTCCGCGCAGCACCACGAAACACTCCGCTGTCGCGCATCCCGGCGGTCGTTCGACACGCAGATAGTTGCCGAGCTCGGTGAAGAACGCCCGGTCGATCGGCACCGTTCGTTCCTTGTTGCCCTTGCCGACGACCCGCACCCGGCGCATCCCCCGATCGACATCGGCCAGCCGCAACGAGCGAACCTCGCCAGCCCGCAGACCACCGAGCAGCATCGCCAATGCCATCGCCCGATCGCGGTGGGTGTCGAGATCAGCGATGAACGCGGACACCTCGTCCGGGTCCAGGCTCTCCGGCAGTCGACGCGGCTGACGCACCAGCCGACCACCCGTCGGGGCCCGACGGGGACCGATGTGACCAAGCAGGCCCCGCGCTTTGGGCCGCAACCCGGTCGAACGCCGCGCCGCCGGCACCGGATTGTCGGCACGCTCACCAGCAATGACCGTGTACTCGAACAAGCCGCGCACCGCGGCGATTCGTCGATTCATCGTCGCCGGCGCCGCACCGCGTTGTCCGGTCAGACGCACCACGTTCGCGCCCGGGTCCCGTTTCGACGTCGCCTGCCAGTCCAAGTAATCGAACAGATCGGTTGGCACGACATCGCCGAGCAACAGGCCACGCTCGGCCAGGAACCGACCGAAGTTCAACAAGTCGAACGCGTAGGCCCGAACCGTCGCGGGTGAGAAACCTCGCGAGTCGAGATGCGCGAGAAACCGGTTCGCCATCACGCTGAACCGATCGTCGCCGTCCAAACAATGCCCATCACCAGTGCGGACCACGCGCAACGCGATCCGCTGCGCATCGCATCGTCTGCCCGCCAGCTGCACCGCCGAGCGGCTGTTCACCGCCGGCTCCCACCGGCGAGCAGTTCGCCGTGTTCACTGCCCAACAGCAACGCGAACCGGGACAAGTCACCCCGCAGCTCGCCCATGTCGTAACTGGCGTTGTGTTGCGTCTGACTTCGTGTCGCTCTTTTGGGTTGGTTTCAGCCAGCATGTGAGGGGTTCGGGCCTAGCCTGAGGAGGCCCTTATGAGTGGACAGTTTGGTAAGCGGAAGAAGATCTTGGCGCCAGCCGAGAAGTACGAGATTTGGATGCAGTTGGTGCGCGGCGAAACGACACCGGCGCAAGCGGCATCGAAGGCTGGGGTGGATCGCTCGACGATCGGTCATCTTCGTGATGTCGCACGGCAGGGTGCGTTGGACGCTCTTGCACAGTCTCGTCCTGGCCGTCGCGGTCAGGCGGCCGATCATGAACTGGTCGCGGCGAACGCCGAGATCGAGCGGTTGCGTCGAGCGCTCGCGGAGATGGCAGTCAGGCTGACTCTTGCTGAGGGAAAAGAGCCTTGGGGTTGAGTGGTCGCATCCCCTCCCGGGTCCCGACGGCCACCAAGATCGCGTTGCTCGGTTTGGTCGATGACGCTGTCACCGGTGGCTGGACGACACGCGCGGCGTGCCGATATTTGGAGCTTCCGGTCCGGCGGTGTGAACGATGGCGCGCCCGCTTTGCTACTGGAGTGTTGGATGACCGGCGGCCGGGCGGAAACCCGGTCCACGGGCTCACCCCGGGCGAGGAAGCCGAGATCGTGGCCGTCTATCAACTGTGGGGTGACATCGATAGGTCGCACCGCAAACTCGCTCACCGGTGCTCATGGTTGAACCGGGTATGGGTTGACCCGTCGACCGTGAAAAGGGTGCTGGAACGCCACGATCTACGGTTCCGGCGCCCGCCACGCACCGGACGCTCAGCGAAACGGTTGTGGCCCGACTGGGTTTCGGAGAAGCCGAACCACATCTGGATTTACGACACGACGCACTGGACGAAGTCGGCGTCCGCTACGACTGTGGTGTCTGATGTGATCTCGAAGAAATGGATCGCGGATATCACCTCGACCGAGGAAACCTCGATCCAGGTCCAGGCCGTGTTCGCACGAGCGTTACGCGACGAAGGCTTCACCGACATCATCAAGGAACGCAACGCAGTCCCCGTCGATGTTGACGATGATCGTCGACCGGTTCTGCTTGTCATGTCGGACAACGGCCCGCAAATGACGTCCGGGTCGACTCGTGAGTTCATGGCGTTGAACTGGCTCGCTACGCACTACGGCCGGCCCCACACGCCTACCGATCAGGCGTGGATCGAAAGCTTCTTCGGGCACCTCAAAACTGAACAACCGCACCTCGAGCTGATCGAAGACATCGACGTGCTCCGCGCCGAGTTGGAGATCCGACGAGTGCACTACAACACGATCTGAATCGGCCGGTCTTTTGCATTAGGTCCGGGTTGGTGTTGGGACCTTTGTTTCGGTTCGGGTTTGAGCGTAGTGGTTGGTTTCGTGTTCGGCTGGTGGGATATCGCCGAGCTCGGAGTGAAGTCGCCGGTAGTTGAACC
>JANOSH010000076.1:0-90009 GCA_031415695.1 Actinomycetes bacterium
ACAACAAGTCATGGTGCCGAACGAAGACCCCAGGCTTCAGTCTCAGAGACAGGCTCAACCGCACCAGAGTGGAACGAGCTCAACCAGACCCACGACCATTCTCCACCATCATGGCGGCCCTTGGCCATGACAGTCTCAGAGCCGAAAACGTTGCGGTGTCGACGTAGCTTTTCGACTTCGAGTCGCGTGCGGTGCTTGATTGCTGACTGCCTGACGCAACGGGGAAGCGCTGACCGCCAGCCGCGGCCATGTGCGGTGCTTTGATTGCTGCGGACACACGGCCATTCAGCGATAGAGGTCGCTGACGCGGAACGTTACGGATGGGCAGGTCAGGGTGATCTCATCGTCGGGACCGTGCACCGTATGTATCCAGATGGCCCCTGCGTTGCGGTGCTGAATCACAAACTGATCGTCGGCGTCGGCGCTGACCATGAGGTACGTTTTCAGCTCCGGAATGGTGCAGTAGTCGCCGAGCTTTATTGTGCGGTCACGCCCTTGGGTACTCGGCGACAGCACCTCGACCACTAGGCACGGTGAGGTCTCGTATCGATCGTCAGTACCGGGCGGGCACGTGACCATGACGTCGGGGTAGTACACCTTGTTGGACGCAGCGACGTAGAGCGCCATGTCGGCCATCGAAACGAAACAGTCGTGACCAGCAGCGGCGTTCCACAACAGCGCATGCATATTGCTGCCCACGACATTGTGGCCCCGTGAAGCGCCCGTCATGGCGTACACCACGCCATTGGCATACTCGTATCGAAGTTCTTGCGACCCGCGCCAGTCCCAGTACACGTCGAGCGACATATGCAACGGCGGGCCGTACTCCTGCTCGATAGCGCTCATGCGATAAGTGTATCGGTGCTGGCACAGGGCCGGCCGCTACGCTCCTACGCTGAGGGGGATGATGCAATGAGTGACACAGCCATTTCGGTGCGTGGGCTATGGAAGGTGTTCGGGCCGAAGCCGGAACGGGTTGTCGGCTCGCCCGACGCCGACCTGTCGCGGGCCGATCTCGAAGCCAAGACCGGCAACGTCGTGGCCATGCGCGACATCGATATGGACGTTGACCCCGGTGAAGTGTTCGTCGTGATGGGGCTGTCGGGTAGCGGCAAATCGACGCTCATCCGTTGCCTCACCCGGCTAATCGAACCGACCGCCGGCACCGTTGTTCTTTCGGGAGTCGACGTCACGGCCGCCAGCGCCGAACAACTGCTCGACGTGCGCCGCAACAAGGTGTCGATGGTTTTTCAGCACTTTGGTTTGTTGCCCCATCGCAGCCTTATCGACAACATCGCGTTCGGCCTCGAAGTGCGTGGTGTCGATAAGGTCGAGCGTCGTGCGAAAGCCGGCGACATGCTCGACCTCGTTGGTCTGTCCGGGCTTGGCGATCGGCGTCCCGATCAGCTCAGCGGCGGCATGCAGCAACGCGTCGGACTTGCCCGAGCTCTAGCAACCGACCCCGACGTGTTGTTATTCGACGAACCGTTTTCCGCTCTCGATCCGCTGATTCGGCGCGACATGCAAGACGAGATCGTTCGGTTACGCCGTGAGGTCCACAAGACCATGGTCTTCATTACCCACGACCTGTCCGAGGCATTGCGCTTGGGGGATCGCATAGCCATCATGCGCGACGGCACGTTTGTGCAGGTTGGTACGCCCGAAGATGTAGTCGGCCATCCTGCCGATGAGTACGTGCGCAACTTCGTTCGCGACGTACCTCGGTCGCACGTGGTCGGTGTTGAATCCATTATGGAGCCCGCTAGCAAAGCCACCGAGTGGGCTGGGTCGGTTCCGGTGGGCACAAAGGTACGAGATGTCGTGCGGCTCGTGGCCACGAGCGACTTGCCGGTTCAAGTTGTCGATGCGGCTGGCAAGACTGTCGGATCGGTCGATCGCATTGCGGTGCTGTCCGTTGTAGCCGGTGAGGACCTCAGGCGCTCCGTGACATCATGACGAACCTCATCGACCGGCCAAGCCACCAGGTCGCCATAGCTGAGGTTCGACCGACCGCACTGAGCCGCCTCGGTCGGCCCGCCGCCGTGCTCGTGGTGCTGGCACTCCTTGGCGCACTCACCGGGCGCGAGGTGCCGAGTTGGCTCGATGCCCACGTGAAGCCGTGGATGGACAGCGTATACGACTGGACCGTTCAGAACCGTGGTACCAACTGGTTGTTCACCGGCATCTTCGAACCGATCAACGACACGTTGTCGTGGTTGACAAGAACTGTGTTGTCGATGCTGCGATGGATGCGATGGCCCGGAGTCCTGGCCATGTTCGGCCTGATCGGCATGCGCGTAGCCGGTTGGCGCGCCGCCGCCACGGGCATGGTCGTGATGGCCTTGTGCGGCGTGCTCGGCGTGTGGGACAACACCATGATCACGCTGGCGCTCATGCTCGTCGCTGTCGCGGTGGCTCTGGTAATTGGTGTTCCGCTCGGTATCTGGGCTGGCCTCAATGACCGTGTCGACCGTGCACTACGTACGGTCCTCGACACTGCCCAGGTGATGCCAGCCTTTGTTTACTTGCTCCCGATCGTGATTGCATTTCCAACTGCTCAAGCCGCGGCCGTAGTTGCCACTGTGGTGTTTGCCATCCCGCCCGCAGTTCGCCTCACGAGTCTTGGCATTCGTGGTGTTCCTGTCGTCGCCACAGAGGTCGGCCGATCCTTCGGCAGTACGAACCGTCAACTGCTCATGAAGGTGCAGCTTCCCCTGGCCCGACGTGCGGTCCTGCTTGGTCTCAATCAGGTGATCATGATGGCGTTTGGCGTTGTCGTCATCGTGGCACTCTTGGGCACCGGCGGTGTTGGTCAAGATGTGCTGTCGGGTTTGCAGAAAGTCGATGTCGGCAAGGCGTTCGTGCCCGGCCTGGCGCTGGTGTTTTGCGCCATAGCGCTCGACCGCATCAGCACCACGCAGCGCCGTCAGGGTGTGGCCAGGATCTCTGATCGAACATTCGGATACCTGGCCGGCGCACTCGTGATCATTGCCGTCGTGGCGCACCTCGTCGGCATGAACGACTTCCCCAAGGCGCTCACCGTCGACGTGGCCAAGCCGGTTACCAGCGTCACCAACTGGCTGAAAGACAACGTTCGTAACGGCGTTCCGTTTGTTGGAGGAACCACGGCGTTCAGCGACTTTCTTGTACTTCGGTTGCTCTCACCACTTCGAGATCTGTTCTTGTGGCTTCCGTGGTGGCTAGTAGCTATCGCCGCGGGTGCTCTGGGCTGGGTGAGCCGTGGGCGGCGACTCGCGTTGTTCTGCACGGCCGCGATGGTTGGCATCGCGGCACTTCGGGTGTGGGACCTGGCAATGGACACATTGAGTCAGGTGCTCGTCGCCGTGATCATCAGCGTGCTGCTTGCTATACCGCTCGGCATTTGGGCCGGACGATCTGATCGCGTCGACCGGTCGATCCGGCCGTTCCTCGATGTCGCCCAGGTCATGCCCGCATTTGTGTACCTCGTGCCGGTCATCGCGCTGTTCAACCCCGGGCGAGTGCCTGGCGTCATTGCATCGGTCATCTACGCCCTGCCGCCGGGAATTCGACTCATCAGTCTTGGGCTACGCGAGGTGCCTAGTGCGCCCCGCGAGGCCGCGATCTCGTTCGGTGCCACACCGCGGCAAGAACTCGTGAAGGTTCAGCTGCCGTTGGCACTCAAATCGATCATGGCAGGTATCAACCAGACCATTTTGATGGTGCTCGCCATGGTCATTATCGGGTCGCTTGTCGGCGCGGGTGGGCTTGGCAGCGAGACGGTACTCGGACTCGCCAAAAGTGAGATAGGCCGTGGAGTTGCCGGTGGGGCCGCTATCGTGCTCCTAGCGATTGTGCTCGACCGCATTACCCAGGCGTGGGGCGACCGAGCCAGCTTTACGCAACCAACCAATCATCGAGGGGGAACATGAAGTCGAAACTAGCGATGCTTGCTTCCGCAGCATCATTGATGGTGGCCGCGGCCGCCTGTGGCAGTAGCAAGGATTCAGGAAGCGGCGCCAAGGCCGGTTCAGGCAAGGCCATCACGTTGGCCGTCAACCCGTGGACGGGTTCAAAGGTCAACGCCGAAGTTGCCAAGGTGGTGCTCGAATCCAAGCTCGGCACGTCCGTCACACTCAAGGAATTGGCCGAAACGCCAACATGGGCAGGCATGGACGCCGGCGAGATCGACGCCGTGCTCGAAGTATGGCCCTCGGGTCACGCCGAAGACGAAAAGACGTATATCACCGGTAAGAAAACCGTCGTCAATCTCGGCCCACTCGGCCCTAAGGCAAAGATCGGCTGGTACATCAACAGTGCAGCCATCACCGCCAACCCGAAGTTGGCAACGATCGATGGCTTCAAAGATGCTGCCGCCACCAAGGCATTCGCCACCGCCGAGTCGGGCGACTTGGGCCAATTCTTGATGGGTGACCCCACCTATGTCACCTTCGATGCGCAGATCATTGCGAACCTGAAGCTGCCACTAAAGTACGTCGAGTCGGGCTCGGAAGCCACACTCATCACGGCCGTACAGAATGCTGAAAAGGACAAGAAGCCGATCTTGCTTCAGTTCTGGCAGCCGCACTGGTTGCATTCCAAGGTCAAGCTCACCGAAGTGAAGTTGCCGGCTGTTACCGATGCGTGCACCGCCTCGGCTGCAGCCGCCGATGGCAAGTATGCGTGCGACTACCCGGTCGACAATGTGTACAAGGCAGCGTCATCCAAGCTCAAGGCGAAGAACGCTGCTGCTTCGGCGTTCCTCACGAAGTTCCAGTTGACCACCGAACAGCAGAACGAGATTGCCGCCATGATCGATGGCGATGGCAAGGCGTCTGACGTCGCGGCCAAGACCTGGGTCGAGGCCCATGCCGAAATCGTGAAGGTTTGGCTGGCGGCGTAACTGGCTGCCCAGCACCAACGGTTCTGACCGATGCCTGCCGCCTTGTGTGGCAGGCATCGGTCGCGAAATGCAGCCGAGACCTGCTTGAATCGGAGTATGAATCGATCGGGCTTGCCGTGTTGACAGCCGACTTTGATCATTATCCCATCGAGCACCTGATTGACACGGTGGTGCTTGCCGACCGGTGGGTGACAGTGGCCTGGTCCGACGCGACATCTAACCGCTTCCACCATGTGTGGCTTCGTGATAACTGCCCGTGTGCGGGGTGTGTGCATCAGAGCACGAAAGAGCAGACGTTCGAGTTACTGTCGGTTCCAGCTGGCCTGGTGCCGGTGTCGGCATCGGTCGTGGAGACAACTCTCATGCTGGTGTGGCCCGACGGTCATATCAGCTCGTTTCATCCGGGATGGCTTCGTGCCCACCGTTACGACCGGCCGCCGATTCGACCGCCACGGGTCACGTGGGATGCGTCGACTTTCTCTACGCCGCCGACTCACGACGGGCCAGGTGTTCTCGACGACGACGACCTGCTGCACCGCTGGCTCATCGACCTTCGGACCTATGGTGCCACGCTGCTGCGAAACGTGCCATGCACTAACGAGGCGGTCGGCGACGTGGCCAGCCGAATTGGCATTGTGCGCGAAACTAACTTCGGGGTGCTGTGGGATGTGTGGTCCGAGGCAGACCCCGTTACCAATGCCAATACGGCGTTGCCGCTACCTCCCCACGTCGACCTGCCGACGCGTGAGTATCAACCCGGCATCCAGTTGTTGCACTGCGTCGAGAACGAGGCTTCGGGCGGCGAGAGCATTCTGGTCGACGGGCTTCAAGTGGCGAACGAGTTGCGTGCCCGGCACCCGGAACATTTCCAAACGTTGACCACGGTTCCTTGGAACTGGGCGAACCGGTCCAAGGTAACTGATTACCGTTTTACGTCACCGATCATCGTCACCGACCATGCAGGCGAGGTCGTTGAACTTCGCGTCGGCAATTGGCTGCGGTCACCGCTAGTCGACGCGCCATTCGACCAGGTGGAAGCAGCGTACGCCGCGTATCGAGTGTTCTTTGCGATGACGTACGAGCCTGAATTCGCGGTGACGTTTCGTCTTGAACCCGGCGACCTTATGGCGTTCGACAATCGACGGATCCTGCACGCGCGTGGTGCGTTCACTGACTCGCCGGGGGAGCATCGCCGTCGCCATTTACGCGGCTGTTACACGGAACGTGACGAACTGCATTCTCGAATCCGCATGCTCGAACGGGCGCAGAGCGTCCGATTCGACACGTCAGCCTGAACCGGTCTGAATCACGCAACCGTCCAGCGACGTCGACGGGAGCTGGCAAAGCCGGGTGGGCTGGCCGTTCACGAGTGACTCGCACGCACCACATAACCCTGCTTCACAACCGCGGCGTGGGCGTGGATGTTTGGCGAGGTAGCGAACGGCGATAAGTGCCGACTTGTCGGACCAGGTGGCGAAGGAGTGTGCGCAGCCGTCGACCTCGAAGGTCACCGTGGTTTCGTGTGCCTTCACACAGCCCACCATATTCGCCGCCTTCGGTGGATCGTCGCACGGGTGTCCCGTTTGGCGGAACGCAGACCCTGACGGCGCCGAGCAAACGCGTAGTGTTGGCTACACCTCTATGGCTATCACATCGCACGACATCAACCGCTATGGCGACGAAATCTACGAAGCGTTCGTCGGCAATTGCACCATTCCCAATCTTCGTGACCGGGTACCCGGTTTGACGGTTGACGGTTCGTACGCCATTCAGTCCCGGTTTGTGCAACGGCGCATCGATGCAGGCGAACACATCGTGGGCAAGAAGATTGGTCTCACGAGCGTCACGGTCCAACAGATGCTTGGGGTGTACGAGCCCGACTTTGGCCAGTTGCTGTCGGGCATGGTGTACAACAACGGCGACACCATTGGTCTCGACACGCTCATCGCTCCTCGGGCTGAGGGCGAAATCGGGTTCGTGCTGAAACGTGACCTCGTTGGCCCCGGTATTACCGCTGTCGATGTTTTGCGCGCCACCGACTATGTCGTGCCGTGCTTCGAGATTGTCGATTCTCGTATCAACGATTGGGATATCAAGATCGTGGACACCGTCGCCGATAACGCCTCGTGCGGTGTGTACGTATTGGGTGACACACCAATAGACCCGTTCGAGGTTGATCTCGCGCTGGTTGGTATGACCATCATGGTGCACGAACAAGGCGCGGCCGAGGCCGAGTTATTCACGACCGGTGCGGGGGCCGCCGTTCAAGGGTCGCCCGTCAACTCAGTCGTTTGGCTCGCCAATACGCTCGGTCGGTTCGGTATCCCGTTCCGAGCGGGCGAGGTCATTCTTTCCGGCTCGCTATCGGTCATGGCCTGGATCAAAGGCCCCCAAACCATCACCTGCGAGTTCGGTGACTTGGGCTCATGCACCATCAACTTCACGGGAGCGGTATCATGACTTTGTCAGCAGCAACAATTTCTGAGCTGACCGATCTTGTCGAGAACGCGCAGGCGACTGCCACCGAGATCACCAAACTGACCGAGAGGCATCCAACCATGACCGTGGCCGACGGTTACCTTGTGCAGGCCGAATTGCTGCGCCGGTTCCAATCGCGCGGCCGAACGTTGGCGGGCTACAAGGGCGGGTTGACCTCAAAGGCCAAGATGGTGCAGATGGGAGTCGACGTTCCAGCGTTTGGTTTCCTCATGAGCGATACGTGCATCGTCGACGGTGGCACGGTCGACACGTCAGCGCTTATTCATCCCAAAGTCGAAGCCGAAATCGCGTTCGTCACAGCCCGCGAAATGTCGGGCTTAGTCAGCATCGACGAGGTGCTGGCATCGACCGACTTTGTGATGCCTGCCATCGAGGTGATCGATTCGCGCTACGAGAACTTTCGTTTCGATCTGCCGAGTGTCATTGCCGACAACACGTCGGCGGCCCGTTATGTGGTTGGCGGCTCACCCCGTCGTGTAGACGGGCTCGATCTGAGACTCTTGGGCGTCGTCATGGAAAAGAATGGCGAACTGATCGGCGCGGCTGCGGGTGCAGCCGTGATGGGCCACCCGGCCGCTTCGGTGGCGGCGTTGGTGCAATGGCTTGCGCACGAGGGCAAGGCGCTCCCAGCTGGCAGTCTCGTTATGACCGGAGGTGTAACCGAAGCGATCGCGGTTCAAGCTGGCGACCACCTGACCTCTCGCGTCCAACACCTTGGCACCGTTGCCTTCCGTTTCGTCTGAGCTACGCAACGACGACTTTGGCCCTGCCCAGTCGAAATGTTGTTTGAGTGTCTGGTTGAAAACGTTGTACTTGAGGCCGTCGCGAACAAGGTTCAGCCCAATGCAGTACTTGCTGCAGTTCTGCGGCCGGGAACCGAAACTGCGTATCACCTGATCGGCGCGCCCACGACCATCGGGTGACTTGACTTCGACGATCAGAGTGTTGTCTGGTGCAGTGATGACGGCACCATTCGCGTGAGAGAAGCCGAGGTCGAAGTCGACAGTGATTCGCTCGGGGTGGCGCGTACCCACCAGCGTGAGGCGTTGGTAGGTCATAGTGAGGGCCGGCTCAAGGGGCTGAGCAAAGTCCACACCGTAAGTTTCTTTGACGCAGGTGCGAACGAACTCACTGGCTTGGGCGGTTACAGAGCCGTGATGGCGCAAGCTGTAGTAAACAGTGTCATGCCATCGATCGACAGCACCTCGAAGTCGGCGCGAAGCGCATCCATGACCTCGCCGAATCGCTGAGCTGTCAGGACATACTTCGACTCGGTCCGATCCAACAGCGAGGCGCGAGCGTTAAGTTCCACGAGCGAGATGTGGTTCCAGCCGCCAAGTTGAGGCTCAAAGCCGGGCAGGAGGTCATCGCGAAAAACTGCGGTCATCGCACGGCTTCGCGAAACAACAGGATCAGTCCAGTGCGCAGGAGCCGGTGTCGGACGTCCGGGCGTGTATTGCACGTCGAGTTGCATGCTGTCTTGTACAAAGTCGATCGCCGAGACATTGACATCGACAATCTGCCCGTTGAGCCGTTCGGAGAGAATCGAACGCAGTTCTTGTGGGTCGGTGCAAATACAATCGAGCGTGATTGCCCGGCGTTGAGCAGTCTTGAGCACCCGAGGGTGATCGAGCACGAAAATCGCCAACACAACGACAGCGTTCAGCGCCAATGTGAACCACAGGTCCGGTGTGCCAATACCATTGACGAGCCCAAGAACTAGCGCACCGAAGAAGTATCCGATCTCGCTATTGTCGAACGGCTCGCTGCGCAATCGGATGATTGACAAGATGGCGAACAGACCAAAGCCAAGGGCGGCCGCCACCTCGGTGAGTTCGATAACGACAATCGTGACGAAGAGGCAGATGTTGAAGAACGCAAGTACGACAGCCAGGTCCTTGCGACTGTGGCGTCGGAAATAGATCGCTACCGAATAAATGATGATGCTTATCAGATTGACGAGGAGTGCTAGCGCAGTGTCGCCGTACGTGGCCAATGATGGGTTGGAGACCAACAACATCTCGTATTCCTTTGAGGGGTGGGGTCCGCCGAATGACAACCCGGTAACTAGGTTTGCTCCCGATGCGGCCGCTGCAATCGGTCATTAGAACTACGCTGGGCGTTGCTTCGAACGCGCCGAGTTCGGTCCACACAGTGGAACGAAGCGCTCTACGAGAGCGGAACGTTGTGGCACAGTAGGCATTATGCCCAAGTTCACCGCTGCGATCGTCGGGTCCGGCAACATCGGCACCGACCTGATGTTCAAGCTGCTTCGATCCAAGCTCATCGAACCGCGCTACATGGTCGGCGTCGATCCGCGTAGCGATGGGTTAGCCCGCGCAACGACTGCTGGTCTCGAGGCTTCAGCCGAAGGGGTTGACTGGCTGCTGAGTCAACGTGAGCTCCCCGATTTTGTGTTCGAGGCTACGAGCGCTTACATCCACAAGGCCAATGCGCCGCGTTACGCAGAGTTGGGCATACGAGCTATCGACCTCACGCCGGCAGCTATCGGGCCGTTCGTGGTTCCCGCCGCCAATCTCGACGAACACCTCGACGCGATGAACGTCAACATGGTCACTTGCGCCGGGCAGGCCACGATCCCTGTCGTGCATGCCATTGCGTCGGTCACTCAGGTCGACTACAGCGAGATTGTTGCCACGGTTGCCTCGGCCAGTGCGGGTCCCGGGACACGAGCCAACATCGATGAATTCACTCGCACGACCTCGCGAGCCATCGCCGAAGTCGGCAAAGCTGGTCGAGGTAAGGCCATCATTGTTCTCAACCCGGCTGACCCTCCTCTCATCATGCGTGACACGATTTTTTGTCAGATACCGCCCGATGTCGACGAGCAGTTGATTGTTAAGGCCGTCGACGACGTGGTCGCACGGGTGGCCCAGTACGTCCCTGGCTATCGGCTAAAGGCCGCACCCCAGTTCGCCACCACCGCAAACGGGGTTCCTCGCGTTGCCGTGTTTGTCGAAGTCGAAGGAGCTGGTGATTACTTCCCCCCGTACGCTGGCAATCTCGACATCATGACGGCCGCCGGGGCTGCTGTAGCCGAACGAATGGCACAACACTTGAACGGAGCACTCTGATGCCGTACTCACCATCACTCGATGTTCGAATGACCGACACGTGTCTGCGTGACGGCTCGCACGCCAAAAGCCATCAATTCACCGAACAGCACGTGCGGGACGTGGTCGGCGCACTCGACGCCGTTGGAATGCCAGTTATCGAAGTGACGCACGGCGACGGACTCGGTGGCTCGTCGTTCAACTATGGGTTCTCGCTCACCGGTGAACGTACCCTCATGAAAGCCGCGGTCGAAACAGCGAAGAACGCGAAGATCGCTGCGCTCATGGTTCCGGGAATTGGCACGCTCGACGACATCCGATTCATCAGCGACATCGGCCTATCGATCGTGCGCGTTGCGACCCACTGCACCGAGGCCGATGTGAGTATTCAGCACTTCGGCCTTGCGCGCGAACTCGGGTTGGAAACCGTTGGCTTTTTGATGATGGCGCACAGCCGGCCGCCGGAGAAGTTGGCCGAACAAGCGCGCATCATGGCCGATGCCGGATGTCAGTGCGTCTACGTAGTCGATTCGGCTGGTGCGATGATTCTGGAAGACGTTCAGTACCGGGTTGAAGCCGTGGTCGCTGAACTCGGCAACGACGCTCAGGTCGGCTTCCACGGCCACGACAACCTCAACATTTCCGTTGCCAACTCGGTTATCGCTGTTCGTGCGGGTGCCGTACAGATCGATGGCTCCACACGCGGATTTGGAGCTGGCGCCGGCAATACACGCAACGAAGTCTTCGCGGCGGTGGCAGAGCGTCTGGGCATCTCGACAGGTATCAAGGTGCTCGAACTCATCGACGTTGCCGAGGACGTGGTTCGTCCTGTCATGGACAGCGAATGCACGATTGACCGTATGGCATTGGTGATGGGGTACGCAGGGGTGTATTCGAGTTTCCTACGCCACGCCTATCGCGCGGCGGAGCAATACGGGGTGCGGGGTGCCGACGTGCTGATGGAGTGCGGCCGACAAGAACTCGTCGGCGGTCAGGAAGACCAAATCATCTTTATCGCCGCAGAACTTGCGATGGCCAACTCCTAACGCATCGCGGCTATCAGGCAGTATCGACGAGGCGACCAGCCTCGATGGCTGTGGCCGGGTTGCGGTTCGGATCTCCTGCTACCCCAAGCGACGCCCGGAACAGCGTTATGGCATGAACGCGCCCAGCCTCGCCGAGGTCAGACATGAGAATACGGTTGACCGACGGTCGCAGGTCGGCGTACTCAAGTGAAATGGCGTGACCGAGTGCCTCGCTCTCGGTGTGGTTCTCGGGAAGGACCGCCGCCCCTTTGCTTCCGGGACGTTTGGCTGGGGACCGCTTTGCTGGCGTTGCCATGAGGAATCCTTCGTTTGCACACGTTTTGTGTGGGGAATGCCATCTTACCGCCTCGCGGGGCCCGACGGTGGCTGCCAAACTGCGGAGTCATGCGAATTCAGCACATCCCGTTCACTGAACTGCTCCATCTGGAACCTCACGGCCCCGATACGTACGTCGGTGTGGCTGCCGAGTACCCATGGGGGCAACGATTGTTTGGCGGCCAGGTCGTCGCCCAAGGTTTACGTGCCGCGTTTCATACCGTCGCACCCGACAGGCCAGTCCATTCGCTTCACGCCTATTTCATTCGACCCGGTTCGCCCGATGAGCCGGTGCGTTACGAGGTGGAACGGTTGAGAGACGGCGGCTCGTTCAGTACCCGCCAAGTGGTCGCTCGCCAGTCGGCGGGAGCAATTCTCAACGTGTCGGTGTCGTTCCAGGCCGACGAAGACGCCGCCGATGTCCAAACGGTGACCTTGGCTGGCGATGTCCCGCCTCCAGATGATGCGTCGCTTGAACACACGGGATGGGGCACATTGCTTGAGCGGCGTGCTGCGGCGCGCGGACGTGGACACGTTGCCCACTGGATTCGTCTCGCAGCGGACCTGGCCGACGACAGTGTGCTGCATGCCTGTGGCCTGGCGTTCATGTCCGACTCAGCCATGACCTCGGCCGCACGCTCATGCCATCCCGATGCGCTCGGCGATTCGCGTGATCGTGCGAACTTCGTCGGAGCCAGCCTCGATCACACGGTGTGGTTTCATCGGCCCGTCCGCGCCACCGAATGGCATTGGTTCGATATGTATTCTCACGGCTTGCGTGGTGGTAGAGGGCTTGTTTCAGGCGAGGTGTTGTCGGCCGACGGGTTGCACGTGGCGACTGTGGCCCAAGAGGTTTTGCTGAGGAAAAAACGCGAGTCCGGAGGCTGACGACTTGGGTACGATCAGGTCTATGGCTACGCACACAACCGTTGGAACGTGTCACCACGACTGCCCCGATACGTGTGGCTGGGTCGTCACTGTCACTGACGGGGTCGCGGTCAAGCTACGCGGTAACCCCGAGCACCCGTATTCCAAGGGCGAACTGTGCCCGAAGGTCAATCGTTTCCTCGACCGGGTATACAGCCCAGATCGAATACTCCATCCCCTCATTCGAACTGGACCTAAGGGTTCGGGAGAGTTCGAACCAACCACATGGGGAAATGCGCTCGCCCTCGTAGCCGAACGTGTCCAGGGTGTCGTGGCCGACTGGGGTGGCGAGGCAGTCCTGCCGTGGGGATCCGCGGGTACGCAGGGGCTTATTCAGATGTCGTCGCTCGACCGTCGCTTCTTCGCCCGGCTCGGGGCGTCACGGCAAACCGGCTCAATCTGTGGAGCGACTGCAGGCGCAGGCACCATGTCGACCACAGGTTCGCGCCGGACTTGCGACCCCACCGCTGTTCGCCACGCGAAGTTGGTGGTGTTGTGGGCGACGAACACTCGGCTTACCAACCGGCATCTGTGGCCCTTTGTCGAAGAAGCCCGTGCCAACGGTGCCACCGTGGTCGTCATCGATCCGGTGCGAACCATGACTGCCGAATCAGCCGACTGGTTTATTCAACCTCGGCCGGGTACCGATGTTGCGCTCATGCTGGCAATGATGCACGTACTCATACGTGACAGCCTGGTCGATGCCGAGTACATCGCCCAGTACACGCAAGGATTCGATGAGCTTGCCGCACAGGTAACGACTTGGACGCCGACGCGAGCAGCAGCTGAGTGCGGCGTCGCTGCCGACGAGATCGAGCGGTTTGCGCACGCATATGGCACCGCAGACCCCGCGTTCATTCGAACGTTGATCGGTGCCGAGCACCACGAGCATGGGGCCATGTTCTTTCGCGCCTTGGCCTGCCTCCCGACCATCACAGGATCTTGGCGACACCTCGGTGGAGGTCTTGCGCGAAGCGTTGGCGCATACAACGATGCGAACATCGACGACTCGGTGTTCGATGCTCCGAACCTGAGCGGTGGCCGCGAGCGACGCGGGCTCAACATGAACGAGCTCGGCCAGGTGCTTACTAACGACACGCTTGCGCCACCGGTCAAAGCGTTGTTCGTGTGGAACGGTAATCCGGTGGTGACCGTGCCGAATGCCGCGCTCATCCGTCGCGGCTTGGAACGAGACGACCTGTTCACGGTGGTGAGTGAGCAGTTCATGACCGACACCGCTCGCTATGCGGACGTTATCTTCCCGGCCTGCACACAAATTGAGCAGGTCGACGTCGTGCCGTCGTGGGGCCATTTCTACGTTGGTTGGAATGAGCCAGCCATCGCTCCACTTGGCGAGTCGGTAGCAAATACCGAACTCTGGCGTCGGCTCTCTCGTGCCTTCGGTTTTACCGATGAATCGTTGTTCGAGGCCGATGATTCACTGCTGCGATCTGCGTTGCACGATCTCGATATCGACCAACTTCAGTGCAGCGGATTTGTGCGTGGGTCGGTTCCCGACGACGTCCGTCCCTTTGCACAAGGGGGCTTCGAGACGCCCTCTGGTCGGGCCGAACTGGGCGGCAACGTACCGCCAGCGTACGGAGTCACTAGTGAGGCTCCAACCGCAGGACAGGCGTCAAGGTTCCCGCTTACGTTGATGAGTCCGAAGATCCACACCCGATTCTTGAACAGTTCGTACTCGCACCTCCCTAAGCACGGTGGTGCCGAGACCGGCCCGTTCCTCGAGTTACACCCCGACGATGCAGCATGGCGTCACATCGCCGACGGCGACCGTGTGCGGGTCTGGAATGACCGTGGCGAGTTGCATCTTGTTGCGGTCGTGGGGCGACGGTTGCAACCCGGAGTCGTGGCGGTGCCGTTTGGCTGGTGGGGCGACTCCGGCCAAGGCACGGTGAACGATCTGACCAACGATGCCCCCACCGATTGGGGTGGTGGCGTCGCGTTCGGCGACACCTTGGTGCAGGTCTCCAGAGCGTTGTAAATCTTTTGGACTAGACGGACCAATCCGCTGCGTCGAGTGTGACGAACGACACTCGGGCCTTGTTTCTCCACCTTCCGGCCCGCAAGGAGCAGTCAGATGGAATCTGTCAGTCGCCGGTCGTTCCTGGCCGTCAGCGCCGGGGCCGCCGGCACCGCCGTACTCACCTTTGTACCGAAAGCCGGTGCCACCGAGCCTGTCGGGTCGTCGGATTCGGACGCTATGTCCGGCCCAGCCCCCACCGATCTCACCGGCGTTGTACTTCATGTCCGTAACTCCACCACCGGCGAGGTCGCGCTGTATGCCAACGACAAAGAGATGGTTGTAAAGGACCGCGCCCTCATCGACGCCATTGCACGAGCCTCGCGCTCAGGGAAGAACTGATCGTCATGTCATCACATCGCGAAGCACCCGAAATTTCCAAAGACCCGGTCGCAGACTCCACCGACGTGTACGCGTTCGTCAGTCCCGATCGGCCCGACACTGTCACGATCATCGCCAACTACATCCCGGGTGAGGACTCGGCCGGTGGTCCGAACTTCTACGAGTTCGGCAACGATGTTGTATACCGGCTCCGAGTAACGAACGAGGATTCCCACGACACACGGGTCTCGTTCAACTTCACCTTCAACACCGAAGTGCGCAACCCGAACACCTTCTTGTATAACACCGGTCCCATCGCGTCGCTCGATTCGCCGAACTGGAATCGTCGGCAGAAGTACTCGGTTGAAATGAAGGGGCGCGCCGGAACGAAGATGATCGGGAAGAATCTGCTGTGCCCACCGTGCAACATCGGCCCCCGTTCGACGCCGAACTACGCATCGTTGGCGTCGTCTGCGGTGTACAACCTGCCCGATGGCATCAAGGTTTTCGCCGGTCAGCGTCGTGACCCGTTCTGGGTCGACCTCGGTTCGATCTTCGACCTCGGCACGCTGCGCCCTGTGCAGAACCTGCATCTCATCCCGTCGGCGGCGGCGGCGGGGGTGAATGCGCTGCGCGCCTTTAGCGTTCATACCATTGCGGTGCAGGTGCCGATGGCGCTGCTCACCGCTGACGGGGAAAAACCGACTGACCCGGCGGCCCGGAACTCGGTGATCGGCGTATGGACGTCGGCCCATCGTCGTCAGGCCGTAGTTCGCGGGAAGGCGGCCACCGGCCCCTGGGTTCAGGTGTCACGGCTCGCGAACCCGTTGTTCAACGAGGTGATCGTGCCGATGTCGCGCAAGGATGAGTGGAATAGCCGACATGTGCGTGACGACAAGTCGTTCGTGAAGTTCGTGCAGTCGCCCGAACTCGCGAAACTGCTGCCCGTGCTCTACCCCGGTGTGTTCCCGAAGTTGGCGGCTTACACCAAACCGCGTGCCGATCTGGACGCCATCTTACTGACGGGCATCCCAACGGGAGTCGTGCCCGGCTTCCAGAACTACACCGGTCCTGTCAAGGCCGATTTGCTCCGTCTCAATATGGCGATCCCGCCGTCGGCGAACCCGAAACCGCTGGGGCTCGTGGCCGGCGACGCCGCCGGCTTCCCGAACGGACGCCGTCCTATCGACGACGTCGTAACGGTCGAACTTCGAGCGGTTGCCGGACTTACGGTGCCGCTCGTCGACCCGAGCTTCACGCCCGACGCAGCCGCGAGCGCTATCTCCGACGGAACCGCTCCCGACATGTTCCTGCCGACGTTCCCGTACCTCGGCACCCCGGTGAGTGGCTACAACACGCTGCCGCTATCGGAGGCGGCGTCGTGAGCCACGACCATGTGCACTGGCCGGCGGGGGAGACCGCGCCGGCCGGCGGACCGGTCGTGCTCGAGATTGGCGACACTGTCGGAGCGCTCATCGTCGAGCTCGACCGTTCCCTGATCGGACACGAGCTCCACGTGCGACGCGTGCACGAATCGGGTTCAACTACGCACACGGGAATCTGGGAGCGTTCGCTCGTAGAACGTACCGTCACGGTGGCGGTCTTTGCAGAGTTGGAGGCCGGCCACTATGACGTGTTCGACCTCGCAGGTGCTGTCGTCATGACGGTCGCCGTCCAAGCCGGCGAGGTGACCGAGACTTCGCTGATCCTTGCGCTCACACATCGGTAGGGCAACGAGCTAACCAGGGCGCCGGGCCTAAGCGATCCGGCGCTCTGGCTACTGGATGAGCTCGGAGACAGACACGAAACATGTTGGCCACTGTGAGCGGCGGGCTTGGCGGTTGCGGAGGCTAGTGTTTGACAAGGGTTGTTTTCCAGGATTCGGGGGACACGATGTCGGACAAAGTTCGCTCACTTCGTTTGTTTGCGCTGCAGGTCGCTGGATGTTGGTTCTACAGCGCAGGGGCTGCAGCAACATGGGCATGGGCGTTTGGAGCAGACGCAGACTGTACGGGTGGGTTGCCATCCCCCCGCCGAATGTTCGCGTTCGCTATGGCAGGTACTGGTGACCGAATTCGCACAGCGAACCTGTCGTGCGCGCTCGGCGTTGGATCAGACCGTGAGGTGCTGTTGAGAATGTTGGTTGGTGTGTGTCTCACGGCATCGGCACTGATTGCCTGGACTGCGTTGGGCAGCACCGTATTCCAGCGTCGAGTGTCGCGTGACGTTGGGCGGCGCATGGTGTTCGCAAGTGCTGTGGGTGGTGCGTTGGCCATCGCTGAAACGGCGGGATTGTGGTACATCGTTGGCGATCCCGTTCGCCGCGGTAATCATGTCGCTGACCTGGTTGGTGCCGGGCTGGCCACCTCAATGACCCTCGGAATTTTTGCTCTTGTGTATGCCATGGCGGCCATGGCCACCAGTAGCGCAATCCTGGTTCGAGGATTGCTCGGGCCATCATTTCGACCACAGTTTGATGCTGTCACCTCATGGGCTCCACAACCGGACAAGGATCGCGTCGGTCCGCCCATTGCTCCTGAGGCGGGCGATGTCGACGGCGTGGTTGCGGGAGTCCTCACGGACCGTTTCCGCAGTCCACTCGGCGCTGTTTGGCCCACCCACCATGACGATGGTGAGCCGGTTGTAGGTGTCAGCCTGTCGGGCGGAGGCATACGCGCCGCCGCGTTCGGTGCCGGGGCGTTGAGTCGCCTCGTCGATGCGGGAGCGATGAGCCGCGTCGACTACCTGTCAACGGTGTCGGGCGGCGGATACACGGGCATGGCCTACCAGATTGCGACTAACGCCGTAGAGGGAACTACTTCGCCGGTTGGTCCCCAACCTTTCGCCTCGCAGTCGCCCGAGCGGTCTTGGATTGGCCGCAACGCTAGGTTCCTTTGGCCCCCGATCGATCAGGGTGCTTGGCGGTCCACCCTGGTCTTTGCCGCAGCAGTGTTCACGCTTCTACGCGGCATCTTGTTCAACCTCGTCCTTGTGGCGGCGCTTGCCTTCGTAGTCGTTCGCCCGGTGTCGTGGCTTTTGAGCACGTGGCCCTTCATCGCAGCACCCGGGTCTGGCACAAGGCCCGTTCGCCCCGAGCGTTGGTGGCAGCTCATTGCGGCCGGGCTCATCACTGCGGCGCTGTCGTATGTGCTGTGGCCGATACTGCACAAGTGGTGGAAGAAGGACAGCCAAAGCGTTGCAACGTTGCGTGTGTTGGCTGCCGCCTCGATAGCTGCTATAGCGGCAATGGCCAGTTTGGTTGCCTTTGTCGATGGAGGCGGACCCTGGATTTCGCTACTCGTCGTCGGCGGACTTGGCTACTCAGCTGTACGCGGAAAGCTATCGAACTGGCGCAGCTCGGGTGTGGGGTTCGGGTTGGCCGTCGCAGCCACTGGCATGGCGAAATGGATGATCGAAGAAGTGTTCGACAAGTCGGCGAGCCGCACCATCACGCTCGATGCGTTCGAGATTCTCCTGCGGATTGTCCTCGTCCTGGCCGCCCTAGTAGTCGTTGCCGCGTTAGTACGAATTCCACTCAGTGCCTCGAGTCGACAGCAACTGTCACGCCATTCGTTGGTCTGCCTGGGGCTAGCTGCGGTTGTCATGGGTTTCGCTGGTCGGACACTGGCCAACGTTGCCTGGCTCGGCGGTATCGCCTTGTTGCTTGGCGTTGCGCTTATCGGCTGGGGAGCCAGCAAGCTCAGCCAGTTACCCGACAGCTCCGAATTCTTCGGGCCCTCGGTGAGCGCAGCCCGCTTCTTTGCTGGACTGCCACTCATCGTGTCGACAGGTGTTCTGGTCGCTGCGTTACTGGGCACAAGCGACGTTCCACGACTAGCAACCGAACCTCGCGAGCTCACAGTCTGGGTAGTCGTAGCAGTGTTGGTTGGGCTCACCTATCTGTTCATCGACCAGAAGCGTTGGTCGCCGCACCCGTTCTACAAACGGCGTCTCGCCGCGGCATTCAGCCCGGTTCGCACCGAAGCTGCATCCGATGACGGCACCATTGGCCTGCGGGTTGTAGCGCTCCCGTTTAGGGTGCGCACGACGTTGCATACCTCTGGTCGACCGGCGCGCGGCCAACCAACATTGCTCATTTGCGCGGCAGCCTACGACACCGACCGTCTTCGGCCGGCCGAAATCCAGGCGGTCCCCTATGTGTTCTCGTGGGATTTTGTCGGGAGCGCCGATCTCGGCTTTGCTCGCAGTCTCGACCTCGATGCCGTACTTGGGGGCAGTAACGACGGTGATGGAACGCTTCATGCGGCAGCCGCCATTTCGGGTGCGGCCGTGTCATCGGCGTTGGGTGCCGTGCGCATGGCGTCGTTGACCCAGCTCATAACGCTCTTCAACCTGCGACTCGGCGTGTGGTTGCCCAACCCGTCGTACGTGAATCGGTTGCGAGCCGACGACCAGGCCGACAAGGGTGAGCGGTGGGTTCGCACCCGACGCCTGCCGTATCTCGTCAAGGAGTTGATCGGCCGTTACGACATCGAAGACCGGTTCGTGTATGTCACCGATGGCGGGCAACTCGACAACCTCGGCTTATACGAGTTGCTGGTTCGTCGCTGTCGGGTGATCTACGCCTTTGATGCGTCAGGCGATTCGAACATGAAAGTGACGACCATCTTGCAGCTTATGGATCTCGCCCATAAACGACTTGGTGTCGAGTTCATGGTCCGAAACACCGTCGTCGCGCCCACGGCGTGGGCGTCAACGTTTTTCTCGTCGATGACCGAACCCGAACCCGACCCTCCGAGCCATTGGAGATTCGCCGCCGACAAGATCAGCAAGACGGCTCTGGCGGTAGTAGGCGTGCTCTATCCCGATGCGGGAACAGGTCTGGCGGTTGGCGAGATTGTTTTTGCCAAAGCCCGTTTGGCACCCAGCACTAGCGGGTCGTACCCAGCTGTGTTGCACTACGCGCAGTCCGACAACCGTTTCCCATCGAACTCGACGGCTGATCAGTTCATGGACCCGGAACAGTTCGATGCCTACCTGGTGCTCGGCAGTTTTGTTGCGAACGAAGTACTCAACGCGTTGCCGCTAGCGAGTCCCTCGGCGATCACTGGTTAAGGAGTCGTTTCACCTCGGCCGTACTCTCGATTCCTGCGGTCGGGCTGTCGGCGCACGGCGTGATGTCGAATGCCGTGACGCCGATGTTGCGGTAGGCCGCGAGTTGCTCGGCAACCTCGCTCGGCGTGCCGCACGGGGTGTATCGCTCGAACCGTTCGAAAGGGATCCGGTAGAACGCCTCCATGGCTTTCTTCACGTGCGCCCGGGCGCGGTCGGGACGGGCATCGAACCCGACCCATAGCTGCAGCTTGTGTTGCCAGACGACGTCACCCCTGCCAGCCGCATCGGCGTGTTCGTCGCAAGCCGATATCGCCTCGGCCATTCGGCGAGGCGAACACCACGACGCCAGCCAACCGTCGCCCAATCGGCCAGCGCGCCTGACGGCCGCATCAGATCGCCCACCGATCAGGATCGGAATGGTCGGTTGTGGCGTCGGCAGAATGCGGCAGTGGTCGATGTCGAAGAACTCGCCATGAAAGTCGACGTCGTTACCGTTGAGAAGCTGACGAAGGACCACGAGTGACTCGTCGCAACGTCGACCTCGAGTTCGTGGATTGATGCCGCACACCTCGACTTCGTGGCGGTCTTCGCCGCCGATGCCGACACCGAAAACTATTCGACCCGGCGCTAGTTCGGCCAACGTAGCCAGCGACCGAGCGACTGTGACGGGGTGACGTAATGGCAGGAGGTATAGGCCGATGTGCAAACCAAGTGTCGGGTGAAGCTGTGATAAGCCCGCCATCATCACCAATGCGTCGGTACCGAAACCTCCCCGAAACGAGACATGGTCGGCGTACAGCAGACCATCAAGCCCGGCCTGTGCGATGTCGTCGACCATGCGGCGCCGCTGCTCGAGGGTCGAGGTCATGAAGTTCGACGGTGGCGACACGCCAACGGTGACCCGAGGGCGAAGGTTGTGGTGACTCCTGCTATCGCCCATTGGCCTCGACGTTACCGGCGCTAACGTCGAGGCTATGAGTCCAAGCTCACGGGAACTGTTCGGGCCGGTGGTAGGCGAGGCGCACGTTTTGACCGGTGACGACCTCACCGCGGGTTACTGCCGTGACTGGACGGGCCGCTTTGTGGGGCGGGCCGACGCCGTTGTTCGCCCTGGTTCCACGGCGGAGGTTGCCGAGATTGTCGCCATTGCCAACCGCTCCGGTGTAGGCCTAGTAGTGCAAGGAGGCAATACCAGCATGGTCGGTGGTGCAACGCCGATAGACGGCGGCGTCGTCGTGAGCCTTACTCGGATTGCGCACATCGACGAGGTCGACCATGTTGCCGCGCAAGTGACCGTTGAAGCGGGGGCAACGCTCGCCAACCTGCAACAGCATCTTCGTACTACTGCACCCGACCTTGCGTTCGGCGTCGATCTGTCGTCTCGCGACAGCTGCACGCTCGGAGGGATGGCGGCCACGAATGCCGGTGGCAACAGAGTTGTGCGTTACGGCTCGATGCGTCAACAGGTGGTCGGGATCGAAGCTGTTTTGGGTGACGGCTCAATCGTGAGCCGGCTTGTTGGGCTTGCGAAAGACAACACCGGTTACGACCTTGCCGGGTTGCTCACGGGCAGCGAGGGCACGCTTGGAATTATCACTCAGCTGAGATTGCGTCTCGTACCCGAATTCTCTCACCGAGTCGCTGTCGGCCTCGGGTTTGCCACGCTCGCTGACGCGGTCAACGCTGTCGGCCTCCTTCGAGCACGTATGCCTGGCCTGGAAGCGCTTGAGCTGATGCTGCCATGCGGCGTTGGTTTGGTCCGTGATCTCGGGATCTCGATTGCTCCACCGTTCAGCAGCCCTGCTTGCCTCATCGTCGAGGTTGCGGGCCACGCTGACCCTACCGACGAGTTGGCGGCAGCGGTGCACGACCTGTCGCTCACCGCCGAACCCGTCGTCGCCGTTGATTCGGAACGGCGCGCAGCCCTGTGGAAGGTGCGTGAGTCTCACACCGAGGCCATCAACCATGTCGGTGTGCCTGCGAAGCTCGATGTGTCGGTGCCGTTGGCCAACACCGTCGAGTTTGTCGACTCGCTCGAATCACTTGTTCCGACCGGAACGGGGGTCGTGATCTTCGGGCATCTTGGCGACGGCAACCTGCACGTCAACATTCTCGGCCTGCTGAGCCGCGTGCCAACCAACGCCGAACATCATCGGGTCGACGAGATTGAGCGTCGGGTTCTTGGAAAGGTCGTAGCGTTGGGCGGAAGTATCTCGGCCGAACATGGCATCGGCCGGGCAAAGGTGCCGTACCTGCCTCTGTATCGCAGTGCTGAAGAACTCGCGGCATTCGAGCGAATCAAGTCGGCGTTTGACCCGAACGAAATTCTGAATCGGGGCGTTCTACTTTCTCGAAACGGCCGATAGCGTCCCGGCAGTGACCCCGCAGGAACTTGGTGGGTTTCTCTCGACCATCGTGAGAAACCGTGTAACTCATGCCGTAATGATTTGGGGGCCTGCCGGCGTTGGCAAGAGCTCGGTCGTTGCCCAAACCGCACGCGAGCATGGTCTTGGGTTCGTCGATGTACGGCTGTCGCAACTCGCCCCAACCGACCTTCGCGGCTTGCCGGTACCGATCGATGGCATCTCGCGCTGGTACCCGCCGGAGTTCTTGCCTCGCGACGGCAAGGGCATCTTGTTCCTCGATGAATTGAACATGGCACCACCAACGCTGCAAGGTGTTGCTCAGCAGTTGATTCTCGACCGTAGAGTCGGCGCGTACAGCCTGCCCGACGGCTGGTTTGTGTGGGCTGCAGGCAACCGCAAGGAAGACCGGGCCAGTGTGTTCGATATGCCCGGGCCGCTTGCCAACCGGTTCTTGCATGTCGATGTGGAAGCCGACCTTGCCAGCTTTACCACCTACGCCATCGGCAAAGGTCTGAGTGAACGAATCCCTGCTTTCTTGTCGTTTCGTCCCCAGCTTTTGCACTCGTCAGACGGGAAACGTCCTGCTTGGCCGAGCCCGCGATCGTGGGAGATGGCGTCCACACTGCTTGCCGCCGACCTCGATATTGCACCGGCTGTCGGTGAGGCCGCAGCGGGCGAGTTCGACGCGTTCGCTGCTATCTATTCTACGTTGCCCGAGGTCGAGCGCATCCTTGATGCTGGTGGCCACGGGCTGCGTTGGCCCGACGAGCCATCGGCGCGTTATGCGCTCACGCTCGGTCTAGCCATCCGAGCGGGCGACGCCACCCGGGGTCTTCGCGGGTTCACCTGGTTGGCGCAGGTGGCGTCGGCGGAATGGGTGCAGCTCTACTCGGTTGACCTCGCCGCACACCTTCGTAGCCAAGGTCGCCTCGGCCAGCTCGTAGCGCTAGCCGACGCCGATCCGGCGTTCCGCTCCTTTCTTGCCGAGTACGCTCCCCTGACGGGCCATGGCACACCCGTCGATTGACGTTGGGTCCGCCAGCGATCCTGCGACAGCTGGTGCAACGCTTGCGCACCTGTCGCGCCATCGTTCGAGAGCCGTTCGTCGGGCCGTTGCTCGAAACCCGAATACGCCCTTCAAAACGCTGCTGGCGATGGCGCCTGGACTGCCCGAAGACGTCAGCATGAACCCGTTGCTGAGGTGGCTGGTTGTTTGAAGATCCCGATTTCATTCAGCACGTGCCCAATGTCGTGCGCGAACGGCTCATCGCATCCGCCGAGACCGACTCCGGGTTGATCTGGTGGGCGGCTCGTCTTGGCTCCGACGACGACCGGCGCGCTGTGCTTGCCAACCCGCGGGTCGACCGATCAGTGCTCATATGGATCGCTCAAAATGAACGTGAACCCTTGTGGCCGCTCTATATGTCTCACAGCGACGAGGAAGCCAAAGATGCTCTGGCGTTTGGTCTTGTGCCCGATTGGCTAGTAGCTGAGTTGGTGGTGCCTGACAGCGTCGAGCTACGTCGCCTTATTGCAAACCATCCGCTGGCAACGGCGTTCCAGTTGCAGACGTTGGCTATCGACGCCGAGTCCGACGTGCGTACCGACGCGCGTGCCCATAGGAACTGCTCGTCCGAGTGGGTGGCCGACGTTATCGTGGTCGAGACCACCGGGGTTTTGCCCGCAGGCATCGACATAGCGGTGCTTCGATCAACGCCGTACGGTTTCGGGCTCTTGGCGAGCGTGACCAATCTGCCCGATGATGTCGCCGAAGAACTATGTACCTCGGCCGACTGGAGACTTCGCGAACGCTTGGCAGCGTCGCCCAGCCTCAGTGTTGCCGCCGCATGCCGGTTGGCTGCCGATCTGGACAACGATGTCCGTGCCGCTCTTGCCGCGAACCCGTCGTGCCCGGCGGGTCTTCGTCGACTTCTCGCGAACGATTACGACTCCAAAGTTGTGAACGCAGTATCGGGGCAGCTTGGTCCGATGTCGAGCGATGTGGCGAGCTTCTTGCGCGACATGGGTGACCCGGGCGGTGCGTTGCTTGCTCGCGATCCTGACCTTTCGGCTGAAGCTCTAGCGGCTCTGGCGGTGTCGTCTGACTGGCGGTCGCGTCAAACCTGCGCGCGTAACATCAACTGTCCGCCCGCGCTCTTGGTGGCACTAAGCAGCGATAGTGATGTCGACGTTCGCGTCGCCGTTGCGCTCAACCCCGCCACGCCACAAGCGCAGCTCAGAGCATTCCTCTACGACGACATGGCCCACGTTCGAGCGGCAGCGGTGACGAGCGCCGTTCCGTCCGACTTGGTTCGGCTTGCCGCTGACCCCGAGTCGCTCGTTCGTATTGCGGTGGCAAACCATCCCGATACTCCAACCGATGCGCTTGCCACCCTTGCCACCGATGCAGATGGTGACGTTCGCGCCGCGCTGCTTGTGCGCGGGGCTTGGCCCGATGGCGTGCTCGAACGGGTGCTGGGTTCGCTCGAGCTTGCCGCTACGTATCGCTCACTTCTAGCCGGGCAATGGACCGACCGTGTTGCCGTCATCGAGTTGGGGTACGAGATCCCGGGTTTGATGTCGCAGTTGCTCGACAACGGGTTGCCGCCGCTGGCCGTGGTTGAACATCTAGCTCACGCCAACGATTGGCGGGTGCGCGAGGCCACGGCCAAACTCTCCACCTGCAACGACGTGGTGCTGGCCAAGCTGATGGCCGACTCCGATCTCGATGTGCGTGCCGCTGCGGTGGCAAACACCAGGAACACCTGCGAGGCGGCTCGACACCTGATTTCGGACGCAAGCACCAAGGTCCGAGTCGCGTTAGCGACGCGCACTGATGTCTCACACGATGTGCTCGCGAGACTTTTACTCGACGACGATCACGACGTTCGCCTCGCTGCGCTCAACAGTCCGGCGTGCCCGGCCGGCATAGTTGCGGCTCACGAAGCGCTCGCTGGCGGTTTGCCAGTTGCACCGGAGGTTCTCAACGCCGCCGTCAAGGGACCGTCGGCGACGCGATTGCTCGTCGCACGTCACCCCGATGCATCGAGCACGATGCTCGACGAGCTTGTCGGTGACGACAACTGGGTTGTGCGTCAGGCGGTGGCTAAACACCCGAATGCGTCGCTTGCAGCGTTGTCGAGTCTGGCTGGTGACCACGACCGTGATGTGCGCCGTGAGGTGCTGCTCAATCCAGCGTCGCCCGAATCATTGGCGGCAGCCTTGCTCGACGACGTCGATGCGGGAGTTCGTCGCGCTGCGGCGTCCCACGCGTTACTGGACCCCAAGGTGCGAAACGAAGCTGCGAACCGCATGTTGCTGCGGTTTGCGACGAAGGGATCGGAGTGGGCCAAGGTGCTGGCGGCCGCATCGCCGTTGACCGGCCGAATAGAGCTTGGCCGTCGGCGGCACTGGCAGGCGCTGAACTGGAAGCAACGACTTGGGCTCGCCACCAATCCAGCGGTGCAGGCCGACATTCTCGGCCGACTGGTCGACGATCATCACCCAACGGTTCGTGCGGCGGCCAGGCGGGCAGCCGAGGCCCGAACGGGTGCGCCATGACATCGACCTTTGGCGACGCCGACATTTCGGCTTCGATGTTGCGGCTACGGCGGCGCTCGCCGTTCTTTGCCACATTGGCGTTGTACGCACGGTTTGTCGCCTCAGTTAACGTGCCGACCGCCGCCACCGATGGCCTCGACGTGTTCTACAACCCCGAGTTCATGGCCACGTTGCCCGCCGATCATCTCGATGGTGTGCTGTTGCACGAGGTGTTGCACGCAGCGCTACAGCACGTGGGTCGCCGTGGAGCGCGTAACCCGGAACGCTGGAACGTCGCAGCCGACGTAGTGGTCAATGGTCTTATCGCCAACAACGGCTTGTCGCTGCCCGAGGGTGCGCTGCGAGACGAATCGTTAGAGCGCTACAGCGTCGAGGAGATCTACACGCTGCTCGTGCGCTCGGGCGACCATCAGGGAGCGTCCGACGACGACCTGCTCGATGGTGAACTCGGTGACGGTGAGGGTGCCGACGGTCGAAGTCGCGCCAGCCGTACTCGCCAAGCGAGCCGGCAGTGGGCGGCGGCCGTCGACCGAGCCATGTCCGTTGCACGCACGACGCAGCACGGTAGGAGTCCGGTCGGGGCCGAGCGCGCGTTCGGGCTTACCGATCGCCCGCAGCTCGACTGGCGGGCGTTGCTGTGGCGGTTCTTGAGCCGTACGCCCACCGACTTTGCCGAGTTCGATCGACGTCTCATGCACCGCGGCCTGTATCTCGAGACGCTTGAAGCCACGAGCATTCGCGTGTTTGTCGCCATCGACACGTCGGGCTCGTTGAACGATGACGACCTAACGGCGTTTGCGTCGGAACTCGACGGTTTGCTGTCGTCGTATCCTGGTATCGAAGCGTGGTTGGCGTATGTCGACGCCGAGGTGTACGGGCCGTGGCCGGTTCACGTGGGCGAGCCTCTGCCTCCCGTCCAGGGTGGCGGCGGCACCGACTTTCGGCCGTTGTTCGACATGGTGGACCACAGCGATGTTGCCGACGAGCGTCTTGTCGTTGTGTATCTCACCGACGGATACGGTGATTTTCCTACCGATCCGCCGAACTATCCCGTGCTATGGGTCGTCACCCCCGGCGGTCTCGACGACGACAAGTTCCCGTTTGGCGACATCGCCCGAATCATCACCTAAGGAGCCTGTTATGCGTGTTGTGTATACCTCAGGTCATGCCGAACACGAAGCGTCATCGGTACGAATTTGGTTTGCCAAGGTGGTACTGCGAGTTGGCGGCTACCACATGGGCGATCTTGCAGCGAACGTCACGGCGTGGCTCAAAGGTCTCGGCCGCATTGGGTTAGGTGCAGAGCGGTTAAGCGAGCCCTACGCGACGTAATGCCACGGCGGCCGCACCGATAATGGGACCGTCGTCGCCGAGGCCAGTGGGAACGATGCGCACGTCTCGGCTGTAGGTCATCTGGCAGCGCTCGGTCGCCTCGATTTGGGCCGGGCCAAAGAATGCATCGCCGAAGCCGAGGGCGACCGACCCGCCTATCGTTGCCAATGGCAGGTCGAGCAGATTGGCCACGATGCCGACGGCTCGGCCGACGAGCCGCCCTGTTTGGGCTCGCACCTCGGCCGATGCGTCTTGTGCCGGTCGGCCGGTGATGGCCTTGATCGCTGTGCCCGATGCCTCGGCCTCGACACAGCCAATGGTGCCGCACCCACAGCGGTGGCCCCTCGGCTCGACGACAACGTGACCAATGTGGCCAGCGGCACCCGTGCGGCCGTGGAGCAGTTGTCCATTCAACACAATGCCACCGCCAATACCGGTGGACACCACCATCGAGATGTAGTTGCTGTGTCCGATCGCTGCGCCTTTCCAGCCTTCGGCCAGGGCAAGAGCTTTGCCGTCGCCATCGACGTATGTGGGAATCCCTAAACCGTCCGCTAGCGCCTGCTGAATGGGAAACTCGCGCCAGACCGGGATGTTTACCGGTGAGACGAACAGCCCGTCGCGCAATGGACCGCATGTACCAACGCCACACGCTTGCTGGTGGCCTGTGAGAAGCGATTGTCCGGCTGCGATGATGTTGTCGATGAGTTCTTTGGCCGACCCCACGGTAGGTACTCGCAGCTCATCGCCGACCAGGCCGGTGTGGTCCACCCGCGCAATGGTCACCTTAGTTCCACCGATATCAATTGCAAGTACGTCCATTGGCGCGAATCTAGGTGATTGGCGTTGACCTACGTTCTGGTTTGCCTGGCTTCGCTGGCCTCGGGTTTCGTTGATGCCATTGTCGGCGGCGGTGGTCTCATCTTGGTGCCGACACTCCTAGGGGTCTTCCCGAACACCCCCGTGGCCACCCTCTACGGCACAAATAAAGCAGCGGCTGTCTGGGGGACCGGACTTGCGTTGCGCCGATATGCCCGTCGGGTCGATATTCAGTGGACGGTGTTCGGCCCCGCAGTGGCCACCGCAGCAGCCGGCAGTTTCGGTGGGGCGTGGTTGGCCACGCGGGTCTCGTCGAACGACATGCGTCGGGCAGTGCCGCTGCTGTTGACGGTGGTCCTGGTGTACACGCTGGCCCGAAAGGATCTGGGACAAACGCATTCTCCTCGGCCTCACCTTGCTGGTGTGGGCGCGTTGCTGGGCTTGATCGTGGGGTGTTACGACGGCTTTTTCGGGCCTGGTACGGGCAGTTTCTTCGTCTTTGGTCTTGTGCGATTCGCCGGGTTCGATTTTCTGCACGCCTCTGCCGTTGCCAAGTTGCTAAACGTGGCGACGAACCTGGCTGCCTTGACGCTCTTCGTTAGTACCGGCCATGTGTGGTGGCGGTTTGCCATACCTATGGCCGTGGCCAATGTTGTTGGCAGCTTCGCCGGCTCCACTGTGGCGTTGCGTAGGGGGAGCAGGTTTGTCAGGGTGTTCTTTGTGGTCGTCGTGACGCTGCTGATCATTCGAACGGCGAGCGTTACCTTCTAGCCCTGCTTGCTCGGATATCATTTAGTTTGTAGTAGGAGCGGACAGGAGCGGTGGGGATGTACAAGCTGAAGGTCAGTCGGAAAACTCGCCGCGTGGTGCTGGGCGTTTTTCTCGCGTTCACCTTGTGGTTCACTTGGTCCTTCGGGTCGTATGTCGCTCGCGACAATGGCGACACCGCAGCCCAACGAGCGGTGACGTGGTTCCGAAACCATGGACTGGGCAAGGTTGTCGAAACGGCTGAGCGGGTCAAGTATCGCAAACCTCCGTCGAGCGACCCGGCGCAGAATCTCGCCTTGACGGTGTCCGTCACCACCATCGCGGTGCCTGCGCCCGCACCAGACCAGGCCCCGTCGACCACTGCTGCCACGCCCGACCCGACTGCGCCACCAACGACCATCCCGCCAGCCACGACCACGACGACCATCCCGGCGTTCCAACTGCCTCCGCAGCCATTCACCCCGGTCGTGTCACCTGCGCTCGATGGTGAAGGAGCTTGGTCTCCTATTGGGCAGGCTGGCGGTTTCAATTCGGTATGGGCGACATCGGTCCGGCCATTGGCCGACGCACCCGCGGTCGTTGGTTCCTTCGCCATCATCGAGCAATCTCACATGCGCGCCGCCATGTTCAATGGGTCCGATATTCCCGGCGGAACGGGTTGGCAAAAGACGAACCGCGTTCCGGCCCAGTTGCAGCCGGCCATGAAAGCGGCGTTCAACGGTGGGTTTCGGTTCGAGCACATCAAAGGTGGCTACAAGAACGAAGGACGGGTCGTTCGTGAACTCAAGGCAGGCGAAGGCACGCTCGCAATCAGCCGGGATGGCAAGCTTACGATTGGTGAGTACGGCCGAGACATCAACGACGATGGCGCGTGGGTGTCGTTTCGTCAGAACCTCCCGTTGCTTGTCGATGCCGGGGTGTCCCAGGTCGAACGACAAGCAAAGGCTGGCGTATGGTGGGGTGCCGACTACGGGAACGTCATTTATGTGTTTCGTTCGTCGGTGTGCCAGTTGGCCGATGGTCGAATCATGTACGGTGCGGTCGGTAAGGTCGATGCCGAACTGTTGGCGCGGTCGCTTGTCGCCATGGGGTGTGTCCGCGGGGTGCAGATGGACATCAACGGCACCTGGCCTACGTTCTTCACGTTCCCAGCCGATGCAGATGGGGCACAACACGGTGAGCTGCTCGACAGGCGCATGGGCGGAGGCCGTGACCGCTACCTGACGGGTTCTACCAGGGAGTTCTTCGCGTTCTTCGATGTAGCTGGGCTACCGACGGCGAGCGTGGTGCACCCCGCCCCCGGGGTCTAGTCGGTGTGTTTGGGACCAATTCCCACTAAAAGTGGTATGGCGATCACGATATTGATCTTTTCCAAACGGCTGACGAGCGGGATCTTGAACTAATCCAGTCACGATGCTTCGCAGCGGATTGTTCTCGATCGTGAGCACCGTCGTGGAGGCGTCGTGAGGAAGAACCCAAAGCGTTGGTTTGGCACAATTGTTGCGGCGTTGCTGGTCGGGTTGATTCCCGCAGTCGTCGCCGCAGGCACGCCCGCAACTAGCAGGGTCGTCGTGGCCGGCAAGCCAGGCGAGCGGGAACGAGTCAAGGCATCTGTCGCCCGACTCTGCGGAACGTGGGTCGCGAACCTCGATGCGATCGACGGAGGCACGGCCGTAGTGCCCTCGGCATCGATTGTGTCGCTCAGTGCATCGGCCGGGGTTACGTCGGTGACCATCGATGACGCCGCGTCGTCCTACAGCTTCGAGGTCCCCGGCCAAGCCGCCCTTGAGCCGATCATCCCCGCCACGCTATGGGACGTAGCCGCTGCCGTCGCCACACAACCGTCACGAGACCGAGGTGTGGTTGCTTCCAACGTCGACATCGCCATGATCGACTCCGGTGTTGCCCCAGTCGTCGGGCTCGATACAGGTCGTATTGTGTACCTGAACGCCGCGTCCGGACGCATTGTGCCTGCCAGCGAGGCCGAGTACGACATTGTTGGGCACGGCACGCATCTGGCCAGTATTTTATTGGCGAAAGACTCCTCCGAATTCGGGCCGGGCATTGCACGAGGTTCGCGCCTCGTGAGCGTCAATGCGTCCAACAAGTACGGTCAGGCGTCGCTCACTTCGGTGCTGCTCGGCGTCGACGCCGTGATCAAAAACAAGAACAATGGATTGAACATTCGTGTACTTCTGATGGCGATCGGTTTTGATCGCGATTCGCCCGCCGGTCGTCTGCTCATGATCGCGTCCGAACGGGCGACCGCTAGTGGGATTCTGGTCGTCGCGGCCGCAGGCAACAAGGGTCAGTGGCGCGGGCAACTCGAGGCTCCAGCCGCGAGCCAGCACGTGCTTGCCGTGGGGGCGTACAATCTGCGAAATCCGGGCGATCCCCGCGACGACTGGGCCGCGAGTTTTACCAGTGTTAGCTCGGCTCGCCCCGCCGACATCCTTGCACCCGGTGTGTCCATTGTCGGGCTGCGAGATCCGGGTTCCGTTATCGATACGCTCTCGCCCGCTGGCCGCATCGGAAGCACGGGATTTCGTGGTAGTGGCTCATCGCAGGCATCTGCTGTGGCAGCCGGAGCAGCGGCGTTGTTGTTTGCGCAGCGACCGACCCTCACACCATACGAAGCGCGTGCCGCACTCATCGTCGGGAATCGACCCATCCCGTTCCTGCCGGGTTATGTCGGAAATGGGCGCCTCAATCTGGAGGCCTCTCTGCAAAGCGGCAAGCTGCCCGTACAGGTACCGCCAGCGACACAGCCGCTCCAGTGGGGAACCACGAGTGCCCTCGTCCAGGACGATCTGCAGGCAGGCGAACTGTCGGGTACCCGGTGGATCGTCTCTAACTGGTCGGGTACCCGCTGGATTACCACCGCCACCGCGCAGTCGTGAACTAGTAGTTGATCAGCGGGCAGCAACGTGGCCGACGATGTGGCCAAGCGTGTTGGTCACAGCACCGTCGTCGAACCCGGGAACCGGACCAAGTCCTGCACGCACAGCTAGCGCCGAAATTGCGGCTCGAACTGGCCGTGGCGACCCGTCGAGCGACTTCACGACAAGCGCAATTCCTTCAGGACTAACCGCGCACAGGAGCCCTTCGGCGCCGTACTTTGCTACCCACCCCGGCCGCGCCTGCATCAGGGCGGTGTCGTCTGTGTCGAGCCCGCCGACCATCAGTGGATGCGTGCTCATCGCCAAGCAAACAGCCGCGTCAAGACGCGTAAACATCAACGCCATCTCCCGTAGTCGCAAGCTATGACACGGCAGCCCACATCCATCTATGCCGGTGAGGATCTCGTGGGCAGGTCGCCCGGCGAGGTCGGCGATGTCGCTCAGGATCTTGCGCTGAAGCGGGTGGCTGGGCCGGTGGTATGTGGCCACGTCCCACCCCAACCGGCAACAGGCCAACAACATGCCGGCATGTTTTCCTGAGCATGCGTTGTGGCGTCGTGACAGTTGTGTGCCTTGGGGAGGGCCACACACCAGTTGCGACTCGTCACATGCGGCTGTGTGCAGTAGTCGTTCGACTGCGGCAAGGTGATACGCCTCGCCGGAATGCGAGGCGCATGCCACCGCTAACAGTTCGTGGTCGAGTTCAGGCGCAGCATCACGAAGCGCCAAGGCTTGAATTGGTTTAGCGCACGACCGTAGGTAGCACTCGTGGTCAATCGGCCCGAACGACGCCACCGTGTGACCGTCGTGTACCGCTACACCAATGACGCGATGGACTGCTTCGACGACGTTGTTTCGGCGAACCTCCACTTCCAGACTGCTGCTCAGGTGGCCCAACCTCCGGCGTATGGGATGAACTGCCCGGTTTGAAATCGGCTCGTTCCATCGAGCATTACTGCGCAGAAATGAGCGAACTCGGTCATGGTGCCCAATCGTTTCATGGGCACGCGAGCCTCGACCCGCTTACGGTCCTCGGGCGTCACTATTCGGTTGCCCGCAATGAAGCCTGGGAAGTCCATGAAGTTCGTGCCGACCACGTTGAGTTGCACTCCGCTGTCGGCGATTTCGAGCCCCACACTTTGCAGCATCACGGTGGCGGCCGAGCGTGTGGCGGCGTACAACGACGCGCTCACCGTTGGCTTGTACGCTGTAGCGCTCGTGGCTACGAGGATTTGGCCGTCGGCCTGGGCCAGGAGCGTTGGCAGAATCGCCTGGGTGAACACGTAGGGAGCCTCAACATTGCCTTCGTATGCTGCCCGCAGATCGTCGGCCGTGGTTTTGGCAAAGCGTCCAAGTGCGATGCGTCCCGACGAGAAGAACACCGAATGGAATGTGCCAAATCGAGTGAGGGCCGCGTCGACGAGTCGTGGCCCCGTGTCGGCGTCGTGCGCTGATGCGTTGTGGATAGTGGCGACCGAGGCTCCGACGGTTTCGAGTTCGGCCACAAGCTCGCTCGAACCGTCGGCAAGGACCAGATCGAACTGTCTCGCCGCAAGCACTTTGGCAAGCTCTGGTCCTACGTAGTCGTTGGCACTAACGATGAGAGCAACGCGACGATCCATAGCCATTGTCGTAGTCTCCCAAAATCGGCGGCTGGGCGTGGCACCATAGCAACATGGCTGTACTTGATTCGCTGGTACCGGGGCAGATAGTTGTCTACGGCGGCAACAAGACCGTGGTGGTATCGACTGCTCTTGCCGAGGCATTCACGGCTGGCGATCACCTCGTTGTTGTTGGAACGAGCGGCGCGCTGCTCCACATCCCGTCGGCCGACCAAACACTCGTCGAATCGGCAATGGGGCGTGCTCACAGTGCGTTCGCTGCGTTAGCGAACATCGCTGACGAGTCGATCTCGGCGTTCTACGACATCTTCGCCGGCTTGCTTGGCGACGATGCGAATTTTTCGGCAATCGCGGCCGCAAATTCCGAGGACGTTGCCGATGCCCGACATCGTGGCCGTAGCTCAACCCGGCTCGAGCTCACCGCCACGATGCGGGCCGACATGATTGCCGGGCTGCACGGCTGGCGAGACACACCCGGGTTGCGTGGCAACGTCGTCGAAACGGTCGAACACACTGGCTGGCGAATCGAGCAGACGAAGGCGGGACTCGGAGTCATCGGATTTGTGTTCGAAGGCCGACCAAACGTCTTCGCCGACGCCACGGGCGTATTGCGCAGCGGTAACGCCGTCGTTTTCAGGATTGGCAGCGACGCCTTGCGCACGGCCCGGGCCATTGTCGAGCACGCGTTGCGGCCGGCCCTAATGGCGGCCGGGTTACCAGTTGAAAGCGTCGAACTGCTCGACACGCCGTCGCGGGCCGCAGGGTGGGCGCTGTTCTCCCACCCGTTGCTGAGCCTCGCCGTTGCACGCGGGTCAGGCGAAGCGGTCGAACAACTCGGGTCGGTTGCCCGCCAGGCTGGCGTCCCTGCCAGCCTTCATGGAACCGGGGGAGCGTGGCTCGTTGCTTCGGCCTCGGCCGATTCCGACCGGTTCTCGGCGACCGTCATGCACTCGCTTGACCGCAAGGTGTGCAACACGCTGAATGTCTGTTGCATCGTTCGCGATCGGGCGGCGGAACTGGTGCCGGTATTCGTCGATGCGCTCACCGCGGCGGCGCATCGTCGGGGTGCTTCGCCCCGGTTGCACGTCACTACCTCGGCACTACCGTTCGTACCGGCCACGTTCGAGGCGGCGCTCATTGAAGTCGATGCTCTGTGCACGGAATGGGAATGGGAGAACGACCCCGAGGTGAGCCTCGTGGTCGTCGACTCGGTCGCCGAAGCCGTCGTTCTGTTCAATCGTCTGAGCCCTCGGTTGGTGGCCGCCCTGTCATCGACTGACAACGAGGAACACGGCCAGTTCTACGCGTCGATCGACGCGCCGTTCGTTGGCGACGGCTTCACTAGGTGGGTCGACGGCCAGTTCGCCCTCAGCCGACCCGAACTTGGGTTGTCGAACTGGGAGAACGGCCGGTTGTTTGCGCGCAGCGGGGTGCTGTCAGGCGACTCGGTGTTCACGGTGCGCACGCGAATGTTCCAGGTCGACCCGAACCTGCACCGCTAACCCGGGTGTACGTTTCGTAAAGCGCATAGCATGGCACCGTGCATCATGTTCAGACGCCCGGGCAGCGGGTCCTACGCCACGAGGCACCAGCCACCATCGACGACGCGCTCGCTCTGCTCGAACAGCACGGCCTGGCCGCCAGAGCCATTGCGGGCGGCACCGATCTGCTCGTCGAGTTAGCTCGCTCGGGTCGGCCCGGAGTCGAGGTACTCGTCGACCTCACGGGAATTGCTGGCCTCGACACCATCGAGTCGCGAGGCGGGGTGTTGACGTTGGGTGCGCTGGTTACCCATAACGACGTCATCGCGTCGCCCGACTGTATAGAGCATGCACTCGCGCTCGCCCAGGCCTCGTGGGAAGTTGCTGCCCCGGCGCTGAGGAATCGAGCCACCGTCGTGGGCAACGTGGTCACCGCTAGCCCTGCAAACGACACCATCTCGGCTCTTACCGCTCTCGATGCTCGGGTGGTCATCCAATCGCTCGCGGGCATTCGCCGCGTGAGGGTGGCCGATTTGTACATCGGCGTTCGTGCCACGCACATCCAACCCGGCGAACTTGTGGTGGCTATCGAGATCCCTATTCGCCAGCAACGCAGCCTGTTCGCCAAGCTCGGTCAACGTCGGTCTCAGGCTATTTCGGTTGTCCATGTTGCCATCGCGGCCACCTTCTCCGACGACAACACTGTCGATCGGGTTCGTATTGCCCTCGGCAGCGTCGCCCCGGTAATCGTCAGCGCCACCCAAGCCGAAGCGATGCTTACCGGCAGTCAACTCGATGAAGCGACCATCGCCGAGGCGGCCCGCCTTGTGGCGGCGGGCGTCACGCCCATTAGCGACGTGCGAGGCACTGCCGTATACCGAAGCGTCGAACTCGAGGTACTCGTTCGTCGGATGTTGAGGGCACTGCGCGATAACGCGCAGCGGTCACAATGGCCGGCAATCCCGGTACACCTGCGCCGAACTCGTGAGGTTGTGCCCCAAGTCGTCGGGCACAACCTCACAAGTTCGGGGTTTGGGTGGGATACGCCAGTGGCGTGTTCGATCAACGCGGCCGAGGTTCAAGCCTCCGACGCTGCGGGCCGAACCCTGCTCGACTGGTTACGAGACACGGTCGGCCTCACCGGGACGAAGGAAGGTTGCGCCGAAGGAGAATGCGGAGCCTGCACGGTGCACCTCGACGGCACCGCGGTACTGGCGTGCCTCGTTCCCGCCGTCGCAGTTCACGGCCGAGCCGTGACCACCATCGAAGGCCTCGGAACCGACGCCGACCTTCACCCCTTACAACAGGCCTTCATCGACCAGTACGCAGTGCAATGCGGATTCTGCATACCCGGATTCCTCATGGCAGGTGCAGCACTAGTCGCCGAGTGCCCGGCACCGACTATCGAGCAAGTGACCCAAGGGCTGTCGGGCAACCTGTGCCGCTGCACGGGTTACTACCGTTTCTACGACGCGGTGCAGCAGGTGACCGCATGATCGGCACGTCGCATCCTCGCATCGACGCGTTGGCCAAGGTCACGGGTGTCGCCCGCTACCCTGCCGATCTTCAGCCCGCGAATGTGCTGCATGCTCGGGCGGTCTTTTCCGATCAACCTCACGCTCGTATGGTGTCAATGGACACCTCGGCGGCCGAGGCATTACCGGGTGTTGTTGCCGTGCTCACATCGGCCGATGTACCCGTCAACGACTATGGCCTCACGATGTTCGATCAACCGGTGATGATTGGTTTGCGCCACACCGGGCGTTCGGCTATCCCGTGCGACATCAGCCGTTGGGAAGCCGACCACATTGCCATTGTCGTTGCCGAAACACGGGCGGCAGCCGACGCAGCAGCAGCAGCGATTCGTGTCGAATGGGAACAACTACCCATCGTCGGCGATATCGATGCCGCGCTCACAGGTGCCGTCATTGTGCGTCCAGAGATCCAGGCCGACTCCAACATCTACTGGAGCTACAAGCTTGCCCGGGGCAACGTTGCCGAGGCGTTGTCGCAAGCCGACGTGGTCATCGAAGCTACCTACGAAGTGCCCTATCAGGAACACGCCTACCTGCAACCCGAGGCCGGCCTGAGCTACATCGACAGCGACGGCCGCATCACGGTCGAAGTTGCCGGCCAGTGGACGCACGAGGACCAAGAACAAATTGCACACGCACTCGATCTTGATCGTGATCGGGTTCGGGTGATCTATCCGGCCATTGGTGGAGCGTTCGGCGGCCGAGAAGACATGAGTATCCAAATCGTGCTTGCGCTTGCGGCATCGTGTCTTGCGGCTCGGGGTGACACACGGCCCATCCGTTGTCAGTGGAGTCGTGAGGAATCCATTGTCGGGCATCACAAGCGCCATCGAGGCCGCATTCACGCTCGGTGGGGCGCAACGCGTGACGGCAAGATTGTGGCGGCCGAAGCGACAAGCTGGCTCGACGCCGGCCCGTATAACTACACCAGCAACAAGGTGTTGGGGAACCTGCATATGTCGGTGTGTGGCCCGTACGAGATCGCCAACATTTCCGTCGACAGCCACGCTGTGTTCACGAACGCCGTGCCGGGCGGCGCCTTTCGGGGGTTCGGTGCGCCGCAGGGCACGTTCGCAGCCGAATGCCAGATGAACAAGGTTGCCGACGCGCTCGGTATCGACCCAGTCGAGATTCGTCGCATCAACGGTTTCCGAGACGGGTCCATCGGGCACACCGGCACCGAAATGCCCCTAGGCGTCAGTTTGCCGCTGGTCATTGACCAGTGTTCCGACGCCGCCCGCTGGACCGAGCCACTTCCGGCGGTCGCAGCGATCTCGCCGTTTGCTTCGCTTGAGCCGCACAACGCGTCGCTGCGACGAGGTCGCGGTTTCGCCGCGGCCTACAAAAATGTTGGCTTCTCGTTTGGGTTTCCCGAACGGTGTGAAGCCCGGATCGTGCTAGCAGCAGGTGACGACGACGCCGACACGGCGGTCGCCGCCGAACTGTTTTTCGCCGGTGCCGAGGTGGGCCAAGGTGGGCACACCATCTACGCCCAAATGGCAGCCGATGCGCTTGGACTGCCGGTCGGCAGCGTCAGCTACACGTTCTCCGACACGGCAACTTCGGGCGATTCAGGGTCGGCTTCGGCGTCGCGACTTACCTTCATGTCGGGCAACGCCATCCTGGGTGCGGCCGAGGAGGCCCAAAAGGCCTGGCTGCGAGGCGAGCGCCCGGCCGACGGATATTTCCGCTACACCCCGCCGCCGACTGACCCCATCGACAACGAGGGCAGCCAGGGTGGCGTGCCGAACTTCGCGTACACCTACGGGGCTCAGGCGATCGACCTCACCGTCGACATCGAAACAGGGCACATTGTCGTGCACGCTGCCGTTCACGCCGTCGACGTGGGGCGTGCCATCAACCCCGATCTTGTCCGCGGCCAGATCGAAGGCGGCATCGTGCAAGCGCACGGCATGACCATCACCGAAGACCTCGTTGTGCGAGACGCTCGTATCGTCAACCCTCGGCTGTCCACCTACCTGATGCCGGGCATCGGCGACATACCCCAGAAGGTCACGTCGGTGATGGTCGAGCATCCGGACCCCATTGGCCCGTGGGGAGCCAGAGGTATGGCCGAGATGCCCATGATCCCGTACGCCGCCGCCGTTGTGGCCGCGATTCACGATGCAACGGGTGTGTGGATCGACGCGTATCCACTGACCCCCGATCGAGTGGTCGCCGCCTTGTCGGCCAGCTCTGTGATCAATTCGGTCTAGGGACCAAGTAGCGAGGCGGGGATGACGGCGATGCCGTCGGTACGGCGGTACGCGTGGTGCCCGGTTGTGATCACGGCGGCGTCGGCGAGGCGATTGCCCAAGCGATCGCGAAGCCAAATGAGGTGGCGCACATCCTTGGTGGTGACATCGGCTGCGAGTTTCACCTCGAGGGCGACGACGCGACGGTCGGCCCCCTCAATGATGAGGTCGACTTCGTGGTCTCCGTTCTGGGTTCGTAGATGATGCACCGTGGCGTCGAGCGGCTGTGCGTACACGCGAACGGATAATGTCACGAGTGATTCGAAGAGGGCCCCAAGCAACACGCCATCGGCGGGTGCGAGGCCGGTGCCGACCGTGTTGCGCAGGAGCCCGCTTGCCGTCGCACCCAGAAGCCTTGCAGCAAGGGCGGGGTCGGCTAGATGGTGTTTGGGTGCCTGAGCGAGACGGGTCAGCAGATTTCCCTCGGGGATCCAGCCGGGTATTGGGTCCAAAAGCCACAGGCGGGTCAAGGCCTCGCGATAGCCGATCGTTGTCGCTTTGGCCGGCTTGTCGGCATCGCCCGGCGTGGCGGCATCAAGGATCGTGGTGTAGGCAGTCGAGGTCGAGGAGGCTGCGGCGTAGGCGGCGAGCCAGGCTTTCAGGAGAGCGGGTCGGCGAACGTTGACTCCCGCCTCGTCCATGTCGCTGTCCACGATTCGGCCGAGATAACTATCGAGCTGGAGGATTCGGGCTCGTCCGGTTAGGCCACGAATGGCGGGAAACCCGGAGGCCAGGATTTCGTCGGTGTAGTCGGCGAGCTCCATCTTGGCGGTACCAGTTATGGCTGGTGTGTTGCCGTCAAGAAGTTCGCGAAGACTGACCGTCGGGGAGTCCGTAAGTCGTCGCTCCGCGAGAGATAGCGGCCGCAACCGGAGCCGCACGATTCGGGCAGCACCCGAGTGTGTCGGCGGCGTTGATGGCGCGGCGCTGCCCGTGAGAAGAAATCATGCTTTCTATCTTACTATTCGCATGACTTCTACTAGTCGAATCGCAGGTCGGTCTAGTGGCGTTCGATACGAACGATTGCTTCATGTTCCAACGTGGCAACGACGTGTCCGGAAACATCGATCGTCACGTCGACAATGACCCGTTCCCCGGTTCGGGTGAAGCGTTCAACCACAACCGACCGGATGCGGGCCGTGGCGCCCTCGTGGGCAAGCGCGTGATGGCGCACGATGCTTCGCGTATGGATCCAAGAACCTTGTGCCAGTTCGCGATGCACTACATGATTGGCGAGTGCGGGCCACACGGCGGGATGAACGATGCCTTGGCGCGAGCAGACGTCGAGGTCGTCTCCGGCACGGCTGGCGTACTGCGAGCCATACTCGCCATCGAGTACAAGCGAGTATTCGCGCACCTGCTCGCCCTGGCGAACTACCGGAAGCTCGACCATGCCGCGGGTAACGACCATCGATGCTCGTGTCGCTCCGTCAACCTTCGCCTCGACCAACTGGTCGGCGTTGTCGAGTCGGGGCGTAGCGACCAGTAGATCGCCCGCAAACACAGGTGATCGAAATCGCACATGTGCTGTTCCTGCTGCGACCCAGTCGAGGCCCCAGGAATCGAGCACGGGGTGGGTCAGATACGCATACGTCGTGACACCGGCAACCAACGCGCCGGGAAATCCGGCGGCTCGCCCTCCGGCGTCGGTGTGAATGGGATTGGCTGCATGCTCAGGCAGGTTCGCTGCACGTACTGACCAGGTTTCCATTAGGGCATCGTACGTTGGGTCCGCAGGATCGCGAGGCGCAAGTGGCCGAGGCTCGCTTTCGAGCGGATTCATGTCCTCCGGCAACATCGATCCTCTCCAAAGCTCGATCACGACCAGGGCTGGTCGGGCTCGTCAATTTGGGTAGTAGCCGGTGATGTCGGTGAGGAGGTGGGTGGGGGCGGAGGTGTAGATGCAGATGGTGCCGAGTTTGGTGATGACGGCGTTGGGGATGGTGGTGTTGGAGGGGTAGTTGAGGTTGGATGCGTTGGGTTGTGGGGTTCCGCAGGGCCAGACGGTGTCCGCCTCACCGAAGCCACCACCGGCAAAGGAGTCAAGCCCCTCGGCCTAACCCACCGAACATCCCCGGGGAAAACCATGGCCATCCCCGGGGAATTCCGACGGCCATACGCGGGGAAACCCACGTCCGCCCCCGGGGAAAAATCGATGGCCGTTGACACACGGTTCGGATGGTGGTTCGGGGTAGGGCGCTTGAGGTGCAGTCGTGTAGTAATGACACGTTGGGGGTGTTGCATCGGCGGCCGGCGTTGTTGGTGTGGCGAAGGTGGGTGGGGTGGTCAACTGCGAGCGAGTTAGCGACCACGCGGGCACGTTGGTCGACGTTTCGCTAGATTGGACCCTGTCGCGGCCGACACTGGTGGATAGACGACATGCCGAGATGCGTGTCCTGAGATACAGAAACATGCTTGGATACAGTCAATACTGCTGAGCTGCCGTTGACAATCTCGTTTCTCGAATGGCTAGACCGACTCCGCTAGCGATCCGTAGCGCTGCTGGGCAGCCTGCGCCGACGTTCCGAGAAGCGCTCCGATTCTGGCCCACGCGGTTCCGTCAGATCGCGCTGCCCTGACCGCGTCGATGACTTGGCGTTCCGTGCGTGCCCGCGCAAGCACGGCCCGCTGGAGCAAATACTCGGCAACCGGTCGCTCGGTTGCTTCGGAGCGGTCGAACTCCTCAAATCTGGTTGCTAGGTCGTCCGCATGGTCGAGGATCTCTTGGATGGTTCTAGGCATGGCGATCACCTGAGGAACTTGTTGCGGGCGGGCATGGGCGCGAACAATGAACTCGATTCCCTCGGCCGACGAAATGCCGAGCTCAAGGATCCGAGCGGATCGGTCTGGTCCGATGAGCTCACAAGATCGTCGAGGTTGAGAATTCGAGTTGGGTTGCGGTACGCGTGAAGCATGTCGATCGGGCTGCGCCACTAGTGCACGAGGCAGAACTCGTTGCCTTCGGGATCGGTAAGTACCTGGAAGGGTCCGTGTTCGTCGTCGACAATGCCACCGTTGGCTACCGCGCCGAGGGACACCAACCGGGCGGTGTCGGCCGAAATGTCCGACGACCAGATGTCGAGATGCACCCGGTTCTTCACTGATTTGGACTCGGGTACCCGCTGGAAGGCAAGGAGCAGGTTCCCCGGAACAGGTTCGTGAACTGTCGCCCAATCGTCCGATCGCACTATTACTTGACCGCGAACCACCTCGGCCCAGAAGGCGCTCAAGGCACGCGGGTTGTAACAGTCGACGACAACCTCGCACACCGTTGGACGGGAAGGCACGGTTGCGAAAGCCCGTACCGGAAACGTGCCTAGTCCCACCATCTTGACGGGCACAGCGGTGAAACGCGCGCCGCTCACGGGCACCGAGTCGAGGTTCGTGAGATGTTCGACGATGGGAATCCCCGCACTCAGAAGCAACGAATGCGCGGGCCGGTCGCTGCCAGCGGTGCCGTCGATGTTCAGCGAATCAATGCCGACCAAGACAGCGCCTTGGTCGACGAGCCGTTGCGAACACTCGGCTGTGACATACGGATGGTCGTTCGCGAAGTAGCGATCGGTGCCCCAGTGAATTGACCAACCCGTGCGAAACACAACAGCGGCACCCGTGACATCGAGGCCGTCGAGCAGTGATGCGGGCGCGCCGCCGGTCGGGTGTTCAATCAGTACCAAGCGCAGATCGACGCAGGCACCAAGTGGCAACTGGGCAAGATCGTGGCCGTCGGCATAGCGGTGAAATGGCGTGTCGAGGTAGGTGCCGGTATTGGTACACAGCTCGACTGACCCAATGGTGAATTCTACGCCGGGTGCGTATTTGCCTCGGCTGTTCTCGCGAGTAAGGACGCTGCCGTATCGAGGGACGGGCAGCCCCGGGTAGGTCTGCATGCCCTCGGTGACGTTGTGACTGAGATCAATGAGTGTCGACACAGGGGACGACGATACCGGCCGGAATGGGTGCGATCCCTCGATTTCCGTAGCGGTGGTTCGTGATGCTGATGGCCTGCTCGCGTTGCCAATGCAGCAATTCGATTCGACCATCGGCAACGACGTGGGAATCGTCGATGACAAGACCGCACGCCAGAGCATCTCGCCGAGTCGATTCCGATGGCGGCTCGATCATCCGGATACGAGTGCGCGGCTCGAGACGGGCAAAGAGTTCGGCATCGGTTTCAGTGTCCGATGACGACACCTCGACTGCGGCGCCGCAGGTCTGCGCCGCAGCAAGAGCGATATCGACAAGTGCGTTGTCGGTTGCATGGTCAGTCCGAATCACGATTGGGTGCTCGTGCGGCTGGTATCGAAAGACGTTGAGTTCACTCCGTAGGCCGCTGGGGTCGTGCATCAAGCCGAAATGATCGTGGTGCCACGTTGCGAACGACTGGCGTGCTATGGCGGCGTCGGTCGCGGCAAGAGGCGTTGTTGGTCGCCACTGTTGAAAGGCTGCGACGTAGTTCGGCCCACCGGCTTTGGCGCCAGCGCCTATCGATGATTTCTTCCAACCGCCGAACGGCTGGCGTTGCACCACGGCGCCGGTAGTGGCCCGATTGACGTACGCGTTTCCGACTTGCACCGTGTTGACCCAGGTGGTCACCTCGTCGACATCGAGCGAGTGAATACCTCCGGTGAGGCCGTAGTCGGTGCCGTTCTGCCATGCGATTGCGGTGTCTAGGTCTGGTGCGCGCATGACTCCAAGAACCGGCCCGAACCATTCGTTGTGATGCGACCACGAACCGGGTTGCACACCCAGCTTTACGCCCGGGCTCCACAGCATGGTACCGGCCTGGCAGCGAGGCTCGACCAGCCAACTCTCGCCTGGGTCGAGTTGCGTGAGGACTCGCAACAACGATCCGTTGGGTTCCGAAATCACGGGCCCGACTGCTGTGACCGGATCATCGGCGGCCCCAACGTGAAGGCTTCGTACGGCGTCTTGGAGCTGTCGAAGAAAAACTGACCCGTCATAGACCGCGGCTTCGACAATCGCTAGCGATGCCGCCGAACATTTCTGGCCAGCATGACCGAAAGCCGATTTCACCAGGTCTTTGACCGCGACGTCGATGTCGGCTGCTGCGGTGATGATTATGGCGTTCTTACCGCTCGTTTCAGCGATGAGGCGAAGCGACGGTTTCCATCCAAGAAACATCTCGGCGGTTTCGTATGCACCGGTGAGGACTACGGCGTCGACGTTCTCGTGCGTAATGAGTCGCTGGCCTACTTCGTTGTCGGGTACCGACAAGCACTGCAAGACATCGCGGGGTACGCCGCCCGCCCACAGGTGTTCGGCCAGCAGCATGCCGGTCAACATCGCTTCGGGTGCAGGTTTCAAGATCACGGTGTTCCCGGCGGCAAGAGCTGCGCACACCCCACCCGCAGCGATTGCGTACGGAAAGTTCCATGGGGGAGCCACCACGACAACACCCAGGGGTGAGCCGGTCACCAGGGTTACATCGGACGAAAGTTGCTCGGCAGATACCGCGTAGTAGCGGGCAAAGTCGATGGCTTCTGATACTTCAGGGTCGGCCTCGGCCACGGTTTTCGCAGCCTCACGCACCATGCACCCAATGGTTTCGGGCCGCTGCTCGTGCATGACATAGGCAACGTTGTCCAAGATGGCCCGCCGTTCGCCGACGCCTCGTGCCGCCCAGGTGGAAACGGCACGGCGTGCACGCTCTACCGCGTCGTTGACATCGGACACGTTGGCGGGCAGCGGGTGCACCAGGTCACGAGTTTGCCAACGACCGACGGCCGCGTTGACCGTGTCGCGATTCGATGCAACGGCCAGATCGGTGTCCGGTGTGTTTGTGAACGACCTGCCGGGGTGCACCGACGCCGAGCCCGCAGTGGCGCGTCGTGAATCGGTGTTGATGGTGTGCCGCAGTTCGCAGGCTTCGCGAAACCGTTCGGCCTGCTCGGTGAACTGCGTCGTGCCAGGCTTGATCGTTCCCGCCACCCGTAGGTAGTTCTCGGGTGCAGCGTTTTCATCGAGGCGCCGAACCAGGTAGGCAACGGCGGCAACGAAGTCGTCGGCCTCGGTAACAGGCGTGTACAAGATGACGTTCGCCCCTCGCCGGTGGATTTCACGGGCTGCCGCCATGGCCATGCCCTCAAGCATTTCGATGTCGACTCGGCCCGACACCCCTCGGTCCTGTGCGAGCAGCAGCGCGAACGCTACGTCGAACAGATTGTGACTGGCGATACCAATTCGGATGCTGGCGGTAGCGTCGCGATGCAGCGCGGAGTCGACAAGCCGCTTCCAACTGGCATCGACTTCGAGTTTCGTGCCGTAGGGCGCCTGGTTCCAACCGTGCAGTTCGGCATCCACCTGTTCCATGGCCAGGTTGGCACCTTTCACGATTCGAACCTTTATGCCTGTGCCGGTTCGCGCGTGTCGGGCTCTAGCCCATTGTTGCAAACGGCGGTAGGCGTCGTGAGCGTCAGGGAGGTAGGCCTGCAGCACAATGCCGGCTTCGAGATCATCGAACTCCGGTTGGTCGAGGATGCGCGTGAACACCTCGATGGTCAGGTCGAGATCGCGAAACTCCTCCATGTCGAGGTTGATGAACTTGTGCGTCTCGTGGCTCGCCGCAATCCGGTAGAGCGGAATCAAACGTTCGACGACGCGGGTCACCGATTGTTCGAACGCGAAGCTTTCCAACTGGCTCGCAACTGCCGAGACCTTGATTGACACGTAGCCGACATCGGGTCGTTGCAACATCTCTGAGACCGCGGTGAGCCGTCGCAGCGCCTCGGACTCGCCGAGAATCGCTTCGCCGAGAACGTTGATGTTGGCGGTCAATCCGGCACCTTTTCGGGCGGCGAGGTGCCGGCTCAGTGGGGCGCTCTCGGCGGGAAAGATCACGCCGGTCGCCTCAAGACGGACGCGTCGTTTGACAAGCGGCATCACAACCCAATGCATCGGCCGGGCCAATGCGGCACCGGCCCTGAGTGCGAGTGCGTCGATAGCCCCGAATGCAGGTCCGACACCGAAACGTTTGATGGTGTCGGTGAAGAGATCGGCGGCCCGCGCCGTATTGGTTACCCGCAGGACAGTGTCAGTGAGCACTATGGTGAGTCCGAACGAGTCGGCATCTTCCAGGAGCCGCGCCAACCGCCGCTGTTTGGCTGCCTCGCGACGAGGGGTGCGCTTGGCGGCGGCGGTCATGATGTCACCAGCCAGCGACACTGAGCGGTCGACGAGACAGGCATCAGCAACGTTGTCCATATATTCAGCATTACCCACGTGTCTTGGATAAACCGCCCGAAACCTGTGCCGGGTTCGTACCATACGTGGAGTGCAAGGCGCTCTCGTCCCTCATGTTGCAGCGGCAACGTTGTTCGATTCGATACGCGACGTGCTGTACTGCGTGAAGGATGCCGACGGGCGCTACTTGGCCGTGAATCACGCGTTTGCCGATCGGGCGTGCATTGCGCGAGACGCGCTTATTGGTATGCGTGCCCTCGAGGTTTTTCCCGAAGCTCTGGCGCGTCGGTACGACGCTCAAGATGCCGAGCTGCGACATCGACGTCAGCCGCTGGTGAACGAGCTTGAACTCATCACACAAGCCGATGGTGGTCTGGGCTGGTACCTCACTGGCAAGCTTCCCGTCATAGACTCTCTCGACGAGTTTGTGGGAAGCGTCGTCGTTTCGACCGATTTACGCATGCGGGCGGGTTCCGGTGTTGCCGAAGGCCTTGCGTCGGTTGTGGCTCATGTCTCGGCGAACCTTGCCCAAGCCCTCACGGTGACGTCGCTCGCGGTTGTGGCCGAGCTATCCGTGAGCCAACTGGAACGCCGGATGCACCAGGTTTACGGGCTCTCGCCGAAGCAATTTGTCGTCAAGATGCGAGTGGATGAGGCCTGCCGTCGCCTGCTGGGTACATCGGAGTCGCTCGCCCACGTCGCAGCACACTGCGGCTGGTACGACCAGAGCGCGTTTAGCCGACAGTTCGTAAGAATCGTTGGCATGCCACCAGGAGAGTTTCGGCTACGGGGTGAACCAACCCTGTAGGTCTGCGATGAGGTGCGTGGACGCTGAGGACCACACGTACATGTGGCCCGATGCCACCGGTAACAGCGCCACGTTGGCTCGGGTTGCTCCGCGGCTCGACGCATTGAGGTTGCTTGTGGATTGCAAGCCTTGCTCTAGAGCCCCAGCGGTTAGGTAGAGCGGCCCGGACGTGGCGGTAACCGTGAGGTTGGCGACTGCGGTGGCGCCGGGAGGGGCCGTGGCAACCCCGATGCCGTGGCGTGTCTGGGCAGGCAGCGGTGAGCCGCCTGTCCGAGTGTCGATGAGGCGCTGTGGATCGACGGCAACGAGGAGCCCACTGGTTGACAAGGGCGCCGTGTCGTCGGTGAACCAACCAAGTACATCGACAATGAGATGCGATGCCATCTGGGTGTAGACGCTGACCGACACACCGACTCCCACTGGAACGACAGCTAGTCCGGCGACCGTGTCTCCGGATCGCGTGGCGTTGAGGTTCGACGTTGCCGGTTGACGGTCGCCTGTTGGCCAAACGCGCACGAAGCCAGCGTCGCTCGTGTCGGTCGTGGTGACGTTGATGAGGACCGCCGTTATACCCGATTGCGGAATGCCGGGAACGGTACCAATGGGCACGTCGACGACCGCGTCCGCGGCCACGAGCTCGCCCGCCGCGCCTTGACCAGACGACGAGCGGCGGGTGTCGCTCGCCCTATGCGCTTCTATTGGAATGAAGCGGCCTGCCCTCGAACCGTGTGGAGCAGCCGTGAACCAGCCAGCCAGATCGACAATGACATCGGCGGTCATCGAGGTATACAACGAGATTGCGCCGGTGTTGCCGACGGGTACGAACACGAGATTGGAAACGGTATCGCCCGCTTGCTGGACGTTGAGGTTTGAAACGTTTGGTCGTGGTGCTCCGGTCGGCCACGCCGTGACAAAGCCAGGGGACTGGGCATTTGTGGTAGTGACGGTGAGGGCGACAGCGGTGACGCCGCTGGTGGGAACCGTCCCGACGCCGACGACCGGGATGGAGATCTCTCCGTCGGCCGTGACGGGTTCGCCACCGCGTCGGGTATCGAGCAGTCGAATAGCGTCGATAGCAACAAATCGTGACGCAAGGGTCTCGGATTCTGCGCTCGTAGCCAGACCCGTGACCGCTGTGGAAACAAGACTGGCCACCACGCTGATTGCAACACCCAGCACCACCGTGAGTCCGTACGTGTGTCGCTCCGCCATCTAGCTCAGTGTAGGCGGAGTCGTTGCGGTTGGCCCTCCCCGCACCCGGCCCAGCCAGGCAGCAAAAGTAACTACCGCTGCGGAGCCGGTCAGAACTAATTCCCAGCGTCCGGCAACGGGACGTAACCGCCAGTCGGTAGCCGCGGCGATGGCGAGGCCGAGAACTCCGACGACAGACCAGACAAGCGCGTACCGGCTCGCGGCGTGGCGGGCCGACAGTATGGCAATCACCGGGGGAGTCCACACGACCAGAAACAGCACACCCTGCGCCCATGCGGTTGGTCGTCCGCCCAGGGCGGCAGCAGCGCCAAGAAGCCCTACGCCAATCATGATTCCCAACCAACCTACGGCGAGAAGAATTCGGGCGGGGGTGGTAAGCACGAGGGTCAACCGTACCCGAGCGACACCCACAATGTGACGCAGCCCGATAGCCTTACCGGCGCTATGGCCCCCAGTTCGCCGACCGAGCCACCTTTCAAGCTGCTTACCGTCTTTTTTCCGATGTGGAACGAGGAGGAGTACATTCATCGTGCGCTTGGCGCGGCGCGCGAAGCCTGTGAGACATTGGTCGATAGCGGCGAGATTGCCGACTACGAACTGCTCATCATCAACGACGCTTCCACCGACACGACGGCGCTCTTGGCCAACGAGGCTGCGGCAAACGACCGCCATGTGCGAGTCGTGCATCATCCCAAGAACCGCAAGCTTGGCGGCTCACTGAAGACTGGGTACTCCGAAAGCCGCGGCGATCTCATCTTGTATTCCGATGCCGATCTGCCGTTCGACATGGACGAACTGCAAAAGGCCTGTCGTGTCATGCGGCACTATGAGGCCGATGTCGTGAGTGCCTATCGGCTCGACCGTACCGGCGAGGGCTATGTACGAACTGTGTACTCCACTATCTACAACACGATGGTGCGGGTGCTGTTCGACGTGCGAATGCGTGATGTCAACTTCGCGTTCAAGCTGTGTCGTCGTCGGGTGCTCGATGCGTTTGAGTTGAAATCCGAAGGCAGCTTTATCGATGCCGAGTTGGTAGTCCGCGCCCACAAACACGGCTTTCGTGTCGTGCAGTTCGGGGTCGACTACTTCCCCCGAACACGCGGTGTCTCAACCCTGTCGTCGCCAACGGTCATCGTGAAACTTCTGCGCGAGATGTTCGGCCTGCGTAAAGAGCTCAAGTCCATCCGCGACACCGTCGATCGCGCGTCGGAAGTCATCCAGTCATGAGGTTAGGCCTTGTCAGCAGAGCCATTTGTTTGGCTGCTGCCGTGTCGGCCTGCAGCGCGAATGGTCTGCCGGGCAACTCGCAGGCGGCGATCGAACCGGGTATCCCGGCTGTCAGTCTTGTGCCGGTTACCGACCCGGCGGGCCCCTCCACTACCGCAGCTGAGCCCACGACAACGGTGGCGAAGATTCCGCTCGATCGCACGTTGGGCGCGGGTATGGTTGGCGAGGACGTGCGTGCGTTGCAGCAACGACTCAACGACCTCAAGTTCGATGTCGGCAAGGTCGACGGCGAGTTTGGCATACAAACCACACAGGCTGTTTGGGCGTATCAGAAACTCATTCTCAGCCTCGCCGGTCGCGATGTCACCGGCAAGGTTTCGCCCGATATGTGGAGCCGCATCCAAGACCCGCTCGGCTTTGGCGACCTTCGGCCAAATGCTACGTCGCGCCATCTGCTGGTTTTCCTGCCGGCTCAAACCGCAGTGTTGTTCGAACAAAACAAGGTTCGCCTCATCACCCACGTCTCGTCGGGTGATGGTGATGAGTTTTGCTACGAACCCAAGATCATCGTGAAAAAGGATGTGCCCACAACCACGCTGAAGCCGGGAACGGTTGGCCCTGCAACCACTCGGGCTCAGCGCAAATGCGGTGTATCTCTTACTCCTGGCGGTACCTACAAGGTCTACTTTCGTGAATCTGGATGGCAGGAGATTCCTCTCGGGACGGTTCACAATCCCCTGTATTTCAACGGTGGTATTGCTTTACACGGGGCCAAGGATGTGCCAAATCGCCCAGCTTCACATGGGTGTGTTCGTGTGCCCATGCACATCAGCGAATATCTGCCCTCATTGATTCGCAACGGTGACGATGTCTTCGTGTTCGACGGTAAGAAGGAGCCTGAGTTCTATGGCCCGCAGCCGCCGCCCATCGATGTGCCCGACCCGTCCGACACAACCGTTGCGTCCACTACAACGTCGAGCTCCTCGACCACGAGTTCAACGACGACCACCACACTTGCTAAGACCACCGTGGCGACGCCTGTGGCAACGACGCTGAAACCGCCTACTTCAACTGTTGCCGCCACAACCACGGCGGGTTCCACGACGACAACGTCAATACCATGAGCACGCACTAGTAGAATCTTGTGGTGCGCGCTGTTCGTCGTTCGTCGAGGATGTCGGTCCTCTTGGTTCTCGGATGTCTCTCGCTCGTAGCCGCCGGGTGCGCGCGAAACACCGGCCCTGCTGGCGATGTCGCTGGGCTTACTGCCGAGGCGCAAACCTCGGTCGACACCGCATTGGCCGATTCTGCCCCCGCCACGCCTCTACCGACGTTTGCGCCCCTCACGCGAGTCTTGGAGATGGGCCACAAGGGCGACGATGTGCTCAACTTGCAGCGCCGGCTGAGCGAGCTGCGTTTCGATGTTGGACTCGCCGACGGGTACTTCGGGTTGTTGTCCAAGCAAGCCGTTACCGCCTACCAACATCGCGTCGTCGGACTTCGTGGCAAAGACGCTAACGGCAAGGTCAGTCCTGAACTCTTCCAGCGTATGTTGGAACCGCTGGGTATTAGCGACCCGCGACCCGCAGCCACGTTGCGTCATCTGGTGCTCGACCTGCCCTCCCAGACTGCGATGCTCTGGGAAGGTGGTGAACTGAAGCTGTTTTCGGTGATATCGAGTGGTTCGGGCGAGGAATGGTGTGAGCTGCCCAACAACGTTCCGGCGTGGCGAGGTGCCACCACGACAACACTTCCAGCGGGCGTCAAACCGAAAAAGGTGTGCGGTCAATCGATCACACCCGGCGGAATGTACACCGTGTACCGACACGAGGAAGGATGGTGGGACATCCCGCTCGGTCGTGTTCACAACCCGTTGTATTTCAACTCGGGCATTGCGGTTCACGGCAGCGAGAATGTTCCGAACAAACCGGTGTCCCACGGGTGCGTGCGCGTACCGATGCATGTCAGCAACTACCTGTACACCATTTTTGGTGTCGGTGATCAGGTGTTCGTTTTTGACGGCGTGAAAGAACCCGAGGAGTACGGCGCCCAGCGACCCCCACCCGATTTCCCCGATCCTGAGGACACGGGTGCCACGACAACGGCCAAGAAAAACCCTTAACCCTTCGGGAAAGCGCTCTTAGCCGAGGTCGTCTATCCGTTGGCCGAGCCGTTCCATCGCGTTAGGAAGGCTGTCGAGGTCCCATGCTGGTGGGGGCACCGTAAAGCGAGTGAAGCCAAGGTCCACCAGCCTGTTGGTGGCATCGGAATCTCGTGGTAGGCCGGTGGTGAGCTCGATGGTGTCGGGATTGCGGCCGACACGTCGGGCGCTTTCATGCACTATGTCGACGAGTTCTCCAAGTTCGTCGGGGGTGCCCTTGCCGGGGAAGAAGCCATCACCGAGTTCACCCGCTCGGCGAGCGGCACGTTTCGTGTGGCCGCCGATGACGATGGGAACGGTTGGCCCAGCGGGCTGAGGCAAAGAGATGCAGGCATCGAAGTTGGCGAATGAACTGTGGTGGCTGGCACCCGCAGCACCGTCACGCCAAATGGTACGCAATGCGCTGATGTAGTCATCGAGGCGTTCGCCCCGATCATGGAAGCTCACATCGAGAGCACTGAATTCCTCTTCGAGCCATCCTGAACCGACCCCGATTATGGCTCGGCCCGCGCTGAGCTTGTCGAGCGTTGCGATCTCCTTGGCCACCACCAATGGGTTGCGTTGGGGGAGTATCAGAATGCCAGTCGCCAACTTGATGCGGGTAGTCACCGCAGCCACATACGCCAACCAGATGAGCGGATCGGGAATGTCGGATGTCTCGGCTCCTGGAGCGCGCCCGCTGGAGCTGTACGGGTATTGGCTTTCGTAGTCCTTTGGGATGGTGACGTGCTCCACGGTCCAGAGCGACTCGACCCCGTTGGCTTCAGCCGTTTGCGCCAGCAAGGCAGCCATCTGCGGGTCGGCGTAGACCCCTGAGTTGGCAAACACAATTCCGACTACCACGGTTACCCCCGATGTAGATCACATTCTCCTCACAGATGAGAGTGAGTATTGCCGGTATGGATGAACGACGACGTATTGCTCGCCTGCATCGCCGGGTGGGTCTCGGTTTGTTGGGTGGAGAACTTGATGCCGCGGTAGGTCGCGGCGTCGCGGCCGAGGTTGCCCGACTGGCCGATCCGGCTGCCGCCGGTGTCGCCCCCGCAGCCGACCCGTTTGACGGGTTGGACCTGTCGTTCGAACAGGGAGCGGTTCGCCAAAAGAACCGCTCGGCAGTCGAAGCGTGGATGACCGCGATGGCGCAGTCTGGTTGGCCGGTGGCTGATCGTTTCACCTGGTTCTGGCATGGACTCTTGGTGTCGAGCATCGGCAAGGTGAAGGCCCCCGACGCCATGGCAAATCAGATCCGGTTGTTTCGACGGGCGACCAACTTCGGTGAGCTGATAGCGGATCTATCGATCGACCCGGCGATGCTCACCTATCTCGATGGTAAGGATTCGGTGAAGGGGTCGCCCAACGAGAACTACGGTCGAGAACTGCTCGAGTTGTTCACCCTTGGCGTCGGTCACTTTACCGAAGCTGATGTCGTGGCGACAGCCACTGCTCTAACCGGATGGGTAGTTGCTGTTCGCGCCGGTGGTAACGCTGTTCTGCGTCCGAAGTTGCATGATTCGACACCGCAAACGTTGCTTGGTCGCACCGGCGTGAATGACGTGGCCGGCGTCGTTGCCGCAGTACTCGCCCACCCTGAGTGCGCCGCCTTTGTTGCGCGTCAATACCTCGTGGCAACGGTTGGACCCGCGGTTGACGAGCCGACCGTCAACACGCTTGCGGCGTCGTTTCGGGCGAGCGGATTCTCGCTGGCGGTTCTTACCAGGGGCGCCTTGGACCTTATCGCCAGTGGTGTCGATGGCGGTCCGGTGATCCTTGGGCCGGTGCCGTGGTTGGTGCTGGCTGAACGCGCTACCGGCGCCCGGCTTTCGGCGCAGGCGCGCCTGCTGGGCTTGGAGGCTGCGGGTCAGGTGCCGTTCGCCCCTCCCAACGTCGGTGGCTGGGCAGAGGGTGGTGCATGGTTTGCCTCGGCGGTGATGGTCGGGCGGCTGAACCTCGCCCTCGCAGTGGCAAAGGCAACGCCGCCGTCGAGCCCAGCGATGCAGGCCGTGATGCGGGGTGATTGGGGTGCCTTATCGGTTGCCCTCGGTTTGCCCGACGATCTCGGCCCAACGACCACGGCTGGTCTTGGCCAGGTACGAGATTCCTTTTCCCGGTTGGCCCTGGCTCTCGTGAGCCCTGAATTCGTGGAGGCATAATGAATATTGACCGAAGAAGGTTCCTGGCCCTAACCGGCATCGGTGCGTTGGCCGCGTGCGACGCTCAAATGCCGACAACGGCCCCGCCGCCGTCGACATCGGCCCCTTCGACCTCGACAAGCGCGCTCGTTGTCGAACCGGTTGACCTTGCGCAAGCCGCAGCGGCGGACCGTGTCCTGGTCGTTGTGCAACTTGGCGGAGGCAACGACGGACTCAACACACTTGTTCCCGTCTCCGGTCGGTACCACGATCTTCGCCCAACCCTGGGGTTGAATGACGACACACTCATCCCGGTGCCCGGTACTACGGCATACGGGCTGCATCCCGCCTTCGCACCAATGGCTGGGCTGCTCACAACCAACAACGTCGCCATGGTCGAAGGCATTGGATACCCTGCGCCGAGCCGATCTCACTTTGTTGCCCTTGACACCTGGTGGAGCGCCTCGACCACGGCCTCGACAACTGGGTGGCTTGGTCGCTACCTGGACGTATCGGGAGGTACAGCCGAGAACCCAATGAGGGCCATTGCGCTGGGGTCAGGCTCACCGGCGTTGCTCGGACAGACAAGTCGACCAACCGTTGTGTTGTCGCCACAATCATTCGCGGTGAAGTCACCCAACTCGGCTGATCTCCTACGGGCCTGGGAAGTCATTGGCGGCCGACCAGCGTTGTCGGCAGTTGCTGCACTCAAGGTGTTCGACGAGTTACGAGTAACCAGCAGTGCTGCGTCGTACTCTGACGATGAAGACGCCGGGGCAATTTCCCGCGGTCTGCGGACTGCTGGCGACCTGATCGCCGCACAACGAGGGGCCCAAATCATCTATGTATCGGTAGGTGGCTTTGACACGCACGCCGGTCAGGCCGCCAGCCACCAAGCGTTACTCGCCGATCTAGCGACAGGAATCGCCTCGCTCTTCGATCGACTCGACGCCGTCGGGTTGTCCCACACCGTCACCTTGATGACGGTGTCGGAGTTCGGGCGACGTGCCGCCGAGAACGGCAGCGGAACCGATCATGGCAAGGCAGGAATGCAGTTTGTCGTCGGGCCGAACGTCGCCGGAGGTGTCTACGGCGACGCCGATCTTTCGAAACTGGCCGATGGTGATCTTGCTGCTGGCATCGACACCCGCTGTCTATACGCCGATGCACTTGGCTGGCTTGGTGTCTCATCCGACGAGGTCCTCGCTCGCCAATTCGCTCCGCTGGGACTCATCCGGCCGTCGACTCGATAGTATTGCGCCATGGATCGACCAAGCACCTATACCGTTGAGAGTGGCGACACACTGTGGGCCATCGCCGAGCGTTTCTATGACGACGGCAATATGTACAACCACATTGCCGGTGCCAATGGAATCGACAACCCCGACAACCTCAGCGTCGGCCAGGTACTAGAACTTACGCCAACCGGCCCAGAGCTCGGTGCTGCTGCCGCTGCCTTCGTTGCTGATGCCGCCGAGTAAGCTGTGGCCGACGAAGCTGAGGCACAAGCGGCCACCGCAGCTGCCGCAGCCAAGGTCGAAGCTGATGCTGCTGCAGCCAAGGCAGCTGCCGACCTTCAGGCCGATGTCGACGCCACTGTCAATGCTGCGAACGAGCAGGCTGCGTACAACGCCCGGCTGTCGGTGGCCGAGCAGAACCAGCGCGAGCGTTCCGAGGCGGCGTTTAAGGCTAACGAAGAGGCCAGCGCGGCCAACCAGCCAAACGTTCCAGGCACTTACAACTAATCAGCCTCGACGGTGAGCGATATGTCCGAATATCACTACGACGAGTTCGGGTTGTTTCATGAAAATGCGACCGAGAATGGTTTGCCGTTTCCCGGCGCGCCGGTAGTCGAACGGTTGTATCATGTTCTTGGCGATGGCCGAACGGTCAGCGCCCTGAAGTTCGGACACGCGGAACCTGAGTTCGTTTTCTTGCATGGCGCGTCAATGAACGCCCACACCTGGGACACGGTGGCCATGGCATTGCAGCGACCGTGCCTCGCGCTCGACCTGCCTGGCCACGGGCATTCGTCGTGGCGTAACGACATGCAGTATTCGCCGGTGGATTTGGCGGCCGATGTCGCACCGGTTATTGCCGAGCATGCCCCGAACTCCGGAGCGATTGTCGGCATGTCGCTCGGCGGTATGGCCAGCCTTGTGTTGGCCACTGGCTGGCCAGAGCTGACCCGCCGCCTAGTGATGGTCGACATCACTCCGGGAACCAATCGTGAGAAGGCCAAGGCGGTACTCGACTTCATCGATGGACCCCAAGAGTTTGCGAGTTTCGAAGCGCTTCTTGAACGCACCATGGAGCACAATCCAACCCGCAGCGAGAGCTCGCTGCGTCGAGGTATTCTCCATAACGCTCGACCCCAAGCCGATGGCTCGTGGATGTGGCGGTGGCATCGTGCCGGTCGCTCTCACACCGATGAGGTGTCAGGTGAGGCAGGCAGCGTTCGGGCCGATAACGGCGTGATGTGGAACGCAGTGTCGGCCATTGCGTGTCCTGTGTTACTGGTGCGTGGAGGGGTGTCGCCCGTTGTCGATGACGACGACGTGGCCGAGTTCACGCGACGACAGCCGAACGCCAGTGTCGCAGTGGTCGACGGTGCTGGCCATTCGGTACAGGGCGACTGTCCGTTGGAGCTGGCCGTGGTACTCAACGACTTCGTACCCCGCCAGGTTTAGTTGGTACCGACCGTAATTTTTCGGTCGAGGGCTGCAGCGAGGAGCGACGTGCGCTCGCTGGCGGCGTAGACCTCGAGTGATGTGTCGACCCCGTCATCGACAACGGGCGTGATGTGTAGTCCTTCACCCAATCGGGACACCGACACTGACCGGACACGACCATCGTGTCGGCGATCGAGCCCGATCGCTATCCGCAAAAGTCCGGCCAACAGTCGCACCATGTTGCCGTCGGCCGCGTCGAGCTGCGCGAATTCGGCGTGGCTGAATTTCGGTGCGCCCTTGCGGTGGTACCGGGCTATGAGTGCAATGATCTCGATCTCGTGATCGGTGAATCCCGAGAGTGTTTCGGCGTTACGGATGATGTAGTAGCTGTGGAGATGGTGCCGGCTGTGGCCGATGAAAAGCCCAACATTGGCCAGGAGTCCTGCCGCTTCAAGGTACTCGCGACTAGTTGGTGTTAAGCCGTGGATGAGTTGTGTTTCGTCGAACAGACCCACGGCAAGTTGCGCCACCTGTTCGGCGTGAGTGGGTTCGTCGTCGCACGCCTGCATAAGGTGTCGCACCCCTCGAAGTGATACATCGCGAAGATGATGCATGGCTTCACCTTCGGTTCGCCCGATGGTGTCGATAAGGATGCCTTCTCGAAGCGCGTACTCCGAGAACGTGATGCTGCGCGCCTCCATTGCGGTGACGACTCCGTCGAGGATCAGAGCGCCAGCGGCGATAATTTCAGCCCGTTTGGTGTCGATGCCTGGCAAATTGGCGCGCTCGTTGGCAGGCGTTCGAATAATGAGTTCGACCGCCTTGCGCAGCGAGGCCGCCGAGGTTTCGATGCCGTTCACACTGCGTTGGTTGCGCCCGCCGTCGAGCGACCAGGCCAACCGCGTCATGGCTTCGGCCGTGCCTGACGAGACAATCATCGTGTCGAAGCCATGTTGGGCCACAAGGCGTCGCATGGGGGCGAGGGCCGATGCGACGAAATCGTTACACGCAGCGCGTGAAACCGGCGACATGGTCCCGGCGGCAAAGAAGCGATCGGTGAGCCGAACCGCTCCCATCTTGAGGCTGCGAAGCAACACCGGTTCGCCGCCTTGGGCTACAACCAATTCGGTGGAGCCGCCCCCGATGTCGCACACGAGAATCCGACGCGAAAAAACTGGGAGCGCCTGCAAGACCCCGAGGTGAATGAGTCGGGCTTCTTCGACGCCGGAGACAACTTCGATCTCGACGCCGGCTTCTGTGCGGGCGCGATGGAGAAACAGTTTGGCGTTGGCGGCTTCACGTACGGCCGACGTAGCTACAGCACGTAGCGGAGCATTGGCCCCATCGGCAATCTGTCGCATTCGCTTGAGCGCAGCGAGGCCGCGCTCCATGGCCTCGGGGTCGAGTTGTTTCATGTCTCCGCCGCCTCGACCGAGCCGCACGACCTCTTTCTCACGGGTCACAACCTCGATGGCTCCGGTTGAGGAAACCCGGGCAACGATCATGTGAAACGAGTTGGTGCCTACGTCGATGGCAGCAAGAAGTCGCGGGCTCATTGGCAGGCACTGCTGCCTTGGAGCAAGCCGGCGCGGAACTTGGCGAGCCGATCGAACACCGGCGCACTGTCGGCGGTTTCACCAAACGACAAGAACGCGATGACGCCTTCGTCGAGATCGCCGGGCGATAACGATAAGGTCCGGTCGGTGCCCTCTGGGCGGGCCTTGCCCGGCACCTGCAGATGTGTCCATGCTCCCACGAGACAGTCGGCGCGCAAGGTGCGCTGTTGCCCCTTTAGCGGGCTTGACTGACGGGTCAAGGCGGCCTCGGTCCATGCAAGGCCGAACAGCAATCCCACGGCGAAATCTCCTTCGCGGTAGGCCTGCTTGATAAAGCTGTCGCTGTAGCTCACCGTTGCTGTCTTTGGACAGAAGTCGACCCGTTTGGTGGTGCAACCATGTGTCGAACCACTAGTACTGACTGCCCCGAGCGGCACCCAGGGTCGACTCTCGGCGGCAAACTCGTCTCGCCAGAACCGGTCGAGATCTTCGGCCATCAGCGCCAGGGTGTCGGCGAGTGGAAGGTTGCCGCCATTGAGGACGTCGGCGCGGCTTGTAAACGGGAGTTGGATAGTTGTTGGCGGTTGAGCTGGGTACGTCGCACATTCTTTCGCGCCCCCGACGTAGCCGTCGCGAAACGCGCTAGCGCGGTCGAACCCGCTGCCGTGTGCCAGAAGGTCGTTGGCGGTTGTTCCCGGGCTATCACTGACGCTGATGAGTGCCGCCAAAACAGTGTTGAGGTCGCCTTCGCTCAACCGGACTTTTGCCCTCGCGTCCTTGACGCTGTGCGCAGTCCACGCTCCCGCGAAGCAGTCGGCTTGTTGCTCCATGATGATGGATGACTCGTCGAGGTCGGCGCGGAACTGCACGGCGTGGCCCCATTCATGGGCAAGGACAACAACCGTGGAAGCAACACCAAACTCAGCCGCAAGATCGGGAAACAGCTGTTCGTCGTCATAGGCAATGAAGTCTTTGCCGTCTGGACAGTAGAACGCATTCCCTTTCACGTCGTTGTACCTGCCAGTGCCAGAGCGTCCGCATGACGGCATATCGGTAATGCCACGGCGAGCAGCGATGACCCGCTTTACGTCGGTATAGGGCCTCGAATACGTGGCCGGAAACTGACCTCTCCACCATTCCTGTAGATCATCGATCGCCAAGGTCATGGCATCTCGGTAGTTCGCAGGCAGGTTGTTGGTGTTGGTGCTCGTCGTACTGTTGGTCGCGGTGGTGGACCTCGAGGCAACGGTGGTGGATACGGGCCCGTCGGCCACCTCGGTCGTGGCGATTGGCGACGCGACGCGTACGTCGGGAGCGGTGTTTTCAGCGCAGCCGGCAAGAGTGGCCACGACCAGGACGAGCGCCAGATGCCGGTATCGCACGGTGACAGACTACTTTGGCGTTAGGGCTTGCGCTCCTTCACGCCAACGGGATGTCCTGCCTGTTTCCACGCCCCAAATCCTCCTTCGATGTGGGCAACGCGTTCCAAGCCCATATCGACGAGCGTGGCCGCGGCAAGCGCGGAGCGAAGACCGCCGGCGCAGAACAACACGAACTCCTTGTCCTGACCGAACACATCTTTGTAGTACGGGCTGTCGGGGTCTACCCAGAATTCCAACATACCGCGAGTTGCCGAGAAGGCCCCTGGCACCAAGCCATCTCGCTCGAGCTCTCGAGGATCTCGAATATCGACGAACACGACATCGTCGGAGCCGTACTTCGCCAGCGCTTCGTCGAGCGTCAGGGTTGTGATCTTGGCGTTTGCTTCAGCAAGCAACTGCTTGTATCCCTTTTTCAATGCCATGCCGCGAGGCTAGTCGGCCAACCTAACGCTGGTTGAAGGGAACGTCTTTGTCGATACGTGGTTCGGCGGGAAGTCCGAGCACTCTCTCGCCGATGATGTTTCGTTGAATCTCGTCGCTTCCACCAGCGATCTTGTAACCCGGGGCCCCAAGCACATGCTCGATCCACTCGTAGGTGCCCCACGCGCCGGAATCTGCGACGAGTGAGGCCCCGAGCAGGTGCGACACCACGTCGCTGGTGTGAGCCATACCTGCGGTCCACATCAGCTTCCCAAGCGACGCTTCAGGTCCCGGGGTTTGGCCGGCCTTGATGGCGGCGGCGGCCCGACGGTTGTTGAACTGGCTGACCTTGGTGTGGATGTAACTTTCAGCCAGCATCTGGCGCACGACGGGTTCGTTGGTGCGATCGAGGTGCCGTGCCAGGTTGAGCAACTGGTGGTACCCACCACCGACCGGGTTGCCGCCACCGCCGGAATGGTCTCGCTCGAAGCCAAGACACGTGAGCGCAACCCTCCAGCCCTCGCCCACGGCACCGAGGCGATGCTCGGCGTCGCTCAGGCGTACGTCGGAGAGAAACACCTCGTTGAAGTTTGACCCACCCGACATTTGCTTGATTGGTCGAACCTCGACGCCGGGGGCGTTGAAGGGAACAAGGAATGCCGTGAGGCCCTTGTGTTTAGGGGCGTCGAAATCGGATCGCGTGATCGCGAGCCCCCAGTCGGCGAACACTGCACCTGATGTCCACACCTTCTGGCCGTTAAGCACCCACTCGTCGCCGTCACGAACGGCCTTGGTGGTAACCGACGCTAAATCCGAACCAGCCGAGGGTTCGCTGAAGAGTTGGCAGCCCATGATGTCCATTCGCATGAGCGGGGCAATGAACCGGGCCTTTTGCTCGGGCGTGCCATAGGCGGCGATGGTCGGCGCTATGAGCCCCATTGACGTGGGCGGCAATTCGCCAGCGTTCGGCATCTCGAACCGTGATTCTTCCTGGTTGTAGGCCCTCACGAACGAAGCCGACATACCGCGGCCGCCCTGCTCGATCGGCCATCGCATCATTGCGTACCCGGCGTCGAACTTTCTTTGCTGCCAGGTACGCGCCTCGTCGAGTCGGCGCTGCTCCTCGTCGTGAGACAGGTTGTGGAATACCGCTACCTCGAAGGAGCCTTCGCCCCAACCAAGTTCGGTCGAACTGGCAGTTGAGCGCGGTTGAGCGTTGGCTTCCAACCAGTCGTGTGCGGCGTTGCGAAAAGTCTCAATATCGGTCGATTCCACGACTCCAAAGTAGGCGAGGATGCGCGCCCATGATGCATTGTGCTGCGTCAGGACTGGACAGCGTGACCTGCGCCACGTACGTTACGGCCACAGACTTTGCAGTAGACGTGGGGGGTAGTGTGGCGTTACTAAGCGTCAATGGAGTATCGGTCCGTTTTGGCGGCATTGTAGCGCTCAACGACCTGAGTTTCGAGATTCAAGAGGGCGAGGTTTGTGGCCTTATCGGCCCAAACGGTGCGGGTAAGACCACGTTATTCAACGTGGTTAGCCGTATCTACGATGCCTCGTCGGGTTCGGTGACGTTCGACGGGCAGGACCTGTTGGCCCTCGCAGCCCACAAGATGAGCAATATTGGCATCTATCGAACCTTCCAGAACCTGGCGCTGTGGCCCGGCATGACCGTGCTCGAAAATGTCATGGTCGGCGATCATTCCAATACCAAGGCCAATTTTGCCACGGCTGCACTGCGCATCGGTACTCGCAAGGAGGAACGCTCGCTGCGGGCTCGGGCGTACACCGTCCTCGAAGAACTCGGCCTGTCGGAGTATGCCTTCCATCCGGCAGCGGGCTTACCGTTCGGTACGCTCAAGCGAATCGAGATTGCTCGGGCCATGATCGGCAAGCCTCGGCTGTTGATGCTCGACGAGCCGGCGTCGGGCCTCACGCACGCCGAAGTCGATGAGTTGGCGGGAACCATTCGCAGTTTGCGCGACAACCACAACCTGACTGTTTTGCTGGTTGAACATCACATGCAAATGGTTATGGCTATCTCCGAGCACATTGTTGTACTCAACTTTGGCCAGAAAATCGCTGACGGCGAACCCGATGCAGTTCGTAACGATCCGGCCGTTATCGAGGCCTATTTGGGGAGTGGCAAGAAGTGAGTGAACCGGTCCTTGAAGTTTCTGACCTGGGTGCCAGCTACGGTGCCATTCAGGTTCTCCGCAATATCAACTTTGTCGTGAATGCTGGCGAAGTAGTGGTAATTCTTGGTGCGAACGGTGCCGGAAAGACCACGACGCTTCGTTCGGTGTGCGCAATGGTGGCGACGTCAGGTTCGGTGCGACTCTTCGGCGAAGAGGTTCGCACCCACGACACCGCCGACATCGTACGTCGGGGAGTCGCTCATGTCCCACAGGGCCGCGGCACGTTTCCTGAGTTATCCGTACTCGACAACTTGCGTCTGGGAGCCTACGTTCGCAAGGACAAAGAGATTGCTTCCGACATCGACCAGTGGACCACGGTGTTCCCCCGACTGGGTGAACGCAAGGATCAGGCGGCCGGTTCCCTGTCGGGTGGCGAACAGCAAATGCTTGCCGTCGCTCGGGCCATGATGTCTCGGCCAAAACTGCTGCTGCTCGACGAGCCCTCGCTGGGTCTGGCGCCACTCATTATCGAAGACCTATTTGGCCGGTTCGCAGCGCTCAACAAAGACACGGGAACTACCATGCTCGTTGTCGAGCAGAACGCCGAAATTGCCCTCGACATTGCCGATCGCGGCTATGTGCTCGAAGCCGGGCAGATTGTGCTCGAAGGCACATCTAACGAGCTTCATTCCAATGACGCGGTTCGCGCCGCATATCTCGGAGCGTGATCTAGATATGGCTTCCCGTCCGAAATGGCTGAACGGCAGCACTGTTTTATATGCCGCCATGGCCGTCGTCCTTCTGATCCTGCTCGGCCCCATCTTCCGGGGCGGCAGTCAGTTGTTCTTACAGCGCGTGTTCGACAGCCTGAACAACGGCGCCGTCTACGCCGTTACCGCTATCTCTCTGGTGTTGATCTTCAAGGCCACCACGTTGATCAACTTTGCCCAGGGCAACATCGCAATGTTTGGTGCGTACGTTTGCTACCAGCTGTCAGTGAAGATGGGCTGGCCGGTTTGGCCCTCGATCTTCGTAGCCATGATTGTCATGGCCATTGTTGGTGCAGCTATCGAACGCACGCTGATTCGGCCCTTTGGCCCAGCCGACCACCTTCCGGTCGTGCTCATTACGTTCGGGCTCGCATCCATCCTGCTCGCTCTAGCCGGTGCCATTTGGGGGCTTGAATTTCTGGCGTTCCCCAGCCCGTTCCCGGCTAAACCGGGCGACAGGTTTACCATTGGCGGTGCGTTCTTCCGATACGAAACGGTCGGCACGCTGCTTGTTCTTGCTGTGATGCTGGTGGTGCTGTTCGCCATTCTTGGCCGAACCAAGATGGGTTTGGCCTTCAGGGCGGTGTCGTCCAATGTCGAATCGGCCCGCTTGGTCGGCGTGCACACTGGCCGCACGCTGCAATTCGGTTGGGCCCTAGCGGCGGCGCTGTCGGTACTCGGCGCCTGCCTGGTGGCTAAGCAAACCAATCTTGAACCGTCGTTCATGGCCAAGCTCACAATCTTCGCCTTTGCTGCTGCGGTTCTCGGTGGGCTCGACAGTATCGGCGGCTCGGTTATCGGTGCCTTCATTGTGGCCGTGGTGCAGAGCCTCGTTACTGGCTACGGTCAGCAGGTAGCCGGTTTCGGCTGGCTGAAGTCGAACTTTGCCCTTGTTGTTGCCTTCGCCCTGATCCTCGTTGTGCTGTTGTTCAAGCCCGAGGGCCTTTACGGAACTAAGAGAATCGAGCGAGTATGACCTCCGCAGCTTCAACGGCTAGCGCTGCTACGCCCAGGCTTACGTTCCAGGCGGGGTCTCGGCAGCATCGGATGTTCCAGCTCGCGGGCTGGGCATGTTTCGTCATTCCTATGCTGGTCCTGCCCTATGTGCTGCCGAGCTTCCGCGTCGCTCAGTTGGCCCAGGCCGTTGGCTGGGGAATTGCCATCTTGGGCATGAACATGGTGATTGGCTGGTCCGGCCTAATCTCCCTCGGACACATTGCATTCACAGGGCTCGGTGCCTACACCACCACCATCCTTATCAACGAGAGTCGCTTCGATATGTGGATGACCTTGCCGGTCGCCTTCGTGGTGTGCTTCTTGTTCGGTGCCCTTGTTGGTTTGCCAGCCCTCAAAATCCGAGGCTTGTATCTGGCGCTCATAACCTTGGCGCTAGCACTTACCTTCCCTATCTTGATAAAGATCGAGGGCGGCGGCATCGCACGACGAACGGGTGGCGACAACGGCCGAACCATTAAAGAGGGCTTGAAGCCAACCGGTTGGATGCGGTCGCTTCTCGGAATTAGCGGTAAAGACGCATCGTCGCAGGTAGCTATCTACAAGTACTTCTGCATGCTCATTATCGCTGGCATCTGCTTCCTGCTCGTGCGCAACATTATGAAAAGCTCGCCTGGTCGCGGCATGTTGGCCATTCGTGACAACCAAATTGGCGCAGCCGTTAGCGGTGTGCCGCTCAACAAGCACAAGGTGCTGACATTCGCTCTCAGCGCAGCCTTCGCCGGTATCGGTGGCTCTATGATTGCGTCGTCGCTCGGTGCCATCGGCCCCACACTTGTAGGCCCCGAGTATGCAACGCTCACGCTCATGGGTCTTGTGCTGTGTGGCGTGGCTACCTTGCATGGCTGCTGGTTGGGCGGTCTAGCGGTGGTGTTCCTGCAAGATCTCGCTCCCCGCTGGATCAAGGCAGTGCCGGGTGTCGATATCGACCCCATTTTCGCCGGAGCCCTCTTCGGTCTCATTCTGGTGCTCGTGCCGTTCTTCATGCCAAGAGGAATCGTGCAGTTCGCTCGTTGGCTCAAAGCACGTTTCGTGCGGGTAATTCCACAGATTCCACGCGCGTCTGTCGTCTGACCAGACGTAGCCGCCACGCAGCACTACAGTTTAGTGCGTTAGTCAAATATCCAATAAATAAGGGGGAAGTGTGATTTCAAAGACATCTCGGCGGGTGACGGCTTCGTTCGTCGCTGCAGCTATGGCTCTAGCCGCTTGTGGAAGCAGCGGTGGAGACGGCACGGCCAGTCCAGACAACACGGTCGACAAGGGCGTGCAATCAGGCGTGAACGATGCGCTCAACAGCTCCACCACGTCGGCAACAACAGCAGCTCCATCCGCCTCATCTACCGCAGCACCGACAACCACGGCGGCACCGGCTAAGCCGGCCAGCATCGCCGACTGGAACGCGCTCTCGGCGACACAGCGCGCTGGCATTGTGAAGCGCATTGTCGACAACAAGTGGGGCCTATCGGCCGACGGCAAGACCATCACCGGTCCTGAAGGCTTCACCATCGACGTGTCCAAGTGCCCGGCTGGCTGGAACAACACCCAGGGTGTCAGCGACACCGAAATAAAGATTGGTCAGGCCATAGCTCAGTCCGGCACCCTTGCCATCTATGGCCAGATTGCCAAGGGCATTCAGACCCATATCGACGCGATAAATGCTGCCGGCGGTATCAAGGGTTCCGATGGCAAGAGCCGTAAGCTCACCTACATCGCGAAGGACGATGGCTACGACGCTGCTCGCACCATCCCCATTGTCGACGAACTCGTCGATTCCGAGAAGGTGTTCAACGTCATCACGCTGGGTTCGCCCAACACCATGAAGACGTACGACAAGTTGAACGCCAGCTGTGTGCCGCAGATCCTGTCGATGACCGGTCATCCGGCGTGGGGCGATCCAGTCAAGCACCCATGGACCACGGGCGAGCAGATGGCGTACAACACCGAAGCGGTGTTGTGGGGCGCGTTTATCGAGAAGCGTGCTGCCGAGTTGAAGGGTGCCGACGGCAAAATTACGGTGGCAGCGCTGGTCATGAACAACGACTTCGGTGCGGCGTACAACTTCGGTTTCAAGGCGTGGCTGGCTCAGTCCCCCCTTAAGGACCAAGTCAACTATGTCACCGAAACCATCGAGCCAACTGCGCCTACCATCACTGACCCAATGACCACCCTCACGGCTAAGAAGCCCGCGGTATTCCTTGCTATGACGGCCGGTACCTCGTGCACGCAGTCCATCACCGAAGCTGCACAGAACGGGTTGAAGGCAAGCGCCAAATACCTGTTCCAGCCGTCGGTGTGCAAGGGCAACGGCTTCGTTGGCAAGGACAAGGTCGGTGGCGATGGTTCAGCTTCCGACGCTTGGTGGGTAGTCGGTGGTGGCGTGAAAGCTGCTGACTCCCCCATCTTCGACAGCGACCCGTGGGTTCAATCGGCTCGTGCCGAGCTGACAGCCGCTGGTGTCGATTGGAAGAAGGAGCCAACCACGCTGGCCGGCAGCCGATGGGGCTGGTCGCTTGAGCAGATCATGGCGATTGCCTCGGCATTGCCTGGTGGTCCAACCCGAGCCAACCTCATCGTGGCCACGCGATCACTCGACATGACGGCACCGTTCCTTCTCGAAGGCGCGAAGTTCAACATGAACGGCAACAAGGATGCGTTCTTCACCGAGGCGTCCGAGTTCGCCAAGTACGACTTCACGAAGCAGGGCTTTATCCAAGATGGTGCCCTCATCGAGTTGTCCGGGAAGTCGTCCAACTGCGTTTGGGATCAGGCGAAGGCAACCTGCACCTGAGATCAGTAGGTAGTTGAAATGGGGGGCCGGCTTACGTCGGCCCCCCGTTTTGTTTTGCCAAATGTGGTGCCCTGACTGTGACATGTGTCTCATGGAGCGTAAGGTCCAAGCAAAGTCACATACGCACAAGGGGGCATAATGAGATCACAGACATCCTGTAGGGTCACGGCGTCGCTGGTTGCAGCAGCCATGGCACTAGCGGCATGCGGAAGCAGCGGAGGCGATGGGGGCACCGCCAGCCCGGAGAATACCGTTGATAAGGGCGTGCAGAGCGGGGTGAACGATGCGCTCAATTCCACCACTACGGCGGCGGCAGCAGTGACCACAGCAGCCGCGGTTGCGACCACCGTGGCGGCTAAGCCAGCCAGCATCGCCGATTGGAACGCGCTGGCAACCAAGGAACGCGCCGCTGTTGTGAAACGAATCACCGACAACAAGTGGGGACTGTCGGCCGATGGTAAGACCATCACCGGTCCTGAAGGTTTCTCGATCGATGTATCGAAGTGCCCGGCTGGTTGGAACAACACTCAGGGCATCACCGATACCGATATCAAGATCGGCAATACCATCTCCCAATCGGGAACTCTGGCCATTTATGGCCAGATCGCCAAAGGTATCTCCACCCACCTCGACGTCATTAACGCCGCCGGTGGCATCAAGGGAGCCGATGGCAAGAGCCGCAAGATCACTTACATTGCCAAGGACGATGGCTACGACGCCGCTCGTACCATTCCGCTCGTTGACGAGTTGGTTGATTCGGAGAAGGTCTTCAGCGTGATTACGTTGGGTTCGCCCAACACGATGAAGACGTACGACAAGCTGAACGTCGGCTGTGTTCCTCAGGTTCTGTCGATGACCGGTCATCCGGCGTGGGGCGATCCGGTGAAACATCCCTGGACCACGGGTCAGCAGATGGCCTACAACACCGAAGCGGTGTTGTGGGGGGCGTTCATCGAGAAGCGTGCTGCCGAGTTGAAGGGTGCCGACGGCAAAATTACGGTGGCAGCGCTGGTCATGAACAACGACTTCGGTGCCGCCTACAACTTCGGTTTCAAGGCGTGGCTGTCTCAGTCCCCGCTAAAGGACCAGGTCGTCTATGTCAACGAAACCATTGAGCCGACGGCACCGACTATCACGGACCCAATGACTACACTTACGGCTAAGAAGCCGTCGGTGTTCATTGCCATGACGGCCGGTACCTCGTGCACGCAGTCCATCACCGAAGCTGCGCAGAACGGGTTGAAGGCCAGTGCCAAGTACCTGTTCCAGCCGTCGGTGTGCAAGGGCGCCAGCTTTGTCGGTAAGGACAAGGTTGGCGGCGATGGTTCAGCATCCGACGCGTGGTGGGTAGTGGGTGGCGGTCTCAAGGACGCTGCTTCGCCCATCTATGACGCCGATCCGTGGGTCCAATCGGCTCGGGCCGAACTGACGGCTGCTGGTGTCGACTGGAAAAAGGATCAGACCACGCTCACGGGCAGCATCTGGGGTTGGTCGATCGAGCAAGTTATGTCCATCGCATCGGCGCTGCCGGGTGGGCCAACCAGGGCGAACCTCATCGTGGCGTTACGCGCCATCGATATGACGCCTCCATTCCTACTTGAAGGCGCGAAGTTCAACATGAACGGCAATAAGGATGCGTATCTCATCGAGGCGTCCGAGTTTGCCAAGTACGACTTCACCAAGCAGGGCTTCATTCAGGTCGGCGACCTGATCGAACTCTCTGGTAAGTCATCGAACTGCATATGGGATCAGGCCAAGGCAACCTGCACCTGAGGTCGTTCACTCGTGCTCGCGACAAGGGGGTCGGCAGCCAAGCTGTCGGCCCCTTCTTGGTTTGCCGACCAAGGCGCGTAGGCTCAGAACCAATGGCGTTGTTTATTCAAAGATGTTTTGACGCCGTGGCGAACGGGGTCATTTATTCCACTGTTGCCTTAGCGCTGGTGATCGTGTTTCGAGCTACGGCAACTCTGAACCTTGCTCAAGGCGAGATGGCCAATGTTGCGGCCTACATAGGTCTCGTCTTGCGTACCCCGGCCACGCCCGCCCTGGCCGGCACCGGCCTGGCGGCGTCGATCATCCCAGGTACCCCATGGCCCTTCTGGGCGGCCGTCGTCGCCGCGGTTGGGTCGGGGGCGCTGCTGGGCGCCGGGGTCGAGCGGCTTATTGTGCGGCGATTGACCGACGCCAAGGGCTTGGCAGTAGTCAGTGCAACAGTCGGCACGCTGCTGTTGATGAACGGTACAACCGAAGCGGTCTGGCGACCAGTTGTGCGAGGCTTTCCGTCGCTCTTTAGCAACAAACCAAACGACTACCTGGCGGTGTCGGGTGGCCGCCTGCGCTACACGACGCTGGGCACGCTGCTCACTATGTTTGTGGTGCTGTTGATTCTCGGCTTCGTGTTGCACATCACTAAACTCGGCCTCGCCTTTCGCGCCGTATCGTCGGACCGTGCCGCAAGCGCGTTGGTGGGAATCCGCGTCGGCCGAATCACCATGCTCGGATGGGCGTTAGCGGGGGCGATTGGCGGCCTCGCGGCCTGCCTCGTGGCCCCCACGGTGCTGCTTGAACCCAACATGATGGTGCGCGTACTCGTGTTCTCACTCGTTGCTGCCACCCTCGGTGGACTCGACAGTCTTGGTGGTGCACTCGTGGGTGGCGTCACCGTTGGCGTCACCCAAACAATGCTTGCTGGCTATGTTCCGTTCGTCGGTTCAACGCTGAGCTTACCATGCGCCCTCGCCGTCATGGTGCTCGTGCTTCTCGTTAGACCTGCGGGGCTCTTTGGTCGGCGACTGGTGGAGCGCGTATGAAACAACTCCCCCTTATCGAACTCGAGACTGCGACTGCGACCAGGGTCGTTGAATTCGGCCGAGACGATCGGACGATTGAGCGTGGAAGTCGACAGTGGCGGATGCTCGTGGTGGGCTGCGCGATGCTGGCTGTTGCGGTGGTTGCTCTGCTGCCATTTTTCCTACCGGTCATCGAAGGTCGGCTCGTGTCACGGGTGGTTGGCATCGGCGTCGCGCTGGTTGGACTGCAGTTTTGCGTGGGACGTGCTGGCCAACTCTCGTTATGCCACGGCGTCTTCGTTGGCCTCGGATCGTACGCGATGACCCTGTCTGTGGCTCGGATGGGATGGCCTCACCTTGTCGGTCTACTTGTTGCACCGGTCGTGGGTTTCGTGGCTGGCAGCTTTGTCGGCGTGCTTGCGGTTCGAATCAAGGCCACGTACCTAGGCCCGGTCACGATCAGCGTGGCCGTTGCGTTTCCCATGATCGTGAAACGATTTTCGTGGTTCACGGGTGGTTCCTCGGGGTTGGGAATCGTCGGTGAGCTCAACGCGCCGCAGTGGTTTGCCTCGGTGGTGGGCCGCCCTCATTTGTGGAATCACGTCATCATCGTGGCGGTAGGTACCGTCGCAGTGATTCTGGCAAGCAACGTCACCCGTAGCCCCGTCGGGCTGGCTGTCCGTGCCATGGCTGACGCCCCGCTGGCGGCTGCGGCGAGTGGAGTCAACCTGTGGCGAATGCGCGTCGTTGCCTACGGTTGGAGCGCAGCGTTTGGCGCCTTAGGAGGGGCGTTGCTCGTGATCGACACGCCCATTGTTGGTGCCGATAGCTACGACGTGTTTCGAAGCCTGGGATACTTCGCTGCCATGATGGTTGGTGGGGTCAGTTCGATGATTGGTGCCGCCATCGGAGCCATCATCTTGGTCGCGGTGCCGTGGCTTACCGACACGTTCAGCCTCACTACGGGCCCCAATGTTGTTCTAGGAGCCCTGTTGGTGTTGTCGACGCTGCTGGCGCCTCACGGGCTAGCGGTTGGTGTGCTTGCACTGGTGCGCCGACGCGTGCGAGTCACCGAGTCGGCGGACTGAATCGAGTAACTCGTCTTCGGTGGGGCGACCCGGTCATTAGTTGCCTACCATCGAGGCGTGTCCGTAGTTCACCATTTCGCCCTAGAACGGCCCGACGAAGTCGCGATACGAGACGAGGACGCCGAATACGGATGGGCCGCCGTTGACGACATTCTCAATCGGGCCATCAACGGGCTCGGGGCCATGGATCTTGGTGCGAAGCGCCGAGTCGCGATTTTCGCCGAGAACTCGGCCAGTACGGTGTTGGCTCATCTGGCTGGCTGCTTGGCCGGGTGTTCAACCGTACCGGTCAACTTCCATCTCGGGGTCGACGAGGTGGCGTATATCCTCGGCGATTCCGAGGCCGCCGTGCTGTTTGTATCGCCCGAGACCTCCGAGCGTGGCCGTGCGGCTGCGGCCGAGGCTGGCTGCACACAGGTGATCGAGCTGAGCGAGTGGCGTGGATGGCTGGCTGAACAGTCCCCTGCGGCACCGCCTGAAAGCCTGGCTCCACGACCTAACCTTATGTACACCAGTGGCACCACCGGCCGTCCAAAGGGAGTCGATCTGCCACCCCAGATGTATCCAGGTGGCAGCAGCATGAACGAATGGGTGGCAAACATTCAGGCGTCCAACCGATTTGTCGGTGCTGGCCCCCACCTGGTCATCGGCCCGCTCTACCACACCGGTCCACTCGGTGCCGTTCGTCTTTTGCCGTGTGGGGTGCCCGTCTCGGTGCTCGGTCGATTCGATGCACTCAAGACCTTGCAGGCAATCGACCGGTGGAAGTCTGGTTCGTCGGTGATGGTGCCAACCCATTTCGTACGACTCCTGGCATTGCCGCTCGATGTGCGGACGGGCTACGACGTAACCTCCATGTCGGTTGTCGCCCACACCGGCGCGGCCTGCCCGGTCGATGTCAAACGCCGCATGATCGAGTGGTGGGGGCCGGTGCTCACCGATGCATACGGCTCTACCGAAGTGGGCACTATTTGCAGCGTGTCGTCGGCCGACTGGCTTGCTCACCCCGGCACGGTTGGCCAAGTGGTACCACCATTCGTTCGAGCCGTGGCCCTCGACGACGAAAACGCTGAACTTCCCGCTGGAGTCGAGGGAAAGCTGTATTTCGAGGACGGTACGGGAAGGGGAGTGGTATACCCGACCGATCCGGCAAAAACAGCGGCAGCGAACCTGCGACCCGGGTTTTTTACCATCGGCGAGGTGGGGTATGTCGATCCCGACGGATTCGTGTTCATCACCGACCGGTTCAGCGACATGATCGTGTCGGGCGGGGTAAACATCTACCCTGCCGAAGCCGAACAGGTTCTCATTGGCCATCCACAGGTGGCCGATGTGGCCGTCATTGGCGTGCCCGATGCCGAGATGGGTGAGGCGGTCATGGCACTCGTCGTGCCAACCGACCCGCACAATCCACCCGATCCGTCTGCACTCATGTTGTATTGCCGGGATCATCTCGCGGGGTACAAAAGCCCGCGCACGCTCGAAATTGTCGAGACGATTGGACGCACCACCATGGGCAAGGTCAACAAACGCACGCTTCGAGCACCATACTGGCCGAGCGACAGGACTATCGGATGACCATTCCCAACGTGCTTATCGACAACCCGGTGACCCATGTTCGACGACTGACGTTGAACCGCCCCCACAAACGCAACGCGCTCTCGCATGCACTGCGTAGCGAACTGTTCGACGCTTTGCGGGCGGCCGATGCCGACCGTGACATCCACGTCATCGTTATTCGCGGTAGCGGGTCGAGTTTCTCCGCCGGCTACGACCTAGCCCAAGACCCAAGCGAGCCGCATCCGTGGCCGCTCAGCCCGGCCGACGGGGCTTGGGCACGCCATGTGGTGCAGGGTTGGTTCGAAATGTGGGATCTTTCCAAGCCCATCGTTGCCCAGGTGCACGGCTGGTGTCTCGCCGGTGGTACCGAACTCGCGTCGGCATGCGACCTTGTGTACGTCGCCGACGATGCGCGAATTGGCTACCCGCCGGTGCGCCAAATGTCGAGCCCCGACCTGGCGTGGCAACCCTGGCTACTCGGCATGCGCCGGGCGATGGAAGCAATGCTGACGGGCGATGCCATGTCGGGCACCGAGGCCGTTTCGGCAGGCTTCGCCAACCGGTCGTTCCCGGCCGACCAACTCGACGAAGCAGTTCTCGCCATTGCTAGTCGTGTGGCCCAGGTTCCACCTGATTTGCAGGCCATCAACAAGCGAGTCGTGCATCGCGCCATGGACGCCATGGGCATTCGTCAGGGCATTCGAGCAACCGCCGACCTAAACGCGCTCGGGTTTCATCAACGGGCCAGCCGAGAGTATTTCGGCAAGCTGCGTGAAGGTGTCACACAGGCTCTCAGCGAACGAGATGGCCAATTTGGCGACTATCGAGAAGGCGGCAGCAGTGACTGAGTTCCAAACGCTCCGATACGAGATCATCAATCCGGGTGACGAGGGGATTGCCCGTGTCACCCTCGATCGACCTGCGTCTCGCAACGCACAGAACAAGCGCATGACCTACGAACTCAACAAGTGTTTCGACGACGCCAATCGTCGCACCGACGTGAAGGTCGTCGTGTTCGACGCCGATGGTCCGCACTTTTGTTCGGGGCACGACATGCGTGACCGCGAGAGCTTCAAAGAGTTCGAGACCGTGCAGCCTGTCGGCGGGTTCGGACGTGAAGGTCAAGAAGGCCAGATGGCGTTCGAGGAGGAGTTGTATTTCGGGATGTGCTGGCGGTGGCGCAACCTGTCCAAACCGCTGCTGGTGGCCGCCCAGGGCAAGACCATTGCCGGGGGCCTCATGTTGTTGTGGGTGGCTGACATCATCGTGGCATCCGACGATGCGTTGTTTTCGGACCCGGTCGTCGGCATGGGCGTCAACGGTGTTGAGTACTTTGCCCACCCGTGGGAATTCGGCAGCCGAAAGGCGAAGGAGCTTTTGTTCACCGGCGATTGGGTCACAGCCCACGATGCCAAGGCGCTGGGAATGGTCAACCACGTGGTACCTCGTGAGTCGCTGCACGAGTTCACACTGGCGCTAGCGGCGCGCATCGCGAAGAAGCCGAGCTTTGCGTTGAAGCTGGCCAAGGAGAGCGTTAATCAGACCCTCGAGGCGCAAGGTCAATACACGGCGTTACGGTCAGCGTTCATGATCCAACACCTAGCGCATGCGCACAACCGCGCGAAGTACGGAGTTCCGACCGAGCCGCCTCCGACTCCAACCTAGCGACCCTGATTGTCGGACGCGTCCGCTGCGAGCGGCAAGACTGGTGGTGTGCCGCTCGAAACTGAGTTGTTGACCCTTGGTGCCGCCGTTGTTGCCGCTGCGTACGACGTGACCCTGTTCCTCGATGACTCGGGGGTCGTGCGCTGGTGCAGCGGTGGAGTCGAGGAACTTGTCGGCCACACCTCGGAGGAATTGATTGGGCGGTCCGCCTTCGACCTGATCCACGAATCGTCACACGAGCGGGCAATCCTTGCTCTCGCACGGGTGCACGAGTCGGTCAACATGACCCGCGTTCAGGTCGACCTCGTTCACCGCAACGGCTCCTCCATTGCAGTCGAGGTAACAGGTGAATACCGCCGCGACGTGCGCCGCATCTCTGGCACGGTTTGCCATCTACGTCGCGTGATGGGTGAGATTGACGGTCACGTGGCTCCGTCTACCGAGCACCTGTTTCTCTCCGTATTGCAATGCGCCGTCGAGGGAGTGGTGTGCTGCGACGCCGACGGCGTGTTTACGTTCGTGAACCAGGCAATGGCGAACCTCTTGCGATGGCCCATGTCTTCGGGTTCCCCGAGTTCATGGCCCCAGACCGTGGGCTTGTTGCAACTTGATGAATCGCCTATCGCCGAGTGCCAATTGCCCCACCGTAAAATTCTCGACGGTGGCCTCGTCGACGCCGATTACCTGTTGGTACAGCCCGACGGGGAACGACGTATCGTGCACGTTTCCGGCCGACGACTTGGTGACCCTGCAGCAGCCCCAACGGGCGCCGTCGTGTTGTTTCTCGACATTACAGAGCAACGACTTGCCGCCGAGGTGCTGCTCCATCGTGCCACGCACGATTCATTGACGGGGCTCATCAATCGGTCGGCGCTGTTGGATGTGATTGATGTGGGCTGCGCGAACGCTACCCCTGGCCGACTGCCGATTGTGCTGTTTATCGATGTCGATCACCTCAAGGTAGTTAATGACAGCCTCGGCCATGCCGCCGGCGATCAAGCCCTCATCGCCGTGGCCAACCGGCTCGCAGAGCGCTGTCGACCCGCCGATGTTGCCGCCCGTTTCGCAGGCGACGAGTTTGTCGTTTTCGGACATGTTTCTAGCGACATCGAAGCAGGCAAACTAGCCGACGACGTCGTAGCTGGACTGCGGAGTCCGATTGATGTCGAGGGTCGAGCCATATACCTCACGATTAGCGTAGGTGTCGCGATTGGAACGCATGGATGCGATGCCACCTCACTTATACGCTCAGCCGACGCAGCTACATATGCAGCCAAACAACACGGGCGCAATCGATGGGAATTTGCCCATGGTGATCGCTTAGCGGCGTCACGTAGCAGACTCGACGGGTTCGATTGGCTTCGCCGGGCCCTTGACGATGAACGTGTCGAGACCGTTATCCAACCAATTGTAGACCCCAACGGAAAGGTCTTCGCGGGGGAGGTTTTGGCGCGTGGGCGCGACGCCGACGGCCGCCTTATTTACCCGGCCGACTTCATCGGGCTGGCCGAAGAAGCAGGACTTATTGGGCAGATCGACTCCATCACGCTCGCCCATTCGGTCGAGACCTTGGCCAAGCTCGACAACCTCATCAAGATCGGTTGCAACGTGTCGCCCCAGCAACTTGGTCGGGTCACATTTGGCGACGAAGTGTTGGCGCTCCTCCACCGGCATGCGGTTCGCGCCGATCGTCTTGTCCTGGAACTCACGGAGCGATCGTTCATCGATCTGACGCCCGAGGTCGAGTACAACCTGGAGCGCCTCATCGGTGCGGGCGTAGTGGTCGGGTTGGATGATTTCGGCACCAAGTTCGCAACAATGGACATCTTGCGCAAGTACCGATTTTCCTACATTAAGATCGATCGATCCTTCGTTGAATGGGTTCCGTTCTCCCAACGCGACACCACTATTGTTCGCTGCATTGTCGATCTCGCTAAGGCACTTGGCCTTGCGGTCATTGCCGAAGGTATCGAGCGGGTCGATCAGCGCGACATGCTGGTGAGCTTGGGCGTGCGTCGGTTGCAAGGGAACCTACTTTCCCCGCCAGTTTCGTCCGAAGCGTTCATCGAGATGGCTCGTTCTGGTCGGTTGGTCGAGGTCGACCGATAGCACTATCTCGCGTCGAGGATCGCTTTGCCGACAACCGCTGTCAAGATCAGCGCACCACCAATCAGTGTCGTAGTCGTCGGAATTTCTGAGAACCAAACGAACACCCAGATCGGGATGAACACTGTCTCGGTTTGGGCAAACACCGTCATCGCCACGGCCGGCACCGTTCTCGAGGCGACGTTGTAGAGCAACGTTCCTATGACGATGACAAGCGCGCCATGGGCGAAGGCCCAACCAATATCGCTCGGCGGCGGTAGCAGCGTATTGGAGTTCGACACGGTCACGGCTCCGCAGATCACCATCATCATGAACGCATAGCCAGGCAGTACTGGTGACCAGTCGACATTTGGGGCCGATCGGATGCACACCGTGTACGCAGCGAACCCGACCGACGAGAGCATTGCCGAAACGTTCCCCACCATGTTGCCAGCACCGAGTTCTGCAGTGACCATGACCAGCAGCCCCACAAGTGCGAGCGCGATGGCGGCCACGGTAACGACGTTGAGTCGTTCACCGAGGAAGATTCGCGACAACACCACGGCAACAAGTGGTGTCAGCGACGCCAGGAATGCGGCGTTGGCCGCGCCCGTATTCTTGAGTGCGTACACGAACGCCAGCGACGCCACGAAGAGGCCAACGCATCCACCAATCATCACCATCCCCGAGGTGTACGCCCGCATCAGCATCAAGGGCTGATGGCGAACAATCGCCATGGTTTCCATTACCACGAGAACGCCAATCGATCGCCAGAACAGGTATTGCCAAGCGTCAGTGCTTTCAGCAAGTCGGGCGAAGAGCGCGCCGAGGCTCCAGCACAACCCGGCTCCGAGGGCCATGAGCGAGGCGCCGAGGGGTACGCGCGTTGACGACGTTGAACGCGGCGAAATGGTCTCGGTCATTGGCGGGCGAGCGTCCAGTCGCTTGTATATACATCTCGTTCGCCGTGCACCGTCCATCGCATTCGCCTAAGCCTATTTGGCCGAAGCGTCCTACAATCGAGTTATGACGACTCCCCGCCAGCAATGGCAAGCAGCGTTCGACGCCAGCCCCTCCCGCGATGTCGATTACCAGACCATGTCGGGCATCCCGCTTGAGCCGGTGTACGGCCCCGACGACGGGGAGTTCCCGGGTGCTTACCCGTTCACGCGTGGTGTGCATGCGTCCATGTACCGGTCTCGTTTGTGGACAATGCGCATGTTTGCTGGCTTTGGTACGGCTGAAGACACCAACTGGCGTTTCAAAGAGATATTGAAAGCGGGCGGCACCGGCCTGTCGACCGCCTTCGACATGCCAACGCTGCTCGGGCTCGACAGCGACGATCCCATGTCGCTCGGTGAAGTAGGGCGCTGTGGTGTGGCCATCGACACCCTGGCCGACATGGAAGATCTGTACCGTGACTTGGATGTCGGCGAAATAACGACGTCGATGACCATCAACAGTCCAGCTGCTGTGATCTTTGCGATGTATATCGCCCAGGCCGAAAAGGTTGGAATCCCGCGTGCCCGCTTGGGTGGCACCTTGCAGAACGACATCTTGAAGGAATACCAGGCGCAGAAAGAGTTTGTCTTTCCCCCACGTCCGTCAATGCGTTTGGTGCGCGACACCATCAGTTTCACCGCGGCCGAAATGCCACGATGGAATTCAATCTCCATCAGCGGCTATCACATACGCGAGGCCGGCTCTACTGCCGCCCAGGAACTTGCCTTCACGTTGGCCAACGGTTTCGCCTACGTCGAGTTAGCTCAACAGGCGGGCCTCCCCGTCGACGCATTTGCACCCCGCTTGAGCTTCTTCTTCAACGCCCATATCGACTTCTTCGAAGAGATTGCCAAGTACCGTGCCGCCCGTCGCATTTGGGCTCGCTGGATGAAGGAGCGATATGGCGCGACCAACGAGCGAAGCATGATGATGAGGTTCCACACCCAGACCGCAGGTGTGTCGCTCACCGCTCAACAGCCAGAGGTCAACATTGTGCGTACTGCTATCGAAGCGCTTGCCGGCGTACTCGGCGGCACACAAAGCCTGCATACCAACTCGATGGACGAGGCGCTGGCGCTGCCCACCGAGAAGGCGGCCCGCATTGCGTTGCGAACCCAACAGGTCATCGCGTACGAAACCAACGTCACTCACGTCGCTGACCCGCTCGGGGGGTCGTACTACGTCGAAGCACTCACCGACGAAATGGAACGCCAGGCCGAGGCCATCTTCGACCACATCGATCAGCTCGGCGGCGGCTCGATGCTGGAGGGCTGCATCCAGGGCATCGAGGAGAACTGGTTCCAAGGCTGCTTGTCCGACTCAGCGTACGAATTGGAGCGCCAGTTCAACCGGGGTCGCCGTCAGATCGTGGGGGTCAGTGGCTTCAAGGAAGGCAACGACGAGGAGCAGATCGACCTTCTACAGATCACCAACGCCGACGAGCAACGACAAGTCAAGCGGCTCGGCATGGTTCGCAACGACCGCAGTCAACCCGCGGTCGATGCGGCTCTCGGGCGCCTTACCCGAGACGCGCACGATTCCGAGGTCAATCTCATGCCTGCGCTCATCGACGCAGTGAAGAGCTATGCATCACTGGGCGAAATCATGAAGACCATGGAAAACGTGTTCGGCCGTCACGTCGAAGTTCCGAGCATCTAGACCGGGCGGGCTACGACCATGCGAGGTTCCGTCCAGGTGGCGCTGTGGGGAGCAATGAGCTCGCCACCGTCGACCACTAACACCTGCCCGGTGAGGTAGCTTCCGGGCGCACTCATGAGGAATAGGGCCGTCTCGGCAATGTCGTCGGCATGACCGGACCGACCAATCTTGGCGCGGGCTGCCATGGCGGCTGTGGCCTTGTCGACGGCATTCGGGTCGCCTGTCATTACGTGCGCCGTCATGCCGGTAGGGATGCCACCGGGGGAGATGGCATTCACCCGGATGCCATAGGCCATCAACTCGCTCGCTGCAGACCGGGCCAGGCCGATAACGGCGGTCTTAGCGACGCTGTAGACATGTGGCCCCAAACCGCCAGCCACGCCTGCCACCGAACTGGTACACACGATGGCGCCACCCTCGCCTTGGGCCTGTAGTACCCGAGCCGCGTGCTTTACCGTGGCAAAGACGCCTCGGCACAAGATGTCCATCGTTTTGTCGTAATCGGCCATTGGTGTTGTGGCAAACGGCCCGGCGGCCCCGACAATGCCGGCATTGGCGAAGACGCCGTCGAGCCGCCCGAACTTCTTGATGGCGGCGTCGATTGCCTTTGCCACCTGGGCTTCCTTCGTGACATCGCACGCTACGGCGTGAGCGTTGGGTCCGAGTTCGGCCGCTAGCTCCCTAGCGCGATCGGCGCCGATGTCGGCGATGATTATCTTGCCGCCCTCGTCAACCACCAGGCGAGCGAACGCGGCACCAAGACCGCTTGCCCCTCCGGTGACTACCGCGACTTTTCCTGCGTAACGACCTTCGTTATATCTGCCCATCGTGGCACCTTAGGCAATACTCTCGGGGGAATGGAGATTGTGCTCGTACGACATGCCCAACCCGAGTGGGTTGCCGATGGCCGCCAGGTCAGTAACCCAGGCCTCACGCTTCGCGGATTCGACCAAGCTCGCCGTGTGGGGGAGCGGCTGGCGTTCGAGAGTTTCGACGAGGTGCATGTCTCGCCGTTGCTCCGAGCGCAGCAAACAGCAGCGCCCATGGCCCGGCCGACTGTCACGTCGGAATGGTTGGAAGAGATCCGCGACCCCGACTGGCATGGTAACCCGGCCGAGATTGTCGAGCGGGCATTCCGCGACAACCGGGCCCGACATCCGGCTGAAGCTCAGTGGAGCGGTTTGGAGGGCGGCGAGCGAGTGCGTGACTTCATTGATCGGATTCACGATGGCTCGGCGAAATTCCTGGCCGAGAGAGGCATCCACCGCCGTGATGGCGAACTTCCCCTGTGGGATATCGAGCGACCGTACCGGCGGTTCTTGTTCGTCGCGCACGCGGGTGTGGGCGCCGCGTTGTTGACCCACTTGCTTGGGCTTGCTCCCACGCCGTGGGAATGGGAGCGATTCGTTATCGGCCATGCGTCGATTTGTCGGGTTGAAGCGATTCCAGTGGCTGGTGCTCACACGTTCAGTCTCACCAAGCTGTCCGATGTCGAGCACCTTCCCAATGAGCTGCGTACCAGATAGGTCGCAATCAGCGGCAAGAATTGGGGAATGGCAGTAGACCTTTCATCAGTGAACCCGCTTTCTCCCGAGTTCCAGCAATGCCCGTTCCCGCACTATCAAGCAATGCAGGCCGAGGCGCCCGTTTTCCAGGTGCCTGGAACAAACATGTTCATGGTTACCCGCCATGAGGACATGGTGCCGATCCTTCGCGACACCACGACATTCTCGTCAGCGTTCAACACGGGGTCATCCCCGGTCGATGCCGATGTGATCGACCGCGTGAAGGAGATCATGTCGGCTGGGTGGCCCCAGGTGCCCACAATGCTCACCATCGATCCCCCCTGGCACACCCGGTTTCGGGGCACCATCGCAGCGTTCTTTACGCCCAAACCGATCGCAGCGTTGCGTGGCTCCATGGTCGATATCGTCAACGGGCTCATTGGCGAATGGTCCGACGGTGACGAGTTCGATTTTGTGAAGTCGTTCGGGGTTCGGTTGCCGATCTTCGCCATTGCCGATGTGCTCAATGTTCCCAACGACCGCCTCGACGACTTCAAACGCTGGAGCGACGATGCCATCATCGGGATCGGCGCGAACCCAACGGCCGACCAACGGGTCGAGGCGATGAGGGGTATTTTGCAGTTCCAACACTATTTCGCTCCTCGCCTGGAGGCGTGCCGAGCAGCACCTATCGGTGATTTGATGAGCGCCATCGCCTGTGCCGAGATTGACGACGGCAACGGCGGCAAGCGCCAACTCGAAATGGCGGAAATGTTGTCGATTGTCCAACAGCTCCTTGTTGCCGGTAACGAGACCACCACAAAGGCGCTCACCGAAGGGATTCGGCTTCTCGCCGAGAACCCAGAGGAATGGCGCAAACTGAAAGCCGACCCGGCCGGCCGCGCTGGCATTGTTACCGAGGAAGTTCTGCGGCTCGCTACGCCCACCCAAGGCATGTTCCGGGTCGTTACCGCCGACACAAACATCAGCGGTACCGATGTTGCCAAGGGTTCACTGCTTGTGCTGGTCTACTCGGCGGCCAATCGTGATCGCACGGTGTTTGGCGACGAACCCGACTCATTCGACCCCGACCGGGCGGCGCTGAAAGAACACTTGGCGTTCGGTAAGGGAATTCACTTTTGCATCGGTGCTCCACTTAGCCGGTTAGAGATGCAGGTTGCGTTCGAACTGCTCGCTACTCGTGTCGACCAGTTCGAGCTTTTGCCGACCAACGATTTCGAATATCACCCCAGCTTCGTCCTGAGAGGCCTTAAACGACTGGATGTGCGCGTTAGTTTGTCAACATGACTGTGATTGAACGCGTTGGCGTTGTTGGCTGCGGATTGATGGGCTCGGGAATTGCCGAGGTCTGTGCCCGTAATGGCCTCGATGTTATTGTGCGAGAAATCAACCCTGGTGCGGTCGAAGCGGGCATGAAGCGGATGTCTGTCTCGTTCGACCGTGCGGTTCGTGCCGGAAAGCTCACGGAATCCGATCGTGACCTTGCTTTGGCACGCATTTCGTACACGACCGATCTTGTCGATTTCGCCGATCGGCAACTGGTCATTGAAGCTGTTGTCGAGGACGCCGACCTGAAAACCGCCATCTTCGCGGAGCTCGACAAGGTCGTCGCCGACGAGGAAGCCATCCTCGCTAGCAACACCAGTTCCATTCCGATTATGAAGCTCGGCATGGTTACCCAACGCCCCGAACAGGTCGTTGGTATCCACTTCTTCAACCCTGTGCCAGTGCTCAAGCTGGTCGAATTGGTCACGTCGCTGTTGACGAGTTCGCAAACGGCCTCGACGGCCGATGCGTTCGCTACCAACCAGCTTGGTAAGCGGGTTATCCGCAGTCAGGATCGTGCCGGGTTCGTCGTCAACGCCCTGCTGGTCCCATATATTTTGTCGGCCATCCGCATGTTCGAGTCGGGATTCGCCTCGGCGGAAGATATCGACAACGGCATGGTCGAGGGTTGCAACCATCCAATGGGTCCGCTGCACCTCGCCGACCTTATTGGGCTCGATACCTGCCAGGCCGTCGCCGACAGCCTGTATACCGAATTCAAAGAACCCCTGTTCTCGTCTCCGCCGTTACTGTCCCGCATGGTCGAAGCAGGACTGCTTGGTCGCAAGGCCGGGCGCGGGTTCTATGACTATGCCGGAAGGAAGTAAACCATGGCTGCAGATCGGATCTTGGTCGCAAAAGTAGGGCTCGACGGTCATGACCGTGGGGTTAAGGTCGTGGCTCGAATTCTGCGTGATGCAGGGTTCGAGGTCATCTACACCGGGCTGTTCCAAACTCCCGACACCGTTGCGCAGGCAGCGATCGACGAGGACGTCGATGCCATTGGTCTCTCGATGCTGTCGGGTGCTCACATGACGTTGTGTCCACTGGTTGTCGACAAGCTTCGTGAACGTGGGGCCGATATTCCGGTAATCGTCGGCGGCATTGTGCCCAACGTCGACATCGTGCGCCTCAAGGAATTGGGCATCGCCGAAGTGTTGACGACCGGATCAACCTCCGACGAGGTAGTGGCGCGAGTTCGGGCGGCGATTGCATTGTCCCGAACCACCTAGTCGTCGTGACGGACCCGCTCGAGCGACTCACGAATCTGCTCGCCTTGCTGCTGGAAACACGAGTTCCGTTGACCCTGGAACGGATCTCTCTGGAGCTCGAGGGCCAGTACCCCGACGACCTCACGGCCAAGCGTGGAGCCTTCGAGCGCGATAAGGCGTTGCTACGAGACGAAGGCGTGCCCATTGCGCAAGTCATCCTCGGCGATGGCTCGACCGGCTACTCGATTGACCGGGCCAGCTACGAGCTTGGCGATCTCGGATTAAGCGACGAAGAACGTCAGGCGTTGCAGTTGGCAGCAGCGACTGTGCGTTCCGGCGTCGAGTGGGCCGACGACGCTTTGCTGAAACTCGACGCGGGGTCCCGGGCCGTTGTCGACGCTGACATCATCGCGTCGTTGCCGTCGTTGAGCGCCTTGTCGACCCTTTTCGATGCACACCTGGAACGAGCGAGGGTGTCGTTTCGCTACCTGAAGAAGGACCGGAACGTCGACCCATACGGTCTGTTGTCACGGGAAGGATTTTGGTACGTCGTCGGGTTTGAGTATGGCGCTCAGGGCGTCCGAACTTTTCGCGTCGATCGAATCGAAGGTGACATCACGAGAGGGGAATCCGATACCTACACCGTGCCCGCCGGTTTCGACCCGGCTGCGGTGGTGTCCGACACTCGTAGGCCAAGCGGCACGACAACCGCTCGTGTGGCGATAGATGCAGTCATCGCCGCCAAGGTCGAAGCTGACCTTGGTACCCAAACAGTTGCCGAACGGCACCCCGGTGGCATTGTCGTCGATGTTCCCTACGGCCCGGGGTTTCGATCCTGGGTCCTCGGACTTATGGAGCACGCCGAGGTACTTTCTCCGGCCGAGGTGCGAAGCGAGCTTGTCGAGTGGCTCAGGTCGATGGAGGCGTCGTGACAACGGCACGGCGCGGCCCGCGTCCGGCGTCTGACCGTTTGAGACGACTTCTTGTCATGCTTCCGTGGTTGATGGAGCGGGGCGAGGTGACCGTTGTCGAGGTTGCCGAGCGTTTCGGTGTTAGCGAAAAGAACCTTATTGCCGATCTCGAGCGGGCAGCTATGTGCGGGCTTCCGCCGTATGTCGACGAGATGATCGACCTCTATATCGACGATGGCGTGATTCATATGGGGGTGCCCCGACTGTTCACGCGGCCCCTTCGCCTTACGCCTCGCGAGGGTTTCGCGTTACTTGCTGCCGGTCGTGCTGCACTCGCTGTTCAAGGTGCAGATCCAAACGGCGCACTGGCCCGAGCGTTGGTCAAGCTCGAATCGGCTCTGGGTGAACGCGCTGTCTTGTCGGTTCGCCTCGAACAACCGGCGTTCGTTGAACCGATTCGCCAGGCGCTTGCGCAACGACACATGCTCGATATCGACTACTACTCGCCATGGCGCAACGAGCGAACCTCACGGCGCATAAGCCCCCACGCTGTTTTCGTTGACCACGGCGACTGGTATGTGGTGGCCGATTGTTCGGTAGCTGGTGAGGAACGTCGTTTCCGGATTGACCGGATCGAGTCACTCACGCTCACTGCAGAAAAGTTTGAACGACGCGAGGTGGATCTTCCCGTTGGTGCATGGTCGCCCGATGTTGGTCGGGTGACATTGGTAACAGTGCGACTCGCACCGACCGCAAGCTGGGTGGTCGAGCGGCACCCGGTGAATGAAGTTCGCCCTGGTCCGAACGGAACTCTGGACGTCGACATTTTTGTGTCGAACGAGCGGTGGCTTGGCCGGCTACTCGTTCGTCTTGGTAGCGATGCAGTAGTGCTTGGGCCTGATGATTGGAAATTACTTGCTAGCCGAACAGCGGCTCGTATGCTGCGTCGCTACACGTAGCGACGCCACCACCGCTTTGGCGTGGTCGGCCAGAGGAGGTCGGAGCCCTCGGTGAACCCTGTGACAGCGTTACCGCCCGTAGCGGCGATGAGCCGGGGGAGAACACCCGCTGTGGCGCGAGCGTCGCTCAACGCGTCGTGCGCGTGGGTGAGCTCGACGTCGTAACGCCCTGATACGTCGATGAGCCGATGGCGTAGCTGGCGTTCGGGGTCGAGTCTGCGAGACATTTGCAGCGTGCACATGCGTACCGGGTCAGGGGGCCTGTACCCCGCTCGGCGAAGTGCTCGCCGCAAAAAGGCCCAGTCGAAGCCGATGTTGTGTGCAACGATCGTACTTCCGTTGAGTGTCGCTACAAGTTCGGACGCGATTGCCTTGAATGATGGTGCGTCGCGAAGACCTTGGCGGGTGAGACCGTGAATATGTGTAGCACCAACATGCCCGAGGAACGGTTTGACGTAGCTCGACCATTCACGAATGACTGTTCCTTCGGCGTCGACGACGACCACACCGATTTGCAGGATGCGATGCCACCTGGACGACAAGCCACTGGTCTCGACATCGAAAACGGCGTAGGTCGGCCCGGTGCTCACGTGCAGCACACTACGCCGACGGTACGACAGAATTCCCGAGTGGCGGCTTGCCGTGCGTTAGGCGGATACCTGCGTATGGCGGGCTCGAACACCAATTGGTGCCGCCACCGTAAAGCCAGCCAAATGCCGCTCTTCTTCGGACTCAGCACCCCAATACCCGTACTCACGGTTGTTTCTTGCCGCTTCCTGACAGGTGTCTTGCACAGTGCAAGCCACGCACATCTGTCGGGCATGCGCTTCACGACGGACGCGTGCTTGCGGACGTTCGGCTCTTGGCGGGAAAAACAAATGTGTCTTCCCGACGCAGTTAGCCTTATTGGCCCAACCCTTCGGTGCTAGTTCCTGACGGAGTCGAACTGTTCCTGCGGCCATACAATTTCCCTTCGTTCCCCAACAAAAGGCCAGCAGACGATCCGGGGAAGGCAAGGGTCGTCGCTGCCGACCAACGTAATTGCCTGATGAGTTACTTGTAAAGAGCAAGATCTCAAATTTACGTTTTGTTCGTCGAGCCGATGGCTCACAGATATGTCCGGGTCATAGGCTGCCGTGATGTTCGGCGACCGGAGATTCCCTAGTCAGCGGAGGCTCTCGGCGGTGCTGCTCGCTGCGTTATGCACGGTGGCGGCGGTTGTGTCCACCGATCAATTGGTGGCTGCAGCCCCGAGCAACTCGTCGGCGATGGCGAATGTCATTGATCCGAGTAACTCCGATGTTGGTGGGGTCCCTGGCTTTATCCCGTTGTCGCCAGTGCGCGTGCTTGAAACTCGCTCTGACCAGGCTGCGTTTCGCGGACGTGGAGCCTTTGAGGCTCAAGAGACTGCCGTCATCGACGTCGTCTCGATTGCCCAACTCGACCCGGCCAAGGTTGCTGGCGTGTCGTTGAGTGTCACCGTCGTGCGGCCCACGTCGGGTGGATTCCTGACGCTTTGGCCCACAGGAACGCTGCCCACGGCTTCGACGCTGAACTTCGTGGCAGGTCAAACGGTTCCCAACGGGGCGTTGGTGGGCCTCGATCCGCAAGGTCGAATCAAGATATTCAATGGTTCCGGCGGAACGATTCACGTTCTGGTCGACATCCAGGGGTGGGTGCCCGTCGGCGCTGGTTTTACGTCGATCACACCGGTCAGGGTTCTGGAGACTCGGCCTGGTTTTCCTGGATATGGAGGTCAGGGCGCACTTGGTCCGACCACCAGCCGATCCATACCGGTCGTGTCGCGCCTTGGCTTGCCCGGGTCGGTGCGGGTGACCGGCGTGGCCGTCAACATCACCTCCGCCGATGCTTCCGCCTCGTCGTTCTTTCGAGTGAGCCCCGATGTCGGCGCTGGGTTTGACGCATCGAGTTCTTCGCTCAACTTTGCTGCCGGGCAAACAGTCGCCAATAGCGCGGTCCTCGGTATTGGCTCGAATGGCAATCTCCAGATCTCAAATGCGTTCGGGTCGGCTAACGCAATTGTCGACATCACGGGTTACTTCGTCGATGGATTGTCGTTTCGGCCGATGGAACCGAGGCGGCTCGTCGACACCCGCAATCCGGGTGGGCAAGGCTTAATCGCAGTGAGCTGTGCCGACGGCACTGGAACCAGCCCTAAACCGACCGGGCCGTTCCCTGGGTCGTCGTGCTACGCCCTCAATGTGCACCGGTCTGCTGGTCTTCCGGCTGGCATGGTCGGAGCGGCGGCGCTCAACGTCACTGTTGCTCAGGCCTCATCGTCAGGGTTTTTGTCAGTGTGGCCGTCGTCATCGGATCGACCCGTGGTATCGAGCAGCAACTTCGTACCGGGCCAGGTGGTTGCCAACACCGTCATCGTAGGTGTCGACGATTACATCACCGTGTACAACGGGTCGGCGTTGGCCGTTCATGTCATCATCGATATCACGGGTTGGTTTCCCGAAGATGCCGTTGGTTTGGTTGCGGACGCACGCGAGATGCGTCGGTACGCGAACGGCGAGGATCTCATTGGTGTTGCGGTCTGCGACGTGGGTGGGACTGTCGGCGTTGGTACTGCCGTAGCGAATCTCAACGCCACGGTTGCCCCCTATTTCAACCGATTGTCGGGTGGGGTGTACCGGCAGCGGTACGTCGCGGTGGGAACCGTGACGGGAACGTCCCGGTCTCAATGCAATTCCCGAGTCGATGCGTTGAGCTTTCCGCCAGGGATGACTGCGTTGGCGGTGATTCAGCCCGACTTGTTTGCCGACGGCGGTGGCCGAAAGACGGCCTCAGGGTCCGCCGGCCCCGGCTTTGGCTGTTTCGATATCACCTGTACATACCCGGCTACCTTTCCCGGCAACGTACGGCGAGCCGAGTTCACGCCCGACGTTGTGGCCCGCCCGAGTGGTCCGTGGTCGGTTGCCGCACACGAGTTTGGTCACACCTTGAGCTGGCCCCACTCATACTCCGGTGCCAGCCGGTCGTGCCCCGGTGGTAGTTGGAGCGGTTTTAGCCCGTACGACAATCCGCTCGATGTAATGAGCGACACGCCCACAGGTTGTCGGCGCGATCCGCTCTCTGGCGCTCAGGGCACCATGGCCTTCAACCGCTACGCGGCTGGCTGGCTATCACTGGGTCGAGTCCGAAGGCACGACGGCGGTGCAGCGACGTACCAACTGGGTGCCGTAGGAACCGGGCAGGTTGAGATGGTAGTGATTCCCTCTTTGGACCCCCTTGCGTTTACGACGATTGAAGCACGAACAAGAACCGGCGACGATGCTGCCCTTGTTCAAGCCGGGGTAGCGCTTCACCGCATCGATCAGCGTCCTGGAGTGTCGTGCCGCTTGTCGTCGGGGCTGCAGCCGGACCGGTGTTCGAGCCTGGTTCGTCGGCAACAGCAATACCCGGCTTCCCCATCGCGAGGCGTTGTCGAGAACGTTACGTCGTACGACGGCGTTCTTAGCAGCGTTGGTCAGACCATTGTGCTCGAGGGCAATGTTTCGGTCGAGCTTGTCGCGATCCAGGGTCAGGTGTACAGCGTTCGGGTAACCGGCGCGTCAGCAACTTTTGCTCCACCGGTTCGGCTCACCCAAGATGGCGCTGCTGATGGTCACGCCGACGATATCTTGCGACCGGAAGGCTCGCTGCGGAGCTGAGCTAGGCCATAGGCCAGGCGCTGACCCCGTCGTCGAGTTGTACCCCGGCACTGTTCAGAAACATCGAGACGATGTGATAGTTGCCGACAGTAAATATGACATCGATCATCTGCTCGTCGCTGTAGCGCTGGCCGAGCGCTGCCCATGTTGTGTCTGACAGCCGGGAGTCGTCGTGGAGTTCGTCGGCGGCGCGCAGCAAGGTAGCGTCGAAGGCCGACCACGTCGGGTCGGTCGGACCTGCGGCGATAGCCTCGATCTCGTGCCGTGAAATGCCGCACGCCTCGCCAATGATCACATGCTGACCCCACTCGTACGGAGCCTGGCATCGCCATCCGACGCGTAGAATGAGTAGCTCGCGATCTCGTGGCGACAACGTGTTCTTCGACAGGACATGGGCCGCGAACACCATCCAACGCTTCATCAACTTTGGATGCCGTGCCAGCGTGGAGAAAATGTTGAGTGGCTCTCCGCTTGAGGCGTCGAGCATCTTGTCCTTGAGCTCGTTTGCCTCTGTTGACCACTCGGCCGATGTAAGGGGAGCAATTCGGGTTGGGTACATACCTGCAGTCTTGCCCGCGACAAGACTGCAGGGCTGTGTCGTGCTTGTTCTGTTCCGTAGCTGCTGGTGACACGATGAGCCACGTCGTTGGCGAGTCCGAGACGACGTTTGCGTTTCTCGACCGCTCGCCGGTGTTCCGTGGTCACGTGCTTGTTGTGCCCCGCCGGCACCTAGTGACCATTGCCGACCTTGAAGCAGATGAGGTCGGCCCGTTCTTCATCGAGGTGCAAAAGATGGCCCGGCGAGTACAGGTTGCGCTGAACGCCGACGGAACCTTTGTTGCTATGAACAACACCGTGAGCCAAAGTGTTGCGCACCTTCATGTACATGTGATTCCGCGGCGGCGCGGCGACGGCTTGCGTGGGTTTTTCTGGCCGCGTCAAAAGTATGTCGACGACGAGATGGCAACCTACGCGGCGTGTATTCGCGCCGTCACGTAACAATCCTCATGGGCACGCCGTTGCGGTCGAGGGCACTGTCTCCGAACGTCGTGTGACGCCCGCTGGCAAAGCGTTCGGCACTCCACAGCGCGGCATAGGCATCGAGGACATCGTCGATCGTCGCGCCGTGGAGTGTTGGTACCGAGATGCCAAGATGGGTGTCAATCAGAGAGCGTCTCTGAGCGATGCCTTCGGGCGATTTCTTCGACGCAAGGTCGACGTCGGCCATCGTGCGGAACGAGCACTCTGGATGCACCTCGACGAGGCGGTCGGTTTGTCGGGCGAGTCGATCGACCTCGATGATTTTGGTGACAAGGTGCCAACTCTGCTTCGACAAGCCGCGACTGAAGAGTCGCCGCGATTGTTCGTTTGCATCGGCGTACGTCGCCGCTTCGAGCAACGGCCGCGCCGGTACGTCGAAGATCGAACTTCTCCTCGGTCCAAGAAAAGCTCTTGCGCTCGTGTCGGCCTCGCGTCCGGGCGAGTCGGGAATTCCCATAGGCATATCGATACCGACGATGTCGTAGTCGAGGTCGTGTATCTCAAGGTTTGAAGCGACCCTGAGCCCGGTTCGCGAGGCGATTACCCATCCGGACTTGCAGCCATCGATGCCTGCGCAGCGATGCGATGCGGGCGGTCGTGCTGAGTTGGGAACCATCCGCATAGAGTGAGCGATACATAGTCAGGTTTCAAGTTTCCGAATATAGTTCCACTTGCAACTATTGAAATGCTTGACCTTGCTGCGCGAACCGATTCACATTGTGCCTTGACTTCGCTTAGTACAAGGAGAATGAAATGACTAAAGCTGAATTTGTAGAGGCAGTTGCCTCACGCGCTGGCCTTACCAAGGCCGACGCAGAAAAGAGTGTCGAGGCAGTTTTCGGCACCCTGGTTTCCGCCACGAAAGGTGGAGAAAAAGTGGCGTGGCCGGGCTTCGGTTCGTTCAGCGTCGCTGTCTCAGCTGCACGCGACTCGCGCAATCCGGCGACGGGCGAGACCGTGAAGGTCCCAGCACGCAACAAGATGAAGTTCACTGCCGCTGCTGGCCTCAAGGCCGAGCTCAATAAGTAACCCCCCAACCCAAGGTAACGAGGAGAACACAAATGGCAACAGCTAAGAAGGCCGCACCGGCCAAGAAGGCTGCACCCGCTAAGAAAGCCGTGGCAGCGAAGGCTGCTCCGGTCAAGAAGGCTGCACCCGCTAAGAAAGCAGTGGCAGCGAAGGCTGCTCCGGTCAAGAAGGC
>JANOSH010000077.1:0-5898 GCA_031415695.1 Actinomycetes bacterium
ACGGCATGGGCAATATCGGGTCGCGTGGAGATCGAGGCATAGAGGAGGGAGCCGACGAGTTCCATATAAGGTCGCTGCTGCATCTCCGCTCGCTGCTGCATCGACGAAGCTTCATCCGACTTCGACAGCTTCGTCTGCTCCTCCGGTGTGTCTCGAGGCTGTGCATTTTCCAGGCAGAACTGATGCAGCAGCTTCTCGATGTACGACGCCTGGGTCAATTCGATGCTGCGACGATGACGATTCCGTGTGATCTTCATGCCCAACACCCATTCCGCTGCTCCGAGGTCCTTCATATCGTATTCTTCGCACAGCGCGGATTTCACTTCGTTCCATTCGTCGCGGTCGACTTCGAAGAATGTTGGAATGAGGTCATCGACGAAGAGTCCGACTCGCATGGGCAGGCCTGATCGAGACTGCTTCACATATACACACGGGTCAGACACGCAAGGTCGAAAGTTCAATCGGATCAGTGTGCGGTTGATGGATTCATACCACAGGTGGGATCCCTGCTTGGTACCGTAGAGACCTTTCTTGAGTCTGCAGCACGCTGGTCCGACCACTCCTCCTCTTTCGAGCTTCGGGTCGACTCCGGGTGGAAGCTTCATGAATACGACAGCGTCCATCACTCCGTTGAGGAAAGCAGTCTTCACATCCAGCTGATCCACCTCCATGTCTTCCACAGCAGCCAGGCACAGCAGAACACGCAGGGACTTGTACATCATCACGGGGGCGAAGGTCTCGAAGAAGTCGAGGCCTTCTCTCTGTGTGAACCCTTTGGCTACTAACCTCGCTTTGTATCTCTCCACTGACCCGTCGCTGTTGAGCTTCAGCTTGAAGACCCATTTACATCCGATGGGACGCCGATGGGCTTCTTCAGCATCCGACATGGACACGATGTCCCAGGTGTCATGATCACGCAGTGACTGGAGCTCCTCCTTCATGGCGGTATCCCACTGAAGATGTTGAGGCGACCTGATGGCCTCTTCGTAGGTCTTGGGTTCGATGATGAAAGGCATGGGTGGAGGGTTCGGACGCGCAGCGGAAGCTACGAACGCCGATGAATAATCCACCGCAGGCTTCTCGCGAACACCACGACGCGGCTCAGGGATCGAAGGCGGGTCTGTACTAATTTTCTTCTTCTTGCTTCTTGATTTCTTCTTGATAGGCGCTGCTACTACTGGCTCCTCCTGCGCCTCGACTATTTCCTCTTCTTGATTCTTCTCCTCCTCGACGGCCACTGGCTCGGCCTGATTTTCCTTCTGCTCCTCCTCAACCTGATCGACTGCACGTTCTGCGGCCTCCATCGCTGCACGAACCTTAGCATTCTGCTCCTCCTGAGCGACACGTTCCTGACGAATTTTCTCTTCAGCTGCACTGGCTCGCAGCGTTCGTCGAAGCTGTTCCTCTTCACTCTCCACACTCCAGGGCTGGTACAATCGATGGGCAGCGATGCGAGCAGCACGACGACTGGGCTCTGCAGGACCGGCAGCATCATTCGCATATTTCTCCTCCTGCAGTGCCACACGATTTTCCTCTGCAGCTTCAGCATCACGAGTGAGCTCCTCCTGCAACGCGGCTGCAGCAGTGAACTGCAACTCATGGAAGGTGCAATCTCGTGATACCACCACTCGACCATTGACGAAGCACAGATAACCTCGCTTGCTCTCTTCATATCCGACGAAAATTCCTTTGACTTTCTTGGCGTCCATCTTACCACGCTGGGATCCAGGGACGTTCACGAATACATCGCAGCCGAGGATACGAAGATGCTTGATGGACGGCTTGACTCCAGTCCATAGTTCGATGGCCGTCTTGGTGGGATCGCCGGAACCTTTGCTGCAGCTTCGATTGGAGACATAGACTGCGGCTTTGAGAGCGAGACTCCACATCGAGGCAGGCAGTCCAGCACGGTGCATCGAGCAGGACGATCGTTCTCCACCGGTTCGGTTCCAGCGCTCTGGGCGTCCATTGTGCTGAGGAGTGTCAGCAGTGGTGCTGGTCACGGTGACGCCGTGGTCCTCGAAGTATTGCAGCAACTTTCTCGAGCGATACTCACCGCCTCCATCCGAGTGGAATTCCTTGAGTGGTCGTCCGGTCTGAACCACTGCGCGTTTATGTAACGCGATGAGTGCATCAGTGGTCTCAGCCTTGGTCTTCATGGTGTGCAGGAACACCATGCCTGAATATTCATCGATCACCACGGATGCATACTTGACTCCTTCGAGCGACTCGAGTACGGATTCGTCACTCGTGGTCACGGTCAGCAGGTCAGCGTGCCAGCGATCCATCACTGCTCGAGCGTGATAACCTTCGTCGATTTTGTTCTTGAATGCAGAGCGATGGCCCTTCCCGTATTCGCAGTGCTCGCACTCCAGCGCCTGGTTCATATCCTTCCCGTCTGCACGCAGCTTCAACGAGTCCAATCCAGTCACTGCGCCATTCTTGACCATCGCCTTGAGTGCAGCTCGCCCGATGTGAAACATTCGCTGGTGAAGCAGATGGAAAGGTTTGATGGCGGTCATGGATGCATGATCGACGGGAACAGCCTGCGCAGGCAACACAGCAGGTACGACAGCAGGCACAGCAGCAACAGCAGCACGCGGTGGACGCGGTGCGGCTGCAGCTGCAGCATCAGCCTGCTGGAAGGGTGGTGCGCGTTGAGCGACATACTGACCGAGTCCTGCATGCACGATCGCCGGCACAGCAGCGGGTACAGCAGCTGGATCAACGACGACGGCAGGGACACTGACAACGTTGAATGCTTCTTCTGGTGTGTTCAGGCTCGGCAATTTTTGTTCGCTCCTGCTCGCATCGTGTGGCCACACATACAAGTTGCCTTGACGTGGAATCTTCGCGACGATGCGCTTGCTGGTCAATTCGCCTCGGGTGACTTCTGCGAATGACTTCTTGAAGGTCACTTCACAGCCGCTATCGACGAGCTTCACCACACTCAGCAGAGAAGCAGCAAGAGACGAATCATAGACGACGTCCTTCAGCAGCACCGTATTCTTCCCTTCGCCTCGTAGTCTCACATCACCTCCCTCTCTCAGCGTGACAGTCTGGTTGTTAGCGACGCGGATGGTGACCGGTGCGACCGACTTCAGGCGAGTCATGATAGCACGGTCGCATGACATGTGAACCGTGGCGCCAGTGTCAACGACGAGACCGCGCAGCTTCGGAGGGCCATTCTTCCACGCCGAGTTCGACGCGAGTGAGGCCATGGCTTGTTGCTCGACGACCTGCTTCTGATCTTGTGGTGTTTCTGCCTGCATCGACAGGTCCATCGGCACTTGCTCGGCAAACGCACTCCATTCTTCTTCTTCCTCGACGGGCTCCTGTCGCTGAGCAGAAGCAGCGAACTCACGATGATCATTTCCACGCGATGATGCTGCGCTTCTCTGCTGCCCGAATCCACCGCGAGGACCACGCTGGCTGAATCCACCGGATGAACGGCAGTTAGCATCGGATTCCGTGTGTCCGAGACGACGGCATCGGGTGCACTTCAGAGCTGAAGAAGGAATCGAAGGACAATCAAACATCAAGTGAGTAGTCTTCGAGCACAAGTGGCAGCCGCGCATTTGCGATTGCTCCGCAGCAGAATTTCCGCCTCCACTTCGAGGCTGCTGCTGGAAAGCATTGCGCGGTTGTCCTCCACCTCGACCAAGCTGTCTAGATCTCTGCATCGTCGACCAGTGCTCCTGCTGCTGCTCGGATCCGGTTCTTCCCGCGAAATGAGCAGCTTCTTCCTTCGCATTGGCGCGACGTTCTTGGAAGTCGCGGCATCGTTCAGTGACTTCATCCAGCGTCAGGTCGGAACTCATGCGCATGGTCTCGACGAGTGTGGCGTACATCGGAGTCAGTCCTTCGAGCACGACGTAGATCATATCTTCTTCGGTGACGGGCGATCCCATCTGAGCGAGACGCAGCGAGACTTCTTGCACTCGCGCCAGGAAAACATCGAACTTCTCATTTCGCTCCATCTTCGAGTGCATCAGCTTGGTTCGCGTCAGATGCTTACTCGCTGTGCTCTTTCTTTCGTACTGTGCCAGGAGGATCTTCCACACTCCGTGAGCGTCGCCCATGGTGACGTTGATCATCAGCTGGGTCTGAGCATCAGACAGGCAGTTGATGAGAAACGAGTGAGCACGTTTCGACTTGGCCACTCGGGCCATCAACTCTGCCTGCTCCTTCTTCTGCGCTGCAGCCTGCTGCTTCGTCAGCTTCTTCTTCTTCTTCGAGCCTGCGCTCTTGGGCGCGGCTTCAATCTTGGCATCTTCGGCAGAGGGCGAGGCGGCAACCTTGGCATCGCTGGCAGCCTTCGCTTCCTCCTCATCGACTTCTTCATCGCTGCTGTCACTATCGACGAGTTCCTCTCCAGTGCGCATGCTGAGTAGCCTGCGCGTCTCCTTGTCCGTGGCAGCGAGAGGAAACTCCACTACTTCATACAGTCCCTGTGCGCCCATGTGGGCCACGACTTTCAACTTCCACAGCGGGAACGCAGCGGCCTGGCCACTGAACCGTAAGTGATAGAAGCTTCCTCCTCCATTCACTCCTCCGCTGGATAATTCTCCTCCGTTCGAATTGGCGTTCGACATGGCGCTTAGGCTCATAACCTGATGGAAAAGGTCAGACAGTCACACACAACACAACACAGTCACACAGTCAAGCAGTGCAGGATGCAATGCTTACTCGCTCTTCTCTCTATGTGTGCGTTTGCTGGGTTGGGATGAAATCGGCTGTTGGCTCTTCTTGGAATAGTGAACAAGCAGAACAAAGCCCAAAGCTGAAAGCAGCGCGCGCCTCAGGTCGGTCAAGGCATGCGCTATTCACGCACTTGCACAGTCAGAGAATATTCTGACTGCAAGCCGACCGATTCTACGGGATGATTCCAACACTCCTCCTATCCCGTTGGATCGGGAGTTGAGAATCGCGAATTTGCCTTTGCTTTCTGTTTACTGACTTGTGGTCATGATTCTGTCTGTGAGCTTCTTGTATTGTTGTCTGTTCAGTCCCTTCGTGAAGACATCCGCCAACTGCTCCGATCCTGCCAGCCATCGAATTTGGATCTCGCCGCTGCGCACGGATTCGCGCACGTAGTGGTGACGAAGATCGATATGCTTGGTACGCGCATGCGGGACGGCAGAGGCAGAGGAGATACTGATGGCAGCTTGGTTATCTGAAAACATGGGAACAGGTTTTGCAGCGACGACTCCGATCTCCTCCAGCAGCTGCATCAGCCACTTGGTCTCCTGCAGCGCCGATGACATCGCCATGTACTCCGCCTCTGCAGTCGACAGCGCAACCGTCGCCTGCTTCTTCGACAGCCACGAGATCGCACAGCCATGCAGCAACACAATGCAGCCTGATGTGCTGCGACGATCATCCACATCACCAGCCCAGTCAGCGTCGCAGTAGCACTCCACGCTCGCAGTAACCGACGATTTGAATTTTGACTGCGCGGCTCCGTGGAACAAAGACGTCTCATTCCGTTCGGAATCCGAGTTGTGATCCGGATTATCCGGGTTTATCTGGGTTTTTGCTCCAAAGTGGCTGCGAGAGGCCGGGCTTGGGCCAGGGTTTGAGCAAGCATCCCTATCGACTCTGTACTCACTCGGAGCATGCTGCTGGTGTGTTTCCTGACCCTTAGGTGAAAACAGCAGTCCTTTGGTGGGAGTCGACTTCAGGTATCGGAGCACGTGTTTGGCAGCGCGCCAGTGCGCAGGACCGGGATTCTGCATGGAGCGGCACAGCATCGCGACGGCATGGGCAATATCGGGTCGCGTGGAGATCGAGGCATAGAGGAGGGAGCCGACGAGTTCCATATAAGGTCGCTGCTGCATCTCCGCTCGCTGCTGCATCGACGAAGCTTCATCCGACTTCGACAGCTTCGTCTGCTCC
>JANOSH010000078.1:0-5309 GCA_031415695.1 Actinomycetes bacterium
GTATCAGTTCCTCCACGACGTGGTCGATTTCCGGGCGCGCAACCACCACGAGATCAAGAATCACCACATGCAGTTGAAGCTGCTCAAGACCGGGCAGGACGACGTCCGCGGCGAGTTCAAGCGAACGGCGGAGCTGATCGAGAAGCGCATCGGTCGCGAATGGTGCACGTCGGTGGTCGTCGACTCGAACCACGACAACGCCTTAGAGCGCTGGCTGCGCGAGGCTGACTACCGCAAGGATCCGCGCAACATCGAGTTCTTCCTCGAGTGCGAGTTGCGCAAGTGTCGCGCGATCCTCGACGATACCTTCCACAGCGTCCGGGAAGCGCTGCGAGCTGAGGGGGTGTCTCGAGACGTCTTGTTCCTTGGTCCCGACGACTCCTTCGTGCTATGTGACGACGGCTCAGGCGGTATCGAGTGCGGGATGCACGGTCACCTTGGTCCCAACGGTGCGCGCGGTGCGCCCCTAGGGCTGTCGCGCATCGGCCGCAAGGCGAACACTGGGCACACTCACTCGGCTGCTATCGTGGACGGCCTATACGTCGCGGGCACCTTTGGGTCGCTGCGCATCGAGTACAACAAGGGCCCGAGCAGCTGGTCTCATTCGCTGATCATCACCTACGAGAACGGCAAGCGCGCGATCATCACCTTCTACAACGGTAAGTGGCGAGCATAGACCTCAGATTGCCTATAACCGAGTTATAGGCTGCGAGAATCAACGATTGAACCCGCGCGTCTGCGGACCTATTATGCTGGCAAAGGAGACCTGCTCATGCCCCTGGTTGTTGGAACCGACGCCTACGACACTCTCGCCAACGTGGACGCGTATCACGCGGACCGCGGCAACACGGCTTGGGCAGCAGTCGTGCTTGACGCAGCCCGCGAGGTCTACATCCGCAAGGCGACGGGCTGGGTCGACCGGACCTTCAACTTCATTGGTGACCAGGCGACGGGCGAGCAGCGCCTGAAGTGGCCACGCCAGTTTGCTGAGGTCGAAGGTTTCCTGATCCCGCCCACGAGCATCCCCTGGCAGATCGCTGAAGCGACGGCCATCGTCGCGGACCTGTATCGCCTTGGAACAATCGACATGGAGGGGATAGTCACCAACGACTCCTCGGCCATCAACAAGACGAAAGTGGACGTGATCGAGGTCGGCTATGACACGAGCAAGCGGCTCCTAGGCGCTGCGATCCCGTCGCACGTCTACCAGGTGCTGCGCCCACTCACCAATCAGAACAAGCTGGGGCGCGCATGACCTTCTATTCTGGCCTTCGTGACGACACAGCAGCTCCGCTGATCGCTCAGTTCGGTCAGCCAGCTGTCTACCGCACCTTCGGGGCTGCGGTATATGACAACGCGACGGGCCTGACCACGACGGGCGCGCCCACCGACCTTCCCATCCAGATGCTCGACCTTCCTATGAAGGAGCGAGTGTTCTCGGAGGACGTCACGGCGAAGGCGTCGGGCATGTTCCTGGTCGAGGCTGCGAGCTTCGCTGCTGCGACGGTGACACCTGCGGTGGACGCGACCATTGTCCTGCGTGGCAAGGATTACCGGATCCTGGCAATCAACACGGTCGGGCCTTCGGGCGAGGCTGTCATCTACAAGATGGCGGTGCAGAATGCCTAGGGGTCTTTCAGCGCGGGAGTTCGCTATCGACCTGAAGAAGTTCGGGACGGTCACGAAGGAGCAAGCGACGCTCATCTTCAAGAAGATAGTGTTCGACCTGGACACGCGCATCGTCCTCGGCACGCCGGTCGACACCGGTCGCGCGCGAGGCAACTGGTTCCCGTCGATTGGTTCGCCTTCGGGCGCCCGCGACGATTCCGCGACTGACAAGTCAGGCGCTGCTGCCATCGGGCGGATGCGGTCGACGTTCTCGGGCGCGAAGATCGGTGACGTCGCATGGTTCACCAACAACTTGCCCTACATCCTGCCGCTCGAGAACGGGCATTCTAAGCAGGCTGCGCAAGGTATGGTGGACATCAACCTGAACGCGGTGGCTGCGTTCTACGGTGGGAGTATCAGTCGATGACTTTGGCTGCTGTTCACTCCGCGATCCGGCTGCGGTTCGAGACGCTCTGGACCCACGTTGACACACCCGTCCAGTATCCGCAGGTCAAGTTCACGCCGCCCGACGACGGTCCTTGGGTTCGACTTGCGATCACGGACGCCGACGCCAACTGGGCGTCAATGGGTGATCCGGGGAACAACATCCTGCGCAACCTCGGTCAGGTGACCGTGCAGATCTTCGTGCTGTCAGGCGAAGGTGAGGGCCGAGCCCTTCAACGCGCTGAGATGGCAATGAGCATCTTCCGCTCGTGGACGGATGCAACTACTGGGCTACGGTTCGAGGTACCACCGTATGCTCGCCAGGTTGGCACAGACGGCAAGTGGTACCAAGTTAACGTGGTCGCGCCATTCCGGTACGACGACTTCTTCTAATGGAAAAGGAGACTTCCCATGCCTGATTTCGGCACATCCAACCGGGTTGCCATCCGCCAAGTCCCTGAAGTGACTTGGGGTGTCACACCTGCAACGCCCGCCCTCGCCGCCGTTCGCTTCACGAGCGAGAGCATCAACTACAATGCTGACTTCATCACCTCGGAAGAGATCCGTGCTGACCGTATGACGCCCGACACCATCCAGGTGTCGTCGTCCGCGGGCGGTGACATCTCGGGCGAGTGGTCCTATGGGACCTACGATGACTTCATCCAAGCCGCGCTCTACTCGACCTGGGTCACCACGGGCACGCCGCGCGTTGCTGCAACCACCATCGCAATCGTCAAGACGCCGGGCACACCCAACACCTGGTCCCTGACTGACTCGCTCAACCTGCTTGCCGGCAACGGCTGGGTGGTTGGCCAGTTCATCCGCGTTTCCGGGTTCGCTCCTGCGGGCACGTTCTTCGCTGAGATCCTGACTATTGCTGCCGGCGCGATCACGATGGCCCCGCTGACTGACGTCGCATCGGACGCTGCTGGTGACTCAATCACCATCACCCCGATGAACTTCGTCCGCAACGGCACGACCAAGCGGTCCTTCACAATCCAGAAGGCCTTCACTGATCTGGCCGTGCCTGAGCTGTGGAACTTCTCGGGCGCGCGTATCTCGAAGTGGGAACTCGAACTCGAGACCGGCTCGATCCTCAAAACCATGTTTGGCATCCTCGCCAAAGATGCGACGATGACTGAGACCCAGTATGCGGGCGCGACACTTCCTGCCGCGAACACCAACACCGTTCTGAACGCTGTGGACAATATCGCGTCCATCGTGTTCGACCGTGACCCAGGCGGCTCGACCTACTACTTCAACTCGCTGAAGATCAGCCTCGACAACGCACTGCGTGGTCAGGAGGCTGTCGGCACCTTGGGGTTCATCGGAGTTGAAGCCGGTCGCCTCATGCTGGAAGGAGACATCGAGCTCTACTTCGAGAACTCCTCCCTGTTCGACAAGTTCCGGGCTGCAACGGCGTTCTCGCTGTCCTTCCTGGCACGCGATGCAGCAGGCAACTCCTACATCGTCACAATCCCCCGCGCGAAGTACACCTCTATGGAAATCGTCGCGGGTGGCAACGACCAAGATATCTTCGCGACTGCGAAGTTCGAGGGTATCATCAACACAGCCGGTACTTATCAGTACCAGATCAGCCGGCTGGTAGCCTAACCCGACATTCTGCGCGCAGAACCGGGGCTGGGGGAGTCGGGTCCTCCAGCCCCACCTGAACCCGACTAAGGAGTGAAAGACATGAAGTTCGACTTGAAAGATTTCCGCACCGACCCAACCGCCAAAGCAGCCGGCGTCTGGATCGAGTTCGGTGGCGGCGCTGAGTTCAAGATTGCGTCGTTTGACAACCCCGGTTTCACCGAGGCCTTCCGCAAGATGACCAAGCCCTACAACGATCTGGGCCGCGCCATTCCTGAGGAGGAGCAGACGGTCATCCTGACCAAGTGCATGGCCGCGCACATCGTCCTTGACTGGAAGGGCGTGTTCCTTGACGAGAAGGAACTGAAGTACTCGGCAGAAGCCGCCGAGAAAGTCCTGCTCGAGTTCGAGTGGGTCCTGACTCGCATCGTCGCAGAAGCGAAGAAGATCGAGAACTTCAAGGCGCAAGCCACGGAGGCCACAGAAAAAAACTGACCGAGTGCGTGACCTGGGAGGTCGCCTTCGGTGACCGCCTCGAGTTCCTCGAAAAGGTAGCGAAGCGCGAGGGTAAGCTACCGCCTGCTCTCGCGACTCGTCCTCACCCGACAAGTCACGCACTACCTTATTTGACCGCTTTCAAAAGGTTGCATTCTTCGCGTATGATCGGACCCAATGGGGCGCCGTCTGGCATCGCTTTTTCCGAGATAGAAGCCTACGCGCGACTCCTCGGTTTTGACGATCTCGACGACCGAGTCAGCCTCGTGCACTACGTCAAGGTCTGCGACTACGCGTGGATGACAGAGACGGGAAAAAGGCGAGGGTCCGGTGGCGGAGCAAAGCAGCACACTTCGAGTGGGAGTCGACTCCCGGGAGATGGTAACCGGCGCTCGTAAGGGCGAGGTTGCTCTCGACGGTCTCTCGAAGAAGGCACAGATGACCGAGACGCGCATGTCGCGCCTCGCCGGTGGTCTGGGCACGCTGTCAGGTATCTTCGCTGGTATCGGTATCGGCCTAGCAGTGCGCGAGTTCTCGCGCCTGCTCGACGTCACAACGACCATAGACAACAGGCTGCGCCTCGTCACGACCTCGACTGGCCAGCTAAATGCCGTCTATGACCAGCTGTTCCAAATCTCAAACGACACGCGGTCCTCGCTAGAGGCCAATGCCGACATGTTCAACCGTGTCTCGCAGGCTGTCGCAGGAACAGGCAAGTCCTACAACGACGTCCTAGCGTTCACCAAGCAGATCAACCAAGCGATGGCGATCTCGGGCACGTCAGGCGCGGCTGCTGCATCGGGTATCTACCAGCTCGGTCAGGCCCTGGCCACCGGGAAGCTGTCAGGCGACGAGTTCGTGTCCGTCAATGAGACGATGCCGCGAGTGATGCAGGCGCTTGCCGACTCCCTCGGCGTGCCACGAGGCGCGCTGAAGGACCTTGCAAAGGAAGGCAAGATCACGGCGGACGCACTGTTCAAGGCGATGGCTGACGCAGCGCCCGCACTTGCTGGCGAGTTCGCCAAGATCACGCCGACGATTGCCAGCGCGTTCACTGTCCTACAGAACCAGATCCTGAACTTCGTCCGCGACGTCAACGCAGCCTCGGGGATCGGTGAGATCTTCGCGAACGCTATCCTTTTCATCGCCAACAACATCAACTTCCTCGT